>NZ_BAAGTO010000003.1:0-806122 GCF_054781875.1 Spirosoma pulveris
TGCACCAGCGAAAGCGTAAAGTCAAGTTACGCTGGTACCCTTACAAGAAAGTGAGGTACGGAAATGTGCAATATGAAGGCCTGTTACGGTGATTTTAATATCTGTCCAACTCAATCAGTAGCATACGAAATGTTGCCTCCGGTCATCCATCGGTCAAACACGCAGTTCATCATGAAAACACGCCGAACCTACACCCCCATCCGGATAGATATGACACCGTTCGTGTCGGTCGCTCTGTTATTGATTGTCTTTTTTGTAATGATGAAGACGGTGCAACGCCCGAATCAGTTGCCCGTTCAAGTACCGGATGACGGCAAATGTTTTTGGTACAACCCTAAGGCTGATGCGTGTTTATTTTTACTGGCGAATAATCGAGTCGGTTTTCTTACGTATAGACCTGATGGTTCTGGAGCTGAGTTTATGGAAACGGACTATTCACTTAAAGGACTTAGAATGCAATTGATGTACCTCACGCCCAGCAATCGCACAATCGTTCTGATTACGCCAACTCGGGAGTCAACGTTTAAAAATATTGTAGATGTGTTGGATGAGCTGCAAATTCAGGGACCAATAAATTTCAGGCTTAGTTATGAGCTTACACTTGGCGAACGTAATATGCTTCATAGCTATAAGTTATATAAAGCCAGCCACCCTAAGCGGCCAATCTTGGTGCATTCACCACTATATCCACGACGAATAATTGACGCCTAACGTGGTGTTGGGTCTAACATGTTATTATGTCTTGCTGTGGTGTCGGGTTCGTAAACCCGACACCACGGAAAAAGATAACGAAAGTAGGCTGTTGCCGTTCTGTCAGTTTCTTGCCAAGGTCAGTGGTGTAAAGTAAATCAATTACCCCCGGTCCAGCGCCCGCTTCAGGAGGCCGCCGATAAAACTGCCAACGAAGGTCAGGATCATGGAACCGTACAGGCCGAAGTTCTCAATGTCGCGGTCGGCGGGGCCGTCGGGTGTGGGTACAATGAGCATGTAACCGAGCCAGATGATCACCGCCTGCGCCACCGCCAGAAACCAGCCCCTGCGCGATTCCAGGAAGCCAAGCCCCGTAGCCAGTGCTGTGGCAACGAAATACGGAAGGTGAATGGAAAGGGTTACTTTGATGCAAACCAGTATGACGATGCTGCTTAGCAGGGTAAGGCCAAGGTTTAACAACAGCCGACGGTCGAAGAATGGGGATGTGGTCATGCTAAAACAAGACCCGCCTGTTAGCGGGGCGGGTCTTGTTCAAGTAACAAAAATGGCGGGAAAAGGTGCTGATTAATTCAGCGAAACACTACCTGCACTGGCAGCAATCTCAACCGGAATGCCGCCCCCGTTGAGTTTTCCCCGAACGCGGTCCTTTTCGATGTCGCCTTCAAACCGCGACAGGTTGTCGGGCAGACTAACGCGGTTGCCGCGCAGGTTCAGGTCCATGCCCTTGTTGAGGGGCATTCGTACGTGAACACTACCGGCACTGGTGTTTAGGCGAACATAGTCGCCCACTTTCGTCAGGCTCACGTCTACGCTACCGGCACTGGTGCTGGCATCCAGGCTACCGGCTACGTTGGCGAGCCGAACGCCCCCGCCCGATGTACCGGCTTTGATGTCGCCCTCGATACCATCGCCCTGAATACTGCCTCCGCTGGTTCGGGCATCGATGTTGCCTTTCAGGTCGTTGAGCCGGATGCTGCCGCCCGACGTTACCAGGCGCATACGGCCCGTCGACGCTCTGGCTTCGATGGAACCACCCGATGTCTGGAGGTCGATGTTTGTATTGGTGGAGTTGTTCCGGCAACGATCCATGTGGATAGAGCCGCCGGATGTTTGTCCGTTAATATCGCCCTGTACATCGCTTACGTTCAGGCTACCTCCGCTGGTACGGAATTTCTGCGAGCCGTTGAGTGCTGTAAGCTGAATGCTGCCGCCGGAGGTGCGCAAATCGGTGGTGACGTTGCGGGGGGTGTAGAATTTGAAGCTGATGCTCAGTGAATTTTTCCAGTTCATACCGGAGCCCCGGCGTTTGGCCGTTGCCACAATCGTGCTGCCTTCCTGCGCAATGGTGATGTCGTAATCCTTAAGGCGGTCTTCGATTTCGGACTTGTCGAGCCGGTCGTTCCAGTTATTGGCTCGAACATACATCTCTACTTTGGCATTCATGTCGGTGCCGCCTTCGATGGTCAGGCTGCCGCCCGAGGTTTCGGCGCGTACGGCTTTGATGTCTCCGGAAAAAGCCTTGGTCTGGTAGGGGGCATCCCGGTCGCTAGTACGATTTTGAGCCAGAGCGGTAAGCGTTAGGGTACTTACGCTAAGTAGGGTTAGTAGAAACTGGTTGCGTTTCATGTAGTTAGTCTGTTTATATGGTAAAGATGTTTGTCTATCAGAAAAGGTTGCATGGGTCAACTAAATTACCGGATAGCAATTTCGACACGTCGGTTTTTTGCCCGTTCGCCTTCGGTGGTATTATCGCCGATGGGTCGGGTGCCGCCATAGCCCCTGGTCGTAAGGCGGTCTTCGTCAATACCCCGGCGTTTCAGGTAACTCGCTACGACCTTGGCCCGGTTTTCCGACAGAGCCAAATTCAGGCGCGGGTCGCCAACGTTGTCGGTATGGCCGGAAATTTCAATAGCCCGATCCGGATTTTCCTTCATCGCCCGCACCAGCTTGTCCAGTTCGGCCGATGATTGGGGCAATAAACTATAGCTGCTCTGCTCAAACTGAACTTGGTGTAAAATGAAGGTTGTCCCCGCATTGAAAGCCGGTTTGGTAACCGGGGGGCTGGTTATCGCTGCCTGGACTGTATCCAACGCTGCTGTGGGAAGAACGACCGCTTTTTGCGGAATTGGCGGCTTGATAACCGGTTTCCGCGCTACAACTTTAGCCACTTTCGGAGGAATGGTTTTGGGCGGAGCCGACGCAATGACCGGGGGCGTTGACACCGGCTTTTCGGGTGCTTTGATCACGGTAACCCGGTTGGGGACAGTTTTCTGGAAAAAATGCTGCCCTGTGATCAACGTGCCGGAGGTCGCGAATGGGTTGAGTGTATTTTTGGCATCGGGCCGTTGCCAGAAGAGCTGAATTTCCCCTTCCAGCATATCGTTGAAGAAATCGACCCGTAAATCGTAAAATTTCCCGGCTTCCAGAATCACCCGACCACCGAAGCTTTCCGAATCGTTGAGCTGCCACGAATCCATCACTTTTTTGTTGCCTACCCAAACCCGAATGCCGTCGTCTACTTTAGCGTAAAACCGGTATTCGCCCGAAGCCGGTGCCAGCAGTTTACCCGTCCAGCGAATGGAGTAGTAGGATTCGGGCATGCCCGGACCCGGACTCTGACCCCGCCAGTTAAAGTTAAGCTGCGGGTCGATCCGGCTGAAAACTTTTTGCTCGAAATTCGTCCCGGCATAATAATCGCCTTTCAGGCCCTGCTGGGCCAGCGCCTGGCTTACTATAACCCAAAATACAATTCCGTTGAGTAGTTTGATCGCCTTCATTTCTACCTCCTCTTTCCGTAGACATGACTAGTTTAGTCATCAATTTCGGACTAACCGCCAAGAAAATGATGTGCGGTAAATCACTCGTTCTGAAGGCTTTTTGCGGGGTTCGCACGGGCGGCTTTCAGCGATTCAAAGCCAACCGTCAGGGCCGTAATCAAACTGGCCACAAAGAGTGCCCCGGCCAGTATCCAGCCGTTGACATTGATGCGGTAGGTATACCCCTGTAGCCAGCCGTTCATCAGAAACCAGCCCAGTGGTGCCGCCAGGGCAAAGCCAATCAGAATGAGTCGGCAGAATTCGCGGCCAAACAACCACACAAGCTGAGCGGCAGTAGCGCCCAGTACTTTTCGAACGCCAATCTCTTTTGTCTTCGCTTCGGCCATAAACGTCACCAGACCGTACAGACCCAGACAGCTGATCAAAATGGCAATGAGTGAGAACACTTCGGCCAGCCCCAGCAGGATTTGCTCCGTCATGTAAAAATTGCTCAGCAGGTCGTTCACGAAATCGGCTTTGAACACATGCTCCGGATACAGTTCATTCCAGATTTGTTCAATGGCCTTCAGTGTTGCCGGAATGGTTGCCGGGTCGAGTTTCAGGGAGGCCAGCTGATTCTCGCGGTAGTAGTTCAGAAGGGTGGTGGGCGGAATGTGCCGGGGTAGTCCGCTCAGGTGGAAATCACGAACGACGCCAACCACAATTTTGTCGCCACCCCACAGGGTAACGCGCTTGCCAATAACATCACTAGGGGAGCGTAACCCCAGTTCCCGCACCATGGTTTCGTTGACGAGTGCTTCGTTATTCGTTGTATCGTTGTTGCGGAAATTGCGCCCGGCTACCAGCCTGATGCCATAGAGCGAGACGTAGTTTTTATCCCCGACTTTAACCATTGTGGGAAACTTCTCCGGCTGCGTGTGGGTGTCAAACGTGAACGGTACGGGCAGTCGCCGGTAGGCTGCGGGCGGATCGGCACCCAGCGATACGGCTTCGACGCCCGCCAGCTGCGCCATCCGGGTACGAATGACATCCTGCTTCAAGGCATTTCCAGCGGGCACCGGAACCGTCAAAATAGCGTCTTTCTGAAAACCCAGATCGGCTTGTTGCATGTGCCGTACCTGCGCCAGCATAACCGCTACGCCAATGAGAAAGAGCTGGGTGATAAAAAACTGCGTGACGATCAGCCCCCGCCGAACGAATACTCCGCCAACCTGCTGTGTCGTCAGTCGGCCGCGCAAAGCCGCCACCGGGTTAAAGCGGGCCAACACCAGCGAGGGGTACAAACCCGCCAGCAGAATAACGCCCAAAATCAGGACGACAAACCAGCGTAGAGAGTCGGGTCGAAACAAATTGCCGATGGAAATGTCGGTGTTCATGACCGACAGGGCACTGTTGAGCATGGGCAAGCAGAGGAAAGCCAGCCCTATCGCCAGCGCAACAGCTGCCAGCGTAACCAGCGTCGTCTCGACCATAAATTGACCGATAAGTTGCCAGCGGGAACTGCCTACGGCCTTCCGGACCCCCACTTCTTTGGCCCGTTTGAGAGCGTGGGCGGTGGCAATATTGATGAAATTGATACAGGCCGCCAGCACCAGAAACAGCCCGACAGCAATCAGGGCGTACAGGATCACCTTCGGCGACCGGCCGCCGTATTGGGACATATGGTCGAGCTCCGGGAGTGGGATGGCATGAAAGTCCAGTTTTTTTGCTTCGGGCGTGGTCAGGTATTTCTTCCGAAGAACCGGAAAGGCATTGATCAGTCGCTCCACAGACGTGCCTTCGCGGAGGGTAACGAAGCATACGGTAAATACGTGGGTCCAGTCCTGCATAGCCCGGTTGCCACCCTCGCCCATCAGTGTGGGCAGGGTGGCGTACGAAATGAAAGCGTCGTACCGGAGCTTGGTATTGGAGGGGAGGTTTTTAATAAGTCCCGTAACGGTTAGGTTCGTCTGGTTATCGAAGCGCAATACCTGACCGATGGGGTTGGCTGAACCAAAGTATTTCCGGGCATATCGTTCCGAGAGGACAACCGTATTTGGGGCGGCCAGTGCCGTTTTCGGGCTGCCGCTTACCCATTCCGTATCAAAGATGTCAAAGTACTGTGGTTCGGTGAAACACAAATTGCGGGACTCGTCAAACTTCTTCGAAAAGCCGCCTTTCCCATCGGGCACCGATACAACGCGCCGGGAGACATTTTCGAGCCGGGCGGCCGTTTCTACAAAGGGAAGCTCCTGCCGCAACACATCGCCCATGGGTCGGGGCGTAGCATCGGTTGGCACAATGTTCTCCTGCCGGATATCGGTAACGACCCAGAACGTCCGGTCGGCTTTGGCATGGTAGCGGTCGAAGCTGAACATATAGCTGACCAGCAGGAACAGCACGAGTCCACAAGCCAGACCAATTGAAAGGCCAACGATACTGATCACACTCACCTTCCGGTTCCGCCAGAGGTTGCGAAGAGCGATTTTAAGGTAGTTGTTAAGCATAAAGATTGAAGGGCTATTGTCATGAAACAAATATATACAACTTTCTTATATATAAGATAATTATATATCGTATAATTAGTTGCCTAAGAAAGTAGCCTTTGACTATCTGAAACCTGCTCGCATTTACTCTAAATTAGCAGGGCAATGAGCTTCTTGACTGGTGAAGCAAAATGGTGTAATCGATTAAGTAATGACAAAGAAAATTGCCATCGTAACGGGGGCTGCCCGAGGGATTGGTCTTGCCACAGCAAAATTGTTTTTGGAGGATAACTGGCAGGTAGCCATGGTTGACCGTGACGAAGCGGAACTTCAAGCGGCATCGGCGGCCTTGCCGGGTACACTGCCTGTATGCTGTGATGTTTCCAGTCCGGATGAGGTTGCCGCTATGGTCGCTAACGTACTCTCCGCGTTCGGGCGTATCGATGCGCTGGTCAACAATGCCGGTGTTGCTATTTTCAGGCCCCTGGAAGAAACCGATTTTGAGGCTTGGCGAACGGTGATGGCCACGAATCTGGACGGTGTTTTCCTGTGTACGCAGGCCGTTATCCCCGCTCTGAAAGAAAGCAGGGGAGCTGTGGTGAATATAGCCTCCATCTCGGCAGTTCGGGCCAGTACCCTGCGTGTGGCCTATGGTACTTCGAAAGCCGCCGTCGTTCACCTGACCAAGCAACTGGCCGTCGAACTTGGCGATTATGGCGTGCGGGTAAACTGTATTTCTCCCGGCCCGGTAAAGACCAAATTGGCCGAAGCCGTCCATTCTCCCGAGATCATTAAAGCTTATTACGATGGTATTCCCTTAAACCGCTCCGCTACCGAACTGGACATCGCCGAAGCCGTCGTATTCCTCTGCTCCCCAAAGGCCTCCTTTATTACAGGGCAAATGATTGCTGTGGATGGCGGCTTCGATGCCGCCGGTATTGGTTTGCCTGCGCTTCGAAAAGCAAGGGAGTAGGGATTGGAAGCTATATACCGACCGTCGATACTACAGTCTAAAATGTATGCACGGCCTGATAGGCAGCAGCTAAAAATAGACAGGCCAGGTAGTTATAGCTGTTTATTCAGGTTGACGTAGGCGAGGGCGTAGACTTTCCCAGGCTTTACCGGAGATAATCTTGAGTGGAGGGCTATTTTTGCGGGATGGAATCGTACGAAGATGTGATTATCGTTGGTGGTGGCTTGAGCGGGTTGAGCTTAGCTTACTTTTTACAAGCCAGACAACGCAGGGTAACTATTTTAGAAGCCTCGCCCCGGTTGGGTGGACGAATCCATACTGTAGAAGGTGCTTTAGCTACGCCGTTGGAATTGGGAGCCACCTGGTTTTCCCCGCAGCATCCCAGTCTTTTAAAGCTGATCGATGCGCTTGGGCTAACCGTTTTTCCTCAGTTCTCGGAGGGGTTGACGCTCTTTCAGACCAAGTCCTTCGAACCTCCGCAGACGTTTTTCGTGCCGGCTTCGGAATCGCCCTCTTTCCGGTTGGCAGGTGGCACACAGCAATTGATCAACGCCTTGGCCAAACAGCTCGATGCCGACCGTATTCACCTGAATACACCTGTTACGGCGATTCGGGAAGGTGAGCAGGGAGTGGTTATCGAAACGGGCAGTGGTCGAACGTACTCAGCCAATCAGGTTGTGGTTTGTATGCCCCCTCAGGTTATGGCCTCGCGGATAAACATAACACCTGAGCTTCCCCTGGCTGTTCGTGAGCTTTTACCTGCGGTACAAACGTGGATGAGCGGAGCGATCAAGTTTGTGGTTGAATATGATATCCCTTTTTGGCGCAACAACGGATTTTCGGGCATGCTGTACAGCCATGCGGATATCGTCGTTGAAATGTACGACCACACAACCGTCGACGGGCAGCACTTTGGCTTCACCGGATTTTTAAACGGAGGAGCTGCCGCTTATACGCAGGAAGTACGCAGGCAAAACGTATTACGTCAGTTGGGAAACCTATTTGGCCCGGACGCCTTTCATCCAACAGCTTATTTCGATAAAATCTGGAACGATGAATGGATTGTGGCTGGCAACCCGGTCTTCCACCGGCCGCATCAAAACAATGGACATGACCTGTTACAGGAATCGTATCTGAACGGGAAATTATATTTCGGCGGCACAGAAACGGCCACTGTGTCTCCCGGCTATATGGAAGGGGCTGTGGTGTCGGCCGAAAAACTGGCCATGCAGCTTTAACCGGTACCTTCACCAATGCCAGTGATGTATACACGACCACTTTTACAAAATCACAAGGTACGATTTCTGCACCCCTGACGCCGGGAGCTTCTTACAAGGTATCGTATACGGATGGAGCCGGGGCCACGACTGGTTATTTTACGACCACATCCAACTATACTATGCCGGCTACGACATCCTTTACGGCCGGTTTCTGGACCAGTGGGGCCGGCATAACCAATCCGGGCTATGGTACGATGGGCATTGCCATCTCAGCCCCGCAATCTACCAACGAACAGCTAACCTATACCCTGCTGGAGCAAAGTCAGAATCGGTACCGGATCCGGGCCAACCGCCCCGCCGACCTGCGGATGGATGTGCTGCGGGTGCAGCCGGAAGACAGGGTTTACACTCAAAAAGTCTTGTTCCCCTGATTCGGCTGATATAGTCGTAGTGGATTATTTTCACTCCCATAGCCCGAAGATTTTCCCCTGGCTATGGGAGTGTCTGTTTATAGGGCTTTGTTAAACCCATGACTCAAGTTTCACCAACACGCAAACTGAGTTGACCCGGCGACACGACCGTTTGGGGCAGTGTGGCTCGCAACTTTTAGTGTGCCGATGCCCGGAGCAGGGTTCGTTGTTTGGCTAAATCCTCCTTTTTGACGAAGGTGATGGGCACGAACTCATCCGTGGGGGAGCCGATGTAGTAGAGGGTCCAGTCGCGGTCATACTCGGCCAGCAGTTGCCGAATGCACTCGACCCGGTCGAAGGTGGGCACACGGCAGTCGCCCCAGTAGAACAGTTCGACCCGATAATGCAGGGCCTGCTTTTGCCCGTTGATGGTTACGTCGATTTCGATGTCCTGCTTACCGGGCAGCGAAGAAATGGGTATAGCGATGTACGACATAGTGTTAGGGAAAGGGTAAGTGATTGAGTTTATTCATTTCTCAAGCTTTTCACCGGATTCGTCAGGGCTATCCGGTAGGTTCGCCAGCCAATCGTCAGCACGCCCAGCAGGAGCATCGTGCCGAAACATAGTCCTAACAGGCCAAAACCCACTGTGATGTGATACGCGAACGTCATCAGGAAAAAGCTGCTGGCCAGATACCCCAGCGGGAGGGCAATAGCTCCGGAAATGAGCAGCAGACGCAGAAAATCCCATGACAGCAACCAGACAACCTGGCTCACAGTAGCCCCCATCACTTTACGCACGCCAACCTCTTTGGTCCGTAGGACGGTGGTGTAGGTAACCATGCCCAGCAGGCCCAGGCAGGCAATCGACATAGCTAAGCCAAGCAGCAAACTCATGAAACTCAGGTCGTCGGTATGGCTGTGGCGCTTATACAGGAAATCATCGTACCACTGTCCCGTAAACGGCTCGTAGGGGTTGAGCCGCTTCCAGATGCGAGCAATGTTGGCTTTAACCGCTTCAGGATTGCCGCCCACTACTTTTACACTCAGATACCGGAAATCCGCTGGCTGGTAGCGGAAGATGAGTGGATGGATCTTCCAGACCAGCGTGGTAAACTGAAAATCTTTCAACACGCCCGCTACCTGAACATCCGTGCTATCGTTGAGCCAGAGCGTTTGCCCGACGGCTGCTTTGGCCCCGCCCAGTTTGAAGGCCCGGACCGCTTCTTCATTGATCAGCACCAGCCGGGAAGCCGAGTCGGATACGGACTCGGGGAGGTTCTGCCCGGCCAGTAATGTTAATCCGGTTGTTGGCACAATGTTGGCATCGGCCGCAAAGACATCGGTTGCGGCCGAATCGCTCCGGTTTTTCTGCCGATAAACCATTTGCCCGTTGCCGCCATGATCGCCGAACAGGGCAGCCGTTGCCGCGACGCGCTCCACACCCGCTAACTGGCTGATCGTAGCCGACAGCTGACCGGGCGGGAAGCCATTCAGAGGAATCGTTAGAATACCTTCACGCTCAAACCCGTAATTGGTCGTGGCCATAAACTGTTGCTGGCGGGCCATCGCCAGCAGCGCGATCATGGCAAGTAACGAAATAGAGAACTGCACGATGATCAACGACTTGCGGAGGGTTATCCCTTTAAACACCCGAATGCCTGTCTGGCTGCGAAGTACCTGCGCCGGTTGAAAACCCGACAGGACACGGGCCGGGAGCAACCCCGCCAGTAAGCCGGTTACGACGCTGAACGCCACAAAAACCGACCATAACGTTCCATTATTTTCCCATTCAACATCCCCAATAAGCCATTGTTGCACAAAGGGCATCGGTTTCACTAATTGCAACATACCATAGGCCAGCCCAAGCCCCAACACCGATAGAATAACAGATTCGGCCATAAACTGCCCCATCAACTGCCACCGCAGTGCCCCGGACACTTTCCTAATGCCAACCTCGCGGGCGCGGCTCAACGACCGGGCCAGGGTGAGGTTGATGTAATTGAAGGCCGCCAGCAGGAGCGTTAACAGACCAATGCCCATTTCCGTCTCCAGTTTCCCGGCGGTGGGTTCATAAGTCGCGTTCATGAGGTCTTCGCGTGAGGGCGAGAGGCTGGTCAGCGCCTGGCTTCGGAAGGTATACCCTTTTTCGTTGGTAAACCGAATTCCTTTGGTGGCCCGAATGGCGAGTGATGGCAAGGCCGCATCGAGCGTTTCGACCGGGATACCGGGTTTCAGGACAACATAGGTGTAGCCTGCGCTGTACTGTTTCCAGTTGGTGAAGGATTGCTTCCAGGCTGGGCTGGAGAGTGTCGACATAGAAACAAGCATGTCGAAGTTCAGGTGTGACCGGGTTGGGTTTTTAGCCAGAACGCCCGTAACCGTCAACGCGCCGAGTTCGTCATGCGCCATCACTTTCCCAACGGGATCGGCTGTACCGAAAAAACGCTCGGCGGTTTCCGGTGTCAATACCACCGTATTAGGCGAAATAGCGGCTTGACCGGCCGTTAGTTTGAATCCGAATACGGTGAAGAAACCCGGATCGACGGCCTTAAACACCACAGGCAACTGCTTTCGATTCGCCGTGACTTCACCGTAAATCCGAATCACGCGGGTGACGGCTTCGACAAAGGGGTAGTTGTGAGCTAAATCGTCTGCTAGCGGCAGGGGTGTTGTGGCGAACCCCTGCTCGTCGTTGGTGTTGGCTGTTACATCCGTGATGATTCGGTACGTGCGGTCGGCGTGGGGATGAAACGAATCATAATCGAATGCACCTTTGATGTCGATCATGGCCAGCAAACAAACCAGCATGCCCGATGCCAGGCCAAAGACGTTGATAAAGGAAAACAGCTTGTGTTTCCATAATGTACGCAGGGCCGTTTTCAGGTAGTTCTGTAGCATGGGTCTGGATAACAGGTGGCTGGGTAAAGGGGTGAGATAATACGTCCAAATGTTGTACCAGTAATGATAATTGTCTGTATGATAGCTATTTATGCGGTAAAAACGAACGACCACTGTCCGTAATCGGACAGTGGTCGTTCGTTTGTGGACAGGCACGTTATACGGTTGTTTCTATCCCGGCAGGCCTATGCTAATGACTCTATCAATTCGGCAGCATAACCGCCCGCTCGTCGAGGGTTTTGGCTATCTGGTTGGCCAGCGTGGTTATGCGAAAAGCCGTTTGGCGGTCGCATTCATTGGAGAGCACCACGATACCCATGTTCACCTCGGGATAGTTGACGCATAAGCTGCTGAAGCCGGGGATGTTGCCGTCCTGCCAGATGGCCCGGTAGCCAGACACGTTGCGTATCTGCCAGTTCAACCCCGCCGAATACCGGTTCTCATCGCCCCAGGTTGGCCGGTGAGTCAATTTGGCCGCTTCATGCGCTTCGGCCACATGCCATTGGATATACGCCAGCATGTCGGCCACGGTCGATTTCAAGGCACCCGCGCCCTGGAGTTGATCGGGGCTATTGGGCATCAGCACACCGTTGCAGTTGTAACCCTTCGCAAAACGACTCTGATCGGCAGGCGTCAGGGTAATTTTCGTGTCGTGCATCGCCAGCGGCCGGGTTAGTTTCTCCCGGACAAGCTCCTCAAACGGCCTATCGTAGACCCGTTCCAGAATGTAACCCAGTAACTGAGCACCTGCATTCGAGTAGTTGAACGTAGACCCCGGTGTGCTGGTGAGCTTCACGGTGTGCAGGTCGCTGAAAAAGTCATTCCGGCTGTAATGCTGCAAAAGCTCGGTGGCAATGGCTGACGATGGAACGCTCGTATCCGCAAACGCATCCGGGCGATCGGGCAATAGAAACGGGAGTCCCGACCGATGATTGATGAGGTGAAAGAGCCGGATGGGTTGCCCCTGATAGGCCAGATTGGGGTAACTGCCCGTCAGGTATTTACGAATGTCATCGCCCAGCCCGACCTTCTTTTCGACTACGGCCTGCGCCAGCAAGGCACCCGTAAAGGTTTTGGTGATGGAGGCAAGAGGGTAAATCGTTTGTCCGGTCGGGATTTGCTGGCTCCCTTTTTCGACGGTGCCATAGTTGTATACGTACGTTCGCCCATCCCTGACAATGCCAATCGACAGCCCGACGGCCTGCGGAGCGGACATAAACTGTTGAGCCGCCTGTTCAACAATAGCGTCAACCGGGTTCTTTAGTGGATTATCCGTCAACGCCTTTTTCAGCAACGCAGGTAACACCGGCGACTGTTTAGGGTAAACAAGGGCTGTTGGCAGTAATAACAGCGCGGAGGTGAGCCAGGCATTCATGGGTGGTCGTCTGGTTTGAAGTTTGTCAATAGATGCAAGTTTGAGCAAACAGGTTGCGTCAGATGCTGAGCTCTGCCTACTGTCCAGCCTTCTTTAAGTGGTCTATCGCGTTCGTATTTGCTGGATTTAGCGCCAGCGATTGCTTGTAATTCTTGACCGCCAGTTCCGAGCTACCCAGCCGCTCGTAACCTTCGGCCAGACTGTCGTAGACGTTCCAGCTTTCGGGATAGAGACTTACGTTCAGTTTGAAAAGCTCGAGGGCTTCTTTTGTCTGGCCGCTGCTCATCAGGCGGTAGGCCCAGTCGTTCAATTCGTCTTCTTTCGGCTGGAGACTTCGCTTTTTCAATTCGTTCGCCACCGGGATAGCCTGCTCGAAACCTCGTTTCTGTAACTGCAACCGAAGGCTCGTAATCGGGTCGGATGCCGGAATATCCGGGTTATAGTACCCGGCGATTTCCTCAATGAAATTCTCCGGTGAAGAACCCGCCAGATTCGTCAATACGATAACCGCCAGATCATCGTCGGGGTAGACCAGAAAAGCCGAACGCCCGCCCCCCGACATGCCCACAGCCTTATGTTTGGGCCGGAATTTAGTCAGCCCCCAGCCCAGTGCCCATTGCGTAGGCGAACCGTTGTTGTATCGACCTGCGGTCCACATTGTATCGAGGGCCGCTTTCGTTTTTAACAGTTTACCCTGCTGCAAGGCGATAATCCAGTGAGCCATATCCTCGGCGGTGCTGTTCATGCCCGAAGCGGTCCGGCGAAAGATCGGGAATTCCTCATAGGCGGGCGTAAGTTTAGGGGTACGCAGCACCTGCCCATCCAGACGGGAAATCCATCGGTAGGACGGGGCTTTATGCGGTATCACGTCGCGCGAATCACCAAAGCCGGTATTGGCCAGCCCGGCTAGCCTGAACTGTCGTTCGCTGAATACCTGAACGAACGGTTTATCCCTGAGCTTGTCGATGATTTTGCCCAGCAGCGCGTAGTTTGTCTGGTTATAACTAAACTGCTCACCCGTTGGGAAAGCCATCGGCATGGCCCTTGTTCGAGCCCAGGCGGTTTCCTCGCTAATCTCTTGTTCGGGTGTGCCGAGAACCCGAAGAACATCCGGCAATCCCGAAACGTGGGTCATCAGTTGTCGAATCGTTATGGTCTGCCAGGTGGCCGGAAGTCCGTCGAGGTAGCGGGAAACGGGGGCACCAAGATCTACTTTACCTTCCTCAACCAGTTGCATAATAGCCACGCCCGTAAACGCTTTGGTGCAGGAGTTGATCGCAAATATGCTTCTGCTGGTTACCGGAATCGAGTCCTGTAGATTGGCAAAGCCATACGATCTGCTGAACACCAGATGCCCATGCTGGACAACGGCAACCTGCATGCCGGGAATCTTAAGCTGCCCCATCTGACCCCGCAAAAACTTGTCGAGCGCGTTCGCCGATTTTTGCGTAGCAACAGAGGAAGCAGCCGGAGTGGGCCGATCTTGTCCGAAGCTGAATGCAACCGAAGCGGCTACCAAGCCGAACAGGCAGACAGCCAGCTTATGTAGATGCGTAGCCATGAGGATTACTTCGCCTTGCGGATGTAAATATTCCCGTTCATGTTTTTCATCATGACTTCCGGGCCACCGCCGTTGATTTTGCCGTACACCCACTCGTCAATCTTAACCTGGTACATGCCCGACTGGCTCGTGCGGTTGACTTTAGGCTGGTTTTTATCCACGTCGATATCGAAGTCGCTGTAGATATCACCCCGGTCGGATTTGAGTTTGCTGTTCGCCTTCACGCTGGCCGGGAAGGTTACGTCGACGTTGCCGTTGAGTGTCGAAAAGGCCATTGGTGTACCCGAATCAATGGATTTGAAGGTAGCAATCAGATCCCCGTTTACCGTACTGGCTACGGCCGAACCCGCAATATTTGTCAGGTGAACGTATCCGTTCACGTTCGTCGCTTCGAGGGTTCCGCTCACATTCTCGACCTCAATGGTGCCGTTGTTGATGGTACTGACCTTGAGTGAAAAACGCTGGGGCACTTTGATCGTCAGATCGACCGTTTGCCTTATGGAATTCGCATGAACGTTAACCGTATTGTTTTTCTCTTCGGCACTGACATCGAGCGGCATGCCCGTAGCAATGCGTTTCATGCCGTTGGATGCCCGATCAGACCGGTCATCATCGTCGTCGCGTCGTCCGCGTTTGGTACTGGCTGTAATGTCGATCACAACGTCTTTGCCACTGTAACCGATCACATGAATGGAGCCATTGATTAACCCTACTTTCAGGTTACCGGGTTTGGATGGGTCGCTTAAAGGGACAACCAGTTGCTCTTTTACGTCACTCTGAGCGGCTACCGGACGGACTATAAGCAGGCTAAGCAGCAAGAGTGCGGTGGTGAGTATATTCGTTTTCATCAGGATTGCTTTTTGATATAAATGTTGCCGTTAAATGTTTCGAACTTGAAAGTCTTTCCGCCTTTGCCGATGCGAATGGCGGTGTTTTTATCGAGTTTATACACCGTGCCCGTCTCCGTTTGCCGGGTCGTTTTTATGGCCTGCACGGGCAGAACTTCGGTGTTGGGGAAGTCGGTGTAAAACTGGCCCTGGAACGTTTTGAACTGGAAGTCGGCGGATAGATTGGCCGGATAGCTCACGTTAATATTCCCGTTGAGGGTATAATACGACGAATTGTCGGGTGGATTGGCTACGTAGTCGACGTCGAGGTTGCCGTTGATAGTGTGGGCATCTGTCGTGCCTTTCACGTTCGTAAGCGTAATGGCCCCGTTTACATTACGCGCCCGAAGCATGCCTTCCACGTCTTTCACCGACACATTGCCCCGGTTAACCGTTGATGCGACGAGGTTTATTCGATTCGGTACTTTCACGGTGAAGTTGAGGGTGAAATCATAGTCATCATCCCGGTTCCGGTCACGGTCCCGATGCCAGTTGCGCCGGGGCCGCGAATCGAAAGGTTTGGCAATGTAGGCGATGATGCTGTCGCCCTGCTGTTCGAGTTTGAGCTGAATTTCCTTCTTGCCGCCCTCCAGACCCTGGTTGCTTTTGGCTGTAATGGACTTGTCGATTTCCAGCACCACCTTATCGCCCGAATACCCTTCGACTTTGATAAAGCCGTTGATGTTGTAGATGGCCAGCACGCTGCCAGCGGCTTTTGGCGCCGTAAATTCTTTACTGATATGTTCCTTAAATTCCTGAGCGGTGGCTGGCGACTGTGCACAAGAGAGCACCAGCCCCGCCAGCGAGGGGATTAGTAATAGTTTCATAGCAGAGTTGTTTTGAGGGTTGTTTTTTGTCATCTCTCCTGCCGCATCGGCGGACCGGTCGGGATGACAAAAAAACTAGGATAAGTCCTTGATGCTTTGTTCGATTTTGCCTTTGACCAGATGGTTCAGGTTATCATCGTGGAGCAGTTGCCGGAGGGGTTTGATGGATCGTTTCTCCTGAAGCTTCACCATCACATCGGCCAGCGCGGACTGCACCAACGGCGACTCCTGCCGGGTAATCGACTGCACCAGCCCTTCGCGTACCGTTGCGTTATCGGCTAGTTTGGCGAGTGCTTCCAGCGTGACCAGCCGCACATTGACATTGTCGTCGTTGTTGAGGGTTGTTAGTAAAGCCTCCACCACCTTATGGTCTACATTCGAAATTTCGTCCGTATAACTCACTGCCCGAAGTCGCTCGGAAGCCGACGGATTTTCGAGTAGCGAGAGCATCATCATCTGCCGCATGTCCCGCACCTGATTCGACAGCGTGTCGATCTGTTGTTGTTGAATCGCCACGGTCGATGTGCCGGAAGTGCGCAACCAGTATCCAGCCGCTGCACCAACCGTCAATAAAGCAACGCTATACGCCAGCCGAACCGCGAAGTGAGGAGCCCAGAGCGCCCGTAGTTTACTGAGTAGCCCGTCAAATACGCCTTGCTGCTGCAACTGTACGGTATCCTTATACGTATCGAGCATGGCCTGAAACCGAACACGGGCCGTTTCGCTGGGTTCCGGTGCAGGCAGGTTGCCCATCAACTGCCAAAGCTGTTTCGTCGATTCGGCTTCGGCCCGGCAGGCCGGACATTGGGCCAGGTGGTTTTCCAGGCTGGCCCGTTCGGCATCAGGCAACTGATTCCGTAACCAGTCGGCTAGCTGCTCGTTGGTCTGTTCACAGGTTAGGGGCTGTCCGTTCATGGTCGATCGTCTGGTAAATTTTCTTCAATTCGTTCATAGCGCGGTGTACACGCACTTTCACTGCGCCCTCCGTCGTATGCAGCACCTGCGCAATCTCGTCGTATTTCAACTCCTGAAAGCGGCTCAGTACCAGCACTTCCCGGTGGTCGGCACTTAACTTCGCTAGTGCGTTATGAAGGCTGTCCATTTCCTGTTGTTTCAGTAGTCGCTCATCGGCGGCTGATCCACCCCCGATCCGGTCGGCCAGTTCGGCCAGGTCATACTGGTGCGATGATCGTTTGTTTTGCCTGCTGTGATCCACCAGTACATTCCGGGCCAGGTGGTACATCCAGCTTCGAAACTCACCATCGCCGGTGAAGGTGTGGCGGTACTTGAGCATCCGGTAGAATACCGTCTGCAACATATCTTCGCTGGCTTCCCGCTGGCCCGTCATGTGAAACAGAAAGCCGAACAGGGGCCGATGGTACCGCTCGAAGAGCAACCCCATCGTATCCATATTGCCTGCTTTTACCTGCAACATGAGCGCGTTATCTGTCAGAGCGTTCAACCGGCTGAAGAGTGTGTTTGGTGGATTTTGGACTGGAAACTGCGGGAATTCGGGAAGGTTACAGGAAATGCGAAAAAAAAACAGGTCGCCTGCTAAGCGACCTGTAGGAAAGGGAAAACATAGGGTGAAAAGAAACCTCTTTGGGTGGCAGATCAGGTGAATTTACTTGCTTACTGATTGCCCGTTTTAATGCCGAAACTGCGTTCTGTCTCTTTGATGATGGCCTGTTTTTCGCGCTCGCTCTTGCCCAGTACATTCGCTGTCCGTTCGATCACCAGCTCTTCACCGTCCTTTTGGAAAGTGTATTGCATCCAGAGACGACCGTTTTCCTTGTCTTCTTTGACCAGCACCGACGAGGGTGCCACATCACTTGGCGAGAGACTGGACGATGCGTGGGCTTCCATACGAGCCGCCCGGTTGTCTGAATCGGACATGTAAACGATTGAGCGCTCCTCTTTTTTCGTGCTCCAGCTACTACGCTTGGGTTCAACTGCTACCGCCGGAGAGCCATCCGATGAAACCCGGTCGAGGGAGTCGATGATGCGGCTTTCAAGGGCTTTCACGGCTTTATCGTCCAGGTCCGTTACGTCGAAGGAGCGACGGTAATGAACGGATCGATCAGGCTGGTCGATGTCCACGCGAATACGAAGCTGCCGACCATCGGTCGTAACGTGTTTACTGAACGACCGTTGTGCTAACGCGCTGAAACCAACCGTAAGCAGGAACAGGGTAAATAGCGTTTTCATAAAATCGGCAAAAAGAGAGAGAAGATCAGGTAAGTATATTTAGCCTATCCATCATCATGCCAGCTAGCTATATCGTTGACTGTCAATTAGTTGTTTTATGGTAAGGATGCTTGTTGTCCATTTTCGGACAAATTCTGTACGACAGCGGACAGGATTTTTGCCTATTCCGACCGTAACGATTTGACTGGGTTCATCAGGGCGGCTTTTACGCTTTGGAAACTTACCGTCAGCAAGGCGATGCCGATGGCCAGAGATCCCGCCAGCGCGAACACCCACCAGCTAATACCGACTTTATATTCAAAATTCTGCAGCCATTTGTTCATGGCATACCAGGCCAAGGGCGAGGCAATGACAATGGAGACCAGTACCAGTTTCAGGAAATCTTTGGAGAGCAATGCCACAATGCTGCTGACCGATGCCCCCAACACTTTCCGTACGCCAATCTCTTTGGTGCGCTGTTCGGTCGTGAACGTTGCCAGACCGAACAGACCCAGGCAGGCAATGAAAATAGCCAGGGCCGAGGCTACCGTAAACACCTGTCCGTATTGCAGCTCGGACTGGTACTGTCTGTTGTAGTTCTCATCGGCGAAGTAAAACTCGAATGGGTTGCCCGGAAAACTGGCTTTGTACAGCCGTTCCAGCTCGGCGATTTTGTCGGCCATACGCCCACCGGCGGCAAGTTGAATGGTCAAGTCGCTGAGCGATCGGCGGGGCATAAAAATAACCGGGTCGATGGCGTGCTGTAAGCCCTGGTGGTTATAGTCTTTTACCACGCCGACGATTTCGTAGCGTTGCCCCCAGTTGATGAATTTACCGGCCGCGTCGGTGCCGGAAGCAAACCCCAACTGGCGGGCGGCTGTTTCGTTGATCATCAGTTTGGCACTTTTCTCCCAGCCTAATTCGGCTTCGCGAACGGTGAAGTTGCGACCGGCCGCCAGCCCGATTTCGTAGGTTTTCAGGAAGCGGTCGTCGATGATCCCCATCGAATACCCTTTCTTTTCATCGCCGGGACGGGGATTTTGTCTGGTAATACCTACCGCCGAGAAGTTGTAGAAATTGCCCGGTACAATGCTCGTCTGGCTCAGGTTTTTCACATAAGGAAGTTGCATCAGCTGGTTTTCCAGCAGAACGGCGCGGGGCGCCAACGGGCCATCGCCAATCTGAGGGGCTTTGAGCACAACCCGCTGCGTCAGTTTCATACCCAGATCTTTATCCTGCATATATTGCAACTGCCGGTACAGCACAAGGGTGGCAATAACAAGGGCTACCGACGCGCTGAATTGAGTCACAACCAGCGTTTTGCGCAGCCAGCCGCCCTTCCCCGCCTGATAGGCGCCTTTCAACGTTTGTATGGGTTTAAAGGAGGTCAGGACGAAGGCTACGTACCCGCCGGAGGCCAGCGCGCCCACGATGAGGAGAGCCAGACCGGCTACCCAGACGCCATTGGTGTTCAGTACCGCCAGCGACAGGTCTTTGCCAACAAACTCGTTGAACGTGCTTTGCAAGGAGAGAACCAGCGTAACCGCCAGCCCGAAACCAACGCTATTGAGCAGCAATGACTCGCCCAGAAACTGCCTGATCAACTGCTCGGGCCCGGCACCGATCACTTTCCGAACGCCCACTTCTTTAGCCCGTTTGAGGGCGCCTGCCGTTGACAGGTTAATGTAGTTAAACCACGCGATCAACAAAATCAACCCGGCAATACCGCTGAGCAGATACACGAACCCCAGGCTGCCGCTCGTCCGGTAAATGTCGCTCAGCGAGGCCGCCAGGTGCAGGTTAGCAGCGGGTTGCAGCATAAACAGAGTTTCGCTGTCGGGCTGTACTTTTTTGTTGTAGACATTGAGTTTAGCGGCCAATGCCTCGGCGGTTTTGCCGGGGGCTTCGCCGGGTAATTTCAGGAAAGTGGTCAGGTAATTGCCGTCGAAACCATCGAGCCGTGCCCAGTCGTTGCCGTTGAGGTTAGCGGGATTCGCCAGCGTTTGGAGAGAAAATACCGCGTCGAAGATCAGGTCGGAGTTTTGGGGCATATCGGCGTAGATCGCCGTAACGGTATAGCGCGTTTTTCCGAACTGGTTATTCAGCACGAACGACTGACCGAGGGGGCGTTTCGTGCCAAAATATTTCCGGGCCTGCGATGTTGAGAGAGCTACCGTATTGGGTTGCACCAGCGCTGCAGCAGCATCGCCCTGCACAATTGGGAAGGTAAAGAGCGTAAAGAAATTGGCATCGGCATAGGCCAGCTTGTCTTCCCGAAACGACCGGGGCGATTGCCCTGGCTTCCCGTCCGAAAAACTTACGATTCCATTGGCTGAATGTTCGCCAACGCGGCAAAAATCGGTTACTTCCGGAAATTCCCGTTTGACGAGTGGCCCTATCGCCGGAGCCATATCTGCCCAAATGTCGCCCTCTTTGGTTTGCGTGAGCATTCGGTAAAGGGTTGACAGGTTTTTGTGAAATCCATTTACCGACCGTTCGTAGGCAACATATTCCAGAATGAAGACGAAGGTGGCAATACCAAGCGCCAGCCCGGCCATGTTGATGAACGAAAACACCCGATTCTTCCGAAGTGTACGCAGGGCAATTTTTAGGTAGTTAAGAAACATAGGGCTGGCGGTTGGCTCGTAAATGAATAGATACGGGGAGTGATAGTTACCGCTCAACTCTTGTGCCACGTCCTGAAATGGTCGATTTCAGTCAGTTTGAACGTATTGATAACGAACCCGTGTCCGCAAATGGACAAGAGTTGTCCGTTAATGAAAGAATGCCGATTGGTGGCTCTGGGCCAGCAGCAGATTGGCCGGACTTCGTTGACGGCTAGCCGATTACTCAAATTAAATACGGTCCACATGGGGGTTATGGTACCTTTAGAAAACAACGATTTGCCGCCAATCAGACTGCATCGTTGCCAGCCCATAACCAGATAAGCCTGCAAAGCTGTGCCCTTGTGGGTGTATGTTTTCGTTCACCATCAAAAAAGTAAGCTAATGAATCCAAACAAAGCCTTGTGGGAAAAAGGAGACTTTACCCAGGTGGCCGCAACCATGCGCGAAAGTGGTACCGCTCTGGTTGCCCAACTGGGAATCACCAAAGACATGACGATTCTAGACCTCGGGTGTGGCGACGGGACAACGGCCCTACCCGAGGCCAAACTTGGCGCCACCGTGCTGGGCGTTGACATTGCCAGTAATCTCGTTGATGCGGGCAACAAACGGGCCAGCGCAGAAGGACTGACGAACTGTACCTTTCAGGAAGGGGACGCGTCCGATTTATCCGGCCTGAAGGACAAGTCGTTTGATCTGGTCGTGAGCATATTCGGGGCCATGTTCGCGCCAAAGCCCTTCGACGTAGCGAAAGAAATGGTTCGGGTTACTCGTCCGGGGGGACGAATCGTCATGGGAAACTGGATTCCGGGCGATCCTACGCTGGTTGCCCAGGTATTGCGCATCAGCTCGGCTTATACACCGCCACCACCGGAGGGTTTCCTGAGCCCCATGCTGTGGGGCATGGAAAACCATGTGATCGACCGGTTCGAACAAGCCGGTATCGCTAAAGAAAACATCACGTTCCTCCGCGATACGTTCACGTTCAATGCCCCGTATTCTCCCTCCGAGTTCTTTACCACCTTCAAAACGTATTATGGGCCTACCATGAACGCGTTTGAAGCCGCCGAAAAGAACGGCAAGGCGTCGGAACTGGATCAGGCTTTAGACGAATTGTTCAACAGCCAAAACAAAAGTGCCGACGCCAACACCACCTCCATACCGGCCACGTTCCTGCGCGTGACGGTTCAATGTTAACAGGCGTAGATTCAATTGTAGAGACAACGCATGCGTTGTCTCTACGGGATCGTCCCTATTCCGATCGTAATGATTTTACCGGGTTTGTCAGCGCGGCTTTCACGCTTTGGAAACCTACCGTCAGCAGGGCGATGCCTACTGCTAATAGACCAGCCAGTGCGAAGATCCACCACTCGATATTAATTTTATAGGCGAAACCCTGCAACCACTGATTCATAGCGTACCAGGCCAGCGGTGTGGCAATCACAATGGCTATGACGACCAGTTTCAGGAAGTCTTTGGAAAGCAGCGCGACGATACTCACCACCGATGCGCCCAGCACTTTCCGAACGCCAATCTCTTTCGTGCGGGCTTCTGCCGCCAGGGCTGCCAGACCGAATAAGCCCAGACAGGCAATCAGCACGGCCAGAATGGTGAAGGTGAGCAGCAACCGGCCCTGTTTCTGTTCAGCTTTGTACTGCCGGGAGAAATTCTCATCCAGGAAATGAAAGCCTGGGATAGCGGCCGGGTCAAATTGCTGGTAAACCGTTTTGATGTAGGCGAGTGCTTCCTCCGCTTTCCCGGCCCGGATACGAATATACAGGTTATCCTGATCTTCGGGTGCCGGAAGCTGCAACACCAGCGGTTCTATTTTGTGCTGAAGCGAATACGTGTGAAAGTCGTTCACAACACCAATCACCTGCGATTCAACCGCCTTGTCCATGCTGACATATGACCTGACACGTTTCCCGATCGGATTTTTCCAGCCCATCTTCTTTACCAGTGCTTCGTTGACCAGCACGGCACCTGTTGCATCAGCTGGTGATGAGGCTGCGAAATTGCGACCTTCCAGCAGCTTAATCTGTAGCGTGTTCAGGTAGTCGGCATCGACAGCGAATTTTTGAACAACCTGCGTCTCGGTGGGCATAATGCCATTCTGCTCAAAGATCATCCCCTTCGTACCGATGTTATTATTGCCGATGGGGTTGCTGGCTGCCGATACTGCTTCGATGAGCGGGCTTTTTCGTAGTTCTTCTTTCAGCGACTGAATCTGTTTGCGGGGGGCTTCGTTCTCCAGATGAAACGTTAGTACCTGATCTTTGTTAAATCCCAGGTCTTTGTGCAACACGTAGCCCATTTGCCGGTAAATAACCCACGAACA
Organism: Spirosoma pulveris; assembly: GCF_054781875.1. Lineage (NCBI taxonomy): Bacteria > Pseudomonadati > Bacteroidota > Cytophagia > Cytophagales > Cytophagaceae > Spirosoma > Spirosoma pulveris. The sequence goes on from NZ_BAAGTO010000003.1 coordinate 23,257, forward strand.
GGCAATTAAACCCACGGCGGCCACAAACTGAAAAACAACCAGTGCCTTCCTGAATCCGATACCACCAGCCTTACTGCTCGTTTGCCCTTTCAGGGCGACTACCGTTTTGAACCCCGACAGAAACAGGGCTGGATAGAGTCCGCTTCCGGCACCCAGCAACAAGGCAAAAAGGGTTACTAAGCCGAGCATCAGCCAGGGGGCGTAGTTCATCAGAGACAAGGACTTATTGGCCAGCTCGTTGAACAGGGGCAAGGCCATATTCGCAAACATCACCCCAACCAGGCTGGCCAGCAACGCCATCAGCATCGACTCGGTAATAAACTGCCCCACAAGCTGACTGCGGTGGGAGCCAATAGCTTTCCGAACACCTACCTCGCGCAGGCGACTCATGGACCGGACGGTGTACAGATTCACGTAGTTGATGCCCGCAATGAGCAGAATCAGGGCGGCTACCAGCGCGAAAATATAAACGGTCTGGCTGTTGCCGTTAGCTCCGGCTTCGTAGTCCAGATGCGAGTGAAGGTGAATGGACGGTAGCGGCTGAAGCGCCAAGCGGTACGTCACATCGCCCATTTCCTTTTTCAGATATTTGGGAAAGAAGCCCGTTAATTTAGCTTCCAGCGCTTTATAGTCGCTGCCTGTGTTGAGCAGCACGTAGGTGTACAGATCGAAGCTCTGCCAGCCGTTGGTGTAGTTGGTGGGCAGCGAGCGCAGGGCACTGAACTGCAGGTGCGAATTAGTCGGCACATCGGCAATGACACCTGTTACCGTATTCGGGAAATTATTGCTGAATTCGACCGTTTGGCCAATAGCTCTGGCCGGATCGCCGAACAATTTTTCGGCCAGACTTCTGGTCAGGACAATGCGCTGGGGTTGCGTTAGGGCCGTGGCCGGATTGCCGTATAAAAACGGTAGCGTAAAGACATCGAATACCGATTGATCGGCAAACATGATGTCGTTGGCTTCGATTTTCTTGTCTTTATAGGTAATCAACCCGCCCCCTTCCGGATTTAACCGAACCGTTTTCTTGATCTCGGGGTAATCGTTTTTCAACGCATTGGCAAAGGGAGCCGATGTGGACGCCAATTGCAGATTACCCCCCGCCCATTGCGCGTAATGAACGACCCGGAAAATCCGGTTGGCGTTGGCATGAAAGCGGTCGTAGCTCAGTTCGTGCCATACGTATAAAACCATCAGACCAACGGCGGCAATACCCACGCCCATGCCCACGACATTCAACGCACTGAACAGCCGGTTTTTCCAGAGATTCCGGAAAGCGATTTTAAGGTAGTTGCGTAGCATACACGAGCAGGAATAGTCCAGACTAAAACAGATGTCAGGTATATGCCAAAAGTTGTACCACAAAGATAAATGTCTGTATATCAAAAAGTTAAGTTCTGTGAAAAAGCGGCATGTCCGAAACTGGACAGGGTTGTGTTCAGTTGCGGACATGTATCGCAGAGACGCAGGGATTGCGTCTCAGACACCGTATGGTTTTCCAATGGCCACGAATGACCGGTTCGCCGATGCGTTGCGATCCCTACATTACTCGCTTCGCAACGATTTCACCGGATTCGTCAGCGCGGCTTTCACGCTTTGGTAGATGACCGTCAGCCAGCAAATGAGCAGGGTGAGCAAACAGGCCAGCACAAAGACCCATACGCCAATGTCGGTCTTGTACGGGAAGTTTTGCAGCCATTTGTACATCGAGTACCAGGCAATCGGAATGGCGATGGGGAAAGAGAACAGCACCAGTTTCGTAAAGTCTTTGGACAGCAGCACCACCACGCTTGATACCGACGCCCCCAGCACTTTCCGCACCCCGATCTCCTTTACGCGCTGCTCCGTGGTGAAAGTCGCCAGACCAAACAGTCCCAGACAGGCAATGAGGATGGTGAGGGCGGAGAAAGTGGTGAAAATACGTCCGCGAAGTTCATCAGCTTGGTAAGCCGATTCAAAATCCTGATCCAGAAAGCGGTATTCAAACAGCCGGTCGGGGTAGGTTTCGCGCCATTTCTGTCCGATAAACGCGACGGTTTTATCGACATTCTTCGCTTGTATCTTTATGTGAACGACGCCATTCGCCTGTCGGCACAGCATGATCAGAGGTTCAATGGGGTTATAAAGTGACTGCTGGTGGAAATCCTTTATCACACCAATGACCTGTGCCGTGGGGGGAGCGGGCTGGCCCGCCTGCGGCAAGCCACCCAGCAGGATTTTTTTGCCCAGCGGCTCTTTCCAGCCCATTCGCTCCACCACCGCCTGGTTGATTATGACCGAGTTGAGGGTGTCGGATGGGGTTTTTTCGGAGAAATCACGGCCTTTCAGCACCTTCATGCCCATCGTCTTTAGGTACGTATAGTCGACGCTCATCGGCTTGAATCCCATTTCTTTCAAGCCCGTATTGGACTCGACACCGAAAATCACCCGGCCTCCGATGTTGCTGGTCGGTGCCGACGCGGTGGCCACCTCCCGGATGTTTGGGTTGGCGAGTAAGGTATTTTTCAACGCGTTGAAACTGCCTCTCGGCTGCCGGTCCTGGTAGTCGATGGTCAACACCTGTTCCCGGTCGTAGCCAAGATCGTGGTTTCGCATGAAGTTGAGTTGCTTATACACTACCCAGGTACAGATCAGCATGATCAGCGAAATGGCAAATTGAGATACGACCAGCGCTTTTCGGAAAAAACTTCCCCCTTTGGCGTTGAACGACCCCTTGAGCACAGCTGCTGGTTCGAAGGCGGATAGATAGAAGGCCGGATAACTGCCGCTGATGAATCCGGTAAAGACTACGATGGCCAGGCCGGTAAGCAAAAAGCCAGGGCGCAGCAACTCCCGGTACTCGATGTCTTTTCCCGAAACAGAATTAAAAAAAGGCAGTAGTACGAGCACCAGCAGTAAACTGGCTCCCAGAGCCAGCACCGTCATCAAGACCGATTCGGTCAGAAACTGCGCCATCAGCCGGCTTCTTACAGAGCCCATCACTTTCCGGAGCCCTACTTCCCTGGCGCGTTTAGCCGAACGGGCCGTGGCCAGATTCATGTAGTTGATACTGGCCAGCAGCAACATGAAAAACGCCACCGCACTGAAGGTATAGACATAGCCAATGTTACCGTTGGATTCACCTTCGAGGTTGGAGTAGAGGTGTATGCGGGTCAGCGGTTGTAATTCGTAGGTGACCCGGATGCCCATTCGTTTGAAGATTGGGCCTATGTATTTGTCGTATACCTGCGGGAACTTGCTTTCGAGAATCTTCGTGTCGAAGTTATCCGGCAGAACCAGGTAACTCAATATGTAAAAACCGCCCCAGTTGGTGGCCTGGCTTCGCTCATTCTGACCCGTAGACAGGAGGGCGTTAAACGTGAATTGGGAGTTCTTCGGCACATCTTCCAGCACGCCCGTTACTTTATAAAAGGTCGTGTCGTTTGTTTGGAGCGACTGTCCCAGCGCCGTTCCGGAGCCAAAGAATTTCTGAGCGGCCTTTTGCGTCAACACCACACTGCCCGGCTGATCAAGTGCCGTTTTGGCATCCCCTTCAATGAATTTATAACTAAAGACATCGAATACGGTGGAGTCGGCCGCGTAAATGTTATCCTCATAAAATCGTTTTTCGCCCTGCCGGAACATGACCCGCCCGTAGGGAAAGAACCGGACGTAATTTTTGATGAAGGGGTAATCCTGCTTCAGCGTTTTAACTAACGGCGGCTGCGTGCTGCTCCAGCGGTTGACTTTATCCGGTTCGGTAATGTGCGACACCACGCGGTAGATCTGCGAGGCATTGGCATGATAGCGGTCGTAGCTCAGTTCGTCCGTTACGTAGAGCAGCAACAACAACCCACAGGTAACCCCAATGGTCAGCCCCAGAATGTTGATCAGGCTGTAGAATTTATCTTTCCGGAGATTTCGCCAGGCGATTTTTAAATAGTTAAGAAGCATGAGGTATTGAGGTAAGGGCGTAGGTAGTGGGGTAGTTGGTTTGTCGCGAGTTGACATGGACGGCGGAGCCATACAGAAGGAAACGCGCTATCGACTGACTTTCGGAACACCTATCGTCTTCTCGATGTCATCAATGATTCGCTGGCGCTCCTGCTGGGATTTGTCCGGTGCGTCGATGGTGCGTTCGTAGGTGAAGTCGTCGTCATCTTTCCTGAATCGGTAGCGCAGGTGTAATTTCCCTGATTCCTTATTGTAGCTAACTTCTTTCGTATAAGGTTGCTTGCCATCCACAACCACAACCTGATTGTCATTGCCGGATACAGACACGGTCTGGCCGTTGCTGGTAATGACCGCCACCGATTCTGTATGAGGCCCTGGCGACGGAACTGCCAGGGGCGCACGGGGAGCTAACGGGGCGCGGGGAACCAAGGCAACTCGCGGAGCGGCATGTATTCTGTTTGGCATGGGCATACTGACGTGCAACGAATCCAGAATATGTTCCCGCAGGGCATTCCGCTCGTCTTTACTTAAGCCGGATACATCGAACGTGCGGTCGTAGTCGATCGGTTTGTCATCCGCGGTGCCGTTGATGCGAATGGACAATGTCTTGCCATCGTCGTTGATGCTGCGGCTAATGGAGGTGTTGCGCTGCGCTATAACCAACGAGGTCGTAAGAGCGAGTAAGGCTGTTGCCAACGTTTTCATGTGTGTCGTTAAGGTTTGAGGGTGTACCGGAGATGAGCCAACTACCTAACAGACACCGTTTTTTTGGGTACGTTGCGTTAGGTGGAAAAAGTGGAAGTAAATTTTAGTGTCGGGCGGGCGTTTGGACCCGACGTATCAAAAAGTAGTAACTGAATTCACAAGCTCTAAATACTCGTCTAAGCTACTGCGTGATGTTGTTCTCATTAATCCTGTTACCAAATTCGAAGGTTTACGTGATAAGGATGAAGTTACATTTGTGCCAATGGGAAACGTCAGTGAAGATGCTTTAGTGGATACTTCTGTAAGTCGAAAAATAGCGGATTGCAAAGGCTATACTTTGTTTTCTGAAAATGATCTTCTAATAGCGAAAATCACTCCATGCTTCCTCCATGCCTTTTTTTACGGTGAATTTTTTCGGCGAAACGCCAAAATGATGTTTGGCGGATCGGCAGGGCACCAACGGGCAAACGGAATTTTAAAAAAAACTCCGTTTGCCCGTCCCATCAACTTCTGTGCGGGAAGATATTGTGGCAGAAATTATGAGCAGACAACAGCAAGCTCAAGCTCTACGCCAGCAGGCGTAACAGGAATTTGCCACAGCTAAACAGGAAATTGAACAGTTGATATTGGGTTAGACTGCCTGTTACATTAAAAGTAATACTGGCTCAATTTTTGTTAATTTGTAACAAGTATAGATATTGGTTAGTTGTCTTTTTTGATTGACAAACAGAAAGTTATCCACAAGTAAACTTTCGTTATTGTGGATAAGTCTTATGGAAAATCGTACTTTTGTAACAGTAATCTACCAACTTTCCATCCTACTTATGAACCTTACTGACGAAACAGTCGGCCAGAACATCCGCCAGTTTCGCGAGCGACTTGGCTTCACACAGGCCAGCGTAGCTGATTTTCTCGGCATTAGCCGGGAGCAAATCAGCTACTATGAAACCAGTGCCCGGCCCGTCTCGACCGACCACCTCCAGAAGTTAGCCGACTTGTTCGGCATTGATGCCTATGATCTGCTTGATCCCGATAGTTTCCAGCGGCAGATCAACGTAGCCCTGGCCTTCCGGGCCGATCAGTTTACAACCGAAGACCTTACCAGCATTGCTGCGTTTAAACGTATAGTGAAGAATTACCGTAAAATGAAACTGCGCATCGCCAATGGGGAGTAAACTGCCGGGTACGAAACTGCTGCTGGAAAAGACCGCCAGTGAATTCCGACAGACCTACGGCCTGAACGACCGGCAACCTATTCGACTCCGTAGCTTTTTACAGGAACTGAATGTACAAACTGTCTTTAAGCCTTTGTCCGACTCGTTTGCAGGTATGGCCATGAAGGTCGATGCTGAGCGATTTATGCTCGTGAACAGCAATCACTCACTGGCCCGCCAGCATTTCACCATCTGCCATGAACTGTACCACTTGTTTATTCAGAAACAGTTTACGGCTCAGGTTTGCAATACCGGGCAGTTCAACTACAAAGATCCCGAAGAATTAAACGCAGATTGGTTTGCCGCTTATCTGCTCATTCCTCGCGATGGGGTGTTGATGCAGATTGACGACTGGGATGAACTGGAGAAAAATCAGATTAAGCTGGCAACGATCTTAAAACTGGAGCAGTTCTTTTCCTGTTCGCGGTCGGCTCTGTTAATTCGATTGGAAGAAATCGGCCTGATTGATCGTGCCTATGCTGAACCATTTAAGACGGGCGTAATAAAGTCGGCTATTCAGTTTGGCTATACTCCGGAATTGTATCAACCAGGTAATGCTAACCTCACTATCGGAGATTATGGAACACTGGCCCGGCAGCTTTTCGACGACGAGCAAATTTCGGAAAGTCATTATACCCAATTGCTACTAGATTTGGGCATTAGCCCCGACGCATTAACCGCCGACTATGCCTAAACTTATACTGGTTGACGCCGATGTCGTATCACACTTCATCGGTGCAGGTGAAATTCTGTTCCTATCCAAAATTTTCCCTATCCCTGTCAAACTTCTCGATAAGGTTTATGCAGAGTTATCCCGCTGGCCGAGCCGGAAACAGGAAGTAGACAATCTGATCAATTTCAAGCTGTTGGAAGTTATTCCATTTCCGGAAAGCAATCCTGAAATTGTAAAGGAGTTTTTTTACATTCAAAATGTACTCGATAAAGGCGTAGGCGAAAGTGCCTGTATGGCCGTGGCCCGATACACGAAGAACATATTAGCCAGTAGCAACCTTAAAGATATCAAGCGTTATTGCGACATGCACCAAATTGTCTACCTCACAACCATGGACTTTTTGTGCCATGCCTTAGCGACAGGCTTGTTTGATGAAGAGCGATGTAGCGCATTCATAAAGGCGGTTCGAAGCAAAGGGCAAAAGCTGCCTGTCGAGTCAATGAGCGCTTTCCTTTGCCGTGACTTGTCAGCCGTTGTTTTGTAGACGTCTCTACCGCTCACTCACTCCGTAACGACTTCACCGGGTTCATCAGGGCCGCTTTCACACTCTGGAAACTGACCGTAAGTAAGGCGACACTCAGTACCGACAGGCCAACCAGACAAAAGAGCCAGCCGGTCAATTCCATACGATACACGAACGTATCGAGCCAGTTCCGGGCCGCGTACCAGCCGATGGGTGTGGCAATCAGAAACGCAATGAGTACCAGCTTCAGGAAGCTGAAGGATAGCAGCCGGGTTACCTCCAGCGTACTGGCACCCAGTACTTTCCTAATGCCAATTTCCTTCGTTCGCTGTTCGATCATCAGCGACACCAATCCAAAAAGACCCAGAGCAGCAATTAGTACCGCCAGCAGGGCAGCATCGGTAACCAGCTCCTTCCAGCGGGCATCGTCAGCGTAGCTTTCCAGCCGGTCGTCTTCCATAAAGTGGTAGCTGAACGGCTGATACGAAATCAGCTTCCGGAATGTAGTCTCGATGGTTTGCAGCCCCGCCGATGTCTGGCTCGGGTTGAGTTTGACGTACAACTGATTCATCTGCTCGGGCTTGCCCAGTTGCAGCAGCACGGGTTCGGGCTTGTCGCGGAGGGAACGGTACTGGTAATCGCGCACTACGCCTACCACGGTCAGGTCGTGCCGGACGTTGTTTTCCTCCCGTTGTACCACCTGCCCAATAGCGGGTCGATCGGTCGACAGAAACTGTTTGACGAAGGTTTCGTTGACCAGAATGTTCGAGATACTGTCGGCCGGGTTGACGTGGCTCAGCCCCCGACCTGCTACGATCGGAATGTTCACGAAGGCCAGGTACTGATCGTCGATGTATTCGCTGCCCGATTTGATGGGTTTGTTTTGACTGTAAAACGTACTGGATCGATGCCCGCCCGACTTCCGTGCTACGGCCTCGATACCGGGTCGGCCTCGCAAAGTCTGCTTTACGAGTTCGCCCTGTTGCTCACGTCCCCAGGGCACATAAATCCGCACCCGATTGGCGCGTTCGTAGCCCACATTGGCCTTTTGAATGTAATTGAATTGCCCATGTAAAACCGCTGTCCCGATCAGCAGCACAATGGCGATCACGAACTGGACAACCAGGAGCGATTTACCGACGCTGTTGCGGCCCGTCAGGCGTACACGGCCATACAGCACCTGCGTCGGGTTGAAGCCAGACAGGACCAGCGCCGGGTAAATACCGGCTAGCACCGTAACGAGTACAATAAGACCACTAAATAGTCCGAGCGTTCGCGGAGTCAGCAGAAAGTCAATCTGTAAAGCCTTGTTGGCGAGGGTTGAAAATTGGGGCAGTAGGCTATAAACAAGGAGTATGGCGGGTACGAAAGCCAGCAACGTCAGCAGGAAGGTTTCGCCGACGAACTGCCCGATGAGCTGGGTGCGGGTGCTGCCCGTTGCTTTTCGGATGCCGATCTCTTTCGTCCGGCGTAACGACCGGGCCAGTGTCAGGTTGATGAAGTTGATACAGGCCAGCAACAGAATTAATCCCGCGATGCCACTCAGCACATAGGAATACACCGACGAGGAGCCCGGCATGAGTCCATTACTCAATTCGTAGCGGTTATTGAGGTGCATGTCGGTGAAGGGTTGCAGGTGATAGGCCGAGCTAAAAGACCCGTACTCACGCTCCATTTTAGCCAGTTGTTCACTGGCGTGCCGTTTGAATACGGACGTCATTTTCTGCTCAACCGCAGCCGGGTTGGCCGATGTCCCATTCCGGTCGGCCCGCAACAGCACGAACGTATTCAGGAAGCCATCCGACCAGTCGTTCTCGTTCCAGTCGCTGCGGTTGGGCGGCAGCGACGCTACAAACGGACGCAGCACATCGAAGCGAATACTCGAATTCATGGGGGGCGCTTTCACAACGCCCGTAATTCGGTAGTTCTCGAAACTACCACCGGCGTCGATCGTTAACTGCCGATTTAATACATCCGTTGTCCCGAAATATTTGAGGGCTATTTCGTCCGTGACCACCACATTGCCGGGGTCACTCAGCAACGTTCGGGTATCTGCTCCGGGCAGCAGTTCGAAATTGAACAGCTGAAAGAACGACGTGTCGACGTACATCACCTGCTGATAGATGCCTTCGTTTTTGTACCGAAAGAGCATTTCGAAGCCCAGCATCCGGCAAAAGCCAGCCACTTCCGGTAGCTCTGCCTGAAAGGTTGGGCCTTGCGGCAAGCCCGATGCACCGGTTAGGACCTCATTGCCCGTAGCGGTTTTTGTATCCATCACCACCCGGTAAAGCTGGTCACCCTGCTTGTGAAAGCGGTCGAACGAAACTTCGTCCTGCACAAACAGCAGAATGAACATGACGGCCGCCAGCCCCGCACTCAGGCCAACGATATTGATCATGCTGAGCGACCCGTTGCGGAGCAGATTCCGGATGGCGATTTTGAGGTAATTCGTTAGCATGCTGGTCTATTCTTTTTAGTTATCTTTGACTTAGTAGTTGTGTACAAAATCCAGCAAGTAATGAATTACTCTAGTCCGGCTCACCAAAAGTCCCTTTTCCACGACGATGGCGTAAATGCCCCACTTCTTCATCGGCAAATCATCTCTCGTCTGCATGTTGAACTAGGAATTCTTTACTACAAACAGCACAGTATTCCCTATGAGCCACTCCCCGAAACCATGCTCACGGAAGGTTACGGCAATCCGGTTCCCGACATTTTGCTCTATGACCATGAGGCTGAAAAAACCAGGGTCATCATCGAGGTTTGTCAGACGAGCGGGGAGAAGAGCGACCTTAGAAAAGTAATTCGGCTGATTGAAGACGAAGACTACGGCATTCTGGAAGGTTTCGTCTTCAATTACAAAACCCAGACATGGGTACGCTATGGCAAAGGCGACGGCAATGTGGCGACCAATTCATCATTCTCAACCGTATTGAATCTTGATTTAAGTCCCTTTGTCTGACCCTGCAAGCGTAAGCTATATATCCTTCTCCTTCATCCCTTTCTTCCCTTTATTCCTTCCTCCCACATCGGCGGCCCGGCTTTACTCCGTTTTTAAACTTTTCACCGGGTCCATTAGGGCCGCTTTAATGCTTTGGAAACTGATGGTCAGGAGGGCAATGGCCACGGCCAGCACACCCGCCAGGGCAAAGACCCACCACTCCAGGTCAATACGGTAGGCGAAGTCCTGTAGCCATCGGTTCATGGCAAACCAGGCAACAGGCACGGCCAGACATATAGCGATCAGCACCAGTTTCAGAAAATCTTTGGACAACAGCGCGATGATGCTGCCAACCGATGCACCCAGCACTTTCCGCACACCAATCTCCTTGGTACGCTGTTCAGCGGTGAACGCGGCCAGACCGAACAAGCCCAGACAGGCAATGACGATGGAGATAACGGCGAAAACCGTAAACAGCTGGCTCGTTTTCTGTTCAGCCTCATACAGAAACGCAAAGCGCTCATCCAGAAACGAATACGTGAAGGGTGCCGCCGGATTGAAGGCATCCCATTGTTTTCGGAACGATGCGATCACAGCTGCGGCATCGGTCGCTTTTATTTTGACGATAATCGCCCCGGAATTTCGGCCCAGAAGCATCATCAGGGGCGCTATTTTCTGCCGGGCCGATGCATAATGAAAATCTTTCACGACACCGATGATGGTGAATTCGTGTTGTCCCGACCGGACAATCGTTTTGCCAAGAGGGCTGGTCTTGCCAAGTCCCAGGTCGCGGGCCGCTGTTTCGTTGATGAGGACAGCGCTGAAATCGGTTGAAAATGCCTTCGAAAAAAAACGGCCTTCTTTCAATTCCATGCCCAGCGTTTTCAGGTAATTTTCATCGACATGGTATATGTTGGCTGGAATTTCGGCGTGGGCTTCTTTGTCGTTCTCTCGTTTCGCGTAAATAATTGTCCCATCCATATTGCTCATGCCAACCGGAATGTTGGCGGATAGGGTGGCCTCCATAACGCGACTGTCTTTTTGAAGCTGCTGCTTGAAAACTGGTTCATTTTGCCCCAGCATGTATGAATCCTGAATAACCAGCACCTGATCTTTATCGAAGCCGATCTTCTTGTTCTGCATGAAATGCAATTGTTGGTAGGTCACCAGCGTAGCCACGATCAACGCGCCCGAAACGGCAAACTGGAATACCACCAGCCCGCTTCTCAGGCTACTGCGTCGGCTAGTCTGTACGGCCGAGCCACCTTTTAGGACCGACGTAATTTTTGAGAAGGAGAGCAGAAAAGCGGGATAAGCGCCGGCCAGAATGCCCACGAAACCGCCAAAAGCCAACAGGATAAGGGCGTTTTTGACTGATAGTAGGGTGTTGAGCGAAATGTCTTTGCCCGCCAGCATGTTGAACGAAGGCAGGAGCAAGGCAACGGTAAAAACGGCCAGAATCAGCGCAAAGAAGGTCAGGAGCGTCGATTCGATCAGAAATTGCTTGATCAGCTGCGTTTTGACCGAGCCCATCACTTTACGAATGCCAATCTCTTTGGACCGGCTCGAAGCACCCGCTGTCGATAAGTTGGTGAAGTTGACAATGGCCAGCAGCAGAATGAAAACCGCCAGAATACTGAATATGTAAACCGAGTTTATGTCGCCGTTCGCGGCTAATTCATATTTCGATGCCGAGTGCAGATGGATGTCGGTCAGCGGCATGAGTGTAAACCGGAATGTATTAACCGATTTTTGCGCTTCGGCCAGACTGACGCCCATATCGCGCTGGATTTCCGGTACTACGTTTTTAGCAACGAGCTGAGGAAATTTAGCTTCCAGTTTCTTCGGATCAGCCTCTTTGTTCAGCACCAGATAGGTATAAAACCCGACATTGCTCCAGGTGAGCGACTTCGAAGGCATATCGGCTGTGCTTAGAAAGGCGTCGAAATGAAAGTGGGTATTGCCGGGTATTTTGTCGATAACACCCGTCACCCTGCGTACTTCCTGCCCTTTCCCGAAGAGGAGGGCCTTTCCCATTGCCGGGGCTGTGCCAAAGTATTTTTGCGCAAAGGCTTTGGTGACCACAATAGAGCCCGGCTCTTTGAGGGCTGTTTTCAGGTTGCCCTCCAGCAACGGGATAGAGAATATTTCCAGGAAGTTGGAATCGGCCATGGCAATGGCCTGCTCCTTGAATTGCTTGTCCTGATAGCGCATGAATACCTGCGCCCACGGCAGCACCCGGGTAGCGGCCTGTACGTCTGAAAACGCAGCCTGAATACCCGGTCCCACGCCCCCATCGACATTGGAGAAATTGGTAACGCCCCCGTTCTCCGTTAAACGGAGTTCTACCCGGTAAATCTGGTTTGCCAGAGCCGGATAACGATCGTAACTCAGCTCATCGGTAACGAAAGCCGCAATCAACATGCAGCAGGTCATACCCACGGCCAGTCCAACAATGTTGATGAAGGAGAATACTTTCTTCTTCATCAGGTTCCGCCAGGAAATTTTGATATAGTTTGTGAGCATGGGTCAGGGGTAGATAATGAATAATGTAAGATGGATAATGTTAAATGACCCATCCATGCCTTCCTCATTTTACATTATCCATTTTACATTCATTAGGAGTGTTATTCGGAACGTAATGATTTCACCGGATTCATCAAGGCCGCCTTGATACTCTGGAAACTCACCGTAGCCAGCGCAATAACAATGGCTGAAAGGCCTACGCCAATAAATACCCACGGACTTATATCGATGCGGTACGAGTAGTTGTTCAGCCAGGTTTGCATCCCGAACCACGCTAATGGCACGGCAATGCACAGCGCAATAAGCACCAGTTTAACAAAGCCGCGCGAGAGCATCAGCACAATACCGGGAATGCTGGCACCCATTACTTTGCGGATACCGATCTCTTTGGTTCGCTGTTCGACCATGAGCAGGGCAATGGCAAACAAACCAATGCACGACAGCAGAATAGCCACGCCCGATGCCAGACTCAATATCTGCGAAAGCTGCTCTTCGTTCTGATACCAGGCATCGACGTTCTCGTCCAGAAACGAACCCATAAACTCCGACTGGGGCGCCACCTCGGACCACACTTTCTGAAGCTTCTCCATGGCCCCGCCCAGGCTTTGCGGGGCTACCCGCACAAAAACGTAGTGGATAGGCTCAGTAGCCGATAAGTACAGGGTGATTGGTTTGGCGTTGTCGGCCATGGAGTACAGTCGGAAATCGGGCACGACGCCGATGATCTGGGATTTGGTGCCGGTCGTGTCCTCATCATCGCCGAGCAACATGCCCACCGGATTGGCCACGCCCATCATCTTGGCCATGCTTTGCGTAACGATCACCCGGTTGACCGAATCGCTGGCGTAGGCCCGGTTAAAATCACGTCCGGCCACCAGCTTTATTTTGAGCGTCTTGAGATAGTCATAGTCGATCATCAAAATGTCGGTGGAGATTTTCTTGCCCTTGTTCGTGTACCCGACGGTCGATCTCGAATTTACCCGGTCTTTGCCTCTGCCCAAATTGACGCTGGTACCAGTCAGGGCCAACACGGTTGGGTCATTGGCCAGTTTATTCCGTAATCGCTGCAACACCTGCCGACCGTCTACCTGCGTACCTACCGGGATACTGATTACCTGCTCTTTATCGAAACCGAGCGGACTCTGGCGCAAATGCCCCACCTGCTGAAAGGCAATAACGGTGCAGCAAACCAACAGGCAGGAGAGCGTAAACTGGGTAACGATAAGCGCATTGCGCAACACGCCCGGCCGTTTGGTCGTCACTTTGCCCTTGAGCACCTCCACCGTATTGAACTTGGCCATTTGCCAGGCCGGATACCCACCCGCCACCAGCGTAACCAGCGCAATAACAAAAATGCAGAGGGCAATGAATCCGGGTTGGAGCGCATAGGCCAGTTTGAGTTTCGCCCCAAACTGAGCGTTGAAGGCAGGCATGAGTAAGTAAGCCAGCACAGTTCCGGCCAGAAAACCCACGAGGCAGATCAAGCCCGATTCGCTCCAGATCTGGACGAACAAACTGCTTTTGAGCGCACCCAGCGACTTCCGAACGCCAATTTCCCGCGCCCGGGTAAAGGACCGGGCAATGCTCAGGTTAATGAAGTTGATGCAGGCAATGGCCAGAATGAAAAAGGCCATACCCATCAGCACGTAGATGACCGCAACGGGGGTGCCCTTGCTGTCGCTCAAATCCCGATTGAAATGGACGTTGGCGAGTTTCTGTAAGCGTACGGCAAACAGATCACCACGCGAATCGGGCTGAGCCTTTTTCTTTTTGAGCTCCTCGATAGCGCCTTGATAATACTTCTGCGCAAAGGGTTTCAGCCGGTCTTCAAAGGATGCCTGATCGACCTGAGCGGGTAATTTTACAAATACGCCGTGTGAATTAGCATCCCACTTGTCTTTGCTGTCCTGATAGCCGGGGGCGTTTTCAATACGAACCAGCGCATCGTAACGAACGGATGAATTGTCGGGGGCATCGGCAATAATGCCCGTCACGATATAGTCTTTCTGACGACCATCGTTGCCCATTCGAAGGCGCTTTCCTACGGGGTTTGTCGTGCCGAACAGATCCTTCGCCATGTTCTCACTGATCACGATGCTGCTCAACTCGCGCAGGACTGTTGCCCGGTTGCCAGCCCGGAGTGGAAACGAGAAGATGCTCAGAAAGTCGGGGTCCGTGAAGTTGATCAGCTTGTCGAAATACTTACCATTGGCTTCGACCAGACTTTTCCGGCCGACCATGACGCGGGTGGCTTCCAGCTCAGGGAAGTCGGCATGAAGGGCTGGAGTAAGCGGCAGTGGTAAGTTTCCGCTTTTCGTGGGTTTTTCGGGATCGTTGGCGAAGAGGTATGCCTGGAAAATCCGGTCGCCATCCTGATGGAACGAATCGAACGTGAGGTGCAGATAAGCCGTCAGCAACAGAAAGGTGCCGATGCAGAAAGCCACCCCCAGACCTACGACATTGATAGCCGCGTACCCCCGGTTTCTCCAGAGATTGCGAAAAGCGATTTTGAGATAGTTGGTTAGCATAGAATAGAGGGAGGAGAGGGGGTAGAGGGAGGAAGGAGGAGAGGGAATCGGGAGAGATAGCCAGCTGACTCTTTTTCCCCTTTCTCCCTCTACTCCCTTTCCTCCCTCTACTCCGTTTTTAAACTTTTCACGGGGTTCATCAGGGCAGCTTTGATGCTTTGGAAACTCACCGTCAGCAAGGCGATACCCACCGCCAGCAGGCCCGCCAGGGCAAACATCCACCATTCGATGTCGATCTTGTAGATGAATTTTTGCAGCCATTTGTCCATTACGTACCAGGCTACCGGCGAACTCAGCACCAGCGCGATCAGGACCAGCTTGACAAAGTCGAAGGAGAACAGACCGAAGATGTGGGCTGTCGATGCGCCCAGCACTTTTCGCACACCCACTTCTTTGGTGCGGGTTTCGGCCATGAACGCGACCACCCCATACAGACCCAGGCAGCCGATAAACAGGGCAATGCCCGCCAGCAGCCGGAACAGCGAATACATTTGTTCTTCACTCTTGTAGAAATTGGCGAGGGTTTCGTCCAGAAACTCGTAGCTGAAGACAAACTCAGGGAAGGTAGCTGTCCAGGCTGTTTCGACCTGCTTCAGCAGTTGGCTGATGCCTTCGGTGCCGCCCTGCCGGGTTGATAGCTTGATGGCGATGGTACGGTAGTTGCCTCGCTGGGTGGTCAGGACGCTTGGCTCAACGCGTTCCCGCAGCGAAAACATGTTGAAATCCTTCACCACGCCGACAATAGGTTTCTTCACGCTCTCGCCCGCCACCGTCATGAGTTTGCCAAGCACCTGCTCGGGCTTCTGAAAGCCCAGCCGTTTCATGAACGTCTCGTTGATGACCAGTTCGCGGATAGAGTCGGCGGGTTGGTACATGCGCCCGGCAATGAGTTTCAGACCATAGGTGCGTACATAGGCCGTATCGCCGGGGCGCATCAGAATGCCGTAGCCGGGGTCTTTATCGTCGTTGCCGTATCGAAAACCCGTTGTCCAGTTGCTGGTTGAGGAAGGGCTGGTCATGCCAAAGCTAATCGACTGAATACCCGGCAGACCGGTGAGTTTAGCCCGTAAATTGGCAATTGGCCCCGGATCATTGTCGGGCAGAGGCAGCGTCAGGACGGCGTCTTTATTGTAGCCCAAATCGGCCGAGCGAAAGAAGCTCATCTGGTTATAGGCGATAATGGTGCCGATGATCAGCAGCTGGGAAATGGCAAACTGCCCCACAATCAGCCCCCGCCGGAGGGACAACTGACTAGTCGCGCCCGCCGATTGTATCTTACCCTTGAGGGCCAGTATCGGTTGATAACCCGATAGCACCAGGGCCGGATAAAAGCCCGCCAGCACGGTGGTCAGTACGCCCAATACCAGTAAGAACCCGAGCACAGTCGGGCTATAGAGGGTTACCGCTCCCGGCTTGATGTTGAGCAGGTCGCCCACGTAGGGTAACGAAACCTGAGCGACCAACAGCGCCAGCACAACTGCCATACCCGTCAATACACTGGTTTCGCCCAGAAACTGCCGCACCAGTTGGCCGCGCGTACTGCCCAGCACTTTCCGAACACCCACTTCTCTGGACCGGCGAATGGCCTGCGCCGTCGCCAGATTGATGAAGTTGACACAGGCTGTTCCCAGAATGAAGAGGCCAATGAGCACCATCGCCCAGATCATTTCAATGCTGATGCTCCGCTGTGCATAATTCGATATGTTGGTCGCAAAATGGATGCTGGTCAACGGTTGTAGAATGTAGGCCAGTGTTTTGGCATCCTCGGGGTCGTGGTATTTATTGACGAAACTCACCAATTGCCGTTCCATCCGGGCCGACGGTGTTTCTGCTCCGGGGGTGGGCGGGGGCAGCATTAGGTAAATCTGGGCTCCGCCATAGGATGACTTCCAGTCGTCGGGGGGGGAGGTGCTGCCATATGCCAGTACGGACGCGTGCGACAGGAACACATCGAACGGCAGGCTGCTCGTAGGCAGTGGGTCCTCGATAATGCCCGTTACAACAAAGTCCATCCGGTTTTCCAGCCGAATGGTTTTGCCCATCGGGTTGGCATCGCCGAAGTACTTATGCGCCATCCGCTCCGAAAGTACTACTGTGTTCGGGTTGGAGAGCGCCGTTTGCGGACTGCCTTTTTTCCAGGTATAATCGAAGAGGGTGAAGTACTCCGGCTCGGCAAAAGCGATTACGCCGTCCGTTTCCTGAAAACGTTTGGTATCGGCGTTCGCCTTGCCCGGTACGGCAACCACCGCCGATTTTATCCGGGTAACCAGCGTAAGCTGGTGTTTCAGCTCCGGGAAGTCGTTGCGCAACGCAGCCAGTGCCGGAAACGTGATGCCCGTATTCGGCTTGCCGTTGGGGTCCGTTTTGTTCGCACCGAGCATGCGGTAAATCCGGTCGGCGTGTGCGTTGTGCTTATCGAAGCTCAGTTCGTAGCGGACGGCCACAAACAGCAGCAGACAGCAGGCCAGACCCAGCGTCAGGCCCAGCACATTGATGGTGGAGTAACTCCAGTTGCGCTTTAGTGCGCGCAGGGCGGTTGTGAGATAGCTTTTTAACATAAGTATTGAGGAGTTAGGAGCGAGGAGTGAGGAGTTGCTGACGCGTGTTGTGCCGCCGGATGGCTCCTCACTCCTCGCTTCTCACTCCTCACTCCTTCCTGGTTTATTCCGACCGCAATGATTTTACCGGGTTCATCAGGGCGGTTGCAATGGTTTTACTGCTAATGGATACAAGTACCAGAATCAGGATCAATAGGGCGGGGGCCGCGAAAAGCCACCAGCTCAGTTCGATACGGGTCGCATAATTGGCCAGCCAGTTTTTAACCAGGAAATAGGTAACAGGCAGGCCAATGAGTATGGCAATCAGGACGGTTCGGATAAATTCTTTGGAGAGCAACAGCATCAGGTTGGTCGTGCTGGCACCAATCACTTTACGAATACCGATCTCCTTCGTACGCTTGGTAACGGTGAACGTCGCCAGCCCGAACAGGCCCAGGCAGGAGATCAGAATGGCGAAGCCCGTCAGGGCGCCAAATACCTGCTGAAAGCGGTCGTCGGCTTTGTATTGCTTGTCATATTCCGCGTCCATAAAGAAATAGCTGAACGGCGAATAGGGGAAATTGGCCTCGTAAATCCGCTTCAGTGTCGTGAGTTGCTCTTTGGCGTTGCCCCCGGCAAACTTCACACTGGCGAACGAGGTGAAATCGGGCGAATACATATGGATCATCGGAATATGAGCTGCCTTGGGCGATTCGTAGTGGTAGTTTTTGATAACCCCCCGAATCGTCGCTTTATGTCCCCAAAAGTCTACCCGTTTGCCGATGGCTTCTTCGGGCGATGGAATCTCCCAGAGCCGGATCGCTTCCTCGTTGACAATCAGTTGCCGATCGGTTGTGTCGGCAAAGCCCGGCCGGGTGGTGGCGTCGAAGTTCTTGCCTGCCAGCAATTGGAGGCCCATCAGGTCGATGAACGACGTGTCGATGCGGGTCAGGTAGAAGTTGTAATATGTTTTTTTAACAGCGTCCGACAGGTTGATCCCCGTTGTTGTTCCCATCTGGGTCGAACCCAGACCCGGTACCGTGCCCGACAGCGATACGGCCTTCACCTGCGCCTGATCGAGCAGCATTTGCCGGAACCGACCGTAATCCTGCCGGGCATTTTTCCCTACGGGGGCTTTTACCACGAGCGTGTGGTCGAGGTTCACGCCCAGGTTTTGGTCCCGCAGAAAATTAACCTGCTGGTACACGGCGAACGTTTGCACCAGCAGAATCAGAGTAACGGCAAACTGGGTAATCACCAACGACTTACGCAGCAATACGCCTTTGGCCGAGTGCGAAAAATTACCCTTGAGAACGGCGATCGGATCGAACGACGACAGCACGAAAGCCGGGTAAAAGCCCGACAGCACAATACTCAGCAGTAGAAACGCCCCGACGCTTTCCCAGAAGAACAGGTCGTTTAACACGTTGAAGCCGTTGGGCAGACCCGCCATCGCCACAAATACCGGGCGCAGGGCCGCGACCAGCCCCACTGCCAAAGCCCCGGCAACGATATTGACCAGAATCGTTTCAGTGAAAATCTGGGTTCGTATCTGGGTCTGCGTCGAGCCAACGACTTTTCGCATGCCGATCTCCCGCGCCCGGTCGAGGGCTTTGGCGGTGGTCAGGTTTATGTAGTTAACGAAGGCGCTCAGAAGTACCAGAATGGCGACGCCCAGCAGGAAATACACCGATCGCGCGTCGCCATTCGGTTCTGTTTCAAAGTTCTTATGGGAATACAGGTGAATGTCACCGATCTTCTGAGCAATCACCTGCTCGTTGTGTATCTTCCTTTCGTTGACCAGTCGGTCACTAAAAGCCGCCAGCGATTTGGTGAACCCTTCGTACGGGGTATTTTCGGCCAGTTGCACATACGTATACGTGTTATTGTTGTTCCAGTTGTCTTCCCGTTCGCCAAAGTCCGACAGCATCGTCGGGTAGGAGATAAGCATATCGAATTTCAACTGCGTATTGGCCGGGCTGTCTGGCACGACGCCCGCTATTTCGAGCAGAACGCTTCCTTCCGACTTTGGTATCTTCAGCGTTTTGCCCACCACATCGAGCGTATTGAAGTAGGTCATCGCCATCGCTTCTGTCAGTACCGCCTGCCGTGTTCGGGTAAAAAGTCCGCTGCGACTTCCCCGCAGTAACGGGTAGTTGAACATGGCAAAAAAGGAGGAATCGACCGCGTAGACGTTGTTGACCAGGAAATACTGCTCACCAATCTGAACTGTCACATCGGGTTTTCGTAACGGATAGGCGCGGGTATAATTGACAACTTCCTTCATTTCCCGTTGGGCTTTGGCACCAATGGGCGGGTAGGTTTCGGCATCCTGCGAGTTCACCGCTCCCCCATTCAGATAGTCGATGGTAAGCCGCACCAGCCGATTCGCCTGCGGGTTGGTATTTTCATAACTCAACTCGAACCGAACATACTGGATAATGAGTAACGCCACCGCCAAACCGGTAGCCAGCCCCACCACGTTGATGAGCGTGAAGGTGGAATCTTTTCTGACGATTCGCAGGGCGATTTTGATGTAGTTTGTGAGCATAGGGCAGAGGGGTTGGTGCGTGGGGGTAGGGTAGGTAGAGACAGGGCATGCCCTGTCTCTACGTGCGTCGACATTCCTATTCCGACCGCAATGATTTGACTGGGTTCATCAGGGCAGCTTTGATGCTTTGGAAACCAACCGTCAATAAGGCCACGACCAGGGTTGCCAGCAGGGCGATCAGGAAGATGACGGGGCTGAGCGAAATCCGGTATTGGAAACTCTGCAGCCAGCCGTCCATCACCCACCAGGCTACCGGTGTTGCTACGACAAAGGCCACTACGAGCAATCGGACAAACTCCCGGCTGAACAGCCATAGAATGCTGCCACTGCTGGCCCCAAGCACTTTTCGGATACCCACTTCTTTGGTCTTTTGGGCCACCATAAACAGCACCAGGCCATACAATCCCATGCCACCAATAAAGAGCGCTACTCCCGAGAAGACGTTGATCAGCAAACTCATCGTCTGTTCACGCTGGTAAGCTGAACTAATCTGTTCATCAACGAATGCCGGTTCGAAAAAACTATCGGTATATACCTGATTATATACGGTTTCCAGCTGCTTCAAGGCCTTGGTGAAGTTGGTCGAGCGCAGCTGAATATTTGCCGAGCCGTAGCCCTCGGCCAGGGTTGTCATGAACAGGGGCGTGATGCTTTCTTTAAGGTCCGACTGATTGTAATCTTTCAGGACACCCACAATTTCCAGGGGAGCCATGCCGCCTTTACGGATAAACTTGCCCAACGCCTTTTCGGGTTGACGGATACCCAATCGGTGCATGAACGTTTCGTTGATGAGCGTTTCGCGGGCTGTGTCGGATGGGTGCAGATTACGCCCGGCAACCAGTTTCAGCCCGTACAGACCGACGTAATCTGCATCGACCCACGTCTGTTGCGGAGCGTAGGGTTCTTTATTCGGTCGGTTGTCGAACCAAACGATCGTTTGACTAATCCAGCCCGATTGCGGAGCACCGCCCATCGAATAGCTGAACCCGGCTACATCCGGTAGGGCCGTAGCCCGATGGCGAAACGCATTCAGCTTGCTGCGGTCCTGCGCGGGTACATCGGGCAGGCGCACGGTCAGGACAGCATCTTTGCGGAAGCCCAGGTCTTTCTGCTGCACATACGTCAGCTGATTCGTGATCACGACGAGGCCGATGATGAGCAACTGCGAAATAGCAAACTGGGCGACCACCAGCCCCCGCCTTACTGAGAAACCACCCGCCTGCTGTTTGGTGAACCGGCCCGCCAATGCAACCACCGGGCGGAAACCCGCCATCACCAGCGCCGGGTATAAACCCGATAGCCCGATAACACTCAAAATCAGCAGGGGCAGACCCACCAGCACCGACGGCGAGAAATAGAACGTAAACCGGAAGGGGCCGTGCATGTATTGGTGGACCAGTGTTTGCCCGTACTGAAACAGACTCAATGCCAGCACCGTGGCGACGATAACAATAACCGCCGTTTCGCCCATGAACTGCCAGAAAAGCTGGCTTTGAGTACTGCCCAGCACTTTCCGGACACCCACTTCCCGCGCCCGGTTGAGGGCCTGCGCCGTAGCGAGGTTGACAAAGTTTATACTCGCCGTGCCAATCAGCAGGAGCCCGATGGCCAGCAACGATAGCAGCAATCCCCGACTCACGCCACCATATTCGGGCGAGAGGTGCATGGCACTGAAGGCAACCGCCGGGTAGGAGGTGCCTTTGGCCTGCTCAGGGTTATATTTTTTGACGAACGAAGGCAGTTCCCGATTCCAGTCGGTGGGCGTAAATCGGTTGCCGAACAGCGCGTAACAGTGGGTGCTGCCGTTGGTGTTGTCGAATCGGTCGTCTTCGGGACGGCTGCCCCGCTGCTGGGCCAGCGATGCCCACGAAGCAATGACAGAATAGGCCAGGTCGGTGTTATCCTGATAATCGGCAAAAACGCCCACCACACGCGCCGGGGTGCGGGCATTAAGCCGAACGGTTTTACCGATTACGCCGTTTGCCGTGCCGAAGCACCTAAACGCCATCTCGCGGCTCATCACTACGGTACTGGGCTGCCGAAGGGCCTCGGGGCCGCCAGACAGCCACGTATAATCGAAGATGCGAAAGAAGGCCGGTTCGGCAAACGCGCCCATATGTTGGCCGTCCTTAATTTTTTTGTCCGCTTTGTTAGCTACCGGTATGGACAACATCGGTGCATACCATTCATCAACCATGGCCACCTGCTCCAGATTAGGGTGGTCGGTGCGGAGTGCCCTGCCAAACGCATAGGGCACGCCCCGGATGTTGAAATCGCCCTCAGCCGACGTAAACCGGGACGTGAACTGGTAGATTCGGTCGTAATTACGGTGATGTTGGTCGGTCTGATAGTGAGAGCGAATCAGCGCAAAAAGCAGCAATGCGCACCCCATACCAAGCGCCAGCCCCGCTACATTGATGAGGGCATACGTTCGGTTTTTGTAGAGGTTGCGCCAGGAAATTTTAAAATAGTTTGTGAGCATGAGTAGTTAGTATTGAGGAGTTAGAAACGAGGAGCCCTCCGGTGTTAGCTAGCGTGCGTCAGTCTCCTAACTTCTCGCTCCTAACTCCTAATCGTGTCATTCCGACCGCAATGATTTCACCGGGTTCATCAGGGCAGCTTTGATGCTTTGGAAACTCACCGTCAGCAAGGCGATACCCACCGCCAGCAACCCGACCAGCGCGAAGACCCACCACGACAGGTCGACGCGGTACGCAAAATTTTGCAGCCATTCATTCATCGCATACCACGCAATCGGGCTGGCAATCAGAATGGCAATGCCCACCGGTTTCAGAAAATCGCCGGAAAGCAGGTTGACAATACTGCCCACCGATGCGCCCAATACCTTTCGGACGCCAATCTCTTTGGTGCGCTGCTGGGCCGAAAAAGAAGCCAGTCCGAACAAACCCAGGCAAGCGATAAAAATGGCCAGACCGGCGAAAACGCGCATGATCGTTTGCTGACGCAGGTCTGCCTGGTACATCTGGTCGAACTTCTGATCCAGGAAGTGGTACTCAAACGGATAGGCCGGGCGTGTCTGGGCGTACAACCGCTGGATAGTTTCGACCGTAGCGGACAGGTTGCCCGGACTCAGCCTGATCAGAGCCGCCCGCCGGTCGTCGTTGGGGGTGATCACCAGGGGCTCGATGCCTTCTTTCAGGGAAAGGAAATTGAAGTCCTCGACGACACCAATGATGGTGCGGTTCGTGCTATCCCGCAACGTGTTTTTCAACCACTTGCCGACGGCTTCTTCCGGCGTCCATCCCAGCCGCGCAGCCGCCGTGCGATTGATCAGGGCCGCCCGCGTGGTGTCGGAAGGGTATTGGGCCGAAAAGTCGCGACCGGCAATAACTTTTAACCCCAGGGTCTTTACGTAGTCGAAATCGGCAAACTCCGTTCGGGATTTCCACCGGTTAGGGTGTGCTTCGACATCGAACATAAGCCCATCGAAAAAGCCCCCCGGCTCGCCCGACATCATCGAAACGGCCTCCACCCGGCTCTGGGCCAGCAGTTCCTGTTTATGCCTGAGGAAGAACATATAGATGTCGTCGTTGTCGATGGGGACGACGAGGGTCTGCTCTTTCTGGTACCCGAGCTGTTTGTTTTTGAGGTAGTTCATCTGCTGGGTACCGATGGCTGTTCCGAGCATGAGGAGTATCGAAATGCTGAACTGCACCACCACCAGCACCTGCCTCAGCGATGTGCCGCCTTTGCCCATCCGTAACCTGCCTTTCAACGCCTGGATGGGTGAAAAGGCAGCCAGTACAAAGGCCGGGTAACTCCCCGACAGAAAACCCACCAGCCCGATGATGGCGATGAGGAACAGCCCGATCGGACCGGCATAAACGGCCAGATTCAGGGGGTAACCCAGCAACTCTTTGTAGAAGGGAAAAGCCAGGGCCAGTAGTCCCAGTGAAATCAGGCTCGAGAACGTTGCCAGCAGCAGCGACTCGCCGATAAACTGCCAAACCAGATGCGTTTTGAAGGCACCCAGTACTTTGCGAACACCAATTTCCTTCGATCGCTCCACCGCCCGCACTGTCGACAGATTCATGAAATTGATGCAGGCCACCAGCAGAATGAGGATGGCAATCGACAGGAAGATATAAACGACTTTTTTGTCGCCGTGCTTCACGCTGTCGAAGGCCGACTGTTCAAAGTAAATAGATTCCATGGGGGTGAGCGACAGCTTGAAATGATAGCCCGCCTGCTTCATGAGTTGCCCCATGTGCTTGTCCATGAAGCGCGGGAAATTGCGCTCAACCTGTTCCTTGCTAACCGTTGGAGCCAACTGTACATACGTGTACAGACCGTTGTTGATCCAGATGTTCATGTAGCTCCGGTCCTTATAGTTCTCCAGTGGGATCACCAGGTCGAAATCCAGGTGCGAATTGGCGGGCACATCCTGCGCAATACCGGTGACTTTGAGCGGCAGATTTTTGTCGACTTTAATGAGCTGACCCATCGCCTTGTCGATGCTGCCAAAATACTTTTGGGCCGTCGATTCGGTGAGCACAACGCTGGCCGGTTCTGTCAAAACCGTTGCTGGATCACCTTTCAGCAGCGGGAAGGAAAAGAGTGTAAAGAAGTTAGCGTCGACATCGATGATTTTGCGTTCATGGAACGACTTATCCTGTGCACTGACCAGCGCATCGGTCGGGTTGACCCGTACCGCCTGGGTTATTTGCCCTTTAAAATCAGTAAGCAAGGCCGGTGCATACGGCCCCGACAGATAAGAGACCGCGATCTCTTTCCCTTCATTCTCGATGCCGCGCATGACGCGGTAGATGCTCTTTCCATTTTTGTGGAAGTTATCTACGCTGAATTCATTGCTGATGAACAGGAAAATCATCAGGCATACGGTGATGCCCGTAGACAGACCGAGCAGGTTAATGACCGAAAACGCCTTGTTTCGGGTCAGGTTGCGGAAGGCGATTTTGAGATAGTTTCGTAGCATGAGTATACAGGAGTTAGGAGTGAGGAGTGAGGAGTTGCTGACGCGTGTTGTGCCGCCGGATGGCTCCTCACTCTTCGCTTCTCACTCCCCACTCCTTTCTGTTTCATTCCGATCGCAACGATTTCACCGGGTTCATCAGGGCGGCTTTGATGCTTTGGAAACTGATGGTCAATAGCGCGATGCCGGTTGCCAGCACACCCGCCAGGGCGAACATCCACCATTCGATGTCGATCTTATACGGAAAATCGGCGAGCCATTTGCCCATAACATACCAGGCTACCGGCGAGGCAACGACCAGCGCGATGAAGACCAGCCGGACAAAATCCGCCGAAAACAGGCTCACAATATTGCCCACCGACGCCCCCAGCACTTTGCGGATACCGACCTCTTTGGTGCGGGCTTCAGCCATGAACGCCACCACGCCGTAGAGGCCCAGACAACCGATGAAAATGGCGATACCCGCCAACAGCCGGAACAGTGAATACATGCGCTCTTCGCTCTTATAGAAACTGTTCAGGGTCTGGTCCAGAAATTCGTAGCTGAAGACAAAGTCCGGGAAAGTGGCATTCCAGGCGGTTTCGACCTCGGCAACAAGTTTATGGATCGATTCGGTGCCGCCCTGACCCGTCGAGAGTTTGATGCCGAGCGAGTGATAGGCATCCCGGCGGTTGGTGAGTACACAGGCGTCGGTTTCCTGGTGGAGCGAGAACGTGTTGAAGTCGCGGACAACGCCAACAATTTCCTTTTGAGGACTATTGGCCCCAATCCTGATGTGTTTTCCGAGAATCTGCTGCGGATTGCGCAGACCTATTTTCCTGACAAAAGACTCGTTCACGACCAGATCGCGGCTGGTGTCGGCGGGCTGGTACATGCGTCCGGCAATGAGTTTCAACCCGTAAGTGTTGATATACGATGTATCGGCAAAGCGCATGACGATACTGAAATCGGCGTCTTTGTCGGCGTTTTCGTAACGGAAACCGCTCCACCAGTTACCATCCGACGACGGAATGGAAATGCCGTAGCTCAACGTTTTGACATTAGGTAACCCAACCAGTTTAGCCCGCAAAGCTTCCAACTGGCCCGGCTTCTGGTCGGGTATGTTCACCGTCAGGACGGCGTCTTTGTTGTAGCCCAGATCGGCCGTACGGACGTATTTCATCTGGCTATAGGCGATGATCGTGCCGATCACGAGCATCTGCGAAATGGCAAACTGAAACACGATGAGGCCCCGGCGCAGGGTGAGTTGGCTGCTGCCCGCTAGGCGCATCTTACCCCGCAGGGCCAGCACGGGCTGGTAGCCCGACAGCACCAATGCCGGATAGAACCCGGCCAGCACCGTTGTCAGCAACGCCAGTAGGAGCACGAACGAAACAACGCTGAAGTTGAAGAGCTGTAGCGACGTTGGTTTAATATCGAGCAGTTCCGATACATAGGGTATGGACAGATCGGCTACCATGAAGGCCAGCACGATGGCCAGTCCCGTCAGCAAACCCGTTTCGCTCAGAAACTGCCGCACCAACTGCGTCCGCGAACTGCCCAGCACTTTCCGGACACCCACTTCTTTAGCCCGGCGAATGGCCTGCGCCGTTGCCAGGTTGATGAAGTTGACGCAGGCAGTTATCAGAATGAACAGCCCGATCAGTGCCATGGCCCAGATCATTTGTTTGCTCACCGTTCGGCCCGCCGAGTTGCCCGTGCGGGTGTCGAAGTGAATGTTGGTGAGGGGCTGTAACTCGTACTGAAGGTCTTTCACCTGCTCCGGTTTCATGTATTTGTGGGTGAACAGAACAAACCGCTTCTCCATCTGAGCCGACGCCACCTGTTCCGGCAACGTCATGTATATCTGGGCACCGCTGTAATTAGATTGCCAGTCATTCCAGTCGGTATTGGTGCCGTATTGTTTCAGGGAGGCAAACGACAGCAGCACCTCAAAGGGCACGCTGCTCGTAACCGGCGGGTCCTTCACGAGGCCCGTCACCACAAAATCCATTTTGTTATCGATACGAATGGTCTTGCCCACCGGGTTGGTATCGCCAAAATACCGGTGCGCCATTTTCTCCGAGAGTACTGCCGTTTGTGGATTACTCACCGCCGTTTTCGGACTGCCGCTGACCCACTGGTAGTCGAAAATTTGAAAGTATTCGGGTTCGACGAAGGCAATTACGCCTTCTTTTTCCTGGAACTTGTTGCCTTGCCGGTCCTGCACGCGCACCAGCCCGCCAAAAAGTTCATAGGCCATCGTGACCTGGTGAGCCAGCTCCGGGAAATCGGTGCGAAGGGCGGCCAGGGCGGGCATGGGTACCCCTGTATTGCGCCCGTCGCCACCCGAATCTCGGTTGTAGGTGATGATCCGGTACGTCCGGTCGGCGTTGGCGTGGTGCCGGTCGTAGCTCAGTTCGTAACGGATGGCCAAAAACAGAACAAGACAGCACGCCAGTCCGAACGTCAGCCCGACCACGTTGATGACGGTGTAATTCCAGTTGCGCCGTAACACGCGCAGGGCGGTGGTGATATAATTTTTTAGCATAGGTCCTATTCCGATTTCAACGATTTCACCGGGTTTACCAGCGCGGCTTTTACGCTCTGGAAACTGACGGTTAGCAGTGTGATAAAAACCGCCAGCACGCCCGCCAGGGCAAAGATCCACCAGTCGATGTCGATTTTATAGGCAAAATCCTGTAGCCATTTGGTCATGACCCACCAGGATACAGGCACTGCCAGCAGCAGGGCAATACCGACGAGTTTCAGGAAATCTTTCGACAGCAACGACACAATGCCGACTACCGATGCGCCGAGCACCTTCCGCACACCGATTTCCTTAGTACGCTGCTCCGCCATGAACGTTGCCAGCCCGAACAGACCCAGACAGGCGACAAAAATGGTCAGCCCCGCAAAGATGCCGAGGATAAGGCCGGTCTTCTGTTCGGCACGGTAGGTAGCGTTGAAACGCTCGTCCAGAAAGGCATAATTGAACGGCGCATCGGTGGTAAACTGATTCCACTGGGTTTTCAGGGACGCCAGCAAACCGGAAATATCTTTGGTTTTTACTTTGGCAATGACCGTTCCGGAGTTGCTGCCCAGCACCATCACCAGGGGGGTAATGGGCTCGTGCAGAGATTTGAAGTGGAAGTCTTTCACCACGCCAATCACCCGGTAGGTCATGACTTTACCATCCCGATCGGCCCGGCTCAGGCTGTGCCCCAGCGCATTTTTTGCCCAGCCCAGGGTGCGGGCCGCCGTTTCGTTTAAAATGATCCCCGTCGAATCGGTGCCGTAGGTCTTCGAGAAGTTGCGCCCGGTGGCGAGTTGTATGCCCAGCGTTGGTATATAGTTGTAATCGACATCGTAGCGGAGCGTCTTGACGATCTGGGGGACCGGGTCGCCGTTGCGATTGGATTCCGGGTAGACAAAGAAATTATTGTTGTTGCCGGGTCCGGCCGGCAGGTAGCCCGATGTGCTGACGTTCACTACCCGCGAGTCCTGCATGAGCTGATTGCGGAAGGCCTCTTCGTTCTTGCCCAGCAGCCAGGTTTCGGGCAATACCAGTACCTGCTCTTTGTCGTAGCCAAGCTTCTTGTTCTGGATGTAGCTCAACTGCCGATACACCACCGTTGTACTGACTATGAGCGTAATGGAAATGAAAAACTGAACCACCACCAGTCCGCTGCGTAAACTGATGCTGTTGCGGCTACCCGTAAACCGGGTGCCTTTGAGTACCGATATAGGTTTGAACGACGAGAGAAAGAACGCCGGATAGCTCCCCGCCAGCAGACCCACCGCCAGACCAAAGAGTAACAGGCCCGGCAATAGCCAGGGTGATGCCGTAAAGTTCAACGTCAGATTTTTTTCGGCCAGTTCATTGAACGCCGGGAGCGCCAGATACACCAGGCCAATCGCCAGCAGCAGCGCAACGGCGGTCAGGAGCAGAGATTCGACCAGAAACTGTGTTGTCAGAGCCTGTTTTACCGATCCCAGTACCTTTCGAATACCCACCTCTTTGGCCCGTTTGGATGCTCCGGCCGTCGACAGGTTCATGAAGTTGATACACGCAATGAGCAGGATAAAGAGCGCAATAGCCCCGGAAATGTAGACGTACTGGATGTTCCCGCTCGGGCTCAGATCGTAGGCGAAATCGGAATGAAGGTGAATGTCGGTGAGGGGTTGGAGATACAAACCGATATCGTTGCCTTTCTGCCGGAACTGGCTCAGCGTCATGCCCATGGCTTTTTGCAGCTGCGGCCCCATGTATTTCTCGACGACCTGCGGCAGTTTGGCTTCCAGCTGTTTGTAATCGTAGCCTTTAAGCAAGACCAGGTAGGTGAAAAACTCCGAGGTCATCCATGAGTTTCCGTTGGCTTCCGGGAGGCTGGCCATTGACAGGAACAGGTCGGCTTGAAAATGCGAGTTGGTGGGAATCGGGTCGATCACGCCCGTTACCTGGTAGGTAGCCTTCCAGCTTTTCATGGTGATGATCTTACCAATGGGGTTCTGGTTGCCGAAGTAATTGCGGGCCAGCGTCTGCGAGATGACGGCGGTGTTGGGTCGGGTCAACGCCGTTCGGGCATCGCCTTGCTGAAGGGGCAGCGTGAACACCTGAAAGAAGTTGGAATCGACGAAGGCCGTGGCGGCATCCCGGAATGTCCTGTTGTTTACGGTTATGACCGGCGCGCCCGCCATACGCAGCCGGGTGGCGTCCGCTACTTCGGGATAATCGGCCTTGAGGGTCTGAGCCGTGGGGGGCATCACGTGCGCTTCGTTCATCTTGCCGCCCGCCGACGATCCCCGGAAAACGACCCGTACAATCCGGTCGGCCTTTTCGTTGAAGCGGTCGTAGCTCAGCTCGTCGAGGATAAACAGGCTGATAAGCAGACACGTCGCCAATCCAATCGCTAACCCCGCGATGTTGATCGCCGAGAAGGCTTTGTTACGGACCAGGTTCCGCCAGGCTATTTTGATATAGTTTGTGAGCATGTTTTGTTAGTATGTAGAAGTTGGGAGCGAGGAGTGAGGAGTTGCTGACGGGTGTGGTGCCGCCGGACGGCTCCTCACTTCTCGCTTCTCACTCCTTTCTGTTTCATTCCGATCGTAACGATTTCACCGGGTTCATCAGGGCGGCTTTTATACTTTGGAAACTTACCGTCAATAAGGCAATCAATACCGTCAGGCCACCGGCCAGCAGGAACACCCACCAGTGAATATCGGTGCGGTAGGCGAAGTCGCTGAGCCAGGTGTGCATGGCGTACCAGGCAATGGGGGAGGCAATGACCAGCGCCACCAGTACCAGTTTCATGAAATCCTGAGAGAACAGCGCTACCAGACTCGCTTCCGACGCACCCAGCACTTTTCGAATGCCGATTTCCTTGGTGCGCTGCTCCGCCATGAACATCGACAGGCCAAACAGACCGAGGCAGGAGATCAGAATGGCCACCCCGGCAAAGATGCTGAACAAGGTTTGCTGCGTTTGCTCACGGGCGTAGAGCCGGTCAAAGCGGGTGTCCAGAAACTGGTAGTCGAACGGACGTTGCGGGAAATACTGTTTCCAGACCGATTCAACCTGTTTGATACTCGCCGTAACATTTCCTTTGAGTGGTATTGAAATCCAGTTGAGTTGGCGGGGCGTCAGAATCATGGCCAGGGCCGCCACCTGCTGGTGCAGGGATTCAAAGTGATAATCTTTCGTAACGCCGATAATCCGGCCTTTGGCGGGGCCATACTGAAACGGCTTGCCGATGGCCTGTTCGGGAGTCCAGCCCAACTGCCGCGCGGCTGTTTCGTTCAGCACCACCATCGACGTGTCGGTGGAGTAGTCGCGGGAGAAATTGCGTCCGGCAGCCATGCTGATCTGATAAGCGGGAATGAAATCGTAATCGACGCGCAGCCCCCGCAGGTTAATTTGAACGGGAGCCATGCTGTCGCCTTTCATGGCCATGCCGCCGTACGAATCGAGCAGCCGCCCCGACGGTACCCGCGACGATCGGCCCATGTCGCGCACGGCACCCGTTCGGATGAGCTGCTGTTTGAGCGTTTCATAGTTCGTTGTCGAATCACCAATATCGGGCATAAGCAGCACCTGATCTTTGGCGTAGCCGAGCCGGTAATTCTGAATGTATGTCATCTGGTTATAAACCACCGCCGTACTGATAATGAGCGCGATGGCAATGGCGAACTGCGTGATAACCAGCACCTGCCGAAGTTTGCCCGTCCGCATGGTCGAGGCAATCTGCCCTTTCAACACACCCAATGGCCGGAAGGAGGTGAGGAAGAACGCGGGATAACTACCCGCTACCAAACCCGTCAGCAAGGTAATGCCCACCAGAACACATAAAAAGACAGGGTCGAGCAGTTGCTGAAACGACAGTTGTTTTTGGGTGAAAGCGTTCAGTGCCGGTAAGCACAGGATCAACAACAGGATGGCAACACCTAAGGCAAACGTGACGAGGAGAATGGATTCGCTCAGAAACTGCCCAATAAGCTGGGAACGCAAAGCCCCTACAACCTTGCGCATCCCAACCTCTTTGGCCCGCCCCGCCGACCGGGCTGTTGCCAGATTCATGTAATTGATGCAGGCAATGAGCAGAATGAATAAACCAATGGCCGAAAATAAATAGATATAACTCATATCGCCGGTTGGCTCTATCTCCGAATCCGTATGCGACTTCAGGTGAATATCGGTGAGTTTTTGCAGGTTCAGCACCGAAAAAGCGGAGGCCTTACGCCCTTCTTCGGCGGGTACGTACTTGTCCTGAAACGCCGGAAAGCCAGCTTCCATCCGCTGTGGGTTTGCATTGGGCTTTAATAATACGTAGGTATTGAAGGAGTTGTTACTCCAGCTGGTCCGAAGCTGTTCGGCACCATAAACACGGTTATCGTTGAACGTGGAAAATGAGACCAGAAAGCTGGGATGAAAATGCGACTGAGCAGGCAGGGGCTCAAAAACACCTGTTACGGTCAGGTCGAACTGGTCATTTAGCCGAACCGTTTTACCTATTGGATTTTCCTGGCCGAAGTACTTCTCCGCCATTGGTCGGGAGAACATAATCGAAAACGGGTTGACTAAAGCCTGTTCAGGATTGCCGCTGGTCACGTTAACGTCAAACACCTTAAACAGATTGGCTTCGGCGAAGAACATATCTTCCTCATTGAACGAGTGTTCGCCGTATTTTAGCAGTCCCCCGTTGTCAATTGTACGCACAACCTGCTCGGCTTCGGGGAAGTCCTGCCTGATGAGCGGCCCAAAGGGCGGTGCCGCCTGCGCCAGCCGCAGCGAAGCCGTCCCCTCCGACGAGAGGAAGGTGCGTGTAAGGCGGTAGACACGGTCGGCGTTAGTGTTGTAGCGGTCGTAACTGAGTTCATCCCGCACATACAGCGCAATGAGCAGGAAGCACGCCAATCCTACAGCTACCCCTGTAATGTTGATAAAACTGAATGATTTGTGTTTCCGCAAATTGCGGAAGGCGATAAGAAAATAGTTTCGCAGCATAATCAGGCAGAGTTGAGCAGGATACGCGGTAGCCTATGCCAAATGCCGTACCAGAAAATTAAGTAACTGATAATCATAGTGTTAGTTCTAGTAGGTTGGAAGGGGATGTCCGCAAACGGACGCTGGTCGTACAGTTGCGGACAGGGTCAGGACCGGGATTTATGTGATTTTTCGGACGGAATATGATTTAATGAGATAGCTTTCTGTGAAAGCAAATTTCATAGTCCGTCCGGAAAATCACATAAATCCCGGTCCTGACATTAGCCTACAATTGAACATTTTGCAGACTTTTGTCGTCTTAAACGGCTGTTAATGAAAAGACTCTCTACGCTATTTCTTCTGATCCCCCTTCATTCGTTTGCTCAGGATGCGACCATTTTCAAGCCCGATTCGGTCCGGCGGGTGATCGAAGCGGTACAAATTACGTCGTCCCTGAAGGTGGAGGGGCTGTTGAACGACGCTGAATGGCAGAAAACCAAACCGTCGCCCGGCTTTATTCAGATTGAGCCGTATCAGGGCAAAAGCCCCAATCATCAAACGGATGTACGGGTGCTCTATAACAAACAGTTTCTCTACTTCGGGATTTTCATGCGGGATTCGCTGGGTAAGAAAGCCATTCGGGCTACCGATTTCAAGCGCGATTTCAACTACATGCAGCACGATCTGGTCAACCTCTCCTTCGATGGGTTCAACGACCGGCGCAATGCCATGGCCTTTGCCACTAACCCCTATGGCGTGCAACGTGATTTTCTGTCCTTCGACGATATCTATTACGATTTCGACTGGGACGGCCTGTGGCGGGTGCGTACCACCCGCAGTGATTCGGGCTGGGTGGCCGAAATAGCTATTCCGTGGCAAACATTACGCTACCCAAAAACGACCGAAACGGTGCAGAACTGGGGGTTCAATATGTACCGAAACCGTCGCCTGACGAATGAAATCTCGGCGTTTTCGCCGTACCCACGCTCGTTTTCGTCGTTTCGGATGGATTACGCGGGTATTCTGGCCAATTTACAGCCGCCACCGCCCAAGCCCAACATTCGTATACAACCGTATGTCCTGACGTCCTACGATCGCTATACCGGCTTTGATGCGGCCGTAAAACCCGAAGAAACGAACGTTAAATTCGGGGGTGAACTCAAATGGGCCATTAACCCAAACACCGTGCTGGATCTTACTGCCAATACGGATTTTGCCCAGGCTGATGCCGATCGGCAGGTCAATAACGTCAGTCGGTTTTCGGTGTTTTTTCCTGAACGACGGCAGTTCTTTCTGGAAAATGCGTCCCTTTTTGGTGTAGGTATCAGCCGGAATCTCGATGAGTCGGGCGGCAACATGCGCATCCAGCCGTTCTTTAGCCGCCGGATTGGCCTGGATGATAGCGGAAACCCCATCCCGATCGATGTGGGGGGGCGGTTCGTATATCGCTCTCTGAAACGAAATATAGGGGCTATTCTGATGCGGCAGCGGGGCGTTGGCGATACGCCCGTCACCAACTTTTTTGTCGGGCGGTTTTCGGAGAATTTCGGTAAGCAGCACCATATCGGGGGCTTGCTGACGGTCAAAGATCGGCCCGACGGCTCGAATATTGTTGGTACGATAGACGGCTTTTTCCGACTGGGTGAATCCCATTCGCTCAATACGCTGGCGTCCTATTCGACTTCGGCTCGAACGGGTAAAAAGGGCTTTTCGGCTTATGCCCAGTATTTTTATGTGAGCAATCAGTTCAAGGTCTGGTGGACCCAGTCCATTGTTACCAAAGATTATGACCCGGAGTTAGGCTTTGTTTCGCGTAACGACGTCATTGCCACTACACCCGGCGTCTTCTGGTGGTATCGCGGCAAGCGGTTGCCGTTCAAAAAGTGGCTGCGGGCCTGGGAGCCGAGCGTTTTCCCGGAGTTCTACCACCAGGCGTCTACCGGCAAACTCATCGAGCGCACCTGGACCATTTACCCGATGTGGCTGAATCTGCAAAGCGGGGCCTATTTTGGCTACAGCATCACCCCCACCTATCAGCAGCTTACGGAGGTGTTCGAGCCGCTGGGGGTAAAAATTGAAACGGGTCAGTTCAACTACGTGCGTCACCAGATCTACGCCAGCACCGATCCTTCACGCATCCTGAATGTTCAGACTATCTACAACTGGGGAACGTACTTTGGCGGGAAACTGAACTCGGGCGACTGGACGGTGCAGTTTGCGCCCATTCCGCATTTCTCGCTGTCGGGGCGTTTCAACCGAAATCGGTTCGTCGAAGTGGGCGAGGAAAAAACCAACGCCACCGTCGATCTGTATTCCATCGAGGGGAGATTTGCGCTAAACCCACGGCTTCAGTTGATCGGCTTTTATCAGCGAAACTCCGAAAACCAGTCGCAGAATTACAATATCCGGCTTTCGTGGGAGTACCAGCCGCTGTCGTATGTTTACGTAGTTCTCAACCATCGCGGTTTCCAGAATCTACAGCAGCGAACCCAAACTGAAGACCACGCCATCGCCAAGATCAGCTACCTGAAACAGTTCTGATTTAGATAACTTACTGATAGGATTTGTTATATTTGATAAAAACTCGTTCGGTTATGGAATCAGTCGTTGAGCAACCCGTTGAATACGAAGACGAAAAAATGTCGAGTCTGAATCATTCCGAATTACAGAGCCGTTTAGCCTTCCTGTTTATGTTGGCTTACCGGCAACAATACAGCATTTTTACGGAGCTTGATCTTGAATTTGCTTCTGGTAAAACTCGCCCGGACTTATGCATCTTTCCTAAACGTCAGATGAATTGGCTGACTGACGAAATTATTGTTCATGATGTTCCACTAACGACTATCGAAATCTTGTCGCCGGAACAAAGTTTGAACAGCCTTATCGAACGAATTTATCAAAAGCATTTTCCGGCAGGGGTTAAAACCGTTTGGCTGATTGTGCCAAGCCTGCAAATTGTATCTATTTTACTCCCCAATCGTCAACAGCTTAACGTCACGGAAGGCGTTATTACTGACCCGGAAACCGGATTGCAACTCAATATGGCTGATATATTTGAAGGTTGATCAATTCATTTGCTAACAACGCATGCGTTGTCTCTACGTTATACGTCTGGTTATACGCTTTTCATTCTGCCCGCAACGATTTCACCGGGTTTGCCAAAGCTGCCTTCATACTCTGGAAACTAACCGTCAGCAGGGCAATGCTCACGGCCAGCGCACCGGCCAGCACGAACACCCACCAGGCGATGTCGGTTTTGTAAGCGAAATCCTGTAGCCATTTGGTCATGAGCCACCACGCCAGCGGACTGGCCATTCCAATGGCAACAAGCACCAGTTTCAAAAACTCGGCGGAGAGGAGGGCCACAATACTGGCAACGCTCGCGCCCAATACTTTTCGAATGCCGATTTCCTTGGTACGCTGCCCTACCGTGAAGGCAACGAGACCATACAGCCCA
Organism: Spirosoma pulveris; assembly: GCF_054781875.1. Taxonomy (NCBI): domain Bacteria; kingdom Pseudomonadati; phylum Bacteroidota; class Cytophagia; order Cytophagales; family Cytophagaceae; genus Spirosoma; species Spirosoma pulveris. Next base: position 59,261 of record NZ_BAAGTO010000003.1, read on the forward strand.
AGCCCGCAGATGACCATCGCCATCAACGCGAACACATTGACGAGTTGCGAAATTGACGTTTCGGTTTCGTAAAACTGCGCGAGCTGATCATTTAGGAATTCATAGTCAAATACATCGGTTGGATACAGCCGTTGCCAGATGCTCCGGATATGAGCCAGCGTTTGCGTGGGTGATGCCCCTGAAATCCGAATACCAGCCTGCTGATACATGGTCGGAAACGAGGCAATGAAACAGGGGCCAATGACTTCATGCAGCGACCGCTGGTGAAAATCCTTAACGACGCCCACAATGGGCAGCGGCACCGACGAGAGATAATATTGCATTCGTTTACCAAGAATGGCTTTTGGATCACGAAAGCCGAGTTTATGCAGCAGCGTTTCGTTGATAACGTACTCCCGAATCGAATCCCCTTCGACGATGTTTCGGCCTGCCACCAACTGTAAATTGTAGGTTTTCAGGTAATCGGCGTCGGCAAGCCGCTCGCGGATGGGAAAGTTGGCCCAGTCGGTCTGCGGGCCGAATTTAAAAGAGCCGCCGTTCATGACTTTGGCGGAGGGTGGTCGATACTGTAAGGTAACCGCCTTGATGTCCGGGTATTGGCTCAGTTCGCTTTTAAAGGCTTGGAACGATTTCTTTTCGGAAAGAGGGAGGTTGACAATCAGCACGTTATCCTGCTGGAAGCCCAGGTCGGTATGCCGGATAAATTGCATCTGCCGCATCACCACCAAAGCCCCAACCAGCAGCGCCTGGCAAACCACAAACTGAAGAATCACCAGCCCCTGCCGCACTGAGTACCCACCCACAAAGGCGGTGAGTTTGCCTTGCAGACTTGCCTTGGGGCTAAAACCCGATAAGACAAAAGCCGGGTAACCACCCGCCGATAACACGACAACAGCCATTAATAGACCGATAAACACGAGCATCGGTGCATCGGGCCTAAAGGCGAGTTGAACATGAACCCAGTTATTGAAAAGTGGTAAACTCAGCGATGCCAGCAGGACGGCAAACACCGTAGCCATGACCACGATCATACTGGTTTCGAGCAGAAACTGCCACGCCAGCTGAGCCCGTGAACTCCCCAGCGTTTTGCGAACGCCCACCTCTTTACTCCGGCGAAACGCCTGTGCCGTAGCCAGATTGACAAAATTGATACAGGCCGTCAGAATCAGAAACACGCCAATCAACCCCAGCGACCAGATCAACGACCGCCGGATAACACCCCCCGCCCGCTCTACATCGAAATGCACATCGGCCAGCGGCTGAATGTGAAAATGGAAGACATTTGCTACGTCGCCGAAGTGTTTTTTCGATAGCGCCGGGAAACTGGCTTCCAACTGTTGAGCTGTGGCCGTTGCGTTGTCTTTCAATGTACAATACAGCCGGTAATTGCTGTTCAATTGTCCCCATTCATGCACATTAAACTCCGGGTCGAGCTGGCGAATAGTGGGCATCGAGATAAACAGGCCGATGTGGGTGTCGGTCGGCTGCGTCGGATCGGCGATCAGACCCGTTACAGTCGCGTTGACTATATGATTGAGTTCGATAATCTGGCCTATGGGATTGCGATCGCCAAAATACCGTTTAGCCCATGACGCCGTCAAAACAAGGGTATTGGGTGCCTGAAGGGCAGTTTTTGGGTCGCCGGCCAGCCATTGGTAGTCGAATATCTGAAACAGTTCGCCCTCGGCAAGTGCCGTGCCATCGTGTTCCAGAAAAAGCCTGGGAGCCGCCTGGCCGGGCTGCTTGATGCGCACCGTCAAGGACCGGTTTACCGCCAGGAAAGCCGCCTGATCCACCTGCGAATAGTCGGTACGCAGGGTTTTCGCCATGGGCAGCGGAGCTTCGGGGTAGTGTTCAACAGACCCATCATCCAGGTGAAGGTCCAGCACAATCCGGTAAATACGGTCAAACTGGGCGTGGTGCCGGTCGGTGCTCAGGTGGTGCCGGATAAACAGGAAAATAAGCAGCCCCCCCGCCATGCCAATAGTCAGGCCAATGACGTTCAGCAGGGTATAGCTGCGTTGCGAACGGAGGTTGCGGAGGGCTATTTTGAGGTAGGACTGAAACATCACTTTTTTCGTTAGATTTGTTACAAACAAGAGTATATGTATTTCACTGCTACCACAGAACCATTCGTTGTGGCTGAAGATTGGGGCGTATGGGCACCTATTGATCATCAGCGCATAATCTCACTCCTGACGATAGGTTTAGGCGTTTTGTATCATCGTGAGAAAGCTATTTTACTAGAGCCATTGCCAGAAACCATGCTTGATGAAGGTAAGGCCAGTCCAGTGCCTGATGTATCATTACGGGACAATCCGGCTGCTCAAACCCCTGTTATTATTGAAGTCTGTCATACGAATGGATTAAAGGGCGATTTGCGTAAAGTAATTCAATTGATCGACGAAGATGATTATGGCATCCGGGAGGGCTTCCTTTATGATTACCGAACAACTAAATGGCTCCGGTATCGTTTCGGCGACGGTGGCTTGATCACAGAAACCTCCTTCTCCGACATCCTGCAACTGGACCTGAATCAGTTTTTGTAGAGTTTATCATACTTAATTATGTACGAAGTCAAACACGGCCTGTCAATGGTTCATGAGGATGAAATGGGTGTAAATGCGCCCATGGATCATCAGCGGGTTATCAGTAAACTGAATGTTGGCCTGGGTAAACTATTTTATTACGATAAAGCCATTTCACTGGAGCCGTTGCCTGAAACGATGCTCGACGAAGGCCGAACCAGCCCAACGCCCGACCTCATTCTATACGATAAAGACCATGACCATATACCGGTTATTATTGAAGTCTGCCATACACGTGGTTTAAAAGGCGACTTACAAAAAGTGGTTAGTTTGATTGAAGATTTTCCCTACGACATTCTTGAAGGCTTCGTTTATAACTACCGTACAGAACATTGGCTTCGTTACCGAAAAGGGGATAACGGAATAGCTACTGAAACCTCCTTTTCCGACATCCTGCAACTGGATTTGAATCAGTTTCTGTAGAGCCGCAATCCCTTGCGTCTCCTGTGCGACAGCAAAACCACCCCGTGTTCTTATTCCGATCGCAACGATTTCACCGGATTCGTCAGGGCCGCCCGTATCGTTTGCGTACTGACGATCAGCCCCGTCAATAAGGCCAAACAGCCTGCTACCAGTGCAAAAGGCCACCAGGCTAAATCGGTTCGGTAGGCAAAGCGGGTGAGCCAGTCGCTCAGCAGGTAATAGGCTAGGGGCCAGGCGATACCGTTGGCCACGACCAGAATCAGCACGAACTCCTTCATGAACAGATTGACAATACTGAATGTCGAAGAACCCAGCACTTTGCGGATACCAATCTCTTTGGTCCGCCGGGTCACGTTCAGCGATACCAGCCCCAGCACGCCTAAAAAGACGATGACCAGCGCCAGCGAAGTGGCCAGCCGCGATGCCTTCTGTAACTGGATTTCGGTCCTGTAGAGCTTCTGGAGGGTACTATCCATGAACGAATAGTCGAAGGGCGCATCGGGGAATAGTCGCGCCCACTCTTTGCCAATGGCGTCTACCGTTTCCGGTAAACCTCCGCCAGCCAGTTTGCCGGGCGCAACTTTAAGGGATAGATAGCGATAGATTGGGTCTTTCTGAACGGGAATGAATACCAGTGGCCGGATGGTTTCGCGGAGGGAGCCAAAGTGGAAATCGGTCAGGACACCCCCGATACGGAAGGTGCCGCCCCGAAACAGGACCTGCTTTCCAAGGGCTTTTGCCGGACTGTCCCATCCCAGCGCTTTCGTCGCCGATTCGTTTAGCACAACGGCCAGCGAGTCATAACCACCACCGTTAGCGTTGAAAAACTGACCTGCTTTCAGGCTCAAGCCATAGGTTTGCGCATACCACTGGTCGGTGGTGATTGAATTGGCCGTGATGGCCTGGGTGCTATCCTGTCCCTGTGCAACCATGTTAACACTTCCGCTACTGGCTCCATCCGGAATCTCGAACGAGAGACTTACCCCCTCCACGCCCGGAATGAGCGCCAGTTGATTTCGGATGCCTTCCATGCGTTGTACACCCGCTGGCGACCAATCGCGGGGAACGGATTTGATGGCCAGGATCTGGTCTTTCCGGTATCCTAGATTCTTGTTGAAAAAGAACGAGACCTGACGGTTGATAACGACGGCACCCACAAAAACCAGAATGGCCACCGTAAACTGAAAGACAATCAACGCCCGACGAAACCCTATGCCCTGCCGCATGGATGCGCCCAGCGTGCCGAACGTAGCCCGCCCTTTCAATGAATCGACAGACGGTAGGCCCGACAGCACGAACGCGGGATAGCTACCCGCCAGTAAACCGATCAACACCATCAAGCCCACCAGGGACAGGAACGCATACGGCGACCAATCGAGTAACGACGGTATGGGTTTCTCCAGCACCGTCGCGAACGTTGACCGGAAGAGTTCATAGCAACCAAGCGCCAGTAAGGTGGCACCAGCGGTCAACAACAGGGCTTCGACAAGAAACTGAGCGATCACCTGTTTTTTTAATCCACCCAGTACTTTCCGAACGCCGATTTCTCTAAGGCGCGTGGCAGACGTACCAATTGTGATGTTCACAAAATTGACCACCGCCATCAGTAGAATAAACAACGCAACAACGGTCAGGGTCAGGAGCATTTTCTCGATCAGGCCATTGTCTGCTTTCAGGTGATATGTACGTAGCGGACTGAGGTAAGGCTGTAAATTGGCCTGGATATCGAGGGGTGCGTGCGTCTTTAGCGTTTGAGCGAAGGGTTGGGCCAACTGTTCGGCGGAGGTGCCCGGTTGTAGTTCCAGATAAGTGACAATGCTCCGGTTGCCCCAGGCGGTCAGGCCCTGTGCGTCGGAGAAATAACCAAAGTTGCGGAGGGAGATAAACAACTGTTCCGGCTGGTCGAACACATGCGTGACACTATTGTCGGGCAGATCGGTTAACACGCCCGTAACGGTAAACACTTGCTTGCCCGCCCCTGGCGTCTGTATCGTTAGTTGCTGCCGAAGGGCATTGGTTTGCTTAAAATATTTTTTGGCTACCTGGGCCGTGATCACCACTGTATTCGGCTCGGTAAGCGCCGTCTTTGGATCACCGTACGCCAGTGGGAATCCAAACATCGACAGCAGCGTAGAATCGCCAACCTGTATCGGCTCACGAAAGTGGTTTTCACCGCTTGACACGATGGCATTCACGCCATAGGTTCGGTAGTAATTCGCCACCAGATTGGGGTACACTTGCCGGAGCGTTGGCCCCATCGGCGCCAGCGAACCAACTTCGGAACCCATGTCAGTTACCTTCCATTGGCTCTGTAACAGGTATTGGCTGTCGGCATGGCGGAGCGTCTTGTTTACGGCCAGCTCACCCTGAATGTAGCTGCCGATCAATAATAGAAACGTAATACCAACCGTCAACCCAAACAGGGTGACAAGCGCGTAGAATCGTCTGCGGGCCAGATTGCGTAGGGCGATTTTGAGGTAGTTCTGTAACATTGAGCAAACCGTTTATATATCTGAAATAACCACTTAGCGGGTAGCGCTAATCTCAGCGGTGAAGGTATTTAAGAATTTGGTTTGCCGGGCTTTCCGCTTGATTGGCAGGGCGTTAAAAAATGTTAAGCTTTTTTCGATGCGTACGATCCCCATTGTACACTCCTTCCGGTATCCCTTGCCAGACGTTCTACTGATATGTTGTCGCAGGTTCAATACGCTTACGCTGAGTGCTTAATTGGGCTCTGATTTAACCGGCAACGGGTCTGTTGAACAGTTATACTCGTCAGTAATTTAAGGTCAAGTAAGGCTATGTATGGACTTTGTATACAAAAGGTAAAAATAGTTGGCATATATAGAGAACAGGCACAAGTATACGGAGCGTAAAAGATGATATAATTATTTGTATCTATTTATTAATAAGCCTTTTAGCCCAGCATAAATAAGCACCTATAGTTTGTATATATAAAATAGATGCCATATATATGCACTTTAACCGTAAGATGTACTTATTGTATGAAATTAATCTATAGTAGTTTACAAGTAATTACCATAAAATTATTTTGGTTAACTAAAATTAGCCCGTGGTTCAAAAAAAGTGCTCTTGCCGGGCTGTCCTTGCTAACACTTGCCTGTCTGGTTTCAACCGGTCCTCCTGCGGCAGGGCAAACATGTAACTGTAACATCACGATCTCGAAAGCAGCCATGTACGACGGCAAGGCACTGGGCTACAAACCCGGCCAGACAATCTGCATCGCTGCCGGTAACTATCCCTACCTCTACTTCAAGAACATTGTTGGTACGGCCACCCAGCCCATTAAAATCATAAACTGTGGTGGGCCCGTTACGGTAGGCACCTCGACCGGCACAAATGGTATTCAGTTCTACGACAGCAAATTTGTCAAGCTGACCGGCTCGGGCGATAGCCGCTATAAATACGGTATAAGTCTTACTAAAACCCCCAGCGGAGCATCGGGCATTAATGTGACGGGCTTTAGCTCCGATTTCGAGATTGAGCGCGTGGAGGTCTCGGGCACTGGCTTCGCCGGTATCATGATCAAGATGGACCCCACCTGTAACCCGGCCACCTGGCGGGGCAACTTCGCCATGTACAACATCAAAGTCCATGATAACTATGTTCATGACACCTACGGCGAGGGCATGTACATCGGCAACTCTTTCTGGAACAGCGGCATCAGCAAAAGCTGCGACGGCGAGAGCAAAGTCGTTTATCCGCACAACATTTATGGTCTGGCCATTTACAACAACCTGGTAGAACGTACCGGTGCCGAAGGCATACAGTTTGCCTGTGCGCCGGACTACCGGGTGTATAACAATGTGATCAACTATGCCGGCATCTCGCCATTTCAGCAATATCAGAATAACGGTATTCAGGCTTCGGGCGGCTCTTCAGGGCGACTATACAACAACATTGTGCATAATGTGGGTGGCAATGGAATCATCTTCGTTGGTCACTCCGGAACCAATATGATCTACAATAATCTGGTTACGGATGTAGGAGGCTACGGGTTATTCTGCGACAACCGGGCCGGAACGCCCAGCGGTAATCCCATGATCGTTACCAACAATACCTTTATCAAGTCGGCTCAGGATGGGTTATGCTTCTATAACAAGCTGGATAAAACAACCGCAACCAACAATGCCGTTATTCAGGCAGGAACGGGTAAAGTAATTAAGCTCATAACCGGTTACCAGATAACACAGTCTGCTAATTATTACGGGTCTTCGGTAAGTACAGCGCTGACAACAAATGTTTTTGATGCAAGCTACCGGCCGCAGAAAGGCTCTCCGCTCGTCGATAAAGGGATTCTGAATACGTACTGTACGTTTACCACCGACCTTGCCGGTAACGGGCGCCCAAAAGGAACGGCTATCGATATTGGCGCTTATGAGTTTCAGCCGGTGGCTGGCGCGCGGGAAGGCGTTGAACTGGGAGGACTAACCGAAGGACTGGAAACGACGGTGCGGGAAATTTCATCATCCCCCTCGCCTTGTATTGACGAGATGGTCCTTCGGCTGACAAACCCGGATCTGACCATGTCGGAAGTGAGTATTTATTCCATTGACGGCCAGCGCGTCAACCACATAATACCGGCTGCACCCGCCAACGAAGTGCGTGTGGAAACAACGACGCTGCCGACGGGCCTGTATGTGTATCAGGTTATAACGCCCGATCTTAAGTTGCTGAAAGGCCGGTTCATTAAAAAGTAAGTTGCATTTGCCTTTCGCAGGAAGTGGCCGTACGGTTCGTGTTCAACAAATCCGTACGGCCACTTTTTTGAAAAACCGGTTCTGAATCAGGGTTCTCTTACGCTTTTGACAGGATAGCAAAGTCTTTGGGTGTGATGTGGTAAAGCTCCTTGAAACACTGACCGAAATACGAAGGCGTATCAAAGCCCACCATATAAGCCGTTTCCGATACACCGTGTCCGGCTCGCAGCAGGTCGACGGCTTTGCGTAAGCGGTACCGGCGAACCAGATCGTTGGTCGACAGCTGAGTAAGCGCCTGCACTTTGCGAAGCAACGTTTTACTACTCAGCGCCATGCATTCGGCCAGTCGCTCAACGCCGAACGACGAGTCGTCGAGATGCTCATCCAATACGGTAAACAACGTTCTTAACCAACCATCCTGAACGGTTTCTATGGGCTGGGGAAGTTCCGGTCGGGCCAGCTGCTGCTGGTAAAGTGTCCGTAACCGCTGCTGACGAGCCAGCAGGTTTCGGAGTCGCAGCACCAGTTCCTCAATGACAAAAGGTTTGGTCAGGTAGTCGTCGGCACCCTGTTGCAGGCCCGTAAGCCGGCTGTCGCCGGTTGCCTTGGCGGTGAGTAAAATAACCGCAATATGATCTGTAGCCGGTGTGGCTTTGATGCGGTGCGTTAAAGCGTACCCGTCCATACCTGGCATCATGATATCGGAAATAACAACGTCGGGTAGTTCGGTTTGGATGATTGACCAGCCCTGCTCTCCCGAAGCGGCCGTAAGTACCCGGTACTGATGGGCCAGTTCTTCGGCCAAAAAAGTACGTAGTTCATCGTTATCTTCAACAACCACAACGAGTGGCGCATCGTTGGGAGGAACCGCAGCTGCCAGTTCAATAGCTGACTCGGTTATCCGTAACGGAAACCAGTCCTGTAGCGGAAAACTGTCGTCGACCACGCCCTCGTCGGTCAATAAAGGGCTAATCGGCAAGTCCACAACGAAGGTGCTGCCGGATGGTGTTGTTGCCGTACCTGTATGGCTGCTGACCGATACGGTGCCACCCATCAGTTCGGTTAGTTCCTTAACCATCGACAAGCCGATACCCGTGCCGGGTTCCAGCGGCCGCGCCAGCGAGTCGACCTGATAAAAACGATCAAAAATGTGAGGTAAATGAGTCGGGGCAATCCCGATGCCTGTATCTGAAACCAACAACCGAACGGGTGAGCCGTTCATCAATTGCACGGTAATCTGCCCGGAGCCAGCTTTCTGTGCGGTAAATCCGGTTGTGAACTTAATGGCGTTTGCCAGTAGATTGTACCCGATCTGACCAAGTTTTTCCGAATCGAATAACCACATTCCCGATACATCGGTATGGTACGTAAGTGTAATTCCACGTTGCTCAGCCACAGGAATAAAAGCCTGCACCAGTTGCTCAACAAACTCACTCAGGTAGCCCGGCTGTGCGTTTACCTGGAGATGGCCCACCTCCAGTTTGGCCAGATCGAGAAGCTGGTTGATGAGCCGGAGTAACTGGCGTGCGTTTCGGTCAATGGCCACCAGGTCCCGCTGTGTACTCTGGTGGTCGCTTCCCTGGCGCAGCAACCGCTCAACAGGGGCCAGAATAAGGGTTAACGGCGTGCGGAATTCGTGGGTTATGTTGTCGAAGAAGTGGGTTTTTAAATCGGCAATTAGTTTCGTTCTGGCCGATTCCCGCAGCTGGCGAACGTGACGGGCGGTTTTTTCGACGGTTAACTCCAGATCTTTGAAGTTGATGGGCTTACAGACGAAGTCAAACGCCCCCCGATTCATGGCCGTCCGGATGTTGTCCATATCGCCATAAGCCGATACCATCACCGCCCGCCCGTTAGGTAACAGATCGGGTAGATAGCCGAGCAGGGTAAGCCCGTCCATGTCACGCATGTTGATGTCGACCAGCAATACGTCGTAGTCCGGTTCGGCTTCGATCAGGGAGAGTGCTTCATAGCCTCCTCTGGCGAACCGGAAATCGTAAATACCCTCTCGGATGGTAAGCCAAAACCGCTGCAGAAGCAGCGGTTCAATATCGGGTTCATCATCAATGACCAGGATCTTGGTGCTCATGCGCCGTCAGGTCTTTGAGTTTATTTTTTAGCAGCTTGAAATCCAGTGGCTTGGTCAGGAAATCATCTGCACCGGCACGCATGGCCTGCTGGTAGTTTTCTGTATCACCATAGGCCGTCACCATCATGATGGCTGGTGGCTGTTTAGGGTACTTTTGCCGGATTCGGCGCAGTAACTCAAGTCCATCCATACCCGGCATGTTTATATCTGACAAAATCAGCCCAACTTCCGAGTTCGCTAACCCCCCCAGTGCTTCTTCGCCCGAATGGGCAAAACTAAGATCTACCTGATGGCTTAAAATCTCACGGGCAAACCGTTGTTCATACAAAGGCTTAATGTCCAGCTCGTCATCGACAACTAAAATTTTCAGCATGAGTTGATGTTTAGTGTAAGAGGATTTTAGTCTGTTGGATACTGCCAGCTGCCTGGTTGTCTGGTAGGTAACTAAATATAGACATCATATAGCCCTTATGCAATAAGCTCCAGGAACAGGGTTTGCCTTGTTATAAAGCATTATTTATAGCCTGAACGCCTGTAGGGCGGTAAAGGTGCAGAAGAAGTTGAGCGTCGGTTTCGGACAAGGCATTTTTAATAAAACCCTATCTCGTTTTGTGTGGGTAGCCGAACGAACTCCGGTAAATCAACTAAATAAAAATTAACCGATAGTTAACCAATCGTTGCCTGAAGGTCAGTTTTGTTTATACAAGTGTTTAATAACTGCGTAATATGAGTGTTTTTGATCAAAGTTCAAAGTATATTAATTTTCAGGCACAGGCACTATCGTATCTTGTTTTGAGTGGTCTTCGGTTTGTGGGAACCTATTTTATAATGGCGGATCACTGACTATTCGTACAGCTGGCCGGGAGGAAGATTGGCCGCTCTGGAAACCTGTGTATAAGGAATCGAAATTGTGTTGACGTATCGGGAAGAGGATTGTATTTGAACCAGACCAATGGACTCTGGCCAAATCGGTTAGCACTGGTATGGGGAGACCTGCAATGCAAAAGGCGACCGTTTGGGGCCGCCACAACTTACCGCTTTTTGCTATTTTTCCCTTGCCCGCATCCGTTGGGGCATGAATGACTTCGTACCGTAGGTTCCGGCCTCTATCACATCGGCGATTTTTTGGCGAAAGGAATGATGAGGTGCTTGTAGACCATGTGCTGTGTTGGCGACCCATCAGTAAACGGATCGATGTATGGCAGGAGCGTATCGGAATTGGCGGTGCTGTTGGCGGGACGGTCGGACAAAGCCCATTGAGATGCATCACCAGCCAGTTCAAACGATGGTGTGTTCGGAATGACGCCGGGCCTGTTAATCGTCAGGTTTCTGTCTTCGAGAGTGCCGTTATGACAGGGTATGCAGCTGGAGCCGGCCGACCTGTAGCCGATGGGCCATTCAGCCAGCCCTACCGGATGCTCATACCCTTCTTCGAACATAGATTCCGTTGAGCGATCGCCTGCCTCGCCGTTGCCGGGCAGGTTGTCTACGAAAAAAGCAGGTAGTACGTTGAAAATATGGATCAGCCCGTCGGGAGCGACGACCAGAGCAGGAATCGCGAAACCCAGATGCAGGACAAGACCCAGCCAGGCTATACGGCAATATCCAATGAGTAGCGTGTTCATGACAAGTTTATGGGCAGGGTTAAGATCTCTTGATTCAGTTGCTCCAGCCCACTACAGTGTAGTGGGCTTTCGTCGCATCACGGGAGTTGGATAAAGGGTCGTTGTCTCTTGAATTGAGCCGTACCTGAGCTGGGGCTCAACCCAGGTACGGCGATTAAAAAGAGGTAGAAGGGTGTGGTTAAGGTTTAATTTTTAATGGTGTGAATTCAATAGGGTGTGGTAAGAAGCCGTCAGGTATTCATTCGGGCTGCGTCTTATTGACGGTAACAAAGTTGGGGCTTATCGTCTGCACGGGCGCTCAGATTTCGGACAAACACACTCAGATTTCGGACATAGGCCGGGATCGCTTTGTATTCACACCGTTCTCCCGGAAAACCGGATGATTGCGCATAAAAAAACCGGCCGATCGATAAGCGCATCGATCGGCGGGAATTTGTTCGGTACAGGTTCGGCTTAGCCTGACGGCAAACCGCTTGCATTTATTTAATTTGGGATCATTCCATGCGGATCGATGACAAATTTCTTGGCGGCTCCTTTATCAAAATCCTGGTAGCCTTTTGGAGCTTTGTCGAGACTGATCACTTCCACATTGACGGCTTTGGCAATCTGTATTTTGTCGTATAGAATGGCGTTCATCAACTGCCGGTGGTATTTCATAACCGGGCACTGGCCGGTGTAAAACGAGTGCGACTTTGCCCAGCCCAGCCCGATACGGATGTTCAGGTTTCCTTCTTTGGCGGCTTCTGTCGATGCACCTGGATCGCCCGTTACGTAAAGGCCGGGAATACCAATGGCCCCGCCCGCGCGGGTAATGGTCATGGCCGCATTCAGTACGGTGGCTGGTTGCTCGGTAGCGGCATCGGCGCCGTGGCCGCGGGCTTCGAAGCCCACGCAGTCGACGGCCGAATCTACTTCGGGAACGCCAATGATGTCGGCGATCTGATCGGCCAGGGAGGCTTCGTTGCGTAGGTCGATCGTTTCACAACCGAAGCTTCGTGCCTGCTCCAGGCGCTCGGGAATCATATCGCCAACAATAACGACGGCGGCTCCGAGCAAATGGCAGGAGGCCGCACAGGCCAGCCCAACGGGGCCTGCTCCGGCAACATACACAATGGACCCCGGCCCCACGCCAGCCATAACGGCCCCGTGGTAGCCCGTCGGAAAAATGTCGGAGAGGAGCGTCAGGTCACGGATTTTGGCCATAGCCTGGTCTTTATCCGGAAACTTCAGCAGGTTAAAATCGGCGTAGGGTACCATCACGTATTCGGCCTGTCCGCCAACCCAGCCGCCCATATCGACATAGCCATAGGCCGCACCGGGTCGGGCCGGATTAACATTCAGGCAGATACCCGTTTGCCCTACTTTGCAGTTGCGGCAACGTCCACAGGCGATATTGAACGGCACAGATACCAGATCCCCCTCTTTAATAAATTCGACATCGCGACCGGCCTCAATGACCAGCCCCGTTATCTCATGGCCCAGCACCAATCCGGCAGGTGCCGTTGTCCGACCCCGAACCATGTGTTGATCGCTGCCGCAGATGTTGGTCGAAACGATTTGCAGAATTACGCCGTGGTGGCATTTCCGGTCGCCCAGGGCCAGCTTCGGGTACTCAATAGATTGTACTTCAACCACACCGGGTTTTATGTACGCGACACCATGATTTTGACACATAGATTTAGGGGTTAAGGGTTAGACGACAGGAGTCAGTAAGTGGCTGACGCGGGACTATTACGAACACGTCAGCCACTTACTGACTTACTACTGGCTGCATCAATCAAGCGCATCAACGCCTGCCTGGGCAACGATGTGGTCATTCTCGACGGTGCTTCCGGAGACGCCGATGGCACCAATGATCGCCCCTTCCGCATTTTTGATCGGTATGCCGCCGGGAAAGGTAATAAGCCCGCCATTGGAGTGCTCTATGTTATAGAGTGAACCGCCCGGCTGCGACAGTTTACCGATTTCGCCCGTTGGCATATCGAAGTACCGGGCGGTTCTGGCTTTCTTCTGCGAAATGTCAATCGACCCTAACCAGGCGCCGTCCATATGGGCAAATGCAATAAGGTTCGCTCCTGCATCGACAATGGCAATGTTCATCAGGGTTCCTAGTTCGGTCGCTTTGGCTTTGGCCGCCTGTACTGATGTTTCAGCTTGTGCTAACGTAATGCTCATGATCTGGTTTTAAATAACGTTGGATAGATCGGGTAGTATACCCTGATCCTGAGCAAAACTAGGGAATAAGTAGGAGATGTACCAGCACAATAATATCAATAAATAATATAATTATTTTGAGGGTATGGAATTAATTATATCTCACTTAACTGTGCGGTAAGAATTACAAATAAGTAGCGGTATGGCCTATAAATTCCCGTCGCACAGACAAGTGGTCAAAACACAACGGCACCGCTATCTGGTAATTTCCTAGTGTGTCAGACAGGGCTTTTTAATTAATTCCAAGTTAGCCCAGTGGAAAAATAGATTACGGACGGGGCCTGTTACTCAATTTTCGAATTACCTCTCATAAAAAATGTTCATACGTACCCCCATTTTTCTACTTTAGTAGCGAACGAGCTGGGTTTGGCTCGTATCCATACACCAACCTACTACTGTTTGCACCCGCTCCACCCCCAGTTGGTACGGTCAGCTCCGAACTTCTATTATCTAGTATATCTATCAATTAACAAGTATATTTTTAATTCAAACACGTATGAAAAACAACTTTACCAGGTTTTGTCTCAACACATCTGCTTACTTGCCCGGCCTACTGCTGGGTGCAGCCTTGTGGCTAATGAGCGCTCTGAGCCTCCAGGCTCAAACGGTGTATGTTACCCCCGAGGGAGCCGGTCAGCAAACCGGTGCCGACTGGGCCAATGCCCTACCCGGAAGTCAGCTCCAGGCTACTCTGGCCTCGGCCATCGAAGGCGCTGAGTTTCGACTGGCGGGGGGAGCCTACAAGCCCAGTAATACGGGTGATCGCATGCTCTCCTTTAGTATTCCATCGGGGGTGAAGGTGCTGGGTGGTTATCTGGGCAGTGGGGCCAACCCCGACCAGCGGATTGACTTTGCCACTACAGATCAGCCTGGCAGCACCACCCTCTCAGGCGATATCGACAACGATAACCTGCTGGATGCTGAAAATTCTAATATCGTGGTTCAATTTGCCAATGTTAGCGCACAGACCTTACTGGATGGCGTGGTGATTACCGGAGGGTACGCCACCGCTCCGATTTACTTTACAAATTCGGTAGGAGGAGGAGCTATTTATAACAATGGGTATAGGGGCGCCAGCAGCCCCACCGTTCAAAACTGTGTGTTTAGTCAGAATTACACTTCAGGCATGGGCGGGGCCATATTTAACGATGGAAGCTTACGGGGTAATTCCAGTCCTGTATTTACGAATTGCCGTTTCCTGAATAATCGGGCAAATGAGGGAGGGGCCATCTACAACCGGGCTTTTTGGGGTACAACTAAACCAGCTTTTACGAACTGCTCGTTCCTTAACAACTCGGCTAGTAGTGGCGGGGCGCTATACAATTATGCAGAGGGGGATCGATTTAGCGGAGGTCCAGGGATAAGTTCCCCTTTTCTGGTTAACTGTGTGCTCCAGGGAAACACGGCCTCTACCAGTGGAGGGGCTATGTTCAACACTACCTTAGGCAATGATTACCCGGAAGCCAAACCAACTTTGGTAAACTGTAGCCTGGTGGATAACTCGTCCCCTCAGGGTGGGGCTTTCTATAACACGGCCACCCCCTATATGATCAACGGTTCCCAGTTTACTGCGGGGCCCACTCTCTTTAATAGCCTTCTATGGAACAATGGGGGTTCCAAGGCTATCGTTAACATCACTTATGTGAACAGAGCTGGTGGAACGAGTACGGGCAATGGGCTGGTTTATTTCTATAATTGTTTAGGCGAGCCAGGGGTGAACGATTCACCTAAAACGGATCCTAAAGCGCAAATAATCACCTCTTCCCCGTTTGTGAGCGTGTCGAATCTGCAGCTCAATCCCTGCTCGCCGGCTATCAACACAGGCAACACTAGCTATTACACCGACCGATCGAGCCAGCAAACAGACATAGCCGGTAACCCCCGAATTGCGGGCGGCACCATCGACATCGGCGCCTTCGAGTTCCAGGGCACACCTGCCACACTCCTGGCCATCACCCGGCAACCCGCCAGTCAGTCAACGGTAGTGGCCGGAGCAACAGTAGAAACGACTGTCGGGCTCAATGCACCCGCCGACAGCTACGCCTGGTACAAAGACGGAAGCCTCGTTACGGGTCAGAGCTCGGCCACCCTCCGGCTCACCAATGTGCAGCCCCAGCAGGCGGGTTCGTACTCCCTGGTGGCCACCAGTGCCTGCAACAGCGTTACCTCGACTGCCTTTAGTCTGTCCGTTACCCAGCCCGTTGCTCAGCCACCTCTGGTCAGTGCAACCTCCAGCCAGAGTGCCTTGTGCGTGGGCAGCACAACCGGTCTGACGGCCCAGGCAACCGGCGGGACCGCCCCCTACACCTACCAGTGGAGCAGCGCCAGCCCGGGGGTCCTGACCAACCCCACCGCCAGTGCCGTTATCTTCACCGCCACCAGTGCCGGGGTAATGTCGGTGAGTGTAGTGGTGACCGATGCGAACAACCTGACCGATACGGCCAGTGTATCGCTATTGGTTAATGCCAAACCCGTTGTATCCATCGATGGGCTGGCCAGCACCTATTCTCAAACGGACCCCGCCATAACGCTGGCCGGGGTAGGCACACCCACCGGGGGCACTTTCACCCTCGACGGCAACCTGGCTACCGTCTTTGAGCCGGCCTCTCTGTCACTGGGCTTACATCAGGTGGGCTACACCTTCACAGATGGCAATGGCTGTAGTAACGCGACTAGCCAGTCGGTTACCATCAACCCCGCCCCGGTCACCATGACCCTGACGCGCTTCTGGCTCATCAACGCCGATACCGACCAGCCTATCCAGGAACTGACCGCCGGTACCCAGCTTAACCTCTCGAGTCTGCCTACCCGCAACCTCAACATCCAGGCCGTCACCGTGCCCGCTGTGATCGGTTCAGTCGCTTTCAGTCTGAGTGGTCAGCAGAGCTATCAGGTGGTGGAAGGGGTAGCTCCCTACGCCCTGTTTGGGGATAACCAGGGCGACTATCTGGGTTGGACACCCGCTCTGGGAGCCTACACCCTGACGGCTACCCCGTACGCGCAAGCCGGCGGCACCGGTACGGCGGGTACGGCCTTAACAGTGAGCTTTACCGTCATCAATCAGGCAAGCACCTCACAGCAGCTAACTCACTTCTGGCTCGTCAACGCCGATACCGACCAGCCTATCCAGGAACTGACCGCCGGTACCCAGCTCAACCTCTCGAGTCTGCCTACCCGTAACCTCAACATCCAGGCTGTTACTGAGCCCGCTGCGGTTGGTTCTGTCGCTTTCAATCTGAGTGGTCAGCAGAGCTATCAGGTGGTGGAAGGGGTGGCTCCCTATGCCCTGTTTGGAGATAACCAGGGCGACTATCTGGGCTGGACACCCGCTGTGGGCACCTACACCCTGACGGCTACCCCCTATGCCGGAGCGAATGCTACCGGCGCCATTGGCACCGCCCTGACGGTGGATTTCACGGTGGTCAAGCAGCCGGGCAACCAACGGGTAACCCACTTCTGGCTTATCAACGCCGACACCGATCAGCCTATTGAAGAGTTGACTGATGGGCAGGAGGTGGACCTCTCGCGTCTGCCCACTCGTAATCTGAACATTCAGGCCGTTACGGAGCCCGCCGTGGTTGGCTCGGTGGTCTTTGAGCTGAGCGGTCAGCAAAGTCGCCAGATGGTGGAAGGAGTGGCTCCCTACGCCTTGTTTGGGGATAATCAGGGGGATTATGCCAACTGGACACCTGACCTGGGGCCTTACACGTTGACGGCCACGCCCTACTCGGGAGGGGGTGGTACGGATACGGCCGGTCTGCCCCGTCAAGTCTCCTTCCTGGTGACCAATCCGGGGGCAGCCCGACTGGCTGCGGGCCGGGGGGAGTCCTCTGTAGAGGGAGGCTGGCAGGTGCGGGTGCTGGGCAACCCGGTGACGGGGAGTGAGGTGGTGGTTGAAGTGAGCGGAGCTCAGGGCCAGCCGCTGGTCTATACGCTTACCGATGCCAGCGGACGGCAACTGGACGCCCGGACGGTAGCCGGGCCGGGTGCCCTGGAGCGGCAGACGTTGCAGGCAGGAAGTGCGGGAACGGGCCTTCTGCTGTTGCAGGTTAGCTCACCTATCCGTCATCAGACCATTAAAGTGCTTAAAGCAAATTAATCTTACAGGCAATTGTACAAGTTGCCCTGCCCCTCTCAACTGGAGAAGGGCAGGGCAGCTTGTAGGTACTCAATTATATTCACAGCACGATTCTAGTGTAACCTAAAGCCGGGATCCTGCCTCTTACCGACGGGTTAAGTAAACTCAAGTGTATGCCAAAGTCATGGTTCAGACTAAGGATGAAACAAAAAATTTATTACTACCCTATTTATATAGATTTAATATTGATTTTCAGGAACTTAAGGGGCGGCTGAGGCTAATTCTATTAATTGCAAAGACTTGGTAGCTACTAAAAAGAAACTTATTTGTAGTGGATTGTCAATATAAACAATTATGTTTATTCATATGTTATTGAATAGTATACTTAGGGACAGCCATACCGAGTAGCTAAAAGAGCCGGTGCCTTGTTGAAAAAAAAATGATGAAGAATAAGACTCCGCTCATCTATATGGTGGACGATGATGAACACCAACTCGACTTGGTTAAACACGTTTTTGGCCGCTATCATGCGGATTGTCGCTTTCGCTGTTTTCGCGATGGGTCGGATTTAATCATCCAACTAACTCACCGGCTGGATAGGCAGTTACCCAATCTGATCATTCTGGACTGGAGTATGCCGATTCTTTCAGGAAAGCATATTCTGGAATTGTTGAAAATAGATCAGGAGTGGCGCAACATTCCGGTTGTGGTGCTGAGTGCCTCAGAATTGGAGGAACATCGGACTTTGAGTTACAAGCTGGGCAGTAAAGCCTTCATTGCAAAAGGTGAAACATTACAGGAATTGACTGATACCATCGCCCTGATTCGCGAGTTGTGGCTCGATTAACAAAAAAACCTCCAATCAGGGAGGTTTTTTGTTCTGTAAAACTGTGCCGGGGCGGTACCATCTTTTAATGTCCGGGCTTAGTGCCTGACCCACGAACCCATTCGTTAAAAACTACTTTTTGGTTGGGTCATGGCCCCAGTTCTTGAGCGAATACATCCAGTTGGAACCCTCTACATGATCAGGACGCTGGGCCATATGACGTTTAATGTAGCTAATGACCCGCTTCATCTGGCTAATGTCTTCCGCCGATACGGCCTTGCCTTTCTTACCCAGAATCTCGACGATCTCTTCACCCGATTGATGGCCCGTTGATTCCCTGGCACCATCTTTCTTTTGACCTACCGATTTTGACTCTTCCGTAGTTAACCACTTCTTTAATTCGGAAGCTGACATATTGACGAGTGTATCGAACTCGTCTTTTGTTGCTTGCTCTTCGGGATGATCTGTCTTAGTTGCCATACTGGTATACGTTAATTTATTTCTACCTCACTAACCGATTTAACCGCATTTGCCCTGTTTTCGACGACGTTTTACTCGACGTTTTCGCCTTCTTGCCGTAAATACGCTAATACATTGATGTCTTCAAGAAAGTAGTGTTAGGGCCAGATGTTTCAGAAGAACAGATTTAAAAACCGGATGTTTCAATCAGTTTCTGAACGGGCACGACTCTCGAAACGATGGGCTCTGGGTTAGAAAAAGAACGTTTGTCGGGGGTGTTTTTTGAACAACCAGCAACTGTCCAGTGCAATCAATAATCCGTTGTATGCTATCCGCCTGGACTCAATACTCCAGATGAGTGCCTCGTCCCGGCCCCATTCCTAAAGAAGTCCTGCCAACTTCCTGCCGACAGCAGGATCCGGAATCATGACCTATGATGTTCTCTTTTGACTAAAAGCTCATTATGTGTTAACAAGGATAGTTTATTCATTCAAAAAGTGGACTATTATTAGTTACATTTGTTTACAGTAAGGCCAAAACGATGTATTTGTACCTTACGCCGTAACTGACGATTCCTGCCCTAGTGTTATGATACCAGTATCTGCTTCCGCTGACGCACTGCATAAACCGGACCTGAGCTCCTCCCTCAACAGCTCAGTATTATACCATGCCCAGCGTGGTGCCGATGGACAGATCACGGATTTTAATCTGGTCATGCTCAACTCATCCGCCCCGGCGATGTGGGGGCATTCACAGCACCAACTGGCAGGGCGTTCGATCAGCCAACTTTTTGCGGAGAGGGACTGGCAGTTCTTATTACAGCAGTTTAGCCTGGTAGTAGAGCACGGGCGGTCTGTGCGGTTCGAGATGGAGCTCAGCTCGGAGGGAGACCAGCCAGTACAGCGCTACGACATGCTCGTGACGAAGCTGGAAGACGGCGTGCTCGTGTTTTATAGCGCAATTCCCCTGCCTGCCCAAACGGAACCGGTACCGCAGCAGACGGATTTACTTCGAAAGCTTTTCGACGACTCTTCCTGCCTCCTGCAAATACTTGAAGCGGTCCATGATGCGAATGGTGAGATTGTAGATTTCGTCTGCCAAATGGTCAACCAGCGCTGCCTGGATCAGATGAAGCTGGCCGAGGGCCAGGTAGTTGGTCAGCGGATACTGTCTCTTTTCCCCTGTCTGCTGACGTCGGGCGTATTTGCCAATTGGGTAGCCGTAGTGCAAACGGGCGAGAGCCGGCAGCAGGAGCTCTATTACAACGCTGATGGCTACGAATTCTGGGTCGATGCCAGATACATCCGGCATAACGATGGTCTGATTGCTATGGGTTTTGATCTGACAGCTACTCGTCTTGCCGAACGAAAATACCAACTGCAGGCCGAACTGTACAAAACTATTCTGGACACAGCGTTGACCTCCATCACCATACTGGAAGCGGTGCGGGATGAAAATGGTAAAATTGTTGACCTGCGCTACACCCTGGTCAATCAGGAACGGCTGCGATTGGCCGGTAAGCCCGAATCCTTTTTTATCGGTAAACGCCTGACGGAGGTCTATCCAGGAATGGTAGAATCGGGGGTGTTTAATCGGTGGGTCGACGTGATCGAAACCCGGCAGCCGCAAAAGTTTGAGGTAAACTACCACTACGACGGCTTCGACGACTGGAGTCTCTGTCTGGGGTCGCCTTTTGGAGATGGTATTGTCGTTTCGTACACGGATATCACAAAACAAAAAGAAGACGAGTTGCAGGCCCGCCAACAGGCTGAACTATTGAACAGCATTCAGAATACGTCGCAGATAGGCATTTCGGCCTGCAAATCCATTCGCGATGCGGCTGGTACAATTGTCGACTTTCAGCCCATATTCCGAAACGCGACGGCTTCCTATTTGCATCGTCATGAACCTAACGAGCCAATTAAAGCCACCCTGCTTGAAGATATGCCCAGCCTGAAACTGTCGGGTGTGTTTGATCGCTATGTGCAGGTAGTCGAAAGCGGGCAGCCCGATCAATTTGAACAGCACTTTAGTAGTGGCGGTCTTGATGGCTGGTTTGAGTTCTCGGTGCAGCCCTGGGAGGATGGATTCGTATTGAATATACTCGATACAACCAGCTTGCGGCAAGCCGAACGGGAAAAGGTAAAACAAAGCACCATACTTCAGCAGGTTGTAGATAATTCCCAGGCCGGACTGGTGCTGGCCCGGCCCCTGCGCGACGAATCGGGTACGATCATCGACTTCCGGTACATACTGACAAATGAATACAATGCCCGCACAACGGGTTGGACGGTAGCGGAGATGGCCGATGCGCTGGTGAGTAGCCTGTTTCCCGGATGGCAGAATTCGGATCTCTTCCGTCGGTACGCTGAGGTAGTTGAGAGTGGTCAGCCACAGCGTCTAACCTTTCCTTACGAAGCATATGGGATGAAAGGCTGGTTCGATGGGTCGTTTAACTGCGTAGATGGTTGTCTGCTTTATACTTATACGGACGTCACCCCCCTGAAAGAAGCCGAGCTGGCCCAGCAACAATATGCCAGCTTGCTCGAACAGGTTATGAATATGACGCCTGCCGCTATTGTACTGAACGAAAGTATACGGAACGAAGCCGGGAAAGTTATCGATCTGCGCATGACGAAGCTGAATCAGATGGCGGCCGACCTACTGCTGAATCCGATTGAAAAGGTGCAGTTTCGGCGTGTCTCCAAATACATTCCCGGTTCGCTGGACACACCCCTGTTCGCGCAGTGTGTAGAGGTTATTGAAACGGGCAAGCCCGCCCGTCTGGAGGTTCCCTGGGGCGACCGTTGGTATGATTTCTCCCTGGCCCGTTTTGGCGATGGTGTTGTGCTCACCGTGCAGGATATCACCACCATGCGCGAATACCGGCAGAAACTGGAATTGGCGAACCTTGAGCTGAAGCGGTCCAACGAAAATTTACAATCGTTTGCCTTCGTCTCCTCGCACGATTTGCAGGAGCCGCTTCGCAAAATAATTTCCTTTGCCGATATACTGAGTACCCAGTACGCCGGCCAGTTCGATGAACCCGCTACCGATATTGTGAAGCGAATCAATACGTCGGCCAACCGGATGCGGCTGCTTATTCAGGACCTGCTGGCCTACTCGCAGGTCGATACACGTCAGGACTCTTTCGAGCCGGTCAACCTCACCCGGTTGATCGGGGAGTTACAGGAGCACGAACTCTGGGTGACGATTCAGCAGAGCAAGGCCGAAATCCATCTCAGTGAGTTGCCAACCCTCATAGTCGACCGGTTACAAATGCGGCAGTTGTTCCAGAATTTACTGTCCAATGCCATCAAATTTTGTCCGAAAGACGGTACACCCAGCATCATCGTGAGCAGTCGGACGGTCAAACGCTCCGACGTATCAACGAATCTAATGTTGGCTAAATTGGAAAAGAGCTGGGCGTCGGAAACGTGGTTTGCCGAAATTTCGATAGCCGACAATGGCATTGGCTTTGATGAAAAGTACCTGGACCGCATCTTTCAGGTTTTCCAGCGATTACACGGTCGAAGTCAGTACAGCGGCTCGGGTATTGGGCTTGCCATTTGCTATAAGATCGTTGAACGGCATAATGGGGCCATTACCGCCAGTAGCAAGCTGGGAGAGGGCAGCACCTTCCGGGTGTACCTGCCCCTCCGGAAAGGACAATAAGCGTGCCGACGGTGCGCACCTGAACTCTTGCCCTGCGCTTACTTGCTCACTGTCGGCACACCCACCTGTTCAGCCAGGCGGTTGATCTCGGTGTAAATCAGGTTGGGTACCGAAGCGGCCCAGGGGCTGGGCAGGCCGTAAACCATCTGGGAAGTAGCCCCTTCGTAACCACCCTCCCGCAAAATGGTCGCCGAGGGAATGTAGCCCATCACATCGTTGGCGTAACCCATCACGAAAATATCCGGCCCGAAGCGTTTTTTGCAGGTCAGGGCGTATTCGATAACGAGTTCGCCACCAAAGCTCAGAATGGATTGGCTGCCCAGTTGCCAGACCTGCAACGGATACGGATAACGGGTCAGGAAAGGCTTTCCCTGCTTCATCTCGGCCAGCATCCGGTTGGCCCAGCGCGTAATGTGGGGCGGCCCCTCGACCGCCGATTTGGTCAGATCAGCCTCCGTCGGTGGTGCCGACAGGGGCAGGTCAATCTCCGAATACTCGGCCCGGAACTGTGGCGACAACGGGCGCATGGGTTCATCGAGCACCCGGTCGACGGCAGCGGCCAGCTCCCGCCCGTACTGACGCGCCAAGGGAATGGTTCGGCGGGGGAGGGGATTCTGATCGCCAGCTGCTCCCTGAAAAAACAGGGCCGTAACGCCGGGATGTTCCTGCTCCAGGGCCAGTTGCGCAAAACCGGCGTAATCGCCCGACCACTGGTACAGATCCAGCACGGTAGGGTGACAGGCATAGCCAAAGACAATAGCTTTCAAATCTCCCTTGGTGGTTAGTACCTTGATCACCGGCACAGCATAATCGTTGGGACCTTTCAGCTCGGTTTGGTCCAGCAAGGCTCCCTCCTTATTGTTGCGCCGATTCACCTGAAAACGGGTGACGCCGTTTTGGGAAAAAAGCTCCACTGGTTCCATCGTCCGCAAAGCCTCGCCCACCAACGCGATGATCTGCGCTTCGAACTGCCGGGAATACTGGTCAATGACGGCCAGTTGAGGGGCATCGAGCGGGTAAACATCCTGTAGACCACGGTCGAGCACCGGCCCCGAATGCGTGTGCGAACTGTTCAGGATAATCTGTGCTTTCGACAACTTGAACTGGCTGTTGAGCCGGTCGCGAATCCGGTCCGACATGGCTTTGGGAAACCCCAGCATGTCGGTGGTGACGAGTACGGCCTGCTTGCCGTTTTCATCTTCCAGCGCCAGGGCTTTAGCCCATAAGTCGTGGAGTTTACCATCGGAGGCATGGGTTCGGGAGGCATAGCCAGCCAGCCACTGCGGGGTTGTCGGCGTAATGACCACGCGGGCTACTCCGGCTTTCCAGCCTTTAGCCCAGGCGGGAGCGGTTAAAAAGACGAGCCAGACAAACCAGAGTCGTTGTCTCATTTCTGGCTCAGGAGTTTATCGGCCTGCGTATAGATTTTTTCGATGGCATTGGCAATTTCATCCATGTCGGCCTGCGTACCCAGCAGCATGTTTTGCGTGAACCAGACGGCCTCTTCGTTGCAAAGTCGGTCGTTTTGCGGGCAGTGGTTACGCTCGACGTACCCTTTGAAATTCAGCATTGCTTTGGGATACATCTTCTGGTAGTTCTTCGACCGAAAGGCGTCGTCCAGATACGGCATGTTGTTCAACGTAGCGTATCCTTTTGAGCAGGGAATGCCTTCGGCCGCCAGCGCCTTCAGGAACATCTCGCGGGGTAATCCCTTGAATAATTCTTTCTGATACCGGAAGGGAAAAAGGTGAAAAGCCGCCCGAGTCACGTTGTCATACAGTTTGTAAGGGACGATGCCCGGAATGGAGCTGATCTTCGCTTTCAGGTAGGCCGCGTTGGTGTTTCGGGTGGTGGTTTCGGCATCGAGTCGTTTCAGCTGCGCCAGACCAATAGCGGCCTGATACTCCGTCAGCCGCATTTTGGTGCCCTGAATCAGCGTACCCGCGCCAATCACGCCGGACACCATGCCGTAGGGATTTCCGTAGTTCTGGTACGAAAAACAGCGGTCCATAAAGGCATCGTCGTTGCTTACCACGGCTCCGCCTTCGCCAATGGCGAGGTTCTTCGAGTTCTGGAAACTGAAGCAGCCCGCATGGCCAAAGGTGCCCACTTTCTGATGGTCGATCTCGGCCAGATGCGCCTGACAGGCATCTTCGATCACCACCAGATTATGTTTTTTGGCAATGGCCAGAATCTGCGGCATGTTGGCCGGTAACCCCAGAATATGCACCGGAATAATGGCTTTGGTCCGCGACGTAATTTTGGCTTCGATGTTGGCCGGGTTCATCTGGAACGTTTCCGGATCGACATCGACGAACACGGGCATGGCACCCGTTGCCAGCACGGGCGCTACCGTACCGATAAAGGTGTAGGGCGGCACCAGCACCTCATCGCCCCCGCGAACATCCAGTTGGGCCAGTGCGGCAATGAGGGCGTTGGTTCCATTGACAACCGCCAGGGAGCGTTTAACCCCCAGCGTAGCGGCCCACTGAGCCTCAAATTCACTGACGACCGCTGCCCGCGACCAGATGCCGCTGCGAATTACCTCCAGCAGTTGTTTCTCGTCCTGTTCGGGTTTCCAGATTGGCCAGACAGGCCATTGTCGGCTTCGGATGGGTTTCCCGCCCAGCAGCGCCAGTGGCTCAGCCAGCGAAGCAGACGTTGGCACGGCCGGGCTCGACGAACCACTGGCTGTTGTACCCTTGAGTACGGCGGGGGCCAGCACGGCACCGAGTCCGGTCAATGAATTGCGCCGGATAAACTCCCGTCTGGAAAACTTGTTGGTTGCCATATGCGTATAGCCGTGCCCGGTAGCCCATCCGGGAAACGCCCACCCCGGCACGTTAGGGAGGTAAGCCGCTTTAAAAAGCCGACTCCTCGCAAAAATTACCTGTTGGTATGTAGTACCGAGCATCGGCCTGACGACCGGATTGCCAGGGTAAAGTTCAAAGGATTTACTTCGATGACACAAAGCCAGAGTGCCCAAAAGCTCTGGTATCCAAAATCGCTGTTGGCGACCCTTATTTTCTCTTCCGAATAACAACTTCTTTTAGCCCTGGTTGGCAAGTCAACAGATGCCAGCCACCAAAAACGATGAATATTCTGTTATGGGTGTCCAATAATTTGTCAACAGTATGAATTAAAAATTGGTCTCTTATTTCTTTCGACGTCCTGCCAATTTTTTGAAATTTCTCATTAGGTTCAAACGGATTCGTTGGTTCAAGATCCGAAATAGAAAAAGGCCGTTTAAGTAGACGTTCATAATTGGATTTGTAAAAAGTAAACGTTTGTTCTGGCTTTGTTAAGGAAACTTTACCTTCCTCAATTATATAATCCTTTATGAAGGCGTTATACCTTTTTTTGATGTCTATACTGTCTATTATGTGTTGTCCCTTGAGTCCCCACATAAGTCTTTCTGTTACTATATATGCTAAAAGCTCTCCTTTTGAATACGTTTTAAGTAATTCCTGACATTCAACGTCCACAGTTGGGTCGCCGTCAACGGTGGTTATCCTCATACTGTCACACAATATTTTGGTTAGTCCAATTTCTCCATCCTTTAATAACGCATCTCGTTTTGAGGTATAGCTTCTTTTTGAAATGTCGCCACCTTCATTAATCGCTATGTCTGGTTGGAAAGCAAAGAACTTTTCTTCAATAGTACCAAACATTGGGTTACTTATGTCAGCATTATCCGTTAAGTGATTTACACCGCAAAAAACCACTGTTTTGTTCTCGTTCGTAAATTCTAAAATATAGGGATTGGAAGGAAGCCGTCCTGATGAATCAAGTTTTATGTCAAGGTAGCTCACCGTTGGATAAATGTGAGTTGTACCAATATCCGTTTTGTTGTCAGATGTTGAATGGGTGCAACTTGACAACATAACGTTAATTAGAACTAGGGTCAAAATATGCCTCATACTACTGTTAGTGTGTCATGATATAATTACCACCTAAATCTGAATGGGTGAAACCGTATAGCGTTTTCCTCGCACTATTGCCAACCCTGGGGCATATTTACGAAAGTTTTAACTTGTTTATGAGAACGCCGAACCATGCGGGATGATTTGGCGTCCTGCTGGCGCAAGGCCAGAGCCAACGTGGCCCGGCTTTGCGCCATCGAATCAAAAACCATCCGGGTTCTAAGCCGCAAAGGGTCGCGGCTCTACTCGCTCCGCAAACTCTTCACCGGGTTCATCAGTGCGGCTTTTATACTCTGGAAACTCACTGTCAATAGCGCAATGCCTACAGCCAGCAATCCGGCCGATATAAACATCCACCAAGCCACATCAATTTTATAGGCAAAATCGGCGAGCCACTGGTTCATAACGTACCAGGCCAGGGGAGAGGCAATGATGATGGCGATCAGGACCAGTTTCAAGACGTCTTTCGATAGCAACGTCACGATGCTGAGGACACTTGCGCCCAGTACTTTCCGTACCCCGATCTCTTTAGTACGCTGCTCGGCCGAGTAGGTTGCCAGACCGAACAGACCCAAACAGGAAACCAGCAGGGTAAGCAGCGAAAACCCGTTGAAGAGGGTAATCATAAGTTTGTCTTTCCGGTATTGGGCCTCGAAGGCCTCGTCCAGAAAAGTGTAGTTGAAGGGGTAGTTCGGGTAGTGCTGCTTCCAGGTCGCCTGTACCAGCGGCAGGTGTTCGGGTTTTATTTTCAAGGTCAGGTTGGCGGGTGGCGATGTGTTGAACACCAGAACAACCGGCTCGATAACTGTGTGCAGGGAGTGGTAGTTGAAGTTCCGGATCACACCAACGACCTTACCTTTGTGCATAAATCCTTCCATCGGCTGACCAAGGGCCTGTTTCCAGCCCGCCTGTTTCACAAACGCTTCGTTGACCAGAAAGCCCCCGTTCTTGTCCGCTTCCGACCCCGCCGACAGGTTCCGGCCGCTGGCCAGTTTCAAGTTCAGCAACGGTAGAAAGCGCTCATCAATGGACAGGTAGTTGCCCATGACCTCCCGTTTTTTACCCGCCGATTGAAAAATGGTCGTTGCCTTGACGAGTATGGCATCGGGTTTGATCCCCGACCCCAGTGATGCGTCCTGAATTTCGGCACGTTGCTGCAAGTCGTGAGCGAGGGCATAGCCCTGGGTTCGGGCCAGCGAATCGTCGGGGAGGTGAACGGTGAGCACCTGCTCTTTCGTGAAGCCCAGGTCGACGCGCTGCATGTAGTTCATCTGACTGTGCGCCACCAACACCCCGATCATCATGCCCACCGCCAACACAAACTGAAAAACCGTTATCGTTTGCCGAAGCCCGAAACTGCGCCCCGGCCCACCCAACTGTTTCCGTAACACAGCCACCGGGTCGAAGCCGGACAGGACAAACGCCGGATAGAGTCCGCCCAGCAAAGCGGTACTCCCCAGGGCAAGGCCCGCCATCAGTAAACCATCGGACCAGGTTATCCCGAGTTGAATTTGCAATAGGTCGTTGAAAAAGGGAATGCTGAAGGCCAGCAGGACGATTGCCAGCATAACCGCCAGGCCACTCAACAGCAATGACTCCAGCAAAAACTGGCCGATCAACTGCTGTCGCAACGCCCCGCTGGCTTTTCGGATGCCTACTTCCTTCGCCCGCCCGGTGGCGCGGGCCGTCAGCAGGTTGATGTAGTTCAGTAAGGCGATCACCAGCACGAAACCCGCCAGAAACAGGAATAGATAGCCGTACTGCTTGTTACCCTTCGGCATGTCGGCCATTTTTCCCTGACTAAAGTGGACGTCCTTCAGCAACTCGGTCTGGAACACCACGGCATAACCCACAGCTCCCACTTTCTTCAATTCCGGCTGGATATAGGTTTTGCTAAGCAAGGCCAGCTTCTTTTCAAAGGCGTTCAGATTGGGCACCTGCCGGAACAGCACGAAGGTATACACCGGAAAATCATCGACCAGCCAGTCGGTGTAGGTCGAATAATCCTTGGCCAGCAACGCGCTGATTTTCATATCGGCGTTGGACGGCAAATCGGCCATGACGCCTGTAATGCGGTACAGCTTTTTGTTGCACAGGAATGTCTTGCCCAGCACGCTTGTCCGTCCGGCGTATTTCCGGGCGAAGCTTTCGGTCACAACGGCGGTGTTTGGCTCGGTCAATGCCTGTGCCGCGTTTCCCTCGACGAAAGGATAGGTAAACACCTGGAAAACGGCCGGCTCGGCAAAGTACACATCGGGTTCATTCCGCAAATCGGTTCCATACTTGATGGTGGCCGACACCGGCTCAAACCGGGCGGCTGTTTCCACTTCCGGGTAGTCACGTTTCAGGGCGCTGGCCAGCAGGATCGAAGAAGAGGCTACGGGAATAGGGGCCTCGGGTGTTGTCAGGTTTGTCGTGACCCGAACAATCCGGTCGGCTTTGGTATGAAAGCGGTCGTAGGTGAATTCGTGCTTCACATACAGCACCATGAGCAGGCAAGCCGTCAGCCCAACGGCCAGGCCCCCGGCATTCAGGCCGGTATAGAGTTTATTCGTCCACAGATGACGACGCGCAATTTTGAGGTAGTTAGCGAGCATACTTCACGTTTCTTACGGAGAGTAGCAAGGCGCGTGAAGGGTTGGCTATGAAGGTGTTAAAAGATGTTAAGGGTTCTGGCTGCGTAGGCTTGCCGGGTCGCCCGAAAGCCATCGAATCAAAAACCATCCGGTTGTAGAGACAGGGCATGCCCTGTCTCTACGTATTCGTGATTATTCCGATCGTAATGATTTCACGGGATTCATCAGGGCGGCTTTCACACTCTGGAAACTCACCGTCAGCAAAGCGATGCCTATGGCCAGCAAACCCGCCAGGGCGAACATCCACCATTCGATGTCGATCTTGTAGGCGAAATCCTGGAGCCAGCGGTTCATGACATACCAGGCAATTGGCGACGCAATCAGGATGGCAATGCCCAACAGCTTCACAAAATCGGTGGATAACAGCGTGACAATACTGGCCACCGACGCGCCGAGTACCTTGCGAACCCCAATTTCTTTCGTACGACTCTCTGCAATGAAGGTAGCCAGTCCAAATAGACCCAGGCACGAAATAAGTACGGCCAGGGCCGCAAACAGGCCAAACACCTGCCCCGTGCGAACGTCGGTTCGGTAGGTGCGGGTGAAAAAGTCATCCATAAATTCATAGTCGAAGGGCAGGTCGGGAAACGTTTGCTTCCAGAGTCCTTCAATTTGGCGAACGGTAGCCGGAACAGTCCCCGGTCGCACTTTCACCGAAAGCATGCCCGTTGCGTCGTTGCTTAGTGAAAACAGCAGGGGGGCAATCGCATTCCTGAGGTTTTTTTGGTGATAATTGGCCACTACGCCAACGACCGGACCCCGTTGCGGCACTTCGCGGTAATTGCCCGTCTGGTCGTACTCGAAGGTGTAATAGCCGAGCATTTTTCCGTTCAGGCTTTTCCATCCGAAATAGGCCATGGCGGCTTCATTGACCAGAAACGCTTTTCGGTCGGCGGGGCGGCTGGCGTCCAGATTACGGCCCTGTTTGAGTTTAATATCGAATGTGTTCAGGAAATCTTCGTCGATCATCTGGCGGCTTATGCTCAAATCCGTAACCCCCGGCGGGGCGTAGTCGCTCACCAGTTTATCGGCGATCAACGCACCACTGCCCGGCACGCTCAAACTCCGGGAAGCGACAACAACGCCCGATAGTTGCTTCACCTGGTCTTTAAACCGCAGCTTAACCGGTTCCGGCGCATCGCGCAAATCCATTACCATCACCTGTTCGCGGTTGTACCCCAGCTGTTTATGCTGAACGTAGTCCAGCTGACTATATACCACCAGCGTAGCCACGATCATGACAATCGACACCGCAAACTGACCCACTACCAGCCACTGCCGGAGCAAAGGCGCTTTTCGGGTCGTTGCCAGCCCAAGGGAACCTTTGAGAACCGAAGCCGGTCGGAACGACGATAGCACAAAGGCCGGATAGCCACCCGCCAGCAGGCATAATACGCTGATTCCTGCCAGCAGCCATAGCCCGTTCCGGGGTGTAAACAGTGTCGTTAATACCAGTTGCTTTTCGGCCAGTTGATTGAACGCCGGCAGTAACGCCGGCACAATCAGGGCAGTAAAGGCCAGAGCGAGTAGCACAAATAGCAACGTTTCGCCCATGAACTGGCGGGTTAGTTGGCCAAATGTGGAGCCGAGCACTTTCCGAACCCCTACTTCTTTGGCCCGTCCGGCAGCGCGTGCCGTAGCCAGGTTAACATAGTTGAAAGCCGCCAGCAATAAAATCAATAGGGTTATTACCGAAAAAATGGTCACGTAGGTGAGCCGGTTCGAGGCCACCAGATTGGTTTTGAGATACAGGTCGGTTAGCGGAATAAGGTGCAGTTTCCAGACGCCCACATTGGGGTCGTTGAGTTGTTTGAGGTAAGCCGGAAACTGTGCTTCAATGGCTTCGGGTTTGGTGTTGGGTGCCAGCAGGAGGTACGTCCAGGCGCTCCCGCCCCATAGATTGGTGGTTACGTCGTAGCCAATCAGTTCATTGGCGTTGGCGTAGCTGGCCAGAAAGTCGATGTGCTGATGCGAATTGCCCGGCAGGTTGCGCATAACCCCCGTTACGTGCAGGGTGTATTTAGCATTGTAACGCATTAGCTGACCAAGCGGATTCTGACCCGGAAAATATTTTTGAGCCATCGCTTCGGAGAGCACCACACCATATCGTTCGGTTAGTGCCGTCCGTGGATTTCCCAGAATGAGTGGAAACGTAAACACGTCAAAAGCAGTACTGTCGGCGAAAAAGAAGTTGTCTTCGTAGGCGGACGTTGCCTGATACGTAATCAGCGGACGCGCTTTGTGAAGACGTACCATCTGCTCCACCTGCGCAAACTGCTGTTTCATATCGGTGCCTACCTTGCCGCCCGACGTAGCTGCCGTTTCGAATTGCTGAAGCAAAACAATCCGGTCGGCTTTCTGGTGGAATTGGTCATAGGTAAGCTCATCGAGTACGTAGGCTGTAATCAGTAATCCGCAGGACAAACCCATTGTCAGACCAACCAGGTTGATAAGGGTATACAGCTTATACCGATATAGATTCCGCAGGGTGATTTTGATGTAGTTGGTTAGCATAAGTAGGTAGGAGTTAGGAGTTGGTAGCGAGGAGGGAGGAGTTGCTGTCCGCGGCTGTACGGGCGGCCCCGCGCAGCCGCGGACGGTCGGCGGACCGGCGTGTGGTGCCGCCGGATGGCTCCTCGCTCCTAACTCCTAGTACTAATCGTGTCATTCCGATCGCAACGATTTTACCGGGTTCATCAACGCAGCCCGCACACTCTGGAAACTCACCGTCAGCAAAGCGATGCCTATGGCCAGCAAACCCGCCAGGGCAAATATCCACCATTCGATGTCGATCTTGTAGGCGAAGTCGGCGAGCCAGTTGTTCATGGCCCACCAGGCTAGGGGGGAAGCAATGACGATGGCGATCAGGACCAGTTTCAGGAAGTCTTTGGAGAGCAGGCCAATGAGGCTGGGGATACTCGCACCCAGCACTTTGCGGACACCGATCTCTTTGGTGCGCTGCTCCGCCATGAAAGCGGCCAGCCCGAACAGGCCCAGACACGCAATCAGGATGGCGAGGGCCGCAAAAGTCAGAGCGATGGTGCCGATCCGCTGTTCGGCGCGGTACATCTCGTCGAAACTATCGTCCATGAATTTGTAGGTGAACGGCTGGCCGGGAGCCAGTTGCTTCCACTTCGCTTCGATCTGCTGCATCAGAACGGGCAGGTTCGTGCTGCTCACCCGGAACGAGGCCGCTCCCGAGTTGGCATCCAGCACCAGCGACAGCGCCCCGATGTTGCGCCGGAGCGACTCGAAATGGAAATTTTTGACAACGCCGATGACCGTATACGTTTTTCGGGTTTTGCCCTCGGCGTCATTGAAGCGCCAGACGTGCTTACCAATAGGGTCTTTAAAGCCCAGCATTTTAACAGCGGCTTCGTTCAGCAGCATCCCGGATGAATCGGAACCGAAGCCCTGTGAGAAGTTCCGGCCCGCTATCACCTGAATGCCCAGCGTTTTTACATAGTCATAATCGACGCCCCAGTTTTGCATGCTGGCCCCCTTGTTCATGTTTATCTGGCCCTCCGGAAAGAACGTATTGTCATTTCGGTCGGAGGGGGTGGGCAGGTAACCGGAGAGGCTGCCGCTCACCACG
Source organism: Spirosoma pulveris (assembly GCF_054781875.1). Taxonomy (NCBI): domain Bacteria; kingdom Pseudomonadati; phylum Bacteroidota; class Cytophagia; order Cytophagales; family Cytophagaceae; genus Spirosoma; species Spirosoma pulveris. The sequence goes on from NZ_BAAGTO010000003.1 coordinate 92,113, forward strand.
CCCGGCAGGCGCAGCACTGCCTGCTTGAAGGTTTCGGCCTGTTTGCCTACCGAATACAGGTCGTTGATGGTCAGGACGTGGTCGCGGTTGAAGCCTACGCTGGTCGTTTGAATGTAGGTGAGCTGCCGATACACAATGATGGTCCCGACTATGAGCACGACCGACATCATAAACTGAAACACCACCAAGCCACTGCGTAAGCTGACCGCCCGGAAATTCATGCTTATGCGGCCTTTGAGCACCGAAATGGGCTGAAACGAGGACAGGAAAAAAGCCGGGTAACTGCCCGCCAGCAAGCCAACAACAATCGGCAGGGCAATGAGAATTGGTAACAGCACGGGTGTGATTAACTGAGACAGGCTGATTTCCTTAGCCGAGATGTCATTGAAGCCCGGTAGTGCAACGGCTACGATACCGATGGCCAGCACCATCGCCAGCACCGTTGTCAGTACCGATTCGGTCATGAACTGGCCTACCAGCTGCTGCCGTTCCGAGCCCATTACCTTTCGGACGCCAACTTCTTTGGCCCGGTTCGAAGAGCGTGCCGTAGCCAGATTCATGAAGTTGATACAGGCGATAAGCAAAATGAACAGGGCTACCGCCGAGAAGATATAGACGTACTGAATGTCGCCGTTGGGGGCCAGTTCGATCTGTTGTTTGGAATGCAGATGAATGTCGGTGAGGGGAATGAGCCAGAAAATCATCTTATTGTTGGCTTTCCGGAACTGCTCAAGTGACGTACCCACCATTTGCAGCAATTGCGGCCCCACGTACTTCTCGATAACCGCGTCGAAGTTTTGGGAGAATACCGCAGGGTCCGTATCCGGTTTCAACCGTATGTAGGTGTGGTAGTTGGTGCTGAGCCACTGTCCCCAGGGGTAGTTGTCGCTGAGCATCGTCACGAAGAAATCGGTGCGGAAATGGGCGTTCCGGGGCATGTCGCGCATGACACCCGTCACTTTATAATTCTCCTTATTGGCGAAGATCAGCGTCTGGCCCAGGGCGTTCTGGGTGCCAAAGTGCCGCTTTGCCGCCGACTCGCTGATCACCACCGTGTTCGGCTCCGTCAGTGCCCGTTTGGGATCGCCCGCCACAAAGGGCAGGGTAAACACATCGAATACCGTAGAATCAGCAAACATGATGTCGCTCTCCCGGAGGTTGGTTGTTTCCCCCGCTTTCTTCACCAGCCAGTTTCCTCGCTGGTGCAGCCGGACAAACTGTTCCACCTGCGGGTAGTCTTTTTTCAGGGTGGGCCCCAACGGGTCGGGGGCTGTGGCGAAGTGCATGTCGTTGCCCCCGAACTTAATATCGGACTGTATCCGGTAAATGCGGTCGGCGTTGGCGTTGTAGCGGTCAAAGCTCAGCTCGTCCAGCACATACAGCAAAATAAGCAGGCAGCAGGACAGGCCAACCGCAAGTCCGAAGATGTTGATAAACGCGAATCCCTGCTGTTTGCGCAGGTTCCGCCAGGCGATTTTGAGGTAGTTTGTTAGCATGATTTTGAAGGGAGGATGGAGGAGAGGGAGAAAGGAGGAAAGGGAATAAGGGAGAGGTATTTTTCTTTGTCCCTTTCCTCCTTCCTCCCTCTCCTCCTTTTATTCCGTTTTTAACGATTTTACGGGATTCATCAGCGCAGCTCGCACGCTCTGGAAACTTACTGTCAATAGGGCAATGCCCACGGCCAGCAAACCCGCCAGCGCGAAGACCCACCACTCGATATTGATCTTATAGGCGAAGTCGTTTAACCACTTGTCCATGGCATACCAGGCGATGGGAGAGGCTAGTAGCAGCGCTACCCCAACGAGTTTCAGGAAGTCTTTGGAAAGCAAGCCTACAATGCTGAAGACACTCGCACCCAGCACTTTGCGAACGCCGATCTCCTTAGTCCGTTGCGCCGTCGTGTAGGCCGATAAGCCGAACAGACCCAGGCAGGCCAGGAAGATGGACAGGAACGCGAAAACACTGAAGATGCTGCCGGTTCGCGTCTCGGCCGCGTATAGTTTGTTGAATTCTTCATCCATAAACGCATAGGAGAACGGCCGGTCGGGGATGAGTGTCCGCCATTTGCTTTCCAGAAACTGAAGTGTGTTGGGTAACTGGCTACCCGACAGTTTGACCAGTAGAATCTCACCGCCATTCTGCGGGAAAAGCACCAGCGGGCCAATCTTCTGCTTCATCGACGCGAAGTGAAAATCGGCGACAACACCTTTGATTTCCCCCAGCCGCCCATTCATATCCAGCCACTTGCCAACGGCCTGTTGCGGTGTCCAGCCCAGTTCTTTTGCCGCCGACTCATTGAGGATAAACCGACTTCGGGTGAGGCTATCATTGTCTGTGCGCGAAATACGGTCCATATCGGCAGCATTTATGTTGCTTCCCGCAATCAGTTGCAGACTCATGGCGGGCACATAATCTTCATCAATGGACAGCCCGGCTACCATCTTCCGCTGATCGGCCGCCATGTTAGCACTGCGCATCCCATACCCGCCTTCCACAAACACGGGCGAATCAGACGCCAGTGATACATGCTGTACGTCTGCATTTTGTCGAAATTCACTTTTAATGGCGGCTATCTTCTCATTGACCTGCCTGTCGACGGGCAGCAGCAGGACATGGTCTTTGTTGTAACCCAGTTTCTTTTGCTGAACGAAAGCCAGTTGATTTCGGACCAAAAGTGTGCTGATGATGAGGAAGGCCGTGATCGCGAATTGAAACACAATCAGCGCCCGGCGAAACTGGCCCGCTCCGGCAGTTTTCAAATGCCCTTTCAGAACGCGGACCGGCTCAAACCGCGCCAGCACCAACGCCGGATAACTGCCCGCTATCAGGCTGACGATCAGCCCAATCCCAAGCAATAGCAGAATGTTGCGAGGCTCGAACCAACTGCCAATGGTAAACTGCCGATCAGACAGTTCATTGAATACCGGTAACGCCAGGGCAGCCAGCAGCAGGGCCAGCACCAGCGCGAGGGACGTTACAATCACCGATTCGCCAATGAACTGCCCAAACAGTTGCCCGCGCAGGGCACCCATCACCTTCCGAACGCCCACTTCCTGCGCCCGCTCTACCGCCCGCGAGGTCGCCAGGTTGACGTAGTTGACGCAGGCGATCAGCAGAATCAGCAGGGCTATCGACCCGAAAATGTAGATGTAGGTCAGGTCGCCGTTCGGCTCGAAACTGCCCTCTACCTCGGAGTGCAAATGAACCCGGCGCAGCGGCTCCAGATTATACGTCAGGTAGCCCCCCGCCGACATCTCCTCCTTGCCGAATTGGGTCTTCATAAATCCCGGAATTTTGGCCTGTAGTGGACCCGTATCTTCGGGTTTACTGAGCAGCAAATAGGTGGCGTAGTTGGATGAAAACCACTCTTCGGTTTGGGCTGCGGGCAATGTCAGGAAAGACGTCAGCAGGTCGTATTTGATCTGGGAGTTAGCCGGACTGTCTTTTACCACCCCCGTAACGGCATAATCGCGAAACGAACCGCCCGTGTTGATCCGAAGCGATTTGCCAACCGGATTCTCGTCGCCAAAGTATTTCCGGGCCGTACTTTCTGACAGCACCACCAGGTTGGGACCAGCCAGCGCGGTTCGTGGATTGCCTTGTACAAGCGGAAACGAAAAGATTGTAAACAACGCTGAATCGGCGAAAACGATCCGCTTTTCGCTGAACTGACGATCGCCGGTATTGACCACTCCATCCCGGTTAATGAGCCGGACGCCCGATTCTATTTCCGGAAACTGCCGCCCAAATTCCTTCACGACTTTGGTACCCGTCTGGGGTATTTTAGCGACTCGGCCTTCCATGCTGAATTCCATCGTGACCCGCACGACGCGGTCGGCTTTCTGCTGGAAATCGTCGTAACTCAGTTCATGCGTGATGTACATGAACAGCAGCAGGCACGACGCCAGCCCCACCGCCAGCCCGACAATGTTGATACCGGAGAACACCTTGTTTCTCCACAGGTTTCGAATCGCAATTCGGAGGTAGTTAGTTAGCATAAGTAGTTAGGAGTTAGGAGCGAGGAGGTAGGAGTTGCTGACGCAAGTTGTGCTGCCGGATGGCTCCTCACTTCTCGCTCCTGGCTCCTCACTCCTATCCGTATTATTCCGACCGCAGCGACCTCACCGGATTCATCAATGCAGCCCGCACACTTTGAAAACTCACCGTCAGCAGGGCAATGCCGATGGCCAGCAAACCCGCTACCACAAAGACCCACCATTCGATGTCGATGCGGTAGGCGAAGTCCTGCAACCAGCGATCCATCACATACCAGGCGATGGGCGAGGCAATCACAATGGCTACCAGCACCAGCTTCAGGAAGTCTTTGGAAAGCAGGGCAACCAGGCCCGGCGTCGACGCACCCAGCACTTTTCGGATCCCGATTTCTTTGGTACGCAGCCGAATCACATACATGGCCAAACCCAGCAGGCCCATACAGGCGATGAAAATGGCCAGCATGGCAAAGACACCGAAAATCCGTTGCGCCACCTGTTCGGACTGGTACAACGCGCCCCAGTCGGCATCGAGGTATGAATAATGAAACGGCTGGTCGGGCAGATACCGCTTCCAGACGCCCTCGATCTGGCTAACGACACTACCCGGCGCATCAGCCTGTACGCGAACGACAAATTCATTATTTCGTCGGCCAAAAAGCCGGTCATTCAGCACGAACAGCGGGCCGATGCGCTGATGCAGGGAGCCAAAATGAAAGTTACGGACGATGCCCACCACCGTGTAGGTAACGGGCGGACCACCACGCTGGGCAAAGTTGTCGGGACTGGCGATTTGCTTGCCGATGGGGTCTGTCAGCCCGACCTGCTTCACGGCTTCTTCGTTTAAAATCACGGACAGCGAATCATCGAACTGCCGGGTGAACGGTCGCCCGGCCAGCATGTTCATGCGCAGCGTTTGCAGGTACTGGTCGTCGACGACACAGCCTTTACCGGTTAGGGTTTCATTTTCGCCATTTTTTCGAAACGTAATTCCGAAGAATCCTTCTTCACCGGGGGCACTGCTGGTGGCACCGACGTTGCTTACACCCGCCAGTTTAGCCACTTCCTGCTTGAAGGATTCGGTATTCTTGTCCAGCGAATTGGCGCCCCTGATTTTAATTACCGACTCTTTCGAGAAACCCAGTTCTTTCTGCTGGATGAAGTCCAGCTGACTAAACACGATAATGGTGCTCACGATGAGCAGAACGGAGACGGCAAACTGAAACACCACCAGTCCGTTGCGTAAGACATGCCCCTGACGCGTTGACGAAAACTTCCCTTTCAGCACCTTGATTGGCTCGAAAGCCGACAGTACACCCGCCGGATAGCTACCCGCCAACAGCCCAACGGCCACGGCACCACCCAACAGCAAGGGCAGCGTTTCCCAGCGAACCAGCGTAAACAGCGTTAAGGATTTTCCGGCCAGCGTATTAAACGGAGACAGTAAAATAGCCACCAGTAAAACGGCTATAATTAAGCTAAACAGGCTTAGCAGTACTGATTCTGTTAGAAACTGAGCCGCTAACTGGCCCGTCGTTGATCCGAGCGATTTACGGATGCCCACCTCCCTCGCCCGCTCCGACGAACGGGCCGTAGCCAGATTCATGAAGTTGATGCAGGCAATGAGCAGGACAAAGGCGGCAATAATGGAGAAAATCGACACCAGCGACCGGCTGCCGTTGGGCTCGTGTTCGGCCTCAAGGTGCGAGTCGAGGTGAATGCTTTGAAGCGGTTGCAGGAAATAGAAATACCCGTTTCCGGCTTTGAGGTAATCCCGGAACGAGACGCCGAACGTGCGTTCCACTTCCCCGGCTGCGTATTTCTCGACAACAGTGGGCAGCTTTCCTTCAACCGTTTCGGGGCTGGTGTTTGGCTTCAACAGGAGGTACGTATGGGCCGAGAAACTGATATGATTGGGTGGCTCGGCTTCCGGACCGCGCGCCGATACCAGAAAATTGAAGGTGAAATGGGCGTTCTGAACGGGGTCGGCACAAACGCCCGTTATCTCCAGCTTTGGCCCTTGCACGATCTCCAGGATTTTGCCGATTGGATTGGTCGTGCCGTACAGGCGGCTGGCCGTGCGCTGGGTCAGAACAACCGTATTCGGACGGGTCAAAGCCTTGTCGGCCTGGCCGCGCGCAAAGGGCATTTGAAACACCTGAAAAAACGTTGAATCGACGCCCAGGGCACCCCGTTCTTCAACCGTCCGCCCATCGATTTTGAGCAGGGTAGGCTCGTTGTTATTGCCGAAGGTGAAGACCCGCGTCGTTTGCTCAATCTCAGGAATCTCCTTCTTCACCGACTGAGCGTATGAAGAGGGTATAATCGCGTATTTCGTACTACGACCCGGATACCGTCGTTCCAGCGCCATGCGGTAGATGCGCTCCCCGTTGGCCCAATGCCGGTCGTAACTCAGCTCATCCGTAACGTACAGCACAATGAGCAGGCAGCTCGCCATGCCAATAGCCAACCCCGACAGATTGATAGCGGTGTTGGCCTTGTGTTTCGCCAGATTGCGAAGGGCGATTTTGAGGTAGTTCCGCAGCATAGGGGAGAGGGGTGGTATTAGTAGTGAGTAGCGAGGAGTGAGGAGGGCTGACGCATGTTTTTGCTGATGCGTCAGCCCTCCTCACTCCTCACTACTCCGTTTTTAAACTTTTCACCGGGTTCATTAACGCGGCTTTGATGCTCTGATAACTTACCGTCAATAGCGCAATGACAATGGCCAGCACACCGGCCAGGGCGAATACCCACCACTCGATGTCGATCTTGTAGGCGAAGTCGGCGAGCCAGTTGTTCATGGCCCACCAGGCCAGGGGCGAGGCAATGACGATGGCCGCTACGACCAGTTTGAGGAAGTCTTTGGAAAGCAGGGCTACAATACTGGCTACGCTGGCCCCCAGCACTTTTCGTACGCCAATTTCCTTGGTGCGCTGCTCAATGGTGAGCAGCGCAATGGAGAACAGGCCCATGCACGAGAGCAAAATGGCAATGCCCGCTGCCGATGAGAAGATGGTCGACAACCGCTGTTCTTTCCGGTACCAGCGTTCGGTGTTTTCATCCAGAAACGACCCGATGAACTCCTGCTTGGGCGCGATGGTCTTCCAGGCACTTTTGATAGTTTCCATGGCGCCCGTCAGGTTCTGCGGATTTACCCGGACAAGGATGTACTGAATCGGTGCGCTGGACTCCATTTGCAGCGTAATCGGCTTGGCTTCCTGATGCAGGGAATACAGATTGAAATCCGACACAACCCCTACAATCTGATATTCCTTTTGATCGGGCTTTATGTATTTGCCGACGGGGTTAGCTTCGCCCAGTGCTTTGGCCATACTCTCCGTAATCAGCACCGCCGAACTCGAATCGGTAGCGAAGGCCGGACTGAAATCGCGGCCTTTCAGGAGCTTGATTCCCATTGTTTTGAGATAGTCAGTGTCGATGCGGAGCCAGTCGCAGGTGATATCGCGTTTGCCATACAGGAACCCGAACATCATCCGCGACGAACTGCCGTCCAGCCCCGCGCCGATGTTCACGCCCGACCCGGATACCGCCGTAATGTTGGGCTGGTTCGCCAGGCGGTCGCGCATGGCTTTCAGGGCAACGGTACCGTTGAGTTCCCCACCCACCGGAATACTGATCACCTGCTCTTTGTCCATACCCATGGGTTTCTGCTGCAGGTAACTAATCTGCTGACGAACGATCAGCGTACAAACAATGAGCAAACAGGCGATGGTAAACTGTGTTACGATCAGTGAGTTGCGCACCAATCCCGGCTTGCTCATTTTTACCCGGCCTTTTAATACGTCTACCGCGTTAAAGCGCGTCACGAACCAGGACGGATAGCCGCCCGCCACCAGCGTAATCAGCAGAAAACCGAGGGCCGTTACGACCAGAACGGTTGGCGTGAGGAAATTGTCCAGTGTCAGGTAGCTTCGGAACAGGCGGTTAAAGGTAGGCAGCACCACATAGGCCAGCCCAAGACCAATGAGTAGCGCACCGAAGCACAAGAGCAGTGTCTCACCCCAGATCTGACTAAACAACTGTCCTCGTTGGGCACCCAGCGATTTACGAACGCCCACCTCCCGCGCCCGCGAGAGCGACTGCGCAATGGTCAGGTTGATGAAGTTGATGCAGGCAATGGCCAGAATAAACAGGCCGATGAGCAGCAGGGTGTATACGTACGCCCGGCTGATTCCGGCGCCATGCGTGGTAACGGTGTCGAAATGGACATCGCGCAAGGGTTCCAGAAGAAGGCTGCGCTGGTAACCCAGTTCATTTTTCGGGTAGCCCTGTTTCTGCCGGTCTTTAATGTCAGTCGCAAAGTATTTATCCATGAACGCCTGGGTTCGGCGTTGCAGCGTTTGGGCGTCGGTACCGGCTTTCACCATGACATACACATCATGGTTGCCGTGATCCCAGCGGGATTTGAACTCCTGATAATCGCCCGCGTTATCGCTGCGGATGAGCGCGTCGAAATCAATGGATGAGTTTTTAGGGGCATTGCTGATGACGCCCGTAACGGTAAATGCCTGCCAGGCATCGTTCATGCGGAGCTGGAGGGGTTTGCCGATGGGGTCTTCCTTTCCGAAAATATCCGTCGCCATGCGTTCGCTGATGACGATGTCGCTCAGGCTGTTCATGGCGGTGCCGGCGTTCCCCTTCCGGAGCGGGAAGCTGAACATCTTCAGGAAATCCGCATCCGCCATACGGACATCCTTGGTGTAGGTCTGGCTGTTGCGCCGAACACTCGCGCTCCGGTCGAACCAGCGCGTAACCCCTTCAATTTCGGGGAATTCGGCTTTGAGGGCGGGTGAGATCGGGTAGGGCATGGTGCTCCCTTTATCCGTCGTGCCATCGCGGTTGGTCGATAGGAAGTTCAGCCGGAAAATGCGGTCGGCTTCCGTATGAAAGCTGTCGTACGACAGTTCGAAGGTGGCCGTCAGGAATAAAAGCACGCAGGTTCCGAATGCCACCGACAGCCCGACGATGTTGATGAGCGTGTGCGTGCGATGTTTCCAGAGCGTGCGCAAGGCGACTTTAAGGTAATTGCGGAACATGAATGTTTTCGTTAAGTTTGTCTAAAACGCTGTCTGTTATGTACTTTCCTTCTGTAAGTGGCCCTTCCGTTGTTGGCGAAGATTTTGGTGTCTGGGCTCCTGCCGATCATCAGCGGATTATCGCTAAGTTGACCGTCGGTTTGGGTGTTCTTTACTATCGGGAAAAAGCTATTCATCTTGAGCCCCTGCCCGAAACGATGCTCGATGATGCCAAAGCGAGTCTTGTTCCAGATTTATCTTTAGTCAATAACGTATTGAGTGAAACGCCAATAATCATTGAAGTATGTAAGACTGCCGGGCTAAAAGGTGATCTTAGAAAAGTGATTCAACTAATAGATGATGATCTATATGGTATTCGTGAAGGTTTCATATACGATTATCATACGAGTAAGTGGCTGAGCTATCGGTTTGGCGACGGCGGCCTGACCACCGAATCGTCATTCTCTGAGATACTGAACCTCGATATGAATGATTTTCTGCTGTAAAATTCATTCGGTTGCGTTTTGCGCATTGCATAGGGACAACGCCTGCGTTGTCCCTACAGGCGTTGTCCCGAAAACAGGGGCAAATCATTCAGATCGTAAACTCGTTACCGGGTTCATCAATGCGGCTTTGATGCTTTGATAACTTACCGTCAGGAAAGCAATAACAACGGCCAGTACACCCGCTACCCCAAAAATCCACCAGGTCAGGTTTTCGCGATAGGCAAAGGTCTCAAGCCATTTGCTTAGCGCCCACCACGCCAGCGGGGTAGAGAGCACCAGGGCAATCAGCACCAGCTTCAGGAAGTCTTTGGAGAGTAGACCAATGATGTTCGTGACCGATGCGCCCAGTACCTTCCGCACGCCAATTTCTTTGGTGCGCTGCTCAGCCGTGAAAGCTGCCAGACCGAACAGACCCAGGCAGGAAATCAGGATCGCCAGCATACCGAAATAGTTGACAAGCGTGTGTACCTGCTGTTCGCTCCGGTACAGGCTTTCAAATTCTTCGTCCAGAAAATGATAGGTAAACGGATAATTCGGGTTGAACTGCTTGGCCAGCTTTTCGAGGTCGGCGATGGCGTTGGACGCTTGCCCGGCGCGGGTTTTCACGAGCAGGTAACTCGTGTTTCGGCTGTCGAAGCAAAGAATAAGCGGGGCGATTTCCTGGTGCAGCGAGTTGAGGTGAAAGTCTTTCATTAACCCAATGATCTTGCCTTTTCCCGGCCAGAACTGCACATCTTTCCCAACCGGATCCTTCATACCCATGAGTCGGGCAGCGGCTTCGTTGATGAGGTAGTTGGTCGAATCGGCGGGGCTGTCGATGCGGAAGTCGCGCCCGTCGACCAGTTTGATGTTCATGGTTTTGGTGAAGTCACCCCCAACAAACATGCACGATACATTGGTTTGCAGGTTGGGGTCTTTACCAGTCCAATTCAGGTCGCCGGAGGAGCTTTGTACATTTACCGGGAGCGACATGGCCGTGGTGGCCGATGCAATGGCTGGCTGGCGCATCACTTCCTGCCGGAATGCTTCTACCTTTTTAGGTTGTGCAATTTCACCTTCCAGCGGCATGTAAACGACATTTTCGCGGTCAAGTCCCAGGTTCTTGGTCCGGAGATAGTTCATCTGTCGACCAATGGCCAGTATGCCAACGATCAGAAAAATCGACAGCGAAAACTGAAAGACAACCAACCCCCGCCGGAACAGAGCCGGTGTCAGGAAAGATCGGCCGCTGCTGACCTGTACCCGCCCTTTTAAAATCTTGATCGGCTGTAGTGACGACAGGAAAAGCGCCGGATAACTACCCGACAGAAAACCGGTGATCAGCACCAGCACCAGAATGGTGAGCCATAGCGTCGGTTCGGTGAGGTTGAGCGTTAATTGTTTTTCAAAGGTTGTATTGAAGGTAGGCAGCACACACCAGACGAACCCTACGGCCAGCACAATGGCCAGCCCGCTCGTGAGCATCGACTCGCTCAGAAACTGTCCGATCAACGACGACCGCAGGGCGCCCACTACTTTCCGAACGCCCACTTCCTTCGCCCGCATTGCCGACTGGGCTGTGGCGAGGTTCATGAAATTGATGCAGGCAATGAGCAGCATGAACAGCGCGACGATGGAAAAGATCCGTACATACTCAATGCGCCCGCCCACCGATACGCCATTTTTGTACTCGGCATATAAATGTAGGTCCGTGATGGGCTGCAGGATGGGACGGCCCGTCTCGAAGTTTTTACCGGCAAAACGGGGATAGATACGCGCCAGCGCTTTCTCGGCCTGTGCCATCGTTGTCTTTGGCTTGAGCCGGACGAAGGTTTGAAACGAGTTGTTACCCCAGGTTTTCATCCAGTCCTGCTCATACGCTTTCCAGTTCACCAGCCAGTCGAACTGAAGCGTCGAGTTGGTGGGCAAATCTTCCAGTACTGCGCCCACGACATAGAATTTGTTGTTGTCGAGTTGCAGCGTTTTGCCAAGGGCTAATCCATTCGGAAAAAACTTCTCCGCCACTTTCCGCGTAATGACGATCTGGTTGGGTTGTGCCAGCGCGGCTTTCGGATTTCCGTAGACCGCAGGCAGATCAAAGACACCAAAAAAATCGGCGGTAGCGTAATGGCCTTTTTCCTTGGCCGCCGTTTCGCCCACTTTCACAAGCACTTCGTTACTGAAATTAATCTTCGTCGCAGCCGCTACTTCCGGTACATCTTTGGCGATGGCTTCCTGTAAGGGGCCCGGTGTGACGGTGTTCGTCACCGTTTCGCCATTATAGGGAAAATTGACCCGCACGTAGTAGATGTTCTCCGCGTCGTTCAGAAAGCGGTCGTAACTCAGTTCATCCTTCACCCAGAGGCCAATCAACAAGCTGCATGCCATGCCCAACGCCAGCCCGAAAACGTTGATGGATGAGTAGAGTTTGTTCTTCATCAAACTCCGAAACGCGATTTTGACGTAGTTGCGGAACATAAGTGTTAACCAGGATTTTCAGGATTTAAATGATTTTCTTGAACCTCCCCAAGAGATTGGTTTAAAGTCTATTTAGGAGACCTAAAGAAGTCTGAATAAGGAATTGCAGCATAATCAGGAACATCATTCAAATCCTGAAAATCTTGGCGGGGCCGCCCCCGCGGTTAGACGTGGAAATTTTCCGTGACCACTTTGCCATCGAACAGGTTCACGATGCGATGCGCGAAACCGGCGTCGTAGGGTGAGTGGGTTACCATGATGATGGTGGTGCCTTCGTCGTTCAGTTCGCCGAGGAGTTTCATCACTTCCTCGCCGTTCTTCGAGTCGAGGTTACCCGTCGGTTCATCGGCCAGAATCAGTTTGGGTTTGGCAACTACAGCCCGTGCAATGGCCGTCCGTTGTTGCTGACCGCCCGAAAGCTGCTGTGGGAAGTGATTGCGCCGGTGCATGATGCTCATCCGCTCCAGGGCTTCTTCCACGCGCTTTTTCCGCTCGTCGGGGGGCGTTTTCAGGTACAGCAGGGGCAGTTCGACGTTTTCATACACGGTTAGTTCGTCGATCAGGTTAAAGCTCTGGAACACGAAACCGATGGAGCCTTTGCGGAGTTGTGCCCGCTGGCGTTCGGTCATTTTGGCGACTTCCGTGCCGTAGAAATTGTACTCGCCTTCACTGGGGTTGTCCAGTAGACCCAGGATGTTGAGCAGCGTGGATTTGCCGCAGCCCGACGGGCCCATGATGGCAACGAACTCCCCGTCTTTGACATCCATGTTGATGCCATTGAGGGCGGTGGTTTCTACTTCTTCGGTCGAGAAGAGTTTCTGAAGGTTAATTGTCTGGATCATATTTTAGGGGGAAAGGGAGGAAGGGGAGGAAGGGGACGAAAGGGATTATTGCGTAGATTCGATCTGTACTCACCTCACTCCTAATTTCATGGCTAAAGTTGAAAAGTTTGAAGATTTGCTGGTTTGGCAAAAGGGATTATCCCAAGCAATTGATTTATACAAATTACTCGCTGATTGTAAAGATTATGGCTTACGCGACCAGATGCAGCGATCATCCGTATCTGTTCCATCTAATGTAGCGGAAGGATTTGAGCGACATACCAATAAAGAGTTTATTCGATACTTACGCATTGCCAAAGGCTCTAATGGTGAATTACGAACACAAATCCATCTTGCCATAGGTGTCGGTATTCTATCGGTAGATGCTGGTGACGAACTACTGGCAAAGAGTCGCATAATCTCGTCAATGTTGCAAAATCTAATCAAAACACGGGAAGAGAGATTTTCTTAGAATGAGGAAGGAGAAAAGAGCGAGAGGGCAATATACAAGTCAGCCTTTTCCCTTTCCTCCCTCTCGTCCCTCTCCTCCTTCCTCCCCTTTAAAACTCCAACACCTCATTATCACCAAAATTCTCGTAGCTGCTCGTGATCACCTGCTCGCCGGGTTGGAGGCCGTCCAGCACTTCGTAATACTCCGGGTTTTTACGGCCTAGGGTAATCTGACGTTTCACCGCCCGCTTACCTGACCGGTCGACCACGTACACCCAGTTGCCGCCCGTATCGGAGAAGAAGCCGCCGACGGGGATGAGCGTGGCTTTGGCCGCTTTGCCCAGCTCCAGCTGAATCGGCGACGACTGACCCCGTTTAATGCCCTCGGGCGTACCTTTCGGGAAGATCATATCAACCTCGAACCGACCGCTTTTTACTTCGGGGTATACCCGGCTGATTTCAAGCTCGTGCATTTTCCCGTTGAATTCAAACGAGCCTTTCAAGCCCGAAAATACCCGGCTGATGTAGTGTTCATCGACACCCACCCGCATCTTGAATCCGTTCAGGTCGTCGATCTGGCCGATGTTCTGGCCCCGGTTGATGTTCGAGCCTACTTCCACGTCGATGCTGGATAACTGGCCCGACACAGGCGCTTTGACCACCAGGTTATCGAGTGTCTGCTGCCAAAGAGCCACATTTTTCTGTGTACGTTGCAAGGTGCCCTCCAACTGTTTGATCTGGAACTTGGCATTCTCCTCCTGGTATTTCTGGGTTTCGATCTCGATGACACGCTGGCCGGCCAATCGCTCGTAAGCCCGTTTAGCTTTCAGGTAGTCCTCTTCAGAGACCACTTTGTCTTTATATAACTTAGCCTGCCGGTCGTAGGAATCTTTAGCCTGATCGATTTGTGCGTCGAGGTCAGCCAGTGTTTTACGCAGAGTAAAGCGTTCAACCTGAAGGCGTTGTCGTGTATTTTGCAGGTCGTTGACGAGTCGGTTAGCTTCGGTTTCCGATTGCAGAAAACTCAGTTTCAGGCTCTGGTTTTCAAGTTTCAGCAGCACTTCCCCTTTTTTGACCATGGTGCCGCCTTCCACCAGTTTCTGGGTAACGTAGCCCCCTTCGATGGCATCGAGCCGGATGGTTTTCAGCGGTTGTACCACACCCGTGACGGCGATGAAATCTTCAAAAGGACCTGTAGATACAGGTGAGATGGTTATTTTGTCTTTCTCGACATTTAGTTTCGACCGGCGATCGGCAAAGAAAAGTGTGTAAGCCAGTAAGCCGATGACCAGCGTTCCGCCCCCGAAAAGAGCCAGTCGCTGGGTTGTCCAAAATCGTTTAGGTAGTACGCGATCCATTACTGTAAAGAGCGAAAGAATGAAAGAGTGGGCTAAAACGCAGGCCCAGGCTCGAAGCTCGTTCGCTGTTATGCCAAGTGCCAATAGTCATGCCAACCAAATGACATCTCTGATAATCAATTCCTTAAGTGAGTGGCCTTTTGGCGTCGTGTCCGCTTTCGGACGGAAATTGTCCGCTTTTACGGGCCTCATGAGCACTTTAATGTCATGCTGGAACGCCAGCCCGGTCGTTCACTCGTTCACTCTTTTACTCGTTGGTCCTACCTCAGCCAGCACATACGGCTCCAGTGTTTGCGAGCGGGTGGCGGGGTTTAAAAAATCGTAGGATAACTGACTGACGTGGTAATAGGGGAACACGGCCAGATGCTTGACCTGAAACCCACGCGATTCCAGTGAATCGGCCTCCGCACCGCTGGTAAATACCTGCCGGGAGCCTGACTGTAGCTGAAGCTTGAGGGCCGAATCGGAGCGGGCGTATATGGTAGGGGAGCGCACATAAAACTCGTACGACCAGAAACTGCCCCCGCCCACACCCGTGCCAGGTTCGTACAGGACGGTTGGCCGTTTGGCGAGTTTAGTGTCGTCGTTGACGTATTGAGCCCCCGCCATACCAGCCTGATACCGCAGAAACGTCGGGTACAGAAACAGGTTCAGCGTACCGGCCAGCACCAGCATGGCCCCCACCATGCGCCCCAACAGGGATAAGAGTGTATTTTGCCGGAAGAGCGTAAAAGTTGCCAGGGTTATGACGCTAACTAAAACTACGGCGCCCACCACGTTTTCGGGCTGAACGAATACCAGCAGGGCAATAGACAGGCCTGCAATCAGTAAGCCGATAATCGTCTGCCCAATAGTCCACCGGCGAAGTATGGCAGGGGATAGGCCAATCAGAAATTGTGCTGTGATGACCGCGAAGAACGGGAACACGATGTTCATGTAGTGGGGCAACTGAAAGCCCGAAAACGAGAACAGCAGGAAGGTCAACACGCCCGATCCCAGCGAAACGAATTCGATACCGTTCGCTGAAACTGGGTCTTTTCGCCGTTTGATGAGATCCCGAATCATCTTTCCGATCCCGATATACAGCGGTAGCGACCAGGGCAAAAAAGCCCAAAGCAGCGTATGGACGAAAAAAAGCTTATCACCTTCACCCTTGATCGGCCCCGTATTGAAGAACCGCCCAAATTGGCTGTCCCAGAAAAAGAAGCGAACGCCCGATACGCCCGTCCGCCCGAAAACAACCTTTTCGGGGTGCACATCGAACTGTTGGTAGAGACAGTAGATTTCGGGTAGGGTAAACGCAAAAGAGAGAATTACAGCCACAAACCAGCGGAGCTTGAGCAGCTCCCGCCACTGGCCCGTTAACAACCAGTGAATAACCAAGCCGCCACCGATGGGGATAAGCACAAAAACACCTTTGGTCATCAGCGCGCAACCCGTCAAAAGGGAACCGGTAACGAGGTGAAGCCAGCCCTGAGGAAGGCCATGTCTTAAAGATAAAGAATTCCTTTCACCCAAAAACACCCGGTAAAAGTGGTAAACCGGGCCAATGATCAACGGCATCAGGTACGGCTCGGCCCGCACATCACTATTGGATAAAACGCCGTGAAAAGCGGTCAGCAAAACCAGCGTGGCCACTTGTGCCGTCACTTTGGGATATGTCAGCCGGGCAAATTTATAGGTGTATACCGCACTGCCCAGGAAGAACAGCAGGGCCGGAAACTTGTAGCCAAACGTATTGACGCCGAAGACTTTGTAACTCAATGCAATGACCCAGAACGGAAAGTGCGGCTTGTCGAGCCAGTCGCTGCCCACGGCATAGAGGTTGACAAAGTCGTTGGTTTGCGCCATTTGTTTCGCTATACAGGCATAAAGTGCCCCATCAAGTTCCATAATGGCCGGAAACAAACCGGTAGCGTTTAACAGGACACCCACCGCGACAAGTGCATAAAACCAGCGGTCGTCAATAGAAGAGGAATTTGTAGTCATTGGTAATAGGTGGTAGTCGACGGCAGACAACGGACATCCGTTCTTCTAATGGGCATGTACGCTTCGGCAACAACTACATCGGTTGATACTACATAATGACCACCAATGCGAATTAATGACCGCTCAACGACTTTTGACGGGTCAAAGTACGGAAGAAAACCGTAATTCGTTGTTGAATCAGTACCCTGGTGCAACAAATCCTTCCTACTTCTATCTTTGGAACATGCAAGATGCCAAACTCTTACTCGTCGACGATGATCCCGACGTACTACTCGCAGCCCGACTGTTGCTGAAACGGCACGTGGGCGCGGTAGACATCGAGAAAAATCCTGAAAAACTACCTTTTCTCCTCAATAATAACCACTATGATGCCATCGTGCTCGACATGAATTTTCAGCGCGATGTCAGCAGTGGACGGGAGGGGTTTGCCTGGCTTGATCGTATTTTAGATATTGACCCAAAAGCGCGGGTAGTGCTGTTTACAGCCTATGGGGATGTTGAAATGGCCGTGCGCGCCATCAAAGCCGGAGCCGTTGATTTTGTGCTGAAACCCTGGCAAAATGATAAGTTTCTGGATACGATTCGCGGAGCCGTAAACGGGAAGAAGGAAGAAGCAGAGGAACGGGAAGATAGCCAGAAATCCAGCCGGAAAAAGGGAAGTTCGGGCAGCACTTCCATCATTGGCAACGCCATGCGCCCGATTCTGGAGACGGTTGAGCAGGTAGCGCCCACGGATGCCAACGTCCTGATTCTGGGCGAAAATGGGACCGGTAAAGACTTGGTTGCGCGGGCTATTCACGACAACTCACACCGAAAAGATAAGCCCTTCGTGAGCGTTGATGTGGGTGCCCTGACCGAAAGTTTATTCGAAAGCGAACTATTCGGCCATGTGAAGGGGGCCTTTACCGATGCCCGTGACGACCGCGCCGGACGGTTTGAAGAAGCCAACGGCGGCACAATTTTCCTCGACGAGATTGGTAATCTCACTCCGTCGCAGCAGGCCCGGCTCTTAACGGTGCTGCAACAGCGGCAGGTAACCCGCGTTGGCTCAAATAAAGCCCGCGCTGTCGATGTGCGGCTCATTTGCGCCACCAATGCCGACCTCAACGAGCGCGTGGCCGAGCGTGGTTTCCGGCAGGATTTACTCTATCGGATCAACACGATCGAACTGCATTTACCCCCTCTGCGCGAGCGTCCGTCAGATATTGGACCGTTGGCTGAGTTTTTTCTGAAGAAATACGCCAAGCAATACAATCGTGCTGTGTCGGGGCTAAGTCCGGCGTTGCTGGCCGAGATGAAACAATACCGCTGGCCGGGTAATGTGCGGGAGTTGCAGCATGCCGTCGAACGTGCCGTCATTTTAGCACGGCCGGAATTGACGTCGGGTACGCTGCTGGAACCGGGAAATTTTGTATTCCGGAAAGATGGTAGTGCGGCTTCGCCCGTCAACGAAACCCTGCAACTGGAAGATATGGAGCGCCAACTGATTCAGCAGGCGATGCAAAAACACCGGGGTAGTATTACTGACGTAGCGCGGGAGTTGGGGGTATCGCGGCAGGCGTTGTATCGGCGCCTGGAGAAGTTTGGGTTGTAAGAAGATTTAGGTCGCTCTATTTCAGACGGTCAAGTAAGAGTTTTAAAATTTGTTCTTGCGTTTGTGTGAACTGCGTGAATTTTAGATTTACTTCTTGAAACCCATTTCTCATTTCTTGCCGTAGCTCAGCTTGGTCGCTGGTTAGTTGATCCAACCGGCTATCTACTTGCTCAAACCGGCTGTCTATTTGCCCAAACCGACTGTCTACTTGCCCAAATCGTTCATTCATTTCTGTTCGTAGCCGGTCGATTTGATGTTGCTGCTGGCCAAATTGTTGCCGCATTTCTACTGTTAAATCGGCAATGCCTTTGGCCGCAATTTTAGCGTTTGTATCAGCACGGGTGGCTATTTCAAGAATCTGCCCATTCGACTCAATCAGACGGTCTGTTTTTAAAGCTACATCAGCTAAGATGGGTTCAATCTGGTCGAGTCGCTTATCGGGAGTCATGTGGCGATTAGTTTTTTGTAAATATACAAGTTAGTCGACAATCGTTACAAACCTCTTTCCAAATTTATATCAAATATAAAGATCTAAATCGTCTTGCATAACTCTTCCGCAATCGCTTCCTGCGCCAGCTTTACCACCTCATCGGGTGTACGGCCTGCGGGCTCAATGCCGGGTAATACCGTCCACGACATTTTAGAAAAGGATCTTAGTGGAAACAGGCCTTGCGGATTGAAATGACCCGTTCCCCGAATGGTGATGGGTACCACCAGTGCAGATGGCGCCCGTTTCAGTAAAGTCGCCACCCCACCCGTTACAAACGGGCGCATTTGCCCCGAGGCCGACCGTGTGCCTTCCGGGTAAATCACGGCGGAGAGGTTTTGCTGCTGAATGAGTTTACCCAACCGGGCAATTTCTACGATGGCTTGCTTAGGGTCTTTGCGGTCGATCAGGGCCGCGCCACTTTTACGCAGGTTGTACGACACGCCGGGAATGCCGTGAGCCAATTCGATCTTGGAAACGAACGT
The DNA here is from genome assembly GCF_054781875.1 of Spirosoma pulveris. NCBI lineage: Bacteria > Pseudomonadati > Bacteroidota > Cytophagia > Cytophagales > Cytophagaceae > Spirosoma > Spirosoma pulveris. Next base: position 111,288 of record NZ_BAAGTO010000003.1, read on the forward strand.
AGGCGTATGCCGACGCAGAAACCAAATGATGGGCGAAATATCGAACATACTCTGGTGATTGGCTACGAAGATAAGCGGCCGGCCGGTGGGAAGGGTAGTGAGCGGCCGAAAGCGGATGGTACTGCCCGTCAGGTACCAGCCGTAGGCGATGAAAGCATTCATCCAGTCGACCGTTTTTTTGTGGGCCGGACGGCCAAACAGATTGAAAGCGGTTGCCTGCATAACATGGAAAATACACAATACCAATCCGAAATAGAGGAGGTAAACGCAGCTCAATACGTAATCTAAAACTTTTTTCATAGGGCCTACAGGCGTCAGCGAAGCAGCTAGTGTAGCCCAAAAATAGCAAGGAGACGTTTATTGTACGGAAGAAAAACGAATGCGAATCAAAAACATCGGTTCTTTTCCGCGAACTTTGCCGGATACTGGGATATATCGACTCCTTTCTTTGTTACTTATACATGATACTATCTGGCACACGTTTGGACGTAATGCGATTCGTCGGTGAAAAAATCGATGCATCGGTAGATGAGTTTCTCAAGCCGATCGAAACCAATTGGCAACCCGCCGATTTGTTACCCGATTCGACGAAAGAATCATTTTTGGACGAAGTTAAGTTACTCCGCGAAAGCACCCGCGAGTTATCTTACGATTACGTAGCCGTGCTGGTTGGCGATACAATTACTGAAGAAGCCTTGCCAACGTATGAATCGTGGCTGATGGATATGGAAGGCATTGAGCAGGGCAGCACAACCGGCTGGACACGCTGGATTCGCAGCTGGACGGCCGAGGAAAATCGCCACGGCGACCTGCTGAATAAGTTTCTGTACCTATCGGGCCGGGTAAATATGCGGGCCATGGAAGTGTCGACGCAATACCTCATTGCTGATGGTTTCGACATTGGTACCGGCAAAGACCCGTACCGGAATTTCGTATACACCTCGTTTCAGGAGCTGGCCACCAACGTATCGCACCGCCGGACGGCCACGCTGGCGAAACAGGCGGGCTGTAATCAACTGTCGAAAATATGCGGTGTGATTGCCTCCGACGAGATGCGCCATGCCAAAGCCTATAAAGACTTTGTTCGTCAGATTTTCGAAGTCGACCCGTCTGAAATGATGCTGGCTTTTGAAGACATGATGCGCAAGAAAATCGTCATGCCCGCCCACTTCCTCCGCGAAAGTGGCGTAAAGATCGGCCAGACATTCAGCCACTTCTCCGATGCCGCTCAGCGGTTAGGCGTTTACACCACCTACGATTACATCGACATCGCCGAAGCCCTGCTGGTCGACTGGCAAATAGATACCATCACCGACCTCAACGATGCCGGTCAGCGTGCCCGTGATTATGTGATGGCCTTACCCGCTCGTCTGCGCCGGATTGCCGACCGGACCAAGGTGCCCACGCTTGAGTATCCATTTAGCTGGATAGCCGGGTAATATGAATCGATTCGCCCTCGGTATAGGCTGGCGTATCGTCGGCATCGTTGGCCTTACCGGGGTGATCACGTATTTTTATCTGCAACAGGCAGCCGGTATATTGCTCTTCCCGCTGGTGATTGCGCATATCGTCCTATCGCTCAACCTATACCGATACGTGACGAGCCTGAACCGCAAACTGACACGGTTTCTGGAGTCGGTGCGCTACTCCGACTTCGCCGTAGCCTTTCGCGCCGACAGCAACCTTGGCCCCTCGTTTCACGAACTGAACGACCAGTTCAACGAAGTGCTGGATGCCTTTCGGCAGGCGCGGGCCGAGAAAGAAGCCAATCTCCATTACGTCAATACTATCGTACAGCACGTGAGCGTCGGCCTGCTGACCTTCGACGCCACCGGTCAAGTCGAACTGGTGAACCAAACGGCTCTTCGTCTGCTGGGTATTTATCGTCTTCGCACCCTCAGCGACCTCCAGGCGACCCACCCCGACCTCGCCGATATGCTCCGCTCATCAACTACCTCATCGACGCCCGTGTCGTACCAGACCGGCTCCGATGGCGAGTTGTCAGTTCGCTGCACGGCAGTTCGGTTGCGGGGGCGGCTGGTTACGGTAGCGTCCATGCAGAACATCCGTTCTGAGTTGCAGCAACGCGAACTCGACGCCTGGCAAAACCTGACGAAGGTGCTGCGGCACGAGATCATGAACTCCATCACGCCGATTGTATCGCTGGCGGGCACCATGCGCGACATTGTCGAAACGGACCTGGTGCCGCTTTCGTTGCCAGCCTATACGGGTCAGCAATCCCCGGCTGAATCGGCTTATGTAGCCGAGTCGGTCAACGACCTGCGGGACGCCCTCACAACCATTGAACAGCGCGGGGCGGGTATCATGCAGTTTGTGGATGCGTACCGCCATTTTACGACCATTCCCCAGCCGGTTTTCGCCGATGTGTCGGTGGAGCAACTGGTGCGGAACGTAGCCCATCTGGTTCAGGCCGACGCTCAAAAGCACCAGGTGGCGATCTCGGTATCATCACCCAATCTGGCCATCCGGGCCGATGCCGCCCAGATTGAAATGGTACTGCTGAACCTGATAAAAAACGCGGTCGAGAGTCTGGGTAAAACGTCCAATCCGACTATCCGCATTGAAGCAGAGGCTATGGGCCCCCGCGTCGTTATCCGCATCATCGACAATGGGGCCGGTATCGAACCCGAAGCCCTGGAGCAGATTTTCATCCCCTTTTACACAACCAAGAAAACCGGTTCGGGCATCGGGCTGAGTTTATCGCGCCAGATTATGCAGCTCCACAACGGCCAGCTCACCGCCGAATCCGTACCGGGCGAGGGCAGCACGTTTAGTCTGGTGTTTTGAGGGAATACTGACGTGTATCAGCCCTACTCAACCGAAACAGCTAGGGGAGAAGTGAGTAAAGCAACGGTTACCAACCAGCTCGTAGCAAGCTTTGCCTATCAGGTGTATCTTTACGTTACGCTACTACTGGCGCCCCTGTTTCTAACCTTCCCGACCAAGCACATGAAAAAACGGCTATTAGTTAAAATAAGCCTGTTGCTTATGGCCCTTACCAACGCTGTAAACGTGGTTGTGGCCCAATCGACTCCACCAGCGTCGCTCTCGGTAGGGGCGGCCAAAGTGGACATAACCCCTGCCCTGAACGAACTCAAAAAGCCGTATTTCGGTATCAACGACAACATATACTCCCGGGCGGTTGTCGTCAACAATGGCACGACAACCGTAGCCCTCGTTTCGGTTGATATTGGGGGCATTAACGACGAGATGGCCGACCGTATCCTCGCCAAGATTATGGCCACAGCGGGCATTCCTACCCGAAACATCCTGCTGACCGCCACCCATACGCATAGTGTGCCGTTTGGGATCAGTGGCGACGCCTTTGAGTCTAAAATTGCGAGTGCCGTCAAACTGGCGAAAGATAAGCTGCAGCCCGCCCGGGTCGGCTACGGCGAAGGGGTGTCGTACATTAACGTGAACCGCAATATTATCGACCCCGAAACCCGCCGGTGGTGGGAAGGCCCGAACTACGATGGTCCATCCGACAAAACAGTGGCCGTAGTCACGTTCGAAGCCCTGGACGGCAAACCCATTGCCATCTATTACAATTATGCCATGCACGGGGTTATTTCCGGCATGTTCGATCAGGTTAGCGGGGATGTGCCCGGAGCCACCTCGCGGTATCTGGAAAATAACTTCGATAATGAAGCTGTGGTGCTCTGGTCGACCGGCGCGTGTGGCGATCAAAACCCCATCTACTACCAGCAAACCTACGATTTGCGCGAGATTCGCGTTAAGGAGTATGCCAAACGGGGCATCGACATCAGTAATAAAATGCCTCCCGGTGGCGAAGGACTCGACCGGAAAGACCCGAAAGTGATCAAGTTAATGGAGCAGCAAAAGCAGATGCTGCTGTCGATGGGACAACTGCTGGCTGAGGAGGTGTTACATGTGATGCGAAGCACCAAACGGAAGGTAAGCAACCCAATTATTCAGGCCGATCAACGCATCATCACTTGCCCCGGACGCAAGCGGCTCGACGAGGGCCGGGCGGGTTACGCCGGCACGTATGCCGATGCCGACTCGATTCCCCTCCGGCTGGGGTTCATCCGATTGGGCGATATTGCCCTAACGGCTGTCAACGGCGAAGTGTTCAACCCCATTTCGACCCGGCTGAAAAAAGAATCGCCCTTTGCCAACACCCTGATGACTACGCTGACCAACGGCTATGCCCGCTCAGGATACATTCCTCACGATGCTGCGTTTGGCACCTATACCTTCGAAGTCGTTTCGTCGCGGCTCAAACCGGGTTTTGCCGAAAATGCGATCGTCAACGGCCTGCTCGACATGATGTATGCCAGCCTTCAGCTAAAGCCGTGATGGATTGGGAATGGATAGGCAAAGCGGACTTAATTTTGCCTCTCTCTATGTTTAAGTTACAGTTTTACAGTGAGATGTGGTTTGTCTTATAATGCTCACCTAAAATTTCATTAAGTTCCTGCATGATTACTTTTAAATGGTAATGCTGGAGAAAGTATATATCATAGTGAAACTCCATTGTCTCGCCTTTTATGTCCACTCTTGGTCTTTACGAACAACTCATTAACAAAGTCATTCATGCTAAGCTCTTGGCGCTCGATAAAGACAAATTTTACATTAAAGAAGATGTATTGGATCGGGCCGAGGCAGCTCAATACCTGAGTGCTTATCTTAGTGATATTATCCGGTCGGCGCTCTCGTCATTCAGTGCTGACGATGCCATTGACAAACAAATTGAGTTATCGAACAAGTTAATTCGTCTGCTGCGTGACGAGCTAGCTGATGAGACATTCGATGATGATTTGATATGGGTAGAGGGGCGTATTTTATCCGCAATCTTATCAAAAACTAATGCTTCTTTTACTGATTTCGACAGACATCTACGTGAAATAACTCCCCTTACCCGATTAACACATAGTGAACTGTTTACGGGAAATAACAGCGGCATTTCCTTTGACAGTGAGTTGCGTAAAGAGATTCTTTCTGCTGATGAAATCTGTTTCCTGGTCTCGTTTATTAAATGGACTGGCATTCGAATATTTGAGAAGGAATTACGAGCTTTTACAGATAGCGGTCGACGTTTACGTGTGATTACGACTTCGTATATGGGAGCGACTGACCTCAAAGCTGTCGAGTTTTTGGCTAGTCTAAAGCATACAGAAGTTCGAGTATCTTATAATACAGAAAGCGAGCGACTGCATGCTAAAGCCTACCTGTTTCTTCGTAACACGGGTTTTCATACTGGGTACATTGGTTCATCAAACATCTCGAGGTCAGCCCTAACAAGCGGGCTGGAGTGGAATCTGAAAATAACAACTCAGGAGGTTAAGCACATCATTGATAAATCTCAAAAGACATTTGAAACATACTGGCAAGACAAAAGTTTTGAGCCGTTTAATCTGGCCACAGACACGCTTAAGTTGCAGACGGCTCTGCGCCGTCAACGAGCATCAACGCAGGCAGACATTTCAGTATATTTTGATATTAAACCTCATGCTTTTCAGCAAGAAATTCTGGATCGATTGCAAGCTGAACGGAGCCTGCACGAACGTTTTCGAAATCTGATTGTAGCTGCTACCGGTACTGGCAAAACGGTTGTTTCTGCCTTCGATTATAAATATTATCGGCAGAATAATCAACGTGCTCGGTTATTATTCGTTGCCCACCGAAAGGAGATTTTGGAACAGGCTATGGCTACATTCCGTGGTGTTCTACGCGATGCTAATTTTGGTGAACTTTGGGTAGAGGGAATAATCCCAGATAGTTACGAACACGTGTTTGCGTCTGTTCAGACGCTGAACAATGCGATCGACAAGTTGCCGCTGACCGCCGATTATTATGACTATGTAGTTATTGATGAAGTGCATCATATAGCAGCCACCAGCTATCGGCCAGTATTGCAAAAATTTAGTCCGATCATCTTGTTAGGGCTTACTGCTACGCCTGAGCGGATGGATAATGAAAATATTCTAACTGATTTTTGTAATACAATCGCGGCCGAAATTCGTTTGCCGGAAGCGTTAAATAAAGGTTTGCTGTGTCCGTTTCAATACTTTGGCCTAACCGATGCAGTGGATTTGTCGGATGTTCAATGGCGAAATGGGCGATATGTGCCCGGCGAATTGTCAAAACTCTACACGCGCAACGACCTTCGGGTCGGTCAAATTATTAACCAGTTACAGAAATACGTTAATGATCTTCAGAATGTAAGAGCATTAGGGTTTTGTATCACACAGGAGCACGCACAGTACATGGCTGAAAAGTTTTTGCTGGCTGGGTTAAAGGCTGATTATCTGGTTAGTAGTCGAAGCGAAGGCCGTGCAGAACTTCGTAGTCGCCTTCGTAACAAGGACATCAACTACCTCTTTGTTGTAGATATCTTTAACGAAGGGGTTGATATACCGGAGGTTGATACGCTTTTATTTCTTAGACCCACCGAAAGTTTAACGGTGTTTCTTCAGCAAATCGGTCGTGGCCTCCGTTTATCAGAGGGTAAAGAATGTTTGACTGTACTGGATTTTGTAGGTAATGCGCGGCCTGAGTATAGTTTTGAAGATAAATTCCGGGCATTGGTTGGTCGTACAACTACATCGATTCAGAAAGAAGTTGAAAATGACTTCCCGCATTTACCGCTAGGCTGTTCGATTGTGCTGGAAAAGAAGGCGAAAGACTATGTTCTGCAAAATATACGGGCGGCTACTCAGCTAAACCGAAATCAATTAATCATTAAAATCAGAAATTACCGGCATCAAACAACGCTTCCGCTTACGCTCCGAAATTTTAGTGAACTTAACCACATTCAATTGCCGCTCATTTACCGTCGTGATAAAGATAGTTGGCACCGCCTTTGTGCTGATGCTGGTATACAAGAGAGTTTTAGCGAAGTAAACGAACTGGAAATTGTGCGGGCTATCCGTAAAAAGTGGCTTGCTGGTGGCTCGGTTTCTTATTTTAACTTTATTGAAAGATTGGCCAAACAAGGTTTCAAGGTTGATGTTAAGAGGCTGTCGACTATTGAGCAGCAGTTTTGCCTAATGCTTCACTATGACATCTGGCAACAAGCAGGCGGTTTTGCTGATTTGTCAGAGAGTATACAAGCTGTTGGAAGAAATCCGGTACTGGTTAATGAAATACGTGAGGTTATTTCCCTCTTAACTGATCACACAAATGTCGTGGAGAAGTTAATTGACTTGCCTTACGATCAACCCCTACGAGTATATGGTCGTTACACTCGTGACCAGATTCTGGCTGCTTTTAATATTCATACGTTTACCAGGCGATCATCCTCACGGGAAGGGGTTGTATATTCTCCTGAACTACAGACCGAATTATTATTTGTGACGCTTCATAAAAGCGCGAAAGATTACTCGCCCACAACTCTTTATAACGACTATGCTGTTAGTGAAGACCAATTTCACTGGCAGACGCAGAATCGTGTGTCTCCCAATACCCCAACTGGGCAGAGTTATATTAAGCACCGGGAGCAGGAAAAGCATATTTTGCTATTTGTCCGCGAAGCTAACGAGAATCAATATGGCGCTAATTTTGGCTATGTGTTTCTTGGTAAAGTCAATTACCTCAGTCATGAAGGTGCTAGGCCTATGAACATCAATTGGGGATTAGAGGAAGCATTGCCAGCTTACCTTTGGCACGACACTGTAAAAATGGCAGTCGGCTAAGCTATTTACCTTACGTTAAGAGTTTCTAATTCAGTAGGTTTAAAATGAAATAGTAAAGCAATCACCCCATAGCTTAGAACCTAACCCGTTTATGTTTGATGCTATTGGCTTCACAAAGGCTAAATGTTGCTTACCTATCACACATCACCAGGGCCAGTTGGGGAAATTATGATTAACCTCCGCAATGGCGATAAGTCAGCTGAGTTACTAGCTTATCCAAACGGTCGGAACAAGTTAGTGCGTATCAGCCTTAGCGAGACTCCCCAACAAGGACCGCTGACGCCGGAGTCGTTGCGGGAAACCTTATTATGGCTTAACCAATAGCGTTTAAGCCCGCTTTACTAGCACAGAAAGCTACCGTGATCTTGAAGTAAAGAAAATTTACAGTTTTATAGCCGTTACTGCCTAACCTTAAAAAGTGCATATTTTAAGGTTAGGTACTGTCATCGCCATCAAATTTGAGGCTTACTTATACTAGCTAACCTTAAAAATCACCTTTCTTAAGGTTAGCCCCACCCACAAAAAAAGCGGACGCCTTAACGTCCGCTAACTCCTTTTTTACATACTTCTCTTCACTCTACGCCACCGCTTTGGCAAACATGCCCAGCCGTTCCCGCAGCAAATACCCGCTGATGTCGGTGCGGAGGGTGCCTTGCGAGTTATAGGCTTTTAGCTCCGATGGCAGACTGGCGTATTTGGCCAGCGCGTTGTACCAGGCGGTGCGGTCCATATAGGGGGCCAGCAGGATACGCGCCTGGCTTAATGCCCGGTGCTGCCGGGGCGACCAGATGGGCCGGTTCCGATAAACCGCGCCGTGGCCCGTCAGCAGGTCGGGAAGGACCTGGGGTGGGGCCAGCGGCACCAGCTCGGCCAGTAAATAAAGTCCCAACTCCACATTGAGCAGTCGGTTGGCTACCATGCCGGGTAGCGCGTGCCGAAAGCGCAGCCGGGTTGCCAGCGGCTCCTGCCAGTGAAGAAGACTGGCAATGGCCGGGCGGGTAACACGGGGGGCGGAGAGAAGAGTGTTCATCGTTGTGGTTGTTTACTGTTCCTGTTGTTGAATCAAATTTATTACTACAAGAACGTAACCTTTTTACGTTGTTCTCTTTTTCTCAAAAATAATTGAAATTATTTCCGGGCTTTACTTTCGCCCCTACTTTCACAAAAAACAAAAACAGATGCAGGCAGGTCCGAATAGTTCGCCTGCCTGCATTTGCCAGAAAAAGAACGATAAAGAGTCTCATTACTGCATCGAAAATGCGGCTCTTGGAAAACGAAAAACGCGATACGTACCGTTGTCGTCAATGGTCCAGTTCTCCCACAGGCTGATGACGAACAGCCATTGCGATACGTCGGCCTGGCGGGCTTCGTAGCCACGTCGGCGGAGGGCATTCTTTACGGCCAGGGTAGTCGTACTGCCTTCGGCCAGAATAAGCGAGGTGGCGGTAAACCGCACGACCAGCGGGTCTAGTTTTTTGCGTTGTAATTCCATCTTACGCCTTGATTTTGACAATGTACCGAACCGTACACTGCGCCGGGTTGTACACAATGAATTCGTTCTTCTGCAGGCTGTCCCCCTGTTTGGCAAATACGGAATCGTACTGCGGGCCGAGTTGCTTGAGGGCGTTGCCGTCCAGCTGCATATGGCTGGGCTCGTGTTTCGTCAACTCCAGCTGCTCGCCGACATGGACTTCATAAATAGCCAGATACCCTTCCGAATGCCGACCGTTGGCCCAAACCGAGCCGTTCAGCGAGGTGTAGTTGATCGACTTGCTGAACTGGTCGGCGAAATAGATGCCGTAGCCAAACATCTTGCCCGTAATGACAGCATTGGCCGGACGCAGCAACAGTCCCGTTTTCAGGATAGACAGCCAGTTCTCGCTGCGGCTTCCGTGCCAGAGGGCCATGGTTTTTCGATTCGTCTGTTGACGTAAATAGGCATCGAAAGCGGCATCGGTAGCTGCGTGGCGGACGCTGAAGGCGGCTTCAAACTTGAAAACGTCGGTGCCCATCATGCGCTTGATCAGCGTAATGACATGCGCATCGGTCACTGGTTCGATGGCCAGGTTCAGGCTGTCCAGCAGCGTTGGTTGGGGCTGGGCATCGGAAGTTTCTTCGGGAGCCAGTTCAACCTGACTGCGCATCACATCGAGGGTCGACTGCTCTTCGGCAAGGTGGTCGCGGAGGGGTTGGAGCTCCTCGGCCGACTGGGGGGATGCACCCGCCAGATGCGCCCCCACGTTGCTCATCCGGCGGGGTATAACCTTGAACAGCTCAAGCAGTTTGGCGTTGTAGGCCGCTGTATCCATGTTGACCGCCAGCAGGTCGGCCAGTTCGTCGAGTAGTTGCTGGGCGTTTTCAACCTGTTTGCGGGTTACCTCCTGAGCCGTAACGACATAGTTCTGAAAAATAGACTGCCTGGCTAATTCCAGCAGTCGGGCCATCAGACTCCGAACGGCTGGATTGGCAATGGTGCTGGCATCCGTTTCGAGCCGGGTTTTAGCAAAGAGGTGCGTCTGGTCGGTGTAGCCCTTTGCTTTTTTCTCGCGGACTTTCCGTTCCCACTGCGCCATTGGATGAACCGATTTGCTGCGGAAACCACCTACGCGGCCATAGTGCGCTTCGAAGGTGCCATTTTCCTTCTCCCGCATTTCATAGTATTTGTTGTTGTTCTCGGCCGTTACCATCATGAGCTTCATGGTACGCAGGTGCCGGATTGGCTGGGCAGCCAAAACGGGTTCGGCCGTAGAGGATGTAGGGCGGGCGGTTTGCAGGAGGGCGGCTGGTGCAGACTGCCCCCATACCCGTTGTAACAACTGATTTAGCATGGTCATCGCGAAAAGTGGTCAGGGATGGGTAACAGACCCAGTTGGTACCGGATCAGACCCTGAATGAAGGGTTAGGGTTGAGTTTAAGCCAGCATTTTACGTAATACGCCGAGCCGGTTGCGCGAGAAACCCACGGTCTTCTCGGAGAAATGGCTGTAATCGCGGCTGAGGTCGAAGGCCAGGCGATGGGTTGGCGCAGCGGCATAGGCATCTAAAAGGGCTTCCCAGTGCAGACTATTGGCGAAATGAGCCAGTAAAAGCCGCCCCCGGTTGAGGTATTTCTTTTGTTTGGGCGACAGGCTGGGCCAGCGGGCATCATCGGGCCGGAGTAGGGCCGGTAGCTCCGTGGGCGAAGCAGAAGGCTGTACCTGCTGAAGCAGAAACAGACCCAGTTCGAGGTCAACTAATTGCCGGGTCGAGAGCGACGGGCGGGGCGTGTAAGCCGGGGTGTTTGAGTCGGGACGCTGTGTATGAGTCATGATATAGTCTATGTATTGTCCGGTTCAAAACTATATCCATCAAAACGTAATCTATTTACGGTCTTCTTTTTATTTGAAAAATATTTTTGCCATGTTTGTCCTGCGTCTTATTTATGGCAGCATAAAAATCCATCCGGCAAATGAGACGCAATTCTTTGTGTCGCTACCTATAAAAACATGCCCATAACCCGCTCCGCTTTTCAACGCTACCGGCTCATTGATGAGATCATCAGCCGATACCCCCGCCGGTATTCCAAACAACGGCTGTTTGAAGTCTGCCAGGATAAGTGCGGCATCCGGTCCATTTCGTCGCTCGAAAAAGACATTCAGCGGATGCGCGAAGACCACGACGCGCCCATCGAATATGACAAACGGGCTAACGGCTATTATTACAGCAATCCGCAGTTTCGATTGCTGAACCTAATGCTGGCCCCCGAAGACATGGAAGCACTCGACTACGCCCGAGAGGTGCTGGCCGCTACGCAGGGGGCTACCGTTGCCGATGAACTGACCAATGCGTTGCAAAAGGTGCGTCAGAGTCTGGATATCATTCATGAGGTACGAAGCGACGACCGGGGTGGCCCGGCGGCATCGCGCCGGATTGTGTATGTCGAAGAGAAGATTCTGGGCGGTAATCGTCAGTTTGTGCCGATCCTGATTCGGGCCGTGAACCAGAGCCGACAGGTGGCATTCCGGTATCTCAAATACGAGGATGTGGTGCAGGCCACGAATAAAAAAACACCCCGTAGAGGCAAAGCCCCCAGCGCATCGGTCATTCCGGCCGAACGCCCCAAACTGCGTATCCTTCACCCAATCCTGTTGCGCGAAGTGGCCGACAGTTGGTATGTGATTGGCTACGATGCCGTAAGTGGTGGCGAGAAGACCTTTGCCCTCGACCGCATGAGCGAACTCGAACTCCTGGACGATCCCTGCGATGTACCCCCAGCTATTCTGGCTAACGTGAGCGACCTCTTCGAACACATCTACGGCATCACCGACAGCCACGGGCCGGTCGAGAACATTGTGCTTTCGTTTTCCCCCTTGTTTGGCCAATACGTGAAAGCCAAGCCCATTCACCAGACGCAGGAAGTCCTGAGCGATACCGAAACCGAGTGTGTCGTGCGCCTTCGTCTGGCTCCCAACCGTGATCTGCTCATGCACCTGCGCAGTTATGGCGAACATTTAACGGTGCTGGAACCCGCTAGTCTGGTGCAGGAAATAAAGGCATCGCTGGAGGCAACGCTGGCTCGCTATTCTTTATAAAATAAATGGCACGCGGATCATACAGATTAAGGGGATTACTGAGGATTTAGATCGATGAAGTCCGTTTAATCCGTACAATCGGCGTGCTATATTTACCCATGCACACATTCACCACCATCCTTCAAAAGTTTGACGAGAAAGGCGAGAAAACCGGCTGGACCTACATCGATATTCCGCTCGATGTAACGGAATCACTCAAGCCCGGACAGAAAACGTCCTTCCGCGTGAAGGGTAGCCTGGACGAGTACGCCATTGCGCTGGTTGCTCTGCTGCCCATGGGGAAATCCGGCGACCGCGAGGGTGGCTTCATTATGCCCGTCAACGCCACCATGCGCCGGGGTATTCGCAAAGAAGCGGGTGCAATGGTTCGGGTAACGCTGGCCGTCGACGATTCGCCCATGCCCCTCTCCGCCGATCTGCTGGCCTGCCTGGACGACGATCCGACCGCAAAGGCTTTCTTCCAGACATTAGCCAGAGGCCATCAGGTGTATTTTAGTAACTGGATCGAAGACGCGAAAACAGTAAACACCAAAACCAAACGGCTAATCCAGGCCGTCATGGGGCTAAGCATGGGCCTGGGCTTCGGAGAAATGATCCGGTATTTTAAGAAGTGAAGTTCGGAAGGGAACTGCCTTAAAAGCTCTTTAGACATTTCATTTAATCTATATATACTTTTCTGCTGAAAGCAGAATCTTATCTGTTTTATTAACAAAATTTAAATAAATATAACTTGTAGTTTATAAAATCTAGTATATTTACATGTATTTGATTATACAATAGCCAATAGCCAACCACGAGAGACCTACTGAATCCCGAATTAATTTATACCTAACTCATTCTCACTTCCAGTAGCTGGAGGGCTGGTAACCCATGTCGGTGCAATTGACCGAATAAGTTGGCTGGCAGCTATGTACTCGACTATAGGGCACTTTATAACCAAATGCTTAGCCAATCCATCTAAATTTTTCTATGAAACACCTCTTGTACCTGTTAATACTGGCATTACCCCTTGTTGCCACAGCCCAGAACGATACCCCCGCAGGCGCTGCTCGGGCAACTCGCCCTTTACCACTTTATAAACCTGGTTTTGCGTTGATGCTCTCGGCAGGGTCTACGGGAGGAGGGGTTGCTGTAGGTTATTCGATTAATCGATCAGTTGCCGTGCGGGTCGGGGCAAATCTGTTCAATTACGATGGTACGTTGAAAAGCGGGAAAGACACGGACGACATACAAATTGGTTTCGACTATACGGTTAAGTTGAAGAATGCCGATTTGATGGTTGATCTGTATCCCTTTAAACGGTCGGGGTTCCGGCTAACAGGCGGGGCCTATTACAACATTAATACAGTCACTTTTTTCGGAAAACCAACGAAAGACGTAAAGTTCAACGATACCGTCTTCACGATCGATGAGGTTGGCACGCTGGATGGCAAAGCAGATTTCAATAAGGTGGCCCCTTATGTTGGCTTGGGTTTTGGCAATCCCTACACACGCAAACGACTGAAATTTATGGTCGATATCGGGTTCTTTTATCAGCAATCGCCCCTGGTAACGTTCAGAACAACCGGTATGCTCGAACCCTCGTCCGACCAGGGAGCGGTGATTCAAAAAAATCTTGAGCCGCTCAAATACTACCCTGTTGTGAATCTGGGCCTTTCCTATAAGCTGTAAACACATTTTACATCACCAGTCGTCAAAAGAATACCATGAAAAAAGTTATGCATCAGTCTGTACTTCCTTTCTCCAGGAGTTTACTGCTTGTGGCCGTTCTGGGTATGGTTATGGGCTGCCAGGCCATAAAGGATATCGCCAATGTCAAGCCGTTGGATGGGGTTGTCTATAAACTGAACTACCAGCCTGCCAAAACGCAGGTGCAGGGGTTAGTGCTGGATGCCAAAACAAACGAGCCGCTGCAAATTCCGATTAAAGTGTCTATTCTGGGTAAAGATGCCAGCCGTACGATCACCTTCGCCGGTAAAGCGCAGACCACTTATACAGCTCCGAAAGGGGATCTGTTTATTGGCTTGAAAGGAACAGAGCCGACTGTGTCCGTTCCGGCTGAACTACGGGTGGTTGTTGCCGCCGATGGCTATGTAGCCTCCAGTACCAACCTGACACTCACTAAATCATTGAACAATCCGTTCACCATTCGCTTGGTGAAGCTCGATGCAACGCCAGCGGGCGTAGCTGCTCAGGCTGCCACCGCCACTGCTTCGACATCAGGAGCTTTAACGGCCAGCAAGGTTATTGAGGTTACTGTGCCGGCAACTGCAACAGCATCGTCCCTACCCATAAGTGTCTCGCTGTCGGCAAACACGGTGATGAAAGATGATAAAGGCCAGCCCGTAAAAGGGAATGTTACGGCTTCCGTAGTGGCCTATTCCGGGCAAAGTCAGGATGCTTTGCAAACCTTTCCGGGCGGGTTGTCGGCACGCGTCGTTAAAAATGCCCAGGGAGCCAATAATGTTACCGGTCGTTTTGCTCCGGTGAGCTTCGTGTCGATCGAGATCAGGAATAGCAGTGGACAGATCGTATCGACCTTTAGTCAGCCCGTACTTGTGCAGATGGGAGTGCCTTCGGGTGTTTATAACCCGCAAACCAGACAGACGCTAAAAATCGGTGATAAACTGGAAGTGTACAGTTATAACGAGAATACAGGCGACTGGACGTACGAGCGCAATGTAAATGTGCGTCAGCAAGGAAGCTCGCTGGTTTCCGATGTGCCCATCACGCATTTATCCAGCTATGCCCTGACAACTGAACGACCTGCCGATGCCTGCAGCCCGGCGTTTAAGATTGCTAATCTGCCGGTCAATTATTCGTACGTAGCGGAATTGATTGGCTACAATGGCGACAATCAGGACCAGGCACTTGTTCTCGAGCGGACAGGCGCTCTGTCGGGCGATCAGTTTACGTTGGTACTCGATAATAGTCAGCGCTATGAGGTGGCTATTCTGGACCCGCTGAGTGGTGATGTAATTGGTCGTTCAGGAAAGTTTACGAATGCCTGTAGCGGAGGAGCCAGTGCAGCCGGCACGATTACGATTACACCGCCCAACAACAAAATCAACGCCCACTTTACGGTAAGGGCCGTTTGCGAAAATGGGAAAAATATTGAAGTTTATCCAACCACAACCGTGTACTATCAGGAAGCCGGGAGCAGTTCGTCCGTTAAGGCAGGGGTAACGTTTGTCGATGGCAAAGGAACGCTGACAGGTCTGAAACCCAATACGAATTATACGGCAAGCGTTTACTATGAAGGGGCTTTCTCCGAAAACTTTAACTCCGGACCCGCCGATTCTGACCGAACCCTGACGTACGTTTTGAAGGATAACGTTAGTGTCTGTAATCAGTAACTAACCCACCCGGAAAGCACAAAAAAACTCAACTTACTACCTTAACGGGCGGGAAGTTGAGTTTTTTTGTGCCGGTATGTTTACATACCTGAAAGCGTTCTAATTGAACGGCACTACCAGCTTTAGACAAACATTACGGCCCATGCCGTACATGCCCAGATACCCGTTAGGCGATTGGGTGAAATACTCGAAATACTTCAACCGGCTGAGGTTCGACTGGTAGGCCACATCGAATAGGTTATTGACCTGGAATATGACATGCAACGCGGGCTTGTCCCTGCCAACATGTACCTGGGCATCAGCACCGGCGTTGACGAGGGTAAAGCCTGCCGTGGCTGTTTCCGTGTCGTTCAGGCCCAGAAAGCGATCCTGTCGGGCGTTGTGTTCTATGTCGGCTTTCAGGGTAAGGTCTGATAACCAGGTTCGTTTCAGGGGGAGCGTTTGACTGATGCCGGTGGTCACGCGCAGGGGCGGGATAAACGGCAGGTACTCGCCATTGATGCCCGCGTCCGTAAAGCGGCTGCCCCGGTTGTAGCCGTACACCAACGCCAGACTGTTGTCGAAACTGAAACCCCGCCAGGTGGTGGGGTGCAAACTGAGCTGCGTTTCCAGTCCATACAACTGAGCCGAGGCCTGCTGATACTGGTAGGTTTTATTGCCCGGAACGATTACCACCGGCTCGCCATTGGCATCGACCAACTGCGTCAGGGAGATGTAATTCTGGATGAAGTTGTTAAATACGCTGACGCCGAAATTAATGTTGGGGAAGGTGGCGGTGAGGCCAATGTCCTGTTGCAGGCTGAATTCCGATTTGAAATCACGGTTACCGATGTACACGATACGCGCACCGGGGTCGAGGCCGTTGGAGGCAATTTCCGTAATGCTCGGCGCGCGGTAGCCACGGGCAATGTTTGCCTTCAGGGCCAGTCTGTCCGAGAACTCATAGGTGACGCCCAGACTCATCGAAATACCCGTAAAGGTTTGTTTGAGCTTCGGGAACTGGAGCGTAGCTCTGGTGGTATCCGGCAAAAAAGCGCGTTCATCGAAGCCGGTCTTCGGATCGGTACGTACGTAGAAATCATCGCCGGTGAGGTGTCGGTTGTCGTAACGAAGACCACCGCTCAGGGTGAGTTTGTCGGCCTGGTATTTCAGGAAAACGAACGTGCCCACATCGAAGAGTTTATAATCGGGGATAGGAAAAGCTGTCCCGTTTTTGTTTTTGTTGGATTGCGCCATGCCGTTTACACCCACGGTTGTGGCCAGCCGCCCCATGTTCGGTAAATTATACCGTACGCCATAATTCAGGGTGTTTAGGCGGACGTACAGACCCGGCTGGTCGGGTTGGGTAGGGTGATTGAACTCCCGCCGAACATTCTGCTGGAAAGCCAGTAACATATCGATCTCGCCATTGCCGATCTGGTAATGATTGTTGGTGTGCAGCCGGTAATGCTGAATGTGCTGAATTAACGGGCTAAGTCGATAGGACGACAACTCGCCGGCGGGTACGATGGGGCGGTTCTTGATGTCGTCCAGGTTCGATTCGAACACCTGACGGGTAAACTGACGGGTCAGTGAGTCGCGGCTTCCATCGGGAATACCCTGCAAATTGTCGTAGAGCGATGCCCCGAAACGCGAGTAGCCCCGGTGGCCCGAATAGCCCAGCATGGTAGTAAGCGTACGCTCCGAAAAGCCGGTGTTGTACACCCGCCCGTCCACTTTATTCTGGTAGTTGGTTGCCGCCCGGATGGACCCGCGCATATTCCACGCCCAGCGCGACCCGCCGGAGGCCAGACTGATCGATTCGCCCAGGAGCCGGTTGTTCGACTGGTACTCGGTCACTAAACCTACTTTCAGCTTGCCTTCGGTATCTTTTGGATAAATTGGCATCATGCTCACAACACCCGCCAGGGCATCAGAACCATACATCAGACTGGCGGGGCCTTTGATCACTTCGGCCCGGTCGATGTTATAATTATCGACTTCAACGCCGTGCTCATCGCCCCACTGCTGGCCTTCCTGCCGAACGCCGTCGTAAAGCGTTAACACCCGGTTATAGCCCAGTCCCCGGATAAACGGTTTGGAGATATTGGGGCCGGTTTTTACGGCTGTTAGCCCCGGTGCGTTTTTCACCAGCACGTCGATGATGTTGCTGCTGGTAGTGCTTTCAATAGCCCGGCGGGAGATGGCCAGAATAGCGACCGGGTTCTGTTTCATAAGCGTTCCCCGCGTTACGCCCGTTACCACCACCTCGTTTAAGGCGTTGACGATGGGCAGTAGCGTTACGTCATATACGTTAGTGCCGGGGCTGATCTGCACTGTATCGGATTTGAAGCCAACGCAGGAAACAATCAGGTCGCGCAGCACCGAATCGGCTTTGATCGACAGCGAATATTGCCCACGAGCGTCGGTAATCGCCCCTTTATTCTGACCGACGAGGTTGACGGTGCCGAAGGGAATGGGTTTGCGGCTGTCGGCATCGGTTACCGAACCACGAATAACTCGGCTGGGCGCAGGTTGTGTATAGGCCAATTCGCCGGTTAGCGTCAGGCTAATCAGTAATAAAAATGATTTCATTCAGGGTGTTATCGTTTGGTTGAGTACTCCACAGGAATACAACAGCAGTCACCAATAGAAAAGGTGATGTCTGAAAATCAGAAAATTACCAAACGACGGGAGGGCCCCGACGGGAGAAACAGAAGAAAGAATGGCTGGCGAAAAACGTCCGGAAGCGGGTCCAGAAAACAGACTGCTGCTGACTACGCAGTAGAAACAGAAACGCAAATAATGCACTGACAACAACGGGAAGGCTGGCCGCCAGATCGAGCAGTAAAATCTCCTGGGCCGTGTGCGTATTCGGCAGAATCGGCCCTTTGCCAAACGGCCAGTAGGGGTGAGCGTGGACAATCAGCCGACCATCAGACAACCGGTGCGCATGGCGAAACACCACGCCGTTGAGCCACATGGTCAGAAACAGACCAAATAGCAAACGGGCTACGCGAAACCGATACGAATGGAGCCACTCAATCATCGCTGCGCTGATGAGGTGTTAATTGGGGTGTCAAACTTTCGATCAAATATACATGCAACAGTCTCATCTGGATTTAGATTTTCCTAAAAAAAAGCGGGCAATTGAGTTTGTGGCCGCTGGGGAAAATGTAAGAAATGCGTTGTCTGCTTAGGTTGAGCCGGGTATCGAAAGCGTTTGCCCCCAGGATGTCCGTTCGGCATCGGTCCATAAGTCCGGGAAAAAGATGATCTGCTGCTGCTGGGGCGGCAGATACGACTGCCAGTTGGTGCCGCCCGTTGCCCGAATATCCTGCGGCTCCTTGTGCAGATACTGCACCGCCGACCGTAAATGTGCCAGCTTCCAGCGAACGTTGACCCGCCAGTCGTACTCGCGTAAGGCCGCTGCCAGTTCATCGGTGCTTTCGCCTGCACCGGCCAGGAACAGGTAGCGCTGATACAGGTTTTTGAACTCGTACGCTTCGGCTAATCGGACAAGCTGCGTCCGGTAGTGCTGATCGAACTGGCGAAGCGTGAGTGTCTTCTTTTGCGTGGCGAGTTCGGTAGCACCCCGTTTCCAGTAGATAAATTCGTATAGATCGGAGATATAGGCCGGTTCCTGAGGGACGCCCGTGAGTAGGTTTCGAAAATCGGTCGATACGATTTCAATTTGCCGGAACTGCACCGACTGGAAGCCACTCGACGGCAGCAGTGCCATCCGGAATTTAAGAAACTGCTCACGTTCCATACCCAGGATCATCACGCTGAACGACTCTTCCAGCAAGGTAAAATACCGGTTGATACGCTGCATACGAGCCAGAAAAAACGCGGCAGTCAACGGGTCTGCCTGGGAAATCTGGTCGATTTCGTGCAGGATCAGTTTAAAGTACAGTTCCGTAATCTGGTGGTAGGTCACGAAGATCAGCTCATCGGGATAGGCCGTTTTCGGGTTTTGGAGAGACAGCAGGGTTTCGAGGTGAATGTAATCCCAATAGGTGAGGTAGTCGGCCTGGAGTAAGCCTTCGAGGTAAGACGTCATATCCTGCCCCATGGCGGCAAATTTCTGCTCCAGTTGGTTGAGCTTGTCGGTGAGTGATTCGTGCATGAAGGTGTTGTCTGGAATTGAGCGTAAATGTCGTATCCGGAAAACTTCTTTGCGAACTTTGTACCAACCTTTGCGACCTTTGCAGAGATTCGCCAAAATGGCTCAACAGAATTACGATGACTATAGAAAGCAAAACCATTATTATTTCGGGGGCGTCGCGCGGTATTGGTCGGGCAACGGCCTTGCTGCTGGCTCAACATGGTGCTAATGTGGTGGTTACCGCTCGCAGTGCCGATGATCTGAAGCAACTCGAAACCGACGCCACCGAGGGCCATGTCCGGGGTAAAATTGTTGCCGTTGCCGGTGACGTAGCCAGCGAATCCGACATGGCGGCTGTGGTACAAACCGCGCTGGATCAGTTCGGCCGTATCGATGTCGTGATCAACAACGCGGGTTACGGCGTTTTCAAAAACGTCGATGAAATCACCGTTGAGGAGTGGGATGCGCTGATGGCCACCAACGTGAAAGGTACATTTGTATTAACCAAAGCGGCTCTGCCCACACTGAAAGCGCAGGGGGCGGGTCATATTATCGTCGTCGCTTCGGACGTGGCCAAGCGCACCTTTGCCGGTGGCTCGCTGTACACCGCCAGTAAGTACGCACAGGAAGCCTTTATGGGCGCACTTCGTAAAGAAGTTCGGTCATTCGGAATTAAAGTAACGGGCGTGTACTCGGGCCTTGTCGACTCGCATTTCCACGAAAAAGGCCACGGCCACGAAACATCGAAAGGCTGGCTGCAAAGCGAGGACATGGCCGAGTCGATGCTGTTCATTGTGAGCCGCCCCGCCCACGTGGTCATCGACGAGTTCATGGTGCACCCGCTGGTGCAGGAGTATTAGTTTTTTGGGAGAAAAGGGAAAAGGTGGAGAAGTGGGACGAAGGGGAACTTCATCGCACTCCTCCCTTTTTTGCATTATTGGGCTTGCCTTTTCAGAATTTCCCGCTCAAAAAATTCGCGCTGCTCTTTTGGTAATTCATAAAGGGCTTTGTTCTCCTTACCAAATACTACCCGCCGATACGTAGTGACGTAGGTCGAAATAATCTCAAATCCAGCGCGTCCTTGTAGACAGCTCTCTAACTCGATGAGTTCGGGTTCGGTAGCGGTTTGGGTTTGTAGGTATTTTGTGATCGTGTCTGATAGACGGATGAGTACAAAGTCGTTGACTAAATCTAGTTCAACAGCTCTTAGTAGGGATTTAATCGCTTGAATATATTCTCTTTGTTGAGCATAGGATGTACCTAAAAAATACCAAGCCCAATCAAAATCGGGTTTTAAGCGAATAGCTTCTTGTAGTGCCTTAATGGCTTTAAAATGATCGTCTTGATCGGCGTAAGCAATGCCCAGACTACTCCATGCCATTTCATAATCTGGTTTTAGTTCAATCGCTCGTTGGTAGGCATTGATTGCTCGAATAGGATCATGTTGTTGTGCATAAGCGTTACCTAAAAAATGCCAAGCCATCTCGGAGCTAGGTGTAAGTTGCACAGCTTTTTGATGAGCAGTAATGGATTTGATGAAATCGCCTTTTTGAGCGTAAGCAATTCCTAGGTGATACCAAGCCCAATCAAAATTGGGTTTTACATCGACGGTTTTTTGCCAAGCATTAATAGCTCGTTCATAATCACTTGTTCTGTAGAAACTGACACCTAAACCATACCAAGCCCATTCAGAGTCAGGTTTTACTTCAATTGCTTGTTCATAAGTGATAATAGCTTTTTCATAATTACCCTGCTCTATATAAGAATCACCTGTTTCTATTAATTCCTGAGCTTCTATTTCTATATCCTTATGAACAATTCCCAACTCCTCCTGCACCTTCAAGGCCCGATCACGAGCCTCTATCTCATAATATAGTTTCTGCTTTTTCAGTGGTTCTATTTCGCTTTGATACATACCTTCAAAGCGTTCTTTTTGAGTCTTAATCTCATCATAAGAATAATACAGTGCCAAAAAATCAATAAACAAAGCTGTAACACCTTCGCGCTGTTCGCCAATTTCGATGGCAATGCGTAAGAGTGGTTCCGATACGTCGTAGAGTTTGTTACGCTTGTCCGTCGGATCGGGGAGGGCGTCAATCAGGTGTTGGCGTTGGAGTTCACTGAGTTGTTTGGTGAGCGATGTGGTGGCGATGAAGCAGTTCTTACCAATGTCGGTGCCTTTTTGCGGGATTTTTGCGAGTGCCAGATAGTATAAAATCTTCTGCTGTTGGGCGGGCAAAAACCGAATGAACGTCTCGTAATAAGGCTTAAGGTCGTTCATGGTTTTCATGAAAATCACGGAGAGGTCGGCTAAGCTGTCGGCTTTCAAAAATTCATAAAACGTGACTAAAAGCCGGTGGTTTCCTTTCACCAACTCATGGATAGCCCGCACTTGCGCCTGCCCTTTTCCGGCCAAATGCTCGATCATGGTCGGATTATTCTCAATCTGAGCAAGGCTTCTTAATAACTCCAGCGACTCCTCATAGGTAAGTTTTTTAAGCGTGATTGTGGAGAAGAAACCGTAAAATGGGCGGTCTTCCCGGCCTAGGTCAGGGCTGGTAGCTTGAGAAGTCGCAATAATGCTGATTCGGTTATGCCTGTAAAGCCAGGCCCGAAGTTTCGACTGGCCATCCTTATTTAAGGCCTCCAGAATAGAATCAAAATTTTCGCTTAAAATTAGTAGAGGCTTGTCGCCAACATAGTCGCTGATAATAGTTTCGGCTACATACTCCTGGCGGCTTTCGGGGGTCTCGCGCAGGATGTTCAGTTGGGTTTCCAAGGTTGCCCGGTCGGCATCGTACCAGCGCATAAACGCGTTAATGACGCGAATCAGGAAGTCGAGATAGCCGGAAATACCATACTCTTCCTCGGCAAAGTAAGAGACAACAATGGCCCGTGATTGCACCAGCTCGTTTACCCGGTAATAAAGCACCCGAAGCATGTGCGTTTTGCCTGCACCGCGAGGTCCTACGATGAACACCTGATGGTTTACGCCGTTTTGTGCAATTTCCCGCACATACTGCTCCAGTAAACTTACCGTCTTCTGGCGGCCTATCAGCATTTTTTCCAGAATGTCGGGCTTAACGTTTTTAGCGCCGAAACTCAGAAATGTACTGATGCCTTTGTTTCCTATGCTTTGTTGAGTTTCCACCACTGTTTAATGAGGTTATATTTGAATTGGTAGTGTCTTGCCCCGTTCTCAATTTTTCGAATCAGATATTGTTCTTTCCATAATGTTTCCAAAGCATCCAGGAGCTGTGCTTTATTGTCTGTTACTATATGCTTTTGCAGGTCGTTTTCGGATGTAAAGTCAGCCTGATTCGCTAACTGGTTTAATATCGCAATCATCCGTTCAGCTTTTTGAGACTCGTAATAAATGCCAATTTGCTGGTATAATTGGTTAAACACCTTTGCTTCATCCGGGTCGTTCAGTAGGCTCTCCTGAGATTTACTAATCGTACTGTCGCTTATCTCACCGTTATGGTGCGACTGAATAAGCTGGAAAATTGTGTTGATATAAAAGGGTAAGTTTTCGGCGAATCGGTGAATGCGCTGATAGAGTTCAGTAGCATCACTTGGATATGTAAAACCAGATAGGGCCAGACATTGACATAAAAATAACGCGTCTGCGTCATTCATGGGGTCTAACCGAAACGATTTTGTATCGTTAAAAGGCTCGCCCGTGTAGTTATGCTTCCGACGTAGCCGATCCAAGACAACTTGCATACCAACTGAGCCACAAACCACAAATCGGATGTGTCCTTGCTCTTTCAAATCAATGCGCAAATTCCGGAATAAGTCCAGGAGTTCGATGGCATCCTGTGATTTGCCATTTTCCAGCCAATCCCAGAGCATTACGGGAAACTCATCAAGTACTAATGTCAGCATTTCACCATCTTTTCGGGTACGAGCTGCTAAATCTTTGATACAAGCAGTTAATGCATCCTTCCATTTGGTTTTAAATTCAGGAAGCTTAAACGTGACTTCCTGAATTTTTACCTCCGTGGGCTTAAACGTATTGTACAGATTTTTTATACCATGCCATCCAACCTTAAGTATGCCTAATCTTTCTTTTTTGCGTAGTGTATCCAGTAAAACATCCGTTAGTTCAGTAACGTCTTTCACCCCTTGAAGCATAAAATAAATCACCTTGTTAGGATCATCATTTGCTACACTGAGGTATTCCAATTTCTGAACCAGCAACGTTTTGCCCATACGCCGAAACTCTTCTATGGTTACGCTTTGGGCTATAAGTAGTGTGCCTAGTTGTTTTAGTTCTCTATCACGCCCAACTATTTTGTCAGGTGGAATTGTGCCAACGGTAGGGGAAAGTAAATATGGGTTCATAAAGCTTTATCTATTGCTGTTCAAATGTAAGACAAATGTATCGTAAGATAGTTTTATCTTGAGATAATTTCATCTTATAATAATTCTTCTTTTTAAATAGGAGAAAGAGTAATCTTCTCCGCCTGCCTTCTTCACTGTAAGAAAAAAGATCAATAGAAAATGAAGGTTGCCATAACCGTATTATTTTTTGCGCTTGTTAGTAGTCACATGTTTGCTCAATCGGGTAAACCCAACCTGGCTACCAAGCGGTATTTTGGGCTTCACTTCGATTTTCATGCTGGCCAGAATGACTCGTTGATTGGTCGAAATCTGTCGGCAAAAGGCCTTGATTCGTTGCTGGCGGCCGTCAAGCCCGATTTCATCCAGATCGACTGCAAAGGGCATCCAGGCGTGTCGAGTTATCCCTCAAAGGTGGCCAATGCGACCGTGGCCCCGCATATTGTTAAGGACCCCCTGGCCTTCTATCGGGCCGTTACCCGAAAGCATGGCATTGGGTTATACCTGCATTATTCGGGTGTGTACGACGATGCTGCACTGGCTAAACACCCCAGCTGGGCAGCCGTAAAAGACGACGGCACTCGTAACACCTCGAAAACATCTGTCCACGGTCCCTACGCCGATTCACTGTTAATTCCGCAACTTAATGAACTGGCCGACTATGGTGCCGATGGCGTGTGGGTCGATGGGGAGTGCTGGGCAACGGTGCTCGACTACTCGCCATCGGCTCTGGCGAAGTTCCGGGCTGAAACGGGTAGCCAAACGGTGCCCCGGTCGGCTAAAGACGCGAACTATGGAGCTTTCAACGAGTTTGCCCGGCGGTCGTTTGTTCAGTACATCGGGCATTATGTCGATGCAGTTCATCGCCACCAACCCACATTTCGGATAGCGTCGAACTGGGCCTATTCGTCCATGATGCCGGAACCCATCACAACAAACGTTGATTTTCTGTCGGGCGATCTAACGCCGAGTAACAGCGTAAATTCGGCCGCGCTGGAAGGACGGGTCATGGCCGCACAGGGTCAGCTTTATCGAAAACCCTGGGATTTGATGTCGTGGAGTTTCTGGTACGAGTTTAATCCCGTCCAACGCCAGGGCGATCAGAAGTCGGCGGTGCATCTGATGCAGGAAGCCGCCGAAATCATTGCCCTCGGCGGTGGTTTTCAGGCTTATTACCAGCAAAGTCGGGATGCCGCTCTGCCCCGACGCGAACTGCCTGCTATGACTGCGTTAAGTCGATTTGTCCGGGCAAGGCAACTCTACTGCGAGGGTAGTACGCCCATACCGCAGATTGCCGTTTTGTATGCCAACACGACTGTTCGGGCGTTCAATCAGTCGTTGTTCGGGAATGGGCAAACGCAGCGGATCAACGGCGTGCTGACCGCGCTTCTGGATGCACAACTGCCGGTCGAAGTGCTGTCGGAGCATCACCTGCGGGGGCGCCTGAATCAATATCCCGTCATTGTGGTGTCGCAGCAGGATTCGCTCGACCCGGCCTTCCGGCGTGAATTGCTCGACTACACCCGCCAGGGTGGTCATCTGTTGCTGATTGGTGCCAAAACAACCCGGTCATTTGCCGATGAACTGGGCGTTGT
Organism: Spirosoma pulveris; assembly: GCF_054781875.1. Classification (NCBI taxonomy): domain Bacteria; kingdom Pseudomonadati; phylum Bacteroidota; class Cytophagia; order Cytophagales; family Cytophagaceae; genus Spirosoma; species Spirosoma pulveris. The sequence continues at coordinate 136,922 of NZ_BAAGTO010000003.1, forward strand.
GCCAATGCAGGAAAATTCAGGTAGTCCGAAATGGGTTCAGCATAACGGCGCGTCCATTGTGCTGACCGGCCCGTTTCAGCCCGTGCGCATAACGGGTAAAGAGACAAAACCCATCGGTACGTTTCTACAATCGGAAGCGGGTGGCCCGGTGCCGGGAGTAATCGCTACAGAAACGCAGTTTGGCCGGGGGAAATTAATGGCTGTATATGCTGACTTAAGCCGGGATTATGAGAAACACCAATCCAGCCGACTGCGTGATTTTATTGCATCACTCACTCGCCCATTACTAACCAGTCCGGTGGCTGACGTAAGTGGTTCGCATCTGGTACACGTTGTCCTGAACCGGCAACGCGACCGGCTCGCCCTGAACCTGATCAACACGGGGGGGCATCACGCCAACCCGCAGGTATTTACCTACGATGAAGTGCCGCCCCTAACCAACCTCACCGTTCGGCTTCGCCTGGACAAGAAACCCCGGCGTATCGTTCAGCAACCCGAAAACAGAGTGCTGCCTGTTCGCTATGACAAAGGCGTTGCCACCCTGACCGTACCAGAGCTGGCGTTGCATTCGGTTTTGGTAGTGGAGTGAGGTTAATGTTGCTGGCGAGAGTATTTACCGCACGGGCTGCCCCGGCGTGCCTTTTTATTGGGCCAGCCGGTCCGGCGTTCCGGTTCGCTTGCGTCAGTGAATACTGACTACATAAAAACGCACAGGCAAATGCCCGCGCCAGCGTAAAAATTACAACGTATACTTCAAGGCCAGATTCACGATTCGCCCTTCGAGTGGTGCCCATACCGGGCGGAACGTGGGCTGGGTAACGGGGCCGCTGACGACGGTTTCGTAATTGGCCTGTTTGATATTGAAGAGGTTTTCGGCGTTCAGCACGAGTCGCCAGTGTTCGTTGTAATGGTATTCGGCGGCTCCCGCAAAGAACCAGTAATTCGATACTTTCTGGTTGTTATAGAGATACTGCGAACCTACGTAAGCCGCTTCTATGCCGAACCGAAAATGCTCCGGCTCCCAGGCAACCGTGGTCGAAAATTTGTCCTGAGGAGCCAGCGGCAGGTAGGTGTTGTCAGCTAGTCCATCCCGCCGGGAGAGGGTGTGGTTGTAGCCCAGATAGAGTTCATAATCTTTGTACTCCAGCCGTACATAGGTGTCGGTGCCCAGGCTAAGCAGGTTATAAGGTGCGTTGATCAGCTGCGTATAAGCTCCCAGATTACTCGATGTGCTGGCGAAGGCCGATACCACCGGCGAGTTGACATAGGTATAGTAAAACGCCTGGTCGACCTGCACCGATAGCCCGCTCTCGAAGGTTCTTAAATACGCAATATCCATATTTGCCCCCACCGACCGCTCGGCTTTCACATTGGCCACATCGATGGGCAGCAGGCGCGGAAAAATCAGGCTGACATTCAATGCGCCGGGCGTCTGGTTGACAAACAGATTGGGCGTTTTATACCCAGTGCCAACGCTCAGTCGGACTGTCCATGGCTCCGATGGTTTCAGCTTAACCGAAAGGCGGGGCAGCAGGAAGTTACCGAACGTGTTGTGATGATCCAGCCGAAGGCCCGCCTGTACCGCTACTGTTGAGCCCACCTGCCAGTCGTCCTGCACGAACCCGCCGATGGTCTGGTACGTATAATCGACCAGCCGGGTACTGTCCGGATTTTTGCGGAAAGCCTCAACGGTTAGGTTCGCGCCAACGATGAGCTGGTGTTTACCGAATCGCTTCAGGTTGTTGCCTTCCAGATAGAGTGACGACTGTTTTCCGTCGGAAAGCTTCTGGTAATCCGTGTTTTGCCGATGGAACGTACTCAGGGCACCTTTGAGTGTGATGGCGTTGGTTTCGGACGTGTTGTGGCTGGCGTCAAAATCGACCGTATGCCGTCGCAGGTCGGTGATGTTGCGGTAGGCATTTAGTTGAGTACCTTCCAGCGCGGCCAAATACCCCCCCTCACGGTGTTCGTCGGTGAACGAATACCCGATGTTCATCCGGGTATGATCGGTAGGGTTGTAGAAGAACTTTGGGTGAAAATTGACCTGCTTTATTTCCGGGCTGTCTGTGTAGCCATCGCCCGTTACGTCAACGGCTTGCTGGTTGGTGTAACCTGCAAACAGCGTCAGTCCGGTTTTGCCGTAGCGTTGCGAATAGTAGGCGTTGCTGTTACTTTCTTTCAAGCCCGACCGGTTGATCAGGGCCGTAAACGTGGGTTTGTCGGACGTAGGTGATTTGGAGACGATGTTGATCATGCCCCCAATGGCCCCGCCACCATACAGCGTCGACACGGAGCCTTTTACTACCTCCACCTGTTTCAAGTCCAGGGGTGGAATCTGCAAGACGCCGAGGTTGCCCGAAAAGCCTTCGTAGAGCGGTAGGCCGTCGCGCAGAATCTGCGTGTATTTCGGGTCGAGCCCCTGCATCCGAATGGCCTGGTTGCCGTTGACGGCCGATGTTCGCTGGATGTGGATAATGGAAATATCGCCCAGAATGCTGCTCACGTTGCCCGGCACGACCGCGCTTTCTTCGTCCATGTCCTCCTGCCCCAGCACTTCTACCTTGATGGGTAAATCGTCGATTCGGGAGTTGGTTCGAGTAGCGGTTACGGTCACTTCATCGAGGGATTCATCCTGGCTATGAAGTCGGAAAACCAGTGTATCGGAAGCTGTATTGATGGAGAACGATTCGGTTTCATAGCCGATGGCGCTCACGGTCAGTGTTTTTATCCCGGCTGGTAAATTGCTGAGCCGGGTTATGCCATTCGCATCGGTGACGTTGCCGATTACGGGCTTTCCGGGTGTACGAACCGTAGCCGCAATAACGGGGGCATGAGTCAGGCTATCTTCAACTCGAATCAAAAGACTGGTTTGTCCGAAGGAAGCAAGGGTACTAAAAAGTAGTAATCCAATGGAGAAGAGATAGTTCATTGCAGTGAATTTGACCGCAAGTTTCGGAGGGAATTATGAAGAGAATTTGAAGAAAGCTTACCGGATTGGCAATTCTATCCGAAAGGAATGTTCCCGTCTGTCTTTATCGTAAGTATAAGCTAATGGCAGGCCATAGCGGTCGCAAATTTGTTTGACCAGCGCCAGACCCAATCCCGTGGAATCGGGCCGGGTCGGATTTTTGACGAACCGGTCGAATAACTGATGCTCGGGAAAGGGTAACGTCTCGCCGGTGTTTGTGATGTTTAGCGAATGGGTCGTCAACTCTATCCGGACCACACTTTTCCGTTTCGCATCAGTGCCTCCGCTGTGCCGCACGGCGTTCTTCAGGAGATTTGTGAGTAGGACGCGTGCCAGTTGTCGGTTCATATGCAGCGTGATCGCGGGAGCGATGGCTCGTTCAACCACCAATTGCCGGTGTTCAAAAAATGGCTCGTACTCATCCGCACATTGGGTCAGCAACTTGCTCATGTCAACCGATTCGTCGTTGTTAAACTGGTTGTTTTCTACCTGCGCGAGTAAGAGTAATGAACGAGTGAGCTGGCTCAGCCGTCCCAGTGCGTCGGTGGCGCGTTGCAGGTGATGGTAGTCGGCTTCCGTCAGGTGATCGGACTGAAGGAGGAAGTCCAGCTCGGCCGATGCAACCGCCAATGGGGTTTGTAATTCGTGTGAGGCATTCTCGGTAAACTGTTTTTGAAGGGAAAACTGACGGCGCAGTTTCTGCGTCAGTTCCCTCAGCGAACGGTTGAGGAGCCCGAATTCCCGAATATTACTGTCGGGAAATACCGGTTCGCTGCCGGTATCGAGCCGAACGGCACCAAGTTGGTTGATGGTGGCGTAAAATGGATGCCACAAGCGGCTTGATAAGCCGACCCCGATCGTGACGGACAAGCCCATCAGCAGTAAAAAACCGACGATAACGCCTACCGAGATTTCGCGCGATAGCTCGTTGAATTCATAGTAGGGCTGCTGAATAGTGATCAGATACAATTGCTTCTGTATCAGAACTGTTTGCTGGAGCTGCCGAATCGGAATAGGTTCATTATGATTCAGCGAGTCAGGTACGGTTATGTCTGTAAAGGTGGGCTTTAAGGGGGTATTTACCCGGTAAATGCGCGGGTTATTATCATAGTCGGTTAGTGTTGACGTTGGCTGATGACGCAGCTTATGAATCGTCTGGTTGACCTGCGTCATTAGAATTTCATCGACTTCGTGACGGATCTTCCGATGGATAAGCGTATAAAAGCCTACAGACCCCACCAGGGCAATGGCAAAGGCCGTACTAATTAAATAGCGGGCTGTCTGGCTAAGCAGGCTCATGGCAGTCGGGTCGAAAAAATATAACCAGCTCCGTATCGGGTTTGAATGTAATCGGGGCATCCGGCCGTTATGAGCTTACGGCGCAGGTTTTTGACGTGCGTATACAGGAACTCGTGCGAGTCGGCGGCATCCATGGCATCGCCCCACACGTGCTCGGCAATGGCCGATTTAGATAGCAGCCGATTGGCATTGGTAACCAAAAACAAGAGCAACTCGTATTCTTTGCCCGTTAGTTTAATGTCGATTCCCTCAATCGTTACCCGTTGCTGATCGGGCCAAAGGGTGAGCACTCCGGCAATTACCTGTGACTGCCCGTTAAACAGGCGTCTGCGCAGCACCGAACGCAACCGGGCGTTGAGTTCGGGCAGGTGAAAGGGTTTGGTCAGGTAGTCGTCGGCGCCGGCATCCAGACCGGTGAGTTTGTCGGCGAGGGCGTCTTTTGCCGTTACGACGATGATACCCGCCGTCGATTCCCGCTTTTTAATCGCTCTGACCAGATCGAGCCCGTTGCCGTCGGGCAGCATCAGGTCGACCACTACGCAATCGTAATCGTAATCATTTATTTTTTCGGCGGCCTGCGCATGCGTACCGACCGTCGTGACGGCGTATCCTTCACTTTCCAGATAATGTTGCACCGCCGTTTGTAAAGCAGGCTCGTCTTCGATCAGGAGAATTTTCATTCCAAAATGGATAATGAATCCTGTAGAATGTAAAACAGGATGCTGTTCATTCTGCATTTTACATTCTACAGGATTCATTTACCTCTTTATTGACTCCACTCGGTTGGTGTTCGGTCCCAACGGTGGCCTTTTAATTCCTGCAACAACTCGGGCGATAGCGGGCCTTTGTCGCTCACGGCGGTGTTGGCTTCTACATTGCGGATCTGGCGCATTCCCGGAATGGTCGTATGCACATCCAGATTGCTCAGAATGAAGCGGAGGGCCATTTCGGGCATGGTCATACCGTCCGAAAGGAGCGGCTTCAGGGCATCGGCATGGTCGACACTGCTATTGAGGTTTTCGGGAACGAAGTACGTCGACCGCCAGTCGTTGGCCGGGAAGGTCGTTTCTTTGGTGAAGGTTCCCGTCAATGTACCTTCGTCGAAGGGTACACGGGCAATGATGCCCACGTTCATCTCGCGGCAGAGCGGAAACAGATTGTCTTCCGGATTCTGGTCGAAGATGTTGTAAATGACCTGCACGGCGTCGATCAGTCCTGTACGAATGGTGTTGAGGCTGTTGTCTGGCTCCCACCGGTTCACCGACAGGCCCCACGCCCGCACTTTACCCTGTTCACTGAGCTTCATAATGGCTTCTTTCCATTCGTCCTGATCGGCCCAGCTATCTTCCCAGACGTGAAACTGCTGGAGGTCGATGGTGTCTACGCCGAGGTTCTTCAGGCTTTTTTCGGTGTATTCAACGATGTAATCGGCCGGGAAAACGTCTTCCAGTTTGGAACCTGCTTTGGAGGGCCACTGCCGGTTTTTAGGTGGAATTTTGGTTGCTCCGTACAATCGCTTGTCGGGGTTGTTTTTTAGCAGTTGGTTGAGGATCTCTTCACTAACGCCATCGGCATAAGCCCAGGCGGTATCGAAGAAGTTGCAGCCCAGTTCTACGGAGCGCTGGAGTGCGCGTAGTACTTCTTCTTTATCGGACCCGGTCCAGCCAGCCAGGCCCCACATGCCATAGCCGATTTCAGAGATGTTCCAGCCTGTCCGGCCAAATGTGCGATACTTCATAATAAGGGTTTTGTTTAAACAAAGGGCGTTAGGCCGTAGCGATGGTCCGGGGTTTTGGCGCCAGGACCTCCGCATTATAAAAGGAGTTTCAGCGTCTGTATACCCCACTGGCGCGCCAATTTATGGCTAATCTGTTTTTACGGGTTTAAGTTGCCATTAATTTTTCGGCGTATCCCTTCTCGTAGTACCGGTACATTGAAATTAATAAGTAACCCTAATCTCTTGTCTGCCAAACGCAGATAGGTAACGGTTTGTACTTCATGAAGAGGTAATAGCTTTTCAACCGCTTTTAACTCAAGAACGATTACATCTTCAACAACTAAATCCATAAAGAATGTTTTATTCGTTTCCCTGCCCTCATAAACAACTGGAATTTCTACCTGTCGTTCAACAAATAGCCCCGTGCTACGTAATTCGTATATGGGACATTCTTCATGAACGCTTTCCGCAGGTTCTGGCCCACGTTCACTATGTACTTCGATACAAGCACCAATGATTCTGGTAATCAATGTAGTATAAGCAGGCTCATTCATCGGTACGGTAGTTTCCTGACTTCATAGACATTAAAATTGAACACAGAGCCGCGGAGAGCCCGGCGTTTTTCTTTTCTCTGTGTTCAATAAATTTATGGCGAGTAGTTAGACGTTACAGAGGTACAGAAATTACTAAAGACTGGTAAATAAGAACCTTTGTATTCAAACCATAGATTTATGCTCGTTCGCATTGTTCGCATGACGTTTCAGGAAGATAAGCTGCTTGACTTTCACACCATTTTTGACCGATCCAAGCACCACATTCGAGCTTTCCCCGGAAACCACCACCTCGAACTCCTGCGCGATGCCGATCAGCCAAACGTGCGGATAACCTACAGCCTGTGGGAGTCGGCCGAGGCTCTGGAAGCCTATCGGCAAAGTGAGTTGTTTCGCACAACATGGGCCGCAACCAAAGTGCTGTTTACCGAACGAGCGATGGCGTTTTCGGGCGAAAAGCTGGAAGAGATAACCGGTTGATTCAGTGAGTAAAATCGCTTAGATTGTGCCTTCTGCACACGAACCGATCAATCCTTTACCATACATGAATCGTCAGCTTTCTTTCGTTTGGTTGACTACCTGTCTGCTGACCTGGCTGGCGACGATCACGTATGCGCAAACCACTGTACTTACGGGCTATGTAACCGATGCCAGTACCGGTAAGCCCATGCCGTTCGCCAACGTTTACCTCAATGGCAGCACCCGTGGTACAACCACGAATGAACAAGGGTATTATTCACTAACGGGCGTGCCGCTGGGGACGGTCGAAGTCGTCGCGTCCTTTATCGGTTACCAGCCCAGCCGACGTACGTTTCGGATTGACAATAGCCCCGATAATAGAGTCAGTTTCCGGCTTAAACCCAGCGATCAAACCTTGGCCACCGTTACGGTTCGGGGGAATCCTAAAAAATGGCAGCAGCACCTGCGGCAGTTTAAACGGCAACTGTTGGGTGAGCCCTTTGGCGGTCAGTGCCAGATACTAAACGTCGATGCCCTGAGCTTTCACGAAGAAGACAGCCACCTGAAAGCCACCGCCAGCGAACCCCTCATTATTGAAAATCAGGCGCTGGGGTATAAAATCTGGTACGACCTGCTGTATTTTGACGGTACCTCGCAGAAAGTGTATTATGCCGGAGCTACCCGGTTTGAAGAACTCAAACCAGCCGACGAGCGACAGGCGAACCGGTTTCAGCGCAACCGGATGCGGGCTTACCAGGGCTCTACCCGGCATTTGATGGCTAGCCTGATCGACAGCACCTACGAGAAAGAAGGCTTTCTGGTGTATCAGGAAGATCAACTGGTACCCATCGCCAAAACCCGGGAGAACCGAACGACCTTGTACGGCTCCGTAAACGGTCGGTTGAAACCACTACGCATTAAAGAACTGATTCAGCCGGGGCGATTACCCAGTGAACGACGTCTGGTGTCAGTCAGGCCGCTGGTGGTATTTTACACCAATGCCCAGTCGAACTACTCCCCCTATTTCGATGCGCGTTATGCCTACACGCAAATCACGCTACCCGCCGGACAGCTCGAAATGACGGTGGACGGAACGGTTACGCTGCCCTTTGGTGTCGAAATTCAGGGATCGCTGGCCGACGATCGTGTATCGACCATGCTTCCTGCCGACTGGTCTCCTAATTCGGCCGATGCCGAGTCTGTGAAGACCAACGTTCCCGTTGCTATGCAGGGGAAGCTGATGCCGCCCGATGCCCGGATGAATCGGATTGCAACCGCCTTCAACGACCGGTTTCAGGCACTGGCCCCGGTTGTATTTGTACATACCGACAAGCCCCTCTACGCTACCGGCGACCGCGTCTGGCTGAGCGCGTACCTGCTCGATGCGGGCACTAACCGCCGTCCGCTGGGCGAGACGGCGGTTCATGCCGACTTGCTGACGGCCTCTGGTAAACTTATTCAGCACCAATGGCTGAAGGTGGAGGATGGTCGGGCTGTTGGTAATTTCCGGTTGTCGGACTCGCTGGCGTCGGGAACGTACCGGTTGAGGGCCTACACGGATGAAGATGACGGCCAGCACCGACCTGCTTTTGACCGGTCGATTGCCGTGTATAATATTCTTCAGGGAACGGGTACAATGCGTAAATCCAGCCCAGTCGATACATCGCTACAGTCAATTGATATTCAGGTGTTACCGGAAGGTGGGCGCTGGCTGGTGGGGTTGCCCACCCGACTGGGAATCAAAATTGTTCAGCCTAATGGACACGGGCTATCGCTGCCGGGCCGGATCGTAAACGAGGAAGGGACGGAAATTAGCCGGTTTGCGACCAGCGCGTTGGGTATGAGCAGCGTGGTTGTAACACCCCAAAAGGGCCGTAAATATTATGCCGAAGTGCAGCACAAGGGGCAGCAGCAACTGGTTCCACTTCCTGCCGCAGAGCTGGAGGGATTGATGCTGGCAGCTGATGTGGTTAGCGATACAAGTCGGCTGGCAATCACGGTCCTCGGGACCAGCCGCCCGGCAAAAGACTCGGTTTATGTGTTGATTCAGCAACAGGGCCGATTGGTGGAGCAGCGGAAAGTGCTGCTCGAAAACGGCGTAGCGCGGGTAAGTCTGCCGAGCGCGTCGCTGCCGTCGGGCCTCAATCAGATTACCCTTTACGATGCCACCGCGCGCCCACAGGCCGAACGGCTGGTGTTCTTGCCCGAGCGTGTGCCGCCTATCAAAGTAATTGTGGGGATCAACAAAACACGCTACCAACCGCGTGAGAAGGTGATCATGAGTGTTAACCTGAATGATGATGGCTTGCCCACTGTGGCCGGATTGTCGGCTTCTATCACCGACATTGGACAGGTGCCGGACGATTCCGCAGAGGCAACCATCCGTACCCACTTGCTCCTCACCGGCGAACTGCGCGGACGCGTTGAACAACCTAATCGGTACGTTACCGACAACGCTCCCGCAACCCGTCGGGCGCTCGATGATCTGCTGTTGACCCAGGGCTGGCGACGCGTAAGCGGTACACCATCTACCGAATTGCTTGGGGGCGTCTCTGTGATGGGGCGGGTGCTCAACGCCAGAAACCAGCCTATGCCGGGCGCACAGGTTATTCTGGCCTCTACTGCTGCGGGGCAGTCGTTTGTCCGGTCGGCGGGGGCCGACGGGCGGGGTCGGTTTCGGCTGGCCGGTTTCTCCATTGCCGATACGCTTAAGCTAATAGCTCAGATCGCCGATCGTCAGTTGAAAACTATTCCCGGTAGAGACGCCCACCTGGTTCTGGAAGGCCCTGGAATGGGTTGGCTGCCGGATACAGCACGAGCGTTACCGGATTGGGTGAGCCTGCGGGCGCAACTGGATGCGGCTCGTACCCGTCAGGAAGGAGATGCAGAACTTTACCGGGATAAACGAGTAAAACTACTGAAAGAGGTGACTGTTCGGGGCCGACGAACCGATGATCGTCCGGAGGATATTCAACGGTCCAGCCTGCACAAAGAAGCCGATGCGGTACTTCTTTTCGATGATAAGTCACCCCGGTTTTTCAACCTTTACGAAATGATACGAGGCCGGGTGGCGGGGGTTACGGTAGCCCAGTCAACGACGTCGCTTACAGGTTCCTATCAGGTCATCATACGAGGAATCGGCAGCCTCAAGAGCAGTACGCAGCCGTTATTTCTGATGGATGGCATGCCCATTGATGATGCTGACGGCACCGCACTCCTCTCCTTCAATCCCGCCGATATTGAGCGGATCGAAGTACTGAAAAATGGGGGTACAGCGGGTATTTATGGCGTTCGGGGCGGCAATGGAGTCATTGCTTTCTATTCCAGACGTTTCCGGCCGGGGCAGTCGGCCGCCGATGATGAAAAAGCGGGTACGAAGCCGTTAGAAGTCATTGGCTTCCCATCCGTTCAGCGGGAGTTTTACGTACCTCGTTACGAAACGGCTGCTACCGACCGACCCGGCGAAGGACAACCGGAAGTGTCGGAGCGTATCGACCGGCGAGATGTGTTGTACTGGAAGCCGGTCATGCAAACCGACGGCCAGGGTCACAGCCAACTGGTCTTTCCGCTATCCGATGTAGTGCGGACACTGCGCGTAGTGATACAGGGCGTCACGGCCGACGGACGACCGGTAGTGGGCGTACAGCATATTCGTGTCCAGTAGCGCCCGTTTGTAATTCCTCTTCATTTAGTTAGCCCAAGTGGGGGCTGGTGTGTTCGCATCGAAAAGCTCGTCGATGTAGTACACTCTGCGTGGGCGCTTGTCGCATTCATCACCGCCAATCGGATACTGGCAAGTCGCATAGATGGCCACATTATTAGGGTTCATGATGCTGGCAAATGCGCCGATGGGAAACTTATCGGTTTTATGACCCCGCTTCAGCAGGCAGTGAGCGAGTTCATGGAACACCAGGCACTCCCGTTCTGGCTGACTGGCCCGCTGCCAGCAAAAATCATCGTTATTCAGCGTAATGCGCGGTGTTTTGCCACTTTCCAGTAAACACTCACCGCATATGTCTTCGCCGAGTGCTGTTCCAAACGTAATAATCAGGTTATCTGTCGAAACCGATATGTTTCGCTTGCGGGCTTCATCTCGAAACGACTGAACAAATGGCTCCACATCGGCCGGGACGCTGTATTGTATAGGCTCCGGTTGCGCAGTAGGTTGCTGGCAACCTGTCAGGCATACGATAATGAGGAATATGACCGGTGAAGTGGGGCGCATATACTAAGGAGTACGCTGGCGCGAGTATTTACTCGTGCCTGTTTATTTAGCAATCATTCGCTTGCGTCAGTGAATACTGACCTCATGAAAAGGCACGAGCCAATGCTCGCGCCAGCTTCCCCGTCAGCTCTTTCGTTTCCAGGCCAGCCATGCCACTACGGCCAGGCAAGCGCCGAACCAGGCGAAGGGTAATCGTAAGTCGATCAGCGATAAACCGCCAAAGACAACGGTGGTCACAAAACTGGCTACGCCCTGTAAAGCCTGGTTGATACCGAAAATTTCGCCCCGGTCTTCGTCCGATGTCAATTGGGCCATCAAGCCTTCGATAAGTCCCTGAATGAGCGATAACGTCAGACAGTCGATCGTGACAAGAATATACAGCCACAGGACTGATGTTCCGACAAGTCCATAGCCGCCAAGTATGGGTGCCCCCAGCAGCGCGAGCCAGAAAATACCCCGTCGCTGGTTGATGCGGTCGGCGATGTAGCCGTAAAAGACGTAGCTGATCACCACACTCAGCCCGCCGAAATACATGAAAAAATACGAAATGGCTTTGGCGTCCATTTGCAAGGCTCCGAAGCTGGCGAAGGTGACAAAGTAAAAATAGTAGCCCGTGCTGAATGTTAGCGCCAGCTGCATCAATACCAGTATTTTCAGGCCTTTATATTGCCGGTCTTTGGCTAAAAGGCGCGTCCAGAGGGTATGTACGTCGAGTGAGTTGGCCAGTTCTGTTTTCAGGGCGGCTGTGGTAATGCCCGGCGGGTTCGGGTGGGTTTCGCGCAGTGTCCAGCTCAGGATCATGTTCACACTCGACAGGGTTACCGCCATAATGGCCACCACCCGCGCCTGATCGCCCTGCACAACGTCGAAGGTCGTCAGTAACAAGCCCGATACCGCCGGACCGATCACGAACCCCAACGATATAATCGCCCCTTCGATGCCCAGATTCTTAAACAGATTTTCTTTGGGAGAAATATCCGTAATCGCTGACCGCACCGTGGCATACATCCCGTTCGTGGTGCCATCGCTCACCCGATTGGCAAAGTAATACCCGACGCGAACCGGCAGCAGCAGGCAGTCGGCCAGAAAGGTACCAATGGCGGAAACAATGAAAATCGGTCGGCGGCCGTACCCGTCGGAGAGTTTGCCCAGCAGCGGAGCCGAAAATAGTTGCATACCCAGGAACAGCGCCGTACCAACAGCAAGCCACAGTTGGGGCCGTTCGAGCCCTTTAACAAATTCCGGCAGAATAGGCCCAACTGCCGAACCGACAATGACATCAATAAAAATGATGGCGTAAATATGAAGCAGTTGACGGTTGGCCACAAGATAGGGTTTCGATAGGGTACAAAGTTACCCTACCATGCGTTCATACACCTTGTTCGTGTTATGGAATAATTATAGCTCCTAAGGACAAAAACGATAAGCTATCCAGTAGGACGGAGAGGAGGAACATTTGGGTAGAAAACGCAAGGGGCGTTTAAAACGTCATGACATAAAACTGGCTGGTAAACGACTGCCCAAACTCCTCCATCTCCCGCTGGTACGTGGGCGTAAAACCATAGCGTTCATAAAACTGCATCAGTTTGGGCCTTGAGGCATCGGTTTCGAGTTGCAGCGTTTTGATGCCGCGTTTCAGGCACTCCTCCCGGCAGAAGTCGATGATAGCGGCAAACAGGTTTTGCCCGTTGAATGGTCGGCGGATGGCCAGTTTGTGGATGAATCCCGAGGTGTTGGGCGGTACATCGGGCCAGTAGAGCGGGTCGGTCCATTGTAGGATAAAGACCGCAGCCGGTTCGGGGCCGGCCCCCTCTTCACGGTCGGCGTACAGTACAAAGAGGTTGTCCTTTGTGTGTTCGTCAAGCAGATTGTCGGCCGTGAGGGTATCGACTTTCCAGAGTTCGCGGTCGTTGTCAGCGAGCCACTGACCCACTTCCCGGAGGATAGTCAGGGCAAGCTCGGGCTGGTTGTTTCGGAAGGTAATGGTCATGGTATGATCGGTAAGGGAGTATGTGTTGTGATTCTGGGGGTTTGTATTGTGCTGTATATGGTTAGGGCGGGCTTATATCTGTAGTCTGAGCATGTCTATCGGCCACGCATCTCCGTACGCTGCGCATCTCCGTACGCTGCGCATCTCCGTACGCTGCGCATACGGTTATTCACAGTCAACACCTTCGGCGTTGTTAGGTGAATAGGTATTTTTCGTCGTAGGGTACACCGTGTTCATCGAGTAAGGCTTTATATTCATCGTTGAAGGTGACTTTTCTGTGGTGCTCTTTCTGCTTTTTGATGTAATTGATGACACGGTCGCGCTCTTTGATCGAGTAGGTAAAGGCACCATAGCCTTCAGCCCACCCTTCGAAATCAGGGAATAGACCGCTCGCTTTCATCCAGAGTGAACTGGATACTTTAATGTCTTTAACGAAATCGGCTAAGGCCACCGACGGATGCAAATCACTTAGAATATGGATGTGATCTTCTACACCGTTTATTCGAAACAGGTTACCTTTCTTGTTTTTTATGACGCCCCAAATGTATTGATAGAGGTCTTCACAATGGGCATTGTCTATTGTAGGGTTTCGATATTTTGTTCCGAAAACGATATGGTAAAGAATCTGTCGATAGCTCATAGCCTGTAAGGTAGGCATAAATAGGGTTTTAGTAAATTGATTTTTTATTTAGGTATATCTATTGTGGGTGCATGTAGTTGGACGGTCCTGTTCGGATCCTAGCCCCGCAGTGTATGTCCCTAGGTGTGTGTCCCGCACTGCGTACCCCGCACTGCGTACCCCCGCACTGCGTACCCCCGCACTGCGTACCCCCGCACTGCGTACGGGGTTATCCACAGTCAACACCTTCGGCGTTGTGGACGCTCAACGCCGAAGGTGTTGACTGTGGATAACCCCAGGTGTAGCCTGGGGAGATGGTGTAGTCTGGGGAGATGGTGTAGTCTGGGGCCGGTGTCGCCAGTCTGTACAGCGGGCATATGCGCTACGGCTTACTCAGCCCAGATCCGTCACTGACTACCTTGCTCAGTACCGATACGCCATTTTCGTCGAACGCTTCGATGGCGAAGTAATACGGAACGTCGACGTTCAGAGCGCGGAGTTCGAAGGTGTTGGGTTCGTCATTCCAGAACTGGTAGTTCTGATACAGTTTGTCGGGCGCAATACCCCAGCGGATGTTGTACCCCACGGCTCCGGGCACTTTGCTCCACGAAAGGTTGGCGTTGCGCTGGTCTTTCTGCCGTTTGGCCGTGAGGGTGGCGGGGGTAGCGGGCACTTTCCCCAGCCCGTTGCCAAATACCCGGAAGGCGTTGATAGCCAGATGCGACCCCGCAACATACACGTGCTCATACCGCACATAGCGTGCCCGGGCGGGTTTGTCCAACGGCACATAGGCACAGGCGCGGTCACGTTTGGGCTCTTTTGTTAAGTCAGCCACCACAGTCCATTTCTTGTTATCCGTAGATGTCAGGATTTTGAATTGGGTGTACACCGTCGAGTCGGAGTCGTAAATGGTTTGTTTATAGTCGATGTAATCCACCTGCACCGCCCGCACGTCCCGCTCGGTGCCCAAATCGAGGGTGAGGGTTTCGCCGGGTTTGTTCTGACCGGCTACCCAGAAGGTGCGCGGATTTTCATCGGTGGTTCTGTCTGCCGATAAGGTGTCGGTTGGTGCAGCTCTGAGTGTCGATGAAGCCACGACTGGTTTGCGGTAGGAGAGGAGCATCCAGCCCGTGAACAGTTCGTCAGTGTTCAGGCCGTTCTGGGTAGAAACACTCTTGTCGGGCAGGTAATGCGGAAAATCGCCGAAACGGGTATTGGCAAACATCTGGTCGTCTTTGTCGAAACCAGCAGGATTCATCACAATCCGACGCTCCATTCCCCAGTTATAGCCAATCCAGGTGGTGCCCGTATTCCAGTAGTTGCCAAAGTTATCCTGAAAGGTGTTGCCGTGGCCGCAGCCCGTGGCAAAGCCCCCTGGCTTGTACGCTACTGGATTGT
This sequence comes from Spirosoma pulveris, assembly GCF_054781875.1. Taxonomy (NCBI): domain Bacteria; kingdom Pseudomonadati; phylum Bacteroidota; class Cytophagia; order Cytophagales; family Cytophagaceae; genus Spirosoma; species Spirosoma pulveris. Next base: position 152,148 of record NZ_BAAGTO010000003.1, read on the forward strand.
AAGGCGCGTACTCGAAAGGCCCCAGCGGATCTTTACCTACGTAGGTGCCATTACCATAGACATTGTATTCCGTACCGGGCGCACCGTATTGCAGGTAGTATTTGCCGTTGTGTTTGGTCATCCAGGCCCCTTCCGTGAACGGTTTGAAGGGGTCGGAGTGGTTCGGGCCGAAACGCTCCCAGCCGTGCTTGTAGGGATCGAGCCAGAACATGGCTTTGTAGGAAGCGGCCGGATTAGTACCCGCATAGGTCAGGTTTCGGCTTTTGTCCAGTTCAGCACCAAACAGCGGATACACGTTCGAGGAGCCCCAGTACATATACCATTTGTCGGTATCGTCGTCGTGGAAGAGTGCCGGGTCCCATGGGCCAATGTCTTTGGGTAGACGAGGCAACCAGCGGTTAAAAAATTTGAGTTTCCCTTTTTCCGGTTCGGTGGAGTAAAAAATAGGGCGCTGCTCAAAGGTCGACTGAAACAGGTACAGCGTATCGCGAACAGAAAGGGCTGCCGGAGCGCACATATCTTCCATGGGCCACTTGTCGGGCACGATATACTGCCAGTTGACCATATCTTTCGAGTGCCACCAGCCGCCCTGAATCGTGACGAACAGGTAGTATTCTTTCTTATGGTTGATGATAACGGGGTCGGCCCCGGACCGGTAGGAAATCTTCTCGTTCAACTGCTCGAAGTTATACCGATAGCTGATGTCCATCGGATTACAATAAGTCAACTTCGGCTTTTGCTGAGCTATGGCTGGAGCGTAACCGCCAACTAAAGAGCCGGTTATGAGTAAGGATAAGGTCAGGAGACGCACGGCGTTGTTAGGTTTAATACCGGTATTTAACATTTGGACAGGCTCACAAGTTAAGCACCTATGACTGATATAAACAAAACTCTCCTGCAATCGCTGGGCAGCGGACTCGCCGGTGCCTGTGCCCTAACGGCCCTCCACGAAACGGTTCGCCAGTTCGTTCCCCAAGCACCCCGCGCCGATATTCTGGGGATGCGGGCTATTAAAAAAGTAATGGAAAGTGCCGACGAAGACCCCCCCGCCGACGATGAACTTCACGACTGGGCGCTGGGTGGCGATATTGTTTCCAACGCTATATATTATAGCCTGATCGGGCTGGCCAAGCCCAAGGATGCCCTGCTCACCGGAGCGGCTTTGGGTGTCGCTGCGGGCGTTGGCGCAGTAGCCCTCCCCGGTCCTATGGGGTTGGGAACCGCACCCAGCAGCCGTACCACAGCAACTGCCGCCATGACTGTGGGCTGGTATCTGGTAGGTGGGCTGGTAACGGCGGGTGTCTTCTCGCTGCTTAAACGTTATTGATAGCGTAAAAGCCCTACCGGCTTTACGATCATCGTTCATTCAGTAAGGTTTGCCTGCTGCCAGCTTCTCGGGCCACCAGGTAAGCACAGGCAAATGCCAACGGGCTTTAACGAAGTGGGTACGGGCTTTCCGTTTCCCACTTCGTTAAAGCCCGTTGGTATATAAGTCGGGTGCCGTGACGTTAAATTGTCATGAGTACGGATAGCGATTGAGCCAATTTCTGTATCTTTCCTCATGATTGCTGCAACTCCGCTACCACCTTACTACGCCGTAATTTTCACCTCTGTCCGTACCGATTTCAATGACGGTTATAGCGACATGGCTACGCGTATGGTCGAGCTGGCGCATGAACAGCCGGGTTTTCTCGGTGTCGAATCGGCTCGTGTGGAAATTGGCATTACCGTATCGTATTGGGAAACGCCGGAGTCTATCCGGGCTTGGAAAGAAAAAGCCGAACACCAGATAGCCCAGCAGATAGGTCGCCAACGCTGGTATGAAAGCTATAAAGTCCGGGTCTGCAAAGTAGAGCGCGACTATGGCTTCGAGTTGTGAGACCTTACTCTCGCTTAACCTCAGCGTTTACCTGTAATCCGGTAAATCGTCTTTGTTAACAGACTTCAGCCTGACATTCGTCTTTGGTTGTCGTTTCGGTTTCCAGCGTGGCGTGGCTGATTTTTCGATGTTCGAGCCGGTGTCGGGCATCGTTTTTAAGCGCCGTGATTTGCGGATCGGAGAGGCCGGGTTCCAGCACCAGGTGGGCGGTGAGAGCATTTTCGGTCGTGCTCATGGCCCAGATATGTACATGGTGCACATCCCGTACGCCCGTTACGGCCCGAAGGTCGGTGAGCACGTCGTTGAGATTAATGTCCGTTGGGACGCCGTCCATCGACAGCCGTAGACTATCGTTCAGCAAGCGCCAGGTCGAACCAAGGATCACGGCGGCTACAACCAGTCCGATGACGGGGTCGAGCCAGACCCAGCCGGTATAACTAATAACGATACCGGCCACAACAACACCGAGTGACACCAGTGCATCGGCGGCCAGATGCAGGTACGCCCCTTTAATATTCAAGTCGTGGTCTTTATCGCGAAAAAACAGCAGCGCCGATGCTGCGTTCACCAGAATGCCGAACCCGGCAACCCACGCGACCGGGCCACCCGCTACCGGTTCGGGGTGTTGAAAGCGCTGAATACTCTCCCATAAGATGGCCCCAATCGTAATCAACAGAATGACAGCGTTGGTGAGTGATGCCAGCACGGTACTCTTCCGGTAGCCGTACGTAAAACTTGGCGTCTGGCGAACGCGCGCCAGCCGGAACGCCAGCAAGGACAGCAGCAGACCGGCAATGTCGCTAAGATTATGACCTGCGTCGGCAATGAGACCCAGCGAGTTATAGTAAAACCCCATGCTGAACTCGACCACTACATAGAGCGTGTTCAGAACTGCTCCAATGATTAGTGCCCGGTTTACCGAAGTGAGAACAGTAGGCCCGTGGTGATGCCCTGCGTGGTCTTCATGTGTGTGCTCGTGTGCCATTCGTTCGTAGCCGTCGAAGTTGGTTTGGTGCGTCTGTAAAGAACAACTGATTTAAGCGTGAGGTGGTTGCGCTATAAACGGGTAGCAGGTCGTCAAAAGCACAAAAAAGATATATGTTAAAAAATGCATTTATGCAAAAAATTAATGTAGCGTATTGCCTTATAATAAGTAACGGATAAAAAAAAAGACTTAAGGTTATCCGGAATGGGCACGATTTAGTTATAAAGTCTGTATGATTACCAATTACCTTCCGGCAAGTAGCCTGGAAGACTTAATTTACCTACCATCATGGACTTTAGCGGACCTTACGACGAACAACTTGCTGCCCACTACCGGCAGTCTCTACTAACACCTTTGTTAGCAGGTTGGGAGTTCAGACAACGGCCTACGCTGGAAACCGGTCATATTGGATGGCAACTGTTGGCGAAAAAGCAGGACTGGGTATTGACGGCACCCATCCGACACGATTTGCTGAGCGATGAATGGGCGATTGTCGTTACAGACGCCGAACAGATTATACAGTATGTAAATCCCCTGTTTGAAAAAATGACGGGCTATACAAATCCGGAAACGATAGGCCGTCGACCGCATTTTTTGCAGGGGGAAGGTACTTCGCTGCTGGCCCGGCAACGCATGCGGAAAGCCATTCAGAAAAAACGGACAGTGAGCGAATTACTCCTCAACTACCGGAAAGATCAAACGGCCTACTGGTGTAACGTTGTGATTCGCCCGATTGCCAATCACCAGAAAGAAATTGTCAACTTCATCGCGTTCGAGAAGGAAGTGCAACTGGACGAGCTGGTCACCAACCAATAGCCTACTTTTTTGGTAGAAACTTTCGTGTCGGATATGCAGGAGTCATGCTAATCGTGTTCTACTTTTGTGCAGGACATGAAAAATGCGCTGATTTATATTCTCCTGCTTGCTACGCTGCTACCAACCGTCAGCCAGTGGGGGACTATTGCGTACTACAATGTCAACAAAGCTTACATTGCCCGTGTCCTCTGCGAGAATCGCGATAAGCCCCAGCTTCATTGCGATGGCCAGTGCTATCTGGCCAAACAATTAAAAGCCCAGCAGGATCGGCAGGATAAGGAAACCACCGAGCGGGTTCAGAACACACCCGTTCTTCAACTGTTCTGCCAAGACAGACTGTCGTTCGAGTTCGGTCAGCCGTTGAGCTGGCGAATTGCTGATGCTTTTTTTGCTTACTGTTTCCCTTCGTATACAGCCCCGGTTATCGGTCTGCTGCAACCTCCTCAGGTATAGAGACGCCACCCGGCGATTTGTGGATTACTGTTTTGAGTCACTCAAAACAGCAAGGCTTCAAGGCTTCATGATGAAGCTTTGCCAATGTGTTGATCCCATTTTCTGACCTGACTATTCATAATGAACATATACAAACTGTTCATAGCCTCTTTCGTATGGGCTATGACGTCAGTCTGCGCGTTGGCGCAGCGCGTTGAGTATGGGCTTGTTTTCGATGCCCAGACAAATGAACCATTACCCGGCGTAACGCTCGGATTTCCTGCCGGGAAGGGCGCAACCACCGATGCCTCCGGGCAATTTCCTCTGGTCGGCAACCTCACCCGTATCACGGTATCGGCGGTTGGATACCGTCGGCGGGAGGTCGTTTTAATTCCCGGTCGGCCCGTTCGTATTGCGCTCGAACCTGCCGTCGAAGATCTGCAAACGGTGGTGGTAACCGGTAACCGGGAGGCCGCCCTGCGCACCGAAACGCCCATCGCGATCTCGAAACTATCGGCCAGACTCATTAACGAAACCAAGCCCACGAGCATCTACGAAGTCATTAACAAAACGCCGGGGGTGCTCATGGTCAATCTGAATAATGAGCAGCACATGATGGCCATCCGCCAGCCCATGACCACTAATGCGTACTTTCTGTACCTGGAAGATGGCGTGCCTGTTCGGCCTATGGGGGTGTTCAATCATAACGCGCTGCTGGAGATGAACCAGTTTACGGTAAGCTCCATCGAAGTGGTGAAAGGGCCGGTATCCTCCATGTATGGCCCCGAAGCCGTGGGCGGGGCCGTGAACTTTATCACCCAGCGCCCAACGGCTGTGCCAACCGCCCGTGCAGGTATTCAGGTCGACCAGTGGGGGTATCAGCGTATACAGGTTGGCGCGGGTGGGCGGCAGGGTAAGTTCGGGATATACGTGGGTGCACTACTGTCGCGGCAGCGCAATTCCTGGCTGGCGAGTTCCAATTACGATAAATCGTCTTACTTCACCCGACTCGAATACGCTTTTTCGCCGAATACGCGGCTGACGGGCACCGTTTCGTATAACGATTACAACTCACAAACGAGCGGAAGCGTGGACAGTACGGCCTTTTTTGCCCGGCAGTACGTGAGTACAACGGATTTTACCTACCGAAAAACGGTTTCGTTCCGCAGCCGCCTGACACTCGAACACAGTTGGAAAAACGGGTCGGAGTCGTTCATAACCGGGTTTGCCCGTAACAACAGCGTTGGGCAAAACCCGGCCTATTCGATTCGCTGGACAACCGGTTCGCCAACCGCCACGGGACAAATTAACAGCAACGACTTCAGTAGTTACGGCATCATTGCCCAGCATACGCAAAAGCTGTCTTTCCTGAACAGCAAACTCATCGTAGGCACCACGATCGACCTCTCGCCGAACACGTATTACGCTTACCAGACCGACCTGACGGCCGAATTGCGAGCCGATAAAAAGTCGGTGGTCAAGTATACACAGGTCAGGGAGCAGCCTGAAAATCAGCTGGCAAACTATTCGGCCCATATTCATAACGTAGCGGCTTACGGGCAATATGATTTTGAGCCATTACCGAAATTGCGGGTGTCGGCGGGAGTTCGTTACGACCGCATGGCCTTCGATTACACCAACGCCCTGGACCGGAGTTCGGGCGGGAAAGCCTACAGCCAGGTGACGCCTAAGCTCGGTGCGACCTACGACCTGGGCGGGGGTAAGGGCTTGTACGCCAACGTGTCGAAAGGGTTTTCGCCCCCGGCCCTTACGTCTATTTTCCTGAAACGAACGACGCCCACCGCTACCGGCGAGCTATTCTATTACAACCTGAAGCCAGCCCGGTTTAACAATGTAGAGGTAGGTGGCTGGGCTTCGCTGCTGGGCAATAAGCTTTATATCGACGGGGCGCTGTACCAGATGAACGGCACCAACGAACTGCTGAACATCCGCCAGCCCGACAATTCGACGGATTACCAATCGGCGGGAAAAACGCTGCACCGGGGCGTTGAACTGGGCATCACCTACCGACCGTCGAAGCAGGTCTTTTTCCGATTTGGGGGCACTCATGCCGTGCATCAGTTTGTCGAGTTTACCCTTAGCCAGCGGGTGTCCGATGCTGTGCAGAATGTGAACGGGAACGATATGCCCTCGGCCCCACGCACCCTGTGGAATACAGAGGTCAGCTATTACCCGGTCTGGCTGAAAAACTTTCGGACGTCCGTAGAATGGCAGCACGTGGCGGGCTGGTATCAGAACCAGATCAATACCATTCGGTACGGGGGCTACGATGTTGCCAATATCCGGGCGGGTTACGAGTGGAAAGGGATTGAGGTATTCACAAACGTCATGAACGTGACCAATGCGCTCTTCGCCACCAATGCCACACGGGGTAACAACGCCACCGACCGCACCACCTATACACCAGCCGCCCCGCGTACGGTAGTGGTAGGTGTTCAGTACACGTTTTCCGGTAACTAAATTTTTAACCTGTGTAGAGACGCGACCGCACCGGCGGCCCGGACTTCGCGTCTCTACACATTAAACCTATCAAAATGACACAGTTAACATCAATCCTGACCCTGTTTCTGGTAAGTCTGCTAACCACCGATACGCCAATTTCCAATCCGCAGTTTACCGGGGCCGTTCCCCGTCTGACGACCGATGCACAGGGAAACCCACTGATTAGCTGGGTAGAAAAGATCAGCGAAAAAGAAACGGCGTTTTACTTCGCTCAAGCCGCGGATGGACAAACCTTCGGGCCGGGAATCAGGGTAAAAGCCCCCGCCGGGATTTCCAGTCATGCCGAAGGAATGCCTAAACTGGCCGTAAAGACCGATGGAACATTGGTGGCCGTTTACGAAGTGCCGAACCCAACCCCCGAATCGCGCTTTGCCGGTGATCTGTTGTACACCATGTCAGCAGACAACGGCCAGCACTGGACCGACCCAGCTCCCGTTTATCAGACGCTGAAGCCCGGTACGAGCCATTCCTATGGCGATATCACGCGGCTGCCCAATGGCGAAATCGGGCTCGTATACCTGGATGAAAAGCTACCCGGTCGGGAAGGGCGACCGGTCATGTTTGCCCAGACAACAAACGGGAAAGGCTTTGGCCCGGCGGTGCTGGTCGACGATAACGCCTGCCAGTGCTGCCGGACCAATGTGTTTGTCGACGCCCAAAAAGCGATTCACCTGACCTACCGCGACCTGATCCTGTCCAACAAAAAAGACGAACCAGCCTCGCGCGACATCAGTACGGCTCTTTCGACCAATGGCGGTAAAACCTTTGGTAAACCGCAGCGTGTGTATGCCGACAACTGGCAGGTAAACGCCTGTCCGCACGCGGGTCCCGCCGTCGCTCAGGTTGGTAATGAGCTACTCATGACCTGGTTTTCGGGTAAGGAAGAAGCCGTTGGGCTTCGCCTGGCCCGGCTCGGTTCGGATGGGCTCGTATCGAGCGTGCTTTCGAACCGGGCGAAGCATCCGCAACTGGCAACGCTCGGCAACCAACTGCTATGGGTCTGGGATGAGGCTGTTTCACGGGACGGTTCCGGTGAGATGGGCTCTTTTGTCCAGCGAATCGCTATGCGCACCGTCCAAAATGGCGTGACCGGTCCAACAACGTACCTAACCCCCGACACGATCAACGCGGCCTACCCGGCGGTGCTGGCTACGAAAAACGGGATATTGCTTGCCTATGAACAAACCATCGGCAACCAGAAGCCGACCATTGTGGTGCGGTCGTTGCCAGCGTTGTGAATCCGGCACGGGCTATAGTTTCATCTGCAGGGTCACGTAGAGACCGCGTCCATCGGAAGGAAGAATGCCGGGGCCGGGGTAACCCGTGGCCCGGCGGGTGAAATAAGCCCGATTGGCGAGGTTGTTCAAACTACCCTCCAGCCGAAACCGGCTGAACTGATACGACAGGCTGGCGTCCATGATCGAGTACGCCGGAATCAGCCCGATCACGGCCGAAACACCCCCTTCGCGGGAGTTGGTCGCGTCAGAAAACTGGTCCGACAGATAGGTGTACTGAAACGAAGCTTTCAGGTTTTTGTAACCGACCCGCACGCCACTTTTCAGGTTTACATTGGGTACAAACTCAACCTGATTGCCAACGACTCCGGCAATTTCGCTGGCTTTATAAGTCGAATGGATCAGGGCGACGTTGGCAAACAAGACGCCACTCAGGTTTGTGTTCGCCGGGTTGGCTATCCGTAAGAGATCGGCTTCGGCGTAGGATTCCAGGCCCATGATAACGGCCTGCCCGATGTTGCCCCGTCGGCGGAGAACCCGGTCGTTGGCATCGTAGAATTGTACCTCACCGATGCGGTTGTTGTAGTTCAGATAGAACGCGCTGACATCGAAGTTGTACAGCGTGGTTTGCGTGCTGCGAATACCCAGATCGGCAGAATACCCTTTTTCGTCCTGCAAATTGGGGTCGATTACCGACGATGGGTTGGCAATCCGCATATCGCTGAAGGTAATGGAGCGGTAATTCTGTGAAATATTACCGTATAAGTCGAGCTGCGAAGTGGGTTTATAGCTAATGCCCAGGCCGCCAATCACAAACTGGCGTCCGTTGGTCCGGACTTCGTTGGTGCGGGTAGCATCGATGATATTCCCCGCCAGGTCGCGGGTAACGGTGCCGTAAAACCCATCGGCTGTAGTGTGAATGTATTCGAAGCGTACGCCGGGGGTAATGGATAATTTCTCGCCCACGTACAGGATATTTTCGGCAAAGAGCGACACATTCCGGTTAGGAAACTGGTAATCCGATGCAATCCCCTGATCCGTATCTGTAAAGGTAAAGTTCGCATCTTTACCCGTGCTGCCCAGCCATTGAATGCTGTGGTTGTAGCCATGGTAATAGCGCGTTCCCACCAGTAGAACAGCCTGCTGCTTGCCCACATTGTACCGTTTCAGATACCGCGCTTCGGCCCCGTAATTCTGGAAATCACCCTTTATCAGATCCCGCTCGCTGTTGTCATCGACGCTGGCCACACGGTTTGGCCGGAACCCGAGTGAATACCGATAGGCGTACAACCCAAAGACCCGTACATTGACTTCGTTGTTGGCGTTGATCTTATGGTCGAAATGCAGGGCGGGCATCGTCCAGTTTACCTTGAACCAGTTGCGCTCGCGGTTGCTTTGCCGGGGATCTTCCCGAAACATGGCGTCGGTCAGACCACCCGGCTGCTGGGCCAGATAGCTCATCTGGGTGATGTCGAACCCCACCGATGTCTTTTCCGAAAACCGATAGTCGATGTCGGCGAAGGCCGTGTAGTTGGTAAAGTGAGAATTAGGTCGCCAGCCATCGCCTTTCTTGTACTGAAAAAACGTGTAGTAGCTCAGCTTTCCCACCGTGCCGCTGGCGCTGGTAAAGGCGTTGTAGAACCCGAAAGAGCCAATCGTTTGCCGGGCCACTAACTCAAACTTGCGGTCGGCAACGGGCTTTCGCATGACAAAGTTGAGCAACCCGCCAAACTGGGTACCGTACTGGAGCGAAGCGGCTCCCCGTACAATCTGAATCCGGCCAACGGCTTCAATGGGGGGGGTGTAATAACTTTCGGGATAACCCAGCGCGTCGGCACTAATGTCGTAGCCATTCTGGCGGACGTTAAAATTGGAGCTTCGGTTGGGGTCGAGGCCGCGCCCGCCGATGCTGAGTTGCAGCCCGGCGCCTTCGTTCTCCCAGATATTTAATCCTGCCACCCGCGCGTAGATCTGCCGGGCGTTGTTGGTCGATAAATTAGCCACAAGCTGCTCCGGAATGATCACTTCGGATTTCTTGCCTTCGTAAATCCCCATGCCTTCAACCCCCCGCATACGCGTAAATCCGAAGTCCGATTGCCTATCGGTTACGGTCACCTCGTTCAGCGTTTCGAGCCGACTAGCCAGGTAAATTCGCACAAATTGATTCCGGTCGGCAAGTTTTACGGTCTGCGTAGCGGCTTTAAAATCGGGGCTGCTGGTGTTCAGGATGTACGTACCGTTTGGCAGATTGGAAAAGGTAAACTGACCCAGGCTATCCGTTTGGGCCGTGCGGTTACCATTGTTCAGGTAAATCGTGCAGCTTTTCACCGCCGAACTATCCTGCCGGGATTGCACCGTACCCGAGAGTTGATACTGGGCGAGGGCGGTCGTTGAGCAGAGAAGAAAGAGGGCAAAGCCCGCCGATTTAAAAACCGTAAATGTTGTCATTGAACGAAGTGATCCACGCTTTGTGGGTAAATGAGTCCTGCTGGTTGGCCAGGTTAGTGTTTTGGTCGACCAGGGGTTTGCCAAGGCGACCGTTGAGGGCTACGTAGGAGTCTACATAGACCGCCGGTTGCTGAAAACCATGGGTTGAATAATAATCCCGTAACAGATGCGCGTATTGCAGCAGCATATCGGGCTGGGTAGCCATCATTTTTTCCTGAAGGGGCGTCAGAAATTCGGTGTTGTTCACAATTGTCCGGTGCCCCAGATGGTCTTTCACCGTAAACTGCGCGTAACCCGCTTTCTCCATCAGCATAACCCGCCACGAAAACCGGTAGCCCTGTTCTGTCCAGAACAATTCTCCCGGATACAGGAGGTAGCGAAACGGAAAGAGAAGCTGAAACAGAAAGAAAAAGGCAAACAGTACCCGAATGGCCGAGGTGATCAGTGGCGGGTACGTATACGTTCGCTGGCTGATCAGGAAAGCTATGGGTATGGACAATATCCGGCTGATGGCCCGCAGGAGGGCCAGATGAAACGGAGCCGAAAAGAAAAGGAGCGCCGTCACAATCATGATATACGGAAACATACCGATGGGAAACAGCCATGCCGTTAACCCATGAAATACCACAACGGCCATGTATGCCCAGGGCCGGGTTTTGCTGTTCCAGAGTAAAAAGGGAATGCTTAGATCGTACAAACAGCCGAACCAGCTAAAAACCAGAGGCACCCAGGCATAATTGAACAGGAATCCAACGACAGGCACATCATTGTGAGCGGGTAGCCAGATGCGCAGGGGTAACCCATGCAGAAGCCAGTCGCTGTTGACTTTAGCCAGACCGGCAAACACGTAAAGAATGGCCACCAGCAGTTTCAGCGAATCGAGCTGCCAGGCGGGAAGCTGACCGGCCCGCAAGTGGGGACGGCGGTAGGCATCTACGGAAAAGTACGCGTGAGCGGGCAGAAAGATCAGCAGCAGGCAAACCATACTCGTGAAATAGTAATGGTTGAGGTAGGTGCTTTTGTCAATCAACTCGATGTACGTGAAACTCAGGAACAGGAGTACACTAGCAACCCGGTAAAACAGCCCTGCCGCTACAAGCAGCGCCGAAAGGCCACAAATCGCAAAGAGAAGGTAGGTGTACTGACCCAGCGGCTTCACGAACTCGAACCCATAGAACGGGAAGAAGAAGCGAGGCTGGATGTACAGTTCCGCAATCCACCCCTTACTCCAGAAACGGACAATGCTCCCAAAGAGCATTAGTCCGAACAGGAGTCTGAAGACAGCCAGCGGTGCTGCCGACGTGGTTTTACGAAAATAGTGCTGCATGAGTGGGGTAGACCGTATCCTTTACTTAGTCCCCGTCGTTGTCCGTATACGTAATGGTGATGCTCATGGCGGTAGTCATGTCGACCTTGAGCATACGAACGGCTTTTTGCATCTGCGTGTAAGCGAGAACAACGGCGTTACCATTGGTCCTGATTTCGTCGGTCAGATTGGGTTTCAGCGTATTGAGCTGCTGATTTACGGCGTCGAACTGCTTATTGATAATGTCGACCAGCGACGTACCCGTGCTGCTGTCTTTCGCACCGAGCGAGTTAAGGTACGTTTTCAGACCCGGCCCTTCCTGACCCGTTTTCACACTTTTCCCGTTGAAGAAGTCCACCGAGGCCTGATGAGCCGTTTTGGCCAGTGTCAGCGACAGGTCTTTTTTGTAGTACGCTTCAACCTTGTCGGGGGCGGCTGTGCCGTTGGTCATGGCACCCGACGGGATTCCCAGCTTGCCGGAACGAATGTAGCGCTCGTAATTAAGAACAAACCCGTTTACGAGTTTGGACGTCGAGCAGCCCGCATTCAGGGCGGTGCAGTTGATGAACGTGTCCCGATAGCCGCCCGTTGTCCAGGCCGTGTACACAGTTGTGAACTGGGTATTCATCTGGCCCGTCAGCCGCTTCAGGTAAGCAATTCGTTTGGCGGCATCGGCGGCCGTTGTGTACCGGGCAACAATGGCGTCGTCTGTGGTGCCGAGGCCGTTGATGAGGTAATCCAGCGCCGGGAAGCCCTGTTTTGGGTAAGAGAGCGGTACGTCGAACGTGCCGGAACCCGCCGAAATATACTCTTCGATACCGGTCACGTTGGCCGGATAGATGTTGAAGAAGTTACGAAGCGTGTTCTGTTCCGCCGGACCTACATCGAACAGCTCAACTTTTTGCCATTCGGTATAGGCGTCTACCCAGGCTTGCCGCAGCGCTGTAAGCGATGCATTGTCTGGTTTGGCCGCAAACGCGTCCGACTTCGTCAGCATGATATCAAACTTCGTCTTGAAATTCGTATAGCTGGGCACAATGATGTTGTCGGCCAGGTTGGTCAGCATGGCTTTCCGGTCGCTGCCTGCCTGATCGGTTGGTGGGGCTGGTGTTGGCGTATCAGAACTACTACCCGAGCAAGCCCATAGTGCGCTGACAAAGGCGCAGATGAATCCGATTTGTTTCCACTTACTGTTCATCATGAGTTAAAATGGAGACAGAGCAATGTTAGTCACACTGCTCTGTATTAAGTAAAAAGATGTAGTTTGTTAACTAAACCGGGATATTGAACTTGGTTCTGATGGCCGAAGAAGCTGCATCAATTTTAGCATTCGTTAATCCCCAGAATCCATTGGGAGCGGAGATCAGACCCGCCAGAACAGCATCTGAGAAGGCCGCATCGGCCTTATTCAGCTTGGCATACCGAAGGGAATAGATGAAGCCGAGACCTTCGCCAATGGCGTGGGCCGCAGCGGCAGTATTGGTTCCGGCGGTTTTCCATTTTCCCAGATAGCCCAGAGCTGCATTGGCAATGGCCTTTTCCATCGCCAGGTGAATGAAGGCGGCCTGTTCTTTCAACGTTTTGGTGTCATTATTGACAATGGCCGCCCGACCTTTCAGCAAGGCCGTATGAATTTTCGGGAAGTCTTCTTTATTGTACTCCCACAGGTAAGAACCGATAAAGCTCTCGCCCGATGAGGTAGCTGTCGCTTTGCCGCCATACACTGGATTAGCCGTCAGGATGCCGTAAATCTCATCCCAGTTTTGCTCAAGCTGCGTGTACTTTTTTCCGGCTACCAGCGTGGTGTTGTCCAGCGATAGATTTTTGTCGCTCAGGAGAACATTGCCAATGTAGTCGACCTGAAAAGCACCAATAAGGCCTTTCTGAATGATCTGACCCCATTCGATCCCCTGCTCGTCGACCAGATACGTGCCTAATTTGCCGGCTTTCCCTTCCGACGCTACGGCCGCTACGGACTGGCTGGCGGTGGCAATTTTCGGGAAACCTGCTTCGATCGTTGCCCGCTCTTTCTCCGCATCCGTTGCCGATAAAGACGAAGCCGTTACATTGCGAAGCTGGATCCCCGAGCTATTCAGGCCTGTATTGGCCGTACCCGAAAAGGGGCTGCCGGTATTCGAGAACATGTTCTTCAGTACGTTGGCATCCAGCGTTGCTCCCGTACCTACCGCTGTACCGTTGTACGTATTGATCGCCCGGAACATCAGCAGGCGGGTAGCGCCCGTAGTTAAATCGACAGTTTTAGCGCCGTCGTTGTCCACAAAAAACGAAGCGTAGGTCGTCGTATCAGTCAATTTTCCGTAATCAACAGTTTTACGGAGTTGGGGCGTAACGGTCGTTGGATCGTCATTGTCCGTGCAAGCCGATAAGCTGACGGCTAAGAATAAAACCGGTACAACGTGAGTAAGTAGTAAACGAGGCTTTAACATGTATTGAATAGCTAATGTAGAATTCGTGGCAAAGTTATATATTATTTAGACTAATTATAGAATGCTATTTGGAATAGTTTAAAATAAACAGGTAAGCTATTGGTTATCAATAGTGTACGTACTAAAATTATAGCTTCTTTTTAAGGCAATTTTTCAGGGGATATAGGTTATTTTTAGTTAATAAATAGTTGATTATGTGGTATTTTATTTATCATATTGCTATATTTGGCTTGTTATTCGACTTTGTTAGCTAAAATCAGCGAAAAAAAGTCACTTTAGTTAGGGGCTATGCTTTTAACCTAAAGTAAGTCCTGTACACCGTAAACAGTCGGTGAAGTCTACTCAACGAACGCAACCATCCAACGCTTTACTTCAATCTTTTTTGCGATGGCTTTCCATTCGCCTTCGGCTTTGCGCTATACCGATGCGCCTGCCGTTTGGGTCGTTGATGACGATGAGGACGACCGACTTTTTATTAGTTCTGCTTTCGAAGATACAGAACGGCCCATCAGTGTGATAACACTTACTGATGGCGATCAGCTATTGCCCGAGCTGGCTAGCTGCAAGCGCCTGCCTCAGTTGATTTTGCTGGATATAAATATGAATCGGCAAAATGGCTTCGATACCCTGACGCAGCTCCGCAACACGCCTACATTTGCCCATTTGCCCGTTGTGATGTTTTCCACCTCGTCGGACAACACCGACCGTCAGCGAAGTCTGGCGTTAGGGGCTAATCAGTTTATGACCAAACCCGCCAATTACAACCAGCTTGTTTCGGTGGTAAGGGGATTGGCCGATACATGGGCATTTGCCTAACCGCCTTCCTGTACCCTAACTTTCCCGGTTCCTACTGAACCAACACAAGCCCATATCCGATTCTAAGCGTATGACTTCATCATTACGTCTGGAATTGCGTACGCACATCACAGATGACCGCCCGGTGTTTGTGTCGGGTAATTTTTGTGACTGGTATCCCGATCTGGACCGCTTTCAGATGCAGCCTGTAGCGCCGGGTCAGTTTGTGTATTCGTTTCCGGAGGGCATTGAGCTGCCGGAAACACTGGAATATAAATACACGCGGGGTAGCTGGGACCATGTAGAACTGGGCGCTTCGGGTGAGGGCGTTACGAATCGGAGGGTAGCCGCTTCCGATTCGGTAAAGCAGGATTATGTACCTCACTGGCGGTGGTTCGGTATGCCGTTCAATCCGGAGCTGTTGCCAAAAATACAACTCCTGGGCGACACCTTCGAGTCTCCCCAACTGGGGGCTGTCCGCCGGGTTCATGTGCTGCTCCCGCACGATTACGAGACTTCAGAGAAACAGTATCCCGTTCTGTATTTACACGACGGCCAGAATCTGTTTGGTGGTGGCGCTGGTTTCGGAAGCTGGGAAGTCGATCAGAAAATGGCCCTGCTGGCCGCCCGGAATCACCACGAGGTAATCCTGGTATCTATCGACCACGCCAATGATGACCGTATTCGGGAGTTCACCTTTACCCGCACCCGCGCCGGTCAGGGGCGTGGTAAATACTACCTGGATTTTATCCTCCAAACTATAAAACCCCTCGTCGACAAGCGGTTTCGAACCTTGCCCGATGCGGCCCATACCGGCGTTGGCGGTAGTTCGCTGGGTGGGTTGATCAGTATTTATGCGGGCCTGCTGCACCCCGATGTGTTTGGCCGACTGATGGTTTTCTCGCCTTCGCTCTGGATTTCCCCTAAGATCTATTTCGACGCCATTCGCTTTCAAGCCCCCGTACCCATGAAAATATATGCATATGGTGGTGAGCAGAAGTCGGTGTACATGGTGCCGAATATCCAGCGCTTCAACGAATCACTGGTCCGCCAGCATTACGGGGGGCATTCGATCGACATCCACGTATCGGTCGATCCCACTGGCACTCACCAGGAAGCGCACTGGAGCCGGGAGTTCCCTAAGGCCGTAGAATGGCTTTTTTATTGAGTTTCTGCCTGGAATATGTATCATTAACTGAAGTTATAGGAGGAGGTATGGCCGATGCAGCGAAGTCATTAAGCGTTATGTGTCCATGACTGGTAAGAAGAGATTAATCTTAGTAAGTATAGTTGCTGCTGGACTAACATCATATTACTTAAACCCTCTTTCGTCAACCGGGTGGGCTGAACGAATCAGTGGTTTGCACATTGACAATAGCGCTAAAACCCTCAAATTCATGAATGGTAACTCTGTTTTTTGGGGAGGAGAGATAATTTGTGGGGAGTTCGAAATACAAAAGGATCAACAGCAAACTTTGTCAGCAGATGCCACTCAAAATGATTATGTGTATGCTGATAGCTTGGGAGCAGTTAGAGAATTAGCATTAGTTATGCAGAGTGGCTGTTCTTGCCATGCCAACTCAGGGCTTAGAAATCACAAAGGCTACTTCAAAGTATTCAGTTCAACGGCAAAAGAGTTACAGTTTTCGGCCTTTGACATAGATACAGGAAAACTCTATGTTTTTAAAAGCAAGGCGTCTGATGTATTCTAATCAATTCTAGAAGGTAAATCCTGTTCCCTGCCAATACAGATTAAGAGGAAGTAATTATGAATATCACTTTAACGACACAGTCGCCGGAGGCCGGTGATCTGATCATTCCTGTTCTGCAATCCGATTCGCTGGCCGATCAGTTGACTGGCCTTGCCCCAACGCTGGGCTTGTCGGCTGAGGTGCTGCAACGCGACTTTAAGGCGGAAGCCAAAGAAGTGCTGACCGTGTATGGCCAGAATGGGCAAAAGATACACTTGTTAGGGCTCGGAAACGACCCGCAGGAAATGGATTGGCTTCGACTATTCCGCAAATTTTTCTTTGACCAGAAAAGTAAATTCCCGGCAGCGCTAACTATCGACCTCATTTCCTTTAATGGGAGCGTAGTCGCCGGTGTTGTTCTGGGCGTTCGGGGGGGCGGGTACGACCTGAAACTGTACCAGACCGATAAACCCGAAACGCCGGTTTTTTATACCGCTGCCGGGGCCTTGGCGCTTCAGGTGAACCCCGACCAGCACACAGCCGCGCAGGAAGCTCTGACCCGTGCGGAGGCTATTGCCCATACCCAACTGCAAATGTTGGATCTGATGAATGCGCCTGCCAACTACAAAAAACCGCAAACGCTGGCCGATTGGGCCGTTGCATCCGGCAATCAGTTCGCGTACAGCGTAACGGTGCTCGATAAAGCCGAACTCGAACGGCAGAAGCTGGGGGCGCTGCTCAGCGTGAGTCAGGGGAGTGATGTGCCGCCGGTGCTGATTATTGCCGAATATAAGCCGGAAGGGGTCGAAAATCCCCGAAAAGTTGGACTGGTGGGCAAGGGCGTTACCTTCGATACGGGCGGGGTGTCCATCAAGACGTCGTCCAATATGCACCTCATGAAAAGCGATATGGGCGGGGCTGCGGCTGTGCTCGGTACGGTGGAGGTGGCCGCTAAACTGAAACTGCCCATTCACGTGATCGGCATTGTCCCGTCTACCGAAAACTCGACCGACGGCCGCTCGACCAAACCCGGCGATGTGGTGACGGCCTATTCCGGCAAGACTATCGAAATCATTGACACCGATGCCGAAGGCCGCGTTATTCTGGCCGACGGACTGGGCTATATGGTACGCAATTACCAGCCCGACGTGCTCATCGACCTCGCTACGCTGACCGGTAGTGTAATTGCCACGCTGGGCTACCATGCGGCTGGCTTATTTACACCCAATGATGAGTTAGCCGCTGCACTCACGAAGGCCGCCAACCAGACGGGCGAAAAACTCTGGCGATTGCCAGTGTGGGATGCGTATACCGAAGACATAAAATCGGATGTGGCCGATGTCAAAAACTACAGCGGTAAGCCCGTCGCCGGAGCCATCAGTGCAGCCAAATTTCTGGAAGTATTTTCGGAGAAACATCCGGCCTGGGCGCATCTTGACATTGCCGGTATGGCTTTCGCCGATACGGAGTTTGGGTCGCAAAAGAACGCTACCGGTTTTGGTATTCGACTGTTAATCGCCTACTTACAGTTGATTCTTGCAGAAAAGGAGTAAGAAAATTCGTTGTTTGGCTATTTGGCCGTATCTTTTTTCGCTGAACACAGTTTACTACTTCGTCCCGCCGACCGGGGATGATGGCCCTGTAACGTTTTCAAAAACGTTACAGGGTTAAAACTAAACCTGAACCATCGACAGTATGAATCAACTTTCTTTTCTGTGCATCGCTACGTTCTTCAAAGGACAGGATTTTATGAAAGCCTGTAAAGAGTTGGGAAATACGGTTTACCTGTTGACCGACCAGAAACTTGCCAATGAAGCGTGGCCCCGCGAGTCCATTGATGAATTTTTTTTCCTGCCATCGCCCAGTAACGCCCCCGACGTGCTGGACCAGATGGTTATGGGACTGGCTCATGCAATGCGCTCCCGACGAATCGACCGGGTAGTCGCCCTGGATGATTTCGATGTAGAGAAAGGAGCCCTCATCCGCGAAACCTTCCGTATCGACGGGATGGGCCAAACGACCTCGCGCTATTTCCGGGATAAACTGGCGATGCGAACGCGTGCCTTTGCCGCCGGCATTCGGGTGCCTGCCTTCTGCTCACTTTTCCACGATGAAACGGTTACGGCATTTTTGCAGACCACCGAAGCCCCTTGGCTCATAAAACCCCGTTCGGAAGCGTCGGCTACGGGTATTCGGAAAGTGCATTCGCTGGATGAAGCCTGGTCCGCCATTCATTTGCTGGGCGATAACCGGCATAATTACCTCATTGAAGAGTTTAAACCGGGAACCGTCTACCACGTCGATTCGCTATCCGTCGATGGCAAAGCGGTGTTTACACGGGTGAGTCAATACCTGGCGACGCCTATGGAAGTATCGCACGGGGGTGGGGTTTTTCGAACGGTGACCTTACCGCTCGATACTCCCGAAACCGACGCGTTGCGGCAGATTAATGATCAGGTATTGTCGGCCTTTGGTATGCGCTATAGTGCCTCGCACTCCGAGTACATCCGGGGCGATCACGACGGAGAACTGTATTTTCTGGAAACGGCCTCGCGCGTGGGTGGCGCTCACATTGCCGAGATGGTAGAGGCTGCCTCAGGTGTGAACCTCTGGCGCGAATGGGCCAAGCTCGAAACGGCCATCGCCCGTAAAGAGCATTACCTGCCCCCGGTTGATAGCGGTCGCCATGCAGGATTGATTGTCTCGCTCGCCCGCCAGCAATGGCCCGATCTTTCGGTGTTCAACGATCCGGAAATCTTCTGGCGCATCAACCGCGAATACCACGTTGGATTAATTACTCAGTCCGACGATCGAAGCCGTATTCAAACCTTGCTGGACGGCTACATGCACCGCATCTACGCTGAATTCCACGCATCCGCGCCCTTACCCGACAAGCCAACGAGTTAACGACGCCGTGCCAGATTGCCTGACGCCAAACCCCGCCCAACTCTTTGCCTGGACCGGGTAACGGTTTGGTGACCCAAGGGGATGGCCCGACATGACTAAAAACATCTCGTGCCTACGGCACTTAACCTATTGGTGGCCAAACCCAGAAAATCCATTATTTACATTGGTCAGTGCTTACACGAAGGGCGGCAGACTTGCATGAGTCGTTTCAACCTCATCAATTAGTTGTTGGATAAGGCGCTGCTGGTCCGGCGGGAGGCTGTTGACCGATGCCGTAAGAGAGTTTTTTACTTGCTGCCACTGGTCGGGTTTGAGAATGAACAGTTCGGTTGTAAAGTCAACCATCAATGGGGTTACCAAACCGGCAGAGGCTGTTTCGGGGGGTAGGCGATCAATGGCAAGGGTAGGCTTCAGCGCCTTTATCAGTTGCTGGGCTAACTCATTACGAACATACTGATCCAGCGTATGATGGGGAATTCGCCCCTCCGTATCGGCTCTTTTTAAGGTAGTTATGGCTTTATAGTTCATTCGCTTTGGTTAACGGAAGTTTATAAAATCCGGATAGGTTTCTTGTTTTCATCCAGCGCCACGAACGTAAACGTACCGTGAATAGCCTGGTGCCGCTCCATTGAATACATCTCCTCCACGTAAATTTCGACAGCAATCCGAATGCTGGTATTGCCAACGTGCTCAACCCGGCCAACCAGTTCGATAATGGTTCCGGCCGGAATGGATTTGGTAAAATTGATCTTGTCGGATGATACCGTTACCATACGTTTTCGGGAGAAACGGGTTGCCGTGATGAAAGCCACTTCGTCCATCAGTTGCAGTGCCGTACCCCCAAACAGGGTATCGTAATGATTGGTCGTGCCGGGGAAAACAGCTTTGAAGATTCGGGTTTCAGCCGCCAGAATTCGTTCAGCCTGTGAACGTGTGTGGTCAATTGACATTGTATTCGGACTTTGGTTGTTGATTCACGTTGGGCGCTGCGCGGATTTATTTGCGGGCAGACAAAACAGGTCATCTGCCAGAAACTGACAGATGACCGTTCTTAATTACACCGATTCCAACACGATTTCGCGGGCGGTTTGAGCCGCCTTAACCATGTTTTTCAGTGCTTCAGTTGTTTCCGGCCACCGGCGCGTTTTCAGGCCACAATCGGGGTTGACCCACAAGTTCCGGGCGGGAAGTACCTGGGTTGCCTGCTGAAGAAGCTCGACCATCTCGGCCACGGTTGGTACACGAGGGCTATGAATATCATACACGCCCGGCCCGATTTCGTTCGGATACGCAAAACGGGCGAAGGCATCCAGAAGCTCCATCTGCGAGCGGGAGGTCTCAATGGTAATGACATCGGCGTCCAGGTCGGCAATGGCACCAATGATGTCGTTGAACTCCGCGTAACACATGTGGGTATGAATCTGGGTGTAGTCCTGCACGCCCGATGCCGCCACCCGAAATGCCATAACCGCCCAGTTTAAGTAAGTGTCCCAGTTTTCCCGGCGCAGCGGTAGCCCTTCCCGCAGGGCGGGCTCGTCGATCTGGATAATGCCGATGCCTGCCGCTTCCAGATCCACAACTTCGTCATGAATGGCCAGCGCCAGTTGCAGACAGGTGTCGCGCCGGGGTTGATCGTCCCGGACGAATGACCATTGCAGAATAGTCACAGGTCCGGTGAGCATGCCTTTAACGGGCTTGTCAGTTAGTGACTGGGCCAGTTGAGCCCAACGTACGGTCATGGGTTCGGGCCGGTGAACATCACCAAAAATGATGGGCGGTTTAACGCAGCGCGACCCGTAACTCTGCACCCAGCCGTTTTTGCTGAAGGCGATTCCGTCGAGTAACTCACCAAAATATTCTACCATGTCGTTGCGCTCGAACTCCCCATGTACCAGTACATCCAGGCCAACGTCTTCCTGCCAGCGGATGGCCTGCTCTGTCTCCGACCGGATGAATGCTTCGTACTCGGCTAGCGTCTTTTCTCCTTTCCTGAATTTTGCCCGATTGGCCCGTACGGCATCTATTTGAGGAAATGAGCCAATTGTAGTCGTAGGAAAAAGGGGCAGGTTGAGCCGGTTATGCTGTACGGCCTGACGCTCCGCAAAGTCACTCGTTCGCCGGGCGTCCTGCTCGCTCAGCTGACGCAGCCGTTGCTGTACCGCCGGTCGATTAATCTGGGCAGATGCCCGCCGGGTTTGCAACGCGGCCCGATTAGCCGCCAGCAAAGCAGCCGCCTGTGGATTTCCGGGTTCTTGGCTGAGCGTGGTGAGAACGACAACTTCGTCGAGTTTCTGGCGGGCAAAAGCCAGCCATTGGTTGAGTTCGAAAGGTAATCCGGCCTCAGTCGTCTCGGTCGACAAGTCGCATGGAACGTGCAGCAGGGAACAGGAGGGGGCAATCAGGATTCGGTCGACACCCAGCGCTGCTACGGCTTGCCGAATCATAGCCAGCGATTTCTCCAGATCGTTGATCCAGATGTTTCGGCCGTCCACCACACCCAGCGACAATTGGGTGGGGCGCTGGACAAAATCAGTAGTCAGGATGTCGCCTAGCTGGTTCGGACAACGGACCAGATCGAGGTGAAGTGCATCGACGGGTAACTGAAGGGCCAGATTCAGGTTGGCCCCATAGCACTCGAAGTAAGTCGCCAGGAGTAGTTTGAGATCAGGAAATTGTTGGCGCAATTGCCCGTAAACGGAAGCTATGGCTGCCTGCTGATGGATCGTCAAATCCAGTGAAAGGCAAGGCTCATCGAGTTGAATCCACTCGGCACCCTGCTGCTGCAATCGGGCAAGTATCTGTTCATAGACCGGCAGCAAGCGATCGAGCAATGTCAGGCGGTCGAAGCCCGATTCTTTTTCCTTGCCCAAAAGAAGGTAGGATACGGGGCCCAGCAAAACCGGCTTAGGTAGCATACCCAGCGTTTCCCGGGCTTCGTCGAACTCGGTGAAGATTTTGTCGGAGAGCAAAGAAAACGACTGATCTGCCGAAAACTCAGGGACGATGTAGTGGTAATTGGTATCGAACCACTTGGTCATCTCCATCGCTTTCAGGTCCAGCCCATCCTGCTGATAGCCGCGGGCCATGGCAAAGTAGAGCGCCAATGGGTTTGGCGCTGATTCATCGAGCAGGGGTTTGAACCGCTTCGGGATTGCCCCGACCGTCAGCGACATGTCGAGCACCTGATCGTAGAACGAAAAGTCATTGCAGGGGACGAGTGCAATGCCAGCCTGTTGCTGGGTCAGCCAGTTGGCCTGCCGTAGTTGACGGCCTGCTGCCTGAAGCTGCTGTGGGGTGATTTTTTTGGCCCAGAATTGTTCACAGGCCCGTTTGAGTTCGCGGTGGCTACCGATTCGTGGATAGCCGAGGTTGTGTGCGATCATGTTGTAAACGGATTAAATGATTGATCGCGTTCGATGCCGAACTCCATACGCCCACCACATAATCCAGAATTTACACAACACGACATACCACACCCAGCCTCGGGGAGAAGCCGGAATGAAGCAGTCAATCGTGATAAAACCCAATCGCGTGTGGGCGTAATCAGCAAAGCTAAAGGCAAGTCTCCTGGCTTGTGACGGTATTTGCCGTCCTTCTCATCCTATCGCAACCGGTTCGCCGGAGTGGGCGAACCGCTGAAGGACAATGGACATCGAGGGCAAACCCTTTTTAATAGTCACTGACAGTAGCAACGTCTGCTCGTGATTCTCACACGATTCCTTTTTCATTTCCTGAACCTCTCAGGAAAACCATTAGCTTGTTTGACGGAAAACAAAGAACGTTGACACAAAGTAACCGCATTGTCTGGCCAAAAACAAAGTAATACCCATCAGTCTTATGGTTAAAATAGAGTGACAAGCTTAAATGCGTCGGGCTATCAATAAGGCTTATAAGGTATCTTTTTTCGCTTTTCCAACAGGTACCGATACGCCAAACGCCCGTGGGTCGCTGGGGGGCAGGGTTTTACGTTTCTTGTTATCCTGAACGGGCGGAATGGGGTTGTTGGGCGTCTGGGCGGTCATGCCGCCACCCGACAGGGGCGTATCGACGCCCGGAATAGCTACCTGTTTTGGCGACGGACTTTGCTGAACAGGCGTTTGCTCTACTTTTTTCGATGAATCGCTCTGGGCGAAACAGGCGGAGCCGGACAGGCTAACAGCTAGAAGAAACAGGAATGTACGCATGGTAAAAGTTCATTAGTTGAGTAAGCCGACATGGCCCGAACTAACGGTCGTCAGCAACTATATCAACACGCTTTCATGCGTAAGGTTTTGGGTTCTTTTTACAATGCATCGACCCGCACAAAGGCATACCCTTTCCGCCGAAGCCCGGTCAGTAGTTCGTCCAGCCGGTCATAGAGTTTATCCGTTCGATTCGGCGCTACGCCAATGTGCATCAGCAGGATAAAACCGTTCAGACCAGCCGGTTTTTTCTGCTCGTAGGTTCGTATGGATTGCAGTATGGTGGCACTGCTGCGGTAGTTTTTATCCTGAGGGGTGGTGTAATCCGCGTGGCTGAGTGTGCCGGGCGTATAGTTGATAAGTTGAACGCCTTCCGCTCTGGCCCACACGGTAATGCTGTCGTTGTACCACTCGTAAGGTGGCAGAAATAGTTTAGCGGCCTTTTGAGGGGCTTTAAAACGGGCTAACTCTACATAATTGGCCCGTAAATCATCCACAAACTGCTGCCGGGTCACGAGCAGGCTATCCCGCTTTGTCCAGTCGCAGTAGAGCAGGTGCTGGTCGGAGTGGGGGCCGAGGTAGTGGCCATCCCGTTGGAGTTGTTTTGTAAGTGAGGTATAAGCGGGGTTCCGTAAGAACCGACCCGTCAGAAAAAACGAAGCCCGAACCTGATGCTTTTGCAGGGTTCGGGCTATGGTTGAGCCGCCATCGGCAAACTCATCGCCGGTAAACACCAGCGCCAATCGGCGGGTACTGGTGTCACCTCTGATTTTTGCCCCTTTGAAATAGGTTGATTTAAGATCAGTTTTGTTCGATGACTTTAGCGTCTTCGCCGGTTTTTGACGTGTTCGGGACGTATTTGCTTTGGCGGGTTTAACTTTCTCGGCATGTTTGGCGGCCAGCAGGTACACGAGCGAGGCCGTGCCATCCATGGTTGGTTCGTTCGTGCTGTAGTCGCCATAATCATCATGGTACACGGCTACGCTGCTTTGGAACGGGGCATATTCATCCGGCTCGTGCAGGGTAATGCCGATCAGCCGGCTATAAATGCTGCCCCGGACGGGGCCATCCACCAGTCCGCCGTCGATGGGATAGTTTTTCAAATGCGTGAAGGACGAATGCGGGTCCGATGGGGTGTCAGCGTTGGCCGGAAGGCCGTACACAAAACTCGTTCCCCACGGATTACAGCCAAACAGCCAGTCGAAATTGGCCTGTTCCAGCGCGGCAAACTGCGTATCGCCGGTGAGCTGACGATACCAGAAGCATTGCGTGGCGAAGGAGGTTGTGAGATTATTGCTGCACCAGGTAAACGGGACGCCCCGGTAAAAGGCGTTCTGACTGGCGCGTTTCCAGATTACCTCAATACCAGCCTTGTAGTAATCAGTAACGGTTTTTCGATCGGGGGCCGATAGTCGTTTCGCCAGTTCCGCATGACCGACGTTCACAAACGGGTACCACTGGTAATGCCGGGCAGTGTCGTTCAGTATCCACGGGGTCACGGGCTCCCTGCGGGCAAAGTCCAGTGCTGTAGTTTGTAATTTGGCCGCCCGTGAGCCCGTAGCCCCCATTGCGTTGAGTTGCTCCACGGTGGCCAGTTCCATGTCGTCGGCGTAATTGTCTTCCTCATAGAAATAAGGCGCCCGGCCCGGTGCTGTCTGGCAATTTCCCGGTTTTTCGAGCCCAAGTTTATACGCTGACTGCGCCCGCTGCCAGAGTTTACCGGCGTAGGCGGGGTCATTTTTTCGCGTCAGCTGATAGCCAAGTGCCAGCGCGCTGCTCACTTTGCCCGCCGTAGATGCAACGCCCGTTGCCCGATTCTTGTATTTAAACAGCCCCTGCGGCTGACCCGTCGCAAAATACACCGGCCGTTCAGCCCCTTTGCCGTACATACTGTCGAGTTTGGGGATTCGCATACTCGAATGGTCGCGGTCGTCGCCAAGCTGGTTGAAGAGCCAGGTATCGGTGGGATGCATTTTCAGGAGCCAGTCGAGTCCCCAGCGGGCTTCGTCCAGTACATCGGGCAGGCCATTGGCACCCGCCAGCCCATTTAACTGATGCTGGTCGCCAAAGGCAGTTGGGAAGTCGCGCAGGGCAGCTAGTAGATGGTACGTCGCGTTGGCCGAGGTAGTTACGTATTGCAGATAATCGGAGGCATCGTGCCAGCCACCCGACGCGTCGATATGCGTGCTGTCCGGCATGGGGCCGTACATGGTGTAGCCGTCATACGTATGGCAGGAGTCTTTCAGAAAGGGGTTGAAGCCGCTCCGTTGCTGCCGCATGTAGCGCAGGCAAAAATCGGCGGCACCCGCATACACATCGTCGCCAATCCGAAACCCCGGCGATCGGGCACCGTCGGCTGTGCGGAGGTAATACTGACCGGGTTTCTGAACCGCCGAAAAGTCGAGCCGGTATGCCTGTTTAAACGGCCCGTACCCGCCAAACGCCCGCCCGGCGGGTAGCCGATGCTGCACCGCGTTTGACTGTTCATCGACCAGCTCGAACGAATTGATATCTTGCCCGGTCAGGCTTCCCCAAACCGCTGTTTTCGGACTGTCGGGTCGGTAGCCGAGCAGGTTAATGCGAATAACGGCGGAGGGGTCGGTGTTCGTGTGGCCAGGTAAAAGGCTGACGAGTAGGGCTACCATTAAAAGTAAGCGCATAGGTCGGGATTACAAATCGTAAAATTTATCGTTTTCCCAGTTTTCGGGATTTGATTTTATGTAATCGTTGATGCGTTGGGCCGGGTTAGATTTTTTTCAACAACCCCATCATCATTTCCTCGAAGTACGCCCCGTTGTACGGCCCAAACCAGTTCATGTCGCGGGTTTCGTAGGTGGTCCGGTTGTAGTATTTGTCGGGGGTTACGTAACCAATGTAGCCGCCATCGAAGCTGGTAATCATGAGGTTAACGCCTTTTTGCGTAGCCAGCGGTTTGAAATCGGCCACGAACTCGCCGGAGTAGTCGCAGGGGGTGCCCAGTAGTACCGTCTGGCCAATCCGCAGGGCTTTCAGGTCGGACGGATAATCGCCGTAAACGGCGTAGAAAAGCCACGGCCGCACCCGCCAGTTGCCAATCACCCGCGGGTGCGGTTCGCGCAGGCCGAGCGGCAGCGTCAGAATCCCCAGCGTACTGTCAGCTTTGGTCTGGATTTGCGGAACGGTTCGTTCGATGCGAAGAGCCAGGTCACCGGCGTAGTTACGGATTTCCTGAAAGTCGGTTTTGCCACGCGCCTGCGGGCCGGTACTGCCCACCGCCCCCGCCATGAACACGGCGAAGTCGGCCGATTTCTTTTCCAGCCGGTCGACCAGCGAGCCGGGGTAATCGCGGCTGAGGTAATTCCACATAGCATCTTCGTAGAGGGTCGCGTGGCCGGAAAAAGTACAAAGCAGAGCCGATTCGCCGGTTTCTTTCCTCAGTTTCAACAGGCGTACCATGCCGTCGAGCGGTCCGGTGGGGCCGGAGAAACCAATTCGGTTATAAATATGGTCGCTGGCATCGACCTGCCCGAAGCCGACCTGCACGGGCGCCATGTTCTGCTGGGCCGCCCGGATGGCGTTTATAATTCCATCGGTAATACGAACGACCAGTTTCTCATCATACCCGCCTGCAATGAGCTGACCAACAATACCGGGTGCCCAACCGCCGATGCTATTGTGCGAGTGAATAGCTCCCGTGTAAATATTCTCCCACCGTAAGCCAACCTCGGGGAGTCGTTTTTTAAGCGCTTCGACTACGGTAGGGGGCGTAATGAGCAAATCCAGACCGATGAGTGCGGCTTTTGTACCGCCATTATCGAGCATGATAGCGCGGGCAAAAATGGAGTCGGCAATGATGTGCCAATGCTTACCGCGCCGGGCACCGTAACCACCGGTGGGGGTGGAGTAAGGGGGCGTAATGCTGGACTTGGCCCAACCGGCCCGCAGTGGTGTTGTGGCTGCCGGATTGGCCGGAAGCTGAGCCAGACGTTCTTTGGTCTGGGTATAATAGGGCATCTGCTGGTACGGCGTCTCATCAACCGGGGCCAGACTTACGGCCAGAAAGAGCAGGATCAATACAACAAGTCCGAGCAGGACTTTCAGAAGAATACGAACGAATTTCATACAGGTGCCGCCAGTAGGGGCGAATTTACCTGCAAGCAACGAAAAAACGGACGGATGGAAAAGCACAAAAAAAAGGTATCAGAGAAAACCTCCGATACCTTTCATCACCCTTGCCGGTTTCCCGGCCTCCCTATACTTAATGCTTCTTTATAAGAACGATGCGGCAATGGCCATAACCTGCTGCTTGGTCAGGGGCTCATCGAAAGCACCACGGAAATTGTCGTCCGTTATACCGGTCACGTTCGGCAGTGTTTTCAGGCTTACACCTCCCTGCGTAAACGTCGTTTGTGTTGGATCAGAAACCCAGCCTTTCATGCCCATCATCCGGCGAACCTCCGAGGCATGGCGCGCTTCTACCGAATGGATTTGCAGAGCAGTCTTTAAAATGAGTTTGTCGTTGATCAGTGTTCCTACCTGTCCTTTGTATGCCTGAACGCCCGTGTCTTCCAGTGCCCGTGCCGTGGCCAGGAATGTGGCGTAGGTCGAGAACGTACCGGCCGGAAATTTGAACGTCGGCTTGGCAATGGCAGCCGCACCCAGCGTGGTTTTCAGCAGATTAACGTGTGCTGTTTCGTGTTTGCTGATCTGATTGATAACGGCCAGATCGCTGGCTGGAACAAGGCCCGCCGTAGCCAGGCCGGTGCGGTAAAACTCATCTTCCAGGTACTCAAGCGTAAGAGCGAAATTCGCCGTGTCAATAGCAGCCTGGGATGGAGCACTCGTCGTCTGGGCAAAAGCCTGGTTCAGGCTGGCAGCCACCACCGTCGGAATACCGGCAGCCAGCAGATTTGAACCAAATTTGAGCAGATTCCGGCGCGAGTAGAAGTTGAAACGCTCGCTAACTTCGGGGTCTGCTTTTTCGATATCGGCTATTAGATTGAATAAGTTCATAGCGTTGCGTGTGGTTTACTTGGGTAGATTGGTGGCTGTAATCGGTGTTCGTACGTACTTCTGGGCTGTTGGCAATACCGCAGAAGGCGGGGTGGCCGCATCCAGACCGGTAGTAGGCGCTACCACATCGTCACCGGCAAAATCAGCCGATTTCGGGTTCAGCAGGTCGCGGATGGCCGCTGCATGACGAGCTTCTACCGATACAATCTTACCCGCAAGCGCCAGGTAATTCACATCTGTAATTAATGTACCAGCCCCATTGTAGGCGGCTACGCCCAGATCTTCAAACGCTTTGGCCGTGCCAAGAACGCTGGCCCGGTCGTTGAAGTTGATGGTACTGAAATTGGGGACCAGGTCGCCAATGCGGCTGGCGGCCGGAATAGCTGCTTTGAAGAATTCGCGGTGAATGATTTCGTGGTCGCGAATATCCGTCAGAATAGCCTTTTCGACATCAGTCATGCCCGTATAAGGTTTGGCCACGACCTGGGTGTAAAAAGCGGCCTCGAGCTGCTCAAGGGCAAAAGCATAGTTCAGGATGCCCACATCACCCGTACCGAGGTCAACGGGGGCCATTACGGTGGTGGGGTTTTCTTCGCCTTCTTTGCAGGATGCCAGGATAGCGCCCCCTGCGGCAAAAGCGCCTGCGTAGCGAAGAAACAACCGGCGGCCTACGCGTACTGGCTCCAACTGGCCGGGTAACATCGTAAGACCAGATTCGTTTTGCTTGTTCATAACGTGCTTGAGTAAATTAAGTGTAGTAACAACATAACCGCAGGTCTAACAGACGGTTTGAAAAGATTTACGGCATTCTGATGCGCCCGGATTTAACAGAGGCTGAAAAAAGTTGATCATTCCGCAACGGAAAATCTCTTTTACGCGCCATCTGCCAGCGCCAGGAGGCAATAACACCGTATTTACGTACTCTCTTTATGACTCTAGAATGGACTCCGGGGCATTCATATATTTACTATACGGGTAATTTATTGAGCGCTATGATCACACAGGAACACTGAATTTTGCCCTGCTCGCCAGTAACGAAACAAAGTCGTTTTAGTACGGCATTGTCTTTGCAGAATAATTCCACTACCCGGATAGCCGTGAAAACGGGGTTCCTTTTCTGGCAATGGAAGCCCGGAAATGAGCTTGTCGTCGCTATCTTTGCCTTTATAAGAGTACCATCATCAACAGCTTCCTGATTAAATTTCGTGAACAGAGGGATCATCTTTGCCGCTGAGCCGCTCGTTCGCACATTCACTCTTTCGCTTTTCCAGTAATGCAGGTTCTTAAATTTGGCGGTACCTCCGTTGGGTCCGTAGACAGTATAAAGCAGGTTATCCAGATCATTGAAAACCACCGTCAGAACGGCGACCAGATAGCGGTCGTGTTTTCGGCGATGGGGGGCATCACCAATCAGCTTATCGAGATTGGCCGAATGGCTACTACCGGTGAAACCGATTATATGGAGCTGGTTCGCCGGATCGAAGACCGCCATTTTAACGTCATAAAAGCCCTGATCCCGGTCAAGGAGCAGAGCAAAGTGTTTGCCCATATCCGGGGAATCATCAACGAACTGGAAGACCTGCTGCGCGGTGTGTCGCTGATTCGCGAACTGTCGCTCCGCACCCACGATCTCATTACCAGCTTCGGCGAGCGGCTGTCTACCACAATCATTACCGAATGTGTGAAAAGCCGGGGGATTCCGGCCCAGTTCTGCGACGCCCGCAAGATCATTAAAACCGACGCTCAGTTTGGGCAGGCCGAAGTAAATTATACCCTGACAAATCAGCTTGTTCAGGAACACTTCGCCAAAACGTCGGACCTGCAACTGATAACGGGCTTTATTGGCTCGACCGAAAAAAACGAAACGACGACCCTGGGTCGGGGTGGTTCGGATTATACAGCCTCCATTCTGGGTGCGGCCCTGAATGCCGAGGTGATCGACATCTGGACGGACGTCGACGGCATGATGACCGCCGACCCGCGCAAAGTGCCGAATGCCTTTAATATTCCAACCATCACCTATGCCGAAGCGATGGAACTGTCGCACTTTGGCGCCAAGGTGATCTACCCGCCAAGTCTGCAACCGGCTTTTGCCCGCAACATTCCGGTTCGGGTGCTCAACACCTTCAACCCAACCCATGCCGGTACCGTGGTGAGCCGCACCGCCGAACGTCGGCAATACACCATCACGGGTATTTCGAGTATCGACGACATTGCGCTGGTAAACGTGCAGGGCTCCGGGATGATTGGCGTGGCCGGGGTGTCGGCCAAATTGTTCGGTGTACTGGCCGCGCATAAAATCAGTGTTATTCTCATTTCGCAGGCCTCGTCGGAGCATTCCATCTGCTTCGCCATCGACCCGCGCGGTGCCGAAAATGTCAAGAATATTCTGGATGAAGAGTTCGCCACCGAAATCGCTCACGGGCACATCGACAGCATCGCCATCGAGCGTGATCTGTCGGTTATTGCCACGGTGGGGGAGGGCATGAAGAAAAGCTCCGGTATTGCCGGAAAGCTGTTTTCGGTGCTCGGCAAAAACGGGGTCAACATTGTGGCGGTGGCGCAGGGGTCTTCGGAGATTAATATCTCGGTGGTTATCAACAAGAATAACCTCTCGAAAGCCCTTAACTCGCTGCACAACATCTTCTTCCAGTCCGAAGCCCGCGTACTGAACCTGTATCTGGTAGGTACGGGTCTTATCGGGAGAACGCTGCTGCAGCAGATTTACAACCAGTCGGAATACCTGCGTTCGGAGAAATTGCTGAAGGTGTGCGTGGTGGGCATGACAAACACCAAGAAGATGGTGCTCGACACACGAGGTATCTCACTGGACGGCTGGCGCGAACGGCTCCTGACCGATGGCGTCACGACCTCCTTACCGGCTTTCGTCGAGAAGATCAAAGATTATAACCTGCCCAACTCGGTCTTCATCGACTGCACCTCCGACAAAGATATTGTGCAGTTTTACGAGTCGCTGCTGGATGCCAACATCTCGGTCGTAACGCCAAACAAAGTAGCGAATTCCGGCCCGTACAGCGAGTACCGCCGGTTGCAGCGCACGGCCCTGAACCGGGGCGTCAAGTTTCTGTACGAAACCAACGTAGGGGCCGGTCTGCCCATCATCAACACCGTTCAGGGGCTGATGACGGCCGGTGACCGTTTCCTGAAAATCGAAGCGATCCTGTCGGGTACATTGTCGTTCATTTTCAACACCTTCCGCCCCGGTATTTCCTTTGCCGATGTGGTGCGCGAAGCCAAGGAGAAAGGTTACACCGAACCTGACCCACGCGACGACCTGAGCGGCCTGGATGTCGCCCGGAAAATTCTGATTCTGGCACGTGAGGCTGGTTTCCCACTGGAGCCGGAAGATGTGACCATCGACACCCTGCTACCGGAATCCTGCCTGGCCGCGCCCACCATTCCGGCCTTTTTCGAAGAGCTGGAACGCAACAACGACTACTTCGAAAACCTCCTGGCCGAAGCCGAAACGAAGGGAGAAAAGCTGCGGTTTGTCGCCAGTTTTGAGAACAACAAAGCAACTATTGGCTTACGCCCTGTTGGGGTGGAGCATCCGTTCTATCAGCTAACCGGTGCCGATAACATTGTTTCCTTCACGACGGAGCGTTACAAAGACCGGCCCCTGGTAATCAAAGGCCCCGGTGCAGGGGCAGAGGTAACAGCCTCGGGTGTGTTCGCCGATGTGGTTAGTATCGGGAGCTATTTGGCGTAGGAATTGTTACATTCGTAAGAAAGAAAGGTATGGAACAATCATTGCTTGAGCGAATTACCTTAAACCCTGACATTTGTCACGGTAAGCCAACAATCCGTAATCGGAGGTACCCGGTCGAACTGATTTTGGATTTATTATCAGCGGGGATGACGCACGAGGAGATACTGACCGATTATCCTGCTTTGGAAGAAGACGATATTCGAGCTTGTCTTGCCTTTGCCAGTAGACTGGCACGGGTGAAAAGCATTCACCAAGTGCTGGCATGAGATACCTGGTTGACGCCCAATTGCCTTATTTGCTGGTTGAGGTACTCAGATCAAAGGGGTATGATGTACTGCATACGGATGATTTGCCGGATAAGGACGAAACAAGCGATACCGTCATTCGTCAAATCGCAACTCGTGAAAATCGTATTGTTATTACAAAAGACTCGGATTTTAGAGATAGTTACCTTCTGCTTGGACAGCCTCCCCGTTTGCTACTCGTAACTACAGGCAACATAAAAAACCGCCAGTTGTTAGACCTGTTTCGCAATAATATAGCGACCCTTGACGGGTTATTTCTTGTGCATACCTTCATTGAGTTGGCTAATAACGATTACATTATTCATGAATAACGGCCAGTCAGTATAGGGAGCTATCTGGCGTAGGGGTTAGCTAAGAACCAACTTTAAATCATGTCTGTTCATGAGGAAATCGAATCATCAGATGGAGGAGAACGTTACATACCTCAACGAGTACCATCGGCAGCAGAGCAAAAAAATGATCAGGAAAGTCTCCGAGCAGCCCTTGATGTCATTGCAGGAGTGCATTGAGCAAGCAAAGCGGCTCAAGGACCAGCCCCTCAAAACCGTGCCCAAAAAGTCGCGTTAGATAAAGCCCTTCGAGTCGGCGAGGAGAAACTACTTCGCAGATGGGCTATTTCTGAATCGAAAATGTTGCCCGCCGAGCCTTTTACGGATGCCTGGCAGGCTCAAGGTGGCGAAGGTGGCGCCGAGCACCAGGTATATGTTCAATTAGGGGTTTATTATAAACGCAATAACCTCAACTATTACGGTACCTGGTTGAGTTATCTGCACAATCTGTTACTTCATAACTGGCTCTTCCCCGAGACGGGCTACACGTTTCTGGGCTTGATGGATGTCGATGGCTTTTTACATTCTGTTGTTAGTCAGAAAGCCTTACGCGGCATAAGAGGAGCAACGCCTGAGGAGGTAGCCGCTTACATGCTGCCCTTTGACTTCATACCTCTGCAAAACAGCGATTATATCAACGCCAACTTCGGTATTGTCGTCAGTGATTTACATCATCGAAATGTACTTGTGCGGGATGATGGTGAATTGCTGGTGTTTGATCCGGTTATTTACTTGCAGTGATTAGCGTGTTTGCCGATGTCGATGTAGTCAGTATCGGGAGCTATCTGGCGTAGTGCCGGCCGGGACGGTCGGTATTACGTAAGGTGAGGTAGGAACGTTCAATCGTCTCACTGTAGATCAAATTTATTCTTAACCGCCCCCATGCGAGTAGTCTACTTGAGTAATGCGTATAAACTTGGCTTAGGACTATTGGTGTGGCTCCTGTTGGCTAGCCCTACTTACGCTACAAAACCGCGCGTTGATACACTTTCAGCAGGTTATGTGAAGGCCACTCAGCATTGGCTGTATGGGCGAAATAGCCTAGCCAGTACTGCCCTTCGGCAAGTTGCTGCCAACGGTCCTGCGGCCGAAAGAGATGCCGCCCGGTATCTATTGCTGGAAGAGCTGTATTTCTGGCCGGGTCACTACCGGCAGTATCTTCACCTTGCCGATTCGATGAATTTTCGGCCCGCTAATTATGGAATGGCTAGATTATTGGCGGATCAGCCTGCGTTAAAAATCCAGTTAGCAAATGATAGTTTACAAATTCCGTTTATCCTGAAACACAAGGGTCACATAGTCGTAACTGTGCATATCAATGGAAAGGCCGTCCGGCTTGCTCTGGATAGTGGCGCCCAGCGAACAATGATTTCTGGTCGGATGGCGAGAATGATGGAGATAAAAACAGTAGCCGGAGTTGATGTAATAAATTATGAGGAAGAATTGGTCCCCGCTACGATTGGTATGGCAGACTCTCTGGCGCTGAATGGACTAAAGATTAATAATCTGCCTGTTACCACTGTCCAATTGCCTATTCCGGGTATCGATGGGTTGTTGGGCTGGGATGTATTACGCCAGTTTTCTCTATTAATCGACTACCCGAAGCGTCAGCTTATCCTACGTAGGTCAGTGCCGGATTCTACACTGGAAGCCAACTTATTAGGTGGTAGCCGCCCCATGATGTTACTGCGTGGCTCAACCGGTAATCAATTGAAATTTAACATAGATACTGGTTCCAACGAAAAACTTCGGGTGACACCAACGGGGCTAACCAAAATCGGCACGTATACGCTTGGTCGAAAATTTTCGCTGAGAAGCAGCGTGGGGCATGGGTATCATTTTATTAGAGAACGTCACGTCAGAAAATTAACAATCGACATTCTGGGTAAGCAACGGCAGTTTCGCCGTACTGCTCTGGATAAAGCAGACGACATAATTGGCCAATTCCGTAAGGACGGCCTGATTGGTAGTGCACCGTTCCGTCATGGTCGGCTCGTACTCGATATGCCTAACCATCATTTCAACTATACAGAATAACGTTTTTCTGTTGGTTTAATACTTGGTGATTTTAGTATAACCAGGTCTGGTTTTTATAGGTTATTTACGCAGGTAGTGGCTACAAGTAAGGGCAGTTTTACTACAAAAACGCAAGTTCGAGATCAGGCTTAGCGTATAAGCCCGTTAGGGCCTTCACAGCGTAGCGTCGGTAGAAAAAGCCCTCATGGGTAGTAGGTGTGCCGTCAGGTACATAACAGTTGTGTACCTGACGGCACACCTACTACCCATGAGGGCTTTTTCTACCGACGCTACGCTGTTTAGGCCCTAACGAGCCTAAATACAGATCGTCCAATTCCGAAGCCACGTTACAAAAACGCTGAAAATTTCGTAGCTTCGTTAACGACAATTTTCTTACTCTGTGACAACCGATACCCAGCCCCAGGCCCTCATTGAACGCATTCGTGACATTGGTCACCCCGAAGCTGTCCGGCGATTTTTTGGGTTGTTGAAAGAGCTGATCGATATTGTTAACCTGCCCAACGGCGACGCCCGGCTGGCTTTCGTGGTGCGACAGGAAAAGGCCGCCATCACCGCTCATATCAACTTTTTTCAGGCCCTGCGTATTCAGCGCCAGCGTCGCAGTGAAGTCGAATACCACCTGACGGTCAAGAAATCCTGTCAGGAGCGGCTGTCCATTCTTGAGGAACTAGTCTTTGAGCCAATTACCGAAAAGTCCGATTATGTAGCGGCTATCATCGGGCAGTCGAACGTGCATCTGCTCTATCAGCCGGTGTTGCGAACCTGCTGGGAAGACTGCCTGCTCGAACTGGTGGAGACCAGTAAACGGGGGCCGCACTCCGCCCGGCATAACGCCGATGTGTACCGGGCCGCCGAAGACGAAGCCTTTCTGAGCGAAGTTATCCGGCTCGCCGACGACCCAACGCTGGCCGACCGACGACCGACCGACTACACCGCCGAGGAGCCGGAAGCTGACTACGATACCGAGCCGGAGCAGACTAGCCAACCGCATAACCTTATCCTGTTTGGCCCGCCGGGTACGGGTAAAACCTTTGCGTTACAGCCCTATCTGCGCGAAACAAATTCCCGGCCTGGATTGGCCAGCCTCATCACCTTCCATCCGGCCTATAGTTACGAAGAGTTTGTGGAGGGCATTCGCCCGGAGGTGATCAACGGGCAGATCAGCTACCGGATTCGGAAGGGTATTTTTTACAAAGCCTGTCTGTCAGCCATTCAACAGGCCGGTTACGCCACTTTGGCCGATTGTCTCAACGATTCGGTAGAGACGCGCAATCAGAAACTGAAAAAAGCTCAACCGCATTATTTGCTCATTGATGAGATCAACCGGGCCAACGTCGCGAGCGTGTTCGGCGATTTGATCACCCTGCTCGAAAGCGACAAACGGCTGGGTGCAGAAAATGAACTCTGGCTGACGTTGCCCTACTCGCAGGAACGATTCGGCGTGCCGCTGAACCTGTTTGTGATAGCAACCATGAACACCACCGATAAGTCGATTGCACTGCTCGATATTGCCCTTCGCCGTCGATTTTCGTTTCGGGAGGTGGTGCCCGATCCCGGCGTTTTGGGTGTTGTTGACGGTGTCGACCTGGGTCAATTATTACGAACGATCAACGAACGTATCGAATACCTGCTCGACCGTGACCACCAGATTGGACATGCCTATTTCACCAATGTCGAATCCCTGGCCGATTTATGTGCCGCCTTCCGCGATCGGATCATTCCGCTGTTACAGGAATACTTTTTCAATGACTGGGCGAAGATCCAGCTGATCCTGGGCGACAATCCGGCCTGGGGTAAAGACCCCGACCTGCGTTTGGTTCGGGTCAAAAAGAAATATACATCGGCGGCCGCCGGCAAACTGTTCGGCGAACTGCCCGACTCCATCGATGAGGTCGTTACTTATGAGCTTAACCCCAATCTACAACAGGGTGATGTTGACCCGATACCCGCCGATGCCTTTGTGAAGATTTATCAGAAATAGTAAGTAAAGCGGACGGAAGCCCGCTTTTTTGTATCTAAATCAATGTGACGTTCTTAAAAGCGGGTTATCACGGCTCTGTCCGACCACCCACTCTACTATTATGAAAGCGCTCGTTCTTACAGAATACAATCAGTTTGACTTACAGGATGTGCCCAAGCCGGCCATCCGCCCCAATGAAGTCCTAGTGCGTGTACAAGCCGTTGGCATTTGCGGCTCCGATGTGCACGGTATGGATGGCAGCAGTGGCCGACGGATTCCGCCCATTGTCATGGGCCACGAAGCCAGCGGCATTATTGCCGAAGTGGGCAGCGAAGTGAAAAACTGGGTCACCGGCGACCGCGTCACCTTCGATTCGACCGTCTATGTGCTCGATGACTGGTATAGCCGCCGGGGGCAATACAATTTGAGCGATGGACGTGAAGTCGTCGGCGTTTCGACGCCCGATTTCAAGCGTCATGGTGCCTTTGCCGAGTACGTGGCCATTCCCCAGCATATTTTATATGCCGTTCCCGACAATGTTAGTTTCACCCAGGCCGCGCTGGTTGAGCCGGTAGCCGTGGCACTGCATGCCGTTAATCTGACACCCATTCAGGTTAATGATTCGGCAGTCGTCGTTGGGTCGGGCATGATTGGCCTCTTCGTGATTCAGGTGCTGAAACTGGCGGGCTGCGGTACCATCATCGCCATTGACCTGGACGACGACCGGCTGGCGCTGGCCCAAAACCTAGGGGCAACCCACACTATTAACGCTAAAAGCGGTGACCTCGCCAAACAGGTGCAGGACCTGACGCATGGCCGCGGAGCCGACGTTTCCTTTGAAGTGGTAGGAGCCGGGCCAACTGTCAAGACCGCTATCGACTGTGTTCGGAAAGGGGCCACGGTCACGCTGGTGGGGAATCTGGCTCCAACGGTTGAGATGCCTTTGCAGGCCATTGTGACCCGGCAACTGCGGCTTCAGGGTTCCTGTGCCATCAACGGCGAATACGAAGCGGCACTGGCCCTGATCTCGTCCGGGCGCGTCAATGTCGAGGCCATCCTGAGTGCCGAAGTGCCGCTGGACGAAGGGGCTGACTGGTTCAAGCGGCTTTACGGGAAAGAGAAAGGGCTGATTAAGGTCGTGCTGAAACCCTGATCATTGTTTAGCGGCCCACGCGATAATAGCCGGGTACAGATCGGCAACGGTTTGGCCCGGTTTTCTATTTCTATACAGGCGTAACAACTCCTGATCAAACTCCTGAAATCGCCGGAATCCCCGGTACTTTACCATGCCCGACTCAATACCTTCGTTGAGAATGGCGAATGTTTTGGCATCGAAAAGGTCGTTGAACAGGAGGGTCACAAGACTATAATTCATATACTCCTCAAAGCATGACAGCGTATTATCGTAGTTCGTTGAGGGCGTATTGGGCGTGATCCAATCGGTCATACTTCTGAAGGCAACGGCCACTTTGTTACTGTATTTGTCTGCTTCGGGATTGAGGTAGTTATGATTCAGCTCGGTAAAGGCAATGATCATTCGTCTGCCCTGGATAACGTCCTTAGGTAAACCAGCATCGCTTTTGCTGGTAAATGGATAATTAATGTGGCATTGAGCTTCGGTAAACCCGTTATCATCAAATCGGTTTGCTGACTGGTTACTGCCAATCAGGGGCGTGAAAATCATCTTGACGGCGGAGTAGCGCGTTGTCGGAAACTGCTTGTCCAGCCAGGTTTTCATCGTTGCAACGTCTACATTCTTTTTGAAATCAGTGATCAGGCTGGAGTAGTAAGGCTGGTGCTTTTGAAAGAAGGCGTGAAAGCCGGACTGTCTGGCAAATTGCTCTACACCTGGAACGTAAGGCGTTAACTGATTTACCTCTCCCCAGCTCGTTCGGTCATAGACGGGACTTTTCACCAGCTTGTTTGCCTGAAGGATATAGGCATAGCTGTCCATCTTAAGATTATGGTAGTTACTCACGGATTTACGAAGCAGGGAGTCCATCGTACGAACCACCGGATGGTTTTTGTAGGGCGAAAAATGGCTCATTACCTGGGTGTAATACGGGGTGTCTTTTTCGATCGCATCGGTCTTTCCGTAGTCGGTGAGGGCAAAAATCACGTTGATCAACTCATAGACTTCGGGGATTTCAACCAGCGTTTTGCCTTCATTTTCTTTTTTGTAAGCATCTGAAAAGACCGCTTTTTTGACCAGTTTATGACTTGTAAAGTGGCATTGTACTGTATCGCCTTTGCCTTCACGAATGATCCGGAAATCAGTTGTAATTCCATATCGGAGTGCCATTACGACAGAGTCTTTTTCTGATACCAGAACAAAAGGGAGAGCTGGTTTCTCAAGAGCAAAATCATAGGAAAAATCCTTTGGAACGTCGTTGACACCATTAAACATATCCCGCTCGCCATCAATGTACAAAATGACGCTGTTTTGCTTGGTTCGAAGGGTGGGGAGAGTGTGGGTTTGCCCAAATGCGTTAACCAGTGTCGAAATAATCAGTAGAAAAGAGGCTATTTTTTTCACGTTATCAAATGGCTGAGTTGTGTACGCATGTTAGCCAAAATGGCGTAGTAATACAATACTTCGCTCATACAGGGAAACTTCTATTGTAAATCAGCCTTGCACATAATTCAGCCTTTAGTTGAGTAGAAGACCTACTACAATCGCATTTCGTTGGAAGACGTTTTAAAACTATGCCTGAACCCATACGCATTGCCATTATTGGCCCCGGCAAAGTGGCGCATCTGCACGCCAAAGCCGCTTTGGAAATACCCAACGCCGAACTAGTCGCCGTCTATGGCCGAACCTATCAGAAAGCGGAAGATTTCGCTAATCAGTACGGCATTCGTGCTTACA
Source organism: Spirosoma pulveris (assembly GCF_054781875.1). NCBI lineage: Bacteria > Pseudomonadati > Bacteroidota > Cytophagia > Cytophagales > Cytophagaceae > Spirosoma > Spirosoma pulveris. The sequence goes on from NZ_BAAGTO010000003.1 coordinate 192,015, forward strand.
GCGATGTGTACGATATGGTCGACCGGGAGAACGTCGACCTCTGTCTGGTTTGCACCACGCACCCCGGCCACCGGGAGCCAACAGTAGCGGCCCTGAATGCCGGTTCGCACGTGCTGGTCGAAAAACCGCTGGCGTCATCGCTGGAAGATTGCGATGCCATGCTCGAAGCGGCCAAACGCAACAACCGCCACTTGGGCGTCATCAGCCAACGTCGGTTTTATGCACCCAGCCAGCGCATTCGGGAAGCTATTGATACCGGGAGAATAGGAGCGCCTGTACTGGGTACGGTTCAGATGCTCGGCTGGCGCGATGAAAACTATTATAAAAGTGACGCCTGGCGCGGTACTTGGGCCGACGAAGGGGGAGGTGTATTAGTCAATCAGTCGCCCCACCAATTGGATCTACTGCTCTGGTACATGGGCGAAATCGACGAGGTATTCGGGGTCTGGCGCAACCTGAACCACCCCTATATTGAGGTCGATGATACGGCACTGGCCATTGTTAAATTCAAGAACGGCGGGCTGGGCAACATCATCGTCAGTAACTCGCAGAAGCCGGGAATTTTCGGGAAAGTACACGTACACGGCCAGAATGGTGCATCGGTAGGTGTTCAGACCGATGGTGGAGCCCTGTTTATTGCCGGTATGTCGAGCATTACCGACCCGCCGGTCAACGATCTCTGGACGGTGCCCGGTGAAGAAGCCTTACTCGCCAAATTTATCGAAGAAGACACGGCCTTCTTCAACACCATCGACGCTACTGTCTACTACTTCGGTCTGCAAATCGCCGAATTCTGCGACGCCATCCGGGAGGGTCGTGCCCCCGCCGTAACGGGCGAAGAAGGCCGCAAAGTCGTCGCGCTTTTCCAGGCTATCTACGAATCGACACGAACGGGTTTGCCGGTTAAGTTTTAGAAAAGGAGTAAAAGGAGGAGGGGGAATAAAGGGACTTCTTCAATATCCCTTTATTCCCCCTCCTCCTTTTAGGTTAAATTGCCGGATCTCCTGGCGTATTGGTGTTATTATTACGCTCCGTCAGCGGGTAGGGGAAGAAGTTTCGGTTGCGTTCGGCGCCCGTTGCCCCTGGCCCTGGCCGATTGAACCGGCGGCTGTCTTCCAGCCGGAAGCCCTGATAGGCTAACTCAATCTGGCGATTCCGGTAAATTTCTGCCAGAACAGCATCTGCCGTTTGCGCACCCGAATAAGCGGGCAAGGCCGCGCCCAAACCAAATGCATCCTGAGCCGCTGTTTTCGTCAGCACTTTGTTCAGAGACGATACGGCATTAACCAGATCACCTTTCCGGGCATACGCTTCCGCCTGAATTAACAGGATTTCTCCCGGCAGATAAACAGGAATTGCCGCATTGTTGGCCGTATAAAAAGCGGTCGCAATGACCGGCGCTACAGCCGTGTTGGTGCTGGGCTTGGTCAGAAACGCAATTCGCTTATCGGCCGCATCGGGAGCCAGTGTGGCTGGCAGGCCTAGATTAGCGTTGGTGGGCTGAAATACGTTCAGGTTTCCGAAGGTGTATTCGAACAGCGGGTTGCGGGTGTTATCGTCAAAATTGAACACCGACCTTTTCGTTAGGTCAACTTTAGCGGCTGCTGCCAGCGCCTTGTCGTAATCGCCCGAAAGCAGCGCGTACCGGGCAATGAGAGCCTGGATGGTGTTCGGAATGTCGATTCCCGTCACGATTTTACCCGTAAAGTCGGCTGAGACAGGGGCAGATGCTACCTGGGTCGCGGCTGTTTCCAGCGTTGAAATGGCCTCTTTGAACACCTGCGCCCGGGGCACAAACGGAACATTAAATCCCGTCGTTACCGGCGACTGCTCGAAAAACATGCCAAGTGTACCCAAGGACAACGCCCGGAAAATTGACGCATAACCGATAATGCCACTCTTTGTACCGGCATCGGACACAACGCCCGTATTGGCCAGAATCAGTTCGGCATTGGATCGTACCAGATGACTCTGCGTCCACAGGTTCCGCACCACACTGTTGATGTTACTGACGTTACCAGCACCGGTTGCCAGGTTGGCTTCGTCGAGGTTACCTACGTTCAGTACCGACTGCTCGCGGGTGGTCAGGCCCGCTCCGGCGGTGCTGGCATACAGTACGCTCAACGCGCCCCCGGTGGTATAGCGGTATTGCAGCCCGTTGGCGAGCGTCATCAGGCCATCGGGCGAACTAACCGCCTGCGACTGGCTGATGGTACTGGGGTTCAGGTATTCTTTATTACAGGCAACCTGCGTCAGCAGAAGGCCCGTGAGGAGAATGGGTGTTATGATTTTTTTCATAGATATAAAAGCTCATAAACGACAAGTCAGCGACGTGTAAGACGAGAGCTACTTACTCACTACACTCACTAACTAATCAACTAAATTAGAATGTCGCTGACAGTTTAAGCTGGTAGGTACGTGGAATGGGGACGTTTCCGAAGTCGATGCCTCGTAGCAGGTCGTTGTTGCCACCCGCGTTGGTTTCCGGATCGAAGCCCGTGTATTTATCCCACGAATACAGGTTGCGGCCTACCGCCGACACCGTTAGCCGGCTGATCGACTTGATAAGGGTTGGCAGCGTATAGCTGAGCGATACTTCGCGCAGTTTGGTGTACGAACCCGGATCGACCCGGAACTCCTGCGTGTTGTAAATACCGAAGATATAGCCTCGCTTCAGCGTTCCCCGCAGCTCCTGTTCGGCATAGTCGCCAAGGCCTACGCCCTGCCGCGTCCGTTTGTCGGCGTTGAATACATCCGATCCCTGAACCATGTCCAGCAACACATGCAGGTTCAGCTTTTTGTACGACAGATTGGTGCTGAACGAGCCCGTCCACTTTGGGTTCGGGTTACCAATAATCACGTTGGCCAAAGGCTTGGTCACATCCAGCGAGCCGTCTGAGTTACGGGCTGGCACATAGTCGACTGCACCATTAGCCTGTCCTACGGCCCGCTCCGACTGCGGGAAACCCGAGGGCGACAGCAGTAGTGAGCCATCCGGGTTACGGGCATAAGCCGTACCGTAGAACACGCCTACCGGCTGCCCAACGATCAGGTTGACCGGCGTTCCGGAGGCCGACGAGGCATCGGGACTGATGATCGGCAGGCCACCCAGATCAAGGACTTTGTTCCGGTTGTGGTTATAAATGAAGGTCACATCCCAGTTCAGGTCTTTGGTCTTAATAGGCGTTGCGTCCAAAACGATCTCAAACCCTTTATTCTCCATCGACCCTACGTTGTTCACGATGCTGGTACCGCCCGTGGTGGGGGCCAGTGTCCGGTTGACAACCAGGTTGCTGATTTTCTGATTATACGCCGTAACACCTAAACCAATCCGGCCATTCAGGAATGCCAGATCGATACCGCCTTCCAGTTCCGCCATGCGCTCGGGCTGCACGTCGGGGTTGGCCAGTTGCGTGCCGGGCACCACCGTGTTCTTACCCAGGAAACCCACCGGGCTAAACTGGTAAAAACGGGCATACGAACCAATGCCCGACAGATTACCGGCTTCACCGTAACTGGCCCGGAGTTTCAGGCTGTTGAAGGCATTACTAAACGACAGGTTTTTCCAGAAATCAAGATCCGAGACAATAAACGAGCCGCTCACTTTCGGGTAATACTGGTTAGTTTGCGTTGGCGAGAATTTCGACGACTGGTCGCGACGGACGGCCCCGGTGATAAAGGCCAGATTTTTATAGCCGAGCGTGGCCTGCGCAAACAAACCGCTTAGGCTGAAGCGGTCCAGATCGTAGCGCACGACATACGTTGTGTTGCTGGCTCCGCTAACCGTTTCGATGAACGGCGACAGGTTCTGGCCGCTGTTGACCGAGTAATCGGCCTGATAATACTGGTAGCTGTAGCCGATGGCTGCATTCAGTTTAAACTTCTCGCTGAACTGGTTTTCGTACTGAGCGTTCAGGTCGTTGTTGAATTGCAGCACCTGGTTGGTCGCCGTGGCCGCAAATCCACCCGGATAGCGGGCCGCTGGCAGCCCGGCAACCGCCTGATAGGGGTAAGGCCGGATGTAGTTTTTTCCGAACTGCGAATAGGCATCGACACCCACGATATAATCCACCGTCAGCCCTTTCAACGGCGTCAGATTCAGTTGAAGGCTGTTGATGGTCCGGCTCACCGACTGCGAAAACTTCATGTCTTCGATGGTCGAGAGTGGATTTACGCGGGTTGGTTCAACCGCCTGTAAATTCCCGGCAGCGTCCCGCTTTGTAATGTCGTAGATGTTGTTGGTAATGTTGACCGAGTTGATGGGGCTGTAGAATACGTTGCCATTCGCTTTCTCATTGGAAAGGCTATTCGAGTAGCTGATACCCACCGAAATCTTGGCCCAGTTAGCCAGTCGCTGGTCCACGCGGGCGCGGAGGTTATACCGGGTGAAATCCGTATCCTTGATAATACCCTGATTTTTGAGGTAGCCGAACGACACGTAATACTGTGTGTTGTCGCGTCCGCCCGAAATAGACAGGTTATTGTCGGTACCGTAGCCCGTCCGGAAAATCTGGTCGAAATAGTTATACCGCTGTACATCCACGAGGTTAGTTGCCAGCAGGGAGTTCGTTCCGTCGCGGTAAATACTGGTTGTTGTCGTCCCCGGATTAGCCGCTATTTGAGCCGCCGAAATAACCCCGATGGGATACAGCCGAAGCGATGCAAAGCCGAATTGCTTGCCATAGGTATTCACTGGAACCCCTTTTCGCAGTTCGTTGATGTTGAACGACGTGGTGAAGTTGACCTGCGCCTTGCCACTCTGGCCCCGCTTGGTGGTAATGATCACCACACCATTGGCCGCCCGTGAACCGTATTGAGCAGCCGCAGCCGCACCGTTCACGACGTTGATGGTCGAAATATCGTCCGGGTTAATGTCTGACAGACGGTTCTGGCCGACGTTGGCATTGCCCACATCATTAGCCAGTGCCAACTGCGAAACGTTGGTGCTGGCGTTGCTCACGATCACCCCATCCACAACGTACAGCGGGTCCGATGAACCCACCAGCGACTTGATCCCCCGCAGGCGAATGCTGATCCCACCGGCCGGGTCGCCGGAGTTCTGCGTGATTTGGGCGCCCGGTACTTTGCCTTGTAAGGAGTTGATCAGGTTGCCCGAGCCGCTTTGGGTTAAATCAGCCGCTTTGATAGTGCTGATGGCGTTGCCCAACTCCCGCTTGGGCGCCGACAGGGTAGAGCCCGTGACCACCACTTCGTCGAGGTTTGTAGCCGCTGCCACGAGTTGTGCGTTCACAGTTACTTCATCGGCATTTCCCAATGTAATATTCTGGCGCAGGGTTTCATAACCGATCGATGTAAACGCAAGGGTAACCGGACCTGGTTTGATTGTAACCGGAAGCGTGTAGTTGCCTTCAGCGTCGGTGGTTGTACCTACCGTTGTGCCAACCAGCACAACGGTGGTACCGGGAAGCCCCATTTTTTCGGGATCGGTAACTCGTCCTTTCAGCGTGTATCGAGTGCTCTGCGCAAACACATTTGTGCAAAGCAGCAAGGTTAGCACCAGCATCCATAAGCAATGCATGTGTCGGCCAACAAGAAAGTACCTGTTTGTCATAGGAGAATAAATTGGTAAATGAATAAATTGGTGATTTGCAAATCGAAATATACTCACAAAAGGAGTTCGCAAGATGTCTTTTGAGGAGCAGCGGTCGCATCAGCATCAAATCCTAATTTTTAGTAGCTTTGACTCTTTGATAAGTTCTAATTACTTCATGACAAATCGAAACTTAACCAGATGGCTGCTTGGTGCTGCCGTTCTGCTTACCCATTTGGCAACTGGCCAATCGGCAAAACAGCCGTATTCCAATCTTCAGCAAGCTATTTTTTCGGGAGGGCAGCTTAATGGCTCGTCGGGGCCAAGGTCGGTCAACTGGATCGAAGGTGGTAACAAGTTCTCGTTCATTGACGGGCAGAGCACTATCAAAACGCTTTCGCCGAAAGACCAGAAAGAAGAGGTGGTATTTGACGGGAGTCAGCTGAAGTTTCCCGGTACCGACAAGCTTTTCACGTACGGTTCGTTTCAATGGTCGAAAGACTCCAAGAACATACTCTTTCAGTCGAACTTTCGCCCCGTTTACCGGCGGTCGGGCATCTCCGACTACTACGTGTATGCCGTGGCCGACAAGAGCCTGAAGCTTGTGGCCAAAGACGCCCAAACTGCTGAGTTGGCGCCCGATGGCAGCAAAGTTGGCTACGAGCGGGGCGGTAACCTGTTTGTGTTCGATTTTGCCACCCAAAAGGAAGCCCAGCTTACCGACGACGCCAAACCCGCTTTCTACAACGGACGCTTCGGTTGGGCCTACGAAGAAGAGTTTGGCCTGGCGCAGGCCTGGGACTGGTCGCCGGATAGCAAGTTCATCGCCTTCTGGCAGTCTGACGAGCGGGAGGTTCCTATCTATAAACTAACCGATTATAAAGGTTTCGACGAGAAGTTCGATTCACTGCCCTACCCGCGCGTGGGCGACAAAAATCCAACAGTTCGCATTGGTGTCATAGAAATCGCCAATAAAGCAAAACAGTGGATGAAGGTCGACTTAGGGGATGGCTATATCCCCCGCATTTACTGGACGTCGCAGGAGGGCCAGCTGGCGCTGATGCACCTGAACCGGAAGCAGAACCATCTGCGGCTGTTCATGGCAAACGCCCGGACGGGTGAGGCCCGGCAGATTATGGAAGAAAAGTCAACCACCTGGGTTGATGTGTTCGATTTCTTTGCCGGTATCAACCACCTGATATATTTCCCGGCGGGTGTGCAGGAGTTCTACTGGGTATCGGACCGCGACGGGTTTGCGCATTTGTATCGCTACGATTATACCGGCAAGCTGCTCAATGCCGTAACCAGCGGCAAATGGGAGGTAAGCTATGTCCACCACATCGATCCCAAAACAAAGAAAGTTTATTTTACCTCAACCGAGGCATCACCCCTGGAGCGGCAGTTATTTGTCGCCGACGTCGATGGTAAGAACAAGCGTCGGTTAACGACCGTACCGGGTAAGCACGCGGTTAACTTCTCGCCCAACGGGCAATACTTCATTGATCGCTATTCCAATATTTCGACACCCACGCAGGTCGAACTGCGGGATGTAAAAGGGCAATTGATAAAAGCGCTCGAAACCAACAAAAAGGTGTCGGACTACGTGGCCAGTCATGGCTATTCGCCCAAGGAGTTGACCCATTTTACCACCACCGACGGGCAGCAGATCGACATTTCGATTATCAAACCCGCTGACTTTGATCCCAACAAAAAGTATCCGGTGGTGATGGACATTTACGGTGGACCGGGAGCACAGTCGGTATACAATGAGTTTGCTACAACAAGCTGGCACCAGTGGCTGGCTCAAACGGGTTACATTGTGGTGGGTGTCAACAACCGGGGCAGCGGTGGCTACGGCCGCGAGTTCGAGAAGGTAGTGTACGAAAAACTCGGTAAATACGAGAGCCTTGACTTCGCCGAAGCAGCCGCGTATCTGGCCAAACAGCCCTGGGTGGATGGCAACCGGATGGCCATTCGCGGGCATAGTTACGGTGGATACATGAGCAGCTATACCATGCTGACGCACCCCGGCGTCTTTAAAGTGTCGCTGGTGGGCGCCCCCGTAACCGACTGGCGTCTGTACGATTCCATTTATACAGAGCGGTATATGGGTCTTATTCCCGAAAATGAAGAAAAGTACAAAGCCAGTGCTGTGACGTCTTACGCCAAAAATCTGGCCGGGAAAATGTTCATCGCCCACTCGACAATGGACGAAAACGTTCACGTTCGAAATACGTTCCAACTAATGAACGCACTTGAAGACGCTGGTAAGGATGCCGACCTGCGCATCTACCCGCCCGGTGCGCACGGGGTTGCTTATAGTTCGGGTACCCAATTGTTGCTCTATCAGCAGTACACGACCTACCTCGAAACGAATTTGAAAGGGAGCCCTCTGAATTAAGATAGGATTAAAATGAAAAGCCCGGTTAATAAATAGCCGGGCTTTTCTATTAGTCGTCTTTCATCGTTTAAGTTCTGTATGTCAAGTACTTATTTACTTATACTTATTTTCTATAGTTTTTGTAGGATAAATACTTAAATATTCTGCCGATGAACATATTTGTGTAGAGCTGGTTTGACATTACAGAACTGCTTTTTGGTTCGTTATCTTACTACACAAACAGTAAACGTTATGAAAAAATTAATCATCGCTGCCGCTGCCTGCGCCCTGCTGGCAATAGCTCAACCCACCAATGCCCAGGCCGTTCAGGAAGGGAAAGCCGCTAAGAAAGAGATGAAGGCTGAGAAGAAAGTGGCTAAAGCGCAAGAATACAAGATGGAAGCCCGTACTCATAAAGGACTGGAAGTCAAAGGTATTTCGGACCCTAAAACCCGGATGGCCAAAGCCGACAGAAAAATGGAGAAGGCTGAGAAGAAAGTGATGAAAGGCGAAGCAAAGGAATTGAAAGCCGTTGCGAAAGAAAAGCAAAAGCAGGCTGCCGGTGTAAACTAAGGCCCTTTTTATTAAAAAGTACAATACTCATTTACCCATTCACTTACACAATGAAGCGGAGGAAAGCAGCAATGCCGTCCTCCGCTTTTTATGTTACTTATACCTAGACGTTTAGGGCTGCCGCAATGCCCGCCGAATGACGTCCTCAACGCTGAGCGTTGGGTCGGCCCGCAGGGCATCGTCTACACTCTTTTCGGCAGTTAGTTTGGGGAAACCGAGGGCTACTAAAGCTGCCAGCGATTCTTCCCGGATAGGATTAGCCGCCGGTTGTTGGCGATAGGATGGTCCATCGGGTACCACGCCCGCCCGTTTCATCTTATCGCGTAGTTCCAGAATAATACGCTGGGCTGTTTTAGCACCGATGCCTTTAATGGCCTGTACCGCCCGGACATTTTCGCCCAGAATTGCCAGCCGCAGATCACCCGGCTGCATGGCCGACAGCATACCGAGAGCGGTATTCGGGCCAACGCCTGACACACCGATCAGGTCAAGAAATAAGCTTTTCTCATCCGCATTGGCGAAGCCGTATAAGGACTGCGAATCTTCCCGGAAGAGGTGATGAATGAAAAGTTTGATCCGGTCGCCACCACCGGGCAGCACCGTGTATGTCTGGAGTGATATATGTACTAAATAGCCGATGCCATGGACGTCGATAATGGCATGGGTAGCTTCTTTATAGGACAGAGTTCCGTCTAGGTAAGCGATCATTCGTTAGCTGGAAAAGCTTGTTTTTAAGGTAGTTATCGTAGAGTAAAGATACGAAAAACCCACGACTTTTGGGTAAAAGGTCGTGGGTTAGTTGGATTGGAGTGAGTGTACTTATCCCACAATGAGTTTCTGGCCGGGACGTAATGAATTGCTTCGAATGTGGTTCATTCGTTTAAGCTGGTCGATGGTTAGATCGTACCGCTGAACGATGTTCCAGAGCGTATCGCCACTCTGCACCCGATGGTAGCGGGGCTTGTAATGCTTCGACTTCGCCAATACTTCGGCTTTTTTGCGGCTCTTGGCTGTTCCCTGATCGGTTAGTCGTTCCGCGCGGGTTTCGGCAACTTCTTTCAGGATAACCAGCTTCTGCCCACGCCGGATGCTGGTAGACCGTAGATGGTTCCAGCGCTTTAGATCGTAAAGCTCGACGTTGTACCGGTCGGCAATTTGCAGTAGATTGTCCCCTTTTCTTACCGTGTACGTTTGCTTCTTCGGTTTGCGAAGTACGACTGTTTCGATATCTTCTTCCGGTTCATCGGCCGATTCGGCATTGGCGAGTCTTGCCTCTACCCGGTCAGTCTGCGTTTCGTCTAGACTGATACGAGCCAGTGGGTTTCGGCCTAATTCATTCCAGGCACCCATTGAATCGCTGCCATATCGAACGTCTTCCGCACTTGCCAGCAGAATATGATCCATGACATTCGGACGTCGGCTTGCCGAGTCCAGAATAGCGCGTCTGCGACTGGCGAAATAGCCGTACTGTTCCCGGGGCACCCGGAGCGGGTAATGGTTTGTGTACTCCGGTAAAATGGTTGTTGTGATGGCCGGATTCATCTTTTGCAGATCGGCCAGCGCCATGCTGCTGTGTTTGGCAAAGGTTTCGAGATTGAAGTAGCCACTCACCTGAATGGTATCATGTGGAATGGGGTATTCGTACTTTTCGGCCACAATACCGTGATCATTGGCGTAATTCATCAGGTAGGTGAACGCCACAAACTGCGGCACATATCCACGGGTTTCTTTGGGCAGGGCATCGTAGATTGTATAGAATGAATCGCCCCCCGACCGGCGCATGGCGCGTTTGACTGCATTAGGGCCGCAATTGTAGGCGGCCATAGCCAGCTCCCAGTCGCCGAAGATGCTGTACAGATCACGCAGGTATTTGCAGGCGGCTTCCGTTGCTTTAACAGGATCCATGCGCTCATCGACATAATCGTCCTGATACAACCGTAAATCGCGGCCGGTACCGGGCATGATCTGCCAGAGTCCACCGGCACCCGCTCTCGAGATAGCTCGTGGATTCAGCGCCGACTCGACAATGGAGAGGTATTTGAATTCGTCCGGGAGGCCGTACTGGGCGAGCACGCGCTCATAGAGCGGGAAGAAAAGAGGCATACGCTCCAGCATCGTTTTGGTCGTACTGGCTTTGCGGAACGTAAAATAATCCACATAAGCCTGTACGGCTTTGTGGTAATTCAGCGGAATGGATTTTTGCAGTTTCGCCAGTCGCTCACGTAACAGACTGTCGGGCACTGTTGGCACAAGCGCAATAGTGTCTTTCTTGACGATTGTACTGTCCAGTTGAATCGGAGTTTTAGCGCGGGCTCCTGTCGTCAGGCCAACCAGCACCGTACTCATCAGCCCGAATATCAGCAGGCTACGGTTCAGGTAGTTCATATAGGTTTCGTTCAGTTACGTTTGTTATAGTTGACGTAGGATATAGGATGTATGATGTATTGATATATCCTACATCACATATCCTGCATCTTTCTGGCCAGGGCTACCAGAGCACCTTCTGCAAAAGGTGGAGCCATCAGTTGCACCCCAATGGGCAGTCCGTTGGCATCCGTTCCGGCTGGAATAGATATGGCCGGATAACCAACTACATTGGCCTGCACCGTAAAAATATCGGCGAGGTACATTTGCAATGGGTCATCGCTGGTGCTTCCTCCGGTCTTTTCACCCAGGCGAAAGGCCGGTGTTGGTGTGGTTGGTGATAATAAAAAGTCGTACTGCTCAAAAAGCTGTTCGGCTTCCTGACGAATCAATCGGCGAACTTGTTGCGCTTTGGTATAATAGGCATCATAATAGCTGGCACTTAACGCAAACGTGCCTAGCAGAATACGTTTACGGACCTCAGCGCCGAACCCTTCCGTGCGGCTTTTTTTGTACAACGACAAAAGGTCCAAAGCTGGTGTGTCGTTGGATAGACTTCTGTAGCCGTATCGTACGCCGTCGAAGCGGGATAGGTTGGAGGAAGCTTCGGCCGTGGTTAAGATATAATAGGTTGGCAGCAAGTATTTAATAAGCGATATATCAACGGCGTCTACCGTATGACCGGCCTTTCTGAGTGCGTCGATCTTTGCCTGGGTTGCTGCCCGAACGGATGCATCGACGCCCGAACTTTCGACCCCATCCCGCAAATAAGCGATACGGAGCGGCCGATCGGGCAACGTTGCCTGTGAATAAGCCGAAACGGGCTGGCTCGAAACAGTACTGTCGAACGCATCGGGACCGGCCATGATTTCGAGCAAAAGAGCCGCATCGTCAACGGTGTTGGCAATCGGGCCGATGCAATCGAAAGAAGAGGCATAGGCAATCAGACCCCACCGGCTGATGCGGCCGTAGGTTGGTTTGAGGCCTACAACCCCACAAAATGCGGCTGGCTGACGAACCGAGCCGCCCGTGTCGGAACCAATGCTGGCCAGACAAAGTCCCGCCTGCACCGCTACGGCCGACCCGCCACTCGACCCACCCGGTACCCGACTGGTGTCGGCGGCATTAAGAACCGGACCAAACGAGGAGTTTTCATTCGATGAGCCCATAGCGAACTCATCGCAGTTTTGGCGACCAATGATAATAACGTCTTCATCGAGCAGGCGCTGAACGGCCGTGGCTGTAAATTGAGCCGTGAAATTTTCCAGAATTTTACTGCCCGCCCGAACGCCATGGCCGGTATAACTCAAAACATCTTTTATGCCAATGACCATACCGGCTAACCGACCGGCTGTTCCGGCGGCTAGTTTCTGGTCGACAGCTTCGGCCTGTTGACGGGCTTCGCTGGCATATACTTCGGTGAATACGTTGAGATGACTAGTCTCGTCGATGCGGACGAGGTACTGCTCTACCAATTGCTGGCAGGTAAGGGAGCCGTTACGAAGGTCGGCCTGAACGGTGGAGAAGTTACGGTATAGTGTCAAAATAGAGGATATGACTTGAAAACCCTATAAAGCAGAAACAGACAATTGAGCGGCTCCTGTTTGGGGCAGCTCAATTGTCTGTCTATAAATGAAGCGGATTATTTCTCCGACTCTTTCAGACCTTCTTCGATATTTTCGCGAACGTCTTTGGTAGCGTCTTTGAATTCTTTGATGCCTTTACCAAGTCCCCGTGCGAGTTCGGGAATCTTTTTAGCGCCAAACAACAGGAGCAACGCCAGGAAGATAAAAATCATTTCCTGACCGCCCAAACCCATAAATGCCAAAATGTTTGCCGAAATCATGTTACCTGGGATTTGAATGTATGCAAAATTAACAAAACTCTCTCGTACAATCTATTAAAACTCAGTGAAACTTACGCAGCAATCATCCGTTTGGTTTTGTGACTGCTGTTTAAAGTTGCATCCGATTACCGAATTTTTGCCTGAATAATGTTTCCGGTAGCAGACGAGAACAACGCTGTTGTAAACCTTAAACGGAAAAGTTGCCCTGTTTTACTCACCCAATCTTAATAGTTTTGACCGGTTGGGTTGTCATTTCACCCGTAGCGGCCGTCGTTTGTTCCCACTGTCGGAACTTCTCAATATCATCTTTTATGCCACTGAACAGCCACAGCATCAAGGCTATATCGTCCGTTAACCCTACAATGGGCAGAAAGTCGGGCAGGATGTCAATGGGCGACACAAAATAAATAAGTACCGCAATGACACGGATGAGGGTCTTCCAGGGTAACTGGCGATACTCACCCGAGGCATAGGCTTTCAGGAGCCGTGTTACAATGCCCAGTTGCTCACGGAAGACGGCTATGTTACTGCCCGACAAGCCACCACTCTTGTTCAGTGCATCCCGGATTAACTGGTAAAGACTCCGGGAGTTACGCGCATAGCGAACAGCGCCAACATTGGCTCGTTTAAAGAAAATAGAGGTTAAAATCCGCGAAATAAGACTTTTGTTTGCCATTGTTATTCGTGTGGTTCGTGCCGATAGCGAACCGGCAACGCAAATTATAGTGAATGTTTAACAAAAATAATTCACTGAATAATTAATAAACGTTGGAACCGACTATAAGTTTTAATTGGTGCATTGTGGTTTGTCTTGATGGTGAGACGTACTTTTGCGGACGTTTGTTAACCCTTTAATTCCGAATACTGTATGAAAGTTACCGTAGTAGGCGCCGGGGCCGTTGGAGCCACCTGCGCCGATAACATCGCCCGCCGGGAACTCGCCCATGAAGTCGTTTTATTAGATATTAAAGAAGGTATCAGCGAAGGTAAGTCGCTGGATATGCTTCAGGCGTCAACCTTGCTCGACTGCGATGTAAAGCTGACGGGTTCTACCAATGATTATGAGAAAACGGCCGGTTCTGATGTTGTTGTGATCACCTCGGGTTTACCCCGTAAGCCGGGCATGACCCGCGAAGATCTGATCGGTATCAACGCAGGTATTGTAAAAGGCGTTACCGAGAACATTCTGAAATACTCGCCCGATGCCATTTTCATTATCATTTCTAACCCAATGGATACGATGACGTATCTGGCGCTGAAAGCATCAGGTTTGCCAAAGAATCGGGTTATTGGTTTGGGTGGTGCGCTGGATTCGGCTCGTTTCAAAACCTACCTGTCGCTGGCAATGGAGTGCTCGCCCAACGATTTACAGGCATCGGTTATCGGTGGTCACGGCGACACGACCATGATTCCGCTGACGCGTCTGGCCACGAAAGCCGGTGTGCCGGTAAGCCAGTTCCTGGACGAAGATACCCTGAAGAAAGTAGCTGCCGACACGATGGTAGGTGGTGCCACGCTGACCGGCCTGATCGGTACATCGGCTTGGTACGCACCGGGTGCGGCTGGTGCCTATATGGTAGAAGCTATCGTGCGCGACCAGAAGCGGATCATCCCCTCCTGCGTATTGCTGGAAGGCGAATACGGGCAGTCGGATATTTGTCTGGGTGTTCCCGTCGTATTGGGCCGCAATGGCTGGGAAGAAATCATTGATTACAAATTGACCGACGAAGAGCAGGCTGCCTTCAACAAATCGGCCGATGCCGTTCGGAATATGAATGGCGTACTGAGCACGCTGAATATTGGTATCTAGTCGATAGATACCTATCATAAAAAAGCGCTTTGCATAAACTTATGCAAAGCGCTTTTTTATGACAAGTGAGGTCATCTGTATTGCTTATTACGCGTTATTAGCCTTCTTTACTGCTAGGATTAATTATAGCCACACACTTAAACGTTTTAACATGCGGTACTTATTACTGATTTACATTAGTCTTTATGCTAGTCTTGCAAAAGGCCAAATCGACACTATCTACACAAATAAAGAGAAGATTGCCTGTTCTATTAAAGAGGTCACCCCAGATGCAATTCAATTCACTTATCCTAACGAGACAATAGTAAATTCTCTTTATAAAAATACAATACAAAAAGTGGTCTTCCGCTCCGGACGAACGCAGGTTTTTTCTGAATCGTCACCCTTAATAGAAATTACCGGTATCGAAGATTACAGTAAAGTGACTATTACACAGGTTGAGAGTGAACTGAAAGGACTTTACAAGATAGGTGAAGTTAGCTCCTCCTCTCGTGGTGGTACTGCTTATTCAAATGTTGATCGAGTAAAAGAACGTGCATTGAATAAACTGAAAATGGAAGCTGTCATGCGTGGAGCTAACTTAGTTTACATGGCTTATCAGAAAACAGAAGGTAACCATTATGGCGGCTACTTCCAGTCTGCAAAAGCTGCTGAAACCATATATAGTGGCGTCGCCTATTCCAATAATCTTCTAAAAAAGCAGGAGTTAATGGATAGATTATCAGGTGTTGACTTTCTTGTGTCTGATAAGCAGATCGTTTTGCTTAAGGGAATGGCTATTTATAAAGCGGAGTATTCTTTCGAGTATATCAAGACCGAAATCCGGATATCACGTGTTTACGAGGAAGGGAGTCAACTCTTTGTTGAAGCTAAAATTCGAAATTTTGAAAGTATTGCGTTTCGAGTTGTTCGGTTTAATGATAGCACGTTCACGTTGCTTGCCGAAGACAAAAATAGAATAATGAACTTTATTGTACCATTCAAAAGCTGATACCGAGTTTTGGAATATGAATGGCGTGCTGAGCACGCTGAACATCGGCATCTAGTCGATAGCCTGCCTTTCCTGCCAAAAAACAAAAACCGGTCAGAACGATCGGTTTTTGTTTTTTGGCAATTCAATACAGGAAAATGGCTCTTCATGAGAGTATCAATGGGTGGCTGATTGAATAGGGTCTAACTATGCACCTGTTCAATCATTTATTCTTATGAAATACGTTATCACAACTTTCTTAATTCTGGGGACCATTGTGGTCAGCATGGCCCAAACCCGCGAAATTTATACCAGTTCAAATTTCAGTACGCTGGCAAAAGATCACAAAGTGCTGGCTATTCTGCCTTTCAAAACGACGCTTCAGCTGCGACCTAAAGAGGTCGAAAAAAACGGAGGACCAGCGGGTGTTGCTGCACTTGAAAAGCGGGAAGGGTTAGGCGTACAAAGCGCGGTTCATTCCTACTTCTTAAAGCGAAAAGAAAGTAACGACCTCAACATTGATGTGCAGGACCCGGCACGAACCAACGCTTTACTGGAGCGAAATGCCGTTACTTACGAAACCTTGTCGGGATTTACGGCTGAAGAGTTAGCCAGGATGCTGAGCGTTGATGCCATCGTTTCGGGCACGTTCGAGAGCACCCAGCCCATGTCAAACGGAGCCGCTGTGGCCATGGCGCTTACCATTGGTTATGGCGGACCAACAAATACGGGTAAAACAACCATCAGTATTAACGATGGAAAAACAGGTGAACTGCTCTGGAAATACGACAAAACGCTTTCGCGTGGGTTTGGTAGCAATACCGGCACCATTATTACAACCATCATGCGAAAGGCATCCCGGCAGTTGCCTTATGATAAGGATTTTAAGAACTAGCTTGATCGCCGATGACACAACGATCCCCCGCCGGAACACCAGCGGGGGATCGTTGTGCTAGGTCTTGCCGTCATAAAGACGGCAGACTAATAACTCAATAACCAATCAAATAAAAACCTGGTATTGCAATGTCAATTGCCCCCGTCGACCACCTGCCGAGATTGGCGACGTTGACGAAGAGGGTTCGTAGTAAGGCCGGTTCTGGTAATCGAGGGTGAACTTGCCGTTATGACCTTTGATCAGGTAGTTCAGGCCGATGTTATACACGCCGAGCGTATTGGTAACGCGCTGGTAACTGGCTAGCTGAGCTTGTACATAGGGCATCAGCGTGCCGTTGCCCGCGCCAAATAGATCACGTTTCATCAGATAGCCGAATTGGCCATATACCACACTACCCGTACCGAACATTGGAAAGGTGTTGCCCTGGGTGTTGCCTAAGCCACCGGGGCGCTGGGCGGCTGCAACGTCGCTGGCGGGGTTAAGTGCCCCGTTGAAACGCAGGTAATTGTTACCGTAATCGGTATGGAAATAGCCAAGGTACGCATTGACGGCCGTTCCTTTCGCTTTGTTCAGCGGCATATCCATGTACGCGGCTACCGACCATAAATTCATGTTCTCGTAAACCGTATCGCCCGGTGCTGCCAGATGAACCATTACTTTTTTCTGCGTGATGAAACCGGCCTCAAGGTTAAGTATGCGCCGGGCACCCAGGTAAGTGCCCGTAACATAGCCCGGAACCTGATTCGCTTCCTTGTCAAGAAACTGCCACATGAACAGGCCCTGGAATTGCTTATTATGCCCTTTCAGCGCAAAGATAGAATTGGCGCCGTAGGTTGGCAGGGCTGCACCGTTTGTCTGAATCGGAAACGGATCGCTCATGACAACCCGGTAGTCGAGATGACCAACCTGACCACGGGCGTAAAGGCTTAGCTTCCGCGAAAACTCATCCGTCTGGTCGACGGTAGCCTGCGCGAATACGGGTACGTCCATAGTCATGATGCTGCTGACGCTGGGGGAGGAAAACCGCGATAAGCCATTGACAATCGTTAGTCCGCCCCCAATTTTCAGGTAATCTTTATTTTTCCAGACTACGTATTCACTCACGGCATCGTGGAAGAAAGCCTGAATTTTTCGGTTCGATGAGCCTGTCTGGTTAAAGCCACCATTCAGGTAGTTGAAATTATTCATTCCAAACTGAAGGTACAGAAAGACGTGGTCGCTGATCTGCCCGAATAATTGCATCCGGGTTCGACGAAGGCCAATAGAGAGGGTGTTGTCTTTAGGTTCGCCAACCACCGTTGAGCCGGGGTTGCTTTGGTTGAACTGAAGCCAGGTCTGGTTTAAAAACGTCGCTTTAAAGAAATGGGTACCCGATTCGTTCAGGTTGTATTTCAATTCGTTTTTTTCCGCTACCGGTTTTAAACCGGGTGCCTGATTGGCTTTGTCGGAGATGACGATCGATGTTGCTGGCTTCTTCGTCGTGTCGGCGGGCAGGGTGGTGGGCTGCTGGGCAAAAGCCAACGGACTCGACAACAGCAACGCACTTACCAAAACAGGTTTCATAGATGTATTCATATAGCGGTAACTAGGGTGATAAACAAAGCTATTGCCGTTACCCGGAACAGAAGGCGCGTAGCAGTTAAATTGTAATTAAACTTAGGACGGAGGTAGCTAATCTGCATAAAAACCATTAGAAAAGAGCCAAAAAAAGCCGCCTGCTTCTAGCACAGGCGGCTCTTCCAGTTCAATATTTACATTACACTTCAGCATGTTTGGCGGGTACGGGCTTGTCTTTTTTACCCGTTATTCGGCCATACAATCGGCGCATCCCGTTGAATGCATTCTCGAATGTCAGATACACCGTTGGCACCAGCACGAGCGTCAGCAACAGCGAACTGATCAGACCACCGATGATTACCCAAGCCAGGCCGTTCTTCGATTCTGAACCGTCGCCCGTAGCCAGCGCCATGGGTAACAGGCCAATCGCCATGGCGATGGTTGTCATCAAAATAGGGCGTATCCGTTCGCGGCCTGCTTCGACGAGGGCATCGACGGTGCTTTTGCCTTCTTCTTTCTGGGCGTTGGCAAAGTCGACCAGCAGGATGGCGTTCTTGGCCACCAAGCCAATCAGCATGATCATCCCCAGCATAACGAAGAACGAGATCGCCTGCTCGGCCAGCGCCAGGGCGAGGAAGGCCCCGATGATGGCCATTGGAATGGAGAACAGGACAACGAACGGCCGGAAGTACGAGTTGTACAACGCAACCATCAGCAGATACACGAACGTGATCGCCAGACCCAGCGCAATACCCAGACTGCTGAACGCATCCGACTGCCGCTCCAGATCGCCCTTCAGCTGGTAGGTTACGCCACCCGGCAGTTGCTTGGTCTTAAGGATATTGTCGATTTCGGTACCCACGGTACCCGTCGGGCGGCCAACCACGTTGGCATTGACAAACAACGAACCTACCCGGTTGTAGCGTGTCAACTGCGTAGCACCCGTACCCAATTGCAGGTCAGCGATCTGTCGGATTTCGATCAATTTGCCCTGGGCATCCGGCACGGTCAGATTTCCGACATCATCTTTGCTCTGGCGGTTGAACTTGTTGAGCTCGACCCGTATGTCGTAATCGCGGCTGCCAACCCGGTATTTACTGTCTGTATTTCCCGAGAAAGCCGTTTGGAGCGTAGCGCCCACATTGGCTACCGAAACACCGTACTGCGCCATTTGGCGACGGTCCAGATTCACTTTAAGTTCGGGCTTTGGGTCATCGACGGCAAGCTCAACGTCGGTTGTACCACTCACCGATTTCACCACCTGCTTCACAACGGCGGCTGCCTGTTGTAGATCTTGCTGGGAGTTTCCTAACAACAGAATCTGAATGGGGGCTGCGTTGGCCCCACCCGTAATGCCCACTGGCGCCGATTTTACGTTCAGGCCGGGCGTTTTCATGATCTCGGCTTTCGTCTGAGCCGCAAATTGCTCAATAGAAATTTTTCGCTCGCCTTTCGGCACGATAGTAACCGTAATCTCAGCCTTGTGGTAGGGTGTTGAGCCAAGACCACCGCCCGAAGCCGAACTGGAATACCCAACGTTGCTATTGACTTTGGTGACCAGTTTGTTCTGCATCAACTGCTTCTCGATAACCTGACAGATGCGGTTGGTTTCGGCCAGACTGTTAAACGGTTCGCCCTCGATTTGGACAATAAATTCGCCCTGGTCACTTTGCGGGAAGAAGGTGGTTCCAATAAAACCACCGCCTACAAGACCGAACGAGCCAATCAGCAGGGTAATAGCCGTAAGATACACCCAGCGCTTATGACCCAGGCCCCAGACTAACAGCCGGGCGTAGCCGTGCTTGAGTGAGTCAAACTGCCGCTCGAACCAGGCCAGGAACCGCTTGCCGGGACTACGACCGCTGAGGTCGGTTTCTTTAGCGAATCGTGAAGCCAGCAGGGGCGTAATGGTGAACGACACGACCAGCGACATCAGCGTGGAGAAAACGACGACAAGCGAAAATTCTCGGATGATGTTCGCGATCAGTCCCTGTACGAAAACGAGCGGCAGAAACACCACCACGTCAACCATCGTAATGGCGAGGGCCGTAAAGCCAATTTCATTCCGTCCGTCGAGGGAGGCCGTACGCCGGTCTTTGCCCATTTCGAGGTGGCGGTAGATGTTTTCTAACACCACAATGGAGTCATCGACCAGAATACCAACCACCAGCGACAGCGCCATCAGCGTCATCAGATTGAGCGTAAAGCCCAGCAGATACATCGGCACGAATACCGAAATAATCGACGCCGGTACCGATACCATCACAATGAACGCGTTCCGGATACTGTGGAGGAACAGCAGCATCACCAGCGCTACCAGCACAACGGCAAACTCAAGGTCGAAAATAACCCCGTCGGCCGATGCGAGGGTGTAGGTAGAGGAGTCGCTGGTAACTTCGAACTTCAGACCGATGTTAGCGTACTTTTTCTCGATGCTACCCAGAATACCCCGTACCTGCTGGCTAATGGCCACCGCGTTGGCGTCGGTTTGTTTCTGAATGGAAATACCGATGGATTCGCGCCCGTTGATGCGGTTAATCGTTGTGGCATCCGAAACCCCGTCAATCACCGTGGCTACGTCCTGCAAGGTTACCTGCGTACCGTTCGTCGAGGTCAGAAGAGCCGCATTTCGGATCTGGTTGATGTCTGTAAACTTACCGGCCAGGCGAATGGCGTACTGTGCCTGATCGGTTTCGATGCGGCCGGTTGGGTAATCGAGGTTGGCCGAGTTGACCGCCTGCGTTACCTGAGCCAGCGAAAGGTTATACAGTTTCAGCTTGTTGGGGTCGACACTGATCCGGATTTCGCGCTCGCGGCCACCCGTTAAGGTCACCTGACCAACGCCGTCGACCTTCGTTAGCTGGGTTCGAATCTGGTCATCGACCAGGTCATAGAGCTTGGTCGCTTCCAGATTGGCCCGCACCCCCATCCGAATAACGGGAACGTCGTCCGTCGAGAATTTTTGTAGCGTTGGCGACTCTACTTCATCGGGTAGCTGCGACAACACGGCGTTGACTTTTCGCTGGGCATCCTGTAAGGCCTGGTTGGGGTCGGCACTGGCGCTCAACTCAATCTGAATAACAGAAAGTCCTTCCTGACTGGTTGAGCTTATGTTTTTCAGGTTTTCCAGCGACGATACCGCATCTTCGAGTTTACGAGTTACCGAGTTCTCTACTTCACCGGCAGCTGCACCGGGATAGGTCGTAATGACGGTTACAACGGCCGCGTCGAATTTAGGCAGAAGGGTGTAGTTGAGGCTTTTATAGGATATAATGCCCAACAGACCCAGGACCGTAAAAGCCACGACAACCAGCGTTGGGCGTTTGATGGCTATTTCAGTTACTGACATGTACTAGTTCGTTTTAGGGTTTACGGATTGACCGCTACGGATGTGTCTGATTTACTCGCCCCGGCAGCCCCAGAGCTGACCGTTACTTTAGCACCGTTACTCAAATTCAGCTGGCCATTGATCACCACGGGTTCACCCTGCTTCAGCCCTTCCAGCACCTGATACTGATCGCCGTTATCGTAGCCAAGCCGGATTTTACGCAAGCGGGCTACGTTATTCTGCACCACATACACACTGGCACTATCGGCACCGCCAACCAGCGCCCGGCGTGGAATGAATAAACCGGCAATGCCCTGTTTGAAAGTGAAACTGGCGTTGGCGAGTGTACCCGCTTTAAGCTGGTTTTTGCTATTATTCGTCAGGTACAGTTCAACCGGGTAGTTGTGCAGCGCATCGCCTTTCGGGCTGATGTAATGCACCGTTCCGGAGAAGGTCACGCCCGGAAATGCCTGAGCCGTAATGCGGGCTTTGTCGCCCAGTTTAAGTTGGTAAACGGCCTGCTCCGGCACATTGACAACCAGCTTCAGGTCCTGAAGGTTGATGACCGATGCCAGTACCGCACCCACGGCAACATATTCGCCATTCTCTACTTTCTTGTCATACACGTAGCCGCTGATGGGGGCCACCACCGCACCGTTGCCCAATACCCGTTGCTGCTGTTTTTCGTTCAGCAAGGCTGTGGCGTACTGGTCTTTGTACTTCTGGTAGGTTTCCTGGGTGACGGCTCCGCCCTTAAGCAAACGCTCATAGCGTTCCATTTCGCGTTTGGCATTTTCTACGGCCGTTTGATTGTTCTGGACCACAATGCCCTGAACGTCGTCCTGCACATAACCTACCTGCTGGCCTTTTTTGACATAGGTACCCAGCACCAGCTTAAAGTTCTGGAGTTTCCCCCGTGTCTCGGCAATGATATCGCCTTCGTTCTGTGCGGCTACGGTTCCTAATAGCGACAGGCTCTGGTCCAGGCGCTCAAAGGAAACGGGCGTCACATCGACAACGGGCGTTGTCTGAAACTGGACGGACGACGTTTTGGCCGCTTCAATATCTTTTTTGTTGTTGATCAATCGGAAAGCAATCAGCGCAATCAGGGCAGCTACCGCTCCAATAATTAATAGTCGTTTCATGGTAACTGGTTTTATTTTTGAGTGACGTATTGAAGAATAGTTCCCTGTGAATTTTCGTAATCCAAGCGTGCCTGATACAGACTAATGAGTCTGTTAGCCAAATTGTTCTGAGCCGTAGTCAGGGCATCTTTGGCATCAATCAGCGTGACGGATGTGGCAATCCCTTCCTTGTACTCGAGTTCAGTAACGGACAGGATTTTACGGGCCAGTTCGATGTTATCGCGTTCGCGCTGGATATCGATGACCAGATTCTGGTAACTGACCTGTGCGTTGCTCAAGCTCAACTGCGCCGACTCGCGCGCCAGAAGCTGCTGGAGCCGCAGCGTTTCCAGGTTCAACCGATTTTCCCGGTCGCGGTATTTACGTTGGTTTCCATCGAAGGGCGTCCAGTTAAGCGTCAGACCAATGGTCGAGCTTTTGAACCAAGGCAGACTCCCGTCGAAAAAGCTGAACGTTTGTCGCTGCGCGTTGGTGGCGTAAGTGCCATACAGTCCCAATGACGGGAAATAACCCCGGTTGTTCGACTGCCGGTTGAGGTCCTGCAATTGAGTGTTCAAAACTAACTGCCGGAAATCGGGCCGGTTCTCGAAAAAACGGCTGTCGGCCGCAGGCAACTCATTCACCTGTAGCTCTTTTTCAATTTCCAGTGGCTGAAGGGCCAGCGTTTCGCTGAGGGGCATTCCCATCTGGTATTTCAGTTGGTTGATAGCCTGCTCGTAACTGCGGTTCGACTGCTCCAGCTGAGATTGTAAATTGTTGCGATTCAGTTGAATACGGCCAAAGTCAATTTCGCGGGTTGTACCGTTCTTTAGCCGTACCTGTTCCTGCTGCAACAGCGTATCCGACGAGTTCAGGTTGCGAATGGTCAGGCGTCGCTGTAAATCAATGACCAATGTCTGGTAATAGGCATTGGCAATGTTATAAGCCTGAGTTTGCTCCGCCTGTAGCGTAGCCTGTGCCTGTACCTGGGTCGAGATTTTGGCCGCTTTCAGAGCCAGTCCAAAAGAAGGGTCGAAGAGCTTCTGGTCTACCCGCCCGGTTAGCGTAGAGCTATACTGGGTACCGAATTGAACGGGTAAAAAGGTGCCGGGTTGACCAAAAAACTCGCCAGGTAGCAGCTGAACCGGAATTTTAACGTTGTCGAGTACGGATCCTGATATCCCAACCTGTGGGAGATTTCGCCCGATAACCTGCTGTGTCTGGGCCAGCGATATTTGCTCATTGACCCGTGCTATTTTAATGTTCGGGTTATTGGCCCGTGCATACTCAACACACTGAGCGAGCGTAAACCCTCCCGGGGGTGCCGTCTGTGCGCTGGCCCACGTGGCCAGTGCGCTCAGCATCAGCAGCATCAGGGTAGTTTGCTTCATGCCTTTCATTCTGTTTGGGTATCTATGTCTAGTGAAAAATGGAATTACAAGCTTCGGATAAATCGGCGGATGGCGCGTTCAAATAATTGGTCTGGTTGTTTAAAGAGGGCTACCATTTTCGGGTCGTGTACATCTTCAAGAAGTTTAGCTCCCTGCTGCGGCTGGATGCTGGTGATCAGGTTAATGTAGCCCTGCATCAGGCAAAACCAGCTGAAGATGACTTCGCCGATGATCTCTGTATCGTGGCTGACAGCTTTAAAAAGGCTTTCAATTTTCTCTTTGGCTTCTTCCATGCCTTCCCGAACCATCTCCCGCTGCTGCTCCATGCGTTCGGGGTTGTGCATCAGCCGATATACTTCGGGCTGCTCATGCGCAAACGCCCATTGGCGCATCGACAGCCGGACAATTTTCTCTTCCGGGTTTAAGTCCATATCCAGAATTGCATCAAACACCCGACGGTTTTCGAGATGTCCTTCTTTGACAATGTTGAGGAGCACATCTTCTTTATTTTCGAAATGCTCGTACACGATCGGGGGCGTGTAGTCGATGGCGTCTGCTATGCTCCGGATCGTGACGGCATTCCAGTCCCTCTCACGGGCAATTTGGCGGGCGGCATCTAATATTCGCTGGCGGATCTCGGCTTTTTGCCGGATACGGCGGTCAGTAACGCTCATTTTCTAACATCTTTCAAATTTTCTAACAAAGATAGATTTTATTTGTTTCGTGAAATTCAACTTTTTTTAGAAATCAGCTAAATGGCTGTTTATAAACGCCGAAAGGCTATAACGTTCAGCCGAACATTATAGCCTTTCTTTAAATTATACTAAATTACATTTTTGCTTTATCGACTACTTCCAGTCACAAGCGGGCGCGAGCCATTCCTGACCCGGGTCAATAGGAGCGCCATCTGGTGCAGCAGGCGTAGCGGCTACCGGAATCGACGATGGATTGGTCTCGTACTGGGAGATCAGCCAGTATAAATAGTCGCCGGTAGCACCCGGTGAGGCTTCTGATGACAGGGAGTTTCTTGTGGGCAAATTGATGGATGGTTTACCCGCGTATTGGCTTTTTATACGCATGACGCCTTGATGGGCTGATTCCCGTACAGCACCGTCCAAGTCCTTATCCACGGCTAACTGCATCAGACTTTCCAGTACTTTCCGCTGGAGCATCCGCCGAATGGCACCGGTATAGGTAAAGTCTTTAAGCGTCTGACGGTAGGAAGCAGCACTGCGGTAAGTTGTTGTAATTAACTGATCGATGACCTGGTCGAGGCTCGGTAATGTACCATTGACAATCGACTGCTGACTGGCTAACCGGGCGCATCGTTCGGGATTTAACAGCATCCGAAGGGTCATGCCAGCCGCGGCTTCGGGTGGTCCCATCGGGTCGAACGTAATACCGGTCCGACGTTTAAAAACTTCCCGCGGATTGGGGTCGTACCGGAAGGGGCGGGGAGGAATCATCGCCAATACCGGAGCCGGAACGGCCAGGAAAGCCGGGTCGATGGTAGCCATCAGCGCGTCGATCGCCCGTTTCTGCTCGGCTGCCGGAACGGCCGAGAGTACTGGCTGGCCGTCGCCCCGTAGCGCATTGGTATACGTTTGCCCGCCCACTACCTTAGCCGCTGACTCGACCTGATATCGGTGAAACATGTACATGGGAACGAATACTTCCTCCAAAGTCGCCATGGGTGTACCAACCGGAATTTTCTTCTCGGAGAAGTTAGTTAGTGCTATCCGCCGAACATCTGACACCCGTTTCAATTCATCGACGGCATTGGCTCCATTATCCCAGAGGTGCGTGCCGGGGTGCGATGATCCTTCAGGCCGGGCGTCCTGATCGGTTAGGAAGGTTAATCCCGCTTTATGCATGTCGGTCACTACTTTTTCCAATGCCTGTTTTTCGTCCGTTCCGGCCGGAAACTGCTCATAGCCGTAGCGGATGCTCCATTTGTCGTAGTCGCCGATCCCTTTGGCATAGGCATCCGACAGGTCGATGCTGGCTCCTTTGATTTTGGCCACCATCGTTGGGTAATCCATCACCGACGCCCGGTTCTGAGTACTGGCGATGTAATTGTGTGGCAAGCCGAGCGTGTGGCCAACTTCATGCGCGGCCAACTGCCGAAGCCGTTCGAGCGACATCTGGAGCATGGGGTCCGACGTTGGACTGGCTGCACTGGCAAAATCACCCACCAGACCCTGCGCGATCAGGTAATCCTGCCGAACCCGTAACGAACCCAGCGTAACTTTTCCTTTGATGATTTCGCCGGTACGGGGGTCGATGATGCTGCCACCGTACGACCATCCACGCGTGGAACGATGAACCCACTGCACCAGATTATAGCGAACATCCATCGGATCGGCATCGGCGGGAAGCAGCTTCACCTGAAACGCATTTTTGTAACCGGCTGCCTCGAATGCCTGATTCCACCAGGCCGTACCTTCCATCAGCGCCGAGCGAATGGGTTCCGGCGTGCCGGGATCAAGGTAATACACAATGGGTTTTACAGCTTCGCTGACGGCCGCCGATGGGTCTTTTTTCTCCAGCCGGTGCCGGGAAATATACCGCTTCATGATTGGCTGGCTCACGGGTGTGGCGTAGTCGAAATACTCAATGCCGCCGTAGCCGATCCGCGGGTCGAACAGGCGAGGCTTGTAATTGGCATCGGGAAGCTGCACAAACGAATGGTGCTGGTGCATGGTCACCGCCGAGGGCGTTGGCACTACTTCGCGCAGATAAGCCCCCGGATTATCGCCGGTGAGGGTAATGATGGTTTCGAACTCGGTATTTTGTGGGAAGGCTTTCGTGCGGGGCAGATACATCGAACTGCGGGCCGGGTCGAACCGGAACGCACCTTGCTTGGTACGGGCAATGGCCTGCACGGCTCCTACGGCATCCTGCATCAGGAAGGGCGTCAGGTCGACCAGGACTTTGCCGTTTTCTTCAGCCACAATGTCGAAACCCGCATGAACGGATTTGGCGAAGGACTCTTCAACAGCCCGGCGTTCGAGTTGGTCGGTGGTAATGGCCCGGTACGCGTAGTTCGGTTCGATCAGCAAAACTTTAGGACCCGTCCGCTGAAATTTCACAATGTGTTCTTGTCCCAGACGGCCCCGGTCCAGCCCGATGTCGTTGGAACCAACCCCCTGCGCCAGCGTCGGGTAATACAGAAACTCGGTGTCGAAGGAGGAAATTTCGAGCCAGATTTTGCCTTTTTTCGCATCCCAGTAATAGGTCATAAAACCGGGGTTGCGCTCCATGCCATTGGTAAACGTGGCGATGCCTGCCGAAGTGCCAGTGGTGCTGGTTGGCTGGGCCGAGAGTAGGAAAGGGATAGTAAGGAATAAATAAAGAACTGAGAGTACCTTTTTGTGCATGTTGACGTGAGGTTGTAATTCAGGACCAAGTTACGGTAAAAGCGTATATCGACAGTAGATCCGTTTATAAAAGGGTAGCCCGTCAATACTTTCTGTGGTATTGACGGGCTATTGTAATTATTTCTAAAATTTTTACTGCTACCGTAAGCGGTCGGATCCCCGAACCAGTTTTTCATCACGCCGGATAAACCGGTTGGCTAATGCATTGAAAACCAAAGCGCCCACAATGGCATAAAAGCCGGTCAGAAAGGTGCCCTGGTCAGAAGGGTTGCCAAATTCTTTACCGGCATACAACGTCCGGTAAAGGATAATACCCATTATAGAGGTCAGCATGAGTGCGTTTACGGCACACAGAGCCGTCTGAGTGAGCCGATTTTTAAACTGAAAAATAGCGTAGAGAGAAGACAGCCCCACCAACCCGATTAACAAACCTAAATACCAGACGGACACCTCGAACGTAACCGGAGTCGACTGCGTTGGCACGCCTGCCTGTGGCAAAGCGGCTCGTTGCTGGGTGTATTGTAAAGCCGTGAGTTTCGCTGTTTCGAGCGATTGAGTACCCACTTTTTCCCAGATAGGATTAGACAGGGCTATGCCCATGGCAACGACAATAAGAAACAAAAATATCGTTTGAACGCGTTGAATCATTGTTAATTTGAATGAGTAATGAATAAGCGTCAGTGAAGACTGGTTAACGCTGCAGAAACGCGAGGTTTATGAACAAATCACCTTGCCAACAGCAACGCCCCAATGGCCACCACTGAACTGGACGCAAAAATAGGCCAAAAACGACAGATAATGAAAGCAGATATTCGCCTGATGGTAACCGCCGATGGTTCGCACACGGCCATTAATCAGGCGCTCGATAAGCCCTATCACTCCATCCATGGCGCTTATCAGGAGTCGCAGCGCGTTTATATTGAGCTGGGTTTGCTGGCTGCCTTCGACAAATTTCCTGGTACTGACCTGCATATTTTCGAAATGGGCTTTGGTACGGGACTGAATGCCTTGCTAACGGCTCGCGAAGCACAGATCCATCAACGACGGGTAATCTACTCGGCCATTGACGCGTATCCAATGGACATAGCCGATGCCCGTCAGCTTAACTACGATGCGTTTTTTGGCACGGATTATTTACCCAAACTTCATGAATCGCCCTGGAACAAGCCCGTTGAGATAAACTCCGGCTTTACACTAACCAAAAAGGAGGGTAACGTGCAGGACATGGATATACCGGATCGGTTTCATGTCATTTACTTTGATGCGTTTGCACCAACGGCCCAACCTGAACTCTGGGAACCGGAAATCTTCGACAAAATGGCCCGCTTATTGCTGCCGGGTGGTATATTAACGACCTATTGTTCGAGGAGTTATGTGCAGCGCAACATGCGGGCGGCCGGGCTTATTGTTGAAAAGCACTCCGGACCTTTGCATAAACGGGATGTTATCCGGGCCGTAAAAATGGAGTGAGTGGACAGCATCTCACGGCCGCCGGACTCGTGCTGAAATCCTTTGCCGGACTTGTCGTTAAAATGACGCCTTGTCGCTAATTTTATGAACTCCCGTACGTTATTTACTAAACTAACAACAGCCCCAATGAATCGTCTGCTTCTCTTTTTTGCAGCTTTCGTTTTGCTCACGATCAGCGCATTCCGAACCAACTTGCCCATTGAGCCAGCCAGAGTAACCCCCCTTGCCGAGGCTAAGCACATTAACTGGCTGACCATTCAGGAAGCCTACGTACTGACACAAAAGAAGCCAAAGAAATTTGTGGTAGACGTATACACCGATTGGTGCGGCTGGTGCAAGGTGATGGATCGGGAAACCTTCTCGAAACCCGCTATTGTCGACTATGTGAACGAGAATTACTACGCTGTTCGGTTCAACGCCGAGCAAACCGCCGATGTGACCTTGGGCAAACAAACCTTCAAGTACATCAGTGGTGGAAGCCGGGGCGTTCATGAACTGGCCGCTGCCTTGCTGAAAAATCAGATGAGTTACCCAACGACGGTCTTCCTGGATGAAAAATTTAATCTGATTCAACCAATACCCGGATACCTGGAGCCGAGAACGTTCCACCAGATCATCACGTACTTTGGGAAGAATTATCATCAGAAAGAACCATTCGAGCAGTACAAAACAGGCTCATACAAAGAATATCAATCGTCGCTGACAGCCGGCAAATAAGCCAATACCCAATAAGCACGCGGATCGAACGGCGGTAATGGATTAGAACGGATTTATCTGTTTTTATCCATTGCCGCCGTTCGATCCGCGTGCCTATTTTTAGTTAAATTTGTATCCTTTCATCAACCTCAATCAACTGTCAACACAATGACAAAACGAATAAGTTTTATAGTGACAGGTGCCCTGGCCATTGCGTTTATAGCTGCAGGTCCCCGAAAATTTATTGACCCGCAAAACATGGATTTATCAGTGAAGCCCGGTGATAATTTCTATCAGTATGCCAATGGAAACTGGCTTCGTCAAAATGCTGTTCCAGCGTCTAAAACTTCATGGGGTAGTTTCAATGAGCTTCGCGATAAGAGTCTGGATGCGATGAAGACCCTGCTCGAGGATGCGTCCAAAACCACGACAAAAGGTCGGCTATATCAGATGGTCGGCGATTACTACATGAGCGGTATGGATAGCCTGACGATTGAGAAGCGTGGGTTCGATCCAATTAAACCGGAACTGGCCCGTATCGAAAAAGTCAATAACAAAGCGGCTTTCATGGATGAACTGGCTTACCAGCGCACACAGAGCAATGGTATGCTGTTTGGCTTCTTCGTTAGCCAGGATCGGAAAAACGTTTCCAAGTATCTGCCGCAGTTTAGCCAGGGTGGCACCACGCTGCCCGACCGTGATTATTACCTGAAAGAGGATGCCCGTAGTGTAAAAATTCGGGATGCGTACCGGGACAATCTGACCAAAATGTTCGGCCTGATCGGTGAAGAACCAACTCAGGCATCGCAGGATGCCGATGTAGTGATGCGCGTAGAAACGGCACTGGCAAAAGCCCAGATGCCCCGTGTGGAAATGCGTGATCCTTACAAAACGTACAACAAACTAACCGTTGCCAATTTCAGTAAACTAACGCCTGGCATCAACTGGGCCGATCAGCTGACTAAGTTCGGCGCGAAAGGGCAGGACACGGTTCTGGTACAAAGTCCGGCGTTTTTCCGCTCGCTGGATAGCCTGGTAGCCGCTACACCCATCGAAGATCTGCGCACCTACATGCGCTGGAACATTTTGAAAGGGGCCGCTCCGTTTCTGAGCGATGCATTTGTAAAACAAAATTTTGCCTTCTCAAAAGTACTGACCGGCCAAAAAGAACAGACACCCCGCTGGCAGCGTGTGAGCGGCCTGATTGACAATTCGCTTGGTGATTTGTTGGGTCAGCTGTACGTTCAACGTTACTTCAAACCCGAAGCCAAACAGCGCATGCTGACATTGGTTGGGAATCTCGAAGACTCTTACAAAGAGCACATCAAAAACCTCGACTGGATGAGCGAGGATACCAAGAAGAAAGCGCTCACGAAGTTAGTTTCCTTCAAGCGTAAAATTGGTTATCCCGACAAATGGAAGAACTACGATGGCGTTACCATTGCCCGCAATGATTACTACGGTAACGTAAAGTCGGCCAGCAAATGGTCGTACAACTACATGATTAACCGCCTGGGTAAACCAGTAGACAAAACGGAATGGGGGATGACACCGCCAACGGTAAATGCTTATTACAATCCTGTCAACAACGAAATTGCGTTCCCAGCGGCTATCCTGCAATTCCCTTTCTTTGATTTCGATGCAGACGATGCCATTAATTACGGCGGTATCGGAGCTGTGATTGGCCACGAAATGACGCATGGATTCGATGACTCGGGCCGTCAGTATGATGCCGATGGAACACTCCGCGATTGGTGGACCAAGACAGATGCCGATAACTTTAAGAAACGGGCCGATCAGGTAAAAGAACAGTTCTTTGGGTTCAAAGTACTGGATTCCATCAAAGTGAATGGTCAGCTAACCCTGGGTGAAAATCTCGCCGATCTGGGCGGCTTGGCCATCGCCTACGATGCCTTCAAGAAGACAGCACAAGGTAAGTCGAGCGGTAAAAAGAGCATGATTGATGGCTTCACGCCCGATCAGCGTTTTTTCCTGTCGTGGGCGCAGGTATGGCGTATTAATGTTTTACCCGAAACTCAGGCACAGTTGATCATGACCGACCCACACGCGCCGGGCTTATATCGCTGCAATGGTCCCTTGTCGAATATCAACGCCTGGTATCAGGCCTTCAATGTTCAGGCGAGCGACAAGATGTACAAGAAACCGGAAGACCGAATTAAGGTCTGGTAAGGTTGAACTAAACGGTAAAGAAAACCGAGCCGAATCAATTTGGCGCGGTTTTCTTTATTAGTAGATGGGAGAAGTCACTCCACGATCTCTCGAAACCCGTATAGCAATGGTGTCTTTCTTTGCGTAGATTTCTTCGGTTAAAAGCTTAAGCACCTAAACCAGACCATTCCTGTCTATGAAATCGCCACAAATTATACTTGCTGCCCTGATACTTGTGCTGTCCTGTCAAACCAAACCGAAACAGGAAGCAAAAACACCGGGTACAACGGCCGTTGACGATAGTGCCACTGCCTTATCGAAGCGTCCCGGACCGGACACACCCCGCTCAGCCGCTGATCGACTGGTGAGAGCCCTCTATTTTGAGCACAACAAAACAGAAAACCCCATGCGCGAGACAAAAGATCGAACGCTGATCGAACAGTTTTTTGCAAAACCAACGGCCGAGCTTATCTGGAACGACGCTAAAAAATCGGTGGGCAAACTAAATAGAAAAAAAATAAATGGTCTGTACAACGCCCCCGATGAGGCTGTAAAAAAGACCTGGGTGCTGCCTGCTGTTGTTGGCGGAACAAGAGCCATTGTCTATGTAACATTTGAGAATAAGGCTAAACCTGAGGAAATTAGAGTAGATATGCAACAAACGGCAGGTCGGTGGCGAATCACGGATATACGTTATCCTGACGGAACCCTGTTGAGTCAACTGGTCCAATAATATTTATCGTTCTGTAAATTATTTTTAGACCATCTGTTGACAACACCGTAAAATCGTGTAATTTTGCAACTCCAAACCGGGAACGGGGCAGGAATTGTTCTTTAACAGTGCTTTTTGGGGAGTTTCCAGAGTGGCCAAATGGATCAGACTGTAAATCTGCTGGCGTACGCCTTCGGAGGTTCGAATCCTCCACTCCCCACCGTTTAGTGAATAGTTAATTAGTGATGGGTTGTACCAGTTACGGCGCTATGATTAACTGACCACTAAGTTTGCGGAAGTAGCTCAATTGGTAGAGCGATAGCCTTCCAAGCTATAGGTTGCGGGTTCGAGACCCGTCTTCCGCTCAATTAGTAAAGTAATAGCTTTAAATACGCTATGAAGTGACCGGGATCGCTCGCGATCAAGTTCAGTTTCACTTTACTGATTACACTGTTAGAAACAAGCCGTTATAGCTCAGCGGTAGAGCACTTCCTTGGTAAGGAAGAGGTCCGGGGTTCAAGTCCCCGTAACGGCTCAAGGCTTCTTCGTGAAGTCTTTTTGAGTTTTAAGCCAAAACGGCGTCAGACCTCAATTGGGGTGATCTCGTCCGGCTTAATTGACGTTCAGCGAGTTCATCCAATAACAAAAACAGTTCACAATAGCGTTTTAAAAACATGGCAAAAGAGAATTTTGACCGCTCGAAACCGCACGTAAACATCGGTACGATTGGTCACGTTGACCACGGTAAAACGACGCTGACGGCTGCCATTACGAAAGTGCTGGCCGAAAAGGGTCTGGCCGCAATTCGGGACTTCTCCTCGATTGACAACGCTCCGGAAGAAAAAGAGCGTGGTATCACCATCAATACATCGCACGTTGAGTATTCAACGGCAAACCGCCACTATGCACACGTTGACTGCCCAGGTCACGCCGACTATGTGAAAAACATGGTAACTGGTGCTGCGCAGATGGACGGTGCTATCCTTGTGGTAGCTGCAACGGATGGACCAATGCCACAAACGCGTGAGCACATTCTGCTCGCTCGTCAGGTAGGTGTTCCTCAGCTCGTTGTGTTCATGAACAAAGTGGACATGGTGGACGATCCGGAGTTGCTCGAACTCGTTGAAATGGAAATCCGCGAATTGTTGAGCTTCTATAACTTCGACGGTGACAACATCCCAGTTATTCAAGGTTCGGCGCTTGGTGGCCTGAACGGCGATGCTCAGTGGGTTAAAACCATTGAAGAGTTGATGCAGAGTGTGGATGATTTCATTCCCCTGCCTCCTCGTATGACTGATCTTCCATTCCTTATGCCCGTAGAGGACGTATTCTCGATCACAGGTCGTGGTACAGTTGCTACCGGTCGTATCGAACGGGGTATCATCAACTCAGGCGAACAAGTTGAGATCCTGGGTATGGGTGCTGAAAACCTGAAATCAGTTGTAACGGGTGTTGAAATGTTCCGGAAAATTCTGGACCGTGGTGAAGCCGGTGACAACGTAGGTCTTCTGCTCCGTGGTATTGAAAAAACCGATATCCGTCGTGGTATGGTTATTTGTAAGCCAGGTTCGGTAACCCCACACTTGAAGTTCAAGGCTGAGGTTTACGTTCTGTCGAAAGAAGAAGGTGGTCGTCACACACCATTCTTTAACAAATACCGTCCGCAGTTCTACTTCCGTACCACAGACGTAACAGGTGAGATCACACTGCCTGCAAACGTTGAGATGGTAATGCCCGGTGATAACATCACCATCGAAGTAAGTCTGATCAACAAGATCGCTATGGAAAAAGGTCTTCGTTTCGCTATTCGCGAAGGTGGCCGTACCGTAGGTGCCGGTCAGGTAACGGAAATCCTCGACTAAGGTAAATAATTGAAAACAAGTGCATTTCTTAACGGAGATGCACTTGTTTTTTTAATATTAGTTCGTACTTTTGCAGTCCAATTCGGGGCACGCCGAATAGACCAGTAACAAACGGGTGTAGTTCAAGGGTAGAATAGCGGTCTCCAAAACCGTTGATGGGAGTTCGAATCTCTCCACCCGTGCCAATCCCTTACATTAACATGGACAAGTTTATTTCGTTTCTGAAAGCCTCCTGGGAGGAAGTTCAGCACAACGTGACTTGGCCCAAATTCAGCGATCTGCAATCCAGTTCAACGCTGGTACTGGTAGCATCGCTGATTTTTGCGCTATTAGTCGGTCTAATAGATTTAGTATTCGAGAACGGACTGAATGCATTCTATCAGTCATTCTAAAAACAAGTCATAGATAGTCAGAGCATGGTTTGAGATTGTCAGGAATTGCGTCACTGCTTCTTGACTATACCTACCAACGGTTGACGATACTTGACAACAAATGACAAAGCAATGAGCGGCATACAGTGGTACGTCATACGGGCTGTGTCAGGGCAGGAAAAGAAGATCAAATCCTACCTTGATAACGAAATTATCCGGCAAAAATTGGACGAAGTGATTCCGCAGGTTCTTATTCCGGCGGAAAAGGTGTACGAAATGCGCAACGGTAAGAAACGCGTTCGGGAGAAATCATTTTTCCCTGGCTACATCCTTATTTCGGCTGATCTGGGTAATAACCGGGCACTCGATATGATTCTGAACATGCCGGGCGTATTAGGCTTTCTAGGCAATTCGCAGGCTGGAACAACCTCGAAAGTGCCCGTTCCATTACGGCAGGCTGAAGTAAACCGCATCCTTGGTAAAGTTGACGAAGAAGCGCAGGAAGTTGCTACGCCAACCGTTGCTTACCTCAAAGGTGAGTCCGTTAAAGTTGTTGATGGTCCATTTGGTGGATTCATTGGCACAGTAGAAGAAGTATTCGACGACCGGAAGAAAGTGAACGTCGTTGTTAAGATATTTGGCCGGAATACACCGGTAGAACTCAGTTACGCGCAAGTAGAAAAGGAACTCTGATTAGTCGTCAGATTCCATGGTCGGGCGTCCTATGCTTCCCTCAGAGGACAAACGATCAAAACAGGTTGGTTTACTATGAAGGAACCTGGACCGGTTATGTGACTAACTCCCAGGCAACGTAAATTGTAGATCGTAACTCAATTACCACAATGGCAAAAGAAGTAGGTGGCTACGTAAAGCTGCAAGTCAAAGGTGGGCAAGCCAATCCCTCACCGCCGATCGGTCCGGCACTGGGTTCCAAGGGTTTAAATATCATGGAATTCTGTAAGCAATTCAACGGCCGGACGCAAGATAAAATGGGTACGGTGCTGCCAGTCTTGATCACGTATTATAAGGATAAATCCTTTGATTTCGTTATCAAAACTCCACCGGCACCGATTCTGCTGTTGGAAGCAGCTAAGCTGAAAGGCGGCTCTGCTCAACCAAACCGCAACAAAGTGGGCTCTGTAACATGGGACCAAATCCGGACAATCGCGGAAACGAAGATGCCCGATTTGAACGCCTTTACAGTAGAGTCTGCAATGAAGCAGGTGGCCGGTACGGCCCGCAGCATGGGAATCACGGTGACGGGCACAGCGCCCTTCGAGAACTAATAGACTTGCCGAAGCAAACACAGACATGGCTAAGTTAACGAAAAAACAAAAAGAAGCTCAATCGAAATACGATGCTGCTAAAGAATACTCGCTCCAACAGGCTGCCGAGATTCTGAAGGAGATTTCGTACACGAAGTTTGATGCTTCTGTGGATATTGACGTTCGGTTGGGCGTTGACCCGCGTAAAGCCGACCAAATGGTTCGTGGTGTTGCCACGCTGCCACATGGTACCGGTAAGACGGTTCGCGTTCTGGTGCTTTGCACCCCGGACAAGGAAAACGAAGCGAAAGAAGCTGGTGCCGATTTCGTGGGCCTGGATGACTACATTCAGAAGATTGAACAAGGCTGGACGGACATCGACGTGATTATCACGATGCCGAACGTTATGGCCAAGGTTGGTCGTTTGGGTAAAGTTCTGGGTCCGCGCGGGCTGATGCCAAACCCGAAATCGGGTACGGTAACTCCCGACGTCGCTAAGGCCGTTCGTGAGGTGAAAGCTGGTAAAATTGACTTTAAAGTCGACAAAACCGGTATCATTCACACCAGTATTGGTAAAGTATCGTTTACGCCAGAAAAACTGGCTGAAAACGCGCAGGAAATCATCGCTACACTAATGCGCCTAAAGCCTTCGTCGGCTAAAGGAACGTATGTGAAAACGATTAACCTGTCGAGCACGATGAGTCCGGGAGTAACGATTGATAAAGGCACAGTAGCCGGAATTTAAGCCATGAAGCGCGAGGACAAAGGAGCAATTATTGAGGAATTAACTGGAAAGTTCCAGTCGACTCCCTTCTTCTACATCACGGAAGCCAATGGCATGACGGTTGCTGAAACAAACAACCTCCGTCGGATGTGTTTTGAGCGGGGTATTGAGTACAGAGTGGTGAAGAACAGCTTCATCAAAAAAGCACTCGAAACCCTCGATACGGATTATACACCGTTCAACGATACGGTGCTGCATGGCCAGTCGGCAGTGATGTTTCACGCTGACAACGGCAAAGCACCGGCTAAGCTTATCAAAGAGTTCCGTAGAACGAACGACAAGCTGCAATTGAAGGCTGCTTCTATTGATTATAGCCTATTTATTGGTGCTGACCAACTCGACACGCTCATCGCACTGAAGAGCAAAGAAGAGCTGATCGGCGAAATCATCGGTCTGTTGCAGTCGCCTGCCAAAAACGTCATCTCGGCGTTGCAAAGTGGTGGCAGCAAATTGGCCGGTATCCTCAAAACGCTGTCGGAGCGCGAGGAAGCAGCTTAATTTTTCCGACATTATTTTTTCACAATTGTATCACAATCAAATAAAAGAAATACGACAATGGCAGATTTGAAAGCGTTCGCGGAGCAGCTTGTAAGCCTGACAGTTAAAGAAGTTAACGAACTGGCTACTATCCTGAAAGATGAGTATGGTATAGAGCCAGCTGCAGCCGCTCCAGTAATGGTTGCTGGTGGTGGTGCAGGTGCAGGTGATGCTGCTCCAGCCGTTGCTGAGAAAACCTCGTTCGACGTTGTTCTGAAGTCGGCTGGTGCTGCTAAACTGGCTGTAGTTAAACTGGTGAAAGACCTGACCGGTCTGGGTCTGAAAGAAGCCAAAGAATTGGTTGATACAGCGCCGAAGCCAGTTAAAGAAGGTGTAAGCAAAGACGAAGCTGACGCACTGCGTAAGCAACTCGAAGAAGCTGGTGCTGAAGTAGAAGTTAAGTAAGCAGATAGCTCTTTCGCATATCGCTCCAGGCAGGGGAGGCCAGACCAACGTCTGGTCTTTTCCTGTTTGGAGACTTTTTGTCTAAGCTCTTGCAAAAGACAAACTAATTTTTATTGCCTTATGTTGTCTATTTACGCTCCTTGGGTCGGGTGACACCCGGAGCCTGAATAGCCGCTTAGTCCGAGTGCCGTGGCAAATCTTCGCAACGCACTCATTGAGAATCGGTTACGCAACTAAACGAAGCACAATCTTGGCGACAAACGCGAAAATCAGTACACGCAAAAATTTTGCGACGATTCAGCCAGTGATTGGGTATCCAGACTTTCTGGATATTCAAGTAAAATCCTTCAAAGATTTTTTCCAGCTTGACACCCCCTCCAACCAACGGTCGGAGGAAGGCTTGTTCAAGGTATTCCAGGAAAACTTCCCCATTTCAGACTCCCGTGAAAACTTCAAGCTGGAGTTCATCGACTATCTGGTTGATCCCCCGAAATACTCGGTTGACGAGTCTATCGATCGGGGTTTGACGTATTCGGTGCCTTTGAAAGCCAAACTGCGTCTGACAAACAATGACCCCGACAACGAGGACTTTGAGACAATTGAGCAGGAGGTGTTCTTAGGGAACATTCCGTATATGACCGAGAAAGGCTCGTTTGTCATTAACGGAGCCGAACGTGTGATTGTTTCTCAATTGCACCGTTCGCCAGGTGTGTTCTTTTCGATGAGCAAACATACGAATGGTACCAAGCTGTACTCAGCACGGATTATTCCATTCAAAGGCTCATGGATTGAATTCTCGACCGACGTTAACAATGTCATGTACGCGTACATCGACCGGAAAAAGAAATTTCCGGTTACGACGCTGTTACGGGCTATTGGCTTCGGTTCGGACAAAGACATCCTGGATCTGTTCGGCTTATCGGAAGAAGTACCGGCAACGCCTGCCAACCTGAAAAAGGCCATTGGCCGTCGGTTAGCGGCTCGGGTACTGCGCACGTGGACGGAAGACTTTGTGGATGAGGATACGGGCGAAGTAGTATCAATCAGCCGGAACGAGGTGCTCCTGGAGCGCGACTCGGCCATCTCGGCAGATGATATTGATGTAATTACGGAATCAGGTCAGAAATCAGTCATCCTGCATAAGGAAGACATGAACATGGCCGATTACAACATTATTTACAACACGCTGCAGAAAGATAGCTCCAACTCCGAAAAAGAGGCTGTTGAGCAAATCTATCGGCAGCTCCGGAACGCTGATGCGCCCGACGAGCAAACCGCTCGGGAGATCATTCAAAGCTTGTTCTTCTCGGATAAGCGGTATGACCTTGGGGATGTAGGCCGTTACCGGATCAATAAAAAACTCGGTCTTGACATTTCGTCGGACATGAAAGTACTGACCACAGAAGACATTGTGTCTATTGTGAAGTATCTGATTGGTCTGATTAACTCGAAAGCCGTTGTCGATGACATTGACCACCTCAGCAACCGACGTGTTCGGACTGTAGGGGAGCAGTTATATGCACAGTTCGGTGTCGGTCTGGCTCGTATGGCCCGGACGATTAAAGAACGGATGAATGTAAGGGACAATGAGGATTTCAAACCCGTTGACCTGATTAATGCCCGGACGCTTTCGTCAGTCATTAACTCGTTCTTCGGTACTAACCAGCTGTCGCAGTTCATGGACCAGACTAATCCGCTGGCCGAAGTGACGCACAAGCGTCGTATGTCGGCACTCGGACCCGGTGGTCTGTCGCGTGAGCGGGCTGGTTTCGAAGTTCGTGACGTACACTACACGCACTACGGTCGCCTGTGTACTATCGAAACGCCGGAAGGTCCAAACATCGGTCTGATCTCGTCGCTTTGTGTCTATGCTAAAATCAATAGCATGGGCTTTATCGAGACGCCATACCGGATCATTGAAAACGGAAAGGTATCGATGGATAAGCCGGTCATGTATCTGACGGCCGAAGAAGAAGATACCCACTATATTGCCCAGGCCAACGCAGGCATCGACAAAAAAGGAAACTTCCAGGTAGATCGCCTGAAAGCCCGTTTTGAAGGTGACTTCCCAATGGCTGAACCGGCCAACGTAACCTTCATGGACATTGCTCCGAACCAGATCGTATCGGTGGCGGCTTCCATGATTCCGTTCCTTGAGCACGATGATGCTAACCGTGCCCTGATGGGTTCGAACATGCAACGTCAGGCAGTACCGCTGCTCCGTCCGGAAGCCCCGATTGTGGGTACAGGTCTGGAAGGTCGTGTGGCTGTTGATTCACGGACGCTGGTTATTGCCGAAGCCGATGGTGTTATTGAGTTTGTTGACGCAACTAAAATTGTTGTCAAATACAACCTCGACGAAGATCAAATGGCGGTTACGTTCGATGAAGATCGGAAAACGTACAACCTCATCAAGTTCCGTCGGACCAACCAGGATACCTGCATCAACATCAAACCAACTGTACTGAAAGGGCAGCGGGTAAAGAAAGGTGATGTATTGTGCGAAGGCTATGCCACACAGGCAGGTGAACTGGCTCTTGGCCGGAACATGAAAGTAGCGTTCATGCCTTGGCAGGGATATAACTTTGAGGATGCTATCGTGATTTCGGAGCGTGTTGTGCGTGAAGACATCTTTACGTCGATCCACATTGAAGAGTTTGAACTGGAAGTTCGTGACACCAAACGGGGCGAAGAGGAATTAACCTCCGAGATTCCGAACGTAAGCGAAGAAACGGTTCGTAACCTCGATGAAAACGGTATTGTTCGCGTAGGTACGGAAGTGAAGGAAGGCGATATCCTAATCGGTAAGATTACTCCGAAAGGAGAAAGCGATCCAACACCGGAAGAAAAGCTTCTCCGTGCCATCTTCGGCGACAAAGCCGGCGATGTGAAAGATGCTTCGAAGAAAGCACCGCCATCCCTAAAAGGTGTTGTTATTGATACAAAGTTGTTTGCCCGTCCGGCCAAAGAAGACCGGGGTAAGCACAAAGAAGAGGTAAAAGCACTGATGAAAAAATACGGCCGTGAGTTGAATGACTTCCGGGCTCGTATGATTGAGAAATTGGTCGCTTTACTGGACGGTAAAACCAGCGCGGGTGTCAAGCATAAGTTTGGTGATGAAATTGTGAGCAAGGGTGTGAAGTTCAGCCGTAAAAACATTACGGAAAACCTCTTCCCGGATCGCAATGCCTACCGCGATGAGAGCAGCTACGCTGTGCCGGAAGAAGCCAACCTGCTGTCGGACATGAACCTTGAAGGTTGGACGGACGATGAGAAGGTGAACATGATGGTTGTCGAGCTGGTGAAGAGCTACAACAACCGTCGTAGCGAAATCACGGGTCGGTTCAAGCGTGAACGGTTTACCCTTGAAGTGGGTGACGAACTACCCGCTGGTATCGTGAAGTTAGCCAAAGTCTATATCGCCAAGAAGCGGAAGCTGAAAGTAGGGGATAAGATGGCTGGTCGTCACGGTAACAAAGGGGTTGTTGCCCGGATTGTGCGCGATGAAGATATGCCGTTCCTGGAAGATGGAACGAAAGTTGACATCGTACTGAATCCGCTTGGTGTACCTTCCCGGATGAACCTTGGCCAGATCTACGAAACTGTACTTGCCTGGGCAGGTCAGAAACTGGATCGGAAGTATGCAACGCCAATTTTCGACGGCGCAACGGAGCAACAAGTAGCTGACGAGTTGAATGAAGCCGGTTTGCCTTCATTTGGCCGTACATACCTCTACAACGGACTAACGGGCGATCGTTTCGACCAGCCGGTAACCGTGGGTATCATCTACATGCTTAAACTCGGTCACTTGGTCGACGATAAGATGCACGCCCGTTCAATCGGACCGTACTCGCTTATTACACAGCAGCCGCTGGGTGGTAAAGCGCAGTTTGGTGGTCAGCGTTTCGGTGAGATGGAAGTGTGGGCGCTGGAAGCTTTCGGTGCTTCGAACATCCTGCAGGAAATTCTGACGGTTAAATCGGATGACGTTGTTGGTCGTGCGAAGGCATACGAGGCTATCGTTAAAGGTGAAAACCTGCCGAAGCCGAACATTCCGGAGTCGTTCAACGTACTCGTTCACGAGTTGCGCGGTCTTGCACTTGAAATTACACTTGAATAATAGGAGTTAGGAGCGAGGAGTGAGCAGTGAGGAGTAATGCAACAGCAACAACTTCCCGCTTCTCGCTCCTAACTCCTCACTTCTCGTTTTAACCTATAATCTCCAACCAATGTCGTTCAAAAAGAACAAAAAGCTCAACAGCGACTTTGCCAGCGTGACGATCAGTCTGGCATCGCCGGAGTCTATTTTGGAGAGTTCCTACGGCGAGGTAACACAGCCGGAGACGATCAACTACCGGACCTACAAACCCGAAATGGGCGGCTTGTTCTGCGAGCGCATTTTCGGGCCTGTGAAGGACTGGGAATGTCACTGCGGTAAATACAAGCGGATTCGCTACAAAGGCATTATCTGCGATCGCTGTGGTGTTGAAGTAACTGAGAAGAAGGTACGCCGGGAGCGTATGGGCCACATCGAACTGGTGGTGCCCGTAGCGCATATCTGGTACTTCCGCAGCCTGCCAAATAAAATTGGCTATCTGCTGGGCCTTTCGACCAAAAAACTTGACCAGGTCATCTATTACGAACGCTATGTTGTTGTACAGCCCGGCGTAAAAGCAGAAGATGGTATCAACCAGCTTGACTTCCTCACGGAAGACGAGTACCTGGATATTATTGACAAATTGCCAAGTAGCAACCAGCATCTGGACGACAAAGACCCGAATAAATTCATCGCTAAGATGGGGGCTGAAGCGCTGGAGATGTTGTTGTCGCGGGTTGAGCTGGATGAGCTGTCCTACTCGCTCCGTCATGCTGCCGCAACGGATACATCACAACAACGGAAAGCCGAAGCGTTGAAACGTCTCAAAGTCGTTGAAGCGTTCCGGGAAGCCAACGGCCGTATCGAGAACCGCCCCGAGTGGATGGTGATCAAAATGGTACCCGTTATTCCGCCCGAACTGCGCCCGCTCGTCCCTCTGGATGGTGGTCGTTTTGCTACGTCCGATTTGAATGACCTGTATCGTCGGGTTATCATTCGGAACAACCGTCTGAAGCGTCTTATCGAAATCAAGGCTCCCGAAGTAATTCTCCGTAACGAAAAACGGATGTTGCAGGAAGCCGTCGATTCGCTGTTTGATAACTCGCGGAAAGTGAACGCCGTTCGTTCGGAAGGTAACCGTGCCCTGAAGTCGCTGTCCGACATGCTGAAAGGTAAACAGGGTCGTTTCCGTCAGAACCTGCTCGGTAAGCGTGTCGACTATTCAGGTCGTTCAGTTATCGTAGTTGGTCCTGAACTGAAACTCCACGAGTGCGGTCTGCCCAAAGACATGGCTGCTGAGTTGTTCAAGCCGTTTGTTATCCGCAAACTGATTGAGCGGGGTATCGTTAAAACCGTGAAGTCGGCTAAGAAAATCGTTGACCGCAAAGATCCTGTTATCTGGGACATTCTGGAAAACGTATTGAAAGGCCACCCTGTTCTGTTGAACCGGGCTCCAACACTTCACCGGTTGGGTATCCAGGCGTTCCAGCCGAAACTGATCGAGGGTAAGGCTATTCAGTTGCACCCACTCGTTTGTACGGCCTTCAACGCTGACTTTGACGGTGACCAGATGGCCGTTCACGTGCCCCTGGGCCAGGAAGCTGTGCTTGAAGCGTCGCTGCTGATGCTGGCGTCGCACAATATCCTGAACCCTGCCAATGGTGCGCCGATCACGGTACCATCGCAGGACATGGTATTGGGTCTGTACTACGTAACGAAAGGACGGAAAAGCATTCCTGAATACCCGATTGCGGGCGAAGGCATGACTTTTTACGGTACGGAAGAAGTGATTATCGGTATCAACGAAGGCAAAGTTTCCAAACACGCCAATATCAAATGCCGGGTGAAAGTCCGGGATGAGAACGGTGAGTTGGTTTATAAAGTCATTGACACGGTAGCAGGCCGGTTGTTGTTCAACCAGGCGGTTCCCGAAGAAGTGGGTTATATCAACGAACTGCTGACGAAGAAAAAGCTTCAGCAAATCATTGCGCTCATCTTCAAAATCTCGGGGGGTGCCCGTACGGCTCAGTTCCTCGATGAAATTAAAGAACTTGGTTTCCAGATGGCCTTCCGGGGCGGTTTGTCAATCGGTTTGAGCGATGTTATGATTCCCGAAGCCAAACAAGGTCTTGTTGACGAAGCGAAAGCGGAAGTACAAGCTGTTTGGGACAACTACCTTATGGGTCTGATTACGGAGAATGAACGTTACAACCAGGTTATTGACATCTGGACTCGCGTGAACTCCCGTTTGACCGAGACGCTGATGAAGCAACTCGAAGCCGACCAGGGCGGATTCAACTCGATTTACATGATGATGCACTCGGGAGCCCGTGGTTCGCGTGAGCAGATTCGTCAGTTGGGTGGTATGCGGGGACTGATGGCCAAGCCGCAGAAAAACCTGCAGGGTTCGGTAGGTGAGATCATCGAAAACCCGATTCTGTCGAACTTCAAAGAAGGTCTCGACGTACTGGAGTACTTTATCTCAACCCACGGTGCGCGGAAAGGTCTGGCCGATACAGCTCTGAAAACGGCTGATGCCGGTTACTTGACCCGTCGTCTGCACGACGTAGCCCAGGACGTAATTATCAGCGAAGATGATTGTGGTACGCTCCGCGGCCTGCAAGTATCAGCTCTGAAAGATAATGAAGATATCGTTGAGCCACTGTCAGAGCGTATCCTGGGCCGTACCACGGTTCACGATATTTATGACCCGCTCACAAAAGAGCTGATCGTAGCATCGGGTGAGTTGGTGACTGAAGAAGTGGCTGCACACATTGATGAAACGAGCATCGAAACCGTCGAAATTCGTTCGGTACTGACTTGTGAGTCGCGTCAGGGTGTTTGCGCCAAGTGTTATGGCCGCAACCTGGCATCGGGCCGCATGGTCGACATCGGTGAAGCTGTAGGTGTTATTGCCTCGCAGTCGATCGGTGAGCCGGGTACGCAGTTAACGCTTCGTACCTTCCACGTAGGTGGTACGGCATCCAACATCGCGGTTGATGCCTCTATCAAAGCTAAATTCGACGGTCTGATCGAGTTCGAAGAAATGCGGACGGTTCAGTCGGAAGATAACGAAGGCAACCCACAAACGATCGTAATGGGTCGTTCGGGCGAAGTTCGGATTGTGAACCCAAGCGACCGGAGCGTCGTGCTTATCAGCAACAACGTTCCTTATGGTGCATTCCTGCGGGTAAAAGATGGCGACATGGTGAAGAAAGGCGACGATATTTGCGCCTGGGATCCTTATAACGCCGTTATCC
Organism: Spirosoma pulveris; assembly: GCF_054781875.1. Classification (NCBI taxonomy): domain Bacteria; kingdom Pseudomonadati; phylum Bacteroidota; class Cytophagia; order Cytophagales; family Cytophagaceae; genus Spirosoma; species Spirosoma pulveris. The sequence goes on from NZ_BAAGTO010000003.1 coordinate 236,811, forward strand.
TGTCTGAATTGACCGGTACGCTGAATTTCGACGCGATTGAAGACGGTATCACATACCGTGAGGAGTTCGATGAACAGACTGGCTTCCAGGAGAAAGTAATCATCGAAAGCCGCGATAAAGCGAAGAACCCGGCTATCGTCGTTCAAGGGACAACAACGTTGTCGTTACACTTGCCCGACAATGATGGCGGTCCGTTGCAGAAGAGCTACAACTTACCCGTTGGCTCACGTCTGGTTGTGAAGGAAGGCCAGAAAATTAAAGCTGGTCAGCCGTTGGCAAAAATTCCGCGTAACGTTGGTAAAACTCGTGACATCACGGGTGGTCTGCCACGGGTAACGGAATTGTTCGAAGCCCGTAACCCGTCGAACCCGGCTGTTGTTAGTGAAATTGATGGTGTTGTTACGTACGGCGCGATCAAACGTGGTAACCGCGAAATCTTCATCGAGTCGAGAGACGGAACGAAGAAGAAGTACCTCGTTCCGCTGTCGAAGTTTATCCTGGTTCAGGACAATGACTTCGTACGGGCTGGTGCTCCGCTGTCTGACGGTGCCATTACGCCGAGCGACATTCTGGCCATCAAAGGTCCGACGGCCGTTCAGGAATATCTGGTAAATGAAATTCAGGAGGTATACCGTCTGCAAGGGGTGAAAATCAACGATAAGCACATCGAAGCCATTGTTCGGCAGATGATGCAGAAAGTTGAGATCATCGACTCGGGCGATACCAACTTCCTCGAAGGTCAGGTTGTAGATAAGTGGGCGTTCCGTGAGGAAAACGATAAGGTTCTTGACGCTAAAGTGGTTATGGACGCTGGTGATTCACCAAACGTTAAACCCGGTCAGATCCTGACGAGCCGTCAGCTTCGGGATGAAAATTCCAGTCTGAAACGTCGTGACCAGGCCCTGGTGACCGTTCGTGACGCAATGGCTGCCGTTTCGCAGCCAACGCTGATGGGTATCACCCAGTCGTCTTTAGGCACAGACAGCTTCATCTCGGCCGCTTCCTTCCAGGAAACGACAAAAGTACTGAGCGAAGCCTCGATTCGTGGTAAACGCGACGTACTCGACGGACTGAAAGAGAACGTAATTGTTGGTCACCTGATTCCGGCCGGTACAGGCCTTCGTCGCTACCAAAGTGCGATTGTTGGCTCGAAAGAGGAACTGGAAACGATTACCGAATCGCGCGAACAGTACGCCCGCAGCAAAAAGAAAGCTACGGTCTAACCGTTTAGAGATAGTAAATACAAAAAGCCCCGACCAGCAATGGTCGGGGCTTTTTGTGTAATACCGATCGGGATGGTCGGTATTACATTACCGCATTAACTCATCGAACGTGATACTCAAATAGTAGAGTCCTCCAATGCGGGCCAGCCCATATCCCTGGGCGTAGTATTGATTCAGAATATTTGTCCCGCCCAGCTTCACGACCGATTTAAAGGTTGGTACTTTGTAAGAAACCTGCGCGTCCAGACTTGTCCAGGAGGGTAACCAGATATCGCCGGCTGTTGTACCCTGTTCCACCCACATTCTGTCCGTCCAGCGGTAGGTGAGGGTAGCTCCCAGCCGATCTGTCAGGCGTGAGTTGCTCAACGTGATGTTGTAGCGGTTTTCAGGTGAGATAAAGAAGTTACGCCCCTTCTGCGAAACTTCCGGATTACTCATTTTACGTTTCACAATCGGGTTTCCAGCATTGTCGTTGATGACGTTTCCCTGTGCATCACGCAGCGTGACGGTACCAACTTGGTAGGCGTAGTTACCACTGATGGTAAAGCCCCGGCCCAAACCGTACTCCGACCCGATTCCCCAGCCATTCACGAAGATCTCGTTGAAGTTGTTAAAGTTAATTTGCAGCGTCCGATAAGCGTTTGAGGAAAAGTCGGAGATCTGTCCATTCGTAGGTTGGTAAAAGCTCTGCGCGGCAATGAAATCCGTGTACTTGCTATGGAAATAGAAAGCATCAACATAAAGCTTATTCTGGATCAACGTTTTGTAGCCTACTTCCCACGTCTTTATCTTCTCCGTGGTGAAATTTGCCGGATTGTAAGCCCTGGTACGTAACTGCGCTTCCGAAAGACGGCCAGCCGTAAAATCACGAACGTCGCTATCCAGATAAGCAGGGTTTGCAAAGAGTCCTGCGGATTCAGCCGCCAGTTGCGAACCGCCCACATCGCCCCCTCTACCAGCGGCCGGAACGGCAAATAGCTGTCCGGGAGATGGATTTCGGAAGGCCGATTGCCAGGAGCCGCGGAAGTTATGTGGCCCTACGCTCACCACGGCCGATGCGCGAGGAGTGAATCCGCCTTTAAAGTACTGGTTCTTATCGTACCGGATGGCAACTGTTGGTTTGATCGTTAGCAACGTGCTAACTTTTAGCTCTTTAGCCGCCTGGACATAGGCACCGTATTCGTTGATGGTATATTCCGAACCATCTGCTTTCAACGTAACGGCAGTACCGCCCGTACTGAGTCCATAATGACGAATGCTGCCGCCCGCAATCACCTCGGCTACACTATTGAGCACGTTCGTAAGGTTGTACATGCCTTCATAATGCCACATTGCGGAATTATCGCGGAACCGCGTTCCGCGGGCGCCTTTATAGCCGGGTACGGTGTCCGTATTATAGGTGTTGGCAAACGCATCCCGAACAAGGTTGAATCGGTCGGAGCCGGGCAGGAAGCGGCCCCGGTCGGCAGTATTTCGGGCTTGGCCTACAGTTACTTTGTTTTCTACGTAAGCCTGCCCAAATTCAGCAGCCCATTGCCCCAATGATTTCCAACTGTTGTTAATAGCGGTAGCTGTTTGACCGATGTTCCAGCCTTCAGCCTGTTGCTGGGTTGTGTAGGCCCGCACAAAAAAGTTATCGCCCCGTACCTCAGCTTTGAACTGGTGCCGCTGGTAGTCGGGAAAATATTCCCGGAAGCCAGCCGTACGAATAAAGTTACCATTGCCATAGTACCAGCCCAGCGACGCTTCCATGTTGCGGGGAAGTTTATAATGCAGGGATATATTGGCTCGGTTGTTAAAGACTTTACCGTTGTTGCCCAGTACATCCAGTTCGGTGTAGCCGGTGCGGGTTACAAGCTTGTTTTGCAATAATACGTTCGCATAATTGGCCGGGAAACTATACGCTCCGCCGGCATTGATGTCATCGCCGTATATATTGACTCCGTCGTATTGAAAATTTGTATTCGGGTCATTGTTGGGGACGAATCCTATGCCGGTGGCCAGACCACCCCGCGAAGGATCAGTCGTGAAGAAATTGGCGCGGGCGCGGGTTGACCGATCGCTGTAATCATCGGCAATAAAATCTGTACCGCTAAGCCGCTGAAAGTTTACTTTGACGGCAAATCGGGCACCCAACTGCCTGGCGTAGCGGATGGCGATATCACCGTACCCTTTTGGCCCGAAACTCCCTTTACCGAAATTATTGGCGCCAACTTTCAGCTGAACGCTCAAGCCCTGATAGGTGAACGGGTTTTTACTGGTAGTCAGCATCAACCCCTGAAGCGCATCCGGCCCGTACAAAGCCGACGAAGCACCGGGGATCAATTCGATGCTTTCGACATCCAGATCAGAAACGCCCGCTACGTTCCCAAAGCCAAAGCCCAGGCCGGGCGAGCGATTGTCCATCCCATCGGTCAATTGCAGGAAACGGTTGTTGTTGTTCGCGCCGAAACCGCGCAGGTTGACGGACTTGAATGTCAGGCTTTGGGTGAGCAAATCGACGCCTTTAACATTCTGCAAGGCATCGAACGGGCTCGTTGCCGGTGACTGCTGAAACTGCCGCGCCCCCAGCTTCTCGACGGTTACGGCAGCTTTCTGAATATCTTCCGGTACGCGACTCGCCGAGACAACTACTTCATCGGTCAGAATCGCTTCTTCGCTAAGACGGATGGCAATACTACGGAAGTTGCTTCCCCGGACAACGACATCCTGGCGTTTATAGCCAATAAAAGAAGCGGTAATCGTTAGGGGTAGTGATTGGGTGGTTTGAAGAGAAAACTGCCCATTCGCCTGGGTGATGGTACCGGTATTGGTACCCCGAATGATGATCGTTACGCCGGCCAGCGGCTGATCCTTCTCATCGGTAACGAGTCCTGTCAGGTTTGTCTGCGCCCAGGCATGAAGGGGACCAAACAGCCACAAGAAGGAGAGTAAAAAGAAATGTTTCATGTATGAGTTTTTGGTAGAAGTTGGATATAAATACGGCAAAAATACAAAAGCTGTGTACGTTAAGTAAAATTAACGTACACAGCTTTTATTAACTTAATAACTTATAATCTGGTACAGGTTACGGAATTCCAGAAGTGGTTAGTTTAACTTTTTGCTAACTCTTGTCTGCTGACCCAACCTGTGCGTATTGTTAAAACGTATACCGTAAAGTGGTACCGTACGTTCTGGGATCGCCCAGTACTGCTGCGTACTGACCGGCGTTCCCGGCCGCTGGCAATAGCTGTTCGAAGTAATTTTTATTCGTCAGATTGCGGGACCAAAATAGGATCGATACCCCGTTTGAAGCCCGGAAGCCTACTCGGGCGTTGAACAGCGTATACCCATCGATGTTCAGGAAGGCTGAGGGTGATGCGCTTGACGAGAATGAGGATCGGTAATAACCATCAACCGCCAGGAAGAAGCGGCCATCCTGATTTAAGAACTTGCCGTTACCGGAAATTTCACCACCCAGCGAGCCCGACCACTTGGAAATACCGGGAAGAACACCGCCCGAAATATCCTTGAACGCTGATTCGCCACCGGTTTCTTCAAGCGGGACAGGAGCATTCTTGAAGGAGACATAGATGCCATCGGTATAGGAAACGGCACCGTTGATAGAGAAACGGTTGTTCACCCGGATGTTCCCATCGACTTCAACGCCCTGTACCCGTACTTTCTCGGCATTGGCCAGATACCCTCTGTTCACCCCGACTTCAGCCGTTTGCACCTGCGTCTGGTAATCTCTGATGTCTGTATTGTACAGCGTCACATTAAACGTGGAGGCTGGTGTTGGTCTGGTCTTTATCCCGATCTCATAGTGAGTTACATACTCCGGCTTCACCTTGGCCAAGTCAATAAGGGTAACCCCGTTGGCAGTAGGTAGCCCGCCAAGATTTACCCCAACGGGTTTATAACTGTTTGCATACGTTGCGTACGCATTGAACCGCTTTCCAGCCCGGTAAGCAAGGGTTACCTGCCCCGAGAAGTTATTATCCTCTACACCAAATGCGAATGCCTGATTCGTGTAAATCGCGTTCTTAAGAGCAAGTAGGGCAGGGTCGGTCGTTTGTAGGCCACCGTAAGTTTCGCGTTTGTAGTCGACGTCTTTCTTATCGTAATTGAAGCGGAGTCCGGGTAATAAGTGCCATTTGTCGGTGATTGCCCAGTCGACCTGGCCAAATACGGCCGCGCCGATGGTTTTGAGCCGCGACGTTGTTCTGGTGCCAAATCCCTCGAAAAGCCCCGGCGTTTTCCACAAGGCACTAGTTGAACTCTGCGAGAACCGCCATTGTGCCGAACCTGACTCCTCTGTCTGAACCGGATCTGATTTTAAATCCTGATCAATGAAGAAGACGCCAAAAACACCACTGAGCTTTGAGGAAAACTGACCGGCATACCGGATTTCCTGTGTCCATTGGGCGTGCCGTGAGTTCCCCTGCGATTTAGTCAAGACAGGAAGCCCGGTAAAGTCCCGATCGTTGGAAGGGTCCCAAACCCAATAGCGGTAGGCCGTTGTTGCCGTCAGGGTGCCGCTGCCGATTTTAGCATCGACATTTACCGATACACCACCGAAATCGTTGTTCGACCGCCAGGGTGTATCCGTATCGGTAACCCGGTCGAATGGGTTTGTACTTGGGAGCTTGTAGCCTAAGTCAGCAATTATAGCATTGAACTGGCGGTAAGCTGCCCGCTTCGTCGTGACAACACCGGCAACCACTGTTGCATAGCCATCAGGACGCTGACGGGAATTATCGCCTGCCAGGGTAATCTTAACTTTATCGGATGGCGTATAGAGCAATTGCGCCCGGTACCCCAGGTTGTTCAGGGTATTGGTTGGCTTCAGCGTTGTCGTGTTGTAAATGGTTCCGTCGCGCTGTGTTCCCGAAAAAGAGGCTCTAACGGCCAGCTTTTTGCTGATTGGCCCGGTCAATGAGGCTTTAGCCTGAATGTAGTTGTAGTTGCCATAACTAACTTCAAAGCTGGCACCGGGCTGAAAGCTTGGCGCACGGGTCGTAATGTTAAAGGCACCGGCGGTCGTGTTTTTACCAAATAGTGTCCCTTGGGGTCCACGAAGCACTTCGACTTGTTCGATGTCGATAAAATCAAGTGACGTTGCGGCTGGCCGGGCGTAATACACACCGTCTACGTAGAACCCAACACCGGGGTCAATTCCATCGTTGGTGAGGCCGAAGCTCGAACCCAGCCCACGAATGTTCAGCGTTGTGTTCCGGGCATTAGACGAGTAAAGCTGTACGCTCGGAACCAGCTCTTTCAACCGGTTCACATTGAATGCGCCGGCATCTTCGGCACGAACGCCACTTACTACCGAGATGGGAATGGGTACGTCCTGAGCTGACTCCTGCCGACGCCGGGAGGTGATCACCACATCGGCTAATTGATTGGCGCCTTCTTCGAGCTTGATTTCGACGTTATCGCTGCTTAGGACGACGTCCTGTGTCTGATAACCCAGGTAGGATACCGTTACAACGAAGGGAAGTTTCTGACCCGTTAGCAGTGTAAACTGACCATTTTGATTGGTCGCTCCTCCGTTTGTTGTCCCTTTAATAACCACCGTTGCACCAATCAGGCTTTTTTCAGTGCGAGCGTCAATGACTCTTCCAGTTATCGTTGCGTTAATAACAGGCGCGTTCTGTGCGGATAAAAGCAGCGGTAAAAAGAAGGCCCCTATCAAAAAAATGGATGTTAAAATTCGTTTCATCTAAACTTGTTGGCGTATAAAATGAGGTTGCCCGAGCATACTCCCTATTCTCCCGGTTGTAGATAGACTATTAGTACTTATAGTCTATTGAATTAATAGGTTATGCAAAACAGCACCTTGTTTTTATTACTTCCAAACAGCTTTATATAAAATTGACTGATTTAGTCTATAATCTTTACAGGAATCAATAGTATCTTGAAAAGGGTCAATAAATCGTATTATAAAGTTATAGTTATAAAAATTGCCTATTTGATTTGTACAAGTCTATAGGGTTTAGGGGTTATTGTAAACCATTGATTGATAGTTATGTTGTTGAGGATGGTATTAGGTAAGTACTTTGATAATTATATTGTTGAAATAGTGGTCATAAAAAAAGCCGGTTCAATACATGACATATCGAACCGACTAAAAATGGTATTCGGAATTTTTATGTTAGGCCGCGCGGCTACTTTGTGGACGACGCAGCACTGTAGAGCGAAGCGGCTGCGTAGCGGCACGGGCTTCTTCAATAACCTGCTCCGACACCATGCCCAGATGGTTGGCCCGTTTGAGCACATAATCGAAGGGCAGGTTGAAGTAGTTGGATACTTCACTGCGGAAGCTATCCGGGAAACGGGACAACCGTAGCCCAAAGAACTTACGTACTTCACTTTCGGGCAGGAGAGCTGCCAACGCTACGCGCTCAGCCTCGACCAGCAATTCTTTACGGACCGGGTAGAGATGTTCGAGACCAATGGAAGCCGCCAGAATATTCAGAAACAGATTTTTATACATGGCTGATAACTCAGCCGGTAAGATGATCCAGCCCTGCTCCCGAAACTTGGCCGAAAAACCCGTCAGCCCTTTTTCTCCGCGAATCTCCCCAGCGATCAACTCGTTTGGGAATTGAAGTTGGTTGGCTTCGGTATCGGCATCTATTTTCTGAAGCCGGAAAACAATGGCTTCAATAGGGCTTTTGGTGAACAGTAAATCGGCTGGCATGGCACGCGTATTCTCCCACTGGTCCGTCATCCGCATGAACAGACTCTCATTGACGGGAAGGTTTTCAACGTTGCCAAGACTGATGAGCATTTGGCGAAAAGCCGCCAGAAAATCAATCTGGAGCTGATTCGGATTTGAGCGTCCTTTCTTCATTCGGATTGAGTTGCCGGATGTTGGTTTTTAGTCCAGAATCCGGCTCATTAGTATGGTTGTTTGTTGGTAATTGGGGAGGTAAATATACACAATAAACCGCTGATTAAAAAGGAGTAACATAAACATAATTCAGCTCGTTTTTCGTATCAGCCAGCCTCTGGTCTGGAGTGGTACTCCGGGCAGCCGAAGGCTATTTTTTGACGAACATTATTAGCCTTCAGCTGCCCGGAGTATCACTCCAGGCTACTTGTCGAGCTGCCAAATTTAATCATCCATTAAATTCTGTATCTGGCTGCCTACACAAAACAAAAACAAATCAAATACGCAGGCATTGGCCTAATACGAGTAGGAAAGTTTATTTTTACCCTACGATTACACACGTCAACAACCTGTATGGCACAACGTATCCGCCTTATCCAATTTCTACAAGTCAGCTCCTTTTTCATTCTGCTTGGTACGACCTTGTTACGTCCGGCTCAGGCCCAGCAAAAACCAACTCAATCCTTTGGCCTGCTCGAAACGACCATCAGTGATATTCACCGGGCTTACCGGGCCGGTTCGCTAACGAGTGAACAACTGGTGAATGCCTATCTGGAGCGGATCAAAACGTATGATCAGCCCACTAAGCTCAACGCCATTATTATCATTAATCCGGACGCCATAGCCACGGCCCGCGCGCTGGATGCTGAGTTTAAGAAGACCGGCAAACTTCGGCCACTGCACGGCATTCCGGTTATCGTTAAAGACAACTACAATACGAAAGGGCTGCAAACAACGGGCGGCTCCATTGCCCTAAAAGGATTTGCCCCTACCGAAGATGCTTACCAGGTCAAAAAGCTTCGTGAAGCGGGAGCTATTATTCTGGCAAAGTCGAACATGGCGGAATGGGCCTTTACGCCCATGCATTCGCAGAGCTCTATACTGGGCGAAACGTTGAATCCTTATAATCTGGCCTATGTACCTGCCGGATCGAGTGGGGGAACGGCGGCAGCAGTGGCGGCAAACCTTGGCACCGTTGGACTGGGGTCTGATACGGGTAATTCCATTCGCGGACCGTCGTCGCATAATGCGCTGGTTGGGTTACGGACGTCGCTGGGGCTGGTAAGCCGGTACGGTATTATTCCGTTGTATACCCGCAATGATGTGGGCGGACCGATGTGCCGAACCGTAGAAGATGCAGTACGCTTGCTGGAGGCTACGGCCGGGTATGATCCCAAAGACCCGATTACCAAAAATGGTCAGGGCAAAGTGCCGAAAAACTACACCCAATTCTTACGGAAAGATGGCCTTAAAGGAACCCGGATCGGTGTGATGCGTCAGTTGAGCGACAAGAACGTTCACCCGGAAATTAAACAGCTATTCGACAAAGCGTTAGCGGACATGGCCCGGGCAGGTGCCGAAATCGTTGACGTAACAATACCTGAATTCGATTCACTGCGGGCCAACCAGTCGTGCGCTGAGTTCAGAACCGATATTGAGCATTACTTACAGACCTTCGTGAAGCGCGATACGCTCAAAACGCTGGAAGACATCATTCGCATTGGGGGCTATTCAGACATTGTGCGCGATCGGCTGACGTACCAGCAAACGCACTCGGGTCGGGCGCGTCATCCCGAAATTGCCTGCGGTGATCCGTTTACTGATCCCTTGCGTATTGCCTACCGCAACGGTGTCGAAGCAGAAATGAACCGCCTGAAGGTCGATGCACTCGTGTACCCGACCTGGAACTACCCACCCGCGCTGGTTGGCGATGCGAAGGGCTACAAAGGCGACAATAGCCAGTTAGTTGCTCCGGCTACCGGTCAGCCTGCGTTTACAGTTCCCATGGGCTACACCACCGGCGATTTGCCGGCCGGTATCCAGTTCCTGGGCCGTATCTTCGACGAGCCAACCCTTATTCGACTCGCCTATGCCTACGAACAGGCAACCCATCACCGCATGCCACCCAAACGGTTTGGAGCCATCGGGCAGTAGAGAGAGTCAAGTCAATCACGCATCACCCATTCTGAATCCATGAATCGACCACCGTTATCGTCAATTAGCTTCCTGACCAGTCTGCTTATCTGCCTGACTGGGTATTCCCTACAGGCGCAATCCTTCACCAAAGCCGAAATTGCCCGCTGGCAGCAAAAGGCCAAACAGGTGACCATCACCCGCGATACCTGGGGCGTTCCGCACATCTACGGTAAAACCGATGCCGACGTGGTCTTTGGGCTGCTGTTCACCCAGTGCGAGGACGACTTTGGGCGGGTGGAGGAAAACTACATTACTTCCACCGGGCGGCTGGCCGAAGTGGAAGGAGAGTCCGCCATTTACCACGACTTGCGGGCACGGCTGTTTCTGGACACGACGCAGGCCATTGCTATTTACAAAAAGAGCCCGCTCTGGATGAAAAGTCTGCTGGACGCCTTTGCCGATGGCACCAACTACTACCTCTACACGCACCCGGACGTAAAACCCCGGCTCCTGAAGCGTTTTCAACCCTGGATGCCACTCATGTTCAGCGAAGGCAGCATTGGCGGAAACATCAGCGTAGTGTCTACCGAACGGCTGAAGGCATTTTACGAGCAGCGTAAATCAACGTCATTCGTTGATTATACCGACCATTACGAACGCGAGTCGATCGGTTCGAATGGCTTTGCCATTGCTCCCGCTAAAAGTGCCACTAAAAACGCGTTGCTTCTCATTAATCCGCATACCTCGTTTTACTTCCGTTCGGAGGTGCACATGATCAGTCAGGAAAAACTGAATGCCTACGGAGCCGTTACCTGGGGGCAGTTCTTCATTTATCAGGGCTTTAACGAAAACTGCGGCTGGATGCACACGACCAGTTATGCCGACTCAATGGATGAATACCTGGAAACCATCGAGAAGAAAGGCAATGTATTCTACTACAGGCACGGTAAAGACCTGAAGCTCGTGCGCACCCAGAACGTACGGATTCCGTATAAAACAGCCAGTGGGATGCAGCATAAAGACTTCACCATGTATTTCACCCAGCACGGCCCCATTGCAGGCGAACAAAATGGCAAATGGATTGCCATCGACATGATGAATACGCCCCTCAATGCGCTGTCGCAGTCGTATTTGCGGACGAAGGCTACGGGGTATGATAGCTTCAAAGAAGTGATGAAGCTCAATGGTAATGCCTCCAACAATACCATCTTCGCCGATAAGAACGGGACAATTGCCTACTGGCATGGCAATTTTATGCCCAAACGCGACCCTAAATTCGATTGGGAAGAACCGGTAGATGGCAGTAATCCCGAAACAGACTGGAAAGGGCTGCATGGCGTCGATGAAATTGTGCAGGTGCGCAATCCGGCCAGCGGCTGGATTCAGAATTGTAATGCCACGCCCTTTACCGTTTCGGGCAGCAGCAGCCCCGATAAGAGCAAATACCCTACTTACATGGCACCCGATGCCCAGAACTACCGGGGTATCAATGCTGCCCGTGTCCTGAGCGCAAAAAAGCTGTTCACACTCGATACGTTGATTGCGGCTGCCAATGACCCGCATCTGGCTGCCTTTGATGAATTGCTGCCCCCTTTGCTGGCCGCTTACCAGACCGTTTCGGGCGATGCCGCGAACCAGTCGAAAGACCTATCCGAAGCCATCGGCGTGTTGAAAGCCTGGGATAAGTCGTACGGCAAAGCATCGATTGGGCAAACGCTGGCCATTTTCTGGGGTGAGAAAATACAGCGACTGGCCCGCAGCCGGGCGGCTGGCGACCAGCGATTCGATAACCTGTCGCTAACGGCCTACACCGTCAGCAATACCTCGCCACAAGAAAAAGTAACCGCTCTGGCCGATGTTCTCACCGATCTCACTCGCGACTTTGGTAGCTGGAAAACACCCTGGGGTGACATTAACCGTTATCAGCGACTAACCGGCAAGGTTCAGGAAACGTATGACGATCTGAAACCCAGCATCCCGGTTGGCTTTACGTCTTCGGCCTGGGGGTCGCTGGCGGCTTTTGCAGCCAAAACTTATCCGGGCACCAAAAAACGGTACGGTAGTGTGGGAAACAGCTTTGTTGCGGTGGTGGAGTTTGGCAAGAAGGTGAGCGCTCGCTCCGTTGTAACAGGTGGCCAAAGCAGCCAGCCAGGCACGCAGCACTTTACCGATCAGGCTCCGCTTTACTGCGAGGGGAAATTCAAAGATGTATTATTCTACCCTGAAGACATCCAGAAGCACGTCGAGAAGACGTACCATCCGGGGGAGAAGTAAATGATAGGACGTGAAAAAGTAAAAGGGTTAGCACCTTCCAAGTCTAACCCTTTTTTTTATAAATAACGTATGGTATAGATAACTGGCAAAACGGGCTTGGCTGATAAAATCAGCCAATCAGCCACGTCACAAATGAACCAATCAAGATCAGGCCAGTGATCGTAATGGCTGTGAATATATATTGTTCACTTCGGTTCAAGCTATACATCAGGTCTTTGTTGTCATCAACTCCCAGAAGCGTGTTTTCAGAAAACCACCCCGATGAACGGACTGCCATGCCGGAAGGCTGGCTACATTCCTCTACATCGTTAAAAATCAACAGTTCATCCAGCATCTGACTGGTATCCCTGGCATTGTCGGATATAAAAATTGTCGATAATGCAGGGCGTCTTGTTGAAGTGGTTATTAGCTTCATGGTCTTTAGATAGAACGTGAGTTAGAACTTCTCTACCTCGTTGATAAGACAATATTGGCGCATTAGGCGTTGTAAAAAATAAGTTTTCGATAAACTGCTACTTTTGCACGTTTTTCGTCAAGTATCTGGTAATTATGTAAATACTAAGTTGATTAATTCAACATTCTGTGAATACAAGACGTCCTCAAATGCTCGTAGTCAATCCCAACATAAACTCCTAGTAAGCACCTCTTACGTAAATACAAATGAAAGTATTATAATGTTTTTTATTTTCGTATGTGCTCTTATCATTTACTATTTAATGGTCTGCGGCCTGATCGCTTGCCAAAACTGACTGGAGTTTTACTATAGTCAAATCGGTCTTTGTAAGAAATAAGCTATAGTGGCTGAGAGCCCGAATCGCGGTATCTTTCCGGCTTCTTTTTAAGAGCAATCTACTTAGGGTCTTGTCTGGCTAATACCTTGATAAAGAGTGACTACTCGGGTATTTACTGATGCTCGACAAGGGCTATTTATTAGACGGCTACTGGATAAACATGAATGAAGGGTAGTTTGCCACATAAGAAACAAATACCTGTTGGTTGCCCTGCTCAGTTAATGGTCGAACGGATCTTTATCTGTCGCAGGTGCTGTTGGAGGGGCATGGACGTAGTCATGAAGACTTTAAAAAGTGTATTTGGCATGACTGGCATGTCGCTGGTCTGAAGCAATACACCCGGCTGGAAAAGGCGGCCTATACGAACATCAGTCTGCTTGGCTCATCTACCAGCGGGGCGCTGTTGCTGGAGTTAGTGTCGTCGGGTTATTTCGCTAATCATCTAGCGCCCCGTAATCTGTCTGTTGCCAGTTCATCCTATTGTGATTCCATCCGATAAGTCGCTGTCGCCGGTTGGTTTGGCTGGCCCCATGCCGGGCTATTTCGAAACGGATCAGCCGGTCAGTGAGCATTAAGGATTCTACCATTTTCGGCCGCAGGAAACCCTTCAGCAGTTACAAAATGTGCTGACCGTTGTTCGGAAGGATCTGGAAGTGGCCTTACCCTCCCGACCGGTTGTGGTATAAACGTGTATAGGTCGGAAAAAGGTGCGTCGGCCGATCCGGTCAGTGCGGCTGACTGTCTGCTGTGGATTACGTTAGAATTTCAGGAGGGCGCCAAGCAATATATTAGGGACTATTCTACCATACGAGTAAGTCGTGGCAGCGGTGTTGTTCGGCGTGTCGGATAAGGCCAGGAAGTTGAAGTTCAGGTCTTTTCCGATGGACTGATACCGTAACCCTGCGCCGGAGAATAATTCGAGCCGGGTTCGGCCTTCCCTTGATAGCAGGATATCAACGCCCATTTTTGCATTTGCACAATAAACCATTCGGGGCACCATGGTGAAGGTTACCGGCGAATAGCGGTTATACTCTTCTTTTCTGAACTGCTGCCCTTTCATCATTAGGTTGGGGCCAACAAAAAAACGGGAGTGCTTATGCGGCTCATTCAGGTAAAACCGGTAATCCATTTTTAGTGCCCAGCCTTCTTTATCACGGGAATTTTCGGTTGAATTACTCCCCCAAAAGTAACTGCCATCGAGTACAACGGCCTGCCGAAACAAGGTTGGTATTTCGACCCCCATTCGCAATTCATGCATAACGAGTTCAAGCGGGTAGATACGAACGAAAACTGGCCCGTTGGATGGGCGTGTCAGAGGTGTAAGGGCCTGGCTCTGAACAGCCATCGTTTGCAGGGTAAGCAGGACGATGAGGATAGTAAGGTGCGACTTCATACGTAATGACGGTTAATCTGGTGGAAGATTGCGTCAAAAGTAATTGTCGGCACTACACCCGTGCAGCACGGGTTTACGCCCGGCGGATCTCAGCTTAGCTACGGTCGGAAAAAGTACCTCCCGACATCGGGCCGTTAGCAGACGATTAGCTTTCCAGCCCCATTTTTCGTAAAAAATCGGGCTTTACCCGCCGGGCAACATCCACTTCGCTGCCGTCGGTCATGATGAGCGTACCCCCATCTCCGCGCCGGTACTTAGTAATGTACTTCAGATTGACCAGATGCGATTTATGTACCTTGAAAAAATGGTCGTGGTCGGCCAGTACCTGCTCGAATTCGGCCAGTGAGCGGGAGGCAACCAATTCTTTCCGATTGGTAAAATGGACCGTGGTGTAACTGCCCATCGCTTCGATCCGGACAATATCGTCGGCGGGAAACAGCAGTACACTTTCCAGAGTTGGAATGGGTATTTTCCTGATCCGTTCGCGTTCTTCGCGGATTATTTTAAGTACCTGCTGCAATTCATCGCTGGGTGGTGAAGGAGCCTGCCGGATCTGATTTTCCAGTACTTCGCTATGTTGCTCGATCAACTCCTGATTTTCTTCAAGTCGCTTGAGAGCCAGTTCCTGCGCCTGGCTGATGTCGTTACGGAGTAGATTGATGCGGTCCATCACCGCAAACGTAAGCAATGTTGCCTGGCAAACGGCACCAATCTGGTAACCATAATAGGTGAACACATGGTCGAACGAAATCACATTGAATAGCGTAAGCACCAGCAACAGGATCTCAACGATGTAAATGCCCCAACCAAGGAGGTAAAAACGGGCGGCCCGAAACCCTCGCCGATACAGGACCAATCCAAGACCCAGGAACGACAGAAACGTAACCAGTACAATAACATTGAACGCCATTTCTGCCTGTTGAACGCCAACGATCTTAGCGGCAACGACCCCAATGGCGAGCACCGCTATACCCTGGTAGGCCTTGGCAACACGGGGATGAACAGCGCGCAGGTTCAGGAAATTTACCGAGAAGGCCAGACTCGTCAGTAGGGTGCAGAGCCGGATAAGGCTCGAGTTTACACCATTGTTCATATAGGGCATATCCTGCCAGAGAAGGTCGAACAGGTAGCCTTCAAACGTTAGTAGTGTGAGGCCGGAGAAGAGTATATGCAGCGTATAGAGCAGAAAGGTCCGGTCGCGCAGGGACACATACATGAAGAAGCTGAATAGGGCAATCAGCGCCATTACACCCACTACAAACGAATTGATCATTGTTTCGTGGTAAACTTTCTGCACAACTGGCCGAATGCTG
Source organism: Spirosoma pulveris (assembly GCF_054781875.1). Classification (NCBI taxonomy): domain Bacteria; kingdom Pseudomonadati; phylum Bacteroidota; class Cytophagia; order Cytophagales; family Cytophagaceae; genus Spirosoma; species Spirosoma pulveris. Next base: position 252,602 of record NZ_BAAGTO010000003.1, read on the forward strand.
CCGAGCTTGATGGGCAGAACAAGCCCGTTCATGTCTTTGAGGGCAATGTAAATTTGTTTGGGGTGATGGCCCAGATAAAACGTGATGCTGTTGATGCCGAAGTAGCGATTGCCAAACGGACGAAGCACGCCCGTTTCGAGGAAATACGTCGTGTCCTCACTAACTACGTAGGCATCGACGAAGTCGACATCCTGCGCTTCCAGAATGGCATAAACCGGCTCGTTGGTTTGATTGTTAATGTCCCACTTTAGCCAGATGCGCGAGGGTGTAAACCCCAGATTGAGCACTTTGTCGGGGCTGTTGGTAAACAGTTTGTCGGGTAGTTTGCTGATTTGAAGGTGGCTCAGTTGGCTGGTTGTATCCTCGAAATAACGGGCAAAAGAGCCCATTTCGACTAACTCATGGGTGTTGGTATAATGGATGATCGGCTGGGCATTCAACTGCCAGAAACCGGTCAGCAATAGAACTAGCAGGGTAGATAGGTGGGTTTTCAACGTATTCTCGGAAAAGATACCTTAGTTGTATCCTATGGGTGTGATTAGGTATGCAATAATAGCATTTGGTACAATGAATACCTTTATATATTAACCACCTTTTAATAGAAAAGACCGTTTCAAATAGAAAACGGCCTTTTCATGCAGTCATTATTGATTAGCGCACTTCCCATTCATGCGTGCCCGGGCCAACCGATAAAATCTTCCAGAAATCTCCTTCCGCAAGGGCTTTAATTACTTTGCCGTTTTCCAGTACCTGACTTTTTGCCTTTTTACGGGGCAGATACACGACACCACTGGTGTTGGCGGGTAGTGTAGCATGCAGTAAGAACCGGTCCGGCGCGTTGTCGAACGCTACCAAAATTGGTCCGCGCAGGGTGGCTAGTTGCAGGGATGCGTGCCGTAATGTATCGGGTTGGGGTTTTATCTGAACGGTTTCATAAACGGGCATCAGCGGCTCTACACCCATCAGTTTCCGAACAATGATGTTTGCTGGTGCCGATCCCCAGGCGTGGTTCCAGTCCTGATTGGGCTTGTAACGGGTATCCCAGGCTTCGGTCGTCATGGTAGAACCGGTTCGGAGCATGTTGTACCAGCTTCGTTCGTCGGTGGAGGTCATCAGGGCCAGTGCGTAAGCGCTTTCATTGGCGTTATAGAGGGCATCGAGCAGAAACTGTGATCCATATACGCTGCAGGCCATCCCCCGCGAGCGCATGTGAGCCAGTACCTTCGATTGCAGTTTTTCGGGCACCAGTCCAAAGGCCAGTGCCATCATGTTGGCATGAAGGGAGGCATGGTCTGTGCCTGCGCCATCGCGCACCAGCCCGGTTTTGGCGTCGATGAACGTCGCCTGAAACGACTTCTTAACGAGACTCGCACGAGTAGCATAGAGCGTGGCGTCATCGGTTTTGCCAAGTCGGCTTGCCAGTTGTGCCATGAAGACCAGCCCCTGGTAATGAAAAGCGTTGACAACGGCGTTGTAATCCGAAAAAACAAAGCCATCCGTTTCACCCGCTTCTTTCTTGCCAAGACCCAAAACGCCCTGCTGCGGCCAGTCGACAATATCCTGAATGGTTGGCCGACCGTCGAAGGTATCGTAGTGAATCGACTTCTTGAATTCGGGTGTTTGCAGTCCAGTTCGGGTGCTGATGAGACCATCCGGCCGAGCGAGGGGCAACAGAAGCTTGGCTTTCAGTTCGGGGTAGAGGGCTTCTACCGTGCGCGAATCGCCGGAGTACAAGTAGTCGTACCACGCAATCAGCACATTTTGCAGTGACCATTCGGTGGGCCAGGTAGCGTGAAAAACCAGGTAATTCAACGACCGTTTGGCCATGTTGTACTCGGCATCGGTAGCGTAATGCGAAAGTTGGTTGAGCAGCGCATCGGCTTCGTACGGAATCCGCTCGCGGTCGCCATCGACATAATATCCGGTGAAGGTTGTGGCTTTGATAGTATGTTTACAGAGGTCCCAGATCTGGTTCAGGGTTGAGTCTGAGCTAGTAAATGTGGTGGCGCTATCGTCGAACGGGTAGGTGACGACCTGCCGAACGACCTGCTCAAGGCGGGTGTCCGGATTAAACGCCAGTTCGACGTACCGAAACGGCAGTACCTCGCCGATGTAATCGGGCATGAGTATGGCTTTGGGGCCGGTGTTGCGCTTATCGGGCTTGAACTGAATGGCGTAGCGGTGTGTCCCTTTTTGTAACGGCACCCGAATTTGGCGGTAACGGAGCGTTCCTGATGGTTTTTCGTTGACGTGGCCATCGGCAGTAACGGCTTCACCCAGATGTACAATCAGCGTATCCGATTCCGAAGCGGACGAAACGGTCAGAAAAACTTGCCCAAAAGCGTCTTTACCAAAATCATACACCGTCCGTTGCCCGAGCGTCCGCTGCGAACGGGGTACTTCTTCGGTTTTAACCAGTGGGTAGAAGGGTGTTTCATATTCCGATAGGCGCGGAGCTGTGCGGAAGGCTCTGGGCTGCGAGAAGTCACTTTCGACGTTTCGTTCATCCCAAACCTTTACTTTCCAGACGTAAATCCGGTTGGTATCCAGCTTTTGCGATGCGGGTAAAAGAACGCCCACACTCTGGCTGCTGATGACTTTCCCGGAATCCCAAACATCGCCCACATTGGTCTGACTGTTTTGTCGGGAGGTCGACAGAATGATCCGGTACGCTGTTTGCCGACTTGTTCCCCCGGCTGTGAAAAGCACCCAGCTAAAGGAAGGGTGGCTGCTGCGGATCAGGGCCAGTTGCCCGGCAAATTTTGCGGAGTCGGCCCCGTCAAGGGAATAGTTCGTTAAAAAACCATTGCTCCACACCTTATCGGTATGGAGCAACAGATCGGTTCGTAAGGCGGTGGGTGCCGTTTGAGCGAAAGCGGTCAGGCTAGCCGCCAACAGCCCAAGGAAGATAACGTAGCGCATGAAATAGGGTTGTTCGCGTAAATCTACACAATGGTCGTCTTTTCAACGTCATCGACTTACATGGGTCAACCTCAGCCCACTCCACCAAAACTACCGTTGGTAAACGCGCACGTAGTCTACTTCGTAGCGGGTAGGAAATGGGGTGCTTGCCGGATCTCCGCCGTTGTCGCCACCAATGGCCAGATTCAAAAGGATGTAATGAGGCTGGTGAAATGGGTTAATGCCCGAGCCGTCTTTGTTGACCGTTTCCGTCAGTGAAACGGTATTCAGTAACAAATCGTCGACGTACAGCTTGATAGACTCTTCCGTCCAGTCCATACGCCAGACGTGGAACTTCTTCGACCAGTCGGGATCGCTGAACGAGGCAACTGTTTTTGTCTTGCTGCGCCATTCCGCCGTCCAGCGTTTGTCGGTACCCCAGGCTACGTTGGCCAGCAGCTTTTCTTTGTAGTACTCCATAATATCGATTTCGCCGTTGGAAGGCCATTCGCCCGCTACGCCCAGCGTCCAGAAGGCAGGCCACAGGCCGGCCCTGGCATCAATACGGCCCCGCATCTCAAATCGGCCATATTTGAAGCTCTGCAGGCCACTCGTGTTGATGCTGGCCGATGTATAGTCGATGGTTTTGCGACTGGCTTTCCAGTCGGTGCTGCCTGCCTGATAGGTCGGGTTGGGGCGCTGTTCGCGTTTGCCTTCAATAACCAGCAGACCGTTTTCGCAGCGGGCATTGTCGGGCTGGTACCACTGTAGTTCGCGGTTGCGGACGAATCCGTTCTCAAACGTCCAGTTTTTGGCGCTGGGTGCTCCCGTCGTGTTGAATTCATCGGACCAGGTCAATTTCCAGGCCGTGTCCGGACCGGCTACAGGGCTACTAATCGGGTTTTCGGGTTTCATGCAACTGCCGAGGTTCAGCAGCAGAGGTAATGACAGCAAAACGAGTACTTGTTTCATAACGTTATGGTTTTCGTGATTGTAACCGGCGGAGAACAGCCGCCAACTGTTTGGGCTTGCCCATATAAGAAGACAGGTCGAGTAGCGCTACTTTGCGAAATTCGACCGGATGGCTTTCACTTTGCAGGGAAATGTATCCGCCGGTCAGTAGCTGTCCGTCTTTCTTCTGGTTCGGGTCAACATTAAGCACATTGCCGCCCCCGATTTGCGGTTTGGAATAGGTCAGGACGGTGTCACCCTCTACAATGTGCTTGATAAGTGAATCGCCCAGAACGAGGGCTTCGGCATGAACCCACTGGTCACCGGCGTAAGTTTTCGAGTTGGAGTCGATGCAGTGCGGGGTAAAGAGCTTGCCGTCCAGCACCACGTTGGTGCCGGGTGTGCATAAGTTGGCCGTGTGCCGTTCGTGCTGGCCATCGCCCCCCAGCAGCTGCATTTCCATGGAGATCGGGAAATCCTGTTTGAGACCCATCGTTTTCGGGTCCTGTCCGTGCAGCATGGCCCCGCTATTCCGAATGGCCCAGCCAGGACCGCCCTTCACCTGCTCGCCAACGAATCGGTATTCCATGACCAGTAAGTAAGCCGAAAAAGGTTTTTTATAAAAAATATGGCCGTATTGCTCATCGAAGGCTTTGTACTGGTCGTAGCGCACCACCATCTTCCCATCTTCCACCCGGAAGGTGTTGCCGTAATTATCATCGACAGGATGCCCTGTTATCTTAACCGACCAGTCCTTCAGGTCTTTGCCGTTAAAGAGTTGAATCCACTTATCAGCCTCGGGTTTGGATGGAATCTGACTCAGGCTGGTCATTAGCAGCACGCAAATGATGAGAAGAAGGGGGCGCATAGAGCAGGTAATTAAGCGAATTGAGTAAATGTGGCGAAAGGTAGGAAAGAAAAAGACGAGACAAGGCATCGTTCTATCTAAACCAATCTAATCTAAAAATTTGAGCATACACAAAATAGGTATAAGGATTGAACTCTGGCAGACATCCGGCGAAACAGGTTGATAACGTCAGACTGGCGACAAAGTGCCAGTCTGACGTTACTGTAGAGAAGAGGGTTGAAGGAATGCAAAGCTAGTTACACTCAAAATCGGCTGAGGGGTTGGTTGTCGTCAAACGTGTTGGTGGTTGACTCTATTTGTGATGTGCGGATCAAGTTGGTCGCACAACTGCTGTCGACAACTTCCCTGCGCGTTTCGGAAATTGCCAACCTGGCAGACTTCGACGATCTGAAGCATTTTCGCAAAACCTTCCAGGGTCTGTATAGTCTCTTATCCTCGGACTACACCCGGCAGTATGGGCAGGGGGCGATCAATTAACTTTTACGATGTTACGTTTGGAGATGGCTAGTGAAACGGACACAAAAAAGGAAGGATGTAAAACGCGTTCGGTGACGTTTTCAATCTTTAGGTCTTTATAAACGCTACCCACACTGTATTCCTTGGTTTTAAGTCGATTTGCATTCGAGTAACTTACCCCCGTCGAGACGATGACTTTCTGTGAGCGACCCAGTATGACGGAGCCACCAAACAGAAAGCCCAGGTTAACGTCTGTTAGTTCTTTAAAGTCAGCATTGATACCAAACATTCCGCCAATCGCTGCATAACTACAGGTTCTTGTGTACACGTGCATCATAGACGCAATACCTGGTGTAACGGTTCCAGCGAACTTGACTTTATCCCGTTGTTTTAATGTATCTCCACTCAGGTAGAATTTATCGTCCGAAATAAATTTAAAAACGGGTCCTACGCTGTAATCTATTTTCACTCCTCCTTTTACCCGGAGCGTTTTCTTGAATGGGGTTTTACCGCTGAGGTCTTCATTAATACCACCAACCTGAACATAAAACTCCAACTCGTCTACATCATCCTGTGCAAAAATTCGATCTGTCGATGTAAAAGCGTAATTGGCAGAATCTAGGGCTTTCAGGAAAAAGTCATTGGTATTCATCAGTGCATCGCCATACTGTTTTTCGAGCGTTTCATAATTATCTCGAACCTGTTCCTGCGCATCCTTAATTTGGGCGGCATGTGCTTTATCTCCAGCGTCGATAGCAGCATTGAATGCTTTTGTATATTGTACATTAGCCTTTTCGTAGGCATCTTCGAACGCATCAAATTTCTTCCTAAGTATGTCAATTGTATCTTTTGTTATCCCTCGGTTTTTTAATGCCTGCTCCATTTTCTTCTCGGTATAATGAGTACCGTCGGTCATGGTGATGGCTAGCTGTTGCTGGACCTTCAGAATATCTTTAACCCCTTTTGCTTTTTCATAATAATCGAGACAAGCGTCAACCAGCGTTTTTAACTGACTTGCTTCTTCCTTAAAGTCGGCCTTTTTCATGACTGGGGCAGCAGTCTGGTTCTCGTTAGCTTCTTCATTTAACCTGCCCATTTTTGTTATCTCCTTCTTGGTTTCAACCAGTTTCTTATCAACCTTGGTCTGTTCATCATCAGTCTTGATTCTGAATAAGGTAGCAATCTCGGCGGGTCTGTCTGTCGATAAATTAATCATTCTGCTATTTATCAGTACCTTTTGAGCAAACGTATTCAGATTGATGATCCGGTAGGCGACAGTCGAGTCTTTGGGTACACAACCAGACTCCCTGCCTTTAAAGGTACTTGATTGATAGTCATACGTAATTACCTGGGCATAGAGGACCTGGCCTGCTCCGAGGAGCAGGAGAATAAGTAAGTATTTCATGGGTGTGGATAGTTAGCGGTTGTGTATGTTTTTCAGGAAACTCATGCTGGGCGCAAAGAAGTACTCGCCCCCTTTCATGTGTACAAACTTGCCGAATGAAGCTGTTTTTAATGTGTTCTGTTCATCCCAGGTTTTGGCAAAATGGCCCTCGCTGTCCCCCGGCCCTTGTCCGATGATTGGGTCCTTACCATCTGTACTGCTATTGGCGCCTTTTTGAATAAACTCAAAATAGTCTTTTATGCTGGCCTGATAACTCATGAAGAGTAGGCCCACTTTTCCCGTGGGCTTGTTATAAATATGTCCGTCGTTGAGATCATCGGTTCGTTCGCCATAGGTAATGCCCCGCCGGGCCATGACCTTGTTACTTTCCACCTGCGTTTTTTTTCCTTGCGGTTCGACACGGGGGTTCGTTTTGCGAATATGACCGTGAAAGGGGCATTTGGTATTATCACCCGATTTATATGTGAAATTGTTGAGTAAGGCACTATTGATCAACTCCGGATTCCCGTTAAGCTCAATTGGAGTGCCGTCCTCAAATCGGCCGACCAGCATGGCCCCGGCACGTTCCTTGTCCTCGCCTACCAGCTCCAAATCAATGGCTAACTTGGCCTCTGCCAGTTTGAAGCCTTTTACATCCTGCTCCAGTTTACGGAAGACGAAGTAGCTGCCCCATGCGTTGGTGCCCTGGGGAGCAAACGGGTCCTTTACTAATACCAATTCTTTAGCTGCACGTGGGTCGAACTTGATTTTGTTCTCGTCGTTTTCTGTGCAGTTGACACTATCGTTTTTCTTGATGTCGGCTTCGTCAATTATGTTATTCTTTTTTTTGTAGATCTCCCATTCATCGGTAAAGAATAAGGGCTGCGATATACCGTCGACATAGCCAAAATGTTCAATGCCAGCCCCTTCTTCATTAAATTGAGCATCCCCTTTTTCGATGGTAGTTATTTCGGCAAACGATTCAATTGCATGGACAGCTTCATCAACCGATTTCATGAGGGCTTCCGGGCTGGAATGGGCCAGCAACAGCATAAAATGGTTATCCCTGGCTAATCCGCTATCCCAATTTGTCGGGTCTGGGTCACCAAGGGACGCTTGCTTCATGCCGTTTTGAAAGGCAGTATCGTCGAAACTAGACCTCGCGTCCGTGCCAAACAAGTAGTCATAGCCCGCAGCACTAATGTGAATACAGGCGAAAAGACCCGTATCGACTTTCTCTTCTTTCCAAAGTGCGTTACTTCGTAATTGGGCGTACCCCGACTGTATAATAGCGTCTTCGCCTTTGACCAGATTTTCGAGCCAGGCTTTGGCGCTGGTTTGCTGCTTGTCAAGACAGTGAATAAAGATGTTAGCCGTATGGTGGCGGCCATGCGATTTAAGGATGTTGCCCTGAATGCCATCAAGTAATGAGCGATTGGATACGGATTGTGGGTCTAGTAGAACAGTCATGGTCAGCTAAGTAGAGGGTAGAATTTTCTTAAATAAACCTTCGATAAAATCGGTGCCGGCATAGCCAGCCGCTACAATAGCCAGTTGAGCCTCCCGGCTGAAGTCGGCATTATCATGGCCAAAGCTGGCCAGACAACCGGCAATAAAGCCGATCAACAGCGATAGCCAAAGCTGGCGGGAATCGAACTGGCTATTATAAATGGTTTTGGCACTGGCCGTATTTGTACCGGCAGCTTCGGCCGTGGCCTCTTCTTTGAGTTTCTTGAGGCCAATAACAACGCGGATTCCCTGCCCGATGATGCCCAGTAGTCCACATAGCATTAGATTGATAAGGATACGCTCGTTAGTCATTTTTTAAGTGAGTTAGGGTTTAACATGTTTTTGACGTTAATGAGTAATTCATGGCAGAGCGTGGATAGAGTCGGAAAGCCAATGATAAGCATCTGAAGTTGTAGGGCATTGTTAGAACTACTCAAAGGTCGATATAGTCTATTTCTATGCAAATCACTGATTATGATGATTTTGTATCCTACTATTTAGGGATATTCCTATTGTTGAGCCGCACATGGTCTCCAGGTTGGGATATTCGGACAGACGGTGTAAGTTTGTTTAAAACACACCCTTATGAAGAAGCTGCTACTTTTTTTGTGCTTACTGGCGCAAACAGGGTTCGCGCAAATTTCCAGGCTCGATAGCCTCAAACAGGCGTTGACCAGACTACAGAAATTACCCGGAGGCTACTCAAAAGACACCCTCACCTACAACACCCTGAAAGACGTCATGACTGGCTACGTGGACGTGGATATTGATTCGTCATTCCATTACAACATCCGTCTGATTAGGCTATGTGAGGGCGCGAATCTTCAGAAAGAACTCATCTACGCCTACCAGTATGCCGGGTATATTTATCAGTTACGGGGCGACTACGATCAAACTATACGGTTTCATTACAAAGCCTTACACCTTGCCGAAGGGCTGAAGCAATACACCCGAATGGCAAAGTCGCTTGGCGCCTTAGCCCATGCCTACTGTAGTCTTGGGCAATATGAAAAGGCAACAGAGCTAGGCATTCAGGGACGGGCTATACTGAAGCAGCATCCTGACATAACTATACAACTGTCGATTCAAAATACGTTTGGGGCTATTTATCGGGGGAAGAAAAAGTTTGCCGAAGCCCTAAAGTCGGATCGAAAGATGGATACGCTGGCCCGTAAATACCACATTCTGTGGTTCGAAGCGCAGGGGCTACACACAATTGGGTGGGATTATATGGAGCTGGGCGACACGATACAACCGCTCGGCTATTTTGATAGAGCACTGGTGCTGGCTCGTAAAGTTGGAAGTGCCGATCTGGAAAAAAGTATTTTGATCCACATCGGCGATGCTTATCTCCGGCGGCAAAAATGGACACAGGCGCTAACTTATTATAACTTGGCCAGACAAACCGCTGTCCGGCTAAAAAACAGCAGTATTGTCGCTGAAGCCGACGAGAAATTATATGTAGCCTTTAAGCGGAAAGGCGAACCTGGGGAAGCCCTGAGGGCCTATGAGGAGTTCGTTTTTCTGAAAGATAGCCTCGCCAAAGAAACCAACGAACAGCGAATAGAGACGTTGCAGGCCCTGTATGATAATCAGCAGAAAGAAAACCAGCTGCAGAAGCAGGCTGCCGAGCAGAAGTTGCAGAAACTACAGATGACTCAGTACGCCCAGATCCAGAACGGGCTGTTCCTTGGTATTATGTTCATGCTGCTGGGAGCCCTGCTTCTTTACCGCAACAACCGGCAACTGCAAGCGAAAAACCGGAAGATCGATCAGCAGCGAACGCTCCTCGAAATCGCCCGCGAACAACTCGCTGACATCAATAAGACGCTGGAAGTACGCGTAGAAGAACGTACGCAGGAACTGTCGTCGGCAAACCGGGAATTGATCCAAAAAAACGAAGAAATAAAAGCCGCCCTGTTCAAGGGGCAGACCATCGAAAGAAAACGGGTAGCCCTCGAACTGCATGATAACCTGAGCAGTTTGCTGAGCGCGGTAAACATGAGTATCCAGGCCATCAATCCGCAGAACTTATCCGAAGCTGAACAGTCGGTCTACCGAAACGTCAAACAGCTTATCCAGAACGCTTATTCGGAAGTGCGGAATATTTCGCACAACATTCTCCCGGCCGGGCTTGAGCAGGAAGGGCTGGTCGCCACCCTGAAAACACTGGTGGGGCAGCTGAATCAAAATTCACCGCTCCAGTTTTCGCTTTTAATAAACGGGCTAACGGCGCGGCTTCCTGTAGAAATTGAGTTCAATGTATACAGTATTGTTTTTGAGTTGATTAACAATGCGATACGTCATGCCAAAGCCACTCGGGTTATAATTAATCTGGACAGAACAGACCAGGGAATTGCTATTTCAGTAGCAGACGATGGCATTGGTCTGGGCCAGTATCCGACCAAACGAGGGGTGGGGCTGCAAAATATCCAGACCCGGCTGGATTCGCTGGGAGGCACGTTTGAAACCGACTTGCCCGTTGAAAAAGGAACCTGTATTTACATAAAAATTCCCATTGAAATCAACCGTTTCAATGGGAATGCTGGCTTGGTATGAAGTAGGCTGTGTCTATGTCGGTTACCCTATCACAGTATTATTGCATTTTGGCGGATCGGTAGAGGTCATGCATTCCTTAAAATTCGAGCCATCTAAGGCGATAGAACTCTCCGGCGTCTTTACGAGTGGAAATTCGACAAATGTATTTTTTTGCAGGCTTAATAAACCCTTATGGGTGGTTAACTGCTGCTGGCTGAATTCCACAACCATATGCATATTCACGAAGCTCACCTCTCCACCCAATTTAATGGGATTGCTTATGTCAATGGGCTGACGGTTTTTGTCCAATAGAAAGAGGTGTATTTGACCGTCAATAACGTGAATGGTAGCTGGGCCAACCAGGTGAATGTATGTACCCTCTGGTGTTTCGGTGCGAGGTTCCATAATGAAAGTGGGTTAGATGTGAAGGAATTTATTAAATTAAACGAGATTAAATTTGATAGCATACTTTACCAGACCGATGGTCGTTTGAACGCCTAATTTCTGCATCAGGTGTTTGCGGTGCGTTTCGACCGTGGTAGGGCTGATGAATAATTTTTCCGCGATCTGCGTTCCCGAATACTCCTGTGCAATTAGTTTTAGTACGTCCAGTTCCCGTTTCGATATGGTTATCTTCTGAGGTTTATCATGATCGGGGACGACTTCAATTCCAGCTTCGTTGGCCAGTTGCAGCATCACTTGCTCACTATAGAATTTATTGCCTTTGCTGATAGTACGCAGGGCAGTCTCCAGTTCAGAACGCTCGGCGCTTTTCAACACGTAGCCATCGGCTCCCGCACGAATGGCCTCTTTGATGGCTTCGGGCTGGTCGGCCACCGTGAGCAGGCAAATTTTTACCTGCGGAAAACGCTGGCGTAGCTGAATGGTTAGCTCGATGCCTCCCATTACCGGCATTTGAACATCCGAAACGATCAGCGTAATGTCGGTCTCAATTTCCAGGGCTGTTAACACCTGTTGACCGTTGGTGTGTTTCGACACGACCTCAACTCCGTCGATACTCGCGAGGAGCATGGCGATGCTATCCAGCAGGATTCGGTGGTCTTCTGCAACAAGAATGCGCATAAGCAAGTGAAATAAGGCTGGCTCACCGCAATACTGGTTACTCGCTCCATTTTGCGATGGTTCAAAAAGGTATAGGGTGGATAGAAACGTACCCTAAAGGTCTGTAATCAGACTTTAGCCAACTATCCCCGATTCGTATGATTTTATATCCTCTAATTTAAGGATATTGGTCTGCCGTTGATGCAAACCAATTTCACGGCTACCTGTACTGTTATTTACGCAGACCCTACAGGAGCTGATCGGATTATTGTAATTTGCTGCCATGAGAGACTTCACAAATTGCCTGGTCCTGTTGCTGATGCTTTCGCCTATGCTCAGTTGCGGCAGTGGCCCGTTGGAAAAGAAATACCGTAGTCAAACTATGTGGTACGACATACGGGTCGGGTCGAACGCAAAAAATGACTCCATCAACCACGAACTCTGCCGACTTGCCGTGACCGATAACGCCAGCCGTAAGCTAAAGAACGAGGATTTTACCTATCAGGAGTTGATCGATCAGGGGTATGACCTGCTGGCTAAAACGCACTCAGAGGCTTATGCCGACAGCTTGCGCGAAGCATATAACCATAAGTGAGCCTTGTCCGATTGCTCATAGGCTGCTCAAGGTGCCGGTGAAGCTTTCGCCCTCCTTCAGGCTCTTGGCGGCTACTCGCTTTCCATCAATTTCCAGTGTCTTAAAGGGAAGTTGACCGTGTAAAACAGTCAGGGAAATTTGCAGTTTACCGCTTTGTCGGGACTTGGTGCAGGTTCCCCATGCGTAGCCGTTCGACCAAAAGAACGTTCCTTCCTGATTATTGAACTGCATCGTCTGGCTCACACCCGAATAATGAAAGCCGCTCAGGGCCAGGGTAGTGGCCCAGCTAACCATAGCGCGGGCGTAATGGTGACCGCATTCCGCTTCGTCAAATGGGTTGCGTTTGCTGCCGTCGAATCGGTTGCGGATGTTACGGATACACAGCAGACCCGGCTCGGTCTGGTTTTCGTACAGCATACCAATGGCGGCTGTGTACTCAAAGCCGGTCATCACTTCCGAGAAGTACGGAAACGGTACTTTGGGGCGTCCTTTGGGCCAACTGGCCATCAGTAAAGATGCTTCATCACCCAGCGCATACGACCGCATGTTGTTGAAATGGTCGGTCATGGAGGCTCGGTAGTTGTACTTCAGAATGGATTTCAGCGTCGTTTTTACATGATCCGGGTTCACCAGGTAACCCAGCCCACAAACGTGCGCCATAAACTGCCCCACCAGTTGATCGACCAGGCAACCTTTGGCCAGTTGGTAAGCCGGATCGTTCTGCTCCACTTTGTTAAAACCCGAAAAGGTACCTTTGGCAATCAGGTGGCCCGCCGGAGAGATAACCTGCTGCTCGTAGTAGTCGCCGTTGAACAGGTTGGCATCCGTCCAGGCACTGCCTTTCTGGAAAATCTGGTCGCAGGTTTGGGCAAACGAACGATCATTCATGGCCGTTGCCATCGCCGAAGCGGCTTTCAGCGCGCCCAGGTACCAGAGCTGCATTTGTGGATTAGGACCGAAGTACTCGACGTCCATGGTGTTGTGCTGCGCACCTTCCATCACGCCATCACGGTCGGCATCCCAGCCACCTGGTATCCAGGCAAACGCCAGCGCCTGTTTGACCTGCGGCCAGTTTCTACGCAGGAAATCGGTATCGCCGGAGAGCTGCCAGTCGCGGTAAAACTTCATGATCGTACCCATCTGCCCATCGGCGGCCGCTACGCCACCACCAAAGCCTTTTTGCAGCGGTAAGCCCACCCGAAAGCTCATCAGGCCGGTGTTGTCCATGGCATAGTTGAACTCAACATCCCGCATGGTTTTTGCCAGATTGCCGAACAGGAACGGGGTCGCCTGTTCGTAATTCCAGACGTGGGTACACGACCCCTGGCAGGAGCCCACATCGTCCATAACGCCCTCCCAGCCAAACAGACGGCCATCTTCCGTCCGGAAAACCGTTTGCGATCGTAAGGTGCTGGTGTTGAACAAAGCCGCTTCTTTTACTTCGTCGGGGTAGGTGCTCTGAACCAGCGCGTTAACAAATTGCAGGGTTTTCTGCTCCAGCTTCGGTAAAAGGGGTACGGTTTTGTCGGCCACGGCCCAGGCGTCTTTGTACTGCGTGGTGTAGTAGTTGCCTACGCGCTCCTTCGACCAGCCGAAACGGTTGGGGAAGTGCCAGGTCAGGAAAAAAGTGAACGCCTGCGTCTGGTTCGGTCCGATCATCTTCTGCACCGCCAGTGAAGCCATCGGATCTTCATCGGCCGGGCTTGTCTTTTCGGTTAGTTTACCGTCGTCGCTGAAATCATCCCAGAAATCGAGCAGGGCATTTTCCCAGGCATTGGTTACGGACGACGTGCGGTAACTCACACCCTGTGACTCGGCGGTGGTGAGAGCAACTGTACCCCATGCCGGATCGGCTTTATCGACCCCATCGGAATACATATAGATACCGGTAAGACCGTTCTCCTGCCGAAACTGATTGCGGTTCTGTTTGGCCCCCTGCGGCTCCAGCTCGCCTTTCCAGGATTTGTGATTTTTGCTGCCGTCGCGCCCGATGAAGTTATGCATCGACCCGCAAATGGAAACCGTTATGGGCTGGTTGCCGGTGTTGGTTACTTCGTACGTCAGGACGGCAATGGGTAATCCACTGGCGTCTGCATCGGCGGGAATGAGTGGGTTGAAGCCTTTTATACGTACCGAAACCGGCATGGCGGCATCGCTCAGGCTAACCTGCCCAAAGGGATACGCCGTTTCAAAACTGGCGTTGGCAAAGCGGGGCAGGCCATGATGATCGACCGGGCGACCTTCCATGTGCTGGTACTCATGCGATTCGAGCGGCCCCAGCAGGGCTTTTGTCTTTTTGGCTTCCAATACATGAATGGCGAAGAAGGGTGCAGTATTGCCCGTCAGCACGGTACTATATCCTTTGGCCGGTCGGTTCATGATTTCCCAATCCTGCAACTGCCCACGTCCGCCGAGGGAGACGGTTCCGGTACCAATGCCACCCAGCGGTAGAGCAATTCGGGTGAGGTGTTGCTGGTCGTAGCGTTTTAGTACCGGCCAGGCCTGAGGATGCCACAGCGATGACTGAGCCTGTACCGTACAGGCTGCGAGGACCAGGAGCAGAACTATTACTTTTTTCATAATCTCGAAGACAGTAGGCAGGAGTGAAAACTACAGAGCAGGGACGGTTGTGGGGCAGTTATTCCTAAAAGCCTCTGCCAGTCCGTTTTTTACCATCGACGCTTGTGGCATAAGGGTAAAGAGTAAGGGGTTTAAACGTCATATCTCCAGGATATGACGTTTAAACCCCTTACTCTTTACCCTTGCCCGACTCTATTGCTTACAGCGGATTTTGTACGATGGCTTTGTTCGCGTTGATTTCCCGGCGGGGAATCAGGAACTCCCACTGAACATCGCCGGGCGCTACGTCGAAGAGGACAACCACTGCCGAACTGGTATTGGTTGTACCGTTCCGGTTGAGGGCCATGTTCATGCGCTTCAGATCCGTGAACCGGAAGCCTTCGCCCCACAGTTCGATACGACGCTGGAACAGAATCTCGTTGAGCAACGCGCTACCCGTACTGGTCGATAACTTGTACGAAGGGTCACGTTTGCTAACCAGCTCGAACAGCACACTGGCGGCTGCCGTAGCATTGCCCAGCCGTGCCTGTGCTTCGGCTTCGATCAAATACATTTCGGCCACCCGCATGTACGGAATATCGCCCATGGCACTGGTGGAGGGTGTACCCGGTAGTCGGAATTTCTGGTTCATGTACGGAACACGTACACCACCCGTTGGCACGATGGAGTTAGCCGCCGTTGGCGTTTTTACCCACATCTTCGAGCGCACGTCCGTAGTCGGAATCTGGTCGTACAGCAGGCTGTTGATGGCTTTCGGCGTTACCCGGATGTTGGTGGAATTATAGTTGCTGGACATGTAGGAGTGAAAAGCGCCGAAGAACTCCGACTGATCTTCGACGTGGTCGAACCCCCACATCCACTCGGGATTGCCTATGTCCGCGAAGCCTTCCTGATACTGAGCCATGCTCATCAGCGAAAAGCCTTTGCGGGCTTCGGCGGCAAGTTTTGCGGCATCGGCCCAGTTCTGCTGGGTCAGTGCTACCCGCGCCTGCAGACCTTTGATCACCTCCAGATTAATGTGCGATTTAAACGAACGGGTGGAGGTAAGCAGCGTGGCCGCATCGGCCAGATCCTTGTTTACCTGCGTGTATACTTCCTCGACGGTGGCCCGCGGCAGCCCTTCGGTGGTGGGTGTCAGCACCAGCGGTACGCCCAACTGGCTATTGGGTTTCGTCGCTGCATCGTACCGCTTCCCGTAAAGTTGTACCAGATTGAAATACGAGAACGCCCGCAAGGCCAGCGCTTCTCCCTTAACCTGATTGCGCTCCGACTGCGTACCGGCGGCTTTGTCAATGTTGGCAATACCAATGTTCGCATTGCCGATTACCCGGTAATACAGCTCATAGGGAAGCTGATCGCCCACCGATGTTTCTGAGCGGTGAGCCTGCCAGCGCTGTTCGGGCAGGTGCCAGGTATTTGAGGTGTTGCTCAGGAGCAGATCTTCGCCCAGCGCGTCGATGATGATCATCATGGCCGGGTGACCAAAGTGCCCCTGAGAGCCCAGGTACCGGACAACCATGGCCCGGTAAATACCATTGATGGCACTGGCGGCATTTTTCGTGGTGGAATAGGCCGCCCCGGCATCGATACTGGCGGTGGGTGCCGTTTCCAGATATTCTTTTTCGCAGGCTGTTGTCAGCAGGGCCAGCGCTAGTACTAAAGTTAAATAGCTTGCTTTCATGAATTGTCTGAAACTTAAAGCGTAAATGAAACACCCAGGATGATGCTTTTGGCCGGGCTGAAGACGTTGCTGGTTACCCCCGTAAAGGTTTGCTGAACGTTCATTCCCTTCCTGTGCGACAGGATAAGGAAGTTCTCACCAGTAATGTACACTTGTGCATTCTCCAGAAAGGCTCTTCGCGACAAGGTAGCGGGCAGCGCATACGAAAGCGTTATGGTACGAAGGTTCAGGTAACTGGCATTCGTGAGCCAGCGGTCCGATGCGGCATCAAAATCCGATGTGCGTCCGGCATCCATACGGGGCACATTGGTGATGTCGCCGGGGGTCCGCCACCGGTTCAGAATATCGACGGATTTGGCGCTGCCATACCCGCCCGAACTCATCAGGGCCGCGTAGGCTCCGTCGTAGGTTTTACCGCCTAACTGATACACCGTCAGCGCCGAGAGGGTAATGCCTTTATAGCGGAAGGTATTCGTAAATCCACCCGACACCGTGGGGATCGACGAGCCGCTATAATGGTAGCGTGCATTATTGACGCTGGTTGTGAGCGTGTCTCCGCCTTCGGTGATGCGGGAGTTCGAGGCTACATAGTTTGCCGCCCGGTATTGCGCTTCGCCCGTTGTTGGATTCACACCCTTGTATTCGCGGAGCCAGTAGTCGTAGATTGACCGGCCCACGGCCAGTTTCTTCGTGCCGTCAATGATTTCGGGGTTTTCATCGGGCATCTTCGTAATCCGGTTTTTTACGCGGGTAGCGTTCAGGTCGATACGCCAGGTGAAATCCTTCGTCCGGATGGGTTCAATGCCCAGTTCAATCTCCATCCCCCGGTTGTACATCGTGCCGATGTTTCGGGTAACGGTCGAAATGCCATCCGACAGGGGTAAGGGTACGGCGAAGATCAGGTTGGACGACCGGCGGTCGAAGTACTCGACCGTACCGGAAACGCGCCCTTTGAACAGGCTGAACTCCAGTGCTGCATCGAAGGAGTTGCTCGACTCCCAGGCCAGGTTCTGGTTGCCAAGGCTCGTTTGCAGAATACCCGCTTCCGATGCGTTGTTCCAGCTCCCTAAGCCGAATAAAGGCTGCCAGGCGTAGTAACTGATGGTATTGTCCTGGGCAAAAGCCGCCGTATTTCCTCCGCCATCATTACCGGTCTGGCCATACGAAGCCCGTAATTTCATGGAATTGATGGTTGGAATAGACCGCAGGAAATCTTCCTGGTCGATACGCCACGCACCACTCACGGAGTAGAACGTACCCCAGCGGGAATCCCGGTAGAACTTACTGGAGCCATCGCGCCGAACCGAAGCCGAGAGAAAGTACTTCTGGTCGTAGTCGTAGTTGATGCGGGAGAAATAACCCTCAACCCGACGCGTGTTGTACACCGACGACAAAAAGGTTGTGGTTGTGAAGTTGCCCAACTCATAATTGCCGTCCACGATCTGCTGCGAACGAGACCCTTCCAGGTTGTTGTCGTTGATGCTGAAATTCTCGTGACCCAGCAGCACATCGAAGGTATTCTTACCGAACGACTTATTGTAGTTCAGCAACTGGTTGAGGTTGAAGCTGGTGATGTTCTGAAACTGGTGGTTCGCACGGCCTGCCGGAGCGCCGTCTCCCACTTCGGGGTTGCCATAGGTGAACACATTCGTATTGGTAATGTCCGTCCCTACGTTCACCGAAAACTTGAAATCTTTCAGGAACGAAACTTCGGCGAAACCTCGTGCTCCCAGAACATTACGGCGCAGGAAGTTCTGGTTCAGCAGCGTTTCTGCAACGGAATGGCGACCGCCGAACTGGGGCCGGGCGGGTAAACCCAGGGAGGTCAGGTTGCCGTAATCCCAGCGTCGCTGGCCGTTCGGCAGCGTCAGAAACTGGCCGGCATTATTTGGGTCGTACGCGTATACCGGGTAGATCGGGCCGATGTTCCGCGAGAAGAAAAACGGGTTGACGAAGCTGGTGCTGCCATCGGCATCCGCCTGGTTGGACTTCGAGATGGTCGTAGACAGGTTAGCTCCCACCCGAAACCAGGGTTTCATTTGGGAATTGATATTGATCCGGCCCGTGAACCGCTCGAAATCGGAGCGGATCAGATACCCTTTGTCGTTGAGGTAACCCAGGGATACAAAATAATCGGAGTTTTTCTGGCCGCCGGCGAAGCTTACGTTCAGTTCACGCCGGTTCCCCTGACGCGTAATCGGCTTTTCCCAGTTCAGATCATCGGGCGAAAACAGAAGCTGGGCATTTTGGTTAAACTGCCCGTCGGTATTGACCAGTTGGTTGTCGGGTACATTATACACGTTGTAGCCAACCAGGCTAACCAGTCGGTTCGTGGCATCGGCGTTTGCCGTTGCCAGGGCTACCGGGTTTGTGGCCCGGTAGGCAATGCTGTTCCGGTAGGTTTCCCACATCAGCGGGTAATACTCGCCAACGCCAACCCGGTCGTATTCGGGTAAGCCCCGGCTACTAAAGCCCTGTGTATAGCGCACGTTGATGGTGTTTCGGTCTTTCAGCCCTTTTTTGGTCGTTACGACCACCACGCCATTAGCCGCCCGCGCACCGTAAAGGGCAGTTGAGGCCGCATCTTTCAAAACCGACACGCTTTCGATGTCGCTCGGGTTTATGTTGGCAATATTACCCGAATACGGAATGCCGTCCACCACATACAAAGGGTCATTGCCCGACGAGATGGAGCCGAATCCCCGGATGCGAATTTCGGGAGCGGAGCCCGGCTGACCGCTGCCAGCCGTTGTCTGAACGCCCGACACTGCACCCGAAAGGGCCTGTGCCACGTTGCTGACGCCACGATTCTGAATCTGCGTTGTTGACAGCGTCCCTGCCGAACCCGTAAAGGATGCCCGTTTGGCTGTTCCAAAGGTGGTCACGATAACTTCGTCCAGATTAGCGGCATCGGGCACCAGGTTGACCGTAATGGTCGACTTATTACCGATAGCAATCTCCTGAGAAGCGTAACCAATGAAGCTGAACACCAATCGGCCCGCAGCGGGCGCGTTTAACCGATAGTTACCCTCGGCGTCGGTGGTTGTTCCGCGCGTTGTTCCTTTAAGCTGTACGCTTACACCGGGCAGTCCGCCCCCGTCTTCGGATGATGTGACCCGGCCACTCACCGTAAAATCCTGTGCCAGCGCAGGTAGGCAGGAGAGAAGTGCCAAACACCAACTGACCAATAGAAATTTTCTCATGAAGTGTTACTGATAAAGTGTTTTAATAGGGTTTTAATTTAAGGGGGCAAAAGTAAGCTATAATCTATAAAATCAATATATTATTCTTAAAAAGTATTTATTGATATAGTATTAATATTGTATAAAGTGCATAATGACAAATTAATATTAAATGTAAGTATTGTTATATAATGTTACCTAATCAGGTGTTGATGCTGATTGAAATTGCCCGATTGTTGGTATTAGTTTGATTATTTTTATTCAAAAGGATATTGGCTAAATAAGTATCGGTATAAGTTGACGTGAAAGGCTATCAGTAAGATTGATCCAATTTATCTGTCGTCATAAATGGGTAAAGCCAAACAAAAAAGCGTAAAAACCGGTAGGTTGGTCTGCCGGTTTTTACGCTTTTTCAAGAACGTCAGTACTGACCGCTGACTGATCGGCTATATGGATTTACCGCTTACTTATCAAACCACTGGGGCGTATCGACGGCTAAGCCCGTGGGTGTATTGGGATTCGAGTTTATTTCTTCGCTGCGGTAAAGCAGTCGCCGAACCAGACCCGCCACGGGGGCACCCGACGGAGTCGTCATCGCCGGTATTTCCTGGCCAATTACGCCCGATCGCCGATTTTGCACCCAGCCCTCAATAGGTCGCATGAACAGGTCGAGGTATTGTTGCTGGCCCAGTACGGTTCGGTAGTTGGCCGCCGTTAGGACCGGTAATTGATTGATGTAGGTATCCGCTTGGGTGGCGGGTACGCCGAAGGACACCAGCGATGCCCGTACACCCGCGCGCATCCGCTGCGTAGCCAGATCGAACCCACCCGGCGCAAAGCCGCGGGCAATGGCTTCCGCTTCCAGCAGGAGTTGTTCCGAATAGGAAAAGGAAACTTCGGGCAGATCCGGACGCAGCAGGTTCATGTTCACCAGCGATGACTTCGTTGTGTAATTCTCCGTCGTGTTAAGGGCTACGTATTCACCGGGCGCAGCCTCCGGCCCTACCTGGAAAAAGTAGGGAATTCGGGGGTCGTTGAGCGACGCCAACAGGTCATAAACGACTTTGGAGCAGTACCAGTCCGACTGAACGCCCCCCCGAAAAATGGCCGTGAAGGAAAAACGCGGATTCTGCCGGCCGGGCTGGTTATAGTACTGGAACTGCATGGCATCTGTCGGGGCTGCAATCATGTTGCCGGCGGCCAGCAGTTGCCCAATGGCAGTTGCTTTGGTTGGGTCGGCGTCGACCATAGAAAACAGAATGCGTAGCTTGAGTGAATTGGCAAACTTGCGCCATTTCGTCATATCGCCCCCATAATAGAGGTCGTTGGGGGCAATAATGCCCTTACCGGCGGGGTCGATCTGGGCGATGGCTTCGTCGAGCAGCGCAATGGTTCCGTTCAGAACATCGGCCTGTTTGTCAAATTTGGGTAGGTCGACGGTGCCCTTGGCGGCATCCGTGAACGGGATATCGCCCCACAGCAGCGACGTTTGTGAATACGCAAACGCTTTCATGATCTTGCACTGCGCCAGCGCATTTTTATTGATGGGCTGGGCGCTTTCGGCCACGCGGATGGCCACTTCAAGGTTTTTCAGGACGTCGGTGTACGTTCGTCCCCAGGCCGACCGGATACGGGTCTGATCATATTTAGCCTGCTCCAGACCCCAGCGCCCCCCCGATGCCCACATCTGATTCATCAGGGCAATGGGCCAGGTCAGTTCGGCCACCCGCAGAAGCGAAAACTGGGTGCTGGCTCCCGAGAATAGCAGCGAAGGGTCGACGGTTGTTGAGCGATTGGGGTCGATGTTGAGGGTGCTATTTTTGAAACAGCCGGTGGCCGTCAGGGCCAGTAATCCAGCGTATAGTAGTTTTTTCATGGAAATACGAAGCGTTTGTTAGCGTTAATGAATGGCCAATCAAAAAGTAAAGCGCAGGTTGGCGCCAATGCTTCGGCTGCTGGGAATACTGCCCCGTTCAAGCCCTTCGCCAATGAGTCCGGTGCCGAGTACGTTGGCTTCGGGGTCAATGTGCGGTACGTTGGCGTGAATAATCCAGAGATTACGGCCTTCTACCCCAAAGGCAATGCTGCCGAACGGCGTCTTACTGACCAGCGAACGAGGCAGGTTGTAGGCGATACGTACCTCACGCAGTTTGGTGTACGACCCATCGAAGGTATTCGTTTCGGGACTGACCGAGTTATCCAACTGATTCCAGTATTGCTGCACACTGGCAACGGGAACGTCGTTCGGGCGATAAGTGCC
Organism: Spirosoma pulveris; assembly: GCF_054781875.1. Taxonomy (NCBI): domain Bacteria; kingdom Pseudomonadati; phylum Bacteroidota; class Cytophagia; order Cytophagales; family Cytophagaceae; genus Spirosoma; species Spirosoma pulveris. The sequence goes on from NZ_BAAGTO010000003.1 coordinate 274,569, forward strand.
GTCGGGATTGCGGATAACACCGGGGTCAATGAACGGGGTCCGGTTGTTGACCGCCGTTTCGGCAGCCAGACCTCCACTCCGCACAATACCGACCGTCTGCGAGTTGATAACGCCCCCTTTCCGAATGTCGACCAGAAAATTGACGTCAATTCCTTTGTACGAAAAGCTATTGTTGATCCCCAGCGTCCAGTCGGGGTAGATGTTACCCAGCAGTCGGCGTGGTCCTGCGGTACGGAGACCTGTAGTTGGGTTGATCACAATGTTTCCCTGCGGATCACGCAGCCAGCCTACGCCCTGAATATTGAATGTTTCGCCCGGCCGGGCTACGACAAAAATACCGAACCCATCGCCCGAGGTAGTGACGAACTCAGTCAGGCCGTCGGCCAGCGACTCAACCCGATTGCGGTTACGATTGAAGTTAAAAGCCGCATCCCACCGGAAGCCCGACCGGCTTTTGATGGGCGTTACGGTTAGCATGGCTTCCACACCCGTGTTCGAGATTTCGCCCACGTTGAGCCGCCGGGCCGAGTAGCCGGTCGATTGGGGCACGGCAATGGAGATGATCTGGTCGTAGTTCAGGTTTCGATAATAGGTCAGATCGAGGCCAAGGCGTCCGCCGAAGAATTTAAGTTCGGTACCAAATTCGTAAGAGGTTTGCTGCTGGGGGCGCAGGTTCGTTGGCGGCAGTACGTTGGTGGCCCCGAAAGCCGATGCACCGCCAATCGGGTATAGAATATTGAACGTATAAATGTCGTTGGCCTGGGTAAGCGGGTTGTAGGTGAAAGCCAGCTGGTACGGATCTTCGTCGGAGCCGACATTGGCATAGTTGGCCCGCAGTTTGGCGTAACTCAGAATGTCTCGTTTTACGATGCCCAGATTGGGGAAAGCTTCCGTTAAAATAAACGACCCGCTGACCGAGGGGTAGAAGTACGAGTTGTTATTGACCGGTAACGTACTGGACCAGTCATTCCGGCCTGTTACGTTCAGGAACAGGAAGTTCCGGTAATCGAAGCTGAAGTCGCCATAGGCCCCGAATATCTCCCGGCGGCTATAGAAGTTCGAGGCTACGTTAGACTGTGCGTTGGCAAAGGTGTACAACTGGTCGATGTTGAGCCCATCCGACAGCACCCGCGACCGGCGGATGGTGCGCTGGTTGAACTGATGGCCCACGATGCCTTTGAACGTCCAGTCTTCCGAAAGTCGATGGGTGAAAGTGCCGATCAGGTCGGATTGAAGTTCGCGCTCGTAGATTTCGTTGGTGTCGAACTGCCCGTTCAGGCGACCCCGGGTTCCCCTTCGGGTGGTGGACCGGCGGGTTTCGGAGAAGAAATCCGTTCCTACGCGACCCGTTAGATTGAACCAGGACGCTACGTCGTAACTCAGGCTGGTGCCGCCATAAACCCGGTCTACCGAGTTGGAGAATTTGTTGAAAGCCGTAACGAAATAGGGATTGTTCTGAATACCGTCGAGGTCAATGGCCCGGGCCAGATCGCCCGTCCAGCCCGCCGGTACTGTTTGGGTGGCGGGGGCGAACAGGTTATTTTTCAGGTCGTTGATGTCAATGGTAGGGGAGAGGCCCGCCAGAATTGTGGAGAGGATATTGGTTGTATTGGAGCCCTGCTGCGGCCGGCCATCGCTGGTGGTGCGCACGTAGTTGAGCCACACCCGTGAGGTAAGCTTGTCCGTTATTTTACGCCCCGCATTGATGGCAAACGTATTACGCCCAAGCTTCGACCCCGGCACGGTACCCGTCTGATTCAGGTTAGTAAAGCCAATGCGATAGTCGCCCTGATCACTGGCCCCGTCGAGCGACACACTGTTGATAATGGTCTGACCCGTCACGAAGAAATTCTTCCAGTTATTGGGATAGGCCGACAGCCTCTGCACGGTTGCGCCTGTGTAATCGAGCACTGGCCCGGTAATGCTGGCGATTTCCGGGCCCCAGCCGTTACCCAGACGGGGGTTGTATACGCCCCGCGTTCCCGGTCCGTATTGGCTCTGTGTGTCCGGAACCCGCAGCACATTGTCGGTGCGGTACGATGAGTTGACCGATATATTCATTTTTTTGGACCCCGCCTTACCTCGCTTGGTGGTGATCACGATAACGCCGTTACGGGCGCGGGAGCCGTACAGGGCCGAAGCAGCCGCCCCTTTCAGGACGTTCATCGACTCAATATCATCGGGGTTGAGGTCTCCGGCGCGGTTTCCTACATCGACGCCCCCCGTTACAATATCCGTTTCGGAGCCGTTAAAAGACGAGTTCGAGATGGGTACACCATCCACCACAAAAAGGGGTTCGCTGGAACTCGACAGCGAGTTTGCCCCGCGAATCATGACCCGTGTAGAACCACCCACCGATCCCGACTGCTGGGAGATGCGTACCCCGGCTACGCGCCCGGCCATGGAGTTGAGTACGTTAGGGTCGCGGGCTTTGACCAATTCCGATCCGCCCACCGTAGATACGGCATAGCCCAGCTCTTTCTTCTCCCGAACAATGGCATTGGCGGTCACAACAACCTCATCCAGATTCGTCAGGTCAGCGACCAGTTTTACATTGATCGTAGTCCGTCCGTCGAGGGCGATATCAACGGTTTTATAGCCAATGAACGAATAGACGAGTGTTTTGGCATTGGCGGGAATCGTAATCTGATACGTTCCATCGGCTTTGGTAACGGTGCCGGTGGTAGCCCCTTTTACCAGTACGTTCACACCTGGGATTCCTTCATTTTCGGGCGACGTTACCTTCCCCGATATAAGCTGCGTTTGCGCTTCTGACCGACATAGCGTGCCGATCAACAACAAAAAAACCAGTACTAGTTTTTCCATAGATGTGCTTGGTTTGAGTAAATGAGAAGAGCTGTAATCTGTGAGTGCCTCAGGGAATCCGTCTGACCGTGCGGATCAACACGGGCTTTCGGAGCAACTGTAGCGGATTGGAATAAGCATTGGTCGGGCCGGGCTGCCCGGTCTGGCCAATCTGAATTTTTCGTACCACATCCATTCCGGAAATCACCTGTCCGAAGGCCGCAAATCCCTGTCCGTCGGGGTTGCGTTTTCCGCCAAAATCCAGTTCAGGCTGGGGGTTAATGCAGATAAAAAATTCTGAAGCACCGCTATTGGGCGCACCGCGTGCCATGGAGAGGGTGCCATCCAGGTGTTTCAGGCCCGTTTTGGCGGTTGTTTCCTGGATAATGGGTGGAAACATGCGGGTTGTGTCGTTTTGTAAACCACCCTGAATAACCTCGATCTTAACGGGGCTCGTTGCCTGGTTATCCTGCCGCACGACGCGGTAAAAGTGGGTACTGTCGTACCGTTTGTCGTCGACGTACCGTAAGAAGTTAGCCACGGTAACCGGGGCCTTATCGGGATACAACCGGATAACGATGGGGCCTGCTTCAGTGTCTATCCGGACTTGCTGGGCATGAAGGGCAGTACTCAGCCCGGCGAGTAAGAAAGTAAACAGGAAGATGTTTTTCATAGTGCATTACACGGGTTGAGAATAAGTGGTCTTGTATAGGTAGGCGTAACCCGGATATACCCGGTTCTACCTATTCTATCGCAAATGCAATATGAGTATTTATACGAACATTAAAAGTTTTTAATCTCGCAATTTGTGTAAAATGAAACTTATATTATGTTTATTATCAATATATTACAAATAAATAATTAAAACTATAGAGTAAACATATTTACTTAAGTACATGAATACTATAGAGTAGGATAAATTAAGTGCGTGAAAGGGTCGGCTGGATCTGGAAGTCTGCTCATAAGACAGATTGTTCCGCTGGAAGTTATGCGTTGCTATTTCGGTGGTATTATTGCAGTCTGTATAGCCAGCCGTTCTGCTTCGTCAGCGCAATCGGCATCGTTTATTTCAACTCCAGTAGTCAAATGCGTCTATTTTCTTCTGCCAGCAGTTGCGCTAAATCGGCTGAAAGGCTGAACGCTAAAACCAGCATCTCGTCACTCCAGGTTGCAGGAAGGGTAACGCTTCTGCTGGTAGCGCTCTATGGTCTCGTGCTGGTATTGCCCTGCACAGCCCAATCCATTAAGCCTGTATCTCCTGCCATTACTTACCGTAATCCGGTGATTGCGGGCGATTTTGCCGATCCTTCGGTTATCCGGGTAGGGGATACGTATTATGCCGTAGGGACCTCATCGGAGTGGGGGCCTGCTTTTCCCATTTATTCTTCACGGGATTTAGTTAACTGGACGTGTCTCGGGCCGGTTTTTACGAAACTCCCCGCCTGGACGATGGGTAGTTACTGGGCACCTGAGCTCTATCATCAAGACGGTACGTTTTATGTTTATTACACGGCTCGTCGCAAAACCGATAAACATTCTTTTATCGGCGTAGCAACGACTCAGGATTTGCGGCAGGGATTCACGGATCATGGCCTCCTGCTGGAATGGACGTCCGAAGCCATTGACCCGTTTATTATTGACGACAACAACAAACGGTATATTACCTGGAAAGCGTACGGGCTGGATAAAGGCAAGTCCATTGAGATTTTGGGTGCGGAGTTAGCACCGAACGGACTAAAGGTAATAGGCCCGGCTTTTACGCTGTTGAAAGCCGAACAAACGGGTTGGGAAGCGGGCGGAACCGAAGGACAGGCGCTGTTTAAACGAGGCCGCTATTATTACATGCTTTACTCGGGAAATACCTGCTGCGGACCCCAGTGCAATTATCAAGTCGGATTGGCGCGGGCGAAAACGCTGCAGGGTCCCTGGGAAAAGTTTAGCGGTAATCCGGTTCTGGTTGGCGATGATACCTGGAAATGCCCCGGTCACGGTACGGTCGTTACCACGCCCGACAACCGTTATTTCTATTTACACCATGCCTATAATGGAGCCGATTTTACTTTTACCGGTCGGCAGGGCGTACTGAGCGAGCTGGTTTGGAATGAGCAGACACAATGGCCCGTTTTTCGATATGGTTCATCGACCCCGGCTCAGGCAGAATCGCCCCTGAGCAATCGGCAGCAGCCGACAGCGGGTTTGTCGGCCAGCTTTGCGGATAAAGCTGCCCACCTGCCCTGGGTGTGGGATGTCAGCTTACCCGCTCCGGCCTTCACCGTTCAGGATGGAAACTTACAGCTCACGCCGGCGACTGGCAGTCTGGTGGGCAGTTTCCTGGGATTGGTCATTCATAAAGGAACGTACACCTTCTCGGCAGACATCCGCCCGCAAGTGGATCTGCTGCAAAGCGTTTGTCTGTATGGCGACGCCAGCAACGCGCTGGGACTGGGCATTCGCGCAGACTCCCTCGAACTCTGGCAGGTGAAAGATGGCATACGCCAGGTAATTAAAAGACAGGTACGTACCCCAAAAATGCCCTATGCTACCCTTCAGCTCCGGAGCTATGCCGGGCGGTTTTATGAATTCGGCTCGTTAACGGCCGACGGTACGTTTCAACACCTGACAGAAGCACCCATCGACGGGTCGTTTCTCCCCCGCTGGGACCGGGCGCCCCGCCTTGGTATCAGCGTTTCGGGCCAGCCGAACAAAAGCAGTCTCATCCGTTCGGTATCGATGACGTACAACTAAGCTGGTTGTACTAAGGGTGGTTACGATCCGCAGAAACGTACTTCATCCGCTTTTAGCAAGCTACATGAAAGGAACTGCCCCACCTGGCAAAGTCGACCGTGACCGGTCTTTACAGCGTATATTGCATCTTTATAGGAAGCCCCCGTCGGCAGGAGTTTATTTGTGGCTCAGGAGCGGGAACTCTGTTCGGATAAACACAAGATGACGGGCTTGCCACTCTTTCGCCTAACTAGTCTGTCATGAAGTTATTTTTAAGTAGTCTCCTCTTTTTTGCTCTCGGGCAATTTGCGCTGGCGCAGCCCAAACAGGTGAACAATCAGCTCCTGTTCGGAGTCGCGTATTACGACGAATACATGCCTTACGAACGGCTGGAAAAAGATATCCAGATGATGAAGGAGGCTGGTATCAATGTCGTGCGCATTGCTGAATCTACCTGGAGCACCATGGAGCCCCAGGAAGGCATTTTTGACTTCACGCACATCGATCGGGTGCTGAATGCCATGCACAAAGCGGGCATTAAAGTTATTGTCGGCACACCAACTTACGCCGTGCCGACCTGGCTAGTCCGCAAATACCCGGATGTGCTGGCCATCACGCCCCAGGGACCCAACCGGTACGGTGCCCGCCAAAATATGGATATTTCCAACACCCACTTCCGGCAGCACGCTGAAGGGGCTATCCGCAAAATGCTGGCGCATGTGAAAGACCACCCGGCTATCATCGGCTATCAGGTCGATAACGAAACCAAAGCCTACAATACAGCCGGACCCGAGGTGCAAAAGCAGTTCGTCGCCTATATGAAGGCTAAGTTTGGGACGCTGGATGCCATCAATAAAGCGTTTGGGCTGGATTACTGGAGCAACCGGATCAATAGCTGGGACGATTTTCCGTCGATGGTCGGCTCCATCAATGCCAGTCAGAACGCCGAATTTGCCAAATTCCAGCGTAAACTGGTGACCGATTATCTGGCCTGGCAGACAAAAATAGTCAATGAGTACAAACGGCCGGGGCAGTTTGTTACTCAGAATTTTGACTTGGAGTGGCGGGGCTACTCCTACGGAATTCAACCGGACGTCGATCATTTTGCGGCTGCCAAACCACTGGATGTGGCCGGTATCGACATTTACCATCCGACCCAGGATGCCCTGACAGGCACGGAAATAGCCTTTGGCGGGGATATTGCCCGGTCGATGAAAGCCGATGCGTCCGGGGGTAAGAATTACCTGGTCATCGAGACGGAGGCCCAGGGTTTTCCTGAGTGGCTACCTTATCCCGGTCAGTTGCGATTACAGGCTTTCAGCCATCTGGCTTCGGGGGCTAACATGCTCGAATACTGGCACTGGCACTCGACTCATAACGCCATCGAAACCTATTGGAAAGGTCTGCTGAGCCAAGATTTTGAGCCGAACCCAACCTATGACGAGGCTAAAACAATCGGAAAAGACTTTGCCCGACTGAGTCCTCAACTGGTCAATCTGAAAAAAACGAATAAAGTAGCCATTCTCTTCAGCAACGAAGCCCAGACGGCCTTTAATGCGTTTAAATTTGGCTGGTATAGCCGGGACAACTACAACGACATCCTTCGGCCGATGTATGATGCGCTGTACCGCATGAATGTGGGCGTTGATTTTATTGACCCCGGCAGCCAGAACATCGAGCAGTACAAACTAATCGTCGTGCCGGCCCTGTATGCTGCGCCGGATAGCCTGCTACAGCGACTAAACCGGTTCGTTAAAAACGGGGGACACATTGTCTACACTTTTAAAAGTGGCTTTTCGGACCAGAACGTCAAAGTGCGAACCACCCCGCAGCCCGGCCTCATTAGCGAAGCGTTGGGCATCACCTACACGCAGTTTACCATTCCGCAGAACGTCGCTCTGAAAGGTGATCCCTTTGGCGTAGGCAGCAGCAATAATAAAGTCAAAGGCTGGATGGAACTCGTTACTCCCACAACGGCTAAAGTGCTGGCCTATTACGACCATCCGGTTTGGGAGAAGTATGCCGCCGTTACGCAAAATACCTTTGGGAAAGGGATGGCCACGTATATCGGCTGCTGGACGGAGGGAGCGGTAACGGAGAAAATCCTGGCTGACGTAGTGAAAAAAGCCAATTTGTGGGGGGATGCCCAATCGCTTTATTTCCCCCTGATTACCCGGCAGGGTACCAACGAACAAGGGAAAACGGTTCGTTACCTGTTTAACTATTCCGCCAAACCCGCTAAAGTCACGTACCCGTTTGCGAGCGGTCGGGAGCTGCTCCAGGGGGGCACAGTCACTAAAAATAGTGCGCTGGAGATAGCTCCCTGGGGCGTCAAAATCATCGAAGAGCAGTAAGAAACCTCAAAGCAGGTATACACCCCATGAAAGTCATTTTTACGTTTCTTTTTTGTTGCGCCATTAATGGACTACTACTGACGGGTTTGGCTCAGGTACCGTCTAAGTTCCGGGTGATGGTCTTAACCGACATTGAAGCGGACCCCGATGATGCCCAATCCATGGTTCGGTTTCTGACCTATGCCAACACCTGGGATGTGGAAGGTTTCATTGCGACCACCTCCATTCACCAGAAAACACGGGTAGCTCCCCAGAGCATCGATAAAATTTTGCGGGCCTACGCCAGCGTGCAGCCCAATTTGCTCAAGCACGAAAAAGGCTATCCGACCTATACGCAATTGAAGCCAAAAGTAAAAAAAGGACTGTCGGTATACGGCATGGAAGGTGTGGGGCCCGGCAACGACTCGGAGGGCTCCGACTGGATCGTCCAGGCTCTCAGCAAACCCGACCGGCGCCCCATCTGGTTCAGTGTCTGGGGCGGTAGTAACGTACTGGCGCAGGCACTCTGGAAAATCCAGCATACCAAAAGTCGGGTCGAGGCCGAAGCACTTTACCGGAAAGTACGGGTCTATACTATTTCCGATCAGGATGACAGCGGTCCCTGGATTCGTAAAACCTTTCCAACGATCTTCTACATCGTTACGCCCGGTTATAACTATGCCTACGCCACCTGGCTGGGCATGTCTTTTCCGTTTCCCGGAGTTAATAAGGAAGTCGTTTCCAATCTGTGGCTGGCCAACCATATTCAGCAGGGGCACGGGCCGCTGGGTGCCGTCTATCCCGATGTGGCCTATGGTATGGAGGGCGATACCCCTTCCTATCTGAATTTGATTGCCAATGGGCTAAGTGTTCCCGACCACCCCAATTATGGTGGATGGGGTGGTCGATACGAATTGTACCAGCCCGAATTCCGCGACTCGAATACGAGTTTTTTCAAACGGGAGAACTGGCCGGCAGATACCGCAGAAACGCGCCCTATCTGGACCAACGCCAATGACTCCGTGACCTCTCCGATCGATAACAAGCGGTATGGGAGTAATCAGGCAACCATCTGGCGCTGGCGGGAAGCCTTTCAGAACGATTTTGCTGCCCGTATGGACTGGTGTACCAAAGCGTATAAGGACGCCAACCACCCGCCAGTCCCCAAACTGGCTCATCCGGAATCATTTACTGTTAAATCGGGTCAGCTTTTCCATTTGAATGCGGACGGCACCTCTGACCCCGACGGCGATTCAATGAGCTTTCGATGGTTCCACTATAAGGAGGCCGGAACATACCCCGGTGAGGTCAGCTTTCGACCGTATGCGACCAATCTCTACGATTTGCCGGTGACGGCCCCGCCCGTGACGAAGTCTGAAACCATCCATTTTATTCTGCAGGTCACGGACAAAGGTACACCGGCGCTAACTCGTTACAAACGGGTCATTGTTACGGTACTGCCCAAATAACCAACGCGATTAAAGACGAAGTGAAACAGAGAAAATTTAAATTGGTGATTTAGTTAGAATAGCTTGATTATCAGGCTCAACTAATTGAAGTCACGCTTTTTAAAGATGCTCCTTACGCAGGGCGGGCGTTAGAATGACGCCCTCGCGGGGTTCGCGCAGGAGGATACTTTTCTCGTTGATCAGCGCCTTTAACGATTCGTTGGCGAGGGTATCCAGTAAGCGGTATTTTAGCTGGAACGTCTTGACCTGCTTATTTGGCTGTATCCATTTCATGATCTTACAGTGGCAATTGGCGTTCTCCGGCGTATTGGTAATTTCCTCCAGCGAACCACCCTTACCCTGTTTAATAAACACATTTCGAATGCCGATCATGTCGTTGCCATCACCCATATCGAAGCTCCAGGTGGTGGCAATACTGGTCAGGTAACCTTTCCCTTTGTCCAGCCGTAACAGTGCATGGATGGGCGATTCTACTTTATTGCTCTTGTTCTTCACCCGCGAATAAATGGACACTAGCGCCGGTGCTTCAAACTGCATATAGCCAATGTGGTCGATGTTGGCCCCGTGCCGGTTAAAAATGAAATACCCGTCTTTGTAGGTAATCTCCACGAGGTTGTTGGCCACCTGATGAAATCGGTTGGGGTCGTTGGCGCGGGCCTGGGGCGCTCCCGTATAATACAGCCAGATACCCGACAGGCTGTCGATTTCGGCCTGGGTGGGCTGGTAGGGCAGAATGTTCAGGTCTTTACGAAGGGTGGCCCATTCGTTTCGATCGATGATCCAGCGGGTGGTAACGGCTGCGAGCAAAGCCAGACAAATCAGTAAGCTGACCAGACCGACCCGCGCCTTTTTCCGGAAAGAAGCCTTCAGTTGTGTGGTTACCGTTTCTATGGCCTGCTGACTGGTGGCTAACTGTTGCCGAAGGGCTTCCTGCTCATCTAACTGCAACGCTACAGCCGCATCGACGCCTTCGATAAGCCGGGCATCCTGTGGCTGCCCGGCAAAACCCTTGCGGCCAACGCCATACAGGTATATGTAGCAGGCATCGATCAGAAACGACCGCGGATTGGCCACGAGTCGATGGTAAGCGTCCTTTACCTGAACGCCCGTTATGTCGTACTTCCTGTGGGGATAATCGACCTGTTTCGGATTGGGGTCAGACGGATATGGGTCGTGGTTCAGTTGAAGGGCCGTATGCGGCAATTCGTTACTGATCGAACTGAGCAGTCGGGCAATGCCCTCGTAGTTTTTCGGGTTGGTGTTGCGCACGATACGCCGATCCGTTGTGCGTTCGTATGTGTCAATGACCTTCTCAAGTAAGTACCCAATCTCCTCCTTACCTGTCTTTATTTTCATTAAAATGTTCGCTTTCAGTCGTTTATGTAAATTCCGTAATCTTCATAAAATTTCCTAAAGATACAGTTTCATTTAGTAAGCCTGATACGATCATATCAAAACGATTACACTGAAGGCCCGCCTATATTTGCCTTTCTCTCCTTTTTGTACAAAATAATACCTGTAAAGCGCAATAGACTAGTTTGTTGGAGGACAGGTCGATAATGAGAGGGGATGCTTGCCTATACCCCTCAACCCGCTAAAGGTGGAGCATTCCGATGTGGTTCCTCTCCCCCTTTAGGGGGCTGGGGGGTATAGGCAAGCACAAAAAAGGGTTTAATCGAATGCCCAACATTCAGTAATCAACAGCCTTGTGGTAACAAGGTATCAGCGTTACAAATCGCTTTATAAATATGCATCTTTTGAAACAGCCTAAAACCTTATTCCGGCAATTGCTGGTCCTTGTTTGTTTCCTCTTAACGCTTCCGCTCCAAGCGGCCAGAGTCGATTCGCTGGATGTGCCCAGCGCAGTGATGAACAAGAATCTGCGGGCGGTGGTCGTTTTGCCCGACTCGTACGCATCTTCAGCGAAAGCGAAAACGACCTACCCGGTACTCTATCTGCTTCATGGTGGCTATGGGCACTTTAATGACTGGATCACCAAAACGCCCGATAAGACCCTGATTCAACGGCTTGCCGACCAATACAATCTCATCATTGTGATGCCCGAAGGGGAGGTTTTTAGCTACTACCTGGATAGCCCCGTCATTAAAAACAGCCAGTTTGAGACCTACTTAACCAAAGAAGTCATTGACAAAATCGACAGGACTTACCGTACCATACCCACTCCAAAGGGTAGGGTCATTACGGGTCTGTCGATGGGCGGCTACGGAGCCTTGTACCTGGCGACGCGTCACCCCGATCTCTATTGCGCGGCTGGCAGCATGAGTGGGGCACTGAATCTGGACATGAACGCCTGGAAGCTTCCGCCCGATGCTACGAAAGGGATAAAGGCAGAATTTGAAAAGATTCTGGGACCATTCAGCCAGTCGCCCGACGGATGGGCTTCGTATTCGGTGGTGGGTATGGCCGATAAAATGAAAACGAATGGCTTGAAGCTCGTGATCGACTGTGGGGTGGATGATTTCCTGATCGAACCCAACCGGGAGCTGCACCATCGACTGGTTTTCAACCAGACGCCCCACGATTACAGCGAACGGCCCGGCGGCCACAGTTGGGACTTCTGGCAAAACGCTCTTCCTTACCAGGTGCTGTTTTTCAGTAAAGTCCTGAAAGGGAACTAAGTCGTATATCCTGACATCGACCTCAACCGAATCCTGAATTTTCCGACACAGACATTAACCAATACGCTCCATGAAAATCAAAACAACCCTTTTATCCCTGCTTGTTATCGCGTTGCCGCTGCTGGCCGTCGGACAGGCTAAAACCGGAACGACCGACCCCATTGTGGCCGGTAAAGGCATCGCTACCGTACCCACTGGCTCCGGTTCTGTTCGCGGCTATATCCACAACGGCACCTATACCTTCAAAGGCATTCCGTACGCCAAAGCCGAACGCTTTATGGCGCCCACCAAACCCGATTCGTGGACGGGCGTTCGCTCGTCGATGACGTACGGGCCTGTTTGTCCGATGGACGTGACCACAAGTACATACGATGAGATTGAATTTCCGTTTCACCACAACTGGGGTTACACCAACGAAAACTGCCTGAGTCTGAACGTCTGGACGCCGGAGATCAACAGTAAAAAAGGCCGCCCCATCATGGTTTGGCTGCACGGGGGTGGCTTTACGGCCGGTTCATCGGTCGAACTTCCATCGTACGATGGCGAAAACCTGACCAAAAAAGGGGATGTGGTTGTCGTAACGGTCAATCACCGCTTAAACGTACTGGGTTATCTGGATTTGTCGGCCTACGGGGAGAAGTATAAAAACTCCGCTAATGCAGGCCTGATGGATTTAGTATCCGCCTTGCAGTGGGTGCAGCAGAATATCGCGCAGTTCGGAGGTGATCCCGGCAACGTAACCATCTTCGGCCAGTCGGGTGGGGGCGGAAAGGTAACCAGTCTGATGAATGCCCCTTCGGCGAAAGGTCTGTTTCACAAAGCCATTGTGCAGAGTGGTAGCTACATCACCAGCTTCGCCGAAACCGATCTGACCCGCAAAGTAGGTGCCGTCCTGCTTGCTGAACTGAAGCTACAGCCAAATCAGATTGATTCCCTGCAAAAGATACCCTACGAACGGCTGAATGCGGCCAGCAAAAAAGCCATCCGCACCGTAGCCGACCAGTTGAAAGCCGATGGAAAATCGGCCGCCGGGCTGGGCTGGGGTCCCGTTCATGACGGGAGCTTCTTGCCTTATCAGCCCAATGAACCAGCCGCAATAGCCCTGTCGCAATCGGTTCCATTGCTCGTTGGCTCGACCAAAAATGAGTTCACCCCGTTCAATCCGGGCACCCGCAACCTGACGATGGAGGGGGCCAAAGATAACCTGCAGAAAAAGTATGGCGATAAGGCCGACGCGTATATGACAGCCGTAAAAAAGGCCTACCCGGAAACGGTCAAACCGTCGGACTACACAGACATCGACGTCAACTTCAGGCCGCTGACCATTCAGCAGGCCAACGCAAAAGCCATTCCGGGGGCGGCTCCGGTGTATATGTATCTGTTCACCTGGCAGTCGCCGGTGGTGGATGGCATCTACAAATCCATGCACTGTATGGAGATTCCCTTTGTGTTCGATAATATTAGCCTGTGTGAAGAAATGACGGGTGGTGGGAAAGCCGCTTATACGCTGGCCGACAAAACGAGCCGGGCCTGGATTGCGTTTGCCAGAACGGGCAACCCGAACCATAAAGGTTTACCAAACTGGCCCGCCTACACGCCCGAAAATGGCGCGACCATGATTCTCGACAATACCGTTCAGGTGAAAAGTCACCCCGACAAAGACCTGTTGCAGATCGCTACGGGAAAAACGATGTAAAAATAACCTTACCCACCTGACTGCCTCATGCTATCATTACTTGGCTTTGCCACCATCGCGGTATTTCTGGTGCTGATCATCACCAAACGGCTATCGGTCATTACAGCGCTGGTGCTGGTGCCGGTTATCATGGGGTTTCTGGCGGGATTTGCCCCGAAGGAGTTGGGGGAGATGATTCTGGCGGGTATCAAGCAGGTAGCTCCCACAGGTATTCTGCTCATGTTTGCCGTACTGTATTTCGGCACCATGCTCGATGTCGGCCTGTTCGACCCCATTATTGCGGCCATTATCCGGTTTGTGAAAGGCGACCCGCTGAAGGTTATTCTGGGAACGGCGGTACTGACCATGATCGTCCACCTCGACGGCGACGGAACGGCTACGTTCATGATCGTGATGTCGGCTTTTTTGCCTATATACAAGCAGCTAGGCATCAACCGTCTGATCCTGACGGGTATCGTAGCATTGAGCGTGGGGCCGATGCACCTGGTGCCCTGGTCCGGTACCTCGGCGCGGGCCATTTCGACGCTGAAAACGGATGCTACGCAGTTATTCAACCCGAATATCCCGGCCATAATGGCCGGGATTATTTGGGTGTTATTTGTCGCCTATTGGTTCGGACTGAAGGAGCGAAAACGTCTGGGCATCAGCGATCTGGACTACATACATCGGGACAGCCTCACCGACGAGCAGCGGCAGTTCCGGCGTCCGCGCCTGTTCTGGGTGAATGCCGCGCTGACCATTGGCCTCATCACAACGCTGATGAAAGGCTGGGTTCCGGCACCGGCCCTGTTCATTTCGGCGGCCATTTTCGCACTGCTGATCAATTATCCCCGTTTGCCCGATCAGCAGAAAGTGTTGCGAAGCCATGGTAACAACATTTTTATGGTGTCGAGTATGATCTTTGCGGCCGGCGTGTTTTCGGGCATCCTGACCGGCGGCAAAATGATCGACGCGATGGCAACGTCGGTCGTCTCGCTGATTCCGCAGCAGCATGCGGCCTGGCTGCCCACGCTGACGGCCATTACCAGTATACCCGCCAGCCTGCTTTTCACGCCCGACGCCTACTATTTCGGCGTTGTACCCATCCTGAGCCAGACTGCCACGCAGTTCGGCATCGACCCGCTCGAAATTGGCCGGGCCGCGTTGCTGGGCCAGATGACGGTCGGTTTCCCGGTTAGTCCACTCACGGCCTCTACCTTCCTGCTGGTGGGTCTGGCCGACGTGGATTTGGGCGATCATCAGAAATTTATCCTTAAATGGGCCTTCGGTACAACCCTCGTTATGACGCTGGCGGCCCTCTTAACCGGCTCGATTCATTTATGAAACCGTCTGTCCGAATTGGGTGCGGGGCTGGCTTCTCCGGCGACCGGCTCGAACCTGCCCTCGTGCTGGTTCAGGAGGGTGAATTGGATTACTTGGTACTGGAGTGCCTGGCCGAGCGCACTATTGCGCTGGCGCAGAAACGGAAACGGCAAGATGCCACGCTAGGCTACGACCCTTTGCTGGAACGCCGAATCGAAAGTCTGTTGCCCCATTTGCTGGACAAGAAAGTACGCCTGATCACCAACATGGGGGCAGCTAATCCGCTGGCAGCCGCCCAAAAAATCGTTGACATTGCTAAGCGACTTTCGCTCTCCGTAACGGTGGCGGCTGTTACCGGCGATGATGTATTTAGCCTGCTTTCGGGCAGCGAAACGGCGCTGGAAACGGGTAAGCCTCTGGCCGATTCGGGTCCGCTGGTGTCGGCCAACGCCTACATGGGTATCGACGCCATTTTGCCGGCGCTGGCGACCTCAGCCGATATTATCATTACAGGCCGCGTGGCCGACCCCTCACTATTCTTAAGCCCGCTGGTGCATGAGTTTGGCTGGTCGCTGAATAATCCCGATCAGATGGGACAAGGTACCGTCGTTGGACATTTGCTGGAATGCGCCGGTCAGCTGACGGGCGGTTACTTCGCTGATCCAGGCCGCAAAGACGTGCCCGACATGGCGCATCTGGGGCATCCCTTTGCCGATGTATCGCCGGATGGTATGGCCGTTTTCGGTAAAGTAGCCGGTACGGGTGGGATGTTGAGTTTAGCCACTGCTAAAGAGCAGCTGCTTTACGAAGTGATGGACCCCAGCCGCTACATGACTCCCGACGTAATCGCCGATTTCACGCAGGTAAGGCTATCCGAAACAGGACCCGATAAGATACAAGCCTTGGGTGGGCGCGGTCAATCCCGACCCGATACTCTGAAAGTCAGTGTTGGCTACGAAGCCGGGTTTATTGGCGAAGGCGAAATTTCGTATGCCGGTGCCAACGCATTGGGCCGAGCTAAACTGGCCGGAGCCATCATTGAGGAACGGCTCCAGGACCGGTTCACCGAGTTGCGCATCGACTACATTGGCAGCACGTCGGTGCATCGGACCAGCTTCGGTCATTACCCGGACCCTTACGAAATTCGACTGCGGGTGGCGGGGAAAGCGGCCACGGCGCAACAGGCCGCATTGGTGGGCGAAGAAGTCGAAGCCCTTTACACCAACGGTCCGGCCGGGGGGGGCGGTGCCCGCAAGTACCTGCATGAGCTGGTGGGCATCGTTTCGACGCTCATTGACCGAAATCAACTAACGCCACAGGTAACGCTGTTTCAATCATGACCATTAAGCTATACGACATTGCCCACAGCCGGGCGGGCGACAAAGGCAATACGCTCACCCTCTCGCTCATTCCGTATAAAACCGACGATTATCCGTTACTCTGCACGCAGGTTACGGCAGAGGCTGTCAAAAAGCACTTGGCAGACGTCGTCGTGGGCGACATTACGCGCTACGAGTTACCCAACCTGCCCGCGCTCCAGTTCGTTTGCCAGCAGGCCCTGACGGGTGGCGTAACGACCTCACTCACGATGGACACGCACGGGAAAAGCCTGAGTTATGCGCTGCTGGAAATGTCGATAGAAGAAGAAACAGAGTAAAAGAAGTGAAAGAGTGGCGGATTATTGAGTCGTTATATTCGCAGGTCATTGATACATCGAGAGTAGTGACATACTATTATAACACGCACTACAACTTTTGACATGGCTTTGGACTGGACTTGCTACATTTAACTGGACATTAAGTTAAGCATGATTTAACTTAGTGTACTAGGAAAACCAGAAGGCAGTACGACCGCACGGGCGGCCCCGGAGGAATTTAAAAAGATGGCAGTGGAGCTGTCAATGGCTAAAGGCTCTCTAAAAGAGACCGCTGTTGAGTTAGGTATTACGCCCCAAATTCTAACCCGGTGGCGACGTCAAAAAGTAGGCTCATTAGGCACTAATGCCAGCGGACGAGCCCAGTTGAGCCAAGACCAACAGGAGATTCAGCGCTTGAAAAAAGAACTTAGACAAGCCGAGTTAGATCGGATCGCCGAAGCGACGCGATATCTTAAAAAAGGCGGTCGGCATCTTCACCAGGAGCAACAGGAAAAACCGATTCATAAAAGCACATGAATCGGTTTTTCCTGTTGAGACGATGTGTCGGAGACTGAAGGTGAGCCGAACGGGGCCGCCCGAGCGGTGGCTATTATTATTGGTTAGCTGATCGACCCAGTAAAAGAAAGACAGAAAATGAGTCCATACTGAAGCTCATAAAAGATTCATTCACAGCTAGTAAAGGACGATATGGCAGTCCAAGAATTACCCAGGATCTAACCGGTCAGGGCCACGCTATTTCGCGTCCCCGAGTGGCCAGACTAATGAAAAAAGCGCAGATTCAAAGCATCATTCAAAAGAAATATGTGGTGACCACAACGGACTCAAACCATACTTACCCAGTGGCCGGTAATCATTTAGATCGGAACTTTAACCCATCACAACCTGGCAAAGCCTGGGTCTCGGACCTCACGTATATACGTACCCGCGAAGGTTGGCTGTACTTAAGGATCATCATGGACTTGTTTGATCGACAAGTCATAGGTTGGGCCTTGAGTGAGTCGATGAAAGCTAGTCAGACCCGTGTTGCGGCTTGGAAGATGGCTATTAAAAACAGACCTGTTGCCGATAAATTAATTTTCCACTCAGATCGCGGCATTCAGTAGGCATGCAATGCATTTACGGATAAACTAGCTGTCAGCACAAACGTAGTACAAAGTAGGAGCGGGAGGGGAAATTGCTGCTTCGGCGGTCCGATGGAACAATGCGGTAGCGGAGAGCTTTTTTAAAACGTTGAAGACTGAACTGGTCTACCAACAGGACTATATAACGGTTAAAATGGCCAAACAGGCTTTGTTTGAGTACATTGAAATTTGCGGGGCCGCCCGTGCGGTATAATCGCCAGCGAAGACATTCGGCACTGGGGTATCTTTCGCCCGTTGAATTCAATAAAAGGCAATGTCAACATGTTGCTTAAATTTTTGTCCAGTATTCTGTTGTAAGTCCACATCGGCGTGGGCATCGCCTGTAAACATACCTGTAAAATCTCCCACGCTTAATAAGAAGGCAATACTGCTACGGTTGCTCCAAGACTTATCTGGAACAAAGTCACGCTGGATTAGCCTGTTAATCGGTAACTGATGATCTGAGACAGAAGATCCCACTTTTTGATTTCGTTGTTGAATCAATTTTTCCTGAGCTTTCCATTTAACTAAAAACTGCTCGTATTGCTCGATATCAGGTGAAAGGATGCGTAGGGTCATCCCATCAATTTGATGAATTTGTCCTGCCAAAATAGGTGTTTTATTCAGCTTCTTACGCTTTGAAAGTAGATCGCGTAATCTGAATCCTTGCCTTACGCTTACGGGCCCCTGTTCATCGACTATCAGGTCAACGGGGTTGTAATTCATCCAAAATTGATCGACTTCACTAGTACCATTTTCTTTAAGAAAAGGAATAACCCCACCGATATGGTCATTATCTGTATGGGTTAATATGAAAAGTGAAACCCGTTCTGATTTCAGGATAAGTTGCTGTAAACCTTTTGATAAGGTTCGATGGTAGGTCTTACTATAGCCAGCGTCGGCAACAATATGTTTAGTGGGAATTTCGGAATGCGATTGGTAACTGATCAGCAGACAATCCCCACAGAAAACAGAGTAAGCGGTTATAGACAGAGTCAACTGAAATTATAAAGATTTAGAGAACTGATTCATGCAATTACATAAAGATAAAAAAAATGGCTTAGTTGGATCAAGATTTCTTTGAACCCCCTATTTGTTTGAAGCCAGGGTATTATTTGAATAAATCGGAAATATTAGAAGAGGCTAATTTCACAAAGGCTTGTGGGAAGATAAAGAATGCTTTGTGTATTCCGGTAGATGACGGTTTTTTACAAAACGGCAAATACACCTAATATTCGTATCTTGCAGAATGGAAGCTCAAAGAGAAATAGAGTGGCTGGAGCCTGATATTCCCTCGCTCTCAGCCTGCGCGTTTTGTAAGTTTCGCCTAGAAAACTCTTCCTGCGATGCTTATCCTGGTGGAATCCCCGAGCGCTGGTTATTCACTAATGACGTACATGACCAGGTGGAGCCTGATCAGCAGGGCACTGCCGTTTTTATGTCTACTCTGTAAACCGGCACCGCCCTAGCTCATAAAGTAAAAGCCGTTTAAATATGACCAATGATCTGACTGGCCTGCGCGTTTTTCGCATCCCTATGTGCTTTTACTGCGCTCACTACAAGGGCGAAAAAGGGAAGATGACCTGCTACGCCTACCCGGATGAAATCCCGGACCGGATTGTCTTTGGCGGGCCGGACGCGCATGTCCAGGTACAGGCTGATCAGGAGGGGGTGGATGTCTTTATGGTCATCCCCGGCTAAATAACTGGCGTCATTTTAGTAGGTCATGTATTTTCCTTAAATTACATAGATGTCCCTGGCAAGTAAGTCGAAGGACATTGATGACTCTTATGGAAAACCCTAAAGATAAGTTCATCGCCGATGGGCCAGTGTTTCGGATGAGCGCCTGTTCGGGCTGCCTGTACGTGCGCCCCGGAAAAGTCGATGGGCGCACCCGTCCGGTTTGCGATGCCTATCCGAGCGGCATTCCTTTTCAGTTTACCCACGGAACTGTACATGATTCCGTTCAGGATGACCAGGTGGGGACGCTCACCTACGTATCCATCGAGGCCATTTGGGCCGCTGCTGACACTGAAGAGGTATAACGGTTGTATTAATGTGAACCAATAACGGTCAGCTAAACTCTTGATATAAGTGGATCCTTTTCAAGCCTTATTAAAATTGCCCCAGTTGATTGAAGACTACGAGCGGGTGAGCCAGGAGCTGGCCCAGACCAAAAAAGAACTGGCGGATATGGAGGATGATCGATACGTTACGTGGGAATGGATCTGCGAGTACTTCCAGATTACCCGGCAAGGTTTCGTAAATATCTTCCGGGAAAGTAGGTGACGATGAAAACAAGGGTATTGCCTTGCCAGACGTTATCGGTATTCTTGGTGTTTGCTGGGAGTTTGTTACTACCCCCATTTGGCTATCGCTAGTAACATGCCTAGTGGGTAGTATCCGCATGTGGAGTGTAGTTTAAGTGTCCATAGTTAGTGCCATTTGGCTTCAATTGAAGTTCAATTATTACTCCACCCATTGAGCTATCACGTTCACGCATCTGTTTCACATCACTAGCTATTTTACGCCAGATCGCATCTTGACAAGTTGGCTCTAAAACTTCTAATGCTTCATACATTTGAGCTAACTCCTTGTAGCGTACTTCAATGAAATTTTGATTTCCATTTTCCTTTACTGCGTATTCGTCTGCACGCTTACTGAAATCCTGATATAAGGATTCTAGTGCGTTAAAGGCTACGCCTGGTGTCTAATACGGCATCTCGTTTCACCCCTTTACGCCGAGTAGTGGCGGTAAATGGGTGAGCGAAATCAATAGATTCGTCTTGTAGAGGTCGTTGGTTTTCGAGTAACCAATCGCGTAGGATTTCCTCGCTGAATACGAGCGTACCATTGCGTTTCGAATGAGGGATTCTTCTTTTACTTGCTAAGTTGTAAATACTTTGTTGAGCAAATCCTGTAATTTCTTCTGCAAGTTTGATCCCGCCGACGCGGTCGTGAATGGGGATGTCAGTAGGCACGTATTTATTGTGCTGGACTTTTTGACCTTCTTCTCGAATGAGCGTACGAAACCATAGTTCAAGAGCTTCGAAGGTGCTTTTGTTGTGCATTTCATCATGTCCTTTGGATAGTTATTTAATTAGGACATTGCAAAATTCGAGAAGTAAAGATTGGTAAAAGGCTATATTAAAAGTGCTAAGATAAATTAAAAGTAAACTATTTAAATTAAAAGTACTTTTTTGTTGTAATCTACTTATTCATAGATTATTACATTCTTTGTCAATAAGGTCTTAATCTAAATTAGAAGTATTTTTATATGCCAATGCAGTATTAAGCGCACTAAGCACTCTACTTAGACTTATCGTTTTGCCCTCTTTTTTTCAATCATTAATTAACATTTGTATACTGATTGTGGGGCTAAAGCCTTTATTTATATACAATAGATAATCCGAGTAAATTTCAAGATGGTTCTCAATAGTCTTTTCTCTTTTAGGCAAAACGGTTTTCACCGATTTAAGGTGACCATCGATAAATTTATCCAACGAGTTTTGCTCGGTTACGATAGAGCCGCTATTCTTTTTGGGCGAAACGCCTATGTAATCACTGACATTAATAGTATCAAGTAGGTCGAGCAAGTCATTTTTTGCTTCGAAAATAGTAAGCTTGTTCTCTAAATAGTGTTCCATACATTCTGCCGCGAAGCCTCTCACAAGCCATCGTAGTATGCTCTTTTTAATCAATCGTCTGTTTGAAATGAATGCGTTGGCTAAAGCGTCTGCTTTCTCTACCATATCCCAGTCATTTACTTTTAGAAAAAGATTGACTAGATATAGATGGACTATATTGAGAAGGTCTTGGTAGATGAATCTAGTAACTGGCTGATCTGTAGTTAATAGCCACCTCATCTTGAACGATTCAAAAACGTTCTTAAAAAAGTTGGCTTCCATGTGATTAAAAACCTCCTCATCTTCATTACTAGACAAATTTAAACCGTCAAATGGATTGGTTTGAATTTTAATCGTACGATAAGGCATAGCGTAATAGAAACTGGCAAGCTCGTTGTGTCTTGCCGAAGCAACTTGCTTCTCATAGGCGCTTACCCATACGTTGAATAGTAAGTTTTGTTTGCGGTCAAAGTATTCATCCCAGTCGAATGTCATATTCTAAGCGGATTTGACTATTCGATAGTGTTGTAACGAAATGAATTAAATAAACAGGGTGTAAAATAGATTTAGGTTGTGTAAGTATAATTGATAAAGGTGGATGCACGTGAGTTATTCTTATTATGCTTTCGGAATAGCTTTTTTGACACAGCTATAGTTACTAAAGCATAATTCTAAACATCAGGAAGCGCTGAATGAAACTTTATGAAGTTTCATTCAGCGCTTCCATTGATAATTACGCCTGAAATAGCCTTCCATCCATATTTGCCTTTCAATTTGTCAAATGAGCAAAAAGCCTGGCCGCTTATAATTGCCCTATTGGCTGCTCCTTTTAGTAGAAAAGGAGGGACAAATACATCATCGACAAAACCAAAGGGTTTATCTGAAGGCCGTTTAACCGGTCCGGAAAACGCTTTGTATATTTCGCCGGGTGGCGTTTGCTGAGTCGGCTTTACAACTAAAGGTACCCAAAAAGTACCTTCTTTGCCTGCACGCTGTTCGAGTCGAACGGCAATAAAATCGCCTATCTGGACACGAGTCATGATACTGTCATATTTAAAATGTCCAGATATTCCTGATCGGGCGGATACAGATAAACGTAGTACCGGGAGAACAGATCGCCCGTTTGAAACTCCCTAAATCCTTTGTCGCACAACTTGTCGTAGAGCTCGTCGGGCGTCATATTGATTCGTTGATAATCGTGTTTCGTTCTGATTCGTTGAGGAGGGAGGCTTCGAGCATCCAGCTATCACCCCACCGGACAAACTGTTCGTACAAGGCGTTAGCGATGGCGGGTTTCTGAATCTGGGTGCCTGCAATAAAGCCAGCCTGAACCATCATTAGTCGACTCACCTGCACAATTTTTCGCTTCGTTAGTTCGGTCCAGGCATCCACTTCAGGATAGATGGTTGCCAGTTCGTCCAGCTTTTGTTTCAGGTCGTAAGCGTCCAGTGTTCGTTGCAGGGAGCGCCAGCGAGCCACCAGTATGTCGAAGTGAAACTCACGCAGCAGCCGGTAGGTCTTCAAACAAACGTAGTAAAGTAAAAGGCTTTGTTCGACTTCGGTTGCTGATTCATACACAACCCACACATCTGTATTCACATGGCGAACTCGCTTACGCACCTGATCAACTATTCTACGCCTGGCCTCTTCCGAGTTGATCTGCAATAATTGATTCTCGCGTTTCTCCTGCCGAAAGCCATCGCTAATTTCATTATTCAGGATCAAGGGCAATAAGGCAGTTATTTCGCGTTGTAGCAAGCCGCCGGATGTGTACGACGCATTATATAATTTTTCCGGAGTTGCCATTTGTCTTTTTTGCCGTTTAGTGGGAATAGTCGGCCCTACTAAACGGCAAAGATAACAGATTAGGCTGTCTGACTTTCCGTTTCGTCCAGCATTAGCATCTCATCGGCAGGGACGAGTTCAGGTTCATCGAAGTCGACTAATTCCTTACCAACAATCCCTTTAAACGCCCCAAATACCTGTACTGTATTCATGACAACCGTCTCCAGTTGTTTCTCCCGTATCTTAAACGCTTTGATGGTCTGCCGCTTTTCCTTTTCCAATTGCTGCTGCATCTCGGTATACGTCCGTACCGTTGCGCTTATCTGTTGCTGAAACTGGCTACTAATCAGGTAGTCATATACTAACTGCATTTTCTCACCCCGATTCTCATGAGCAGACCGCACATCGGACATTCGAAACAGGCTTTCGCGCAGCACGGCTGTTAAGGCAGCTACCTCCCGGTAAGAGCAAACCCAAACGCCCTGTAAAAGGCCAAACTGAGTTAGTTCTTTTGGCATGACCTCGGTTACCAATACCGCCACTTCACCGCCGTGTCGTTGCTGGTCGTCCAGAAGTTTGGCCAGCCAAGCATAATTGAACGCTTTGGTGCGCTTACTTTCGAAGACAATCCGACCGCAGGAGCGCCCCATTCGGGTATTAACCGACAGTATGACATCAGCCCCGTTTAATCCTTTGGCAATGGGTTCCACCTCATCATATGGGAAATGGGTTGCGAGCAGCTCTTCAATGGCCGTTTCCATTACTTCGCCCTGGGTCTGCATCGAGCCCTGTTCCATACGGCGTTGCATGTCCTCGAATTTTTTCTTCATCGACTCTAACAGCTCATCTTTTTCCCGAAGCTTGAACTGTTGACTTTCCTGTTCAGCCTGTCGAGCCCTGGCTTCAATAGCGGTGCGTTCTTCGGCTACTTTTCTGGCTACCTGTAGGTCAATACCGGCCTGTTTTTCGTCTAACTCTGTTTGAAGTTTGAGTAGACTTAACTCTTTCTTTTGCAAGTCCTTGATCTGGCCGGATTTCCGCTGAACTTCCTCCTGTAGCCCTTTCACTGTCTGTGCCTGCTCGGCTTCCAACTGCTGACGAAGACGTGTCCTAAGGTCATTTTCTTTGACCTTTACCCGCTCATTGACCTCCTTTTCCAGATCTTTCTGTTGGCGGGCATACTCCCGAATACGATCGTTTAGGGTCCGTTCCCGTTCGGCATGAGCATCGTCACGTTTTTTTTGCTCGTCCTGGAGTTGAGCCCTCAGTTGGTTCGTGATTTTATCGGCAAGTAGTTGCTCGACATTGATTTCGGTTTGGCAGGTAGTACAGGCAATGACAGTCGTCATACTATGAGAAGGGCGTTAAATGTGAGATATGTACTTATTGGCAAAAGACCGGCCAATCCATTTATTGCCATATATTGGTCAAAATATACATAATCACTGTCAAAAAATGACTTTTTGCTATCAATTAATGATATGAAAATACTGATTTCTTGGAATGCCTTCCGAAATGATTTCTTTGAAGGCAAAGTCAATAGAGGAGGCCCGACCTACACGTTTTATCAGAACTTCTATACGGGTTATGATCGACATGTTTTACTGTCGTCTGGGTCTGAAGGGAATGATCTGGGTTTCGAATTTTTGTTAAATGAGTTGAGCCGAGAATGGCCCGCCCGTGTTGTTGAGCCTCATTATATGGCCATTCACGATATTATTGATCTTCAGGAGGTGAAGACCAAAGTGGAAACATTGCTGCTTGAGTTCAAGGACATGGAGATCGACATCTTCTTCTCGCCGGGAACGTCGATTATGCAATTGTCCTGGTATATCTGCCACACAACGTTAGGGTTGAAGACCCGGCTGCTGCAAACGCGACGGGCTAATCAGACGGCGAGTGGTAAAGCGGAGGTTCTTGATATACAGGTTGAACAATCCACCACCCCTTATTCGGCAGTTATCCGGGAGCAGTTACTAAACCGACGAAAGCCGACCACGGATTATCTGCTTACCGATTCAATTAAGGTTATTTATGACCGGGCACTAAAAGTAGCCCAAACCGATCATGTCACCTGTTTGATTTACGGCGAAAGCGGAACCGGCAAAGAGCACCTGGCAAGTTATATTCATCAGCAATCGAGTCGTCGGAGTCAGTCCTACGTCACGTTAAACTGTTCTGCTCTGAGTGATGATCTGTTAGAGTCACGCTTATTTGGGTATAAGAAGGGAGCATTTACGGGTGCCATTGAAACGACAAAAGGGTTATTGGCAGAAGCGGATGGGGGCACCGTTTTTCTAGATGAGATTGGCGACATATCGATTTATATGCAGCAATTACTCCTTCGGGTACTGCAACAGCGTGAGTTTTTGCCCGTTGGCGAGACCAAACCTGTGCGGGTCAACGTACGTATTGTAGCGGCTACTCACCGAAATCTGATCGAATTGTGCCAGCAGGGTAAGTTTCGATGGGATTTGTTTTATCGGCTCGCCGTTGTGGAGCTGGAGTTGCCGAGCCTGCGTGAACGAAGCGCTTTTGAACGGGTTGCGATGATTGACTTTTTCATAAACCAAAAGCAAACTTCCTTTAGTCGACCTGATGCGTTGCAATTGGAACCTGAAGTACTGTCTTTTTTGATGGAGTACCCTTTTAAGGGCAACTTACGGGAGTTGGAAAACGTAATTGAATCACTTTATATTTTCTGTGACATAACAGTCAGCCTCAGCGATCTGCCTAAGCGTATGCTACAAATGACTACGGATGAAATAGAAACATTTGAATGGCAAAAACATGAAAAACAACTAATCGAGCGAACCTTACATCATTTCAATGGTAATCAAGCGAAAGCCTGTCAGGCATTGGGCTACGGATCAATTAATACACTCAAAAAGAAGCTTACAGACTATGGTATTCAGAAGCGTGTAGAATAGACGAATGTATTATCTAGCGTTCTAGAGGTAATAGTTCTGTGATTAGCGACCAGGCATTTCTGTACTGGTTGCCTGCCTGTCGAAGTTTGCTGAGCTGAACAAGCCTACGACCACCCGGAGCCTGGTATATTAACTGCGGCAAATCAAGCGAAGGCACGACATATACCTCAGGTAAGCTTTGAAGGTCTTCAATGGTGCCCAGGAAACAGATGAAGATCAGGAAGTGTGTACGCTTGCCTTCTTTGACATTATCGACTGGCCATCCTGTCTTACCGGCCAATCCCTTTACGTCAATAGTAATTGACACATCATGCTCGTTAATAGCGAGGATATCAACGGCCTTTCGATTACCAAGTGTCATGTTAGCATCTAGACCTAATCTATAAAGTGCTGATAAAGCGTAGAATTCAGCGGCAATGCCGGTCTGATAATTTGCCATAAACGATTGCTTTCAAGGGTTAACAAGTCCAATTACTCTAAACTTACCACCGGCTTCGCTTCGTACATCAAATTTTGGTGGCTTTCCCGCTGGCCAGTGAGCGTGATTGTTCTTTATAAACCAGTGACCAATTTTCTTATTGATCAACTCCCGACACGTTTCATTCCAGAATGACGATTTATTCGTGTTTACCACAACCTGAATATCTTCAGGTTGCGAGGGAAGGATGACAATAACCGATCCCTGCCCGCGGTCAAAGAAGCGGTCACGATCATCACTGTCTATTTTAAATCCATATCCGCCCCCTGTAACATGATGCTCCCCGTTATTCCAAGCTGTCCAAATCATGATTTCTTGCTTATTAGAATTGACTCCAGCCCTTACCGTCTAAATATGCCGCTAACTCATCCGCACTTGTATAGCCTGTGGCTATATCCCAGAAATAGAGTTTAGAGGCTAACATACCTTTTGGTGAATCCTTTCTAAAATTAGTTTTGGCACTTGGCCCCAATAAGAAAACCTGTGTTGGTGTTTGCTTATTATCTTCAGAACGAAAGCGTGCTACCTGCTCACGTGCTTTACTTTCCAACATAGTTTTGTCAGCGTCAGGGCGGTTAATCCACTTGAAGGTGACTTCTTCTAACCCGGTGCTGACCGTAGCTACGGCATCGATTTCAAAAATTTCACGTACAGCCTTGTTTGCATAAGGGCCAAAGAAACGAGCGCGTTTATGCCGGTACGCTCCACCCGTATCGGGGCATAGATAAACACCAGCTTCTATTTCATACATCGTACCAGCGCAGTTTACCACATCGAGCATATACTTCCATCGAGGAAGAAGGCCCTTCGAATCAATGAACTCCCGGAAGTCATCTAATAATCCTTTTAGGTAGTCGGTGACACAAACTCTTTCTAAGGCTATAAGTAAATCCTCATAGCTGATGGGTATTAGCAGAATGTTCTTCTTTTTAGCTTCCGTAATCTGCTGTTGAAACTTCTCACGCGGATCGCTCTCAAAATTGCTGAGGAGAAAAAGGATCAACTTACCATGCTGGCTTTGTAAACCCTGTAGGTGATTAGTCAACTGATCGTCATAGAACCAGTCAGTTAGTTTATTCTCAACCGCGATTGTGAAGGCTTTCTGAGTAATGATCAGATCAGGGATACTGCGCTTCTGCTTTTGCTGCTGTTCAAATACAGGACCAATAATGAGATTCCCTTCACCCTCTGTCAACTTGTCGAGCAAGTCGCTAAATCGACGAGGACTATCTTCATAAATCAATTTCAGTAGCAGACCACAGTAATTAGTTATACGGTTCTCTAGCTGGCTATAATCATTAAATACGGAAATAATGCGTCCCATTCTTTAGCTGAACTGTGGTGAGATTCTATAAGTAGTATGTCAAGTCAAAGAAAGCAAAAACCAATGATCATATTACCTATCCCTAAATTCTGAAATTTTTACAATTTGTTCTATCAGAATCTTTGTGTAAGATAAATGAAGCCGGATAAATTGATTGGAAGGTAGTTTACATTCAGCCACATATAAGATAGATGACTGAATGTCCTGATTTTACTTTTAAGTACGTCTGTTAACCCAGTCAAGATATTACTTCTATTATGGATTCGGATTGCTTAGTGGATCATGACATGTTAGCGCAACCATAAAATAGGCTAAAGTAAAATTAGTAAGGGAAAGGAAAAGTTGTCGTCTATAGACATACAACGTAGTTCCACCCTTCGAATCTGATGCTTGCTACTTAATCAGTTTGTGTAAACCAGCGTGTAAACCGAAAACAAAAAAGCACTTAACATTAAATGCTAAGTGCTTAATTTTTACTAGTGGGAGTTGACGGGTTCGAACCGCCGACCCTCTGCTTGTAAGGCGTACCGTTTAGATAAATTATTGTTTGGTTTTAATTATTATATCATTAAAAATCAAGTAGTTGTGAGGTATTAGGATATTATGATCTGTTGTTGTATAGTGTCATTTATTATATTTGTTGTACCTAACGTTGTACCTAAAAACGTTGGGTACAACAATGTCACGGACAACAGAATCTAAAGAAGGTAAGGCCACAGTAAAGATCATTTACCGCAACGTTAAAACGCTCGCTGATGGGTCACACCCGTTCTGGCTTCGTATTACGAAGAACCGAAAAACAACATACGTAGCGACCGGATACAGTTTGCACCCGAAGTATTGGAATGATAGCCACAGTAACTATCGGGATGCTATACGTAAAAGCTATCCTGATCCATATCGAAGCGATCTAATTGATAAGTTAGACCGAAAAGAAAAAGCATACTCCAAAGCCGCCACAACGTTAGCGGATGCTGACGAAGTGCATGACACAAAAGCAGTAGCTAGTAAGGCTATAGAAGGCCGTAAACAGGCCCGTAGCATTACGTTATTGGCGTACATTGAAGAACTCGCTACAGCTATGGTTGCGGCTCGTCAAAAGGGAAATAGCATTATATACCGCGATCTTAAAAACCAGCTTGCTGACTTCCTGCAAGAATTACACGGCCCCAAAAAGAAAGACATTCCTTTTAGCGACGTATCAGTACGGTTCTGTAATCAGTTGGAAACCTTTTTCCGGCAACGGGGTAATACAGATACCACCCTAAGCAATCGCTACCGAACGTTAAGAGCCGTATTTAACAGGGCTATTGCCGAAGGTGTAGCCAAACCAGAACAATACCCTTTTGCTCGTAATGTGGCCGAAAAGCATAAATTCAGTATTGGCAAGTTTGATACCTCAACACAAAAACGGGCTATTAGTCGGGACGATGTACGCAAGGTTGAAAACTTTGTGCCAATAGGTACGGCCACCGGGCAATGGTCAGGTCAAAAGAATGCCGCCGAAATTGAACGGCTAACACTGGCAAGGGCCGTATTTCTGTTTTCTTTCTATTGTGGAGGAATCAATTTTGTCGATTTAGCTAAACTTCGTTGGCGGAACATTTCAACCGATAGTGAAGGTTTTGCCCGGCTAAGCTATGTTCGGCAAAAAACAGGAGGTAAGTTTTCGATTCGGCTATTACCGCCAGCACTTGCCCTTATTGAGCAATACAAGCCTGATACATTCAACGGGCCAGACAGCTACGTTTTTCCTATTCTCAATACAAAGCAGCATCCGACCGAAAAACAGATTGATAACCGTCTTCACAAGATTTTAGGTCAGGTAAATAAAGAGCTAAAAACGCTTGGTGAAAGGGCGGGAATAGATACCCCGTTAACTACATACGTTGCCCGACATTCATTTGCTACAGCTTTACGGCAAAAAGGCACAGCTACCGCCGTTATCAGTCAAGCAATGGGACATAAGACAGAAGCAGTTACTGCTATCTACTTGGATTCGTTCGCGTCTGAAACTGTCGATTCTGCTTACGATGCTTTGCTATAAAATAGCTTTATGCATCAGTAGGCGTATTTAGAGTTAGCCGAATTTATT
The DNA here is from genome assembly GCF_054781875.1 of Spirosoma pulveris. Taxonomy (NCBI): domain Bacteria; kingdom Pseudomonadati; phylum Bacteroidota; class Cytophagia; order Cytophagales; family Cytophagaceae; genus Spirosoma; species Spirosoma pulveris. The sequence continues at coordinate 304,553 of NZ_BAAGTO010000003.1, forward strand.
ATTTACTTTATTGATCCGTGAGTAAGTCCGTAAAGTTTATAGACGAGTGTTATCGTCTGAGATAGACTCAAGCGACTTCTATAGGTCAAAGACTTTACAGACTAATTCACGGATTAATAAGAAGTGTATCAGATGGCGGGTATTGTGCTTTAAAATGATACCCTATAAAAAAAGTTCGGTATAGAAATTTGTTATGTAAAGTAGATATAGTCCTTTCTGCTCCTTTGTAGACCATCTCAATCGCATAGGTAAACAGTTTTCTAGACGGTTTATATTGGGCCTTAATTGGCTAACTATGATCAGCTTATTTGTATTAACATAACTGATTATCCCTATCAAGCTGCTGGTGTTAATCCGAGTGCAACACAATCAAACTGTCTTCTTAAAATTGACATACAAAATTATATAGTCTTTACCCTTACTCGATTGCTTTATAAAATAATTTATTACCTTCAATAATTATGACTGCTAGCAACTAATTATTGTGATACAACCAGCTTAAAAGTTAAGCTTTCAAAATCATATAAATTAAGTACAACAATGTTGTGTTTTAAAAAAGTTACTTTAAATTAACTAAGGTAAACAATAATTACATAGCTTTTGATAAATATGAACAACTCTGTTTCAAGTAAGGATGGAAAATATTCAGTTAAAGTTGTAGCTGATGCGCCATCGAAGGCTGATTTACTTGGTTACTCAAGTTATGTCAATGCCTTACACAAAATAATTACTTCGCCAAATACAGTGACTCCATTTAATATAGGAGTGTTAGGAGAATGGGGCACTGGCAAAAGCACTTTAATGATGCAATTGGCGAGTAAGCTAAATGATGATGGTTATCCTGTAGTTGTTTTTAATCCATGGAAGTATGATGGTAAGGAAGAATTATTATTTGCCCTTATACAAACAATATTATTTAGCTTTCAAAAACAGGAGAGTAAGGAGGATATTAAAGACCTTTCGATAGGCATTGCGAAAGGGTTGAGTAAAATGGTTTTATCTAAACTGCTAGCTACCGCTACAAACGACACAATTGATCTTAATAAATTGGTAGAAGTATACACTGATATCAAAGAAGAAAATATAAAATTTATAAATCAATTTGAATCTATTTTTACTGAACTAGTTGATAAGTATTCAGCGGATAAAAGACTTATTATATTTATTGACGATTTAGATAGATGTTTACCAGATAGTATAATTAGAGTTTTAGAATCTATTAAATTATTTTTATCAGTTCCTAAGACAATTTTTATAATAGGTATAGATAGCTTGGTAATTCAGGAAGCCATTGCAGAAAGGTATGGTAAGTCTTATAAACTTTCTGGTAAAGATTATCTAGAGAAAATAGTGCAACTATCATTTGCATTGCCAGTTCCATCTGAAAAGAACATAGAAGAATATACAAATAGAATATCAGGAGGCATACATGAGATAAATATAGTTAAGCTTATCTCAGCGGGAAGCAAAAATAATCCTAGAAAGATTAAACGTTTTATAAATTCGTATAATTTCATAAAAGCCATATTTGATGAAGAAAAGAACGTTGGCCTTAGGAATGTCAATTTAAACAACGAGATCTTAGCCTTTATCTTGATCCTGCAAATACAATTCACTGATTTATATGATTACTATTCTAATAATTTAAAAGACTGCGTTGACCTGTTAAAAAAAATATCCGTTAACGAGAATTTTTCCGGAGAAGAGATAGAAAAGCTTCTAAGCTACAATGCTTCATATTCAAAACTTGTAGCTGAACCTAGTTTTTCTCAGTTTTTAAAAAAAGCTACTGTTTTAGGATTGAATTTAGAACTTCGAGATGAAGGATTAAATGAGTATTTCTCTGCTACAAAAAGTATCAGCATTGAGAGTGATAATATAGAAAATTATTATTTGCCAGAGTTTATTAAAAGGGAAGGTTTCAATTCATACTCTAAAGGGAGTACATATAGATTTGCTAAGGATTTAGTTATGGCTAGCACAGGGCCAGGCAAATTAGCTGTTGTGAAGCTTACAAAAGATATAACTGGCTTTGGTCTTAAGGAATCTAAAGACCTAGTTGATTCAGTTACTTCAGACTCTCCAGCTGTATTATTAAAAGATGTGGTTCCCGAAGAACAAGAAAAATATAGGTTAATGTTTGAAGAAGCAGGGGCTACTGTTTATTATAGGTAATGTAATATTGACTCGTAAATTAGTCCGTAAAGTGTTTCCATCAGGCCTTGGGCTTAGGAATAGCATAATTTAACCTAGCTGACTTTACAGACCTACTCACGGATCAATGAAAACTATATTTCAATTTTGGAACTACCTGAAGAGTGGAAAGCTTTCCCCAACCTAGACGAATATCTTTTGCGTTTAAATCGTCTATTGACGGCCTTACCGGGTAAACTGTCTCGATTGTTTCCACGCACTAACCTGATGCTAAAAAACTTATGGAATCAGGCAGATCGACTAAAACCCGACGAATTTTTAGCAGCAGTTTATCGTTACGAAAAATTAGATTTTTATCAAGATATAGAGGTATTGAGTAATATACGACTAGATCCTGATTTTAATTACTTCCTAAATGATAAGTCCGTTAATATTAACAGAATCAAAGATCAACTTAATGAGATTCAGAACTGTATAGATTATTTGTACTTATGTCAAGTCTACACAAGCGATATTGATATAAACGAAGTCGAAGCTGACAAAGCAGCTATATGGAACGTCATATTTAGTATTTCAAGCTTTTTAGATTGGTTGGTTGATTTAAAACAAATGTTACAATCATCATTATTTAGACTGCAACCCCCAGAGTCATTACAGATACAGTCTTCTCAAAGTAGCTCAAATCTCGCTGAATTTATTTTGTCATTACCTGAAGACTCAGAAGTCAAGCAAAGATTAAAGAATATAGGCGAATGGAATAAAACCCATTTTGCAAAAATGGATGAGGTTATAGCACGTTGGCAAAAATGGCTAGCCGAAGAATTAAAGCCTATCCCTTATGAAGATTATGCCCAACGGTTTGAATATGCCTGTTGTAACGTATTGGACGAGTTTAAAAGTAAATACCATTCAGGCCATATCGCCGAGTTTACCGACGTCCCTATGGCTGAGTTCATTGAAGCCATAAAGGATACAGCAGCTAGAATAGTAGTGCAATCCGAGAAGGATATGGCGCAACGCAGAACCCGTATTGAACAAGAGATACTTTCAACAATTGAAGCCCCCGCACCTCAACCAAAAAAACTTGTCCTTGAACCATACACTGAAGCACAAAAGGAAGAGCTTGTTCAGTTTATTCTTGCTCCTTTAGGCGGATTGAATCCACAAAAACAATTCATTATGAACCGCAAAGATTTTGAACGCCTAATTACCTACACCAATCATTTAGTAAGAACAGATAGCCTACCAAACCCAATTTTACCAATAAAACAAACGGGAATCTCAAACGAGCATATACGTTACACATACTATAGGCTTCATAAACAGTTATTTGGCACAAAATATAAACGCCCTTCCTTTATTGAATTTCTTCATGTTGTATTTCCACAATTTGCTGGAACTTCTCAAACAACAACAAATTCAAAATTTAGTACCCCTCCTAAATCCTACGGAAGAGATTTTGCTGGTTATATTGGTGAACCGCTGTAACCACTACTTCACCAATACTTAACCTCCTCTATTTGCTACTGTCAAACAAAAACGATAGTAGACAATGAGTAATCCTTTTGAGCCGATCAACGCCCGGTTAAATAATTTAGAAGCGTTGACCTTAGAAGTACTACAACTCTTACGTAGTACTAACCCTACAGACACCGACGAAATAGGCGGTATCGAATTGGCCCGGCAAGTCACCCGACTTTCTGCCGCCCGTATCTACACACTCGTATCAGAGCGGAAATTACCCCATAAGAAGAGGGGGAACCGTTTAACGTTCCGCCGTAGTGAATTAATAACATGGTTGGATGAGGGCAACCGCGCCGAACAAAAAGGAGGTTTTGAGCTATGAATACGGCCCTAACCTTATTAATACTGGCTTTGCTTACGCTTGACGTTTCTATTAGCCTTTATGCTTCATCCTATAAGCCACCCGTCAATTTAGACGAATCTAACGAAGCAGAAGCTGACGACCTGCCTTTTGGCCCTGCCCCCTCCGATCAAGACTAACCCCACGTAAAACAAACCGGGTCAATGTGTGGTGACATTGACCCGGCTAAAAACTCATTTTTTATGGAATTTCAAGAGGACGAAGATATATACCGTCCGCCTATTTTTGATATGTCGGATGAAGAGTTGGCCGCAACAGCCAATCTTAATTTCTCCGTCGATGAGGTAAAGCAACATACTCCAAACGAAGACAAACGCGCCAGACAGCAAGCGCAACACCTTAACCATTTATTAGAACGGGAAAGACTAGTAAGTGATGCCGCAACCCGTAGTGTAGTGTTTAGTCCTCCGCTTATAAGCCGACTAGAAACAGGCATTATAGGGCGGGGTACTATCAATATTATTCAAGGGGCATACGGTAGCCACAAATCAAGACTTGCTGAATTATTGGCCGCTCTTATGTTAGCCAACGAACCTAATGACCCGAAATTTATGGGATTTGACCGGGCAGCGTTAGAGCGGTTTTGTGTATGCTACATTGACACAGAACGCAACCAAAGCGAGGAATTGCCCTTTGCCATCCAAGGCATAAAATTAAAAGCTGGTTACACATTAACCGATCAACCCGTTGACTTTCGGTTTACGTCAATCAAAGCAATTGAACGCGGTCACCGTTTCGACGCTATAGAAGCCTTTCTAAGCCACGTTAGAGAACAGACAGCCTTGCATCTATTTTGCCTAATTGATGTGGTTACAGACGCGGTAGGAGACTTTAACGACGCTAAAGAGTCCATGCGACTATATGACTTTATCGGCAACCTGTGCGATAAGCATAACGCAACCTTTTTACTGGTTATTCACCAAAACCCAGGAACCGAAAAAGCCAGAGGGCATACCGGAACAGAAGCGGCCAATAAAGCAAGTACAGCCTTACAAATTGGTTTTGAAAAAGATGCCAGCGGCAACGATACCGACCTGATACGGTTGCGGTATCTGAAGCTAAGACGCGGCAAAAGACCCGAACCCGTTTATCTGCAATATAAAGAGGAGGTCAACGGGTTAGCGTTGGCTGAAGCCGATCAAGTAGCGGCTCACATCAACCACCGCAAACACAAGGCGGATACTGAAGACATTGCCGACCGGCTACTAAGCCTTTTATCTGAAGGGCCGTTACCCAAAAATGAAGTCTGGACAATTTTAGAAACAGAGTTTAAAGCCAAAAACGCAACGATACGCGAACGGCTTAAAACGATTGTTGAGCAACAGCCACCAATGTATGATGAGGAGGGCCGCGCCGTTCGTTTGGCCGATTACAAAGAAGGTCGAAACCAATTTTTCAAACTCACCCCAATTGAGTAAAACAATACTGCCAACTGCTAAAGGCCATATAAGGGGTCTGGCAGTTGGCAGTATAAAAATACCCTGCCAAAATCCGAATAGCACCTTTTTTCGCAGTTAGCAGTATGGACAATCTACAACACCGCCCGAACTTACTAGACGTACCAATCAGCTTTTTTGCATACGACAATCTAAGGAGTTGCTTTGCCACCGTACCGGCTCATCAAACTACCTTACGACGAATTATCAGCACTAACTATTACCGGCCTACTATCGACGCAATACGAGCCGAAACGGACAAGGCTGTACAAGATCAACTGAAGAAACAATTACCCGCTATTACGCCTGTTTCATTGCTTCACCACCGCCGACGAGATACCAACTTTACCCAAAAAATTCGGCAACAATGGCCGCTATTGATGGGAGACGTTGACCGGAAAGATAACCCCGGCTTAAATATGGCCCAACTGAAAAAACACCTTTCTCGCTTGCCATATGTGTTGGTTTGCTCTTATTCAGTACGGGGCGGATTATGGTTTATAGTTCGGCTCCCCGATCAACAGAACCCCGAAACGCTAGCGGCTCATTTTCGCTTTTTACAGCAACTTTTCAGTAAGCACTTTGGCGTTAAACTAGATGCCAGTAAAGGCGGCAACCCAACAGATTTACGCTTTGTGAGCTATGATTCCGCTCCATACATTAATGAAAGTGCTACCGTTTTGGCCGGTATGTTTACCCCGCCGAAACCAGTACCGAAACAAGGCTATAACATCAAACAACGCCATTTCAACGGTCAAGGTGAGGGGCAACTACTTACATGGCTCGTTCGCTTTACTGAAGTGGCAACAGAAGGCCAGCGACACCTAACGCTGTTGAAAGCGGCAACCCTAGCCGGTGGATATATAGCAACAGGCCGAATAGATGAACAAACCGCAATTTATGCGTTGGAAACTGTAGCAAGCGAGTGGCCGAATTTTACAAAGTCACAGAAAACAATTCGGGACGGAATCCGCAACGGTTTAACAAAACCAATTTATCCAGAAAAACAGGCACAAAGTAAGTCACAACCTGTTAAGGTCAACCCCGGCCCGCTAATAGTTCGCACAATAGCTGAACAATTAGCTTGCCCCGGTTCGATTCTTAAACCTGAAGAATGGCAACTTGAGCGAATGATAGTTCAGCAATGCGATTATTATCCATCAGAATGGGATATAAATTAAACAAAAATAAATCGTGTCCAGTGTATAATTTTTTTCAGTTTATAAGCTATTTTCTTACAAGTTTTAAATCATTTTATTGAGTTAGCTATTTTTGGATAATTTTTAAAATCAAAGGCATCTTTAAATTTTAAAATTACATTATCAGTAATTTTTTTATTATAAAATTTAAAGACCCTTATGGTTAAAAGTGGACTTTTTTCTATGCCGCCTAATAAAGCAATACATTGTTCCTGACTAAATTGGTTAATGTACTTTTGGATTATAAAAAATCTATTTTCAGCGAACCTCTTTTCTATAGAACTGCAATAAAGAGAAATGAAACAATCAAAAAGATCGCGTTGCATTCCGGCCTCAAAATATGGTTTTTCTAGAATATGGGCGTATCTACTATCAAAGTCATCCAAATTCTTAGTATTATTAATAATCCAACGTATATGAGTCCCTAAATTATCGGCTAAAAACCACGCCATTGATTGTTTATTTAAATCATTTTTTATCACGCCATTGTAGACCAATTTTGCACTATCGTTTAATAGAAAGTATATATGAGGATTATAACCTATAAAAGCCATAAGATATAAAATAGATTCCCCAGAAGAAATATTACTAAAATAGTCAACTTCTGACTTTATAAAATCATTAAATACATCAGGTTCATTATTATATATAACCCTCAAAGTTCTATGATTTATACTTCTATTTTTATTGCACCTTTCGTTATCCAACCTATAAGTAAACTTCCACAAGTTCTTAAATATGTATTTCCTTACTTCAACATTTGTATTTTTTAGATACCTATCATTAATATAGTTAAAAATGTCCTCATTCTTAATAAGGAAATTTTCATTTTCCTCTATATCAAGGAGCATCATTTCAAATACACTATTCGAGGCTAAAATTGGTTTTGAGAATAGCCCTTCCGCCATATTACGAATATGGGAAATTGTAGTTTCTTGATTTGGCTGAAAAAGATTAAAATCACCATCCATAACAGGATGAGCACACAAATGTCTATGCTTTTGCAAGTTCAATATATTAGTATAAGTCTGTACGTCTATAAGCTTTACTTTTTTATATGCGTTTTCAATTAGTTTTTCTTCCCAGCTTGATGAATGAATATTATGGTTCTGTTGCCTTTCAACTTCTTCTAATACTTGTATTGCGTTAGTATCTCCATACTTATCTTTCAAATCTTGTAACTTATAAATAATGTCACAAAGAACTACAGAAAATAAACCGACAGTCGATACTCTATAGTTTCCATTTTCATAAGAGTTTTTAATTTCTTGAAAATAAACTCTTGTCCTTTTATTAAGTATTCGTTCCAACGCATTATTAAGTGAAAACTCTTTCATTGTTCGTTTGTCTTTTATTTTGTCGGATAGGGTATTTCAACAATCGCAATTTCCTCATCTGTCAACCCATACAACTCATAAACCAATTGGTTAATCTCAGCTTCTAAAGCGGAGGTGTCAGCAGTTGGGTCAGTGGCTTTGGCCGTTAGAATTTGGTCAACTTTGGTCGTTAAAATCTCTTGTGAATCGGTAAGACGTAAAGGAATTGGAATCTGTCCAAAGTATTGATAAATGAGTTGAAAACCGTTTTGTATAGCTGTGCAATAGTTTGAGATTAAATACCAACCCATCTTAGAGTTCAATAACCCGAACAAGGCTTTATCAGCTTTTGTAATAATCCACATAGAATCATTACAGTACAAGCCTTTTTCATCATACACGAACGCAGGTTTAACCTGAAATTTTTGGTACATAATCTTAGGCTTATCAAATTCTTTATAGTAATCTACAGCATCTTGTACTTCATACCATTTATATGTTCCAGATTTTCTACCCTTCCACTCTTTACCTTTATAATCTTTGGGTTTAGGCTCCAAATACTCGCGGTAGGCAAGTAAATGATTCTTTATAGCTGGAAATTCATTAATATCAATTCCACGCCTTGTAAAAATCAAATAGCGAGTTGGCTGGACAGATGCATAAGGTTTAACATCTCTTCCAAGCAAAACGGGCTTGATAATTTCTTGGCTTTTCGGATCTTCACTAATCAAACGTTTTTTTGTTATTTCATCTATAACAAATGCTTCTGTAAAGCCGGGTTTAATACCATAATATGCTTTCCCGTCAATATATTTACTTAAAGGTAATACATTCACTGCCAGCTTATTTCGAAGGCTTTGCTGTTTAGCATTGGCAAGCGTCCATCCTTCATCAGACATAGCCGTTAGGGGAATCTCAAACCGGATACTTACAACATAATTTTTTAATCCAGATTCATAAGTAAGCGTTTGCAAGTTGACAGCATGAAATGTAGTGAGGGGCGGGGCTTTTTGTGCCTGAATAACGCATGGGTATGTTGTAGCGTCGTCAAAAACTTGTAAGTCTCCAAAGTCGTCAATTTCAATTAGTCGCTCTTTCTTGAAAAACTTACGCAAGCCTAATCCATAACCCGCCCTCATCCACTTGTTAGGCATGATATAAACGAATTGACCATTAGGGCGTAAAATATTAAAGCCTTGTTCAACAAAGAATACATATAAATCCGCCGTACCTGAGTAGGTTTTAAATGTGCTTTTAAAGTGAGCTTTTGCCTTTTCGCCTAACTCTTCTTGCCGTATATAAGGCGGATTACCAATAATGGCATCAAAGCCAACAAAGTCCCCTCTTTCATTCAGTACTTCAGGAAACTCAAACCGCCATTCAAACGAGCCGCGATAGAGAGCATTGTTTTCTATCGCGGTAATCTCATTTTCTGTTTGTTCAATCAGTTTGTCGTACCGTTTTTTTTCCAGTTCAATTAATTTGGGGTCTTTAACGGTATCAAAAATACTAAGTTCACTGTCTAACAAAATGCGTTCTCCCCGTAGTTTTGCCAGCTTTTTACGGCGGGGATCACGGTTAATAACCGTTTCACGGAACTGGCTTTTTATCTCGTTAATGAAGCGTTGCAGTTCGGCTTTAGCATCTTTGCTCTTTGCATCTTTATAGGCCGCTACCGCGTCTTTATAGGTTCTCAAGCTGAACTTCTGCTTCTTGAAAACGTCGCTTAAATCTTCTGTCAGGCTAAACTTACTTAACAGGCTATTACCCTGCTTTATATTTATATCAATGTTGGGTAAGGTTTCAAGTTCCGTGAAGCCGGATTCATCGGTATAATACGCGTTTTTCAGTAGCTCGATCCAGAGCCGTAACCGGCAAATTTTTACCGAGTTCGGGTTTATATCGACCCCAAACAGGCAGTTTTCAATAATGGTCTGTTTTTCGTGGAACAAGGTCTTTTGCACCCGTTGCCGTTCGGCGGTTGGTTTATCTGTTGCGCCCAACACGTACTGAAAGGGGGTTTCGTCCTCATCCTGTACAATCAGTTCATCGTTAAGGATAGTAACCGTATAATCCTTTATCCGCTTGCCGGTTGCGTCCTGTAAGATGCCTAAATCAGACTTTACCGCTATCAGTTCGTTTAGGGCCGATACCAGAAAGTGACCGGAACCAACGGCGGGGTCGCAAATGCGAACTTCATTAATCAGGGTATTAGCTTCAGCCCGGTCAAGGTCTTTATTTTCGAGGTCGGCAAAGTCTTTGCAATCCCAGCCTTTGGCATCGTTGAACTTTTGGACTACCGCCTTACGGATTGTTTCGCGGCACATATACTCCGTAACAAAGCCCGGCGTATAGAAGGAACCGTCTTTGTAGCCGTTTATCTTCTCAAAGATCAACCCTAGTACACTGGCATTAATCAGCGTCCGGTTCTTCTCCTGTATTTCTTCACGGCTCTCTGATGCAAAATCATACGCGTCTAAGAAGGCAAACAGGTAAGCCAGCGTACTTACCTCTTTGGTGTTTTTATAAGCCGGGTTATCACAAAGAACGCTGCTACGAAGTATGGGTAACGTTAGGCCGTTATCTAGTTGGTTGACCCCTATACTATCATTTTCTAATTCCGTTGTCTCAAACAGCGAACTATTCAGGTACGGCACCCGGCCAAACTTGGTTTGAATGGATGCTTGCCGTTCGGACGGTTTACGGGCCAATACCCGAAAGAATAGTTTGTTGAGTTCGTCAAAATCGGGTATTGTTTCCCGGTTCAAAAAGGTATAGTCTTTGTTGCCGCCGTGATACTTAACCAATTGCGATTCTAACAGCTTTAGAAATAGAATCCGGTTGACCCACGTAATACACAGTTCCAGCGCAACGCTAAACAGTTGCTCATCCGTTGTTGCTCCGTACTGGCTACGGTCGTGAAGCTGATAGAACTTACCGGATGAATCCAGTTCGATTAATGTGTTTTCTAATAGTGACCCCTCATCTCGTTTGCCCGCTTCTTTGCGCCGTATGACCTTTTTACCGCCTTCTCTGACCTCCTCTAAGCCGATGAGGTGTAACAGTTCAGAATAGAATTTAGGGTTTAGGCTGTTGCTATCGGTAGCCGTTGGCAACTTCAGCAAATGCGTAGGAGACAGTATTTTATAGAGAGACAGTAGAGCCTTATCGTTTACTTTATTCTCATCGGCTACTATTTTCTGATAGTCCCGTATATCGAAATAGGTAAACGGTATTTCGTCGGTTAGTTCGGCCAAAAATGGCTTTACGATTTCATTATAGAACAGGTCATTGTTCTTACTCACCTTTTGGCCGGTTGCCCAGGCTTTGTACTCCTTGGTTAAATGAGCGTTGCGGTAGAATAGCCGATCAATCAAAGCCGCGTCAAAGATGAACCATTCGAATACGTTAGTAATGACACAATGCCGAATGTCGCTGTTTTGGGAGCGTTGCCGTTCCTGAAAGTAGTATAGAAGCAGTTCGTGAAAGGCTTTGACGTTGAGGTTTTGCCGGGTTATCATTTCTCCCTTATTGACCGGACGCTTGACCTCAAACAAAACCCCGGCCTGAGTAGTAGCGTCTTTGCCTAAGTGAATCACAAAATCGGTTTTACCCTTTGGCGCGACAACGTGAGCATCCCGGTAATAGACCTCTTTCAAAAAGTCCATCAAATGATCTTTTACGTTCTCTTCACTTTCCTTCTCGTTTATGAGGGGTAAGAGCTTTAGGTAACTGGTTTTAAATCGCTCAATTTGGTCACGGGTAGTGGGTTGAAGAGCATAAACACGATCAAGGGATTTTGCCGGTGTGCGGGCGGTAAGCTGCATTCTTTTTTGTATATTTAAAGAGCTACCAAGTAAGGCAAAAAGCCACCTATTTACAACCCAGCCTGACCGAATATATTAAAGGGTCTTCATTCTAAAATAGAATAAAAATAGAATTTCTCATGCCGTTTGAAAAAGGACGATCAAAAACAGGAGGACGCCAACCCGGTAGTACCAACCGAACAACTACCGATATTAAAGCTAGAATTGCCAATTTCATTGATGAGCAGTTTGACAGCATTGCAGACGATATGTCATTGCTAGAGCCAAAAGAACGCGTTACAGCCTACTTAAAACTAATGGAATACGTAGTACCCAAACAACGAGAACAAAAGATTGATCTATCGACCCTGACGGATGAGCAGGTTGACGAATTATTGGATAAGGCAATGGCTAAACTAGGCTGATTGTATTTAAGACCGTAACAGTTGACTATGAAAAGAGGAGAGAAGATTGCTTTACTTACAAAGATCGTAGAAGGAAAAGCCAGTAATGAAACCGTAAAACTACTACGCCAATCAAAGGGCCCCGGCTGTGTTATTATCATCTATCGACATGGAGCATCAGAACCCGGCCCGGATGATCTGGTAAGTTTTCACCATAAAGGCAAAAGAGTTACTATGCCTTACAAAGATGTTGAAGCATTTACGCGTTACGACCCACTGACTATTATTATGATTCCTGACAATGGCCGTAGACAAGTACCGGATGAATAGAGTTACTGTGAAACCTAAGAACTTTAATAAGACTTGTTACTATTACCAGTCACGCTTTTAGAAAATTTTTTAAAATTAAGAATTATAACTTTATGTTAAACAAATTTCCGGGGTACTTTGGGTATGGAGGTATTATGGCAATACATGCTGACTGGCCAATATACCCAAACGGCATTGGGTGGCAATTCGCCTTAAAAGCAATGGGTAATTATCCAAAAGGCACTAATTTCTATGAAATTGACGATATTGATAGATGTAAACTCTTTATAAGTCAAGACCCAAAACAGCTTAAAGATCCATCTGATGCAAAGTACTATCATGTAGGAATTTGGCATTCAGACCTAGTTGAATTGAATTTAAAAGGTTATGTGACCGGAGTTGTTGAAATGAGTGATTATGAGTTTGAGATGATGAGATTTAACCAAGTTAAAAAACAACTTGGCAAAAATTTAAAAGAAGATGACGAGGGCAATATCATTTTACTGACTTACAATGATAGAAAAGAAGTTATTGAGTTAAAGTACTCTAAACCGGAATATTTCGAAGATGCACATGATTTTATAGATTGTGTATTCATACCAGAATCTGTGACTTTGACAGAAGAAGGATTCGAGGAATTAGAAAAACTTTTAAATAACATAAACTTATCAGAAGAATTAAGACGCCTTTCTGAGCCTTTCATTAATATTGGTCGCTATGACACTGCAATTAGAGAATCATCGCTATTTGTAGAAGAAACTATTAAGAAGTTTCATATGCAAAATGATTTATATGGTCAGCGTTTGATTGATTATCATATTAATGAGATAATAAATAACAATGAAAATTTTAATTCGGCTGCTATAAAAAGCTATAGAGGTGAGTTAAGAACTGTAATGAAATTTATTAGGAATGATTTTATGCACAATTTTAAGATTCTTTCGGAAGCGCAATGTAAAGCTATTCTTTCTAGAATAAATGAATTAATCATTGAATTTCTTGAAGTTAAGAGTGCGTATTTCAAAAATAATTAGTGATTTGTACAGGTATTGACAATAATAATAAAAAGTCTCAGGCGTAGCTTAATTATATTACTTATGTATTAAGATTAGTTTCGATATTATTCTTTGACCATTCGTTAGAAATGGATGATAATCATAGCCGCATCACACCATTATTTTGGTAATTCAATTTAAACTTGCCTTATGATCAGCCAAGTTTAAAGAGTTTAAGTAAAAGTATAAATGAGGAACACGACTTTTGTTGTACCTAACAACATAAAAGCACTTAACATCTAGTACTAAGTGCTTAGTGATCAATGGTGGGAGTTGACAGAAATGAACCTTAATGCATAAATTGCTGATAATGAAAGAATTAAGGCAGTACTAAGTGATGCAAATGTAAGTTTGAACATTTTCTAAGGCAAATTGACCTATCTTTTGGGTATAGTTCTTTTTATAAAATGTTGATAATCAGATGTAAGTTGCTTTTAAAAATGTTGTTAGGTTGAGAATCGAATGTTGCATTTTGAGTTACTAAAGAAGGGGAGTGTCGAAAACCTCGCGCGTTATTTCAAAAAATGACTCAACCAGCTGTCTTTACACATCCAGCGTATTGGGTTTGCCTACTGTTCATCAGGATGTACAATCCATCACCTGAAGCTATCTATCCAAATATGGATGATTGACTATTTGACTTGCTAGAGAGCCATTTTTTATCAGAAACAAGCCCTCTCACCGTGTTGCTTTCGTCATAAAGACCATAGTAAAATCTATCTAATGCATTACAGGCTGGATTTCCGTTATTTCCTAAAAAATGAACAAATGTATTTTTGTAAACTTCATTAAGTGATTTACCAAAAACTTCTTCAAAAAAATCAATTTGATTATCTAGCTCTCTACTTGTTTTACAAAAACAGTCTACTAAACGACCTTCTTGCTGTTTCCAACAGGGCTTCAAGCAAGCAAACAAATCTTCCAAAAGTTCAACTTCAAAGCGGAGTTTGCGCGGATGCTCACCCATTGAAGAAATATAGAAGTACAACTTAGATCCTCTTGGCAAGAGTTTCTGAAACATTATTGCTATATCATCTGAAACCATTTTAGTAATAATTTCCTCCTCAGAACGAGGTTTTAGGTCGAAATTTCCTGCGGGAGTACAATCGCCGAAAGCCGAACTATCTGCAACAACTACAATTTCAGAGCCTGTTTTGATGCTAAATCTTTCACCAGTGGACTTTTCGTAAAAATGCCCATTTCGGTACACTACATTCTTAGAAATCATTCTATTAGAAAATATTAGGATTTTGTTAGCCGAAGCCCTAAAGGTTACCTATTGAAGATAATACGTTCTACTTTTGAGGTATATTAAAGTTTTACTTTTAAAATTCTATTGAAGTTATTATACTCACTTACGCGGTTAAATTCAAACGTAATTGAGTTCAACCCATACTTCCATACTTCCTTATTTAATGGCTCGTACTTGTTTATTGCAGTTGGTGTACCTTGGAGTCTAAGTACATGTTCTTTTGATGATCCTAAAGTAAAATAATTCACATCGCTTTGAAAAGTAGTATACAGTTGTACTTTCAATAAATTGTTAAAGTTACTGTATTCCTGTACTAGACCATGGTTAAACGTAATTGAGTTCAACCCATACTTCCATACTTCCTTATTTAATGGCTCGTACTTGTTTATTGCAGTTGGTGTACCTTGCAGCTCAAGCACATGATCTTTTGTTGATCCTATAGTGAAATAAAAAGCTGGATTATTTGCTATTGGTTTATCATTAACACTTTGTTCAGCCTGATAATGATGGGTAGAGGTTTTTGGTTTATCATTAACACTTTGTTCAGTTTGATAATGATGGGTAGAGGCTTTTGGTTTTAAACTATTGTCATGAATAGCTTTTCGTTTATCATCACATAATATTTCATACGCATTTTGAATTCCTTTAAATAGCTCCTCAAAAAATACATCACCATCATTGACATCGGGATGGAATTTTTTTGAAAGTTTTCTATAGGCTGCTTTAATCTCATCATTAGAAGAAAAATCTTCTACACCTAAAGTTTTGTAGCAATTAGTCATATAAATATATAATATAGTAGGAGTCAGTATTCGCTTACTCTAGGCGTTTTGGTCAAGTCATCGCCAAACGTCGTTTGTAAATCATTTATTGGTAAGTCGATAAACGAGTCCTAAACCGGATGAGGATCAATATGAAACATCTTGGCTTTTCTTAGCCCTTTTTCATGCTCATAAGTGAGGAACGAAACTTTTGTTGTACCTATCGCTGTACCTAACAACAAAAAAGCACTTAACATTATCTGCTAAGTGCCTGATTTTCAGTAGTGGGAGTTGACGGGTTCGAACCGCCGACCCTCTGCTTGTAAGGCAGATGCTCTGAACCAGCTGAGCTAAACTCCCTTTTCTTTTATTTTCCCCTTACGATTGTCGTCGTTTGGGAGTGCAAATATACGTGGGTAAATTGCCTTTATGCAAGCCTGAGGCCAAAAAAAAGTGAATTATTTTTTAATTGCCTGATTGACAATGGCCTTTGTCTATTCGAAATTCAGGTAGAGCGTTACCGAGTGTGTCGTTAGTTTATTGATGCCTACACCCGCTGCATTGCTGGTCGGTCGATACAGGTTAACCAGGCCATGGGAGAACCGGATTTCCGGGGCGAACTTGAAATACTCGAAGAATTGCTCGAATCCAACGCCATATTCAATGGCAAAATCCATAGTGCCCGTACTCAGCTTGCTTGCCCCCTGGGTTTCCTTTCGGCGAACGTTACTCTCGACGCTGAACGTGCCGCCCGCCAACAGGTACATGCGGCTGTTGTTACGCCGTTCCGACTTGTATTTGAGCAGGAGCGGGAAATCAATCCAGGTCGATTCCCGGACTTCAGTTTTCGATGTGCCACCCGGATAGTCGTACTGAACCTCCCGGCTAAATAAGGATACCGAAGGCGTAAGCCGCAAATCGAAGCGGTCGTTCAGGTAAGCGTTGACCACGAAACCAACCCGAAACGCGGGTTTATTGGGTGAGTAGATACGATACGCCGAATCCGCCGTCAAAAATTGCGGGCTGTGCGTCACGCTGAACCGGGTGACGGGTACCGCAAAGAAAAAGCCGTAATGAATCGCCTTGTCGTCGTAACGCTCCAGGTGCTTTCGAATGTATTTGTAGCTGCTCTGCGCCTGAGTCCTGACGGAAACCAGACTGATAAGCAGCAACACGAAGCCAACCTGCACCGATAACCGGGCAATGCGCTTCTGTGTGAAATAATAAAACCGGGCCGGGGGAGCTTGGACTAAGCCTTGTGGCCGATGTAAATTGACGCAACGCCGAAGGTGAGCGGTATCCATTTGGTGTTTTTGAATCCGGCCGCTTCGTAGATCCGTAGAAAGTCGGGTCCGTCGGGAAACGCCTGTACCGATTCGGGTAGGTAGGTGTAGGCCGACGAGTCTTTGCTTACTACGCGCCCGATGAGCGGCAGAATGGTACTGGAGTAAAAACTGTAAAGCTGTTTAAACGGAAACTGACGCGGATTCGAGAACTCCAGCACCACACACACACCACCAGGGCGGGTAACGCGGTGCATATCGGTCAGCCCTTTTTGAAGGTTCTCGAAGTTGCGCACACCAAATGCAACGATGACAGCGTCGAAATCATTGTCCGGCAGGGGTAATCCTTCTGAATCCCCCGTGCGCATTTCAATGATCTGGTCGACGCCCCGCTTCTTCATCTTTTCCCGACCCACCGACAGCATCCCTTCCGAAATGTCCATGCCAACGATCTTCTCGGGCTTCAGCGCCAGCGCTTCCAGCGCAAAATCGCCGGTGCCGGTGGCTATGTCTAGGATGCGTTTGGGTGATTGAGAAGACGCTTTCCGAAGTTCGCGGATGGCCCGTTTACGCCACAGAATGTCGATACCACCACTCAGAACGTGGTTCAGCAGGTCGTATTTTGGCGAAATACTATCGAACATCTCGGCGACCTGCTCGCGCTTGGAGGTGTCTTTATCTTTATAAGGAACGACGGACATTAGTGAAAAGCGAAAGAGTGAAAGAGCGGAAGAGTGGTAATGCTGCGCCAGCCTTTCGCTCTTTCGCTCATTTACTCTTTCGCTATTTAAACGTAACAAAGGTAGTGCCATAACAGCACGTTTCGGATGAAAGTTTGATATTCAGACAGGCAATGTGTAGTTTCGAAAGAATGTCTTTTTCTGCTACAACCTGACTCATTATGATCTCTACCGTTCTGTCAATACTACTTACATTCAGTTCGTTCAGTCCAATTCCTCCCGGCAACGACGGTCCGATCACCAAAAAAGCGCATAAGATTCACCAGCGCGTGCTAACGCTCGATACCCACGCCGATGCGCCGATCATGATGCAGAAGCCCGGCTTCGACGTGGGCATGTCGCACGATACCAAACGTGACGGCTCGCAGATCGACTTTCCGCGTATGAAAAAAGGGAGCATGGATGCCATGTTTTTTGCCGTCTACACCTCGCAGGGTCCCCGTACCGACGAAGGCCATGCCGAAGCCAAACGCAACGCCCTGAACCAGTTCGAACTGATTCATCAGGCCCTGAAAAAATACCCTAACCTGGCTGAACTTGCTACCACACCCGCCGATGCCTATCGGATTAAAAAGGCCGGGAAGCGGGCCGTGTTCATCGGGATGGAGAATGGCTACCCGGTCGGAAAAGATTTATCAATGCTCAAGACCTATTACGACCTCGGGTGCCGCTACATGACCCTGACCCACTTCGCCAATAACCTAATCGGCGACTCTTCTACCGATCCTGACGGCCCGATTTACGGTGGGTTAAGCGACTTTGGCAAGCAGGTGGTGCCGGAAATGAACCGGCTGGGTATATTGATCGACGTGTCGCACGTGGCAGACAGTACCTTTTATGACGCCCTGGCCCTCTCGAAAGCGCCCGTCATTGCATCGCACTCCAACTGCCGCGCCCTGTGCGACTTTCCGCGTAACATGACCGACGACATGATTAAGGCCATCGCTGCCAAAGGGGGCGTGGTGCAGGTCAACTTCGTGAGTGATTATCTGAAGAAACCCTCGGATGCCAACCGGGCGGCCAAAACCAAAATCCGGATGGCGCGGGTGGGGAAAGTCGTTACCCCGGAAATGGAAGCCCGGATGACCGCCATGAGCGACTCGGTGTCCAAAGTATACGCATCTGAGCGGGCAAGCCTGTCGGACATTGTCGATCACATAGACCACATCGTTAAGCTCGTGGGCATCGACCATGTGGGCATCGGTTCGGACTTCGATGGGGGCGGGGGCGTTAATGGTCTCGAAGACGTCAGCGAAATCGAAAACCTGACCGTCGAGCTTGTTCGCCGGAATTACTCCGAAGCCGACATTGCCAAAATATGGGGCGGCAATCTGTTACGGGTTCTGGGGCAGGCGAAAGTAAGTAAGTAGCTACTATCCGCCGATGGGCTGGCCGTTGGTTTACAACGGCCAGCCAGTCATTTACTGAAACGATTGATCAAAGCGGCTGTTCAGCTTCAAAATAGCGTTTAGTCGGGTTATGTATAGTTTAACAAGGAAATTGAACGGCAATTCCTCGTAATAGGCTTGCTTCAACTTGACCGCATCGAACAAAAACCTGAAAATCCACATTCGCTGAATTTTTTTATTATACAGTTTAAAGTCTTGATTTGCTTTGCTCTTGTATTCCAGCCCATCCAGCAGGTAGGCTTCTTTGGCATGAGCCAGCAACATGCGTTTGATGTAGTCGAGCGACAACCTTCTGCCTTCGATGAAATGAGTGAAGGTCAATCGTTCGTCGTACCAAATTTTGTAGCCATTCAGTAGAATGTAGTAACAAAGTTCAATGTCTCCGCCTGACGATAAGCTTGTGCCTTTCCGATCGGTGGTGATGAACTGATAATGATCCATATTGGTCACAGCGTCTTTTCTAACAAAGCATCCAGCGCCATACACCCAGCCCCGACGCCTTGAGATATCACCGGACGCGGGCGCCTGTGGCCCAACTGCATAATACATGGCGTATTTATCGAACCACTCGGGTTTAGGGCCTCCGAATTCAGGAATACCCATGCCGCCTAATCCACCGATTTCTTTGTTATCCTGAAGAATGGAAAAGCCAGTGCTTAAATAGTTGGGGTTTAGCCAGTTATCGTCGTCACAAAATAGGTAATGGTCATACTTAGCTTCGATTATGCCTCTTTGTCGGGCAAAGCTTGTTCCAGCCTGGCTTTCATAAATGATTTTAAAGTCGATGTTTGAGGGACTGCATTTCTCCCACTCCGCCTGGGCTACCTCCGCTGTGTTGTCGGTCGACGCGTTATTGACAAGAATGACTTCACAGTTAACAGAATCTGGTATCACCTGAGCCGCCAAATGCCTAAGTGTTTCAGGTAATCGTGATGAAGAATTGTAACAACAAATAATTACGCTAATCCCTTTCATAAAAGAAAACGTTTACTAAAAATCAATCGAAGTTGTAAAATAGCCTTGGTCAAAACCAGTTGGCAGCGCCCTAAGTTGACAAGTATTAAAACGGGCCGAACGTCTTAACTTTTTCACCTATACCAACCTTTACCCAAGCGTTGCGCGTGTACAAGGCATCGGCATGCTGTATAGCGCTAACAAGCCAATGATGCTGTTGTTCATTCGGGGAAATAGCGCTCATTTTCAATGACAAGCATGACCCTAAGATGGGTAAGGAGTGACTAATCATCAGCTTGTGAGATGTATTTTGTGGATAAGACATACAAACAGCCAAATTAGCGATATATATTTATGCCTTTAGTGTCCTAAAGTAAAAACATTATAAAAACTTAGTGGATGGTCGACTTTTATTGTCAATTGGTTGTAAATGATAATCACTTATAATCAATATAGTTAAAAAGGAAATATATTGGCGCGTTAATCAATAATTTTGAAGAAATAGATTACCATTTCAGCTTAGCTGGCCATTTATTTGGCTCAGCTCGTTGCCTTTGCAGAGCCTTTAGGATTGCATTTATGACTACGCTTCTACCTGAATAATCAGTAACTTGGTCGTTTATCGCCAGCAACTATGTCTCCCGAAACCGTCTTTAGTTTGGCCAGTACACTGGTGCTGCCGCAATGGTTGCTCATGATTTTTGCCCCGCGCTGGATACTGACGAAATGGTTAATGAATTCTTACCTGATTCCGGTAGCACTGGCAGTCATCTACATCATTTACCTGTTCAGCGGGTCGGGTGTCGACTTTAGTGCGTTTGGTACCTTGGCCGGTGTTAAAGAGTTATTTTCTAAAGGTGGCAATGGGGTTATGCTGGCCGGTTGGGTGCATTATCTGGCCTTCGATCTGGTGGCCGGAACCGTCGTTGTGCGGGATTCGCAGGAGAAAGCCATTCCACACGGGCTTATCGTGGTGCCTTTATTTTTCTGTTTTATGCTGGGACCCGCTGGCTTCCTGCTCTATTGGCTGATTCGCCTTGTTCGTACCCGAAACCTGGCTGCATAGCATCATTTTTTACCGTAATAGAATGGTAACTTTCTTAACTACATTACAAGAACGTAACACGATCCTTTATCAATTAGGATGGTTATGTGTGGCCGCGATGGTTTTCTGTACAGTGCTGGCTTTCGGCACACAAACCCAGGTGCTGGGCATCAATGCCTACATAAAGCCCATAAAGTTTTTGGCCTCTACCACGATTCTGGCCTGGACAATGGCCTGGTACCTGGCTGAACTTCCCCAAAATGGTAGTATAAAGGCGTATGCCTGGATGTTCGTCGTCGTATTTGCCATTGAACTGGGCATTATTATCTGGCAGGCCAGCCGGGGTAAACTATCGCACTTCAATGTTTCCACACCAATTGATGGTCTGCTCTTTGGTCTGATGGGTATAGCCATTACGGTATTCACTATATGGACAGCCTACATCGGCTTTTTGTTTTTCCGATACGACACAACGGCTATCAGTCCGGCGTATTTATGGGGCATCCGGCTGGGAATTTTGCTGTTTGTTATTTTTGCGTTTGAGGGGTTCATGATGGCCAGTCGATTGGGCCATACAGTCGGCGCGCCGGATGGCGGTCCCGGCCTGGCGGCTCTGAACTGGAGCACCCGCTACGGCGACCTGCGGGTAGCGCATTTTTTCGGAATGCACGCATTACAACTAATTCCCCTCTTTGCCTATTACGTAGCCGCCAGCCCGCGGCAGGTATTCCTTGTATCAGCCGTCTATTTCGTGCTGGTCACTGCTTTGCTGGTACAGGCCCTGGCGAGCAAACCGCTGCTGACGGGCTTAGGTAATTGATTGATGGTAAAAAAAGGAAGGCGTGGTCTTTGACAGGGTAGAGATGGATAATGACTAATCCTGTTTTACCTGATGAACCGAACTGATTTTCTGAAAACGTCTGCTCTTGCCGGAGCCTCGCTCATTACCGATCCCGTTGAGGTCAGGGCGTTTATTACCCGTAAGTCTGCCCAGAAATACCGTACCGCTGTTGTTGGCGCGGGCTGGTGGGGCGGCAATATTCTGCGTTGCGCCGTTCAGGCGGGCGAGTCGAAGATCGTGGCCCTCTGTGATGTCGATGCACGCCAACTCAAAAAGACCAGTGAGGAACTCAGTAAGCTAACGTCCGATCAGCCGAAGCTGTACCGGGATTACCGCGAGATGATCGCGACCGAGAAGCCCGAAATTGTAATCGTCGCTACGCCCGACCACTGGCACCCGCTGGTGGCTATTGAGGCTATGAAAGCGGGCGCCCACGTATATGTCGAAAAACCCATCAGCCATACCATCAACGAAGGAAAGGCAATGGTGAAAACGGCCCGGCAGACGGGGCGTATCTGTCAGGTGGGTATGCACCGGCGCGTGTCGCCCCACAACGTCTCGGGTATGGAGTTTCTCCGGTCGGGCAAGCTGGGTAAAATCGGCATGGCGCGGGCATTTGTCCATTATGGCGGTGGGGCTGGTCAGCTCACCCCCGATGCTGAAGCACCGAAAGAAATGGACTGGAACATGTGGTGCGGCCCGGCACCGCTCCGGGCCTTTAACCCCACTATGCACCCCCGGGGCTGGCGCAATTACTTGAACTATGCCAATGGCACATTGGGCGACTGGGGCATTCACTGGCTCGACCAGATTTTATGGGTCACGGAACAGCATCATCCGCGAAAGGTCTATTCGACTGGCGGGCGGGCTATCAAAAAAGACAGCACGGATGCTCCCGACCACCAGGTGGCCACGTACGAATTCGACGACTTTACGGCTATTTGGGAACACCGTACCTTTGGCGCTAACAATGCGGAGAAAACACATCCGCAACAGGCGGTAGGGGTATATTTCTACGGAACGGAAGGGACCTTTCATATGGGCTGGCTCGATGGTTGGACATTTTACCCGTCCGATTCCAAAAAGCCCGTTATTCATCAGGATGCTCAACTCGATAAACCTGACGATCAAAACATTGCCTTGCTTTGGGCCAACTTCCTGGATAGTATCAAAACTAAAAAACTACCCGTCTGCGACATTGAAATCGGGCATCGCTCCACCAACATGGCGTTGCTGGGTATGCTGTCTATGAAGCTAGGCCGGAGTGTGGAATGGGACGGTACTCAGATTCCGAACGACCCCGAAGCAAATAAACTTTTGAGCCGTGCTTACCGGGGCGAATGGCAGTATCCAACCTAAGCCGAAAAAGATTGCTTTTCGTTTACGTATAAAAAAGCCTTCATGTACGGTCAATGTGAAGGCTTCTTTATGCATAAACAGATGATTTTCGTCAGTTAGAGCGATTTTTTGGTGTTGTCTATTTTGCCTATATACATATATGGCGTATATTGATTCGAAAAAAGATATACTATGATCTTAGAAGAATCACTCACCGCGACCGTAATTAACGTTAACTCTACTGTTGAGTCCTTTACGGGCTATGTGGCTGTAAGTCACGTGTTAATGCAAACAGAAGGATTCGCCGACTTTCTGTTTGATAATTTTCGTATGATTCAGGATATAACAACGGACGGTGACCGTTCGCTGGGGCTGAATCGGTTTGTAATGCAGTCGATCCGATTTATTGACGGGTACGGCCAGTACAAAATCAATGTTGAACGTTCCGTTTATGGCGATTACAGCGTAAAAGATGTGTGCAAAATAAGATAATGTGTACACGTCTGTTTAGTTTACTGTATAAGCCCGGCTTCAGCCGGGCTTTTTTTATGCACCCTTAGAGGTCATCGATGACCCGGCTTTTCTGGCAAAAATGCATCGAGTGCCCGGGTAGGTCTGCCATCGTCACCCCAGGCGTTCAGTCGATACTTACTCCAGCTATTGGCCCCTTCCGGCTCCCAATAAAAAACGCCCAGACCTTTTGCATCCGGAACGGCCTTCACAACTTTTTGTACGGCAACCAGCATGTCGTACGTTTTCTGCACAGCGGTATAGTCGTCGCCAACTTCGGCCACAATCACTTCTTTACCATACCGGCTCGTCATGTCGTTGAGGTTGGCTGCCAGACTACCGATGGATGCGGTATAGTCCGAACCTATCCAGTATGGGTAATACGACATACCAATGACATCGAACTGAGCTCCGTGGGCGGTCACATTATCGAAGAATGTTTTGAACTTGGCATGCTCATTCCCGCTTTCGAGGTGAACAATAACTTTGGTGGATGGGCTAACGGCCTTTACGGCCTTATAACCGCTGGTGATCAACTGGGCTAGCTGCGGATAATTCGACGCGCTTCCGTCGGGCCATAACATACCACCGCCAATCTCATTGCCAACCTGTACCCACTCTGGTGTGACTCCGCCGGTTTGGAGGGCCTTCATGACGTCGAGTGTATGGTCGTACACATCGGTCTTCAACTGGGTGAAGCTATGACTGGCCCAAGCAACTGGTTTGAGCTGATGGCCAGGGTCTGCCCAGGTATCGCTGTAATGAAAGTCGATCATGATGCGAAAACCCATAGTTTTCGCTCGTTTTGCCATCATTACCACCTCATCCCGGCTACAATGGCCGTTGACCCTGTCGGTGGATGGGTTGACGAACACCCGAAACCGAACCGAGTTAATGCCTTTGTCTTTCAGAATCTGAAAGCAGTCCTGTGCAATGCCGTTGTCGTTGTAAAACACATAGCCGGTGGCTTCCATCTGCTGGAGCCAACCCACATCAGCACCCCGCGCAAATGTCTGGGCACATACTGAACCACTGGCAAAAAGTAAAGTCAGTAAACTGATGGCAGACGAGTAGAGAAACATGACCGACTTTTGCATAAGTGCTCGTGTTTACGGGAGACGCCGGTAAGGCCAGACAGTTTGTTAAGGGGCGATATGAATGGGCTATTTATCCTCTTTGATGGCTTTCATGCCTTTGGTCCAGCGTACCAGTTGATGGATCATCTGGGTTGTCGACCCCGTAATGTGGTCGTTAGGAGTAAACTGACCGTTCTCGTTGATTAACGCGTTGACCGTAGGAATATTGACGCCTTCGGCCAGCGCAATGTTTCGTAAGCTAATGAGGTCACTTTTCAAGCTGATCACAGCTCTGACGCCCGCGAAAGCACCTGCCGAATAGCTGACGATGCCCGATGGCTTGTAAGCCCATTCGTGTACCAGGTACTCAATGGCGTTCTTGAGGGAGGCCGGATAGCTGTAATCATACTCGGCGGTGACAAAAATGAACGCATCCGCTTCCTCAATTTTGGCGCTCCACTGTTTGGTATGTTCATGCTCATACTGCTTCATGATCGGGTGAACGGCTTCGTTCATCAGAGGCAGGTTGATTTCGCCCAGGTCGAGTAGTTCGACGTCAAAATTTCCCTGCTTGCGGGCTTCTTCCACGACCCATTGAGCTACGAGTGGACCCTTCCTGCCCGGACGGACAGTAGACGAGATGACTTTTAATTTGTACATGTTGAGTTAACAATAACGGGTTGTATTCACTTTTTTACTGACTATGTTACCGGTAGAGGCAGTTTTCTGCCTGAATATCGTATTTATGAACTGGTTTAGCGCGAAAACAGGCCGGTTAGTTCCGCTGCGGTCGTTATCTTGTTGTAGCAGGGAGACGGAATCCCACTGGAAAAAGCCACCTAACAAAAAAACCGCTTACCATTTCTGATAAGCGGCTGATTAGGAAGTGGGCCAGCCTGGACTCGAACCAGGGACTTACTGATTATGAGTCAGGCACTCTAACCAACTGAGTTACAAGCCCGTTGCTGATTGATTACTCAAGTTCAGCATGCAAATTTACAAAATTTTTAACAGCAATACAGATTTAACCGGTTTTTCACTTCAGAATCCTGCCAATCCTGCAATCCTGTCCGGTATCTTTGCTGAATGTCAGCGCCTAACAAGAAGAAAATTCTCAACGATCCCGTTTATGGGTTTATCACGATCCCGACCGAGTTACTTTTCGATTTGGTTGAGCATCCGTATTTTCAGCGTCTTCGGCGTATCAAACAGTTAGGCCTGTCTGAGTACGTTTATCCGGGCGCTTTGCACACCCGGTTTCATCACGCCCTGGGGGCTATGCACCTCATGGGGCAGGCTATGAGTACCCTGCAAAGCAAAGGCCATCGCATTAGTAGTGAAGAGTGCGAAGCTGCTCAGATCGCCATTCTGCTGCACGACGTTGGTCACGGCCCATTTTCGCATGTGCTGGAATGTTGCCTGCTGGAGGATGTTCCTCATGAGGAAATTTCGCTGCTGCTCATGCGCGAACTCAACCAGCAGTTCAACGGAGCCCTTTCGCTGGCTATCCGCATGTTTGAAGGAACCTACGAACGCCCGTTCTTTCACCAGCTGATATCCAGTCAGCTGGATATGGACCGGATGGATTACCTCAACCGCGACGGGTATTATACGGGCGTGGCGGAAGGGGCCATCGGGGCCGAGCGGATCATTAAAATGCTCGATCTGGTAAACGACCAGCTGGTTGTGGAAGCGAAAGGAATTCTGAGCGTCGAAAATTTTCTGAACGCCCGTCGGCTGATGTACTGGCAGGTATACCTGCACAAAACCTCCATCTGCGCTGAGTCCATGCTGATTCAGATTTTACGGCGGGCGCGTTTCCTGATTCAACAGATGGGTCCTGAAGCTGTCTTTGCTCCGGAATCATTTCGGCTGTTTTTGCAGGACAGTATCTCACTGGCTGATTTTCGAACGAACCAAACCTATTTGAATGCCTTTACCCGGCTCGACGATTTCGATGTGTGGTTCTGCATCAAGCAGTGGGCGCTGCATCCTGATTTTGTTTTGTCGACGCTTTGTCAGATGCTGCTCGATCGGAAGCTGTTCAAAATTATGCTATCGACAGAGCCCTTTGCCGGCGAGCTGCTGGTTGAGCTGGAGGATCAACTGAATCAACTGGGACTATCGGAAGAACAGCGATCGTACTTCCTGGTTGAGGGGCAGGCCACCAATGCCGCTTACCTACCCTCCGGCGATCGGATCAGTATCAAGCTCAAATCCGGTAAGGTCATCGACATTGCCGATGCCTCCGACTTGTCTAATATTCAGGTGCTCACCAACATCGTACGTCGCTATTATGTCTGCTGGGCAAAAGAATTGCCGGTATTGAGTAAAACCCTGAGTCAGTAACCGGCTTCACGGGGTAAATCGATCCGGCTGCCGGAATGAAAACTTACCACATAATGAACTATTTCCGGGCGATTTTATCCGCAAAGTGCAATTTGTTAGTTACCTTAGCGGCCCAATCGATCGCAGAAATTGAGTGCTTTGCGACGGTAGTCATACGTATATGAAGTTTACAGTCAAGCAGATTGCCACACTGCTGGGGGGCGAAGTAGCCGGAAATGAAACACTGGCTATCACCGGATTAGCCAAAATTGAAGAAGGGAAGCCAGGCGATATATCGTTTCTGTCGAATCTCAAGTATGAACCGTTTCTGTATACAACTCAGGCATCGGCGGTGATTGTCGACCAGTCGTTTCAGCCTAAACAGCCGGTTTCCTCTGCTTTGATTTTTGTAGAAAATTCCTACTCCGCCTTTGCCCAACTGCTGGAAGAATATTACAGACAATTGAGTTTTGCCCGCATTGGTGTAGAACAGCCTTCCTATGTTGGCGAGGGTAGCCAGTTTGGTGAGCAGATTTACCGGGGCGCCTTTTCGTACGTTGGTAAAAACTGCCAGATTGGACAAAACGTCAAAATCTACCCACACGCCTACATTGGCAACAACGTTCACATTGGCGATAACACAATCATTCATCCCGGCGCCCGTGTTCTGGATAACTGTGTCATCGGAAAAAACTGCGTCATTCATCCCAATGCCGTTATCGGCAGTGAAGGGTTTGGCTTTGCGCCACAACCGGATGGTTCGTACAAAACGATTCCTCAGCTTGGCAACGTTATTCTGGAAGATTGCGTAAATGTTGGTTCCGGAACAACAATCGACTGCGCCACGATGGGGTCAACTATAATCAGACAGGGGGTTAAGTTAGACAACCTGATTCAGATCGGGCACAATGTCGACATTGGTCGCAATACGGTCATTGCCGCTCAAACGGGCGTTTCCGGCTCAACGAAACTGGGCGAAAACTGCGTCATTGCGGGGCAGGTTGGTTTTGCCGGTCACCTGACTATTGCCAACGGTACAAAAGTTGGAGCGCAGTCGGGAGTGGGTAAAAATGTGGAGGAGGAAGGCATATCTTTAAATGGTTCCCACGCCTTTTTGCTGCGGGATAACATGCGCTCACAGGCAATCTTTCGAAAATTGCCCGCACTGGAACAACGGGTAACAAAACTGGAAAAGAAAACCGAAAAATAGTTTACGATTTATCGATGTTGACGTTGCGGTAATGGTTGGCTGACGCCAGAACAGGCGCATCTGCTAACCATTTATCATAAACTCAGAACGATAATCTGAAGCTGAAAACGAATGAATACCAAACAACAGACCATTCAGAAATCCATATCGGTATCGGGCGTGGGCCTGCACACAGGGGTCTCTGCAACCATGACTTTCCTGCCCGCACCCACAAACCACGGCTATAAATTTCAACGCATCGACTTACCGGGGCAACCCATTGTTGATGCTGACGTCGATAACGTAGTGGATCTGTCGCGGGGAACGACCATCGAGCAGAGTGGCGCACGGATTCATACCGTCGAGCATACACTGGCGGCTCTGGTGGGTTTACAACTGGATAACGTTCTGATTCAGTTGGATGGTCCCGAACCGCCCATCATGGATGGGTCGTCCATTCAGTTTATCAACGCCCTGCGCGAAGCCGGTATTGAAGAGCAGAATGCCAGCCGTAATTATTTTGAAGTAAGCGAATACGTTCATTACCGCAATCCGGAGAAAGACATCGAACTGGCCGCCCTGCCACTGGATGACTACCGGCTTACGGTGATGGTTGATTATAACTCGCGGGTCATCAGCAGCCAGCACGCGTATCTGAACGATATCAGCCAGTTTCCGGAGCAGATTGCCAACTGCCGTACCTTTGTTTTTCTGCACGAGCTGGAAGCGTTGTACAAGCAGAACCTCATTAAAGGGGGCGATCTGACCAACGCCATTGTTATTGTGGATCGGGAGGTGAAAGACGGCGAACTGGACTACCTGGCCGATCTGCTGCACAAGCCTAAAGTGAGCGTCAACAAACAGGAGGGCATTCTGAATAACCTGGAACTGCACTACCCCAACGAAATGGCGCGCCATAAACTGCTCGATATGGTGGGCGATCTGGCCCTCATTGGCCGACCCATCAAGGCGCAGATTCTGGCGGCCCGGCCCGGCCACGCGGCCAACGTGGCGTTTGCCAAAAAGATTAAGAAACTGATTCAGAAGAACGCGGTTAACCAGGTACCTAAATATGACCCTACGCAACCGCCGGTACTCGATATTAACCGGATTTCGCAGCTTCTGCCGCACCGCTACCCGTTTCAGATGATTGACAAAATCATTGCGCTGGACGAGAACAGCGTAGTGGGAATCAAGAACGTGACGATGAATGAACCGTTTTTTCCGGGCCATTTTCCCGGAAACCCGGTCATGCCCGGCGTCATGCAGCTTGAAGCGATGGCGCAAACAGGGGGTATTCTGGTTCTTAGCACCGTCCCTGATCCTGAGAACTATTGGCCATTTCTGGTAGGGATTGAAAACTGCCGGTTCCGGCGCAACGTTTTGCCCGGCGATACGGTAATCTTTAAGTGTGAGTTCACATCACCCATGAAGCGCGGTATTGTGAAAATGCAGGGGCGAGGCTATGTCGCCAATCAGTTGGTCTGTGAAGCGGACATGATTGCCAGTCTGGTTAAAAAGAAATGATGAATGATGAATCCGTTTTCATTCATCGTTCATCATTCATCGTAAAAAACATGATTCAACCATTAGCTTATATCCACCCCGAAGCGAAAATAGCGCAGAACGTGGTGATCGAGCCATTTGCTATTATCCATAAAGACGTTGAGATTGCCGAAGGAACATGGATTGGTTCGCACGCAGTCATCAACGAGGGGGCTCGTATTGGCCGGAATTGTAAGATTTATCCCGGAGCGGTTATTTCCTCAACGCCCCAGGATTTAAAATTTAACAACGAATATACCCGGACATACATCGGGGATAACACGACCATACGGGAGTACGCGACCATTAGCCGGGGAACGGAAGAGCATTGGAAGACGGAAATTGGATCGGATTGTTTGGTAATGGCCTACGCACACGTAGCCCACGACTGCCGGATTGGCAACCACTGCCTGATAATTAACAATGTGCAGATGGGCGGACACGTCCACATGGGCGACTGGGCCATTATTGGCGGGTCCAGCTCGGTACACCAATGGGTGAAAATCGGCGCTCACGCTATGATTTCGGGTGGCTCGCTGGTACGGAAAGATGTGCCGCCGTTTACAAAAGCCGCCCGCGAACCGCTATCCTATACGGGTATCAATTCCATTGGTCTGCGTCGTAGAGGCTTTGAAAACGATAAGATCAACCAGATTCAGGAAATCTACCGCTATATCTACATGCGCGGCCTGAACAATGCCGATGCCCTGACTCAAATTGAACTCGAACTGCCGCCCTCAGATGAGCGCGACGAAATTGTGAACTTCATTCGGTCGTCGGAACGCGGGATCATGAAAGGCCCGTCAACCACTAATGTCGAACGGGAATAAATAGGAAGATGGTGCTGGGCCGGGCCATGTAGGCCAGGCTACGCAGGCTCATGCCTTGCGCCATCGGGCTGCCACATAATGCTGACAATCGCTACCGAGGAAATCGGTAAAAAATATCGGAAGGAGTGGATTTTTCGGCGGGTAGACCTAACGCTCCGTGCCGGAGAGAGCTACACGTTTGTGGGGCCAAACGGCAGTGGAAAGTCGACGCTGCTCCAGTTGCTGGCCGGAAACCTGCCCGCTACCGAGGGAAATCTCATCTATTCGGACAACAACACGCGCATCGATCCCGACAACTGGTTTCGGCAGGTGAGCATTGCCGCTCCCTACGTTGAACTGGTGGAAGAATTGACGCTGGATGAACTGCTGACATTTCACCAGACGTTCAAGCCATTCAAAAATAAACTCACTCCCGAAGCAGTTGCCGAGCGGTTGCTGTTAACGCAGGCCCGGCACAAAGAGATAAAGTACTTCTCGTCGGGGATGAAGCAGCGCGTAAAGCTCGGGCTGGCTTTCTTCTCAAGCTCACCCATCGTCATTCTCGACGAACCCACTTCCAACCTTGATCGGCAGGGCGCTGCCTGGTATCACGAACAGGTACGCCAACTCGATACCAATCAGCTTCTCCTCATTGGCTCCAATCAACCCGAAGAGTACGATTTCTGCCCCAATGTACTGGATGTAATGCAGTGGAAAGTGCGGTAAAAAGCTGTGCCGCCCGGTTTGAAAACCAGACGGCACGATTCAATCTTTGAAAAGAAACGTTTTTAGAAGGCTTCGGCGAGCTGCTCTTCCTCAATGCTCACCGGAGAATCATACAGTTTCCGCATCAGAAAGCCGTGTTCGATCAGGAAAGACAGATTGAACTTGCGCACCATGCCATGGTTAGGCAGCACCGGGCTTTCGACGTGGTCAATTACATAGTTGGGAAAGTACGATGAAACATCGCGGGGCGAAATGCTGAAAGGAGGAGAAGGTAACGTTGGAGCGTACTCAACCGTGTTCAGGAATGTCAGGGCACCCACCGGTGTCAACGCTTCGAGGGTTTGCAGGTAGCGCATCCGCATGGCATCGGGTAAGGCCACGAGCGAAGCCCGGTCGTAAACGACATCGATCGGCCCAAGATCGTCGGGTGTCAGGGAGAAAAGGTCACAGCAGAAAATAGTGATGTTTCCTGCGATGTACCGGTTCCCAACGCGTTTGTAAGCTAATTGATTTTCAGAAAAGAACTGGAGAACGGCCTTCTCAACAAGTTCGACTCCTACAACCCGGTTGGCGAAGTGACTGAAGTAGATCAGGTCAACACTTTTGCCGCACAAGGGAACGAATACGGACTTGCCTTCGAGTGAGAACGGTGGGAGGTGTTTGATCAGGTAAGGATGAATGTCTTTGCGGTGAAAGCTGGTGTAAGGACCTTCTAATTCCCAGGAGTTCATCCAGAATGCTTTTTCCATGACGTAAAGAGGAGAGGGTTTTGCGTAGTTTGATGCGACAAAGTTCTCTTCTCTTTCGCCTGGTTTTTAGCGCGGATGTACGGATTCTGTAAATGCCGTATATTCCCGTAAATCAGTGTGATACGTAGGGGAAACTACGCAGGTGTCGTCCTTTATCCCTCCGCCCGCAGTACATCCAGCGGTGGCCTGACCAGCACTTCCCGGCTGTTAAAAACGCCGATCACTACCGTAAGTAAGGTAACCGTGAGGGTGACCACAAGTAATGGGAGAGCACTCGGCTGATAAGGGACTTCGAAGACGAACCGGGCCAGACTCCAGGTGCTTACCAGCGAAAGTAAAATACCCGAAAGCGCGGCCAGTAATCCTAATAACCCATATTCCAGCGCCGTAATCCGTAGAATCTGCCCACGGCTTGCCCCGAGCGTCCGCAGCAGCACACTCTCCCGGAGCCGCTGGTATTTACTGATAACGACTGAACTGGCCAGCACCAGCAGACCCGTCAGAATGCTGAACAGGGCCATAAATTGAATAACAAACGAAATCTGTCCCAGAATCTCATCGACGGTTTTCAGGATTAGGCCAAGGTCGATGGCCGAAACATTCGGGAAGTTATTGACCAACGCACGTTGGAGTACAGCTGAAGTCTGGTTGTCTGGTACGCGGGTCATCAGCACATGAAACTGCGGTGCCTGCTCCAGCACACCCGAGGGGAAGACGACCAGGAAGTTGGTTTGCACCCGGTTCCACTCTACCTCACGCGTGCCGCCAACAATCGTTTGGATGGGTGCACCCTGCACATTGAAGTTGAGCGTATCGCCCAGTTTAAGGTGCATCCGATCCAGAAAACCATTCTCTATCGATACATAAACAGCGCCGTTTTCCTGATAAGGCGCTTTTCCCGAAATCAGCTTCTCCGACGAAATGAGCGTATCCCGGTACGTAACCCGGTACTCGCGGGTGAACGCCCAACTAGGTGTTTTGGCGGTCGTGTCTTTGACATTCTTCCGAACAGCGCTGGTGGTACCGTTAATATCGTTCAGACGCATGGTTACGACCGGCACTTCCTGCAAAATGGGCAGCTTCTGTTTCGTTACCAGCGACCGAATACCCGCAATCTGCGTATTCTGAATATCGAACAGCACCATATTGGGTTGTTTCCCGCTGGCCGATAGCTCCACCCGGCCCAGTAACAGACCCTGGGTGAGGTAAAGTGTCGCAATCAGAAAGGCGCCTAAACCGATGGATGTGACAAGGATAAGCGTCTGGTTGTTAGGTCGGTATAGATTGGCTAAACTTTGTCGCCAGACGTAGCTCCACGAGGCCGGAAAGAATTTACGCACCAGCCAGATGAGCCCCAGACCAAGCAGGGTCAAAATGCCAAAAGCAACCGCCAGACCACCCGTAAAGCTTACCGCCAGCATAAAATTTCTGGTTTGCAGATACGCAAAACCAACTATGAACCCAAGCACAAGCAGGTAAACCAGCCACCGGAATGGGTCACGGTTGCTCAGGTCAGCTTCGTACGAACTCCGCAGTGTTCGGAGGGGCGACACGTTGCGAATGGCCAGCAGAGGAAGCAGCGAGAAGAGTACCGAGATGAGCACCCCCGTACCAATGCCGCCCAATATGGCTGAAGCTGACAAGGTCGTTTCGACCGTTATGGGCAGGAAGTTGCTGAATACACGGGGGAGCACCAACTGGATAACCGATCCGGCCAATGCACCAATAACCGCGCCAAGAAGGCCCATAAGGGCTGTCTGGATGAGGTAGATCAGGAATGCCTGCCGTCCGCTGGCACCGAGTGTTCGCAGAATAGCCACCGATGTTACCTTCTCTTTCACGTATAACTGAACGGCGCTGGCTACGCCCACGCAGCCCAGCAACAGCGCTACAAACGCAACCAGACTCAGGTATTTGGTGAGGTCGGCGAAGGAGCGGCCGGTTTGTTTCTTGCGTCCCTCAACGGTATCGTAGCTAATGCCTTCTTTATCGAGCCGGGCCGAGATGGTTTTAACGTATTTCTCAACATCTGTGCCGGGCGCAAATTGGTAATAATATTTGTAGGCTACCCGACTGCCGCGCTGTAACAGACCGGTATTGGCCAGAAACTGGTTAGGAATGAATACGGTGGGCGCAACGGTAGCCGCGATAGCCGCCTGTCCCGGTGTTTTTGTGACCCGCCCCGCAATCAGGAATGATACATTACCCACCCGGACGGAATCGCCGGGCTGGGCACCCAACTGGACCAGCAGCCCATCATCAACCAGCGCTACCCGGCTGGCTGCCTGCCTGAATGTTTGGATAGCCGACGCGGGCTGTACCTCCCAGGTTCCGTAATAGGGGAAATTTCCTTCCAGCCCTTTCACCTGCGCCAGTCTGACGCCCCCCGTTTTGGTGACAGACACGAGCGAGGCAAACGAAACTTCGTAAGCACGGTCGCGGCCCAGTGTCTTGGCCACTTTGGTCATTTTTTGGGATGGCGGTCGGCTCCAGGAGAAGGTTAAATCGGCACCGAGCAACTCGCGGGCCTGATCGTCAATACTACGGGCGAGGTTATCGCCGAACGAGTTGATGGCCACCAAAGCCGCAATGCCCAGCACAATGGCCGACATGAACAGAAGTAGCCGCTGTCGGCTCCGGCGGCTATCGCGCCAGGCCATTCGAAAAAGCCAGGAGGTATTCATAATTTTCTATTAGTGAATGCTAGAAGTAAGCATGAAAAGTTTATCATTAAGATAAATACTTGATGCTGCACTCGCTCATTCTGTCACTCGCTCATTCACTAATTCTTCGACGACCGTGCCGCCTTTTATCCGGATAACCCGCTGTGTGCGGGCGGCCAGTTCCATGTCGTGCGTAACCAGAACGAGGGTTGTTCCGGCTTCCCGATTGAGTTCAAAGAGCAGATCGACAACGGTGGCGCTGGTATCAGCGTCGAGGTTACCCGTGGGTTCGTCGGCAAAAAGTAGTTTGGGTCGATTGGCAAAAGCACGGGCCAGCGATACCCGCTGCTGCTCGCCCCCCGACAGTTGGGTAGGGTAGTGGTGTCCGCGCTTGCCCAGTCCTACGCGCTCCAGCAAGGCCTGCGCGGCTTTGAATGCTCCTTTTTCTCCACGCAGCTCAAGTGGAACCATTACATTTTCGAGTGCGGTAAGCGTGGGCAGCAACTGAAAGTTCTGGAAAATAAAGCCAACGTACTGGTTGCGGATAGCTGCCCGCTGGTCTTCGTTAAGTGTATCCAGTCGAACATCATTCAGATAAACGCTACCCGATGAAGATCGGTCTAAACCCGCGCATAAACCAAGTAAGGTCGTTTTACCACTGCCCGATGGGCCAACGATGGAGAAGGTATCGCCGGGTTCGAGCGTGAAGTTGACGCCGTGAAGTACGGTTAAATCCTGACCCCCACTCGAATAGGTTTTCGTTAGATTTTCGACGCGAAGAATACTCATGGAACAAAAAAGGGTTGTTGCGACTTTTTGATGAACGCGCATTGGCTCACCACGCTATGTTCATTAATTAACTCGTAGTAAAACAATGAAGTTCTGCATGAATAGTAAAACGCTCCATTCTGTGATAAACGGGTTGCTGCTGGTCTTAACGGTCTGGGGTTGTGGCTCATCCGATACAAAATCGAACGATAACACCGTAAATGCCCCGGCACAGGAGGCTAAGGAAAAGTTGGGGACTCCCGCTAAAAAACAAACCGTCCTGTTTTATGGCAACAGCCTGACGGCTGGCTATGGGGTAGAACCATCGCAGGCGTTTCCGGCTTTGATCGGTAAAAAAATCGACTCGCTCGGCCTGAATTATACGGTTGTCAATGCTGGATTGAGTGGCGAAACGACCGCCGGGGGTAAAAGCCGGATTGGCTGGGTACTGCGCCAGCCGGTAGCCGTCTTCGTGCTCGAACTGGGTGGTAACGACGGGCTGCGTGGTCTCCCGCTGGCCGACACCCGTAAAAATCTACAGGCTATTATGGATACGGTACGGTTAAAGAGCCCCCAGGCGACGATTGTACTTGCTGGTATGCAGATTCCACCCAATATGGGTACGAGTTATGCCAAAGAGTTTCGGGGGTTATTCAAGGAGCTTACCGATCAGAATAAAGCCGTTTTGATTCCTTTCCTGCTCGAAAATGTGGGCGGTATCCCCAAATTAAACCAACCCGACGGTATCCATCCGACACCCGCCGGTCACAAGATTGTGGCCAATAACGTCTGGAAAGTTATCCGGCCCGTGTTGAAGTGAGGTGGAGCAGGTGTAACGTGAATAATGGGCGAGTCTTGAGTTAAATAGTTAAAAGACAGAAGGTTTATTTATAAGATTTTTGCCATCCTGGCGGCTTGGTCTTGGCGTCGGGATGACAAAGACGAGTTTTTTTTCAGTCCTTAACTAACCATTATTCACGTTAGGTGTAATAAATGAAGTGAGTAAACTAGTGCAGTAGGTAGACCAGAGTCCATTACTCCACTAGTTTACTCACTTCAATCAATCCACTCACCCCACCACTCAACTAAAACGGGTAGCCTACGCCTATATTAAAGACCAGGTTTTCCTTTCGCCAGGTTGGACTGCCGAAAGCCATCTTGTCAATGACCCATTCGCTGCCTTCTGTTTGATAGGGCTTTCGGAGGGGAGCCGCTACGTCGAGCCGCACCAGGAAGTAGGATAAGTCGATTCGGATACCGACGCCCGCCCCAACGGCGATCTGCTTATAAAATGTGCTGGTAAAGAGGGCTTCGGGGCCGAACGTTGTTGCATCGGAGTACGACCATACATTCCCGGCATCGACAAACACAGCTCCTTCAATGTATTTAGTGAACTTGGCCCGTATTTCCGTATTGGCTTCCAGACGAATATCACCACCGCCATCCTGAAACAGGGGCAGGTTGCGGATGGTGTCGCGGGTGAACAAGCCGGGCCCGATAGCTCTTGGCCGAAAAGCCCGGATGCTGTTACTGCCCCCAACGAAGTACTGTTTGGTAAACGGCAGTGACCGGTCCTTAGAGTTACCATACGTAAATCCCGCGCCCGCAAACAGGCGGTTAGCCCAGGTTATTTTTGGGGTTAGCTTACGATACAGTCGACCATCTACATCGAGTCGAATGAACTGGGCATAGGGAACACCAAAAATGCCGCTACGATCATCGTTTTCCAGCGGCTTTTTGAAGAAAAGACTCGCCAGATTGCCTGCTGCTTCTGCGTTGGCGGTTATCCGGAACGAGGTTGGTGAGAGAGACCGGACAGGCGAGTTAAAATTGAACGAATAGATCGAGCTTAAAATCAGCTGATCCGACATATAGACTGTATTGATGTACTGTCGTTTGATGATATCCGGGGTATTCGCGTCTTCCAGAATTTCACGAACCCGAGGCTTGACCTGGCTTAAAGGAACATAAACGTAATTGACGTTGAAAGGCTGAAAAACGTGCTCTAACTGCTGGCTTTGCCGCCAGGCGTAGCCGAACGTTGTTTGTGCAGAGTTGATACGGTACAAGTCTCCCCGGATAATGGTCTGATAACCAACGGTAACGTTTGTTTTCGGTAAAGCCTGCCGCTGGTCGTACTTGAACCGGTAAGGCGAAACGAGCCGGGGAAAGCTTAACGTAGCATCGGCACCGAATCGGTAATTGGTAATGCCTTCTCCGGCCGCTGCCACCTGAAATTCAATACCGGCGTTGGCATTGATGGTTAGCAGTTCGGCCCGGCGCAGGGCGTTCCGATTGCGCCAGCTTAAGATGAGCTGTGTACCGTTGAAGTTGTTGGAGCGCGAGGTACCATCCAGCTCGGCCCGCACCGACTTTGCCGGGGATGGGGTCAGGTAATAGTGAACATCCAGCACAGCGGTGTCGCCTTGCTGATCGGGCTCAAAGCGGTTACGGACAAATTTGAATGCGCCTACGTTAATGAATCGGGAGAGGGTCAAATCCTGCATCCGGCTATTATAACGTTGGCCCGGCCGCACGGTAACAATGTCCCGAAACAATTTATCGTCGAATCGGCGGGTAGAGTCGATTATCCGAAACTGCTCGTTCGTCTGGAAAGCCTGCCGCCGGTTGGTGTCGTTTCGGGCTGTCGACAGATTGTAATTGGAGTAGATAAATACATCACGAATGTAGTAGGGAACTCCTGCGGCTTCGGGCATTTCGGGTTTAATGGCGAAATACAATTTGGTGCGGTGCCGCGCCGTATCATTATCCGCGATGACGGCGATGTAGTCGGGAAGGAAATAGTAGAAGCCGCGCTGCTTGATAAACTGGCTGATTCGTTCGCGCTCCAGCTTGATATTCTCAAATAGGTACGGGCTTCCTTTTTTGATGACCGTTCGCCGGGCCGAGGCCAGTAGTGCTTTCCGAACGGGCGTAGAGTCGACCAGAAAACCAGTGGAGTCGATGATAAACCGTTCTTTCACGTCAACATCGTAAACGCCCCGTGCTTTGTACCCATCTTCAACCAGTTTACCCGTAGCATCGGAGCCGAAATAACCCTGGTTTTGTAAGGTAGCTTTGAAAACGGGAATGTTCGACGAAATCGCTTTGGCACTGGCCAGCACGGGTTCCTGACCAAACTTCCGGCGAAACCAAGCCCGGAAGCCGTTGGGTTTGCGGGGTTCGCCAAACAGGTAATAAAATCCTACTTTATACGGGTAGCCGAACAACTGTTTGTTGGGCCGGGGCCTTGCCTGTTCTTCCAACTGCACTTTCAACCCAGCCTGTTCCGTTGACGAGATCGTTGAGTCGGCATGAATGTTAACATCCGTGCCCATGTACAACCGGTCATTGGCAGGCAAGTGTTTGGCTATGTTACACGCACTGAGTAGCCAGATAGAAACCGGCACTACGAACACAACATACGGCACACGGACGGTGGCCTTTGCTCGTCTGGGCAATGGGATAAGGGTATGTAAACTAATTTTTAATGTCGATAAGAACGTCATAACGGATTAATTCAGCGATGCACCGGGCGACGACCGCCGAAAAATTTCGGACAGTGTGTTAAAATCCATCGAGATAATGAACCCAACCCCCGTTTCAATAATGTAGCCATCCAGTACGGCCTGGTAATCGTTGCGACGGTATGCCCGTAATACGTAGCGGCCGTCGCGGGTAATGTTGTAATTAGCCGATACGTTGTCGAAAACCTGATTCTGACTGGGGACAGCCGCATTGGCCGAGTTATCCAGCACAAAGTTTTTACCCACCGAAACCGTTACACGCCCGGCCAGAAAGCTTTTCGAGAGGCCCACGTTCAGGTCGGTTCGGCTGCCGTTTGTTGTGCCGCCTGTGTTGGCGCTACCTGCTTGCGAGAGTAAGTTGAAGTCGACATCGAAACCTTTAAGCACACCCGACGCCAACCTGCCCAGCTGATCCGAAATAAGTTTACTAACGCTGCTCCGGGCAATGTTCTCGGCCTGGGTATTAAGCCCGCCATTATCTGATCCCGAGAAGAAGTCAGACGAATTCTCAGGTAGAAAACGGTTAAGTATCAACAGCGCAAATACCTGTTTGTTAACTTGCGCCGGGTCCTGACGGAGCGTTCGAAGCTTTGTTTCAATGCTCGTGGCCAGAGAATTGTCCGATCCTGCGCTATTGCCCTCTATTTCCGGAGACCGAATGTCGAAACTGAGTTTGGGGGCCGCCAGATTGTCGCTGATGGTTAAGTCGACCTCAAATGGAAGTTTGCGTTTGAGAGATGCCGCATCAATAGTGCTCGACTCACTACCGATCAGGTCTGACGGAGGAGCCGATACCTTATAAATGGCCGTCATATTAATATCGGCTTTGAGCGGATCGCCGGTGAAGTTGATGTAGCCGCCTTTCTGAAGTTCAAACTGCCGTTTCAGCACCTGGTAGGTAAGGGAGTATTCACCCTCGGTCACTTCGTACCGACCCAATACAGTCACTTCACCCGAAGCCGTAACGCCTACGTTGAGCCGGGCATTGCCCCGTGCACGGAGGTAATCGCCGTTCAGCTCATCCACCACAATCGTTAACTCCGATTTCTCGTCGGCTTCCAGATCGACCGATATGGTGGAGTTGCTTAATTGCTCAAAGGCCAGTCGTGGCCCCAGGGTATCCTGTTTCGGCTTGTACAAGTATTTGACCAGCGCCAGCGAATCGCTGTGGTTGATGAAGGTCACAATCTCGTTGGCCTCGTTGGCGCCGGCAGCTTCATCGGGCAGCACCATAGAAATTTTACTGCCGTCTTCCAGCCGGACGGTTCCGTTGACAGACGCATTGGTGCCCGTTCCTTTGATGCGGAGGTCGGTAGTAACGGCGGCCTGTCCATAGGCGTAATCGTTATCTTTCCGGCTCGCGTTAAGTACCTGGAAATGGTCGGCCCGAACGCGCAGGTTATACGCGGCATCGGGCAGGTTTTTGAGCACAACGGTACCGTCGGTCGTTAGCGTACGGCCCTGTTCATCGCGCAGATCAAAGCCGCTCAGGGTGATGGTCTGCCCGGAAAAAGCTAGTTTCTCATTATCGATATTATAGGTCGCGTTGAGTTGCTTGATGTTGAAGCCAACGGAATCGAAGGCGACGCTTCCGTTCATCTGCGGGTTATCGACTGCCCCGGCAACGGTGAATTCACCTGTAAGCTGCCCCTTGGCCTGGCGCAGTTCACCAAAGCTGAAGGCTTCGATGGTACGGGCGTCCAGTCGATTTAACTTGATGGCCAGCTCCAGTGCTTGTTTGGCATTGTCAGGATTGTAGAATCCGGTAACGGTCGCGTCATTGTAAGGTCCCGCCAAAACGGTATTCACACCAATACGTCCGTCGCTATCGTTGCGGAAACGGGCTGTGAGGTTGCCAATGGGCTTGCTCATGACTTTGAGACTGTCGACGTAAACAGAACCTGTAAAGGCCAGTTTAGAATCCTGGCTCATGTAGTCGCGAACAATCACGGTTCCGTTGAGTTGTCCGCTTGCCAGTGTAGTATCCTGATTGGCCAGCCGGGCCAGATTCCCTAGTTCAATGGCGCGGGCGGTAACACGTATGGGTGCATTAGCGTATTGCTCCGTACTGCTGATTTCCAGCGATTGCTGGTCGGTTTCTATGTGTAGCCGGTTTATTAGTACGCCATCGCTGCCATATTGGGCAAAGCCGGACGTATCGGTTTGCCAGCGCTGGTAGTTCGTGAGCAACCCATTGGGCGCAAACTGGAACCGGTAGGTGGAGTCGATCACGCTGAGTGTTCCCGCCAGTCCGTGCAGATCCTGATTGATAGAGTCTTTGTTAATAACCGAGAATCGGAAGCGGTTATTAGCCGCAATCCCGTTGATGTCTGTTTGCCGAATGGTAATGCCATCGTACAATACGCCATCGATGCGCCCATCTACTTTTAACTGGTTGCCGATCCCCCGTATGGCCAGCGTACTTCCCTGCAAGGTGGTCGTGTCGTACACAACCACACCGGTGCGCAGCGTGGCCGATAAGGTCGTGTCGCGCGTGTTGTCCAGATAGGCGTTGAACCGGACGGTGTCCATTCGGGTCAGTGCCGGGACAAAGGCCTGCAGCAACGGATTCTGGTACGCTTTCATTGCCAGCGTAAAGGCATGAGGGGGCGGAATTCGCTTGTAGGTCAGTGAGGGCAGGGCAATGTACTGGCTGATCTCTCCGGCAATTATGTCGTACAGTTGT
The DNA here is from genome assembly GCF_054781875.1 of Spirosoma pulveris. NCBI lineage: Bacteria > Pseudomonadati > Bacteroidota > Cytophagia > Cytophagales > Cytophagaceae > Spirosoma > Spirosoma pulveris. The sequence goes on from NZ_BAAGTO010000003.1 coordinate 346,316, forward strand.
GCGTATTCGAACTGGCCATTCAGGCGAAGCTGAGCACCCGGAAGCCGGGCTACCACGTTTTTGGTCTTGCCATCGACGGCTAGTTTGGCATAGAGCGAATCGACAGGGTAGCTTTTGCCGTCCAGACTAATGACTGCATCACTCGCCGAAATGGTACCCACGGGTTTGGCCGGGTCGGTGGAGGTCATATCCAGGTTGATCTTCCCTTTCAGCGAGAGCGGGTCTTTGTACAGTTTTAGTTGCTGAAGGTTCAGTTCGTTAATGACCGTCTGTCCCGCTACGCTTGGAAAATCGCCTTTTAAACTGGCTTTGATGTCGAGTGCCAGATTGGCGTTCGGGTCTTTGAGGGCACCCACTAAGTTTAAGTTACCATTCGCCAGCCGACCCTCGGCGTCGAGGTTCTGATAGCGATAGCCGTTCAGCTCGGCCGATTGAACGGCCAGATCGAAGCGGGTGGTCAGCGTATTTACGTCGATACCGCGCCCATCGACCGTAGCCCGTCCGGTGATTTTTCCAACCGTACCCGATTGCTTGAGCCATTTGCCCGCATCGAAATCGTTCAGGTTCAGGGTGCCTTTATACGTCTGGTTTTTACCCGCCACAAATCCGGCAAGCCGACCATCGAATCCGGCGGTGCCCCAGGCGGTGTTCAGTTTGGCATCCAGAACGAGGTCGTTTAGTGCGCCTTTAAGTTTACCCGTCAGTTTGAAGGATGGCGGTAAAGCAATGGATGAAGGAATGGTCCCTTTAGGCACCAGTTTGTTGATGTCGGCCAGGTTCGTCGTAGCATCTTGAATCGCCATGTCGACACCTATGCGGTTGGGGTCCGTTACGTTGGTTAACCGGCCACTGGCGCGAATTCTGGTTCCGGAAAGCATATCGAATTCCAGACGGGGCAGGTTCAATGCAGCCAGTGTACCCGTTGCCAGGGCGTTGGCCCGGAATACTCCCCCACGATTCCCCGCAAAAGGCGGTGTGTCGGCCAGAAAGGGTGCCAGTTGAAGGACATCCTCCACCGACAATCGGCTTTGGCGCAGATTTACCCGAACGGCTACTCGTTTCGCAAAACGGGGGTCTGTCAGTTGCCCAAGCGAGTCGTACCGGAGCACCAGCTGATCCCGCAGCAAACTCGTTGGCGTTTGTACGTAAAGTTTGGTGATCGTGGTTGTGGTGTCGGTGTATAGAATATTACCTTCCAATTGCTGCAGCACGAACCCGCTGGTAGCCCGGAAGCGGCCGTTTCTCAGTTGGCCGCTGATTTTCTGCCCACGCTTACCCAGATCCCGATAGACCAGGAATCGGCCGTCGATACCCAGGTTCTGCAAATCGAGATGGCTGTAGTCGAGGCCCGTTTTCTGCCGGGGGGCCGTTTCGTCGTCGTACCGGATTCGGTTATTGGTAAAGCGGACGTTGGTTAGCTTCGCCTGCCAGCCGGGCGTTACTGCCGAAGCGGGTGTTGGCGGGGTTACCGTTGCCTTTTTTGTTGGTTTTGTTAGGGTAGCGGCCACATCGGCATTGGCCAGATCGAGAGATTTGATACCTATTTTTTCGCCGTCCAGGTAAAAATAATCCGATTCCATGGCCAGTCGCTCGGCGCTGCCTTTGGTTTTAAAGTCGGCGGTTTCTACGCGGATATCCCACTTAGCCCGGTTGATTTGCCATTTACCCAGCGCAATGTCGAGGGTGTCGCCGGGTTTGGCGGGCGCACCGGGTGGCGTGGGCAAGCCCTCGTACAAGCGGGTATACACGTCAAGTCTATTTACCGCTACATTCGACAAATGGTATTTCGAGGTGTTTACGTCCGTGGCGCTAAAGCCAGCCCGCAGGCTATCCATGTAGGCATTGACATCGGCTCCGGTAACGTCGTCTTTATACTTGATCCGCACATCTTTCAGTGCAATGCCGGTTAGGTTAATGGCCATCGGAGTCGACACCGTGTCGGAAGGCTCCGGAGCTGCGCCTGTGTCGAATGCATCAAGAATATACTGGAAATTAAAAGCCGTATCGGGTAGTGTTCGGCTGATATTCAGTCGGATATGCTCAAGCTCTACCTGATTGATGGCAACGCGGTTGTTAAGCAAACCCCACATGTCGAGGTCGACGCGCATACGGCCTCCGTTGAGGAGAGTGTCTCCTTTGGGCGTTTTGAAGAAAACATCTTCCAGTTCAATCCAGTCGGGAATGGAGTAGTGGATGCGCCCAATATGAAAGGGCGACTGAAGTTTTTGGGCGAGATAGGAGTTTACCTGTCGGGTTACCTGTTGCTGTCCCCAGGGCGTTGTGGCAATAATAACCACAAATCCTGCCAGTAACAGCACGATAGCAAGTAAACCAAGTAGTATTCGGACAAACAATTTCGACACAAGACGCTGAGTTTTGGCAGGTAACTAACCGGTTTAGGATCGAATCAGATTACTAATTGCTGCAAGTATAACGAGCCGGATGTAAATATGTTACCATCTCGTTTTAACACAACCAAATGTCCATAAATATCTTTTATTTATGAAATTGTATAATACCTGTCTGTGAATTCACCAGCACCTGTTAATCGGAGTCTCCTGCATTCAGTATAACTATACGAAGCTAACCCTTGTTTTGTTGCTAATGTCCCATTTGGCGGCATTTTACCAACTGTCCAACTTACCCGCCTTTTGTCCGGTGCTGCGTTCTTTCTTGAACAAGTTGTTGCAGACCTGAAGGACAGGGGGTAATTTTGGCTTTCACCTTTGTTCAACTATGAGCGATCTTTTTACTGCTGAATCCATCATCAGCCTGCTTACCCTGACATTCCTCGAAATTGTTTTGGGTATCGACAACATCATCTTCATTTCAATTGCGGCTAATAAGCTTGCCCGAAATGATCAGCCCAAAGCACGAAACATCGGCTTAATATTGGCTATGGCTTTCCGGTTGGCGCTGCTAATGGGTATTTCATTCGTTATCTCGCTTAGCAAACCTTTCACGCACATCGACGCCGGCTGGTTCAAAGCGGCTCTGACCGGACAAAGTCTAATTTTATTTGCGGGTGGATTGTTCCTGCTCTACAAAGCTACGTCCGAAATTCACCACAAGTTAGAAGGGGGCGAAGAGGAAGAGATTGAGGGAGGAGCGGTTAAAGGGAAAGCAACGGTTTCCAGCGTCGTGACCCAAATTGCCATTACCAATATTGTCTTTTCTATCGACTCCATCCTGACAGCCATTGGCCTCACCCAGAACGTAACGATCATGATGATCGCCGTGGTGCTGTCGGTAGTTATTATGATGTTTTTTGCCGGCCCCGTCGGCTCGTTCGTCAATGAGCACCCAACTATACAAATGCTGGGATTAGCCTTTCTGATCATGATCGGGTTTATGCTCGTGGCCGAAGGAGCTCACTTATCCGAGGTCGTCATCTTCAACCAGGAAGTGGGCGTTGTCCCGAAAGGGTATTTATACTTCGCCATTGCCTTCTCGCTACTGGTCGAATTCCTGAATATCCGGTTACGCAAAACGCAGCAGCCTGTAAAACTGCGCGGCTACGAAGGCCGACCCGACCGCGACGGAATGATTTAATCTGGCTTTGTAAAGTACGTGGTACCGTATCGTTTACGGTACCGCGCCACTTACTTCACAAAATCACCACGTTCACTTACCCCACTACTCTTTATTTTGCCACTTACCGACCAATTAAACGACATTTTAAGTAGCCTTGGGGGTTTCGGACCGGAAATCTGGTTGTCTGTAACCTTTTGTGTTGTGCTGGTCGCCGAGCTACTGCTGGTTCGGGCATTAGCCTTACCCAAAGCTCGTTTATACCTGGCTGGATTAAGTGTTGCCGTACTGCTGGTGGCTGGCGGCTGGTCCGTGCTGTTGCCTACGCGCGGGTTTCTGTTCATGCACCTGCTCTTTATCGACCAGCAAGCCATTTTTATTCAGGTGGTCGTTGCGTTGAGTGCGGTGAGCGTTGTCCTGTACGAAGCTTTCACATCGCCCACTAATCAGGCCATCGACCGGCCGAAGCTGCCGCTGGAGTGGTACTCTCTGCTGGTTGCCATGACACTCGGGTTATTTCTGATGACCTTGTCCGTCAATCTGCTCAGCATTTACCTGAGCATTGAACTGGTTTCCATTTGCTCCTACCTGCTCACCGCGCTCACCGCCGACCGGAAAGCCTCTGAGGGGGGGATCAAGTACCTGCTGTTTGGGGCGATCAGCTCGGCCGTCATGCTCTATGGTATGTCGTTGCTCTACGGCATGACCGGCACCCTCGACCTGACCGCTGAAGCCTTCGGTGCCGAAATGGCCCGGCAGGATGGGGCCGTTGTTGCTGTGGCCATGCTGTTGACACTGGCCGGTTTGTTGTTCAAACTGGCGGGTGTGCCTTTTCATGTCTGGACGCCCGATGCTTACGAAGCGGCTCCGGTGCCGGTAGCGGCATTTTTCTCGGTAGCACCCAAAGCAGCCGCCGTGCTGGTGTTGCTTCGGCTGGTAACTGCTCTGCCCCTGGCGGCATCGGGCTTCGGCTCGACTGCCCTTGTGCTGCAAACGCCACTGGCGGTATTGGCATTGGCGGGTATTCTGATCGGAAACTTATCGGCCCTTCGGCAAACAGATGCCAAGCGACTTCTGGCGTATTCGACTATTGCTCACGCCGGTTTTCTGCTGGTGGGTGTTGTTGCGTTCAATGAAGCCGGTTTCAATGCCGTCTTGTTTTATATTGGCACTTACCTGTTTAGTTCACTGTCGGCTTTCTTTCTCATTGACCTGCTGGCCCGGAGTAACGGAAGCCGACTGGCGATCAAAAATTTTGCCGGTTTAGGAACCCGGCAACCTTTGCTGGCCATTGCGCTGACAGTTGTCATGCTGGCCCTGACAGGATTGCCGCCCACGGTCGGTTTTACCGCAAAACTCCTGTCGTTCTCCGCCCTGTACGACGCTTACCAGCAACGTGGCGATGCCTGGCTGCTGGCGTTGTTTGGGCTGGGTTTACTCAATGCGCTGGTTTCGCTGGTCTATTACCTCAAAATCCCGTTCCTGCTGTTTTTTCGTACAGCACCTGAACCTCTTGAACAAAATACCCCGGTTCGTTTACCTGGAACAGCGGTCTGGCTGGCCGTTGGACTGGTGATCCCTATCGTCCTCTTATTCCTGAAACCTGATCTGTTACTCGACCTCATTACGGCTCCGTAGTCGTTCCATTTCCTCAAAGACAATACATGGTTTCGGAAAAGGCATTGCTGTTTCGTTTCTTTGTATCCTGAAACAAGCTGTTTAGTGAATATGAGTCCGGTTGGTGTCTTGGATATGTCTATTGATGAACTGTTCGATCAGTTCGATAAACTCCGCGTGTTGATTGTCGGTGATGTGATGCTCGACTCTTATGTGTGGGGGCGTGTTGAGCGGATTTCGCCCGAGGCACCGGTTCCCGTTGTAACCGTCGATCGGCGTGAACTGCGTCTGGGTGGCGCCGGAAATGTTTTGTTGAATGTACAGGCATTGGGAGCCGAAGCCATCATTTGCTCCATTATTGGGACCGATGCACCGGGCGATCAGCTCGAACAGGAACTATACAACCGGGGCCTCAACTGCGACGGCCTCATTCGAAGTACAGATCGGATTACAACCATCAAAGAACGCATCATTGCTGGATCGCAGCAGGTGGTTCGGGTGGATACGGAAACGGACAAGTACATCACCGTCGACGAGCGGGCGAAATTAATCGCCAAAGCAAAAGAGCTGATCCCGACTTGCCATGTCGTCATTTTTGAAGATTACGACAAAGGTGTTCTAAGCAAAGAAGCCATTGCCGAAATCACCGATTTTGCCAACGATAAAGGTGTCCCAACGGTTGTTGACCCTAAGAAGCGGAATTTTCTGTCGTACCAGAATACAACGTTGTTCAAGCCGAATCTGAAAGAGCTGAGGGAAGGCCTGAAGGTAGATTTTGATGTCGATAAGCCGGAGGAGTTTCGCGCGGTCGTCAATCAGTTGAAAGAAACTCTGAATTTGAAAGGGGCTCTGATTACCCTTTCGGAGCGGGGAGCGTATATTGATTACAAAGATGAATGCCTGAAATTACCGGCTCATATCCGCAAAATTGCCGATGTATCCGGCGCGGGCGACACGGTCATTAGCATTGCCGCCTGTTGCGTGGCCTTGCAGCAACCCCCGCACATTATTGCCGGCTTGTCGAACCTGGGCGGTGGCTTGGTTTGTGAATCAGTGGGCGTGGTACCCATTGATAAGGCACTGCTTAAACAGGAAGCGAAAGAGAGCTTGTAGTCAGTATCGGGGTGAGCACCCGCGCAGCCGTAGGCTAACCTCTGTTGAGTTACAACTTGGCCTACGGCTGCGCGGGTGCTCACCCCCGATACATTACATGTCTTTAATAGCGTCGACAAAGCACCGCGCCTTGTCGGGGTCGGTATCGGGGTAGATGCCGTGACCGAGGTTGGCAATGTAATGCTGGTGACCGAAGTCGCTGAGCATCTGTTTCACCTCCGCCCGAATCTGGGCAAAATCAGCGTACAGGACACAAGGGTCTAAATTTCCCTGCAAGACTCGGTCGGGTACCAGCGCCCGCGATTCTTTCGGGTCCATGTTCCAGTCCAGTCCTACCACGTCGCAGCTCAACTGGCCAATTTCGTGCCGGGCAAAGAAGGCTCCTTTAGCAAAAACGGTTACGGGTACGTCACGGTCCGGCGTTCCGGAGATCACGTCGCAGATTTGCTTGATATAAGGCAACGAGAATGTCCGGTACTGCTCCGGTGAGAGGATTCCCGCCCACGAATCGAAAATCTGAACCAGATCAACCCCCGCCCGAATCTGCGCCTGTAAGTACGCAATGGTGCTGTCCGTAATTTGCTGGAGCAGCGCGTGAGCGAAGTTGGGATCGGTATAAAGTAATTTCTTGGCTACTGAGAAGGTCTTTGAGCCTTTGCCCTCGGTCATGTAGCAGAAAATAGTGAACGGTGCCCCGGCAAAGCCAATGAGCGGCACCCGATTGTTCAGTTCTTTCTTGGTGAGTTTGATAGCATCCAGTACATAGCCCAAATCACTTTCGGCATCGGCTACGCGCAGGCGGCTCAGGTCGGACTCATTGCGCACAGTGGTCGGGAAAACGGGGCCCCGGCTTTCGATCATTTCATAGGGGAGGCCCATCGCTTCGGGCACGACCAGAATATCGGAGAAAATAATGGCGGCATCCACGTCGAAGGCATCGACTGGCTGAATGGTTACTTCTGCGGCTAATTCCGGGGTTTTGGCCAGCGTGATAAAACTACCGGCCCGCTCCCGAACGGCTCTGTATTGAGGAAGGACACGTCCCGCCTGCCGCATCATCCAGACGGGCACCCGCTCGGTCAATTCGCCCCGCGCGGTGCGGAGTAACAAGTCATTTTGTAAAGTCATGGTGCAAAAGTAAGTCTGAACCGGGATTTTTAGGATTGAAATGATTTATATGATTTTTCCGAAAGCAGGAAGACGGGCCACAGTTACAAACTATGGTCCGACTTTTTATTTGGGCTTGATGTTTAAATATTTCCCAATTTTGCCAAAATCAGGAAATCGTATGCCCTCTCTCTTTATCGACGCCGAACGCCTTCGGGACCTCAACAGTGGTTTAGGGCAGGTTTGCCTGCACCTTGGTCACGAACTTGTTCGCCAACGTCACGATGGGTGGAACCTGACGTTTCTGGTGCCAAAAGGAAAATCGGGTGTTTTTGGTGACTCGGTCTCTTACATTGAAGCATCCTGGCAACGGAAATTGCTGATTCCCGGCAGTTATAATGTCTGGCATTGCCTGCATCAGGATTCATCGTATTTGCCAAATTCGTTGATCAATAAGTCGGCTAAGTTGATGCTGACGATTTACGACCTTAATTTTCTGGAACGGGCCGATTATTCAGCCGCCAAAAAGGAACGTAAACTGGCCCGGTTGCAGCGAAAGATCAACAAGGCATCGTTGCTAACGGCTGGTTCGGCGTTTACGGCTTCGGTCGTTCGGAAGCACCTGACGATTCCGGCAACGACACCCTTCGATGTGGTATATACCGGTGTGGCTGTTGATCCAAAGAACACACCGCCCGAGCTACCCGCCGAGTCGCCCCTGCGCAATTTTACACAGTCTGCTTTTCTCCTGTTTGTGGGTGTCATTCACCCGAAAAAGAACGTACACACGCTGCTGCCGTTGCTCGAAGCGTTTCCCGACTACCGGCTGGTGCTGGCCGGTCCCGACCGCCACCCATATGCTCAACACATCCGCGAACAGGCCGAGAAACTAGGTGTTGCCGACCGGCTATTAGTGGCTGGTTCGGTTGACGAGTCAACAAAATTATGGCTCTACGCTCACTGTGAAGCGTTTTTGTTCCCCTCTCTGACCGAAGGTTTCGGTTTGCCCGTGGCCGAAGCCATGACATTCGGCAAGCCGGTGTTTATCTCTAACCTGACAAGCTTACCCGAAGTGGGCGGCAAAGAAGCATATTACTTCGAGGATTTCGAGCCGGAAACTATGGCCAAAGTGCTCCACGACGGACTGCACGATTTCGGTCAGAACTCTCTGCGCGAGGAGCGATTACGCAAACGGGCCGCCGGATTCAGCTGGCCCAGTGTAGCGGGGGAGTACTGGAAGTTATATGAGGGGTTAGTGAAGTAAATAAACTCGTGTCTATGGTTAGCCTGGCTACAAATAGTATATCGCTAGGCGACGGACGATCCGAGACAACTCCTGGGTGCATCGGTTGAGTTGGCTATTCTGAAACGTGTTCACCGACTCTTTTCATAGTCGTGTAACAACTCACGCATGTAGTGAGCGGTAAGCGCATACAAACATAGTTTTGACACGAACAGTGATACCAGAAATGCCTGAACAACTGATGGCAGCAGCGGCATTAACCAAAAATAACCTATTCCGAGGAGGCCTTGTATGGATGCGAGCAGGGTCTGACGCTTTACAAGATACAATACCTGGACCGGAACATTATGAAGTCCGTGCTGAAAGATGGCTTTCAGATAAGGCCACAGCAGCCCAAGTGAGCCTATTAAAATGCCTCCTAAAAGCCCCTGCCATATACCCTCCGCAAAGCTGGTCCACTTAGGATTCGTGACCGGATCTTGAATGAGAATGAGAAGAGAACAGAAAAAAGTTACAGCATAAACAGGCACCGTCTGCTGCCAAAGCAACGGTTTCTGAAACTGGGTGCGCAATGCCTGCCGCCAACGCTCATCGTACTGCCGGAAGGTGACCAGGTTGTACTGACGCTCCATTTTCTGCAATCCTTTGCGCCCCCAAACGCCTGTTGCGTATCCGTCAGGGCCGTTTCAAAGGTCATGCCCTGCGCCATACGGTCGAGTAGTGCCGTAGTATAATGGTCTGTCAATTCAAGAATCAGTTCCTCGTTTGTGAGCAGGTTCGTCTCGCGAAGGTGACAATCAAGGGCGGATTGTTGGGCGGGTGTGAGCATGGGATGACGTAGTTGAAAAAGGTGAATCAGCCGGCGGTAACGCCCGGAGCAGCCTGTTTTTTATACAATTGAACGTAAGTAAGCGTGTACAAAATAGCAACGAATGCCAGGGCCGCTGACAAACCCGCGTGCCACTCGAACAAGTATGGTCGATTCGGATACCAGCGCGTACCATCTAAAAAGAAGCTGGCTACCAGCGCGGGCAGTTGGATAACGACCAGATACAGGTAATTTCCGTAACGGGCCTGTCGATACACAACTTCCCGGCGGAGTGAAGTAAGTATTTGTCGTTTCTGGATACGCGCTTGCCAGATCAACCGTAATTCGCCGGGGATAAATAATAAATAGGGTGCGAAAACGAGCACCAGAAACGCCAGTGGTAAGGCTCCCGGCGGTACAGCCTTCGCTATGGAATAGGCTAATACGCCAATCAGAAACGTCGTGACCAGCGTAGGCCACCGGAAATAACGACGTACGATGGCCCAGTGCTGTACCTGCATCTGCTTCAGGAGTAATTTTTTGTACCGTTCCTGGATATGCGAAATGCCCTGCCCGCTCCCCAGATTGATCCACGCCTTTCGACTGGCTTCGTCAAACGAGTAACCTTCGTCCATCCTGTGCTCGGTCAGGCTGGCGTAATGGTCTAGTAGTTCATCCAGCACCTCTTTGTAAGAAATGTTCGCTTCCTCAAGCAGGTCCTGATGGAGAACATCGAGTTGGGCGGGTGTGAGCATGTTCGGTTAGTTAAGCGGACTTAGGAAGACGTTGGTTACGTTCTTTCAATAAAATGTGTCTCATCGCCAGCGCGATGGCAGCGTAATAAACAAAGCATAACGTCTGCAGCAAGGTTTCCAGTAATAGGATTGCTGAAACGGGGAGACCTGAGCCGTATTTTGTCAAACCATATTTGTTTAGAAGCAGCAGGGACATCGCGAGCAGGTAGGCCGTAATGTAAACTGGCGAGCTGGGTTGACCGATAGCCTGATTAACCTCATTCCGGTTCCGATAAAAGAAGTACAGGCTCTGGGCAACGCTGGCGAGAACGGAGATCGTAACGAACAGAAAACCAAAACTCAATCCGGTTCTGACGATGTTCTCTTCACCAGTATAGCTATTCACTGCATATAGGCCAACGAACAGACAGGCAGTAAATGGCCATTTTGCGCCGTGCATAAACGAGCGGACAAATTGCCATTCTAGTTGAACGAGTTTTCTATGGTTGTGCACCTGATAGTCCTCTTCCATTTTCAGCAGCCCTTTGCGACCGCCAAATCCGGTATGGATTTCCCGCAGGGCCATATCAAAAGCCATCCCTTGCGCCAGTCGGTCAGTGATACCATTGATGTAATGGTCGGTGAGCTCGCTGATCAGGTCTTCGTTGAGCAACCAGTTTTCCTTACGCAGATGCTGGTCGATGGCGGTGAGTTGGGCGGGAGTGAGCATGGTCGGTTAAGCGAGTTTCAGGCTGAAATTTTCTTTGAAAAGCTGAATGTAACTGACCGCATAGAGCAAGCTAACCATGCATAAGACAAGGCCAACTGTTGAGTGTACCTGAAACAGCCAAATTCTGCTCTTCTCTTCGAATAACGAATTAAGGTTATTTATGCCAAAAACGTAAATCAGATTCCATACAGTGCTAAATGACGCCCGCAGATAGTTCCAGACAATCTTTCGGCTATCCGTTTGTTGGTCTAGGTGCTTCTGATAACCATAGAATAAGATAGCTGAAGGAGACAAACCACAAATGAAGAAAATAGTAAACATGCCATTCGCGGTAATAAGTGGGGCAGTAAAGTACATTAATGCACCAATTAACGCCGTTGTCACAAAGGCAGGCCATCGAAAATAGCTCTTCAGGATTTCAAAGTGCCGGGTTCGTACCTGTGCTGTGATACTTTTCTCATAATCCGTCTGAATCTGCTGCAGGCCTTCGCCACTACCTAATTCGGCCCAGGCCCACTTACTGGCGTCTTCGAACGACATACCGGCGTCTATTTTTCGCTCCGTCAGGCTGGCGTAATGATCCAGCAGTTCGGCCATCACTTCATCGTATTCAATGTTCGCCAGACCAGATAGATCTTGTTGGAGATAGTTAAGTTGGGTGGGAGTGAGCATGGCGGGCTAAACGAATTTATGTTTGTACTGATGCTGGAACAGTTGGATAAAACTCGCGGTGTATAGTAGTACCAGTAGGCAAATGATAACAGAAACGGTCGGATACGTTTGCAAAAATGTCCGGGTTGACTGAGCGCCGTTTTCTGCAAAACTATTGGGCAAATTCAGTCCTAGCTGGACAAGGCTAGCCGCTCGCCCCCCATTATTCAGCATGTATTCCCAGACAACCTTACCGGTTGTAGTCTGTTGGTGAAGCCCGTAGTAATAGCCCCAAAGCAGAAACAGGAATGGTGTCAGACAAATAACACAAACGCCAACAATCAACCATTTGATAGGGATCATGGGCACAGCAATGTACACCAGTACTGAAACAAGCACCGATGTCAGCAGCATGGGCCACCGGAAATAGCTTTTCAAAATAGCCATATGCTGGGTTCTGATCTGACTCTCAATGGCTTTGATCGATGATGCTTCTATATGTTGGACGCCCCGAACCCCACCCAACTGCGTCCAGGCTTTTTTGCTGGCGTCTTCAAAGGGTAGACCGGTTTCCATTTTCTGTTCGGTCAGGCTGGCGTAATGGTCGAGCAATTCATCAATCACATCGTCATATTTGATGTCGCCAAGGCCAATCAAATCGAAGCGCAGGTATTTCAGTTGAAAAGGTGTCAGAGCCATGATTACATGGACGGTTTAAGTTTCATAACCAGATTCAGGTTTTCCAGAAAGGCGGCTAACTCGGCGATGCGCCCGGCGGCTTCGGTATGGCCGGTTTTCGTGAGCGAGTAGTATTTACGGGCGCGGCCATCGACAATCTGGGTTTCGGTGGTGAGCAGACCATCGGCCTCGAGTTTGTGCAGGGCAGGGTAGAGGGCACCTTCGGTAATGGTCATTTCACCCGCCGTCAGGTCTTTCACTTTTTGCGTAATCTCGTAGCCGTACATCTTCTCACGGTCTTCCAGCAACCGCAAAATCATAACCGACAGGCTACCTTTCAATAAAGAGGAATTTGAGGACGTGTTCATGACCCAAACGTACAAAAGAATTTTATATACCTCCAAATCTTAGGTATTAAATCTGAACCCGGATTTGTATGATTTTTTTGATTACTCTGATTTTAAAAGGATGCTTTCTAATGAAAGAATCAGAGTAATCAAAAAAATCACATAAATCCAGGTTCGGATTAACTTTGCACCATCAATGAAAACATACCTTCGATTACTTTCCTTTGCCAAACCACTCGGGCGTTTTCTGACACCGTTCGTGTTTACATCGCTGTTGTCCAGTGTTTTTGGCGTGTTGAATTTTACACTGCTCATTCCGCTGCTCAGCATCCTGTTCGATAAAGTGGACGCGCAGGAAATGAGTGCGTTTCTGAATCAGCCCGCGCCAACGCTCACCACCAGCCCCACCGGTTTTTTTAGATATTACTTTGCGCAGGTCTTTCAGGACTACGGTAAAGTGGGAGCCCTGCAATTCGTCTGCTTCGTCATTATTCTGTCAGTCCTGCTAAATAACCTTTTCAAGTATCTTTCTGTCAGGCAATTGGAATCGTTCAAGGCGAAGATGGTGGCCAAACTGCGTGAGGCTGTTTTTGCCAAAACGCTGGAACTTCATCTGGGCTTTTTTACGAACGAACGCAAAGGCAACCTCATTTCCCGGACTACCACCGACGTGCAGGAAGTGGAAAATTCCATTGCCAACACGCTGTCGGCAGCCTCGAAAGAAGTGTTTCTGTTGATTGGTTACGTCATTGCCCTGCTTACTATTTCGGTAAAGCTGACGCTGTTTGCCATCGTCGTCATTCCCATTTCGGGGGTTTTTATTGCCACGCTGGTCCGCCGGATGAAGCGCGACGCCCAGGAAGGGCAACAGCGATTAAGCGGTTTGGTAAGCCTGCTCGACGAGACCTTTGGCGGTATGCGCGTGGTGAAAGGGTTCGTGGCGGAGGGCTTTATCCTGGATAAATTTCGCCGAGAAAACGAAGGCTACCGCGACGCCATCCGCTCGCTGGCCAACCGGCGCGAACTGGCTTCGCCGTTTTCGGAAGTAGTCGGTGTAGCCGCCGTAGCCAGTATCTTGTTTTATGGCGGGTCGCTGATCCTGAGCGGTCAGTCGGACCTTACGGCATCGGAGTTTATAACCTATATCGCCATTTTCTCGCAGGTGACACGTCCTGCCAAAGATATTTCCAACGCCTTCAGTGGCTCGCAGCGGGGGCTGGCTTCGGGTGAGCGGGTGCTCGAACTGATCGACACGATGCCTGTGGTTCAGGACAAACCCGACGCGGTGACGCTGACTGGTTTCCGGGATAAAATCTCGGTGCAGCATGTGTCATTTGCCTATACTGTTGACACCCCTGTGTTGCGTGATATTACATTCGATCTGCAAAAGGGTAAAACCATTGCGCTGGTGGGTTCGTCGGGGGGGGGGAAATCGACCATTGCTGATTTGATTCCGCGCTTTTATGACCCCACGGCCGGGCAGATTCTGATTGATGGCGTCGACATGCGCGATTGCAGCATGGCTTCCCTGCGCGCACAGATGGGCATCGTGACGCAGGAAAGTATTCTGTTTAACGATACGATCTTCAATAACATCGCCTTTGGTAGTGCCGCTACTGAGGCTCAAATCATGGAAGCGGCCCGGATTGCCAATGCGCACGACTTTATCATGGCGCAGTCGGACGGGTACCAGACCATTATCGGCGACCGGGGCGGCAAGCTGTCTGGCGGTCAGCGGCAGCGCATTAGCATTGCCCGCGCCATCCTGAAAAATCCACCGATCCTGATTCTAGATGAAGCTACTTCCGCCCTCGATACCGAATCCGAAAAACTGGTACAGGAAGCCCTGACGCGCCTGATGGCCAACCGTACCACCCTCGTGATTGCTCACCGGCTCAGTACGATTCAACACGCCGACGAGATTCTGGTGGTCAATCAGGGACGCATTGTAGAGCGCGGTCGGCACGACGAACTGCTCACCCTGGACGAAGGCTTCTACCGGAAGTTGAGCACGATGCAGAGTGTGTAAGTCACGCCCGACCGCCGAAGCGTCGATGCGTTGGTACTACAGTTACTTACCACTAACCATAATCCACCAGTCCGGGCCGCTGAACACCTTGTACTTCTCCGAAAAATTACCCTGATTGACGGCGATGGAGAAGTTGAGCAGACTGTTCACATAAGCGACATCCTCGCCAACCGGAGCTTCCCCAAACGTATTGACCATTCGGATGGTCTTGTCGTACCGTGTGGTAGTACCCTGAAAGATTTGTACCCGCACCGACGCGCCGGGTTTCACGCCCAGCCGGTCGATTATAGCCCGTGGAATGTTGCTCCAGACATTGCCATACTGAACATCGAGCACGGGGATGTTTCCTTTCACAACCCCATTGTCAAGATCAGCTTTCTGGTAGTCCAGCTTAACGACCTGTGCGGGAAGCTTCGGACCGACTTGCTGAAACGTGATGGTATGGGCAGCCAATCGGGCGGCTGTATAGGCATATACGTCGCGGCCGTGGAAGGTGTAGGATGCGCCTGAGTTTTTCAATCGGTTAATCGCTTCGTCGATCTGCCTGATCTCAGCAATGCCGAGGTGTTCGGCCAGTAAGGTAAGCGTGCCGTTATCGGGTGTAACGATGTACTGTCCGGTTTTTGTGAGCATCACCACCGATTTCCGCTCGGTACCCACACCGGGGTCGCAAACTGAGACGAAAACGGTTCCCCTGGGGTAGTAAGGCACGGTCTGGTATAACCGGTAGGCTGCCTCCCAGATGTTATAAGCTGGAATTTCGTGGGTAAGGTCTTCCAGTTTAAGCGCTGGCGATACGCCCAGGGCAACCCCTTTCATCGCTGAAACGGCTCCATCTTTCAAGCCAAAGTCGGATTGAAAAACAACGATGCCATTCTGGGCTTTTGCTGGTGAAACCAATACGAATAGCAGCAGAATACCCAGGCTATATAGACGTCGCATCATAAACATACGCAGGTAAATGGTGTATAATGCTCAATGTACGCAGAATGTGTTCGTTACTCAACAGGGGGTTTATACGTATGGTAAACGGCCAGACCCAGGCCTGCTTTACTGACTACATCGGCGACCGTATACAGAATATGAATACTATTGAAGTCGATAGGGGCGAAGGTCAGAAAATAACCCAGTGGATAGGCCAGAGCAAATGCGGCCAGCGAAATCGTTATAAGCTGATTGACAGGCTGGGGGCTGGCCTGCTTTAAATGGGGTAGTAACGTTCGTACTACGACGGCATAGCCGAGGAGAGAAACAAGACCCCAAATCAGTTTGGGACCGACTAAAATTTCGTTGTCGAAGCCAAGCTGCTCATGACCGATATAGCCGGTTAGAATCATGAAAAAACTGGCTCCCATCAGCATGATGGGCAGCCGGCTCTGCTTTACGGTCGTATTGGTGCGTAGCAGAACCACTTGAATCAGCAGCAGCGGAATTGTGACGGCCCAATCCATAAACCGGTATTGGCCTATGGCGTTGTACGATTCGCGGATAAGAACCTGTCGGTCATTGGGGCTGGTAACCGTAGCCAGCTCGGCCAGCATGATATGGTAATGACTCTGAATCTGGTAGTAAGAGAAGCCCGCAATGGCAGCAATAACTGCGGTAAGGATCAGCGCAGGTTGAAGGGGCTGGGGTGTTGTGGCCGGACGCATGGCCAGAGACGCGATGAATGCACCCAGAAAAAGATAGGTAGCCACTACTAAGAAGAAGTAGGTAACTAACGGAAAAACGCCAACGACACCCGCCGTTGGAACAAACGAATCAGCTATTTCCATGAATGTACTAACGTTAGTAGCGTCAAAACTAACGTTAGTACATTCATGGTGCAACGATTGGCGTTATTTAGGCGTGGGTGCCATCGTTTTCATCTGCTGCATCTGTTGGGTCGACTGGTCGATCAACTGCTGCGCGTAAGTCTTCAGAGAATTATTCTTACCGTATTGCAGGTAAGTCTTTGCCAAATCGATTGCGTCCTGTCGCTGGTCGATCAAAAGGGTCGAGAAATTCTTATCCAGATTACTAGTCAGCTTATCGCTGGACCCCGTCTGCTGTAGCTTCAGGTTAATTGCTTCTACATTCCGGTTTTGCTGCTGTGTAAACGCCTGATTTGGCCGCGTTGGCTTTATGTTGGACAGGGTGTTATTCAGTTGAGAAAGTTCGGATTCGCTGGCGGTCAGCAATGTCTGCGCCATCTTTTTCAAAGACGAGTCTTTCCCATTCTGAATTTCCTGCTTTAACAAGTCCTGAGCCCCCTGGGCATGAATTTTAGCCTGAAAAGCATAGTCGAAGTCCGGGTCGCCGGTTGCCTGTAACTTTTTTAGTTTTGTAACCATCTGCTGAAGCGGTTGCAACAGCATTGTTTTGGCGGGGTCGCTGGCTGTTGAGGCACTGGCTGTTGCGCCACCCGTTGTTGCCTGGGCGCAGGCTACCAGCGAACCGCCGGACAGGAGAGCCGCCAGTGCCCAAGCGGCTAAGTTGAATTGGAACGTTTTCATTAGGCGTACTTATTTTTTGCTGTTAAACTAAACCTATTCTGTACTAAAGACAAGAATCTATGAAGAAGGTTTAACGGACTTTCGTTCTCTATCAACGAATTGTGTGGTACGGGGTTCTTGAAACCGATGTACTTAAGCACTGGATGACTGATTACACGCAGAAAAGCCCGGCCTGCATCTCACAGGCCGGGCTCAATACTATAGATGGGTTTGTTACAACCGAATGATCTCGGCACCAATGGCATTTAGCCGGGTGTCGATGTTCTGGTAGCCCCGGTCAATCTGCTCGATGTTATCAATGATGCTCGTGCCCTGCGCCGACATAGCGGCAATGAGCAAGGCAACGCCCGCCCGGATATCCGGCGACGACATGCGGATGCCTTTCAGGGGAATCTGGCGATTTAAGCCAACAACCGTAGCGCGGTGCGGATCGCACAGAATAATCTGAGCGCCCATGTCGATGAGTTTGTCAACGAAGAACAGTCGACTTTCGAACATTTTCTGATGGATCAGCAGCGTTCCCTGCGCCTGCACGGCGGTTACGAGAACAATGCTCAGCAGATCAGGTGTAAAACCAGGCCAGGGCGCATCGGCAACGGTCATCATGCCGCCATCCAGAAAACTTTCGATCTGGTAACGTTCCTGAGCCGGAATAAAAATATCGTCGCCCCGGAATTCCATCTGGATACCTAACCGCTTGAACTGGTCAGGGATAATGCCCAACTCCGGAATCCGACAGTTTTTAATCGTAATTTCCGACTGCGTCATGGCGGCCAGCCCGATAAACGAGCCAATCTCGATCATGTCGGGTAGCATGGTGTGCTCCGTGCCGTGTAATTCCGAGACGCCCTCAATGGTGAGCAGATTGGAGCCTACACCGGTTATTTTGGCACCCATGGAGTTCAGCATCTTGCTCAGTTGCTGCAGGTAGGGTTCGCAGGCGGCATTATAGATCTGCGTCGTGCCCTCGGCCATAACCGCGGCCATAAGTACGTTGGCGGTACCGGTTACCGAGGCTTCATCGAGCAGCATATAGGTGCCGCGCAGGTTGCTGGCATCCACCTGATAATAACCACCGTCGTTGGCATCGTAGTTGAACTGGGCACCCAGTTTCTCGAATCCTAAAAAGTGCGTATCCAACCGGCGCCGACCAATTTTGTCGCCACCCGGCCGGGGAATACGCCCTTTCTTGAAGCGGGCCAGCATAGGGCCGAGCAACATAACCGATCCCCGCAAGGCGGCTGCTTTGCGCTTATAAGTGTCGGTTTCGAGGTAATCGAGGTTGACGTCACTGGCCTGAAATCGGTACGAACTTTCGCCGATTTTAGTAACCCATACACCTAGATCGCCCAGCAGGTCGATAAGCTGATTCACGTCCCGAATGCCCGGAATGTTATGAATCGTAATGGGTTCTTTGGTGAGCAGTACGGCACACAGAATTTGGAGAGCTTCGTTTTTTGCTCCCTGCGGATTCAGTTCGCCTTTAAGTTTACGTCCGCCAGTAATTTGAAAAGATGCCATTTAGGAAATGATGAATTATGAATTATAAATGATGAACGAGTTACCGGAACAGGTGAATAAGAAAACGGTCAAAAGCCGACCTGAACCCGTTATCCTTTATAACTGGAATTTACCGTCTGCGACGGTCGTTGTTTCTGTTTTGGTCATTGCGGTTACGGCTGCCAAAATTCCGTGGATTCTGCCCGCCATCGCCGTTGCGGTCATTGCGGTTGTTAGGCCGTCCCTGCGAATTATCGTTCCGGTTTCGGTTATTGACATTACGCGGGTTTTGTCCGTTTTCATTATTCCCGTTGCGGTCATTGCGGTTATTAGGCCGTCCCTGAGGGCCGTTGTTGCGGTCGTTACGGAAATTGTTGCCGCCATTCCCAATGCGCTGTGGCTGGTCGCCGGTACGCTCGCGGGGGGTCGATTCAACGAGGCCCTGCTCCCGGATGAGCTTTATATCATCGGAAAGTTTACCGTTCGAGAGTTCGATCAGGCTTTGATAAATCGTTTCATCTTCAACGGATTCTTTATTCCAGGCTTGATAGAAGGTCCGCATCAGGCGCGTCAGGTAAGAAACAAAGGCGCGTCGTTCTTCGGGTTCTTCCAGGGCAACTGCTTTGGCAATGAGTAGATCGACATTCCGGCCAAAATGTCTGAATTTCAGGTTATGGGTGTTATAAGGAACCCGCTGGGGTTTTTTGCCGAGTGCTTCTTCCGATGGGGGTGGGTAGGGGCTATCCACATCCAGCGTAAAATTAGACATGATGTACAGGTCGTCCCACAATTTATTGTAGTAGTCCTGACCATCCTTCATGTTGGGATGGATTTGTCGCATCAACTCAATCAGGATATGTGCATACCGAGTTCGGGTTGAGCGATCGTCAATGTTGACCATATTGTCAACGAGCTTTTGGATACTACTGCCGTATTCTTTCAAGGGCTTGCCCGATAGGTGATAAAGTAACAAAAGTACAAAGGAATGGGCCAAGGGACAAGGGGTAATGAGTGTAGGGCCTCGGGATGCCAGGCAAAGGCGTAGGGCAGCGGGGTAAGGACTGGGGATAGGGGAAAGCATATGGGTAACGAAGAATGAGGAATCAGGAAGTGCTATATTTGTACCCTGATTTTGTCGCCCGTACCCTTCTGCCCAAGGCCCAACGCCCTTTACTCATGCCTGCTGCCCAACGTCCGCTGCTACCTATCTACAGAGCCGAATTTACCGATACCCTTCGACTGAGTATACCCATCATCATTGCCCAGTTAGGTGTGGTGCTGATGGGCGTAACAGACAATCTGTTTGTAGGACGATTGCTGGGGGCGGTGCCTCTGGGTGCTTCCGGCCTGGCCAACTCACTGTCTTTTCTGATGTCGAGCATTGGCGTAGGGTGCATGTCGGTTGTGGCGGCTTTAGTCTCCAAAGCCAGCAACCAGAACGATTCGGCGGCAGTGAATCGGTTATTTCGGGCCGGGTTACGGGTGGCCGGGCTATTGAGTATTCTGCTGGGCGGTTTGTCTATACTGCTGGCTTTCAACTTTAAGCTGTTCGGCCAAACACCCGAAGTAACGCGGCTGGCGCGCGACTTTATGCTGATTTTAAGTGCGTCACTTCTACCGCTGCTAATTTTTGTAGCCGCCCGTCAACTGTGCGATGGGCTTCGATATCCTCGGGTGGCCATGGCCATCACGTTATCTGCACTAGGGATAAACGCACTTTTCAACTACGTATTCATAAAAGGTGTCGGTCCATTTCCTGAACTGGGACTAATGGGTTCGGCCCTGGCAACCTTACTATCCCGGACGTTCATGGCGGGGGCAATGCTGCTCTATATCTACCGAACGGCGCACTTTAGGCCCTACCTGAAAAAGGAATTCAAGTCATTGCCGTCCAAAGAGGAAGCCTGGATTATTTTACGGCTGGGTATTCCGGGTGGCCTTACGTTTTTCTTTGAGGTAGCTACCTTTTCACTGGCGGTTGTCATTGTGGGCTGGCTGGGAGAGGCTCAACTGGCCGCTCATCAGATTGCCATCAATATGGCATCGGTGACCTACATGATGGCAACGGGTATTTCGTCGGCGGCTGCCATCCGGGTCAGTGCGGCCGTAGGACGGGGAAGCCGGGAGGATGTCTGGCGAGCCGGCGTGTCGGCCTTTCTTCTGTCGATAAGTTTTATGAGCGTTGCGGCTCTTATCTTCCTGACGGCCAACGACTGGCTCGTGACGCTTTACCTCCGCGACAATCCGGCCGTAATGAGCATTGCGGCTTCGCTGGTGATCATGGCGGGGTTTTTCCAGCTCTCCGATGGGGTGCAGGTTGTAGCACTGGGTGGCTTGCGGGGGCTTTCGGATGTGAACGTGCCCACACTCATTACACTATTTTCTTACTGGATGGTTGCCCTGCCGCTGAGTTACATCCTCGCGTTTCCGATGGGTATGGATGCCGTTGGAGTCTGGATTGGTTTATTGGCGGGACTTTCCATTGCCGCCGTTCTGCTTACCTGGCGTTTCTTCCAGCGGGTAAAACGAGCCGACATTTTTCCCGGAGTCCGGCTAATGGATGTTCCGGCAA
This sequence comes from Spirosoma pulveris, assembly GCF_054781875.1. Taxonomy (NCBI): domain Bacteria; kingdom Pseudomonadati; phylum Bacteroidota; class Cytophagia; order Cytophagales; family Cytophagaceae; genus Spirosoma; species Spirosoma pulveris. The sequence continues at coordinate 367,471 of NZ_BAAGTO010000003.1, forward strand.
CCTGACCCGTTAGCGCATACTGTCCAGCATTTCATCACGCGTTGGGCGCTCGGTAGCCAGATCGTATCCAATACCAGCGCGGTCCAGATGGTCCATAAACGTTGTGTATGCGTCTTTCTCAACCGAAAAAACATACCAGTTTTCGTAAGGCTCATTGAACAATTCGACTTCGGTTAGCGAAGCCCGTTTTTGCAGTGACTGGTATTGAGCCCTGTCGAGGGTGTTTTGTTTGATAAGGAAATACCACATACGGTAATTTAGAAATTGACTATTGGTAAACACAAAAAACGCGCAACGGTTCGTTGCGCGTTTTTTAATGAATCGAAGTTGACACCGACCTACTTATTAACAGCCATATGAGCAGCCGTAATGTAATCGGCCAGTACCAAACCTGCTTCGTTGAGATACAGGTCTTTCTTCTTTTTGGATGTTGCTGGCGTCGCAGCCGCAACAGTTTCTGGCTCATCCGTTGAGGGGGCCGACAACTGCGACACTTTATTAGCCGCTGCGCGCTTACGTTCCGCTTCCTCGCGTTCTTTCCGGCGCTTGGTTTCCTGCAGCGACACAACCGTATTCTCTTTCGCTTTCTTAAAGTCGGCCAGTTCCTGCGCCAGTTGCTTTAGTTCAGGGTCTGACTTAAGCCGCTGGTCGAACCGTTCACGAAGCCGGCTCAGGATCTTATCATCAATACCGCGAGACTGCTCAAAGCGGGTCGAGTTAATCTGATCCCAGGGTAGCGCACTTGGCTGTGAGCTTTCGCCATACTCTTCGGCCGAAAAAGCGGAAGGCAATTGAACATCCGGCGTTACACCTTTGTGCTGTGTGCTGCTTCCGTTGATGCGATAAAACTTCTGAATGGTCATTTTCACCTGACCAATTTTTTCCGGCTCTTTGGGCAACCACTCACTCAGGTCGACCATCGTTTGCACCGTGCCTTTGCCGTAAGTTTGACCACCCACGATAATACCGCGCTTGTAATCCTGAATAGCAGCCGCAAAAATTTCCGAAGCCGACGCGCTGAAACGGTTAACCAGAACAGCCAGTGGGCCGTCGTAGAACACCGTTCCGCCATCTTTATCTGAGTAAACTTCCGTTTCGCCCGACGATTCTTTCACCTGAACAACCGGACCTTTGGGAATGAACAAACCCGTCAGGTCAATGGATTCGGTCAATGAGCCACCGCCATTGTCGCGGAGGTCAATGACAATACCCGCCACTTTCTCTGCTTTAAGCGAATCGATCAATCGCTTAACATCGCTCGTGGTGCTGCTAAATCCCTCTTCGCGCTTGCGTGCTCCTTCGAAATCCCGGTAAAATATGGGGATGTTGATAACCCCAATCTTGAACGGTTTGCCATTGTCAGTCACTTCGATGATCTCTTTCTTGGCACGCTGTTCTTCCAGTTTTATCTTTTCCCGAACCAGTCGAATTTCTTTAGGTGGAGCACCCGCCAGCGAATTTGGTGATATGACCTGTAAACGAACGATCGTTCCTTTAGGCCCTTTGATGAGCTTCACAACTTCATCGACCTGCCAGTTCATGGTGTTCACCATTGCGCCGTTATCGCCCTGCGCAACACCGGCTATTTTATCGTCTTTGTTGAGCAGCTTGCTTTTAAACGCCGGGCCACCGGGCAGAACGTCCATGATCCGGATGTAGTCGCCATCTTCGCGCAGAATAGCGCCAATGCCTTCCAGAGACTGGCTCATATCCTGATTGAACCGATCGGCCGTGCTTGGCGACAGGTAGTTGGTGTGCGGATCGAGCGCTTCGGCGAATGAGTTCATGTACATCTGGAACACATCTGCGCTTTTAACCCGGTTAATGGCTTTGTCGAGGTTGGTGTACCGCTGGGTCATCAAGGCGACCACGGCACTGTCTTTCCGATTGCCCAACTTAAGCTCGAGGGCCTGGTTCTTGAGGATTTTCGTCCACAGCTCATTCTGCTCTTCTACCGTCTTGGGCCAGGCTGCTTTCTCCCGATTTGTATTAAAGCTTTCGTCGGCGGTAAAGGTAAACGGCTTTTTGATTTGCGCTTTAATGAAATCACTACGTTCCTGATACCGCTTCCGATAGAGGTTAAACAAATCATAAGCTGCCGTCAGGTCGCCGTTGATAAGCGCGTCATCGATCTGATACCGATACTTCTCAAACGAGGCTACGTCCGATGCCAGAAAATACGTTTTGTTACCATCCAGTTCTTTCAGGTAATTATCCCAAACGACCGATGAGAGGGAGTCATTGAGCTTTACTTTTCGGTAGTGATACGTTGTCAGCAGCTTTGCTACCAGCGTTTCGACTTTTTCCTGCGAGACAGATGGCTTCAACTCCTCACCGGGGCCAGCATTTTTACTTCCATCCACAACGCCCGTAGAACTGGATTGCCCGTGTGTTTTGGGAGCACCATTCGAAGGCGAATCCGGCTGAAAACTCAGCATCAGCACGGGTACTAGGGTCACCAGATACTTTTTCATCTATATTACCCAGGTTAATGGCGAAAGAGCGGAAGAGTGAAAGAGCGAGCCGCTGATGGAGTGAAGAAGTGAACTATAGAAATCTAACATCATTTCTTCACTCCATTGGCGGCCCGCTCTTTCACTCTTTCATTCATTCACTCTTTATTGTTTAACTATATCAAGCAACTCTACGTCGAAGACTAATGTTGAGCCGGGTTTGATATCAGCACCGGCACCACGGTCTCCGTAGGCTAAATCAGACGGAATGTAAAGTTTCCACTTTGAGCCAACCGGCATCAATTGCAGGGCTTCCGTCCAGCCTTTAATTACTTCATTTACGCCAAACTCGGCGGGTTGACCGCGTTCAACCGAGCTGTCAAACACCTTGCCATCCAGTAAACGGCCGGTGTAGTGTACCTTAACACGGTCGGTAGCGGTTGGTTTGGCGCCAGTTCCTTCTTTTTCAATTGAATACTGCAAACCACTTTGGGTAGTAACTACCCCCGCCTTAGCTTTGTTCTCTGTTAAAAAAGCAGTGCCGATCTTTTTGTTTTCGGCCGATGCTTTCATGCCTTCTGCATTCCGAACGGCCATTTGCTTTTGCTGGTAAGCCATCATTACCTGATTGCATTGCTCCAGCGTTAGACGGGTTGGCTGACCGCCGATCGCGTCCTGAAGGCCGCGCGTCAACAGAGCTGTGTTAAGATCGGTAATTCCCTGCTGTTTCAGGCTTTGTGCCATGAACACGCCAATGCTATAACTAACAGAATCCTGAGTAGAGGCTATTGCCGAACCGGTGGTGGCAGGCCTGGCTGCGGTGGCTGATTTGGCAGGAGCAGCTGGTGATTTAACCGTTGACTTCTTTACTTGAGCTGTTGCGGAACCGGCAACAAAAACGGCTGACGCAATACCGGCCAGCATCCATTGATTAAACTTCATGCGAAAACGAAACGGGGTGTATGTAAACAAAATCAGATACTATTGAAACGTGAAAGAATAGGATAAAAGTTTAAGTACGGGTCTCTTTGATAAAAAATAGTATGGTGCTAACCTGTTAATAAATCTTAATTCTATGTAAGGCCAGACAGATAAATGTAGTTGAAAAGTTGGCGTATGCCAATTTTCGCGGGGTAAAGTACTGTTATTTTGGATGAACGGTTTCCGTGACCCACTTACTGGTTGAAAGCTGCCTGACGATTTAGCGGAAAAGTCTAACATTCAGCCGTTGTTTCTTTGTTTCATCGCAGTTTTATTAAATTTTAATCGTACCTTTGCGGCCGAAAAATCAACATTAAATTCTCATTATACTCATATGGAATCCGTAAGACCCGACGAGATATCAGCCATCCTGCGCCAGCAACTGGCCGGTACGCAAACCGAGGCTGAACTCGAAGAAGTCGGTACGGTGCTGCAAATCGGCGACGGCGTAGCGCGTATCTACGGCCTCTCGAAAGTGCAGGCCGGCGAATTGCTGTCGTTCGACAATGGGCTTCAGGCCATGGCTCTGAACCTTGAAGAAGACAACGTTGGAGCTGTATTGCTCGGCGACTATTCAGAAATCAAAGAAGGGGATACCGTAAAACGGACCGACCAGATTGCCTACGTGAATGTAGGCGATGGCATTCTGGGCCGTGTGGTAAACACCCTTGGTTTGCCTATTGACGGTTTGGGCCCTATTCAGGGTGAACTCTATCAAATGCCGCTGGAGCGTAAAGCGCCGGGCGTAATTTTCCGTCAGCCGGTAACCGAGCCTCTGCAAACCGGTATCAAAGCTATCGACGCCATGATCCCCATTGGCCGGGGCCAGCGGGAATTGATCATCGGTGACCGCCAGACGGGTAAGACCGCCGTGGCTATCGATACCATCATTAACCAGAAAGAATTCTACGACAAAGGTCAGCCTGTATTCTGTATCTACGTTGCCTGCGGTCAGAAAGCCTCTACTGTAAAGCAAGTTGAGCAGACGCTGCGTAAGGCCGGTGCTATGGATTACACCGTAATCGTAGCCGCCAACGCATCTGACCCATCGCCGATGCAGTTCTTCGCGCCGTTTACGGGTGCCGCCATTGGCGAGTTCTTCCGCGATACGGGCCGCCCGGCGCTGGTCGTTTATGACGATCTGTCGAAACAGGCCGTTGCCTACCGCGAAGTGTCCCTGCTGCTGCGTCGCCCACCAGGACGCGAAGCCTATCCCGGAGACGTGTTCTACCTGCACAGCCGTTTGTTAGAGCGGGCTGCTAAAATCAACGCCAACGACGACATCGCCAAAACGATGAACGATCTGCCGCCAAGTCTGAAAGACCGGGTGAAAGGTGGTGGTTCGCTAACGGCGCTTCCAATCATCGAAACCCAGGCGGGTGACGTATCGGCGTATATCCCGACGAATGTAATCTCGATTACGGATGGTCAGATCTTCCTGGAGTCGAACCTGTTCAACTCGGGTATCCGTCCGGCTATTAACGTAGGTATCTCGGTATCGCGGGTGGGTGGTAACGCCCAGATCAAGTCGATGAAGAAAGTAGCCGGTACGCTGAAACTCGACCAGGCTCAGTTCCGCGAACTGGAAGCTTTCGCCAAGTTCGGTTCGGACCTTGACGCATCAACCAAACTGACCATCGAACGGGGTCGCCGGAATCAGGAGATGCTGAAACAGCCTCAGTACTCGCCCGTACCGGTTGAGCAGCAGGTGGCAATCATCTACGCATCGACCAACGGTTTGCTGGACAAAGTGCCGGTTAACAAAGTGAAAGAATTTGAAAGCGAGTTCGGTATGGTTCTGAGTGCCCAGCACCCAACTGTTCTGAACGACCTTCGCGCCGGTAAACTGACCGATGAAGCAACGGCAACCCTGAAGCGAGTAGCGGCTGACCTGTCTGCAAATTATTAGTTTTAAGGAGTTAGTGGTTAGAAGCGGGGAGCCATCCAGTGGCCGAATTCCCGCTCCTAACTACTCGCTCCTAACTACTTAAAAAAAATGGCCTCACTAAAAGAAGTACGCGCCCGGATTTCGTCGATCAACTCGACCCAACAGATAACCAAAGCCATGAAGATGGTGGCGGCTGCCAAGTTGCGCCGGGCACAGGATAATATTACGCAACTGCGGCCTTACGCTCAGAAATTAAGCCAGATGCTCGGTACCGTTTCGGCAGGAGCAGAAACGGCGTCGGAGAACCCCTACAAGCAGACACGGGCCATCGGTCGCGTTCTGTTGATTGTGGTTACCTCAGACCGGGGTCTGTGCGGTGCGTTCAACACAAACGTGGTGAAAGCAGCGCTAACCCTGATCGATGAGAAGTATTCGGCCCAGGCTCGTTCGGGCAACGTTGAAATTATGGCCATCGGTAAAAAAGGTGGTGAAGCCTTTCAGCGTCGGGGCTTTAAAGTCAACACCTCGCACGTCGATGCGTTTGGCTCGTTAAGTTTTGCTACCGTGCGTACAGCAGCTGAAGAAGCGATGGAAGGCTTTGCCAGCGGTCGCTATGATCTTGTTGAGGTAATCTACAACGAGTTCAAAAATGCAGCCATGCAGATCGTTCGGACGGAGCAGATGCTGCCCATCGTTTCGGCAGATAAGCCGGGTTCGGGTGCTGCAGCGGCTTCGGTCAATTACATCTTTGAGCCATCGGAGGTTGAAATTATTACGGAGTTGATCCCGAAGACGATCAAAATTCAGTTGTATAAAGCCGTTCTGGATTCGAACGCATCGGAACACGGTGCCCGAATGACGGCCATGGATAAAGCAACGGAAAACGCCGGTGAACTTCTGAAAGAGTTACGCCTGGTTTACAACCGGACACGTCAGGCAGCCATCACGACCGAGATTCTCGAAATCGTGGGTGGTGCCGAAGCACTGGCCAGCGCGTAAAGCGACTAACTATATGGATTAATGAGAAAGCCATTGCCTTAGGAGGTAATGGCTTTTTTGTGGGCTGATTAAACGCTTGTTAAAAAAGCTTAACGGCCACAACAGGCATTGATTATCAGTAGTTTGTCTGGACTTTTTGCCCATATTGCTGTTTGAAAAACCTGAACGAATACGACTTGTTTTTAGTTATTTAGTTGTGATATACGAACGGCTTTTTTTCAGCGTTTACTAATCGGTTCGATACCAACTAACGATTCAACACAATGAAACTTACCCACATAATCACCAGTTTGTTCGTCGCCGGTACGCTGGCGTCCTGCGCTCCTGCCATTACGGTCAAATATGATTACGATCCTAAAGTGAACGTTCGGCAGTTTGCCACCTATCGCATCGAAGCGGATCGCCAACGGAATGCTGACCCCATTGTAGGCAGCAATCTTAACCAGCGTCGTATTGCTGATGCCCTCGACCAATCCCTCAAGGCACGCGGCTATAAGCCCGTAACGCAGGGTGAAGCCGATCTGGTTGTCCGATTCTTTATGGATTCCAAAGACAAGCAGCAGATTCAGTCTAACAACATGTATTCGCCTTACTCTTGGTGGTATGGCGGCATGGGCAACAACGTATACTCCCGTCAGTATGAAGAGAACCGGGTAGTTGTTAACGTATCGGATGCCCGTACCAATGATATCATCTGGCAGGGTTGGGCAACAGGCCAGCTCAATACCCGGAATAAAGAACGTGATCGTGATCAGGCTTTCCGCGAAACGGTAACCAGTATCATGAAGAACTTCCCTGAAAGTGCCGGACAGGATTATGGTGCCGCTCGGTAATCAGTAAATGACAACGCAGCAAGCCTGCCAACCCGACGGTTGGCAGGCTTTTTTTATGGCTTAATTTTATCGTTAAAAGCAGTGTATCTCTATAGGGTTTTCCCTAAATTTATAGTCTGTTGGGTTTTCACTATTCCCTATATCGTGTACTTAGTCCTACTTTTGCTAAACAAAATTCTATTTGCCTGTTTCGTGCAAATTAATAGTAAACGGGTTAAATTTTATGAACTCGTTTTTGTAAGCTGGTAAGAAAAAGGTGGGTAATAAGAAGGGCTGATTGAGTGCGGAGTGACAGATTATCTGCTTTTTTAGCTTATTTTCAATCTATACGAACAAACCTATTGCATGATACGGGTGCTGATTGCGGACGACCATAATGTGTTTGTGGAGGGGATCGCATCGCTTATTTCTGGCTCGTCGGATATCAAAGTGACAGAGCGTTGTTACACAGTTCAGTCTGCGGTGGAACGATTGAGTAAAGAGGCTGTCGATGTGGTGCTGCTGGATATTTCATTTCCGCAGATTGAAGACGGGCTTAATCTTTGTGAACACATCACGCGTAATTATCCGGGTACCAAAGTTGTAGCCTTAACCATGCATGACGACGCCAGCCTTATTAAGCGGGTGGTGAAGAAAGGAGCAAAAGGCTATTTGTTAAAGAACACAACCAAAACCGAGCTATTGCAGGCTATTCAGACGGTTCATCATGAAAAGCAGTACTTCAATGAAACCATCACGCATATTCTGCTGAACGACGGGCCAAAAAACAGAAAGTCGGCTGCCGGAATGGGCGTGAAGCCTAATCTGACGCCCCGTGAAACGGAAGTGCTGACGTTGATGTCGCAAGGGCTGACAACCCAGCAGATGGCTACGCAATTGTTCGTAAGTGCCAAAGCCATTGAATTTCACCGGAGTAGTTTACTCATGAAATTCGGGGTGCCCAACACCGCGCTCCTGATCAAGACGGCTATGGAAATGCAATACATTGATTGAGCCATAACGGTTGTACAAGGTAAATAGATGTCGTCCAATTCCGGGTTTTTCCTGCATCAACAAAGATGGATACTGGTTATTCTGCTCCTCGGAGTAAGTGGCTGGTATCGGCAGGGATGGGCTTTGTCGGCGTCATCGTCAATCGACAGCCTGAAGAGGCAGATTAGTGTATTGACGAAAGACCGTAAGTATGGCGATGTGGCCCGTTCATACGATAACCTGGGGTGGGAGTACCACCAGCAATATGGCTACAATAAGTACACCATGGACGCCTTTTTCAACAGCCTGAAATATTACAGTTTGCTGGGCGATTCTCTGGGGTACTATAATGAGCACATTGTTATCGGCGATTACTATACGCATGACGAGTTCATGCAGCCCTATGCCGAGAAGTACCTGAAGAAAGCACGTCAGTATTTTGAGCGGACGCACAACATTCCGAAGGTGATCGAGTGCCGACTGGGGCTGGCCGATATCGACCAGAAGAAAGAACCGATACCCGCCGGATTGCTAACGCAACTGCGGGAAACTGAACGGATGAGCGACCAGCACAAACTGGCCTACTCGCAGGCCTATGCTTTGAATCTGCTGGCCAGCACGTATTCGCGGATCAAGCAACCGGATTCGGCGCAGTATTTCGCCACCCGGAGTTTGGTGATAGCCCAGCGGCTAAAGATAAAGTGGCTGATTGCGCTCAACCATTTCTACATGGGTATCGTAAATCAGTTCAGAAATCAGTCGAAAGAAGCTATTGAAGAATACCAGAAGAGTTATCAACTGGCTGTAAATGAAAACAATGTGACCATGTTGCGGGAATTGTCCAAACACATGGCCGATAGTTATTCCCGAATGGGCGACAATAAAAACGCGTACGCTGCGTCGTTGAAGGCGCTGGATTTTACGACACAATTTTACACGTCTGAACAGACCAAAAGTATTCGCTTGCAGGAGTTGGATAGTCAAATTAAAACGCTGGCTGTGGAAAAACAGCTGGTCGAAGAGCAAAGTCGCAGCCAGCACGTGCTGAACTCAATGTTAGGTATTGGATTACTCATTAGTGTGCTGGGCGTAGGCGCGCTGGTATTTCTGCGTCGCCAGCAAAAGTTGATTGCGCATCAGGAAACGGTTATTGCTCAGCAGCAGATCCGGCAACTGGAGCTTAAATCGCTGCGAGCGATGATCGAAGGGCAGGAGGGCGAACGGAGCCGCATTGCCCGCGACCTGCACGACGGCCTGGGCATCCAACTGTCGCGGATAAAGCTGTTTGTCGAAGCGCATCAGGAACAGTTGCCCTTATCCGTAAAAGAACCGTTAAATCAGTTTTTAGATGAAGCTTGTACTGAAACCCGATTGATATCCAATAATTTACGCCCCTATGCCTTGTCAACATTCGGACTCATTCCGGCGCTGGAAGATCTGGTGCAAAAGTTAAACCTTGTCAATCAGACCAAATTGGTGCTGGAGCATTACGGCGAAGTACCGGCTTTGGACGACGAATCCTCGGTCATGCTCTACCGGGTGGTGCAGGAACTACTGAACAATGCACTCAAGCATGCCAATGCCCATACCGTAACAGTCCAACTGATGGCCAGTGACGAAACAACCCTGATCAGTGTCGATGACGATGGGAAAGGGGGCGACTTTGAGAATATGCCGATCCGGGGAAACGGCATTGCCAATATTAATTCACGAATTGCCTACCTCGGCGGGCAGGTCATGTGGCAGAGCGAAGACGGTAAAGGAACGTCCGTCATGATTTCGCTGCCTGTCAAAAAAGAATCACCCAAAATCACTTCAGTCGCGTAATTTCCAGGAAAGGCCGCCCTGTCAGATACGCTAAAATTCAAATTTCCTACTTGCTCTATATAATTGCTTTCAATTAACTATCGTATGATTAAACATATGCTTTCAGGCGCGTTTGTCCTGAGTAGCTGGCTTACTGTCCACGCTCAGGATCGAACCGCACCCAGATTAGCCCAGCTAGACAATCCAGCTGTTCTGGCCACTGCCAGAGGTGCCAAAAACCGCGCCGACGTCCAGTCGGATGTAAAAGCCCTCATTAAAGGGACCGTATCCGACGAAAAAGGGAATACATTGCCCGGTGCTACAGTATCGGTGAAAGGGACACAGTTGGGAACGACAACGGATGTGAACGGGGCCTTTACCCTCAATATGCCCGCCGGTGCCAAAGTGCTCGTTATCTCGTTTATCGGGATGAAAACGCAGGAGGTTGAAGTTGGAAGCCGTACAACCCTGAACATTACGCTGCAATCCGGCGATCAGTCGCTGGATGAAGTGGTCGTAATCGGCTATGGCACCGCCAAACGGTCGGACGTTACGTCGTCTATCACGACGGTAAAAGCGGCCGATCTGAAAGATATTCCGGCGGCCGGTATTGACCAGCTTTTGCAAGGTAAAGCGGCTGGTGTAACCGTAACCAGCAACGGTGGTCAGCCGGGGGGGGGCGTATCGGTGAAAGTGCGCGGGGTAACATCCATCAATAGCAACGACCCGCTGTTCGTGATCGATGGTGTACCGTTTGTGGGGGGTAATACATCCAACAGCACAGGTTATGCTGGTCTGGGTGGTGGCGATGGCCAAACCGGAAACAGCGTGATGGCCATGCTGAATCCCAATGATATTGAGTCGATCGACGTCCTGAAAGATGCGTCGGCCCAAGCGATTTACGGGTCGCAGGCTGCCAATGGTGTGATTATGGTCACGACCAAAAAAGGTAAGCAGGGTGAAGGCAAGATCAACTATGAAATGTACACCGGCGTTTCGGAAGTGGCTCGTCGGCTGAACCTGATGAAGCTGCCTGATTTTGCCCGGTATCAGAACGAAGTCCTGCCGATCATTGGCAATCCCGTTGCCGATGAGTTTAAAAACCCGGATCTGCTCGGGCCCGGCACCGACTGGCAGGAAGCCATGTTCCAGCAGGGTAAGATCAACAACCACCAGCTGAGCTTCTCAGGTGGCCGCGATAAAACGACTTACTACCTGTCGTTGAATTACTTTGATAACAAGGGAATTCTGCTGGGTTCGGATTTCAAACGCTACTCGTCGCGTTTCAGCCTCGATACACAGTTGAAGAGTTGGGTTAAAGTGGGTCTGAGCGCCAACGTATCGCGTAGTATCCAGAACGTATCCCTGGCCGATGCCGCCGAAGGAACCATCTGGTGGGGTGCTTCGACCAGTCCGCTGATTCCCGTCAAAAACCTCGACGGTTCGTGGGGTGGCGGTCAAACCGTAGGTGGTGTGCAATACAATAATGCCAATCTGGTCGGTAACAGCCAGTTCCGGGGCAATACCAAAACTTCGAACAACGTGTTCGGTAGTCTCTACGCCGAATTTCAGTTGCTGAAAGGCCTCTCGCTTCGCAACGAATTATCCTACTCATTAGGGCAGGACAACAACATTGCATTCCAGAAAGCGGGTAACGTGGGTGGTACGTCGTTCCGTAGCAAACTGATCGATTCCCGGTCGGACAGCTATTACTACTCGATCACCAACTACCTGAACTACAACCTGTATTTCAAGAAGCACGGTATTCAGGCCACGGTGGGCCATCAGGCGCAGAACTCGTATTACCAGTCGATTTCGGGTACGAAAGTGGATTTGCAGGCCAACATTTTTGACCTGAATACGGGCAGTTCGGACCAGACAACCTGGGGTCTAAGCGGTGGTAAAGGCCAGTGGGCTATGGACTCTTACTTCGCCCGGGCTAACTACACCTACGATGATCGCTACTCGGTTTCGGCCAGTTTCCGCGCCGATGGTTCATCGAACTTCGGTCCTAACAATCGCTGGGGTTATTTCCCCGGTGTATCGGCAGGCTGGACGATCTCGAACGAGAAGTTCATGAAAGGCAATATCTCGAAAGTGTTGACCTACGCCAAAGCGCGTGTGGGCTACGGTATTGTGGGTAACCAGAACTTCCCGAATGGCGCGCCGAACCCGGCTTATGTGGGCGCGGTTCAGTTCTTCTCCGGTCCGGTGGGCTTCGGTTCGTCCAACATGATCAATGGTATTCCGAACCCGAACCTGAAATGGGAATCGGTAAAAACAGCCAACGCCGGTGTTGACCTCGGCTTCTTCAATGGCCGCATCGACGCGACCATCGACGTCTACAAGAAAGTAACCTCCGACATGATCATCTTCCTGACCGGCCCGAACCTGATCGGGGTAGGTGACCAGTGGGACGATCTGAAAGCACCGCTGGGTAACGCCGGTCAGATGACCAACACAGGTATCGACATTGGCCTGACTACGACCAACATCAAGAAGGGTAATTTTAGCTGGAAGAGCAACGTCGTGTTCACGCAGTTCACCAACCGGTACGACCGGGCTGCCAGTGCTGCTTCGGCGCTCGATGGTAAGGTGTACTACAACAACTACCTGATTACCCATACCACGCCGGGTACGCCGGTGGGCTCATTCTGGGGACTGGTCACGGACGGGTTATTCCGCACCCAGGCCGATCTGGACGCCAGTCTGCCGCAGTTTGGCTACAAAGTGAACCCGACCGAAACCTGGCTGGGCGACATCCGGTACAAAGACATCAATGGCGACAAGAAGATCGACGCGCAGGACCTGACCTTCATTGGCAGCCCACTGCCGAAGTTCACCTGGGGCTTCACAAACACGCTCAACTACGGCGATTTCGATTTCTCACTGTTCTTTCAGGGGAGTCAGGGTGCCAAAGCCTACAACTTCCTGCGCTGGCAGCTGGAAGGGCTGAACAACGCCTACACCAACCAACTGAACACGGTGACCGACCGCTATACCGAATCCAACAAGAACGGATCGCTGCCGCGCTTCACGAACACCAACAAGAACAACACGGCCATGTCGGACCGGTATGTGGAGGATGCTTCGTATGCCCGTATCCAGAACATCACGCTGGGCTACCGGTTGCCAAGAACGTTACTGAGCAAAGTGAAGATCACCAACCTGCGGGTGTACGGGTCGATTCAGAATCTGAAAACCTTCACCAATTACTCGGGCTATGATCCGGAAATCGGGGCCTTCAACAACAGCATCAAACTCATGAACGTCGATACCGGTCACTACCCGAACCCACGGACGTTCACCGTAGGCGCTAATCTGCAATTCTAAATGTAAGAGGTTATTACACAGAGATTCGCAGAGGGAAAGGAGGTACACTGAGATCTCTGCGAATCTCTTCTAACCTCCGTGAATCTCTGTGTCATAGTTTTTTCTCCATAAGAAAATGAAAATCAAGCCACTATATGCCCTTGTTCTGACGGCGATGTTGTCTTCCTGTTCGAAAGACTTCATTGATCGGCCGTCGCTGTCGGGCACCACAACGGGTAACTATTACAACAACGCCGACGAAGTTCGGGCGGCCACGAGTACACTCTACAGCGGTCTGCCCTGGCGCAACTACGAAAGCCGGGCGCAGGATGCCATCGGCGACGTGATGTCCGGTAATATGTTTACCTATACCGATGTCGAATACCTGAACTTCACTGTGTCGTCGGCTTCCGAGCGGATTGGCGCGTCGTGGGGCGCGTTTTACAAGATCATCGGCTATGCCAACGTGATGATCAAAACCTTCGAAGAGAAGAAAGCTGCCGGTGGTGGAGCCGCTTACCTGGACCCCGCCATTGCTGAATGTCATTTCATTCGCGGGATGCTGTATTTCTACATTGCCCGTACCTGGGGAGCCGCTCCGATCATCACCGATCCGGGTGCCACGGCCCTGTCGGGTAACTTCAACATACCCCGTTATATCCAGAAAGATGTACTGCGGTTTGCCCTCGAAGAGCTGCAACTGGCCGAGACGGGTTTGCCGGAGTCGGACGTGCCGGGTCGGGTAACGAAGTATGCCGCGAAGGGAATGATGGCAAAATTGTATCTCTACAACAAAGATTACGCTAACGCCAAAGCGAAAGCCGAAGAGGTGATCAACTCGGGCAAATACAGCCTGGTGGCCGACTACAGCGGCATGTTCACCAAAATGAGCATGAACAACAACGCAGAGTCGATCTTCTCGATCCAGCACCAACTGGCGCAGGACCCCTGGGGAACGGGCAATATCAAAAACCCCGACCGGGGAGCTGGTGCCCTGCGGACGTCCGAAGCGGATGCCTGGGAAATGTACGTGCCGTCGCTGGATTTGCTGAAAGAGTATGAGTTTGGCGATTTACGCCGGCAATGGTCAGTAATGGAACAGGGCTGGACTAATCTGAACTGGAAGCCTCAGCGTGTCAATGCACCGAAGTACAACGCGTTTATGGCCAATGGGTTCAAATATGACACGCTGCAACCAACTGCCGATGGGGGAAGCCTGAGCCCAACCCGCGCGAATATTGTCAAGTATTTTGCCGGGCCCGGTAAAAGCTTCGGTGGAGACCCTGTGCTGGGTCAGAACTCCGGCAACAACGTGGTCCTGCTGCGTTACGCCGACGTTCTGCTGATCTATGCGGAGGCTGTTCTGGCCGGTGGTGCATCGACCAGCGATGTGAAAGCCCTCGACGCGCTAAATAAGGTACGGAGCCGGGCAGGTTTGTCGCCGAAGACGTCGTTTACCCAGAATGACATTTTGCACGAACGCCGGGTGGAGTTTGCCTTTGAGGGTGATTACTGGTACGATATTCAGCGTCAGGGCTACGCTAAAGCAAAGGCTATCGTTGAAAAGCAAAACCGGGGTACCGTAACGGGTGCTACGTACATTACCAACTTCACGGAGGATAAAATGTACCTGCCCATCCCGTCTGGCGAGATCGTTCAAGACCCCGAGTTAGGCAAAGAACCCGTTCCATATTACAAGTAAATCTGCTGTGCATGGACAACGGACGGCCCCGTCCGTTGTCCATGCAACTAGCCGCAAACCAAAAATCTGATGAAACTCCATATATTCAGTCGTTTATCGGGCTTGTTACTCCTGGCGGGGTTGACCGGCTTCGTGATGACCTCTTGCGAAAAAGATACGGACGGAAGTCCGCAAATTGCCCCCGGAAACCCCGTGGCAAAAGCCTTTACGCCTGACTCCGCATCCGGTGGCTCTGTGGTTACCCTGACCGGTTCTGGCCTGGGTGATATTCGGACAATCGTCTTTGAAAAACAGAACATACCCGCGGGCTTTCAGCCAACCCTTAACATCGACAATGCCATTATTTTCCGGGTGCCTACAGAGGCTTTGGGCGGCAAACAGAAAGTGACTTTCACCAACAGCGCCGGACAGTCGGTTGCCGTGGACTTTAAGGTGCTTGCCTATGCTACCATTTCCGACGTATCGAACTACGATTTCGCCAAAGGAGCCGAAATTACACTGACAGGTAATAACCTGGACGATGTATCGTCGGTGGCCTTCGCTGACTCGATAAAAGGCATCTCGGATGCGGCTACCATCGTGTCGAAATCGCAAAAGCAGTTAGTTGTGAAGATGCCAGCCTCTACGCTGACGCGTGGTACCCTGACGATTGTGAACGGCACGGGCCGCACACGAACTAAACAGGAGTTCGTGAACATGGACATGGCATACAAAGTCTTTACAGATGCCTATGCTAACGGCTTCCAGGATGGTTCCTGGGGCGACGCCGGTGCCGTTTCTGTCAAAGAGTTTAAAACCGGAACGGCTTCGGTGAGTAAAACCTACCAGAAAGGAAACTGGCATTTGATCGGCTTCGCCAACTGGTCGGGTTCGGCGCTGGCCTATTCAGCTGACTACACCTACGTAACGGGCTGGATTAAAGGAGCCTCTGCTGATTATTCGCTCTACCTGACCACCGACGCCAGCAAAGCCGGATTCGGCGGGTTTGACGAGAAGAACAAGATTAACGTGAAAGCGGGTGTCTGGAATTACTTCAAACTAAAACTATCGGACATTGACTTCTGGGCACCCGGCAAAACCCTAACCCAGGTTGGCTTCCGGATTCAGGGGCCCGACAAGCAGGACGAAACGTTCTATTTTGATGATATTTTGCTGGTGAAATAATGGGTGTATGTAGCGTGGCTTCC
Source organism: Spirosoma pulveris (assembly GCF_054781875.1). NCBI lineage: Bacteria > Pseudomonadati > Bacteroidota > Cytophagia > Cytophagales > Cytophagaceae > Spirosoma > Spirosoma pulveris. Next base: position 383,604 of record NZ_BAAGTO010000003.1, read on the forward strand.
CAGCCACGCTACAACATATCCGACTATTCCTATTCCTTTCCCTTTTCATGATTTTTGATTTACTCATCACGTTAAACCGGGCGATAGGTCGTCCTAAAAAGGGGAGAATCCCCTTTTTTTTGTCCATTGGGCTGCTTTCTGGTCTTTTGGTAAGTGCTTCAGCCGCTCCCGACCCGATTAAAGTCGAGGCTGAACTGGGCGAGTTAACCGGCGTTCAGGTGGCGTCATCCAATCCGGGCTTTTCCGGAACGGGCTATGTGACGGGCCTGGATAATGAAACCGATAAACTGACCTTAACGATCAACGCCCCCGCCGGACTGTACGAGCTAAGCATCAGCTATGCCGCTCCTTACGGCGATAAAGGCATTGACTTTCAGGTGAACGCCGAACGGGGAAGTGGTATGCTCAAACAAACACTCGCTGGGTTTACCACTGCCGGGCTGGGTAAGTTTCTGCTGAATGAAGGGGCAAATACCATCACTATTTACCGGGGCTGGGGTTATTACGATATTGATTACCTTTTACTTACTCCAGCAGCCGTGTCGCTACCCACTAAACCACCAAAAAACCTTGTCGATGCGCAGGCCATGCCATCGGCCAAAGGCTTGTTCGCTTATCTGGTCGACCAGTACGGGAGTAAAGTGATTTCCGGTCAGCAGGACGATGTGGAGTATATTCTGGAAAAAACGGGCAAAGAACCGGCCATTGGCTCGTTCGATCTGATCGACTATTCGCCCAGTCGTGTGCAATTCGGAGCAACGCCCCAACGCAGTAGCGAAGACATTATCAAATGGGCGAAAAAAGGCGATGGACGAGGCATCATCAGTCTAATGTGGCACTGGAACGCGCCCACCGATCTCATTAATCAGGGCCCCGACAAGCTTTGGTGGCGGGGTTTCTACACCGAAGCCACCACCTTTGACATTGCCGCTGTGCTGGCCGATAAGCAGAGTGAACGCTACCAGTTTATCCTGCGCGATATTGACGCCATCGCCGTGGAACTCAAAAAATTCCAGGGTGCCGATGTGCCCGTACTCTGGCGACCGCTGCACGAAGCCTCGGGCGGCTGGTTCTGGTGGGGCGCCAAAGGGGCGGGGCCGCTAAAAGAACTCTGGCGTGTTCTATACGACCGGCTGACCAACTACCACCAGTTGCACAATCTGATTTGGGTGTACACGGCCACCGATGCATTTAAGGCCGACTGGTATCCGGGCGACCAATACGTAGACATCGTTGGGATGGACATTTACACGAACCCAACCGCCAACATGAGTGGAAACTGGGCAAGTGCCCAGGGGCAGATGAACGGAAAAAAACTGGTGACCTTGTCAGAAACAGGAAATCTGCCGAGTCCGGATAAAATTCGCGGGTTTGGTACCTGGTGGTCGTGGTTTGCGGTCTGGACAGGAACGGATTACATCAGGAAACAACCCGTCGATCAACTAAAGGCGGTCTTTACCGATTCCGACGTAATTACGCGCGATGAATTACCCGACTGGCGGCCACCCCTTACGCTGGGCGTTCAGGATGATGGCAAAGGGAACGCAATGTCCTGGCAAGTGACCTTATTGGGTAACCCCGCCAATGGTGATAAGGCCGATATACGCGTGCGGGGAGCTTTAGGAGGCCGCTTGAAATTCGTAGTGACAGACGCTAAAGGAAATACTTTACTAGCCAAAGAGATCGAGCATGCGGCCGATGTTGAAACCCACTCACTGCCTTTAGGCAAAACGGCGGGCGTTTACCTGATCCGTGTCAGCAAGCAGAACGAAAGCCAGCTATTGAAAGTCGTTCGGCCTTAAAGAGGGGTTTCTTAAAAATGTTAAGCCATTGTTTGCCCAGTTACTGATGCGTTAAACGCCTGAGCGCTTCAGCGAGCATAACCGAACGATAAGTTGAACCAGAACTCCCCACAAAACGGCATTCGAAAGAAAGCAAATGAAAATGCTCCATATGGAATCTGGCCAGTGTAAACCAGCTAAGGGGAAAACAGTATACCAGGCTACTTTCTGCCACATTGGCGGCTCACCGGACAGCGTAATAAAGAGCAAACTAAAAGGTAGAAGAGCCAGCGTAAGCCCTACAAAAATGGCGGAATTTACGCCTACAGCTACCAGTTGCGACTGCCAGGTATGATTGAGCATATTTTTTAGTCCGTTTGCTGCCTTACTTCACCGCTTGCTTCTCGCGTATCCAGACGATAAAGTCAGTGACGGGGGCTTCTTTCAGCATGGGCCGGATGAGTTGCACCACCTGTCCCCGGTGGTACGCTGCGTGGTGACTCATGTGCGTCAGAATATCCGGTAGAGACGTCTTAAAGGGCTTTTCCTGCGAGTTGACATACTCAACCAGCTCGCCTACCTCCGATTCGTTAAGCGCCGACACATAGCCGACGATCTGGCGGTGCTGGCGCTCGGCGGTTTCGATCATCCAGCTTACGGGAATATCTTCCCAGATGGCCACAAAGGCATATTCATGAATTATCCGGCCAAACCAAATGTGCTGAGCGGACAGAATGTGACCCATCACGGCCACGGCACGGCTGGGTGGGTTTTTGAGGGTATCGAGCGCTTCGATAACCCGCTGATTGGCCCAAAGTTCGTAATCCAGTAACTGAATCAGATGCTCTTTCATCACAATCCACGTTTGGTTGCCTGATACAATGCCTCAACAATGTTGGTGCGGGTGTTTAGATTGCCAAGTTTAGGGTTATTTCTCGTAGGATAAACGCGGTTGCACAAAAATATGTATGTTAAATTATAGGCTGGGTCGGGTTCAACCCACACAAAGGTGCCGGTATAGCCTGAGTGCCCATAACTGTCTTTCGTTGCCGACTTAGGCGCATTGCCCGAATACGTGAACGACGGTTTGTCGAAACCAAGCCCGCGCCGGTTGCCCAGCTCCGGAAACTGATACCGGGTAAACTCGGCAATGGTCTTTTCGGAAATAAACCGCTGCCCGCCATAGCTGCCTTTCTGGCGGTACATTTCGTAGACTTTCATCAAATCATTGGCATTGCCAAACAGCCCTGCGTGGCCCGATAAGCCACCTAACATTGCCGCGCCCTCATCATGCACTCGCCCCCATATGAGCGTTTTGCGGAACAGAGAGTCGTATTCGGTAGGCACAATCCGGGTGAGCGGGTAGAATCGACGGGGTAGAAACGTAAGCGTACTCGCGCCAAGGGGCTTGTAGAAAGTCTTTTTGAGGTAATCTTCAAAGTTCTCGCCGGTCAGTCGCTTTACGATCTGGGGATAAAGAATAAACGAGAGGTCGGAGTAGACATATTCTTTCTTCGCGTTCAGCTGGGAATCTCGTATCTGTTCAAAAATTGTTTTCGGGTAATTTTTGAACTCAAACAGGCTGTCGGTCACTTCAATCGGGTACCGGTTAGACCGTTCTCTCTGGAAAGTTTTGGGTTTCCATGAGCCGTCGGGGTTCTTGGTATCCATCCAGAACGGTATCCACGCTCTCAGCCGGGCCTGGTGGGTCAACACATCGCGCCAGAGCAGGTCGGCTTTGTTCGATTTCTTAAAACCGGGCAGGTAATCAGCCATTTTGCCGTTCAGGTTGAACTTGCCGTCGTCGACCAGGTGCATGAGGGCGGGGGTAGACGTGCTCACCTTCGTGACCGAGGCCATGTCATATAGATCGTCCAATTGCACCGGCAGGGGTTCGGCACCCAGCGAGGCATCGTACGTATGCTTTCCGTAGGCCTTTCGGAAAATCACCTTGCCATCTTTCGCCATTTGCACCACACAACCCGGAAAAGCACCCTGGCTGATGCCCACGTTCACCAGCGAGTCGACCTGCTGGGTCAGAAACTTACCGCTGATGCCCACCTCTTCCGGAATCGTGTATTTTAATCGGCCGATGGGTTGAACGTTCAGCCCGTCACCCAGCCGGAATCGCTGATTGACGGTAACGGGTAATTTTCCCGAAGCCCCAATGGCCCCGAAAATCAACTGAGCCGACAGTTCTTCGGTGTAGGGTGTCAGTTGGTAGGGCATGACAATGGCGCGCGCCTGTTCGATGTTGCGGCCGGGCTGGGCGGTGTCCATCGGAAAGGTCAGCTTATCCAGCGCATATACATTCCCGAATACCGTAACCACTGCTTTGCCGGTAGCCACCAGTTCGCCAACGATACCCGCCGTTTTGGTTTGCAGGCCATACTTCACGGCGGGCCGGATATTATTCAGGTGAACATCGACCAGAATGAGGTTGTAGTTGCTGAGCGAATCGCGGATCTGCGCCCAGGTTGAATCGGCCGTTTTCGAGGTTACGTTGAAATGGTCAATTTGAGTGTAGTTGGCTGCCATTTGCTGGAAAGCCGTAATCTGATCGCTCTCGACGGCTACTGACGCAATCCGGAGCGTATCCAGACCCTGGAGGGGAAGTACGTTCCGGTCGTTCTTCAGTACCGTCAGGCTGCGTTCGGTGAGTTTACGGTTCAGTAATTCATCCTGAACCGGATTCAGGTCGGCGACCAGATTCTCCATGACAATGGGCTTGTAATTGTCCAGCCCGGCCCACGCTTTTGCCTGAAGCACTTTCAGGCAGCGGGCGTCGATGGAAGCCTGCGTGATCCGCCCGTCTACAATAGCCTGTTTAACCTGCGCCAGTGCCGCCGGAACGTCCTCCGTAAATTCGAGCACGTCCATTCCCGCTTCCAGACCAAGCTCATCGGCCTTTCCGGATGGATAATATTTGGTGACGGCTTTCATGTTCATGGCGTCGGAAAAGACCAGCCCTTTAAAGCCTAATTCATTCTTGAGCAGGTTGGTCACGATGGCGGGCGAGAGCGTCGAAGGGCGGTTGCGGGTGGTGTCGAGCGAAGGGATATTGAGGTGCGCGATCATTACGCCCGAAGCCCCTGCCTTGATCAACTCCCGAAACGGATATAGTTCGAGCGAGTCGAGCTGAGACCGGCTTTTCGCAATGAGGGGTAAATCGTAATGGGAGTCGGTGCCGGTGTCGCCGTGACCGGGGAAGTGCTTGAGGCTGGTTAACAGCTGGTTATCCTGCATGCCGCGCATGTAGGCGAGGGCTTTGCGGGCAACTGCGTATTTGTCTTCGCCAAACGAGCGGAAGTTGATGACGGGGTTGTTGGGGTTATTGTTGACATCGACAGAGGGGGCGAAGTTCACATGCATGCCCAGCCGGCGGGCCTGTTTGGCCAAATTGGCACCCATCTGGTAGATGAGCGAGTCGGAAGCGGCCCCCTGCATGGCGCCCAGGGTCATCTGGTATGGGTAGCGAACAGTGCTGTCAAGACGCATGGCAATGCCCCATTCGGCATCCATCGCAATAAGCAGCGGAACGGGCGAGCCAGCCTGTAACCGATTGGTGAGCTGTGCCTGCCGAACGGGTCCGCCCTGAAACATGACGACCCCACCGAGTTTGTTGGTCTGAACAAGCCGTATGAGCGAATCTTCGTAGGCCGGTTTCCGGTTCGAGTAGCCCGCCACCATGATCAATTGGGCGATCCGGTCCTCGGGGGCCATGTTCGTAAACACCGAGTCGGCCCAGCAGGCCTGGCGTGCATTGAGTTTAAGAAAAGAGGATGAGGTTGTTTGCGCGAAGGTCGTTATGGACAGAAGAACGCTAACTAGACTAAAAAAAGCAGACCGACAGAAGGGCATGAGCAGGAAAATTGGGTCGTGATAGGCCAAAAATACAAAAAAGTGTCCTCGCTGTTTCATTAAAAGAAAAGCGAGGACACTTAAGCAGAAGGGTGAATTAACTACCGACGGTAGCGACTGCGGTATTCGGGACCAACACCGAAGCCGTAGCCGAGGGTTAGCGTAACCGTTGAGTTGTTGATATTCTGGCCGTCATTCAGCGTGATGTCGCTTAAACCATAACGGTAGCGGGCGTCGATTAGAAACCGCTGACGCTCGCCAAATCCTTTAAAATTAAATTGGAAACCGGCGATCAGGCCCAGATCCATAGCTCGGTAAGCGTCGGTATTGTCGCCATCGGCCCGGCTCACGCCGTTTTCGAGGATGTTTGTGCGTTTGGCGTTCAGCTTGAATGCCAGCGACGGACCGAAGAACACGTTGGGGCGGAAGTTGCCGTTCAGCGTCAGGAAATAACGCAGCGCAATGGGGATCTCCAGGTAGTTAATATGCTGCGTGTAGGAGCTTGCCAGGCTGGTGTTGGGCTGCTTGTATTTTCCACCCATCTGGGAGTACAGAATATCACCCGAAATGCCGAAATGATTTAATGAACTATACATCAAAAAGGCACCGGCAGTTACACCGGGCTTCATGGTGTAGTCTCTGGCGTCCATGCCAAATGTGGATAAATTTAAGCCAACGCGTGGCCCTGCACTAAACCGTTGCTGGGCAAAACTGCCTGATAAACAGCCAGTAATCAAGATAAACGATAGGGTAATAGCACGTAGTGAATTTGCGCGAAACATAGACTGAACAATAAGTTGTTGTGTCCCGTTAACGCGTGGGGTTTTGTAAATGTTTTAGGCAATTGACGGAGTGGCCCGTTTTTTACGCAGTTTCTGTGCTCAATTTGATTGAAAAATAGATCAATGGAATAGTCTCTCATGAGATCGTATACCAACTATCTGTAGGCTGGAGCAGGCTGCTGGTTATTGAGTGTGTTGGTTTTGGCTGAGGCTTTTGACGATGCTTAGGCGCAAAAAAGATGAAATAAATTGCCATGGCAAGCATGAACAGAATGGCCGCTGTGGTCGTCGCAATCCAGAGCGGCCACAGCCGTTTCTGGTTTGCCGATGCGTGAATGCGTTCGTGGAGCGCATCCCGGAGATCGGCCAGTTGCTCGGCAGTGGGCTGGGCGCTGGTTGTACTTTGCTGCATGGCTTCCAGCCCCGCCAGAGCATCGGCATAGAAGGGGTTTTCGAGCAGCAGCCGCTCCACGCGGTAGCGTGCCGGGCCGTTTAACTGCCCGGATTGGTAAGCCCGTAATTCATCAAAAGTTAGTTGGTCGATCATTGTTGGTTACTTACTCATACAAATTTTCAACTTCCGACGCCCATTTTGCAAATAACTTTTTACCTGTTTCAGATCGTAGCCGGTTAGCTCGGCCACTTCAATATAGGTTTTTCGTTCCAGATAAAATAATCTCAGGCAGGTTTGCTGTTCGGAAGGTAATGTTAGCAGACAGGTTTCCATGAGTGTCAGGTCTTCTTCCAGTTCTGCCCGATCGTCGTCATCGGCCGAAAGCTGCATAACCGGATCATCGTCCGGGTCGATCCCGTTGCCATTTACCAGAGCCGCTTTGGGATAAGCCTGTTTCTTTCGCAACTGCATCAGGCAGTAATTACGGGCTACACTATGAAGCCAGGGGCCAAACTGCTGTACCTCGTGTTTACGGAGGTCGGTTACCAGTTGTTCAAACAGGTTCATGACGGCATCCTTGGCTTCATCCTCATCGCGGAGGTAGTTAAAGCAAACGGCATATACCAGGTCCATATATTGCTCATAGAGTTCACCCAGCACCGTCAGATCGCCGGTAGCACGGTAAGTAGCAATGTAATCGGCCGGGTCATTGCGGGAGCGCTCCGGACCGGGCCGGGACTTACGGAACAGTTTGAGAAACATACTTTGCTGGACTGCTTATCCGGTAGATGCAGAAACCGCCTAAATTCCACAATTAATCCGTAACTCCTTTACAAACAACGGCGTGTACGGTCAATAGTATCAGGAAATAGGCTCACTCACTCATTAACCCCTTTCATCCATAACCTATTACCGGCTCAGGTCGTTACAAGGGCATACAAACTCAACGAAATTATGAAACGGTTCTTGTTTTGCTTACTGGGTCTGGCGCTGAGTGTCGTTACCTACGCGCAAAGTAATCAGTCGCCTGTTATGCAGCAGTCGACTTCCACAACCGATACGCGACAGGCCAATCCGGCGCAGCCAAAGGTGAAAATGAATCGGAAACAGCGGTCGAAGATGGAAGCCGGTATGGATACAACCTTACCTGGAAACCGGAAACAACGGCGCTTGCCGCCCGATTCGCTGCGACGAGGAGGAGCTACCAAAGTAGACAGCGTACGACGGTAGTCATTTGTATAGTGTACATTAAGGATAAAACTCAAAAAACGTTATGATGAAGCTAGTGATAGGTGTCATGCTGTTGGCTACGACGGCCATGGCTCAGACAACACCCAAAGGGTCAACAGCCGGATCGAGTTCACCAAAATCGACAACGACGAATGCCACCAAGCCTAAAGCCATGTCGGTAGCATCCGCGCGGTCCAGCAAGCCCATTCCTCCGCCATCCCTAAAGGATAATCTGGAAAGTAAGGATAATGCCATTCCTTCGTACAAGATGGAAAAAGATGCGGGTGTACAAAAGACCCGAAATCGGTATGTACCGCGCCGAACCGACTCCGGTGCCCGTAAGGATACACTGATCCGCCGTCGGAAGACCCAATAGTGTCGTGCTGACCGTCCCGGTCTGACGTGAAGTAGAGGCATCTGGTCATTTACTTCATACCCGACCGGGACGGGCGATACTACTTTTTCTCGCGTTCGGACTTTCGCCGGGCTCGTTTCGCTTTCCGTTCGGCTTTTCGTTTCGCTCGTTTTTCTTTGCGCTCAGCCTTCCGTTCCGCCCGTTTTTCTTTAAAGTCTTCTTTGACACTCTTGAGTGCATCGCTCAGGGTGATGTTGTTGTCGAATTCACCTTTAAAAGCCTCGATGTAGGCATTTCGGAGCACCCCGAAAATAGTTGGCCAGACGAACGTTTCGATGTTGTCGACTGTGCCACTGAGTGGAATGCGGGTAGCTACCTGATCGTGTTTCTGATTTTTGAGGATGGCGGTCCCGCCCTGGGCCAGCAGTTCGGTAAAGAAACGCCCCACCGAACGCCCTTCGTGTTCATTAAGTTTGAAGATCTGCATGCCCTTGGTGAGGGGCTTGAGGTAGCCATTTAACTTGCTGTCCAGCATGGCCATCTCACTGTACACACTGACCGTTCCCCGCTCAAAATCAAGATTAGCGTACTCTTTCGCCAGTGGGTTGAGCTTTACCAGTTGAAGGTCGCTAAAGCGGAGATTATAGTCGAAATCGGGTATTTCTTTCAGCAGATTCATATTCGCCGAAAAATTCATGGTGCCGCCGTAGCCCGGCACATCGCCCGACGCCACAACCGGTGAGGGAAGTTTCTTGTTCTCATCTTCCACATTCCGGATGTTCCGGATTTCGCCCTGTAGTTTCTGGATGGACAGATCGGCGCGGGGCTGCGTAATCAGACTCGTCAGGTCGACCCGGCCATTGATCACGGCGAAGCGGTTGATGCTGATGGGCAGCAGCTTTTTTAAGTAAGCGGTCCAGTCTACATCGGCACCGGTCTGGCTGCTGGCTTCGCTTTCGCTGAACGCAAAATTCACTTCGGGCTCGTAGCACTCGACCTCACTAACGAGTTTCCCTTTGAAAAGCGACTTCCATTCGATCGACAAATCTGTTTTAGGAATGTTGATAAATGGCTCTTTAATCTTGCCATTTATCTTGCGAATGCGCAGTCCATCGATCTGGTACGCCCCCCGAATGAGTTGAATATCAATGTCTTCGACATGCCCCGTATAGCCTCCCATGTCGGCCAGCGTCTTGTTGACATACCGCAGTACAAAGTAAGGAAGCAGCAATCGGGCAATGATCAATAAAACGACAAGCGCAATGAAAATTTTAGTGGCGCGTTTCAAAACGTTGAGTGGATTGGTTTCTGGTTATTAGTAACTGGTTAATTGGCTGATTAGTTAATTGGTAGGGTACGTAAAATGGGTGGAGTGAGTGAAGTAGTTCTTTCCGCAACTACCCCACTCACTCCACCCATTTTACGTACGCCACTTATTTCATTCACTTATCGAGCGTTCGGCGAAAACTTGCGTCCGTCGAGGGTGGTGTATTTGAAGTCGGTGGAGCCGGTGAACCGGGTATCATCAAAATTGGTACCACGGGGCAGATGCGTGTATTTGAAGTCGGCAGTGCTGCTAAACCGGGCCTGGCTGAAATCGACGCGCTCATCGAATTTCGTGTATTTGAAATCGGCGTAGCGCTCAAAGGCTACTTTTCTGAACGAGGAAGACTCGTCAAATTTAGTGTACTTAAAGTCGGCATAGTCGCGGAAGGTCGAGCCACTAAAATCGGCTTCATCGCGGAAGTTACTGTATTTAAACAGTGCCCCATTCCGGAAGGTGTTATTGGTGAAAATAGCCCGCTGGCTGAACAACGAGTACTTAAAAGCCGCATCGTTTTCAAACTGGCATCCGTCGAAGGTAACGGCTTCGGTAAAATCGGCGTTGTAAACGATGTTGCTCACCTTGATAAGCCGCCGGTCCTGGTCTTCTGTGCGATAGGCCAGTACTTTACCCGTAAAGGTGCAGTTTTTGAAAGACAGTGGCGATTCAACTACACTCAGGTACTGACGCGAATCGCCCCAGCCGCCTTCCCGTGACTCTTTCCGATTGGCCAGGTTGGTCAGGTCGAAGTCGCCATTGATGGTGACGTTTTGATAGGAGACGCTTTCTTTCCGATTTATTTTGTCGATAATATCTTTCGCGTCAATGGTTTTCTGAGCCAGTGCAGGCGCCAGAGCCGCAAGCGCGAACAGTAGGGAGAGGAGAATAGCTTTCATGAGTTTTCTGAGATTTCAGGTGATTTTTCATGAAAGATGCAGGCTGGCGGAGAAAGGTTGCACGGGCAAGGATAGTACGTGAAAAGTAGCAGGCCGGTAGGTGGCCGACGCCGAAGAACGCCTGCGTTAGCTACCTGCCGGCCAGTTAACTTACTCGATCCACATTACTTTATCATACGCCACTTCGTAATCCATTTCTTCGAGAGGGGTGAGGCCGGCAAAGTGACCCGTCTCGTCGGTTTGAACGGCGTTCCAAAGACCCGACGCATCACGCAGCAGCAGCCGGTAACCGTAAAGCGGATGCAGGGTGTTGCCATCCGTCCGGTGATCCCAGCCCGTTTGCAGTTCGATGGCAAAAGCAATGCGGTCCATTACCTCGCTCATCTGCCCCGCCAGACTATCTGCCCCGTCCAGTTCTTCAATCCACAGTACCAGCCCATCGGTACCCCAGTCGAAGTGGAGTTCGGCCGGGGTAAGGGTTATAATGGAAGCGTTCATAACGGTTGTTGATTTAAGCACTCATACTCCAGGCGGGCGCCATTGGCTGCTCCGTAACCTGCTCATCCCGCCATTTGCGGAGCCAGAAGCGGTATTTCTTTCGGCCGTAGTCGATAAAGCCCGGAATCGACGTAGCATCAACGGCAAACAGGCGGTAAGGACTCTGTTTCATGATGCCAACGAATACAAATCGAAACTGCTTTGTCGTGCTCCATTCGCGGCTGTCGGCATGACGCAGGCTGTCCAGATAAAAGGCCGCCTGCCGGTCGTAATCATAGGTGTAGCACGATTCCAGAAACTGCGATTGTGTGCGGGCCGAGGTTGTTTTCAGGTCAATTACAAGCGCATTACGGCGCTTGGGACTGGTGTACACCATATCCAGCCGCGCTTTACAGGCTACACCCGTTGTTGGCTCGGTCGACAGGACAATCCGCTCCCGCTCCGACAAGCGCAGGTAACGCCGGCAAAACGCGTCCTGCCGAATGGTTTGCATCAGCGTCTGCAACTGCTTTTCCTGAGCAGGGGCCAGCGCATTCAGTTCCGGTCGACCCGCCGGGTCAACCAGATCGGGCAGCAGTTGCGCCAGTACGGTGCCCACCGTTTCGGGTTCGAGCAGGTGCTGGTGAAAAGCCCGGCCAAACGCCTTGGTCTTTTCGGGAATATATCGGGCCGAGGGCACCGACCAATACCCCAGGTGTTCTTCTTTAAGCCGGGTCAAATCCGAATTTGATATCCTGGGCAGGGCGCGATAGTCGTCACCCGGTGTGAAGAGCGGCTGCTGGGCCGTTGTCAGCAATTGAGAAATCATAAGCGATCTGAGAAAGAGATTATCCGGCAGCCAGTAAAACAGGCTCGTCAATCGGGTTGGCGAAGGGATTGTAGTAATTCATAGCCGTTTTAATGTTGGCAATGTCCGTCAGGGTTTCCTGCCGGAAAACTTTAACCTCCTGGGCAAACTGTTTTAACTCTTTCGTTTTTTCAACATCCGCCATTTTGTAGGTAAAGTTGGCGATGTAATACACCCCTTTCGGCTGAATTTTGTTGTTCTCTTTTTTCTCGGCTACCGCCGTGATCACCACATCGGCCAGCGTCAGGTCATCATAATAAAGCGGCTCGATGAGCCGGAAAATATTGTCGACCGAGTAGCCGTGAAAGAGCACCGCAGATACACAATTTTTCTCGTCGATAAAGAAAATTTCTGCCCAGTTTTTGGTGCCCATATTCAGGATATTATCGGTAAAAATCCGCCAGGCAATTGGCTGAAATGTGAGCGTCCGGCCAAGCTTTTCATTTCCGTTAATATTGAAGACACCTTCCTTGGCATCGAACCGATATTGGCGGGGATGTCCTTCCAGGTATTTATATTTATTCACGACCTCGCCAGTCAATTCGTGAATCTTTTGATACGGTTTAAGTGAGCTACCGCTTTGAATTGTCTCGATTTGGCTTTTGTTTTGTGTGTTCATTAGTATTTGTTGTTTACTGTTCAAGCAGGGGGCCCATTTTGAGGTCCCTTTTGCCTTTTTAAGGGGTCGTGTTTACTGACTTAAAGTTACACAAAACTGTGTAAAAAACAAGCCCGTTCTATAAGTAATTCCTTCCCGTGCAGACCGTCGGAACAGGCCGGGGCAGTTGAAGGTCGTTCGACTGAAAAAGTTCCTTAAAAGGCCGTTTATGGTCTTTATTTTGCCTGTTTTTCTACTGTGGGCGGGAACTTTGCGAAAACGTAAATCCGTTTCCAGTCCATCCGGTCGGTTCCGCCCATGTTCCTGTTGGTTTTTACATAGAAAACTGTAAACTATGACTATTCATCTCCGGCTTCAGCAGTTAATTGATTCGCTTGGCATCAGCGTTCTTGAATTTGCCAGACAACTTGGCGAGCACCGGGGCGAAAAAGTTTATCATATTTTGCACGGCCGGTTAAAACCCCGTTACGATACACTCGAAAAGATTCTGGTAGCCTATCCGCAGGTCAATGGCGACTGGCTGTTACGGGGCGAAGGGCTAATGTTTAAAGTGCTCAGTTCGCCTTCCGCAGCCATCACTACCGAAGAGCGATTACGCAATATGGAGTTCCTGCTTTTTCAACTGAACGAACGCATGGCCCTGCTCCAGCAAACCAACGATCAATTGCTGGCGGAGATGAGGAGGGGCGTGGTGGAGTAGTGGCGTTAGTGAAGTCAGTGGAGTGAAGGAACGTCTAACTCACTCCACCAACTCCACTGACACCAAAACAACCCGCCGTCCTTCCGGGTTATAGGGTAAACTAACACTTAACGTTATGGCAACTACATCACCATTCGACCCGGATAAACTCGACCCTGACTATTATTCAAAAGATCCCAACCAGCATGGCGATTCTGACTACGGTCGCGAATCGGAAGGCGTCGGCACGAACCAGATTGGTACGACGTCGGGTATGGATATGGATACCGAAAACAGGAACATAACGCACGATACCCGTGAGGGAAACAAAGGCGAAGGCCGGGTGGGCGACCCCCGTGGCGAAAGCCAGGGTACTTCGCAGGAGTGGGACGTCGACGCCGATGCCATTTCTGAAGCGCCTAAAGGACATATGATGAGCGACGAAGCTGCCAGAAAGTTGAGCGAAGTGGCGGAAAACCCTTCCGATGATGCGCTGCTCCACCGTTCCGATGCAACGTATCTGGAAGAGGGCGACGACCCAAATAAAGGTTATGATCCGCACAATGTCGGCTATACCGGCAAAGACAAGGAAAGTGTGCAGAAAGACGATGTCAAGTAGTCACTTAGGCTAGGCAATCGATATACCTGAGCGACCGGCTAATAAACCGGTCGCTCTTTTATTATCCTGTGGGCGAGGCTTTCTCGTTCAGGATGCCGATTCTTTCGTAAACTTGTCGTTTAATCAATTAGCCAGCGAAGTCAACCTTCGCTATACTGTTTTGCTCATCGAAACCCGCGCTTATGCTCGGGCGGGCCTGCTTGGTAACCCGTCCGATGGATTTTTTGGTAAAACCATTGCGATCACTGTCCGGAATTTTGGCGCGTCTGTAACGCTTTACCCATCGCCCGAACTACACATCGAACCACAGCCGCAGGATACGAACGTATTCCGGAGCCTGCATCACCTGCGCGATTCGGTGAGTATGCTAGGGTACCACGGCGGGGTGCCGCTCTTAAAAGCTGCGGTTAAAAAATTTGCTGAATACTGCGAATCAGAGCATATCCGGCTTCCCAATCAGAATTTCTCGATTCGCTACAATACGTCTATTCCCCGACAGGTGGGGTTATCCGGTTCCAGCGCCATCATTGTGGCTACGTTCCGGGCGTTGATGCAATTCTATAACGTAGAGATTCCACGGCCAATATTGCCCAATCTGGTGCTGGCTACCGAAGCGGAGGAACTGGGCATTACTGCCGGGTTGCAGGATCGCGTGATTCAGTGCTACGAAGGATGCGTGTACATGGATTTCGAGCGCGAAACGATGGAACGTCAGGGATACGGGCAGTACGAACCCCTCGACTCCCGGCTGCTGCCCAAACTGTACATTGCCTACAATACCGATCTGGGAAAGCAATCCGGACGTGTACACAACGACGTTCGGGCGCGCTGGCTCAAAGGCGAACCCATTGTAGTCGACACGATGAATGCCATTGCTGATGTAGCGCGCGAAGGTCGGGAGGCCATGCTGAATCAGGACACCAAATTATTGAATGAACTGGTGAACCGAAATTTCGATCTGCGGGCTCAGATCTATACCATCAGCGACCGAAACCGCAGCTTAATCGAAACGGCCCGTGCCTGCGGTGCATCGGCATCCTTTACAGGTTCCGGTGGTTCCATCATCGGCCTTTACCGCGACGATGCCATGCTGAACCGGCTCTTTGTTGAACTGAAGAAAATCAATGCTCGTGTTATAAAGCCGTATGTAGTATAGGAGCGGGCATAGGGCACTTCGTTTTCGCCCTGCGTCCAGACCCTCTACCCTCTGCCAAAATTATGATAAAGAAAGCCGTTATCCCCGCTGCCGGACTTGGAACCCGGTTCCTGCCCGCCACCAAGGCTCAGCCGAAAGAAATGCTCCCGATTATTGACCGCCCTACCATCCAGTACGTTGTACAGGAAGCCGTCGATTCGGGTATTGAAGACATTCTCATTATTACGGGTAAAGGCAAGCGGGCCATCGAAGACCACTTCGACCGCAATTTCGAACTCGAGATGCGGCTCGAAGAAAAAGAAGATCAATTGCTCCTCGACGAGATGCGCCGGTTGTCCGACATGGCAAATCTGCATTACGTTC
Organism: Spirosoma pulveris; assembly: GCF_054781875.1. Classification (NCBI taxonomy): domain Bacteria; kingdom Pseudomonadati; phylum Bacteroidota; class Cytophagia; order Cytophagales; family Cytophagaceae; genus Spirosoma; species Spirosoma pulveris. The sequence goes on from NZ_BAAGTO010000003.1 coordinate 399,008, forward strand.
GTCAGCGGGAACTGAACGGTCTTGGCGATGCCATTCGGTACGCCCGCCACCACGTAGGCAATGAACCCTTTGCCGTACTCCTCGGCGACACCATTATGGACTCGGTCATTCCCGTTACCCAGCAGCTTATTGATACCTATGCCCAGTACGGCTGCAGTGTGATTGCTGTCGAAGAGGTGCCGCACGATAAGGTGAACCGGTACGGCATTGTAGGCGGTAAATCGCTGAGCGACCAGATTCTTGAACTCGATACACTGGTCGAAAAACCGTCGATCAATGAAGCGCCGTCGAACCTCGCCATTGCCGGTCGGTACATCCTGACCCCCGAAATTTTTGCCATGCTGGAGCAAACGCCGGTTGGTAAAAACAATGAGATTCAGCTGACGGATGCCATGCTTATGCTGCTGAAACGGGAGAATTTGTACGCGCACCGCATTGAAGGTAAACGCCACGACATCGGCAATAAACTCGACTTCCTGAAAACAACCGTCGAGTTTGCCCTCAAGCGCCCCGAATTTGCCGATAAGTTTCGGGCGTTCCTCGAAGAAATTGTGAAGAAGTAAACGCAGAAGGCCCCGCAATGAGCGGGGCTTTCTTTTTGAAAGAGATGGGCAGATTCTGGACCGGATAAACCAGGGTGCTTGCCAAACGGTAAGCGTCTACTTCAGCCGTAAACGAATCGTTGCTTCATCGTCTTCGCCTTTCGTATAGCCGTTGCCCGGCGTGGAGTCGGGATCGGCAGGTGATGCGCCCGCTATCTGCGCCTGAAGCGTACCCGGCTGAGTTACCCTGACGGCGAGTGTGAATGTGCCTGTACTGCCAACTGCAATGGACCCAATGGTCCCTGTTACGGTTTGACCACTTGCCGTTAGCCCCGTTGTGGCCAGTTGCCAGCCCGTAGGCAAAAGCGCCTGTACCGATACATTCGTGGCAGCTGCCCCGCCCGAATTACGGACGGTCAAAGGAATATTTACGGTCTGATCGGCAGAAACGACCAGCGTGTTGGTGGCAATGGACAGACTCAGATCGGCCTTGGTGCCGTCTGTTGGCGGCTGGCTGGATTGAACGGGGGGCAGTGGGACTTGTCCGGGGTTGGGCGATACGCTAATGAACGTGCCGGAGTTGGGCGTGCGGAAGTCGACCGTAGCTTCATCATCCTGCCCGCTTCCCGTACCCGAGTTAGGCTGGCTATCGGGGTCGAACTGGTTACTGGCGGTAATTTGGGCAGACGTAAAAAAGGTGCCGGTTCTACTGGCTTTAATTCGGAAGACAAACGATTTACTGGCGCCATTGAGCAAGTTACCGGCATTGATGGATACGGTGTTGGCCGTCGCGCTGATGGCTCCCGAAGACCCATCTACAAAGCTCATTCCATCGGGGAGTATGCTACTTGCCTGCACATTGGTCGCATCCATCGGGCCTGCGTTGGCCAATACGACCGTCAGCGTAACGGGCTGGCTGGTTTCCAGTGTCCGGTTGCTAATGGCCATGTTCATGGACAGATCGGCTCCGGCGCAAATGGAAAACGATTGGCTGGGAGCGCTGGCTACTGCCGGATTGCTGGCAACGACCCGAATACGGTAGTTGGCTCCCGGGGGAATTGTTGGCGATAAACTGACCGCAATGGGGCTGGTTGTACCGCTGCCGATAGTGGTTTCGCTGGCAAACGAGCCGTTGGCGTCCGATAGTTTGACACTGAAGACATTGTCTGCTTTGACGGCACTTTCGGTCACGTCGACCGCCACGGAAAAGGTGTTGACCTGGCAGGGAGCCGGCGAGTTGCTGATGGTAAGCACCGTCGGAACAGCACCAACGGGTTCCATAGGATAGTACAGGATGTTTCGGCCGTCGAGCAGCTTCATTTCGTACCATAAACCCGGTCCGGTATCGCCCTGACGACGGATTGAGAAGCGGTATCTTCCCGGAATAACACCGCCAACACCACCCGAAATAGGCGGGTAATTACGGATATAATTGAAGTCAGCGAACTGATCATAATCCGGTGCTTGAGAACTGACAGGGGCAAGGTGCCAGTCAGAATCATTAAAACCACTGCCATCGAGACTCTGCAATCGAACTTCTACCGGCGAACTGGCCTGAATCAGCCCATAGAACGAATGGGAGCCTGTTTCAAAACGATAGCCAAAGCGTCTGATGGTTGTATCGGCTGTTCCTCCGCTAATGGGCATGCGTTGTATAGGGGGTTGAGGCTGGGGTGTGGCATCCTGCTGCACATTGAAAGGTTCGCCCAGGGTGCCCAACAAAGCGGGATTCGTGGAGCGGGTACGCAGACGATATTGCCCGTTTGCCAATGTAAATGGTAACACCATCGAGATCGGATTGTCGGTAGTTGGACTGGATTCGGCCATCAGCGCCCCATCACTGGCGCGAATAATCTGGGCAACATACTGGTTGTCCGATGCATGTGCATCGCTACGGACCGAAGCGACGGCAACCGTCTCACCCGGTCGGCGCGTAAGGGGTATGGTATATCCGCTCGTGATCAGTGATGCCGAGTCGGTTGGCATAACGGGCAGTGCATTTTGAAAAAAGGAGCTTGTCAGGCTCTCATCCCAGGCACTGGCAAACCGAAAGAGCCCATTACCGCCAAAGTGGAGGTCGTCGAACCGGTTGTCGGGGCCAATAATGCCATCGGTAGCGGGGCCGGCAAAGACGTTAAATACACTACTGATGAGCTGGTTCTGTGCCGCGATAACCGAAGAACTGGTTTGCCCGAAAATATAACTTGCCCGCGAAACACACCAGGCCAGCGGCTTACCGCCAAGCTGCTGCCGACTTTTTTCGATGACATACTTGATGTTGTCGAAATACGTCTGTGTTGACGAATGAATATCACTTTCTCCCTGGTGCCAGAGAACAGCCCGGGCTCCGGTTCGGGTGACATAATGGAGCAAAACTGCCCCCATTCGCCGATAAACGGCTGAATTACGACCAGTGCCCATATTGCCGGCTGCTGATTGCTGCCAGTCGGTGCTGCTAGTCCCTCCCAGGGCCGCCCCTAAAAACAGTATGGGAACGTTAAGCCGCTGGGCGAGCTTGTCGCCCAGAATACTATAAATATGGGGGGGCTGGCTGGGGCCAATGTTGGTGCCGTAACTGATGTGGCTAAATTGTAAGGGGATCAACTGCTCACTGAGGCTGTCCTGTCGGAAATCGACACACATGACCCGGTCGTCCACAGCGCTGGGCGGCCGTTGAAACCCGCCTTCGGCATTCGACTGCCCGGCAATAATGAACACCTCGCCCACACCGACACGGTTGACCTGGCTTTGAGCAATAATGGTTGTGCCTGATCGTGACCGCACATCCAGTCGATACCAGCCTGCCGATACGGTTATGTGTCCGCGAAAGGCCGTCGACTGAGGGCGAAATGGCAAGGGTGTCCAGTCCGTAACGTTTCCCTGACCAACAGCCAGAGGAACAAAACGAGCTTCGACAATTGAGGCTGAAGAAGAGGTAATTCCGGTTATACTAACACTGGCTTCATTCGCTAAATTGCGCTGGAAAACCATCCTTGGTACCGGGCTGGTGATGGTGAGTTGTGCGAACGCCAGACCAGAGAAAAATTGTAAGACAATAACCCCAATCCATCGGAAAGGAAATGGCATAAACGAAAAGTTAATAGTTTTATAAATTGTATAAAGCGTAGCAAAAAGTCTGCCTGACGTATTTTTTTACAAAATAGTGTTCTTCTCAAAGCGAACGCTAGTATAAATAAAATTAGAATTGGTTTATAAAAAGGTCAATAAGTTTCATAAATATATCGAGAGTTAACCCGATATTCGTTAATAATCCATTAAAGAATACATATTTGTTTCCGCATGGTCAACGGCCTAAAGTCGCTTTTGAGTAGCGTTCCGGTATTATTCTGGGTCGTATACACCGTATCTGGCGGTACCGAACCTACCCCTTTGCCCCGTAAGGCCGGGCAGAAAACAGGGGTTGTCGATAGCCGCCCAAACATTGTTTTGATCGTTGCCGACGATCATGGCCGGGAGGTTTTAGGCTGCTATGGGGCATCGGCTGTCAAGACGCCCAACATCGATCAATTGGCCGCCGACGGGGTTCGCTTTTCCAATGCGTTTTGTACAACGGCCAGTTGCAGTCCCAGCCGATCCGTGTTGTTGACGGGCTTGCAGAACCACACCAACGGGATGTATGGTCTTGAACATCAGGAGCACCACTTCGCGTCTTTCGATACTGTGCGGTCGCTGCCCGTTCTCCTCGAAAAAGCCGGCTACCGCACCGCCCGAATCGGGAAACTGCATGTGGCGCCGGAAAAGGTGTACCATTTTCAACAGGTGTTAAAAGGGGGTGGCGTCAATGACCCGGTCTCCATTGGCCGTAGTCCGGTCGAAATGGCTCGGTTCTGTTATCCGTTTCTGGAAGCTACGGCTACGACCCGTGCCAGCGCATTAACGGCCCAGCCGAGCGAAACCCAACCGAACACCGCTCAACCCTTCTTTCTGTACTTTGCCACGGATGACCCGCACCGCAGCAACACGGTAGCCGCCGATGGGTCGCCAATTTTTGACGGTACCAAACCTAATGTGTTCGGAAATAGGCCGGGTGGGTATCCACAGATAGGCGACCATTTTTACCAGCCTCGGGATGTGCGCGTACCGGCTTACTTACCCGATACAAAAGCGTGCCGGGCCGAACTGGCTCAGTATTATGAGTCCATTAGCCGATTGGACGCGGGTGTTGGCCGACTGATGGACTACCTGAAAGAAACCGGACAGTACGATAATACCCTGATTGTGTATCTGTCGGACAATGGCGCGCCTTTTCCGGGGGCAAAAACAACCCTCTATGAACCGGGAATGCGGTTGCCGTGCATTGTTAAGCTACCTAAACCCACCAAACGGGGATTTGTCCAGGACGCCATGATCTCTTGGGCCGATATAACACCTACGCTGCTGGACTTTGCCGGTGTCTGGTTCGGCATGTCGCCAACGTACGGGCGTTCTTTCAAAGACATCATTGAGCAGGAAAATGTATCGGGTTGGGATGACGTATATGCCTCACACTCGCTACACGAAGTGACTATGTATTACCCCATGCGGGTGGTCCGGGAACGCCGGTATAAACTGATTTATAACATTGCCCATCAACTGCCCTTTCCCATGGCACTCGACTTGTATCACTCCTTTACGTGGCAGGATATTCTCCGGACGAAGCAGAAAGTATACGGTAAACGAACGGTGAATGCTTATCTGCATCGCCCCCGGTTCGAGCTGTACGACCTGCAAACGGACCCTGATGAGGTGCGAAATCTGGCGGCTGACCCGCGTTATCGGGATGTATTAAGCCGAATGCAAACCAAGCTTAAACGGTTTCAGCAGCAAACGCATGACCCGTGGGTTAGTAAATGGGATGTTGAGTGAGGTATGTAAGGGCTACGTTAAAAAGAGATCTAACCAAAAAGGCGCAAAGGTCACAGAGTATGGAGTTCTCTGTGACCTTTGCGCCTTTTTGGTTATAACTTTCACTTTGCTAGTGTCGCAATTTTCAGCTCGTTCAACTGCGCCTGCGAAATGACGGAAGGCGAGTCGATCATGACATCGCGGCCCGAATTGTTTTTCGGGAAGGCGATAAAGTCGCGGATGGAATCGGCCCCACCGAAGAGCGAACACAGCCGGTCGAAACCAAAGGCGATGCCACCATGCGGGGGAGCGCCAAATTCAAAAGCATCCATCAGGAATCCGAACTGCGCTTTGGCCTCTTCGTCCGAGAAGCCCAGAATGCTGAACATACGGGCCTGTAAATCGCGGTTGAAAATCCGGATCGAACCGCCACCTACTTCCGTTCCATTGATGACCAGGTCATACGCATTGGCCCGAACAGCCCCCAGATCGGTGTCCAGCAGCGGAATATCTTCCGGCTTGGGCGAGGTGAAGGGGTGGTGCATGGCAAACCAGCGGTTCTCTTCTTCGCCGAATTCCAGCAGCGGGAAGTCGAGAACCCATAATGTACTGAACACGTTTGGGTCGCGCAGGCCCAGACGGCTGCCCATTTCCAAACGCAGTTCGCTTAATTGCTTGCGGGCTTTCGCACAATCGCCCGACATGATCAGCATCAGATCGCCGGGTTTAGCCCCAAAATGGGCGGCCCAGGCTTTCAACTCCGTCTCGGAATAGAACTTGTCGACGGACGATTTCAGTGTACCATCTTCATTGTAGCGAACATAGATCAGCCCCTTGGCGCCAATCTGCGGGCGTTTGATCCAGTCGGTCAGTTCGTCGAGCTGCTTACGGGTGTAATGCGCGCAACCAGTGGCGTTAATGCCCACGACCAACTCGGCCGAGTCAAATACGCCGAAGCCTTTGCCCGAGGTCATGTCGACGGTATCGAAGGGTGCTTTTAACTCGACGAACTCCATGCCGAATCGGGTATCTGGCTTGTCGGAGCCGTAGAACTTCATCGCGTCGGCATAGGTCATGCGGGGAACCGAAGCCATATCAATGCCTTTGACGGCCTTGAACAGGTGACGGACCAGCCCTTCAAACATATTCAGAATATCTTCCTGCTCCACAAACGACATTTCGCAGTCGATTTGTGTGAACTCCGGCTGGCGGTCCGCGCGAAGGTCCTCGTCCCGGAAACACTTGACAATCTGATAATACCGGTCAAAACCCGAAACCATCAGCAATTGCTTGAATGTCTGGGGCGACTGGGGCAGGGCATAAAATTCGCCTGGGTTCATGCGGCTGGGAACGACAAAATCCCGTGCGCCTTCGGGTGTCGATTTGATCAGAACGGGCGTTTCCACTTCAATGAAGTCCTGCCCATCCATGTAAATTCGGGTTTGCTGGGCCATGCGGTGGCGCAGCTCAAGGCTCTTGCGAACGGGATTCCGACGTAAGTCGAGATACCGGTACTTCATGCGGAGGTCATCGCCCCCGTCGGTTTCGTCTTCGATGAGGAAAGGCGGCAGTTTAGCAGGGTTCAGCACCTCCAGCGACGTTACCTTCAACTCAATCTCACCGGTTGGAATATTCGGGTTTTTCGATTTCCGTTCGATAACGGTTCCCGTGGCTTTCACCACGAATTCACGGCCCAGGGAGCGGGCAATGGTGAACAGTTCAGGAGCTGTTTGGCCGTCTTCGAGCAAAAGTTGTGTAATACCGTAGCGATCACGGAGGTCAATCCATAGAACACCGCCTTTATCGCGGATGGTCTGAACCCAACCGCAAAGGGTTGCTGTGGTGTTGTGGTCAGTAAGGCGGAGTTCTCCGCAGGTGTGCGTCCGAAGCATGGTTTCGTAGGTAAAGGTCTGTTACACAGAGATGCACGGAGGATAAAAGAGATACACTAAGAACTCTGCGTATCTCTTTTATCCTCCGTGCATCTCTGTGTAACAGTTATTTTATAAACCGCAAAGGTACCAACTCACTTCCGGTAATCCAATGCTGGTTTACGATCGCCAAGCAGGGCTTCGTATTTAAAGTTGGCCCCACGCTTCTGAATCCATTCAGCCCGGGCTTTCTCGATAAGGGCGGGCGATTTGTATAAGTCCAGCGCCGTCAGGGCCAGCGTCTTGGCAGCTACGATCATGCCTTTCTGCCCAATGCTCATGCCACTGGCCGCCGTCGACTGCCAGCTGTGGGCCGACGAACCCGGTACCCAGGTAGCCGTCGACAGGCCAACGGTGGGGACCGTCCAGCTTACATCGCCCACATCGGTAGAACCACCACTGGTTGCACTCTCCGACGCATCCCGGAAATCTTTCACCAGTGCCGCGTTGGTAATGGGTACTTTCTGTTCGCCAAAGGTTGCGCTGATTTTCTCGGCGAAGGCCGTTTCTTCGGGTGTGTACGTAACACCACCAACGGTTTTCAGATTCTGGTGCATCACTTCGGCCAGCGTGACGTTGGGTAGCAGGTTAAAAACACCACCCAGCACTTCCCACTCCACTTGGGTGCCGGTACCTTTGGCCGCCCCTTCGGCCGCATTCTCGATCCGTTTCCAGACACTCTGCAGAATATCGCGATCTTTATGCCGGGCGTAATAATAGACCTCCGCAAAAGCCGGAACCACATTCGGAGCGTCGCCCCCTTTAGTAATTACGTAGTGAATCCGGGTATCCTGCGGAATGTGTTCACGCATCATGTTGACCATGTAGTTCATGGATTCAACGCCATCCAGCGCCGACCGACCCCGTTCGGGCGATGCGGCTGCGTGAGCGGCAATTCCCCGGAAACGGAATTTAGCATTCTTATTCGCCAGCGATGTGCCGGCATCGGCGGCATTCTGCGAACCAGGGTGCCAGTGCAAGACCACATCGACGTCGTTGAACAACCCTTCGCGTACCATGTACACCTTACCCGCGCCCCCTTCTTCGGCCGGGCAGCCGTAAATTTTGATCGTTCCCGAATGCCCCGACGATTTAAGCCAGTCTTTTAGTTCGACTGCAGCGGCCATTGACGCCGTCCCGAACAGATTATGCCCGCAGCCATGCCCGCCACGCTGTCCCGGAATGGGGGTAAAGTCGGGCTTGGCTTCGGTAGCGAGGCCGGGCAGGGCATCGTACTCACCCAGTATGCCGATAACGGGTTTACCGGAACCGTAGGTCGCCACAAAGGCGGTTGGAATACCCGCCACGCCCGTTTTTACGTCGAAGCCTTCTTTTATGAGCTGATCCTCCAGTAGTTTCGAGCTTTTCTCTTCCATATAGCCCAGCTCGGCAAAGTCCCATATTTTTTTGGAGATCCCCGCGTACTCGGGCGAGCGTTTGTCCAGATTGGCTAGGATGGCCTGCTTGTCCTTGTCGGGGCTGGCGGTTGCGCCCGTTTTTTTGTTTCGGCCCGATTGGGCGAAAACCAGCACAGGCAGTAGCAGTGCTGCTGTAAGAAGTTGTGTTTTCATGCGGGTGTATTCAGTAATAGGGAGTGATAACCGATAAAAATAGGAGAAAAACATAAGTCCGGCAATCCTGCCACGACAATGTTGTACATACCAGGTCATTCATACTCCACTAAGTTCGCTGCCGATCGTATTGGCGCACCGCCGGAGGAGAGATCAAACAAAACAACATCGGCCATAAAACGGGACAAAATGCCTGTTTTATGGCCGATGTTCAGGAGGGAATGCCTCCTCGTGACGGAGGAAAAACGATTGGAGCTTATAGAGGCAGCCGGATAACGCAAAGGATACTCGCTGTAGGGCAACCACTATCGAGGGGATTAGCCCATTGATATGCCCAGCTTACTCAACTCATGTTGCTGACGTATCCAGATTGTTTCCCGCTTTAGCTGAAATGATTTTGTTACTTCTGAGATCTCCTGCTCTATATCTATTGACTTGTCGGAATTCATGAACCGGCTGTACATGTGTCTGGCTTTTACCGCCTGGATTGCCTGACTCTCTGAACCGTAATGCTGCTTCCATTCCTGAACATGGCGCTGAAGAACAACCAGCCAGCCAGGGGTATTATCGGGAGAGCTTGCCTGAACGGCGGCAGTACTTGAGTCAACCACTTGCTGACGGTACTCATTAAATAACTGATTAAAACTTTCTCTTGTCATAATTACTAACTATCAGTGGATAGAGATAGTAAATAGGTTTACGTTTATGTACAAAGAAACAAGTATTTAAGGTCAGGTCGTATTATCCGTACAATAGTTTTTTATTTTGGTGCTTAGGTATTTACTAAATGGTAAGTTAATAATACGGATAATTACTTTCGGTAACAAGGTTTTTGCCTGAAACGCCTTGACAAGCAGGTGCAAAACCCTACTTAACCAGCCATTGCGGCCTAAGAGGTGGGTTGTTTATTTTTGTCTACCAGCATCTGTATCGTCGTTTTCTCATATACGGCCAGGTTCGCATCACGAACCCGAAGCATGATTGGGCGGATCGAACACGTCTCTTCATCGTTGCAATCGTCGCAGCGCACGTAGAAGTTCAGGGAAACGCAGGGGGTAGGAGCAATGGGGCCATCGATGATCCGGATCACCTGAGCCAGATTGATGCGCTCCGGGTCTACCCGTAACAGATAGCCGCCCCCTTTGCCTTTCTGGCTTTGCAGAATGCCATGATTGCGCATTTCCAGCAGAATACCCTCCAGAAATTTATGGGGAATGTTTTCCCGCTTGGCAATATCCGTAATCAAGATGGGTCCGGCTCCGTAAGATTCAGTCAATGCTTTGAGAGCCTTAATCGCGTACTTTGCTTTTTTTGAGATCATAGATACGTTTATTTTTCGGGACGTTCCCGATAGCGCAAGTGAAATAGTCAGTTTATCCTATAAAGTTTGTGTAGTAAATTGGAAAATAAAAATTATGACCGTTATTTTACTCATTGGGTTGTCGAAAAAAGTCGTTTTCTGCTGATCTCAGCGTAGTTGGCTGCCCCCATTGCCCCATTGACATCGTTTGTCAATGGGGCTTGTTACTCTTACTGTATGCGTATAAAATCCCTTGACCTTTTACGGCAGGAAGCCGCTCAAAGCGGAGAATCGACTCTTAAACGGTCCCTTGGTGCATTCAATCTGGTTGCCATTGGCATCGGTGTTATTATTGGCGCCGGTTTATTTTCACTAACCGGGCTGGCGGCCGCCAATCATGCCGGACCGGCTGTTACCCTTTCGTTCGTGGTGGCCGCCATTGGGTGCGCATTCAGTGCCTTGTGTTACGCCGAATTTGCGGCTATGGTGCCTGTGGCGGGCAGTGCTTATACGTATGCCTATGCTACCCTGGGCGAACTGTTTGCCTGGATCATTGGCTGGGATTTGGTGCTGGAGTATTCGGTAGGGGCGGCAACGGTGGCCATCAGCTGGTCGCAGTACTTGACCCGGTTTCTGAGCTATTTTGGGCTGCATCTACCGCCCCGCTTCATGGCGTCGCCGTTTGAAACGGTACTCGGAGCCGATGGAACGACCGTTTCCGGCTTCGTTAATCTGCCCGCCGTCCTGATTGTGGTGCTCATCACCGGCATTATTATCCGCGGAACGTCGGGCTCTACCCTGTTCAATTCCGTTGTAGTAACGCTGAAAGTACTGGTTGTGCTGGTGTTCATTGCGCTCGGCTGGCAGTATATAGATCCCGCTAATTACCAGCCGTATATTCCAGAAAATACCGGCACTTTTGGTGAGTTTGGCTGGAGTGGGGTGTTACGCGGGGCCGGGGTTGTGTTCTTCGTATTTATTGGGTTTGACATTGTGGCGACTATGGCGCAGGAGGCCCGCAATCCCCAGCGCGACATGCCCATTGGAATTATTGGTTCGCTAGTGGTTTGTACGCTGTTATTCGTGCTCTTCGGGTATGTCATGACGGGTATGGCCAACTACACGGAGTTTAAGGATAGTGCGGCTCCGGTAGCCATCGCCATTGCCAAAACGCCCTATCGCTGGCTGGGTCAGTTAATTATTGGTGCCATCCTGATCGGCTATACATCGGTCATTCTGGTCGACTTACTGGGTCAGTCGCGGGTGTTTTTCTCAATGAGCCGCGATGGGTTGCTGCCCAAAGTATTTTCTGAGATTCACCCCCGTTTCCGAACGCCCTGGAAGGCAAACTTGCTGCTGTGCGTGTTCATTGGCCTCTTTGCGGGCTTTGTGCCCATCCGGGTAGTTGGCGAAATGACAAGCATCGGAACCTTGCTGGCGTTCGTGATGGTGTGTCTGGGCATACTGATTCTCCGCAAAAAACAGCCGGATGCGCCCCGATCCTTTCGGACGCCCTGGGTGCCGGTGGTTCCTATCCTGGGCATTCTTACCTGTTTGGTCATGATGGTCTCCTTACCCGGCGATACGTGGCTGCGGCTGGTGGTGTGGCTGGCTATCGGCCTGGTAATTTATTATTCGTATGGCCAAAAGCGGAGTAAATTGCGGGAAAGCTGATACGCCTATGACTCCACCCGCCCCCGAGACAGGGCTAGACCGGGCTATCCGGCCGTTCGATTTTATTGCGCTGATTATCAATATCACTATTGGGGCGGGAATTCTGGGTTTGCCCGCTAAAATTTATGGGCTGGTGGGCGCCTGGAGCTTACTGGCTTATGGAGTTAGTGCAGCCATCGTGACACTCATTATCCTGTGTTTTGCTGAGGTAAGCAGCCGGTTTAGTGGCACGGGCGGGCCATATCTCTACGCGCGTGTTGCGTTCGGGCCGCTGGTGGGCTTTGAAGTTGGCTGGCTGTTCTGGCTCTCCCGCATGGCCGCCTTTGCCTCCATCTGTAATTTGGTTGTGAACTACGCTGCACTTTTTCGCCCTCAGCTGGGCAGCGGCTGGGAGCGTACCGCACTGATAACGTCAATTGTGCTGGCCCTGGCTATCCTGAACTACCTGGGTGTGCAACGGTCGGCTCGGGTCAATACGGTGTTTACCATTAGTAAGCTACTGGCTATTGGCGCGTTTGCCGTGGGCGGGCTCTTTTTCATAAACCCGGACGCCTTTGTGTTTCCCCGTTTTCCGGACTATACGCCGTTTTCGCAGGCCGTCCTGTTGCTGATCTTCACGTTTTCCGGCTTCGATGTAGCGGCCATTCCATCGGGGGAGGTGCAGCATCCGCAACGAACGGTGCCGCTAGCCTTACTGGTGTCCATTGGTACGGTGGCGGTGTTGTTCATGGCCGTGCAGGTTGTTTGCATCGGTACGTTACCCGATCTGGCGCATTCGGATCGTCCGCTGGCCGATGCCGCCGGGCAGTTTATTGGTCCGGCCGGGGCTGTGTTTATCGCAGTTGTGGCTCTGCTCACAGCCCTGGGCACACTGCACGCGCTCATGCTGACCGGTCCGCGCCTGCTGTTTGCCATGGCCGAGCAGAAACAACTGCCCCGCTGGCTGGCCCGAACGCACCCTCGTTTTCGTACGCCTTATATTGCCATCTTCGTTACGGCTGCGTTGCAGCTTCTGCTGGCCGTAACGGGTACCTTCCTCTACGCACTCACGCTAAGCACCCTGATTCGGTTGGCGTACTTCGCCCTGACCAGCGCGGCCCTGCCTGTGCTGCGTCGGCGTACCGATGTGCCAGTGGCGCAGTTTCGGGTGATGGGTGGTGTAGTTGTTGCGAGCGTTACGGTTTTGTTGTGCGTCTGGCTGCTGAGCAATAGTTCGGGTCGTGAAGCCCGCGATGTGGCCATTGCCGCTGGGATTGGGCTGCTTATTTTTCTGGGGATGCGAAGAAAAGCGAGCGGAAATTGAAGAAGGGGTGTCACGGTTGCAACCGTGACACCCCTTCTTTCATTATTCCGATGAGAAAACAGCGTCCTAATTCTTTTTGCCCGATGACATTCTGGCCGGGGCACCGCCCGCAGGCGTTTCGGCCGGGGGAGTGGATGAACTCAGTACGTTGCCTTCTTTATCCAGTTCGACCAGTTCGTAGCCCAGTTTTTCCAGGCCGGGTTTGATCAACTGTTTGTTACCCACCACCGTAATGATCATGTTATTGATTGGTAGTTGTTTTTTGGCAACGGCGTCGATTTCGGCTTTGGTGATCTTGCGAAGAATTTCACTCTGCTGTTCCACATAATTGCGGGGCAGGTTGTACTCGATGATCCGGCTGAGGAAAAATGCCTTCTGGAGCGACGTTTCGTAACGCAGGGCATCGCTCTGGCCCAGTGAGCTCTTCACAAAGGTCAGTTCCTGCTCCGTTATGCCCGATTTGGCGTAGTTGGTTATTTCCTTCACAAACTCAATCACCGAGCTATCCGTTGCGGCCGCTTTTACGCCCGCCTGCGCCGTAAAGGGACCGGGGGTGTTGGTGCTCGAAAAACCCGAGCGAGCCCCGTAGGTATAGCCTTTGTCTTCGCGCAGGTTCATGTTGATGCGGCTGCTGAAGGCCCCGCCCAGCATGTAGTTGGCCAGGCTTGCCTTGTAATAGTCGCCGGTGGCGTCGTAAGGCAGGTTCGTGATATAGCCTATCCGGATTTCGGACTGGGCTGCCTGCTCTTTATCAATCAGGTAAAGACGGGTTTTGTCGATTTTTTTAGGCGCCGGGGAGGTTGGGATTTTCACCGGTTTCGCTGCCCATTTCGACAAAAATGCCAGCTTGGGCATGATCGCTGCCTGTTCAATATCGCCCACAATCACCATGTTTGTTACCGATGGCGACAGGTAATTTTTGTAAAATGCCTTTACATCGTCCAGCGTAATGGATTCAACCGTTTTGGTGGTTCCACTTAAAGGCACCGACCGGATATTATCGGAGCCATAAAGCAGCTTGCTGTAGGCTTTGTTGGCAATCACAACCGGCTGCGTGCTCTGGTTGCTGATCAGTTCCAGCTGTTGCTTTTTCAACCGATCGAAATCATCCTGGTCAAATTTGGGGCGCAGCAGTTTCTCTTCCACCAGCGCCAGTGTCGAATCCAGATTCTTCATTAATGCTTCGACCGAGATGGTGATCTCTTCGGTATTGGCCCGGATATCGATGCTGCTGCCCAGCTTCTCGAGCTTCGTGTTAAGCTGCTCGTTGGTGTAGTTCTGCGTAGCCTCGTTCATGAGCGAAGCCGTCAGTTGCGCCACCCCTGCCTTCGACGGGTTATTGGCTTCCAGCAAATGTCCGCCCTTGATGGTGAACAGCATCGTTATGGCCGGAATCTCGTCGTTACGCGTGCCAATTACCTTGATCCCGTTGGGCAGTTTGTCGTTCCAGAAGGGGGGTACTTTCAGGGCCGGATTGGCGCCGGGGCCGGGTTTCGTTTTCCGGTCGAAACTATCTTTGGGTTTGGTGTAAGTCAGACCGTTATAGCCGTAATCCGGGGCCTTGTAGTTGGCCGTCGACACTGTGTAGTTATCGGGTTTCGCCACAATTTCGGGCTTGCCTTTAGGATATACCGTCAGGATTACCGCGTTTTTACCCTTTATGTACTGGTTAAATACCCGCATCACATCGGCTTTCGTCACACTCGTGTAGCGTTTCAGTTCCTGAGGCAGGTAGTTTGGGTTGCCGAGGTAGGTTTGAAAAGCTGCCAGCTGCGATACTTTGCCGGATACGCTCGACAGGCCGTTGATCAGATCCGCTTCGCGGGTGGCTCTGAACTGCGCAATGTCATCATCGGTAGCACCCCGGCGTTCAAATTCGGCCAGCGTCCGGCGAACAACGGCTTCGGTGCTATCCAGACTCTTGCCGGGGAACGGCAGGACGATCAGCGCCATCTGGCCAGCCAGCTCGGTGGCGGGGTGCGAGGCATTGGCCTGAACAGCCAACTGCGTTTTTACCAGATTCTTATAGAAGAGTGAGTTTTTACCACCGCCCAGAATTTCGGCCAGTGCGTCGAGAGGAGCTTCGTCCGGGTGGTAGTTCGGCACCGTTGGAAATACCAGTTGCAGCATGGGGAAGCGCACGTTATCCTCGTACGAAACGTACCGATCTTTGTCTATCACAGGCGTGGGCACCTGCGTTTTAGTCACTTCCGGACCACGGGGAATCGAGCCGAAGTACTTTTCGGTCAGAGCTACTACCTGTTTGGCGTTTACGTCGCCCCCAATCGTCAGCACGGCATTGTTGGGACCGTACCAGCGCAGGAAGAAGTTTTTCAGGTCGTTCACATTTACCCGGTTCAGGTCTTCGATGTAGCCGATGGTAAGCCAGGAGTAGGGGTGCCCATACGCATACAGGTTTTTAGCTACGTACTCACTGGACAGTCCGTAAGGTCGGTTGTCGTAGTTCTGGCCGCGTTCGTTTTTAACGGTGGCCCGCTGAATCTCGAACTTTTTCTGAGTAACGGCATCCAGCAGAAAGCCCATGCGGTCGGCTTCGAGCCAGAGTGCCCGTTCGAGCTGGTTGCTGGGCAGCGTTTCGTAGTAGTTCGTTCGGTCGCGGTTGGTCGATCCGTTGAGCGTTCCGCCCGATTCCGTCACGATCTTGAAATGCTCATCGTCGGCTACGTGGTCGGAACCCTGAAACATCATGTGTTCGAAGAAGTGAGCAAAGCCCGACTTCCCGATTTCTTCCCGGGCCGAACCCACGTGGTATGTGACGTCGACGTGAACGACGGGGTCGGAGTGGTCTTCGTGAACAATCAGCGTTAAGCCATTGGGCAGTACGTATTTCTCGTAAGGGATTACGAGCTCATTACCCTTTCGGGTTACTTTCTCAACCAGCCGGGTCTGGGAATGAGCCACTCCAACCGATAACAGGCATAGGAATGGCAGTAGTAAAGGAAAGCGTATGTTCATGAAATGGGTTATTAAGCAGACAAAGTACGAAATAAATACTATCTTAAAATCCCGATTACCCGATTTTCGTTACCAAAACATGCTTTCCCAACCTATTTCAACCATTGCTACCCGAACAACAGACCGTGTTTGTGAAGTAGCCTGGTTTTCTGATCTCTGCGGAGAAGATACCGAATTTATCAGCGTTCGTGAGCCTGCCAACAGTACCTTTTCACACTGCCGCGATATTGCGCTGACCGCCGAACGGCTCGGTTTTGCCAACTTACTTTTACCCACGTCGTACATGATCGGGCAGGAGGTGATTCCTTTTGCGGCCGGCGTCGCTCCTGATCTGCACACCATTAACCTGCTCACCGCCATCCGGTGCGGGGAAATGCACCCGCCCATGCTGGCTCGCTCGCTGGCCTCCCTCGACCACATGCTTCAGGGACGGCTCACGATAAATATTATCAACTCCGATCTGCCCGGCTATCGTGAAGATGCCGATTTCCGGTACCAGCGATGCGCCGAAACTATTCAGATTCTGAAGCAAGCCTGGACGAGTGACCGTATTGAACACGACGGGCCTGTTTACGGAAAAATCAGTCTGGCCGCCGACCCGGTTAAGCCGTATCAGCAAAACGGCGGGCCATTGCTGTACTTTGGTGGTACATCGGATGGGGCGCGGGACGTTTGCGCCCGTTACTGCGATGTATTTTTGATGTGGCCCGAAACGGAAGAGCTATTGTACGCCAACATGCAGGACGTTGCCGAACGAGCCGCCCGCTATGGCAGGCAGGTGGATTTTGGCTTACGAATCCACGTGATTGTGCGCGAAACCGAGGCCGAAGCCCGCAACTGGTCCCGGCATATCATGTCGAAGTTCGACCCGGTACGTGGGGCTGCTATGAAACAGTCATCACAAAGCTCGTGGTCGCTGGGGGTGAAACGGCAGAACGAATTGCGCGAAGCCGCTGATACCGATGGGTACGTGGAGCCGCTGCTCTGGACCGATATTGGCAAAGCCCGTTCGGGAGCGGGCGGAGCGCTGGTAGGCAGTGCCGATCAAATCGTAGAGAAGATCAATCGCTATATGGACATGGGTATCCGGGCCTTTATTTTTTCAGGCTATCCGCTCAAGGAAGAGGCCGACTACTTTGCCCGGCTGGTATTACCCCGTTTGCCCCAAACGACGCTCTCGCGTTTGCAGAACCGGATGCCTGTTAGGTAAGTCCAACGGTATTCTTCTTGAAGATCTGTTGAATCTGATGGATCTCGTCGTGGTAGATAGTTTTCTTTCGGGTGCCGAAATAGAGCGTATTTTCAATGATGGTTGTGCCATCCCATACTTTTTTGACCTTTCCTGCGTCGATCTCTTCCCGGCAGAGAAAGTCGGGAATGATCGAAAATCCCTCCCCGTCACTCAGACACCGGACAATGGAGCAGATGTTGGGCACAATGTAGTTCGGTTTGAAATCGGGGTGTCTGTTGAAGTTCAGATGCCAGAATTTTTTCAGGTTGTCCATGTCCGCTGCGGTACTGTACCAGATGTGCTGCTTCAACCAGACTTCGGCCTCATCGAATTTTCGGTCTGCCAGTAAGCTGTTCAATTCTGTAGTATCCGATTTGGCTCCGCTTACCAGCACAATACGCTCTTTGGAAAATGGGTTGTACTCCAGGTTTGGCTGTGGTCCTTTTTGTGGGGTGATTATCAGGTCCAGCAGGCCTTTGTCCAGATCCTGCTGCATTTCGGGATACTCGCCGAACTTGATGATAACATTGAAGGGGAGGCTCGCGATATGAGGTTCCAGCGTGAACTGGAAAGTTTCAAAGCACATGCCAATGCTGATCGTGGCCTTGTCCGTTTTTGAGCTTTTATGAAAATGCTGCTCGGCGGCTTCCAGTTTGCCAATTGGTTCCAGAATGAAATTATAGAGGACCTTGCCGCGCTCGGTCGGTACCATCCGGCGGGCGGCCCGATCGAACAGTTTGTATCCCGTGTGTGCTTCCAGCGAATTCAGGTGCAGGCTCACACCCGGTTGAGAAATGTATAATGCCTGAGCCGCTGCCGTTAAGGACCCCGTCTCATAAATGGCTTTGAACGTTCGGAACCATTCCAGATTGACTACCATAATCTATCAGTTTACTGATTTAAAGCTACTATTTAACTTATTTTTATGATAGATCATGCCTATCTAATTTTGCATCTGTCAATCTGGTAGGAATAGTAAATACTACTGGAATAGAGCAAACAGCTATTTCAAAATGAAAAATATATTTGTTATCAACGGCGGACAGAAGTTCGCTCATTCCGGGGGATTGTTCAACGAAACACTTACGGGCTGGACGCTCGACTTTCTGTGTCAGCATCCGGAATTTGCCGTGAAGGTCACCAATATCAACGAGCACTACGACCCAGTCGACGAGGTGGAGAAATACGTTTGGGCGGATGTGGTCATTTACCACACGCCGATCTGGTGGTTTCAAGTGCCTCACCAACTTAAACAATACATCGATCTGGTTTTTACGGCCGGGCACCAGCGCGGTATCTATACCAGCGATGGCCGCTCGCGGAAGAATCCTGCCATCAATTACGGAACTGGCGGTTCGCTGCAGGGTCGGCAATACATGCTCACCACCAGCTGGAATGCGCCAAAAGAAGCCTTTACACTACCGGGTGAATTTTTTGGGCAGAAAAGCGTCGATGAGGGGGTTATGTTTGGTTTCCACCGGATGAATGCCTTTACCGGTATGACTCCTCTGGCAGGCATGCACTTTCATGACGTTGAAAAGAATGCTGACATGAACCGCGACCGACAGCTCTATACGGCTCATCTGGCCAAGATACTACTGAGTGATCCTGATGCGACCGGCATTATAGCCGAATGCAGGGAGGGGGAGTTAGTTGTCGGTTGAAGAATTCGAATACAAAAACGCGTCCTGCCGACTGCTGGAAATACAATCCTTAAGTTTGTCTCCAGCAGTCGGCAGGGCGCGTTTTTGCTTAAATTCGTTCGGCAATAAAAGCCGCTACTTCAGCTAATCGGTTTGAAAAGCCCCATTCATTATCATACCAGGCTGCTACAGACAACAGGTTGCCTTCTTTAGCCGTAAGCGGTAAGTCAATAATGGACGAGTGGGGGTCGGCAACAATGCGGGCCGACGACCATTCGTCTTCCAGCGTATCCATTACTCCTTTCAAAGGGCCTTCTGCGGCTGCTTTGCGGAAGGCATCATTCACTTCCTGCACCGTACAGTCTTTCTCGGTAATAAGATTCAGTTCGGCAATGCTGCCGGTACGCGTGGGTACCCGGTACGCCTTGCCCGTAATCTTAAGGTCTTTCCAGATGAATTGCAACGCTCTGGCGGCTCCCGACGATGATGGAATGATGTTTTCGGCTGCGGCCCAGGAGTCACGCCGGTCTTTCATCGGCTGGTCCGTTAAGGATTGGGTATTGGTATACGAGTGAACCGTTGAAAAGAGGCCGTACTGAATGCCGAAGTTTTCCCGAATGACCTTTACAACGGCCGCCAGGGCATTGGTTGTGCAGCTACCCATGCTGACAATATGGTGGTTGGCCGGATCGAAAGTATCCAGGTTTATGCCTTTCAGCAACACCGCATCGCAGTCGTCCAGCGATTTGCTGGGGGCGCTGATGAGCACGTATTTGGCACCTTTATCGAGGTGAGCCTGTGCCCCCGCCCGGGTAGTGGCACGACCGGTACAGTCAATCACAAGGTCGACACCCAGAGCGCTCCAGTCTGGTATATCTTTGGATGAATTAATATACGGAATGGTTCGCTCACCAATGGTTAGCTTGCCTTCGCTGCCGGAAACGGGTTCGTGCCAGCGACCGTAGTTTGTGTCGACAGCGAAGAGAGCGGCCAAGGTGGGCTCGTCCCGGATGTCGGAAATAGAAACAGGTACGAATAAGTTATTCTGCAAGCCAACGCGCAGAAACTGTCGGCCAATACGGCCAAATCCATGCAAAGCGATTGTTGCCATACGAAGCAGGAATAGAGATTTGATTCTGGTATGTTATACGAACAGCAATAACAAAAAACTGCACCGGCGGGGTGTACCCTGGCGGTGCAGTTTTTAAAATGCTCCCGTACCTAAGCAACTACGTTGTCTGGTAGTTGTTTGGCAGGAACCCAAAATCATGACTCGTATGCAAGGCAAGTCGGCCCACCTGCCCCAGCCTAATAAGCAGCTTGAATATATAGGCGACGGACTTTTTCGCGCGAGCGTTTCAGCCGCATTTTTACGGCGCTCACATTTAAATCGAGCTCTTTGGCAATCTGATTGATATCCAGCCCCTGCTGGTACTTCATTTGCAGAAGTGTAACATCTTCAGTCGCTATTTTACTTAATGCTTTGGCAAGATGGTATGCACGCTCTTCAAACAGGTCCGAATCATTCATATCCACAAACTGATGGGTCAGATCTTCGTCTAAGGATTTGATTGGCAGACGGTTGGATATTTTAATCTGGTCCATGCAATAGTTATAGGCAATGGAATAGAGCCAGGTAGAGAAGGTTGATCGTTCCTGAAAACGATCCAGACGGGAGAAAGTCCGGATGAAAATATCATGTGTAAAGTCTTCCGCTTTTTCAGTGTCTTTCGTTATCGAAAGGCATCGGTTATAGACTTTACCCACGTATCGCTTGTAGAGTGCTTCAAAACAAGCGGTTGGGTTAGTACTAAGTTGTTGTCTGATTAATTCTTCGTCGTTGAGTTGTCTTTTCATCGTTGTAGTGAACTTCATAAGTTAACGCTTGCGGATAGGGGTTTATTTATTTTTTATTATGACACTAATTTGTGTGTAAATGTTGGTTGATGACAACAAATTTCGATGAATAGCTGATTTTGCCCATTTTTTGGTAATAAACCGTAAACTTATATCTTCTTTATATGCACTATGGTAGCATAATGTGTCCATTATGAAAATATAAAAGGTTACTAATCAGTCAATTTGTTAAACAAATGTTTAGATGATTATAGTATAATTTATCCTTTAGATTATAAGACTCATTTGCGTGCATATAGTTTAATTGGCCTAGTCAGGTTGATTGGTATCTACATATAAATGCGGGCTGAGGCAGAACTGGTTCTGCCTAAAGAATCTACATAGGCAAAACAAATCAAGCAATTGAGAGGGCTTGTCCGGGCTTTCGTTTAATAAAATACAAAGCGGTAAAACGGTAAAGGGGGGAGTAAGGCCATTTGCCCGCTCCCCCCTTTACCGTTTTACCGCTTCACTACGCCCCAAACTCAGGAATTTATGGCCTCCTGTAACGAATCCGCGCCCACTAACTTCTTATAGAGGGTAAGCGCCTGAGCCACTACCTGATCCATGTTGTAATAACGATAGGTGCCCAGTCGGCCAACAAAATGTACGGATTTCTGCTCGTCGGCCAATTGCTTATACTGACGATATAAGGCCGCGTTTTCGGGTCTTGGAACCGGGTAATACGGATCGCCCTCGTCCTGTGGATACTCGAACGTGATACTCGTTTTCGGATGCTCCTGCCCGGTTAGCTTTTTGTACTCCGTAATACGGGTATAAGCATGATCGTTCGGGTAGTTGACTACCGAAACGGGCTGGTAATCTTCTACATCGACCGTTTGGTGATCGAAGCGCAGGGACCGGTACGGAAGTTTGCCGAAACAGAAGTCAAAGTATTCGTCGACAGGACCCGTATAAATAAGCTCGTCGTACGAAAGCTCATTTTTCACCTCTTTGAAATCGGTACCCAGCATCAGTTGAATGTTGGGATGCGCTACCATTTTTTCGAACATTTTGGTGTAGCCATGTAACGGCATACACTGGAACTGATCCGTAAAATAGCGGTCGTCCTGATTGGTCCGGGTAGGGATGCGGGAGGTCACCATCTTATCGAGTTCAGATGGGTCGACGCCCCACTGTTTGCGGGTATAGCCCCGGAAAAATTTCTCGTATAAGTCGCGTCCTACCTGGCTGACGACGACATCTTCGGAGGTTTTGATATCCTTGACGGGTTCACCTACCGACGCAAAATAGTCGGCTAGTTCTTCGGAGGTAAATGAAAACCCATATAATTTATTGACAGTATCGAGGTTGATCGGAATGGGCAACAGCTGGCCATCTACGGAGGCAAGCACGCGGTGTTCGTAAGGCCGCCACTCGGTAAACTGCGACAGATAAGTAACAACCTCAGGGGAGTTAGTATGAAAAATGTGCGGTCCGTACTGGTGAATCAAAATACCATCTTCGTTCAGGCAATCATAGGCGTTGCCACCGATGTGTGGACGCTTGTCAATAATCAGGATTTTTTTGTCAGCCTGCGTTGCCAGGCGTTCGGCCAACACGCTACCGGCAAAGCCAGCACCAACAATGACATAATCGAAATGCATATAGTATAAACGTAAAGCGTTAAGTGAAACACAGCGTAAAGCAACCGGAACGTGAAAGTTGATTGCTATGTACCCGTACCTTAAACAAAAAAGTCAGCCGATACTTGTATCGAACTGGTACTGGTACAATAGAGTAGAGGTTGTAGAGGCAGGTACAAAAATGGGTAGCTTTGCTCGGATAACCAAACCAGATGGAGAGCAGAGGTTACTGCCCCGTGGCTGGGTGGTGACTTCACTAGCGAAATTTTGTAACTGAAAGGAGATACCGCCGAACAAATTGACACCAGTGTAACAACGCTTATTAACAATTGCTAGCTGAGGCATTCTTCTGTTTTATCTCTGGCTTACAAACACACTATCTATACTAACTAACGAAAGGTGTAATGTGGCTCTGAAATTTGCAGAAAAAATAAGGCAACGGTCCCGCCTTGCCAGAGGAGTTGCGAGATATACTTGATTGGCTGATTGTTAGCTGTTTTCGTTGTTCGACAAACGGTTTATTGTATACGGCTTATAACCAGCTTATTTTTTAGCTTATCTATTGGTCAGCCTAGGATTTACACCGGCTTTTTTTGCCGGAAAGTGAAGCCGTACCGTTACCTCACTTATCACGCTTGCCGGTAAGCCTATCTTCCCCAATTAGGCGTTAAACCCCTGTTCATTAACAACGTTATAAATTAGTTTGACCAATGAAA
The DNA here is from genome assembly GCF_054781875.1 of Spirosoma pulveris. Taxonomy (NCBI): domain Bacteria; kingdom Pseudomonadati; phylum Bacteroidota; class Cytophagia; order Cytophagales; family Cytophagaceae; genus Spirosoma; species Spirosoma pulveris. Next base: position 422,222 of record NZ_BAAGTO010000003.1, read on the forward strand.
AAGATCGTGATGATGGGGGCCATGTTACTGACAGTAGCAGCCTTTAGCGCACAGGCGCAGACAACGAATTCGGGCAGCAGTTCATCGAATGGCACCACCACCAATACAGGTTCTGGCACATCAGGAACAAGCGGTACGTCGGGTACCAGTGGATCAACAACGGGCTCTGGTACATCGGGCACCAGCGGTTCAACAATGGGTACGGGTACCACAGGCAGCGGTTCGACGATGGGTACAGGTACGTCGGGCAGCGGTTCAACAATGGGTACGGGTACTAGCGGCAGCGGTACAACGGGTAGCGGTTCGAGCACATACGGCACTGGCAACCAGGGCAGCAGTTCGGTTTCTGGTCAGTCTGGTTCAACCACACAGGGCTCGTCTCAAAGTCAGGGCCGAAGCGGCCGGAAAGCAAAACGGAATAGCAGCAGCCAGAATGGCAGCAACAGCTCTTCTTCATCGTCGACCAGCACTCCTCCTGAAAAATAGGGCAACGCGTGTCCGATTATAAAGACGTCCCCCGATGGAATCACCCCACATCCGCGTGTGATTCCATCGGGGGACGTTTCAAAAAGACTATGCAAACACAAATCAGAACTTATTTCCCAATCGACGGAGGTGGTGTCGATGCAGGTGCCCGCGTGATCGATACCGCTGGAACCGATGAGGACTTCGACACCGCTGGCGATCTGAAGGACGATGACGAGGCTACTGCTGCAGGTTCTAATGAAATGGGACCGGAGACCGTATCCGGCGGCAACACCTAACGGACAAGCTCATTTTTAGGACTGGTTGTACCGTTGAAAAGAGCGCATCTCAATCGTGTATTTACTGACGAATTGGTAAGGCCATTGCCTAACAAGGCCTGCCTATCCGTAAACGTATATAGGAAAACCGGTGTTTATCAAACCAAACAAAGGGGTAGGCAGTAGGCTCTAGCGAGCAGCCGCTGGCCAATAGCCGATGAACAATCAAAAGTTAATTCGGGAAACGCTGAATAAACCTCTACCAAACAAGTTGGCCTTATGGGGCGGTCTGGAATGTACCGTTAACCGGGTAGGTGATGAGTATCAGGACCAGACCGTGCGCAGTGGGCACCATGATCGGCTGACCGATCTGGATCTAATTGCCGACCTGGGTATCAGTGCCCTTCGTTACCCTGTGTTATGGGAGCGTACAGCCCCGGATCGTCCCGATAAACCGGACTGGTCGTGGCCCGACGAACGCCTTAACCGCCTGCGTCAACTAGGTATCCGGCCCATCATCGGGTTGGTGCATCACGGCTGTGGTCCACGTTACGCCACGTACGACGACCCGGCCTTCGAATACGGACTGGCTCGCTATGCCCGACAGGTAGCCGAACGATATCCCTGGGTTGATGCTTACACACCCATCAACGAACCCCTGACAACCGCCCGCTTTGGGGGACTCTATGGGCTCTGGTATCCGCACGGTCGATCGAATCGGGCTTTTGTGGATTTGCTGCTGCGCGAGTGTCGCGCCACCATCCGGGTCATGGCTGAAATCAGGTCCGTACAGCCCAACGCTCAACTCATTCAGACCGATGATCTGGGCAAAACTCATAGTACACTTCTCCTTAGCTATCAGGCCGAACTCGAAAACGAGCGTCGATGGCTTGGCTGGGATCTACTCTGCGGGCGCGTAACGCCCCACCACCCGCTATGGGCGTATTTGCGGGAGTCGGGCGCATCAGAAGCCGATTTGTGGTATCTGGTTGAACAGGCCTGCCCGCCATCCGTAATCGGGGTTAACCATTACGTGACGAGTGAGCGGTATATAGATCACCGTATCCAGCATTATCCACCTCATCTGCACGGGGGCAACGGCCAGCATCGGTACGCCGATACGGAGGTGGTACGGGCCGCCCCGGAGCAGCGTACCGGTTTAGCCAGCTTGCTGCAGGAAGCGTGGCAGCGGTACGAGTTGCCTATTGTAGTAACGGAAGCCCATCTGGGCGATCGGCCGGAAGAACAGATGCGGTGGTTAGGTTAACTCTGGCAGCAAGCGCAACAGGCGCAGGATGCCGGTGTGGATGTCCTGGCCGTAACGGTCTGGGCAATCATGTGCATGTATGACTGGCATTGCCTGCTCACCCGTCGGGAAGATCGCCATGAACCGGGCGTCTTTAACGTGGGCAGCGGTAGCCCGGAACCTACCGAACTGGTCGCTATGCTGAAGCGGTTGGCAGCCGGGGAACCCATTAAGTTGCTGGTACCATCTGGGCCGGGGTGGTGGCAAACTCCTGAAGCTCAGATCTACTGCCTTCCCGAGTCTTTACTGAGCACCCCCGCTGAGTAAAGACTCGGGCCTGGTCCCGGCTGCCAACACAAAAAACACCGTGATGGCACCGTGCCCGGTAACCAGCCGAGAAGAAGAGCTGGAATTAGCGTAGTTATAAAGAAGTTAGCCGAGGTCAATAAAAACTTTCAATGCGCAGAATCTGCTCTTCAACGTCCGGAGGCACAACCTGCCGATCGAGCAGGATTTGGGGGGCAGCTTTCATGGCTTGCAGGAAACCCAGCCGTACGTTGACATCGTTTCGCAATTTTTTGAGAATGAGCATTGTGTGCCGCATGGCGTAATAGGCGGGACGACGAAGCCAGTAGTACCAAAGGGTGTCGCGGGTGATGTGCTGCGTGCGTTGAGCCAGATTGCGCAGTTTGGATGGGTAATGATGCGCTACCATATCATCGGCATAGGCCAGGCTCCACCCATGGGTGCGCATATCGACCGAAAACATCCGCTCTTCGCCCGCAATGGCAAACCGGCTGTCAAAGCCGCCAATGCTCAGGTACGCTTCTTTTCGAACCACGGCGGCACAGCACACAAAGCCCAGCACCGCCGGGCCGGGCAGCGGACGAGGGTCCATAATGGGGCTATGTTGCATGGCATCGCAGACCGAGTCGACTTCTTCCTGATCGCCAATGAGAATTTTGCCGGCCAGAACGCCCAGATGCAGGTATTTGCTGAAATAGGCGGCTGCCCGGCCCAGCGCGGGTGGTTGCCAGAACGAGTCGTCATCGCAGAAAGCAATTAGGGATGTTTGCGCCAGTTTAACCCCGTCGTTGCGGGCTGCACACCACTTGTTCTGGCCGAGCGACAGTACCGTCACCATCGGATAGGTTGCTTTTACGCGGTCGTGAGTGCCATCGGTCGACGCATTATCCACCACAATGATGGGCGGGTTCTGGGGCAGGGCGGCCAGTTTACCCAGTGTTTGGAGTAAGGTCTCTACGCGGTTTCGGGTAATGATAACAATGGTAATATCTTTTACGGACAGCATAGGTTCTGGTCAGGTTATGTGCTTGTTTAAGAATGCGCGATCGGTATCTATTGTCTTGTAAACCTGTTCTGGTACTCATTGATGGGCTGATGGCAGTCGGCCTGCACATACTGCCGGCGCAGCCACTGGCTCAGACCATCTAAACCGGGAAACAGGACGCGCTCGTTGATATTGGCCTGATCGAGTTTGTCGCGTATTTCCCATTTAAGGCGGTGGTCGATCACCAGCTTTCGGTACATGTCGGGGCGCGTCTCCAGCCATTGATTCAGGCTGACGGTAGGATTTGAGACTACCGAAAACAAGGCGTATTGGTTGATGATCCGGTCGTCGATGGATGGTGGTTCGAGGAGCAGCGCAAACGGTTCCCCGGCCAGCTGATCAAAATCATTCAGCGACTGAATATGACTGAGTATATCAACTGTAAAGATGTCGGCTCCTTCGTTTGTGAGCAGTTGTTTGAGGGATGCAGGGAGTTGCTGGTGAACTTTCTGGTAATCGAGGCACCAGATAACGCCATCCCGATCGTATAACTCCAGCGAAGTCGTAACGAAATGCAGGGCTACATAGGGCGAAAATGTCCAGTCCATCAGCCGGGTGGGTAGCCCGTGGTGTTGAGCAACGGAAAGCCAGTACCAGAAAGAATCCCGCTCGACAACATTCCGGAGGGCATATTTTTTGAAGTTTCGGAGTAAATGCCGTTCACTGTGCTGGTAGCCTTCTCCCAACCGCATCAGGGATGTATCCAGCAGAAAGGACTCATCGGCCATTCCCCGAAACACAAACGGAGGGCGGAATCGTCTGAGCGATGGTGTCCAGGCATTTTGATACAGAAAATCCATCAATTGATCCCAGGTTGTGGCCCGTTCTTCACGCATACACGCCTTTTATTTACGTTACTGGAAACACGTTAGGCATCGCTAACCCCCTTAACGTAACCCGATGATGGGATGAAGGTCCATGCGAAATACGGACGTGTGAGGGAACGGCTACGGTCAGGAATGCTCCGGGAAGCAGGCATCCCGATGAAGAAACCTGCATGGGTTGGTATGCATCTTTACCCGTACCAAAGAGAAGAGTTTTCGCAACAACAGTTGCCGCGTGCCCGACAGTATTGTCATATGCTATTAACCTTTGTCGGGCGTGGTCTGAGACTTTACTTTTAAATTACCCGGTCTCTGGCCGGAGTAGTTTACATAAGTCATTCATGCCGGTTAGAGACCGGATAAAGCCTGCCCGTAGTCGTAGACCACAAACAACAAAGGGGTCAGCACAGGCACCATCAGGCAATACCATACTCATCGTTTATCGGGCGAGAAGGTGCCGATAAACGATGAGTATGGTATTTTTAACTTTTAGGAATAGCCAATTAGTGCTATATAGGTAGTTATACCGTAAACTGTAAGGGGGGCAGTGTAGTGGTTTCCCACCAGTAAGCGCGTAGCTCCTGAAAATAAGCGAGCCATTCTTCGTAGCTTCCAGGCTTCACCAGATAAGAAGAAATGCCAAGCTGATACGCTTCCAGTATATCGTAATTGTCTGTTGATGAACTAAGCATCACAATCGGAATTTGATTCAGGGGAGCGGGCATGGCTTTGATTTGCTTTAGTATATCCCAGCCATCTTTGCGATCGGGCAGGTATAAATCCAGCAGTATTTGTTTAGGTAGTTCCCACTCCTGGGTTTCCCATTCTTTCAGTAACGTAAGCGCCTGCTCCGTGGTAGCTGCTCGAACCGATGCTACTTCCGGAAGGCAGGTTTTCAAGGCCTTCTGGATCAGATGCCAGTGGTCGTCGCTATCATCAATAACGAGCACTTTAGCCAGATTGAAATTAGCTTTGATTTTTACCTGTTCATTGTTGCTTTTCATACGTATAAGGGAGATGACAATAGACTACTAGTAGTAACAATCTGTCTATGTAATAGATTAAAAACGTTGCGCTCCGCTTTATACCCTTCTATATGAAATTTGCGTGGACCAAACGCTTGAGCCCACCCATCCAACTCGTTAAACCGACCCTGACAGGCGTGGTTGCGAAAGCCACTTGGTGCGGGAATGATGGCCGGTCAGACAGGTGGAATCGTCAGGCTCTCTTGCCAATATTGATCAACACTGGATAAGAAAGAATCCCAGTCGGCATAGGAAACTGGCTTTGTCAGGTAATTGCTTCCCCGCTGGGTTATTTGCTGCCGATCGCGGGGGTCCGTTGACGAACTCATCACGACAACCGGTAAATGACGGTAATCAGACGTTGGTTCTTTAAGCGTATAAAGCAATTGAAGGCCGTCTTCCAGCGTCGGCATGTATAAATCCATCAGGATCATACGGGGCAAAGGCCTGCGTTCTACCAAACAGCCATGCAGATAGCTTAATGCTGTGGGGCCATTACTGGCATCGACTGTCAGCACATTCGGTAAGGTTCGTCGAAGAGCACCCTTCAGTAACCGCCATGTATCCACCTGATCTTCTACCACCATCATCCAGTTCTTTTGTTGATCCTGACTCATCGATATACACACGTAAATGAATTGCTTCGTGGCATTAAGATATTTAATAGAATAGAAGTATGTATATAAGTAAATAAGTAAGGCAACGGTCCACCTCTTGCCAGCTCGCCAAAAGGTTGAAAGGTGAGTTTAAGAACACTAAAACCGATTTAAGTGTCTCTACATGAATTGATACCGATGATTTTCAGGTACTAATGAGTAGTGAAAAAAGCAATAAAAATGTTGATGGCGAACACCAAAGTAAGACCGGTGAGAGCAAAATTAGCTGCGACCTGTTCATCAAATTTTTGACTGAAATTCTGTCGGCAGGGGGGGGGCTGGTTCGGGGATAAACCGGCGGTTGACAAACCAATGGCACTGGGTATATTTGACTACTTTTACCTGTGGCTGACCTTTACCTGTAGGTATAAAAAAAGCGCTTTCGTATGCAAGCGCTTTTCTACAATGTATGTACTTAGCTATAAGGCGGCTTACCGATGTCCACCTTACCATCTGCATTTCGATTGGGGTGGGTGGTGGCTACGTCATCGTCCTCTTCCGGGTCGGATGGGCTGATATCCATACCACTGAGTGGTGTGTCTTCGGGCGAGTCATTGCCGGGTAATGTCGTCGATTTATCAGATCGGTCACCTAAACCGGCGGGCGAAACAGCCTGTTTGGCCCGGATGATGGCTTCTTTATCTTCGTCTTCCATAGTGTTTTGCGTTGAGCGGTTTAGTTATTGTTTGCCTCATTTAACTACCCGCTACCCGGAAAGTTTGCAGTTTACTTCGCATTCGGAAGGTATTTTACTCCTCCTTTTTATTTATAAATCATTCATTATTAGCCTAATAAGAGTAGATGGAATTGCTCTCCGGGACGTCAAATTTTTAAGGTTTCGGGTTGTCGCTTCGGGTATCATTGGTTGCCGTTTTCAAGCATGGAGGTACAAATGATCCCTATGATTTATGTTTCGCAATTAGTGATTTGCCTAATCAGGTCGTTTCGGTTGGGGGTAGGGTAGTAGGCCGGTCGGTAATGAGATTATTCAGACTGAGTAACTTACGAAAGTAGCTTTCGGGTGGGGTTATGAACAAGCTTGTTTTTTGCATAGACGAGTTTGTATGCGGGCTTGCCGTTACCTTACTATCGCCGAAAAGCGTAAACAGCCGACACAAATAGGGCGTTCCGGAAGTAGATAAAAGCCTTATTCGGAGTAAATCAACAAAAAACGTTATGAACACTAAATCAATGGCAATGGGCCTGCTTGTGGTCCTGGCACTCACCAACGTCTCGTTGGCACAACAAACAAACTCGACGATGAACAGCGGGGCGACCAGTAAGGTCGGCAACGAAAGCATGTCGGCATTCGACAACCAGAACAAGAAGGGAGCGGCAGCTGTCTCGGCTGTGGCCGCAACCTCCGCCAAACTCTCTACGGCCGATCAGGACCTGATGATGCAGGTAGCCAAAGGCGGTATGATGCAACTTGAGGCTAGCCGATTGGCAGTGCAGAGCGCAACCAATGACCAGGTGAAAGCATTGGCACAGGCAGAAGTTGATGAGCAAACCGGCTTATCGGCCAAACTTCAGGAGATTGCGTCGGCCAAAGGTGTCACGTTACCCACCTCACCCGACGCGGAAACACAGGCTGTACTGACCAAGCTGCAAAGTGCAACGGGTATGTCTTTCGATCGCCTGTACCTGACCGAAAGCGGGGTTAAAGGTCACGAGAAACTTGATAGTGTGATGTCGATGGTGGAGTCGAAAGCAACCGATCCCAGCATGAAAAACCTAGCTAAAGCGGCTCATCCGCTGGTGAAAACGCATTTGAAAGTAGCGCGTCAAATCATGAACGCTATGTAAGTAATCGGCTTGGGTAGCGGCTGTGCCAAACACCAGGACACCGTCTGGTACAGCCGCTAATCCGTAAAAACGATACGCATGGAAAGCAGAGCAAAGTTGGCCGGTCATCCGGCTCACCCAATTTTAGTGGTTTTTCCATTGGGATTACTCCTTACATCGGTCATTTTCGACATCATCTTTCTGTTCAATGACAACTCAACCATGACCGTGGTGGCCTACTGGATGATAACCGCCGGTTTGTTGTGGGGTGTCATTGCGGCTGTTCCGGGACTGATTGACTGGATTGCTATTCCAGCCGCAACCCGCGCCAAACGGATCGGCCTGTTTCATGCCTTGGGAAATGTAACCGTATTACTTCTCTTTGGCCTAAGCTGGTGGCTCCGCACCGACGAACCCGACCATCAACCGCCTACCCTGGCCTTAATCTGCTCATTCATTGCGTTTGCCGTGGGCGGAATCAGCGGCTGGCTGGGTGGAGAATTAGTCGATCGGTTGGGCGTTGGGGTTGATCCGGATGCGCACCTGAACGCGCCCAGCTCACTGTCTGGCCGACCCGCCGGAGAGATGGACCAATAGCTTCGTACCAGGCATTCTAAGTACCTGCTGACCCCGGTTTTCCCGGCTTCGGCGAGATGATGTTTCTTCCTGAAAACCAATTCCTCCTTCCCGTTTCCTGCGGCTCTATTGTCTTTCAACAGAGCAGATCTGGTTTGCCTTGTCGCGCCAGAAGTTATGAAGGACTTCTTCTCCTGCTTTGGCTGGCCGGCCAAAAGGTAAATCATTAAATTGTTGTGTAAGAAGTTATTAACCTATTTCAATGAAGTAGAACAAACGGCATACTGCGTCCTAATTGAAGTATGTACTCCTTAATTTTTGAATACAAATTCTTTTACACACTTCTCTTTTTAGACATATAAAGTCATCGCAATCAGCGAAATGACTACCGCTTACTATATAATACTGCTTTATCGATACAAAGGACGATTCTTTAATATAAAACAGTCCATTACGCTTATATATTTGCGTCTGCCAAGAGCAACATAGTGACTTCTGGTAAGTTATTCGTAGCGTCTGGTTTTCAGTAGTTCGATTCGCCGGAGGTTAGGGGAATATCGATTCAATATGATAGTAAATATCAGTTGAATAAGGCCTCTTTAGCTAGTAATATGTAACTATAATTATCATTTTGGTTACTACGTGGGCGGTATCGGTAACTTTTTGATGAATACGGGCTGAATTTTATGAATTGGCACTGATTGCGCCAAACAAAAGTATGACGTATATACGGTTAAGTGGTTTGTAGTTTTTGAGCTTTAGCCAACGTGCTGCTCTGTACAAGGTCAGGTTGTAGATGAGCGGAGTGAGTAGGTAGGATTGCAGAGTATTGGTCAGCCAGACTTAGATGCGGATCGGCATGTCTAACCTGGTAAGTGAATTAACCTATTTTATTTCTACATCATGATTGATTTCACAGTTCAAAACCGCATCGATATCCCAGCCAGTCGGGAAAGAGTTAGTTTTCTTCGGGTAAATGACACTAAGTTGGGCTGGCAAACCCGGCCAATCAAAGACCTTGTACTTATTAAAGGAGTGCGTGGTTACAGCTGGTTGCAGTGGGCCGATGGCAGTAGACAGATGATGGCCTATACCATCAAATACTACGTGAATAAGTTACCCGACAGCGACTTTATCCGGGTGCACCAAAACTGCATAATAAACCGAAACCTCATTCAAAAAATCCTGATAACCCACCGGGGGCCGTTCGTACGTCTGACCAACGGTGACGAAATCGTGATTTCCCGCCGACGATGGATGGTAATAAAGCGCGATTTGTTGAAACAGTCCTAAAAGATAGTTTACTTTTATGGTCTAAATCAGCTGTTTAATGCCCTTTGTATTGCAATCCTTCCGAGTCACTAACTTTAGATCAATCGTCGACTCGGGCGAGATACGTATTAACGATTGTACCTGTTTGGTTGGCACCAATGAGTCGGGAAAAACGAACTTGTTGATAGCGCTGCAAAAATTGAATCCTTCGAATGGCGAGTTGATCGTTCCCTTAACCGATTATCCCCGAAAGCAGTATGTGACCTTCGATACCAGCTCGGGAAAAGAACCATTCCTTCGGGCAACCTTTAAGCTGGATGAGTCCGTGACAGCTCAAATGGGCGAAAAGCTGGGGTACAGTAACGAACTTCTATCGGTTGTGGAGGTTGCCCGATACTATAACGGGCGCTATGAAGTGAACTTTCCAGGTTCGTTTCTGGGGCAGTATCCAAACAGATACATTCATGGCTTACTGAGCAACTTTTACGAGCAATACCTGACAAGCGATCTCATAACGCGGGATAAAGAAGAAATCTCGCAGGACCTGCGGGAGTTCATTGAGCGACTCATTGCGCTTCTGCCAGCGTCGGGAAGTCTGGGTGAGTATGATGTGTACAACCTGATTTCTCAACTTGATGAGTTCATCACCGTTAAATACTCGCGCCGACAAACGTTCCGGCTTTTTGTTGACGAACAACTAAAAACACCCCTCGAAAATATTGCCCGGCTGCTCACCCATAAGCGGATCGTTCTTACTCCGGAACAGCAGCAATTGTTCATTGATCAACTGCCGAGATTCGTTTATTATACGGATTACGGCAATCTGGACGCCGAAATTTACTTGCCCCATGTTATCCAGAACAGCACCCGACAGGACCTGGGCTTTAAGGAGCGGGCCAGAGTTCGAACATTGAAGGTGCTGTTTGATTTTGTTCAGCTGAAACCCGAAGAAATTCTGGAATTAGGGTCGGAGACAAGCCAGACAAAGGTGATCACCCGCGATTCGTACGGCCGAATCGATAGTACAGTCGTTGAAACGGCACTCGAAAACACGGTCGACCAAGAGCGGGAAAACAAAAAGAAACGGGAAGTTATCCTTCAGGCCGCGTCGGCTCAGCTTACAAAAGCTTTTCAGGACTGGTGGCGACAGGGGAATTACCGTTTCCGTTTCCAGGCCGATGGCAATCATTTCAGAATCTGGGTGAGCGACGAAAAACGCACCGAAGAGATCGAACTGGATGGGCGCAGTAAAGGGCTTCAATGGTTTTTTAGCTTCTTTTTAACCTTTCGGGCAGAGCAGGAGAACGGCCATTCCAACTGCATTCTGTTGCTCGATGAACCGGGTTTGTCGCTTCACCCGATTGCGCAGCAGGACCTGCTGACCTTTCTGCATTCACTTTCCCGCAATAACCAGCTTATTTATACTACGCACTCGCCTTTCCTGATTGGCAGCCAGGAGTTAAGTAATCTTAAAATGCTGTACGTTGGGGCCGACGGCAACTCGGTCGTATCGGACGATTATCGGGCAACGGCGCACGAAGCGCAGGAGTCGTTTTACCCCATTCGGGCCGCGCTGAACCTGCAGGCATCCGAACAACTCCTGACGTCCTGTCTGCCGGTGCTTGTCAACGACGTTTCCAGCCAGATTTATCTACAGCTCATAAAATCATACTTGCTGCAAACGGGCGCGCATCCGGCAACAAAAGACTTGTTGTTCATACCCGTAGGCGGGGTAGAGGGCGTGGAGCCCCTAACGCGGATGCTGGCACAGCAGGTAGGCACGTTACCCTACGTGCTGCTCGATGGAACAGGTACGGGACATGCATTGGCCAGTGCTTTGATTACTACGTCATATAGCAGTTCCCCATCGCACGTGATTACACTGAGCGAGTCCGGAACAGACGAACGAGTGCTGGAAGATTTTCTGCCTGCAAACGACCTCGCCCGCCATTTTTCCCGCATGTATCGTGGAAAACAAACTGATGATTTTGATTACCTCCTGCTCCCGAACCAATCCATTGTGCGCCAGATGGAGCAGTTTGCGCACGATAATGGCTATACGCTGGCGTCCGACTGGCGATTAACCCTGGCTGGCCAGGTGGCTAAGACGTTCGAAAAGCTGGTTCCCCGCCTTCAACCCGAAACGATTCAGGGGTGGGTTGCTCTGTTTAACAGACTAGCCTGAACCGGATGGCCTTGTGGTTAATCTGAGTAAACGAAACCAGTTTGGTCAATATAAACCAGTCTGTTGTTTCGCCGAACCAGCGACAGTCCCTTATGGAACCGATAGGCATGGCTGAACGCGTAGGGAATGACGAGTTCGCCGGTTTGGTTGATATACCCCCATTGATCCCCCATTTGAACAGCGGCCAATCCTTCCGAAAAATTATCGGCATTGGTAAACTGGTATGGAATAACCAATTGCCCCTGCTGGTTGATGTAGCCGAATAGATTGCCTTTTCGAACCAGTGCCAATCCTTCGCTGAACGGGAATACCGCATTGAGCAGGATCTCGTCAAATTCGCAGGGAATGACGAGGTCTCCCCGAAGATTGATAAAGCCTATTTTTCTCGCTTTTTTCACCGAGGCCAGTCCATCAACGAAATTACCGGCCATATCGAACTGATACGGAATAACCAGCTTGCCTTCCTGATTGATGAATCCATACTGACCATCTTTTTCAACCGTGGCCAGCCCCTCCGAAAAGGGGAGAGCAAAGGGTAGTTCGCACGGGATGCGAAGTGTACCCGTTGCATCGACAAATCCGTAAAAACCACCCATTTTAACGTTGGCTAATCCTTCGGAAAAATGCCCGGCGGAGTCGAACTGCGGGGGAATGACCGGCGTGCCCTGTTCGTCAATGAAGCCGTATACCGCATTTTGACGGATACAGGACCGCCCTTCGGCAAATTGCCCGGCTTCATCATATATACAGGGAATGCGTGGATGGCCTTCTGTATCAATGAACCCGTATTTGCCCAACTGCCGAACAACGGCTACCCCTGCTCTGAACTCCCGCACCTCATCGAACTGGCAATCGATGACTAATTTACCTTCTTCATTGCAAAAGCCCCATCGTCCCTGTTTGCGTACCGGGGCAAGCCCGTCAGAAAACAGGCCCACGCTTTCCCATTCGCCCGGCCCCACGTGTTCGCCCGCCTGATTGACGAAACCCCACTGCTTCTTTTGTAGATACGGAACAAGGGTAGTTTTGGTTGCCGTTACCCGTGTGAGGGCTGCTGCCAGTGCCGGTTTTGGAGCAGGCAATAACGCCATAAGACCCGGTATGGGTCCGGGTGGGCAATGAATGGCGTATTCCAGAAGACCGGCCCTGGCAGAAACCTCAGCAGACGATAACTTCCGAAACAGATTCCATTGGTCAGTTTGAAACGGCTCCTGAACGAGATCCAAGGTGAGAAGTAACGTATCCGTGTCGGTGCGTAACGCCGGTAATCGGCTCAGTGCGTGGAGCTCCAGTGAAAGGGCCAGCAGGCTAAAATCGTCCAGGTTGCGGTCGAAGTGGGCAGGCACGCGGGCCGGATGCCGGTAGGGCAGGGTGCCGGTTTCGGTAGCCGCCTGCCCGGCCAGTGCGGGCACGAAACAGCCGTCGTAATCGATCAGTACCAGCTGCCCATCGGGCCGGATCAGGATGTTGTCTGCTTTTAAATCGCCGTGGGCAAACGGTTGGTTGAGTAACCAGCGAACCAGTTCGTCGAACTGGTGGGCGAGCCGGGCAAGTTTTTGCGACTCCTGGTTTAGGCAACAGTCGGCCACATACTGGCTGAGGGTTTGCCCATCGACCCACGGCATCAGAACCACATCAAACTCATGCTCCTGGCCAAATCGGGTATCGACCCATAGTTCACTGGGGTAGAGCGTAAACGGGATCAGGCAGGCCGCTGGATTCTCTGTCAGGTAGCGGCCAATGGTCCGAATACGCTCCCGACGTCCGGGGGCATCCCGCAGAAAACAGCGCAACGCCATTTGTTGCCCCGTTTGTGGGTCGTTCATGCGAAAGACAACGGCAAAGTTTCCACTGCTGAAATAAAGCTGGCCATCGGCTTTCCGAACCGGAACCAGGTGATTCAGCCGACTGAGCGTTTCGGTGGCCAGTTCGATGGATTGTATGTATTCGCTGATGGAAGGAAACATGCGTGGTCAGGAAGCTATCAAGATACAGGTGTAATCGTCGATACCAAGCAGTTGGCGGGTGCGTAAAAGCTGGGTATGCTGCACAAACAAATCCGGCGATGCCATCGCCTGCCAAAGAGGGTCCCAAACCTGATCCGAAAAACCACCGGCTGCGGGTTCCCAGAATGCTTGGTGCATCTGAGCCCGGTTTCCCAGGGCAGTGGGCAACTGAGCTAATGCCGCCAGTTCATGACAGTCGCCCGCTAATGCCTGATGTGCCATGAGCAGGTATTGCCCCAGGGTATCGGTGCAGAGTGCCAGTTTAAGGCCAGGCTCGTGGGGCCAGCGGCCGCTTCGAAAGCCGTCTGCTGTACAGGGAAACTGCCAGTTCAGCAAATAGGGTGCTTCGGTAAATTGGCTCAGTGCCGGATTGGAGGCCATTACCTGCCCCGTGGCCGGGTTGAAACACAGTACGATAGCATCACCGTATACCGACCAGTGCAGCCAGGCTGCCTGTTGATGCAACGTTGCCAGCGTGGCGCCGGACCCTTCGTTCATAAACTTCAACTCGGTCAGGTAATTTGCCGCAGCCCGCGCCTGATACTGATCAAAGAAACGTCCCCAGTGATTATTTAGCCAGTCGCCCACCTCGTCAATCACGCTGAACGGCTGTTCGGGAAGCTGCTCGACTAAAAAACGGGCCCACTCGCCCGCGTAGAGGCCCGTGCCACCCGCACCATCCGCAACTGCCCAGAGGCCGGCCTCCGGGTCGACCCGCCAGGCGTCTTCGTTCTCGTCGAAAAGGGGGAATTCTTTGCCTACCGATGCGATTCTGGTCGTCATGAGTCGGGACGCAACTGGTGCGAAAAGTGCTGATTACTCTGGGTAGGCGTGCCAATGTTCATAAACTTGACCAGCGCGTCCATATTGGCGTTACTGCACATACCGACGTAAACCGGTCGCTGGTCGAGGTCGAACAGGGAGGCTATGTCAGTATGATACGGTGGCGGCATTTCACTGGACATATCATAAAGCAGGCGGGCGTAGGGGTCGTTGCCGAGTTCACTGGCATTGGACGGGAACAGCACCGCTTTTCCACGTTCGGGGGCAATATGAATGTTCATCAACAACACATGACCGTCGGGCGTGTGCAGTTGCCGAACACGCTCGCTGCACGTCAGTAGATCCTCGTCGGTGCCATCGGTGGCTACGCCGTCGGTGATGTTTATGATGGTGGGCGGATACACATCTTTTCCCGCCTGGGCCGCCAGCCATTGCTGCACCAGCGATTCGGCCAGTGAGAGGGCGCTTTTCATGGGGGTACGGTGCCGGTGTACCGGTTCGATCCAGACCGGCCGTTTTTCAGTAACGGCAATGGTCCGGCCGCGGATGGTCCGCTCCGTGGCGAGTTCGTCGACCCGGATGGTCGCCTGGGCCAGTTCGGCAGGGCTCAGGAACGTTTTACCGGTCATGGCTCCCGACCAGAGCAGATTGGCCTGTTCGCTGCTTTGCCCGCCGTAACCGATGAGGGCTACATCGTAATAATGCCGGATTTCGTTGCCTTTCTGGCAGCGGAGGAGCAGTTCAAACAGGGTTTGATTAATGATTTGGGCCACGGCCACGGCTTTGCTCACCGTCTGCTCGCGATAGGTAGTCATTTCATCCATTGAACCCGACTGATCAATCAGGAACAGAAACGCCGTCGGGTTTTGCCGCATGATTTGAGCCGTGTACGGGCGGTCTTTCATCGGCTTTTGAAGGGCCTGCTGCAAGGTTGTCTGTAGCGCCGGGAGCGGCAAGGTAAACGGAGAGGTGGGTAACAGGTTCGACATAAGGGCCGTAGCAATGAATAACCAAAGCTACACTCTATCCAGCGCCTGAGCCAGCATAGCGAGGTGTTCCTGCAAGTTTTTTTGCAGCCCGTCGAAGTGAGCATCCTGCTCTGCCGGGCTCCGGGACATAATGACATAGCCTTCCTGCTGCCGGAGGGCCTGGATGTCGGTTTCAAGTGCCTGTTTACGCTGAGTAAGCCGTTCAACTACCTGTCGAAGCGCTTCAGGGTCATTAGGCTGGGTAGCTTCGTTCAGAAAGAGCAGGCCGTCCTGAAGTTGCTGCGTCAACTGGCGTACGACCGTCCAATCTTTCTTGCCATAAGCCTCGTTGAGCTGGACCATAAAGGCCGTAGCCCGTTCCTGTTTATCGGGCTCAGTAAAGAATAGATCGGGATGAGCCTGGGCAACGGCCTGCCGGTAGAGTTTCCGGAGTTCGTTTTCTTCGGCAACTGTATCCGGCTCGGCGGGGGCATGCGCCAATGCTTCCTGCACCCTTTGCTGTGTTTGCTCAAAGTGGGCTCGGGCCTGATGGGCCGCTTCGGTATCGCTCCGACGACGTGTCTGACTGGCCCGCCGGGTGGTTAGCTGCACTTGCAATTGAGCAATCTTTCCCAATAGCTCACTGAGTTGGTGGTTTAACCGCCGGTAGTACGAGTCAATGAGGGATTGAGCGCGGACTTTTTCGGCTTCGAGGGCTGTGAGTTGGGGGAGGATAACCTGAACTTGATCGAACGATATAGAATCCACACTCTTGTTTGATGTTGGCTGTGCTTGTCTATTCGAATTTGTCGAATGCAAATTCATCGGTTAGGTTGTCGAAAGCTGGGCAATTTGCTGAACATCAGTTGAAAAGTTTGTAGGTAAAAGCTCACCTGGCTCATTTGCTTCGGAAAGCTAAATTTGAGGCCTGACGCTAAGCGTCAGGCCTCACTTGATTATTTTCTCCTGGCAGCTCTTTCTTCAGCATCTTTTTGGGCAACTTCAGCTGCCTTCGCTCCTAAAACCATTTCTTCATCTAGCTTTCGCTTGGCAATCACTCGATTATTTTCTTTGATCGCGTAGAGCGCATCGTCCTTTATTTGCTTCAAAGACGCGAGGATTTGCTCTATGACCCCTAAGTAAGCCCTTTTCTGACCCAGGCTCAGGTATGATTTTCCATTAATTTCAGCACCACGCGCTTCTACTGCAACCATGATCTCTCGGGTCTCCGAAAGAATTGTGATTATCAACTTCCGCTGTTCTTTATTTAAGTCGAAGCCTTCATATTTATAGGCTTTGTGAATCGCTTTTACACCCATCCCTATGTTGTATACCCCCCCAGCTACCGGCACAAAACCGGCAGCTAAGGTTGCGCCTACGGTTGGTATTTGCGATAGCCCACTTTTAAGGTGTGGGCTGACGGCTTTGACCACCTCGCCAACCGCTACCCCTCTGGCTCCTGTCACCGCAGCTACGCCCGACTCGTCGGGAGCCCCCCGATCTCTCAGGTTTTCTTCCGCATTGGTAACCAGCAAGTCACCGGCTATAAAAGCGGGGCCTGTAACCGGAGCTGTTAGCCCTAGTGTAGCACCATGAACAATACCGGCCACGATTTTTACCACTCCTCCGGTGGCCATCTTCATCCGTTGCTTGTCAATAAAGCCTTTGGTAAACAATTCTACATCCCGGTCCAGCCCTTCTATGTCGTGTAGTAGTAGACCAAAGTTAAAGAAAGGATCGTACGCAATGGCGCGCATTTCATCAGGCACATACGCATCGCGGTCAGCACCGGAAGAGGTTTTGAATTTTATGCGTTCTTTACTGATTTCTACTACCGGACGATATTTTGCAGCATGCTGTGGACTCATCATAATCAGAGGGGCATTGCCTACTATAGACCTCCTTCTGGCAGGAGCCGACTGGATGGCTTTTTCAATAAGCTGATCACGAAGTAAGCCATGGTCTATGGCGACCGCAGGTATGGGTTGGTCAACGACAACCAGGGCTTCTCTATCCTGTGTTGGAGGGCTAATGAATCTAGCGGCTAAAGGACCTACATTCATGGTAGGCAGGTTTCTGTAATGCATGGCTACCACTGCAGGCATTTGGTTTGGCAGGGTGGGTGCAGAGGGTGTGATGAAAGTGGCTGCTTGTCTTCGGTGCTTGTGTTTCGGTCCTTGCATACGTACGATGGGTTCAATGGTACAAGTTAAATCGACATACTCCTTGAGTAGGGTGGGTGGTGTTTAGGTTTATCGATTTAGAGAGAGACGCCTTTTTTTCGCTTGCGGACATACGGATCTGTACCACCGGCTTGTTTGTCGTGATTGGCTTATCGTCCTCATCTCTTAATTTTCGACTGAAAGGTTTACTTCCTGTACCAATCACGAGCTAGTTTTTTGGTTATGTGAGGTTACTGATTGCGACTGACTATTAATCAATCTAAACCCACTGTTTCCAACCGGAGCTCATCGCCTTTACTAGTCCCAAGGGTTTGCTGAAAATGGATTGTCCGGTTCAGACATTGGACGAGGCATTGACCTTAAACTCCTTAATACATAAGGGGCACTATAGTCCGCAAATTGACGCTGTCTTGTTGATACAGTTGGTACGAATCCCAGCGGGGCAGGTGTGAAAAAACCTAATACTCCCCGTACACTTACAGCTACTTGTCTTAACTCAGGGTCTGTATGAACTGACGCTCTGCTTTGGTCCCTGGCGTCAAGAACGGCGCTTACAGAACTGCCAACAACCGGAACGAACCTAGCCGCTCTACTCACTGGCAAACCTACTGACGAAATTGCTGTTCGGGTATAGCCGACAATAGTGCCTACTGCCGAATTTGCCATCGACATTCTGCTTTCTCTTTGTGATTGGTCTTCCATAATTGTTGTGTTTTAATGGTTAGTATGCGGTTGAGTTTTGTGAGTGTCTTTTATTCCTTTGAGCCAATTCCAGCGATAGAAGGGGCATGACCACGGCTGATATTCTAGGGATAGTCGACTTTATACTTGATGGCCTAGCAGCCGTTGAGCTTGTGGCAACTACAATGGGTTAAGCTAATGGCTGGACTATAATTTATATTTCATCAAAATTGTAGTCCCTTTTTTACATTCTCCTTCTCAATATCCTCCAGCGTTTTGCCTTCTTTCCCATATTCCTTTCCCAGCGCCATAATGATGTCCTCGTGTGTAATAGGCCGTTGCCGTTTAACAGATACCAGCGCGCAGGTTCGCATCACATTGCTGATAATGGCGCCTGTAACCGGGTATTTCTCGGCCAGTTTATCAAAATCCACTTTAGGGTCAAGCTTCAGAGGGCCGCTGAAAGTCTGCTTCCAGAGTTGTACCCGTTTGCTGATATTAGGCGCGGGAATCTGAATGATAGACTGGAACCGGCGCATAAACGCGGCATCCAGATTGTCTTTGAGGTTGGTTGCCAGAATAATGATGCCCGGAAAGTCTTCAATTCGCTGCAGCAAATACCCTACCTGCTGGTTAGCGTGGCGGTCGTTTGAAGAGCTGGTCTCCGTCCGCTTTCCAAACAGGGCATCGGCCTCGTCGAAGAACAGAATCCACCGGCGGCTCTGGGCTAAGTCGAATACCTTCCCGAGGTTTTTCTCCGTTTCGCCAATGTATTTGGACACGATCATGGACAGGTCAATACGGTACACCTCCAGTCCGGTGGATTTCCCAATTAACGACGCCGTCAATGTTTTACCCGTTCCGGGAGGCCCGTACAGAAGGGCTCGGTAGCCCGGCTTCAGATGCTTGCGCAAGTGCGGGTCCTTTAAAAATTCTTCGGAATGCCGAATCCAGGTCTCAATCTCCCGTACTTCTTCTATTACCGGGAAGTCCAGGATAAGGTCGTCCCAGTCGAGTGAGGTTTTTACGCGGCTGGCCGGGAAGTCGGGGCTGTATTCGGGCGTACCCCGTTCGCCGGTGCAAAGCAGGGAAACATATTCTTCTGAAATGGATAATATACCGGCCAGTACTGGCTCGTCTGGCGCTACGGTTCCCAGTTGAACAATGCGCATCTGAGTAAGCAGTGAATCCTCGAAAAGGTGCACCCTGAGCCGGATTCGCTTAACGGTATCCAGCCCGGCCAGCAGAAACAGAATGGTTTCGGCCGTTGGCAGGAACCCGGGATGATGGATGGGTTTTGCCCCCCCAAACTCCGTAAATGGCCGGTCGTAAGTACTATTCCGAAGAAAGAAAAAATCGAGTAGTTGCGGCCGGATATGCGGTGCCAGTACCAAAATGAGCAAAAGCCGCTCAAAGGTGGTAAGCTTGTAATCGTTGACTAGCTGGGCGTAACTGGAAAAATCGTTGGAAAGATCGGGAACCTCAATCTCATCAATATCTGCGTACACACACTCCTGACCGAAGTACAGTTGCAGGCGGGTACTGATTACTTCTTCCAGCCAAGCCAGTTCATAACTGATCGTGAGACCATTGGCTGTGATGTAATTCGTTACGGGTGTACTCATGGGGTAACCGCTTCGTTAACCTTTAGGGGTATTAGGTGTCATGATATTGATACGCCCATGTCCTTTGTCCTCCAAATCAGTAAAATCCAGGGTGAACACTAAACAGTCATGTCTCAAAACATAAATGTCAGCATTCACCCTGGAAATAATACTGTTCCGTAGTCAGCAAGGCTACGGTGTGCCAGTTGGTCAACCGATTAACTATTTATCGGCCAGCCCGCGTCGTAGGCTGCGGCACCAATGGTTATTTTCTCCGCCGTGATGCTTATATCCGCCATGAAGTTAGTGCCTCCCGCCGGTTGAAAGCCTTCTTTGTAACTCGTGATGTAGCCATTTTTGAAATCGACCGTACGAAAGGTACCGTCTTTACCAGATTGCCAAAACTCTACCATGCCATCGATAGCTTTGTTCTGGGCATTGATCATGGTATCGATCAAATTTTCGTTTTGCGTAATTTCGATAGTAAGCGACAAATCCCCTGACCGAACGGCTGAAGAAGGTCGGCCTTTTTGATCATAATCTCTGGAGAAAGATACTCCGAAGCTGAGAACATCGAACTTTTGACTACCGAGTGTCAGGGTTGACGTAAATCCTATATTTGCTGCGTCTGCCATGTTTATGTCTAATTAAAAGGGAGTACCTAGTTCTTCACGGGCCATCGCTGATCGAGTACCGCTTTCTGGATCGTGATTTTTTCCGCTGATATGGTAAGCGAACAGGTATACGCGGCTCCTGCCGCCGAGAAAGATTCGCTATAATTGACGATATAGGCGTTCTCAAACTCAATCTTGCGGGTCACACCGTCATCACCGGCATCGGTAAATTCCAGAGAGCCTGATTTGTAAGGCTTGTTTTGTGTGTTGACCATATTTTCAACCAGTGCTGATTTGTCAGTGACTTCCACTGTAAATGAAAATTGGCCGCCCATAACGTGGCTGGAAGGTCTTCCTTTGATATCAACGGATCTTGTAAAGCCAATGTCTCCGCCCAGAATATCAAATGTATCTTCGCCCAGTTTTATTTTACTTGAATACGGCATAGATGTAAATTGAAAAAGTTGAAACCTTAGGAATAGTTAGTTAACAGGGCGATTATGCCTCTGCGTAGTCAGATACCCATTCCGGACTTTCAACATCATCGCCCCGGCGCCCGTCGAGCCGGATCACGAAGCTCTTGGCAGGGAAATAAGGCGTTAGCCGAATATCTAGGTAAATACGGTCTTTCTGTTTGCTGTCGCGCTCAAGCCGAACGATCTTAAACTGGTCAAGGAGTTTGTTCGGGCCTTTGATGCTGTCCAGGTAGTTGGCGATCTGACGACGTAAATCAGCTTCGATCAGCGTGTTCCAGTTTTCGAAAGCCCGCCGGTTGAGGAAGTCGAACAACACTTTGGTGATGTGATCGAATACCCGCACTACGGAGTAAGTTTGCAGCCCCAGGTTGTCGCCGTTGAAGAGCGTTTTACCACTAAAGGCCATCACGCGGCTGTATTCATTAACCAAAGGCACCAGATTGAGTCGTTCGAGGGCCGATAGTTCGCTTTTGCGGAGTTCGAAGCGTACGCCTGGCACCTCATTCATGCCGCCGTGCTTTTTGCCCGCTGTCACCTGCGACATCAGCGTGTAATAAACTTTACCGGCGAGGGCTGCGGAGGGTGGAACAAACAGGTCTTCTGTTTCGCCGGCAGCCGCTATTTTTTCCCGCCCCAGCGCCCAGTTACAGGTCATAATGACATTGGATCGGAACAGTTCAGCCCCGGTCATGTCGGCGGTACTGAATAAGTCAATTACGTCGTCGGGGCTATCCAGGTCGGCAAAGTCGGTGAAGAGCATGGCCTTGTTGGCATGGGCAATTTTAGCCCATTTCTCCAGCACGGCATTCGAGCCCATAAAACCGGGCACAACCAGCAACGAGTAGTTTTTGCGCAGGTCCAGGCGGTCATAGTTTTGCTTTAGCTCGTCGGCAATGAAGTCGATGACGCGGGAGTTGTCGAGGTCGGTCAACTGCTCAAAGCTGGCATTGACAACCGTAACATTGGATAGTTTATCCGCTTCTGCGTTTTTATAGAAAAGGGAAAGAGCTCGGTAGCTCACTTCGAGGTCATGCGAAGCGGTCAGGGCTTTCAGCAGGTTTTTGTTCAGGCTGGCTTCCACCTCTTCGGCTTTTGTCTTGGCCATATCCTGCATCTCGTTCTGATTGTCCGAGGAGCTCAGGACGTCGACCCATAATTTCAGTTTCTCCTTCAGAATAGCCCGGTCTGTGGCTTTGGTCGGGTCGCTGAGGTAGATTTTTTTACGCGCTTTGCGGGCTGGATTGAGGTTTTGTGATCCTTCCAGGAAGGTTTCTAAAAAGGCATAGCCACCAAAGGCCTGCAAAGCGTTTATTCCGGGTAATTCGCCAGTGGCAACGGCTACTGAGGGTCTTGCATCCAGTTCCGGCTGCGGGGTAAGTGATTCGCTTTCCATGTGCTAGGAAAATCTTTGGCAAAAGGTGAAAGATTTTTTTTAGGTGTAGACTTAAGCGGCTGTTGCCTCTTCATTTGCTTCCAGCTCAGCAATCAGGGCCTGAAGCGTCTGAATCATAGCGGCCTTGGCTTCGGGCTGGTTAAGGGCCGTTTGCAGGATACGGTGACTCTTCAACCGATCGTTGATTTGAGCGTACTCCTTGAACTGGGCATCCTGCGAACGGAGGAAGGGGCTGTTCGCAATCATGTCTTTGGACCGGAAATCAGCCACACTCCGGAACTTGAGGACTTCTTTTGTCGGCATACCATCAAGGGATTCGAACTCAACTTCTACGCTGGGTTCGAACTTCTCAAAGACAGCTGCTACTGTTTTCAGCCCGTAGACCACTTCCGGATTGATCGGGTCCTGCTGCGTTAATTTCTGCGCCAGTAAGGTTCTGTTATACGGAATTTGAGCAATTCCCTCAGAGGCTTCCGGCTTGATTTCGTTACCACCTATTTCGAATTCAAACATAAGAGTTTCGGATTATGAGATGTAGGAGTCCAAAACTAGAGATTAGATGATAAATGGCAAGTGGTTTGAAAATGAGGGTGGTACCTTTTCAAACAAACGGTATGGTTAATTTCAGGAGCGCTTTTTTTTTGCCGTTTTAACGAATTGACAAGCCAATGCGGCTACGCTATTGGGTAAGTTCTGGCGGGAGCAAGTGCCGGACAGGATAAACGGACTACTGTGTAAGCTGATGCAAAGGGCTTATTGTTGCATAGCCTCACCCAAACAGGATTATCTATACCATCTGTTTGAAACAGCTTGACATTTGAGCCTTTAGGGGGATATATATGCAGGTTTTATTGCCTTTCCGGTTTATCCTGCTAGCTTCTTTTCGCCCTTACCCCATCAACTAATCATTTCATGGCCTTACCTATACGCATCTTTATCCTTCTGTTAATCGGTTTATTGAGTATAAGTAAACCTTCCCAGGCACAGATTGTGGTTTCTTCGGTTGCGCCTGATCCTGTTTGTGCCGGTGCTACGATTACAGCTGCTTTTACATCCTCCTCCGTTGATCTAGGGACTGTCTCTCTGTATTTGAATGGGCCCGGTACGACGAATTTATTATTGGCTCAGCAGGCAGTAATCACAGGCACTGGAAGTATATCGGCAACAATCCCCGCAGATCGTATTACAGGAAGTTACACCGTCCTTCTAACCAGAACATCGCTCATTTTTGGCACTACTGTATCGGGTAGTAGTACCAGCTTTACGATTAACGCACGCCCTGCTGCACCGGGAGTTACAAACGTAAGTGTATGCCAGAATAGCCCCCCGGTTTCCTTGCTGTCGGCTGTCACGGCCACCGGTGCGCTGAAGTGGTATACCGGCTCAACCGGTGGTGTGGGTACAACAGTGCCCCCCACACTGTCCACAACTACGGTGGGCCAGACTACCTATTATGTCAGTCAAACCAATGGGAGCGGCTGTGAGAGCGATCGGGCATCCATTACCTATACCGTTGTTGGGTTGCCTGCGGCTCCGACTGTTTCGCCTGTTTCGGTTACGTACTGTCAGGATGTAACAACAGCCGTGCCGCTGGTAGCCACGGGCACAGGAACCCTTAACTGGTATTATGTAGCTGTGGGTGGTACCAGTGTTCCATCCCTTACTCCGTCTACGGCAGCCTCGGCTAATTACTACGTGAGCCAAACGGTAAACGGTTGTGAAGGTCCCCGGGCTACCCTGCGTGTGAGCATCAATGCCAAGCCTGACAAGCCTGCGGTTATGGCCCCGGTAGCCTATTGCCAGGATGCCAGCGCTACCCCGCTAAGTGCCACGGCCAGTACGGGTAACTATACACTACGCTGGTACGGTACAGATCCCAGCGGAGGAACTGCCACGACCCTGGCCCCCATCCCAAAAACCGGCACGCCGGGGGTATTTAATTACTACGTGACGCAACGGGACCCTGTTGGTTGCGAAAGTGATCGGGCATCCATCCCGGTAACGGTGAATGCCCGCCCGGCAGCACCGGGCACAACGGATTTAAGTGTATGTCAGAATACGACTCCGCTTTCAATACTGTCGGTCGTTACGGCTTCAGGTACGCTGAAATGGTATGCCAGCTTTACCGGAGGGACAGGCTCTACCGTGGCGCCTGTACTTTCTACAACGGCCGTGGGTGTTAGTGCCTATTATGTCAGTCAGACCGATGGCAATGGTTGCGAGAGTGACCGGGCATCAATAAAGTACACGGTTTCTTCGCTACCAGCCACGCCAACGGTGGCTGCCGGGTCGTTGTTCTACTGTCAGGATGCAACGCCATCGCCCCTGGTCGCTTCGGCGGCTGGCACGCTGAAATGGTACACAACTTTAACGGGTACCGTTCCACTGGTTAGCCCGGTGCCTTCTACTTCCCTTGCCGGAAGTGCTACCTATTACGTTAGCCAGACCGATGGCAATGGTTGCGAAAGCAGCCGTGCCAGTGTAACGGTGGTGACGAGCTCACGACCCGCTTTGCCAAGCGTTGTGTTGCCGACAGCTTACTGCCTCAATACGACCCCGGCATCTTTGTCGGCTACGGCGCTTCCCGGTAATACCCTCCGCTGGTATGGAATGGATGAGACTGGCGGAACGGCATCCACTGTGGCGCCCTTACCGGCAACCAGCAGCGCCGGTGTTTTTCGCTATTACGTTAGCCAGGTAGATGGTAATGGCTGTGAGAGCTACCGGGCTGTCATTCCCGTTACGGTGAATGCGCTCCCATCAGCCCCGGCTACATCGCCAATTGGCATTTGCCAAAACGCACCGGTGCCCTTGATAACCTCGGCGGTATCGGCCCCGGGTTCCCTGAAGTGGTATACGTCCCCCGCCAGCCCGGCCTCGACGGTGGCTCCTGTGCTTTCCAGTTCCAGTGTGAGTTCGACCACCTATTATGTCACGCAGACCGATGGGAATGGCTGCGAGAGTAGTCAGTCGCCTGTTCTGGTGACCGTTAAACCATTACCACCGGCCCCTATTGTACCAACAAGCCCGATTGTACTCTGCCAGAGTTCCGTAGCGGCCCCGCTGTCGGCAACTGGAACGGGCACGCTGGTCTGGTATGATCCGGCAGGGAATTCGTTCTCGTCGTTAACCCCTTCTACAGCAACGGTTGCTCCGTCAACGTATAAAGTGAGCCAGATCGTTGATGGCTGCGAAGGACCAACGGCCAGCATAACGGTTATTGTCATAGCAAAGCCAAACTTGCCGGTGGTGACGGTTCCCGCAGCCTATTGTCAGTTTGAAACGCCTGTTCAGTTATCTGCTACGGGTCTTAACTTAAAATGGTTCACGGACCCCGTGGGTGGCTCATCGTCTGCCGTAGCACCTACCCCAACTACCAATGCACCCGGAACGACAACCTTTTATGTTAGTCAGACTGATGGGAACGGCTGCGAAAGTGACCGCGCTCCCATTGCAGTACGGGTGAAGATGAAGCCCGCCCCGCCGGGTACCGCCCCCATTAGTTTCTGTGCCAATCAGGTTACGGCTTTAACGGCTACGACGGCTACGGGAGGGAGCTTAAATTGGTACGGTACCGATCCGGTTGCCGGGACGCCTTCGTCAACGGCTCCTGTACCAGCAACAGCGGTTATCGGAGCGCCCATTCTGTATTATGTCAGTCAGACCGTGGAGGGTTGCGAGAGTGACAAGGCCACCGTTGCAGTTACGATTGTTGGCTTGCCGCTGGCGCCAACGGTGAGTTCGGCTCCGGTAGTCTATTGCCAGGGAGCCGTATCCGTTCCATTATCGGCCACGGCAACCGGTACGTTGAACTGGTACACTGTGCAGACCGGCGGAACCCCTTCTGCAACCGCTCCGGCTCCGCAAACCACAAGCAGTAGTCCAGGCACGAGTTATTACTACGTTAGCCAGACGGTCAATGGCTGTGAAGGACCGAGGGCTACCATTGCGGTTACCATTAACCCCAGACCCGTGCAACCCCTGGTTACGCCGTCGTTGGCCTACTGCCAGAATGCACCGGCTACCGTACTTTCGGCTACCGCCCCCGGGGTGGTGCAGTGGTATGCGGAGGCTACCGGCGGTACGGTCATCCCTGCCCCGACGCCCGTAACAACAACACCCGGAGTGACGAGCTACTATGTGAGCCAGACCGATGGAAATGGCTGTGAAAGTGAACGGGCTGTGACCACCGTCACGGTTTTAGCCACGCCCGTCGCGCCAACC
Source organism: Spirosoma pulveris (assembly GCF_054781875.1). Classification (NCBI taxonomy): domain Bacteria; kingdom Pseudomonadati; phylum Bacteroidota; class Cytophagia; order Cytophagales; family Cytophagaceae; genus Spirosoma; species Spirosoma pulveris. The sequence goes on from NZ_BAAGTO010000003.1 coordinate 448,817, forward strand.
ACCACGCCGTTCGTCTTTTGCCAAAATGCCGTACCAACGTCGCTAACGGCTATACCCAGTTCCGGGGGTATCCTGAACTGGTATACGGGGCCAAGCGGTGGCGTAGGCACGAGCACGGCCCCCGCACCACCTACCTCTCAGGACGGTATATTCACGTATTATGTGAGTCAATTGGTAAGTGGTTGTGAGGGACCCCGAGCCTCCGTTACCGTTACGGTGAGACCAATGCCAACAGCGCCCAGTGTTACATCCACCCTGGTGAGTACTTGTCTGAACGCTCCTCCGGTGGCCCTGTCCGCCATCCCATCGAGTGGCGGTACACTGAACTGGTATACAACGCAAACGGGTGGCGTACCGACCTCTACCGTTCCCCTTCCTCCCACGAATAAGGAAGGTACGTTCAATTATTATGTCAGCCAGACCGTAAATGGCTGCGAAGGCTCCCGTACGCAAATTGCCGTTGTGGTCAGGGGATTACCGGTGGCTCCGGGTGTCAGCGCAAGTCCGGTTATTTATTGCCAGGGCGCTACCAATGCTGTGGCGCTGACCGCTGTACAGACGAGTGGCGCTACGCTGAACTGGTATGATGCGTCACCTGGCAGTGTGGCTTCGACCATAGCGCCCACGCCGTCAACAACCGGCACCGGCATATTTACGTACTATGTGAGTCAGAGTATCAACGGATGTGAAGGACCGAAATCGCCCATTATAGTACTCATTCAGGCAACGCCAACGGCACCCACGGTCAGCAGTGTTCAGCTGTACTGCCAGGGTGGGACGGCCACCCCCGTATCGGCTACAGCATCGCCGGGGGGTGTTTTAAACTGGTATACTGCGGCAACCGGTGGCGGGTCTTCGTTAACGCCCCCCACACCGGCGTTGACATCCAGTGGTAACGTTATCTATTACGTGAGTCAAAGCCTGAATGGGTGTGAAGGACCACGGGCTCCGGTGAACATAACGATCAAGTCGGCTCCGGCTGTGCCTACGGTAACGGGATCTCCGGCCTTTTGCCAGGGTACTGTTGCCAGTCCGTTGGTTGCTCTCCCGGCTCCTGGTGGAACGCTGAACTGGTACACGGCGCTAACGGGTGGTTCGGGCACAACGGTGGCGCCCAGCCCTGTCACGACGAGTGCCGGTATCGTCATGTACTATGTGAGTCAGACAGATATATCGGGTTGTGAGAGCAGCCGTACGCCGGTAACGGTGCGAATCAATGCGCTGCCAACGTCACCGACAACCGCATCGGTTAGTTATTGTCAGGGAGCTGCCGCTGTCCCGCTGACCGCCATAGGCAGTTCGTTAAGCTGGTATACTGCACAGACCGGCGGAACGGCATCAACCGTTGCTCCGGTGCCTATTACGACAAATGCAGGTGTCAGTACGTACTTTGTCAGCCAGACGGATGCCAACGGTTGCGAAAGTACCCGAAGTCTGCTGCTGGTTGTTGTTTCGCCAACACCTACGGCTCCTTCTGTTACGCCCTTGTTGCCCGTTTGTCAGAATAGCCCGCCTTTTGTGTTGCAAGCTGCGGGACAAAATCTGAAGTGGTATGCCGATGCAACGTCCATGAATAACATGGGTAGTTCGGTTACGGTGTCTACGGCTCAGGCTGGGCCCTTCTCTTACTACGTCAGCCAGACCGTCAATCAGTGCGAAAGTCCACGGACGTTAGTGCAGGGGGTTGTTAATGCCCTGCCGCTGCCGCCAGCCGTTGCCAACCTGAATGTTTGTCAGGATGTACCGGCACAGCCACTTACGGCCGTTGGTACCGCGTTGCAGTGGTACGATAGTGCGGATAATCCAATTGCGGTGCCTACCCCTGTTACGAAGGTCGATGTCAATCAGACGTATATCTACAAAGTGACTCAGACCGTCAACGGATGTACCAGTCTCAAGGCAACTATGATTTACACGGTCAATGTAACGCCATCGCCAACGGTTGTTACGCCCGTTTCGTATTGCCAGAATGCCGTGGCTAAACCTCTGGAGGCAACCGGAACCAGTTTGCGCTGGTATAGCCCAACCGGTGCAATTACCACCGTAGCGCCCACTCCGCCTACAACCGCTGTAACAGCCGGTGCCAGTTATTCGGTCAGCCAGCTGAACACGCTGGGTTGCGAAAGCCGTAAGTCAGAAATTAAGGTGACGGTCAACGCGCTACCCACCGCCCGACTGGCCGGAACGACCACCGTTAGCCTGGGAACGTCCGCTGTACTCTCGCTGACACTCACCGGAACGGGACCTTACGGGTATGTTCTGTCTGATGGAGCTATCGGAACGGCCGAAACAGGCGCCAGTTCTGATATTACGATCAGTAAAATAACGGTTACGCCCAGTACCACCACGAGTTACTCCGTAGTGAGCGTGACAAATGCCTGCGGAAACGGGACGGTAAGCGGTGTCGCGACTATATCCGTAGAGGTGCCGTCTATTCTGACGGGTGCGCTGGGAAGTTCCTCGATCTGTACGGGAACATTACTGACCGTACCTTTTGCAACGTCCGGGAAATTTACTGCCGCCAACACATTTGTGGTAGAAATTGCCAGCGCAACCGGCGATTCACTGAGCCGCAGGTATACGCCTATCGCCAATGGCTTGCTGCAGGGAAACACGGTTGTTACAACTATCCCCAGTACAGTAGCTGCTGGTCTTTACTACATTAGGGTGAGCGCAACGAATGCCCCCTATGCCGTTCCCGGTATCCGAAGTCCAACCTTATTGACGATTAAAGCCCTGCCAACCGCTTCGCTCAGCGCGAGTAAAAAGTTGATCTATAAAAGTGAAAGTACCGAACTGCTGTTTACGTTGTCCGGTGAGGCACCCTGGACTATCTCGTATGCGGCCGGTGCTGAGATCAGGTCGGCTGGAGCAACGAAAAATTTATACTCGTTAACGGTTACACCCGCCACCACAACGACTTACAAACTGTTGTCTGTTTCGAATATCTGTGGTGTCGGAAAAATTGAAGGTACGGACACCACGACCATTCGGGTCGATGTGCTGCTGGCGGAATCCGATCCGTTCGGGAATTCGGTGAAAGTTTACCCGGTTCCAGCCGATGAGGTGGTGACGGTCGATATTGATCTTCCGCTGCAAAAAGAACCGGCCCAACTGCAACTGATTGGCTTTGACGGACACATAACCGAGCAGGTATCGACCCGGCAAAAGCAGACAACCTTGCAGCTGGATAAGGTATCTGCCGGAACGTATCTGCTGTACATCACCATCGGCAACAAAACAACGGTGCGTAAGATTTTAAAACGGTAAGTGGTTGTCGGTTATTAGTTTAGAACTTTCGACTGGACCCGTGCCACGGCTACGCTACAACTCACGAGATAGCCGTGGTACAGGTCCAGTCGAATATGGCCTGTGCGGGTAGAGACCATCGAGAGATTAGCGGGAAACCCGGCGAATCGCTATCTTTCTCCGCGAATCTCTGCGCCACAGCTCAATACCCAATATCTGGCCTGGCCGAAATAAATACCGATTGTTTGAAAAAATAGGCGTGTTATTAAAATTAGTATATGTTTGTTGACATGGCCTGTAACTCAATTGTCCTTTTATGCCTCCAGCCGCCCGTTTAACCGACATGCATGCCTGTCCCATGACGACGGGGCCCGTACCGCATGTGGGCGGTCCTATAGTTGGGCCCGGTTGCCCGACGGTGATGATCGGGGGCTTGCCTGCCGCCCGTGTTGGCGACTCACTGGTGTGCGTCGGGCCGCCCGATACAATCATTAAAGGATCCGTAACTGTGCTGATTGGCGGGGCACCAGCCGCCCGGATAGGCGATTCGACCGCTCATGGCGGTACGATCGTGGCCGGATTTCCAACCGTCATGATCAATGGTTGATTGAGCCGAACGAAAACGTATCGGATGCACCCCGGATTCTCTACTGTCTAATGAACGTCACATCGCCCTTTATCATAAACTACATTATCTTATTGCTGATTGCCGCTGGCATGACCGCCTGGGCATTCTGGATTAACCGGCAGAATGAGCTAATGGCTGGCAAACGGTTGCTGTTAACGGTCCTGATCGGTGCATTGATTCTTACCCTCCCCGGTTTATTTGGGCTGATTGGCCTGGAGTTTATTCCGGTAGGGTATATTGTGGTACAGGTTGTGAGCCTGGTTTTGGGAGTTCTTTTTCTAAATCGGATGCTGGTCGACATGGGACCGGCTTTTGCTGCCAAACCCGCTTTTGTCATCTTACTGGCGGGCAGTATTATTGGCTTCGGTGCTGCATTGTTTACTCCGGTGTTTCATTACCTGAGCAGCTTTTTGTACGGCGTTGTTCCGTACGACCTCTGGGCGGCAACCAGCCTGCTTCCCTTTGTGCTGCCCATCCTGTTCGCGTATACGTTTAAAGCGTTAGTGTCCGTTCCCAGCGAGATTTACAAACTCTGGTACTATCCACGAAATGCCGAAGAGGTGGATATGGAGGAGGTTGATTATTTCCGACTCACGCTGCTGGAAGTTCAGATCCATAAACATCCCGGTCGTAAAGAGCCACCCATTAAAGTAAAGGCCCGCTCAACGGGAAATATGGCTTTTGGGACTTGGTTCCAGAAACTTATTGACGATTATAATGTCAAGTTTCCCAACGATCCCATAAAGACATTCGATGAGTCGGCTCACGAGTACGGCTGGTCATTTTATAGCATTAAACCGTCATTGTTCAGATTTCGGAACTATATTGATTTTGAAAAAACAATAGCCGAGAATAACCTTAGCGAGAACCACCTGATTGTGGCCAAGCGGGTGGAAGAACTTGCCTAACTGCCTATGTTATTCCCTAAAAATCACCTGCCGGTAAACTGGGTCGATGGCATGAAGCTGTCGCAACAGCATTTTGTGGATACGGATCATCAGGTTCAGGATCTGGTCCGTGATTCGATATCTCTGTTCCTGACCAGTTATAACTACGGCTTGTTGCCGCCGGTACGGGGAACGTCTGTAGCCCATGAGTTCGACCTGCTCGAAAAAAATGGCAACTATGTCGAAGTGCGCCTGTTTCGGTGCAACGCCATTACGCAGGGAGGCTGCCGGATCGCCATTAATCCGGATGTGCTGAAGTTTACGGTGCTGACGGCCTCGTTTGCCATTACACAGCATACCGACAATCAGCCCCCGGTCGGGTATGATATTGTCCTGGCCGTAAATCCGTTCGAGAAAGTACCCGTTGGCAATCCGAACCCGGAGGAGTCACCGCTCCGGCATCCCTACACCGAGTACGGTTATGAGCTGATGGTGGTGGCGTCCCAGCAGGTCAATGCGGATGAACTGGGCCAGCATCATCTAATTATTGGCAAAGCGATCTACCACGAAGGGCACTATATTATTGACACGCAGTATATTCCGCCCTGTGCGTCAATTTCCAGCCATCCCCGACTGATTCAGTACTACAAAAGTTTTGGCTGGGGGTTGAACGAGATTCAGGTTAGTTCATTCAAGATTATTCGAAAGGTTTTCGATCAGCAGCAACCGTCCGATATTGCCCGGCATGTTCAGAACCTTTGCAACCGGATACTGGACTATTTAGGGACTGTCTTTTTCGATTACCGCAATATGGACCACCAGCACCCGCCCGTAATGCTGGTAGGGTACTTTGCCAACCTGACCAGTATTATTTATACCGGGTTATACTGCATGCCAAGTCGGCAGAAAGAAGAACTTCTGCATTATTTCTTCGAATGGACTAACGTAACGCCGGGCCAGTTTGAAGAACTCCTGCTGCGCTTGCTGGAACACGATTATAACCATAACCAGATTGGCCTTTCGATGCACGCGATTGAGCAGTTTCTGGGCGTTTTTACCAAACTCTGGAGCAAACTCAGTACGCTCGAATATATCGGGCAGCGGAAAGAAACGATTCTGGTGCATGAGGAGGCCCCCATCCAGATTGCGCCCAGCCGACGGGGCTGGAATATTCTGGACTAAGGGGCAGACCGGTCTCCCGATCGAAATACCTGAACTTGTTGTACACTAATCCGGTCTCCTGATCGTCGAACTGTCCGCTGCCCAGAAAGGTGTGCCAGCGTTGGGGACCGGTTAGCATGTGTTTTTTGCCGAACAGGCACCACGGCCATTCCCATACGGGATTACCCTGCCCGTCGTGCATCGACAGGGGCTGCCCCAGGTAATTACAGACCACACTATACCTGGTTTGGTCGATCTGGAGCATCGTTGTTTCGGCTCCCCGACCGGTATACCAGGTAAGTTGAACCGGTTCGCTGCCCCTGCGGGCATGCCATTCGTGCAGGAGCCGGTTTGCGTCCCACGCCCAGCGAACGGTGTGGCCATCGCTGGTTTTCCTGATGCGACGCCCGAGGGCATCGTATTCGAACGTAACCACGCTGGCATCCGGGCAGGTAACCTGCTGCAAAGTGCCTGATTCGTGCCATACAAACTGCCACACCTTGCCGGCTGTCTGTTTTTCGCGCAGATAACCGTCCGAATCATAATAAAAACGCGTTGGACCGACCTGTATGAGCTGCCAGCCCACTTCGCTGGTTCTGGCGGCTGGCCTCAATAATTCCTGCTGATAGCGCGCCCGGTTGGGCTCCCAGTGGTCAACCCACCCGGCAGAGCCGCTGGCTTCGATCGGCTCATGGGTCGAATCGTAAAGCAGCGTAGCCGTACCGAAACGGGAATCCTGCAAACGGGTGAGCAACTGGTGCTGCCATTGGTACGTTTGCGAACGGGCGGCTTGCAGGCGACTTCCCCAAAAAAGCTGGTGACTGGCTGGTAACGGCCCCTGATCATACTGCCAGCGGCTGCGCAGATTGCCGGGCATCAGGCATTCCATTAAACGCCCCTGCCGGTCGTGTGTGTAGTCCAGTTGCCAATCGGGGTGTTGCTGCCGGGCCAGAAGGCTTCGGCTATCGTAGGTGTAGGCGGCACTGGCCTGTGCGGATGAGTTCAGACCGATTCGATTTCCGGCCTTGTCATACACCGTTTCTACCAGGGTATTATCAGCTTTTTCCGCAACGATATTTCCCAGCGGGTCGCGCTCGAACTGAATCAGCGTGTTCGGGGTAATCGCTTCAATAAGCCAGCCGTCCGGGCGATAGGTATAATGGTGCCAGCTGCCGTCGGAGAACAGTACTTCGGTCATTCGTCCGGCCGCATCGTAATGAAAGCGAGTTGAACGGCCATCCGGTCGGCAATAGTCCCGTACCCGCCCGGCCGCATCCCTGACGAACTGCCAGCTGAGTTTGTCTTTACTCCGAAGTTCAATGAGTTTGCCGTCGTTCGTATAAACGGGTTGGTACTGGCTAATTGATTTGGCCGCGTTGGCCGCATTGCCTTTGGGTACCGTAACCGCTGCGGGAATCGGGTTCGCCAATTGCCCCAACACATTGAACGCCCAAGTTGTGCTTCGCCCCGTTTCGGTGGTTTCCTCGTTTGGATGGGCGTACTGATCGTACGCCCATCGGGTCCAGCCTGTTTTCAGATCTTTTCTTTTCCGAAGCAGTCCGTCCTTCGTATAGCTAAAGGTTGTTTCGGCGCCAAGCGGGTTCAGGCAGGTGAGGAGTTGTCCGTTCTCAGCGTACGACCACTGCCAAACGCCATTGGCCCGATCGATCAGCTCCGTCAACTGGCCAGCGTCGTTATACTGCATGTGCATCTGCCCGCCGTCCGGCCAGACCGTCTCCATCAGGTTGCCTTTGGGGTCGTAGGTATAGAATGTGGTGTTGCCAAGGGTATCCTGCTCACTCAGCAGTTCGCCGTATTCGTTGAAAAACCACACCCGCTGTTGACTTCCTTCGCCAACAAAACGCTGAACGACTCCGGCTTCGTGCGTGTATTGCCTGACCCGATCGGCGGAGTCCGTAACGAGCGTACGACCCTCAGCGGGCAGATATTGAAGGCGCAGCGAAACCGGGCTGTCACCCCACTCTACCCTATGACACCGATGGGTAGCTTCGGTTTTTTCATAGGTGAAGAAGCTACTTTGTCCGAAACGATCCGTCAGCCGGATAAGCCGATTCTGTCGGTAACTGTATTGAGCCGTACGCTTACCGGCCACCAGCACATCGGATAGATTATTGGTTTCGTCGTACACATACATTACCAGCGGGAGTGCGCTCGTAGGCTGGCCGGTAGCTGTAATGGCCAGCCGGGTAATGCGCCCCTGCGCGTCCGTTGTCACATCAATAATTCGCTGAAAGTCGTCCGTTATGCGCTGCAAGTGCCCCGCGCCGGTATAGCTAAATTGAATGCGGTGGAGTAGGTGGGGGCATTCAACGGCGATCAGCCGACAAATTCGGCCGGCCGGATTCCGGGCAAACCGATAACGCATACCGTCGGCTCCCCGGAGCCGGTAGCCGTGATCGTCGTAGCTAAGCGCGAGCTTTTCGGTACGGTGCAAATACTGCTCGCCCATTGCCAGAAGCGGGAAAAGTACGCCCCGATTGTCCGGTAACCGAATCACCACCTGATTGCTGGCCTGATCTTCCAGCAGGGCAAAATCGTACGAATGCCGCCATCCGCAACCCAGGGGGCCGGTGTTTAGTTGGTTGGATCGATAAAACCGTTTCCACCGGAAGGGGAGCGGCCCCGGAATCTCCACATCGACTTCCTCGATCATCACTTCACCGGACGACACATCGACAACGCGGCCATTGAACGTCCGTCGTCCCCAGGGCAGCACCCGACAATCATCCGGCGTTAGCCCCAGCCGATTCAGAAGCTGGGCAACCTGTTCCGGGTTTTCTTCTCTGGCAGGTAACGCAGCGTTGGTTGCCGGGTAGAGCAATCGACGTAAACCAGATCGAAACGCGGGTGATTCCATGGGTTATTGAGTTATTGGTTGATCGTCAGGTAATAGTTAATAACTAATCACCAATAACCATCATCCATCGTTTGTTTCCGAGGAGTTGAGTCAGTAACTCATCGGCTTTTCGTCGTTTTTCAGGCGTTTGCTGCCGCTGCCAGTAACGTTTGCCTATCTCGGGCAAACGGGCCACCGGGTGCTGTTCGGGCGGCAGGTTTTCGGCCAGGGTAAATAGCCGAAGGTAATGCGTGTCGGCCAGGCGGCTCCGGCCACCGAGATCATGGGCCACGGCTAGCCGACGATGACTCTCCACCGCCAGCAGCCACTCCTCCAGGTGTTCGGCCCGCTTGCTGGCCAGATCATACCCGTCGATAGCTCGTTGCCGTTGTCGGGTAGTTTCGTAAACCTCGCCCGCCCCTAGCCAGGCCATCAGGCTGATGCGCCCGGCAAGCGCGTCGCCCGCATCAAATAACGGCTCCATCTGGTTAACGGCGAGCAGGTAACGGGCCAGTGCCTCATCGTACCGGCGCTGCTCTTTGTAGGCTTGTGCGATGGAGAGGTGAAGGCCGCCCTCAAGGCCGGTCCAGCGTTCCTGCTGGCAGATCAACTGGCACTTTTGCGCGAAGTACAACACATCCTGCAGGTTTTGCTGACTGAGGGCCGTGGTTAGTTCGGCATGATACTGCCGAAACTTTACATCGGGTGCCGTAGGCGAACCAAGCGCGGCTACCTGTTGAATTACTTTCTGAAACTGGAGGTTGATCGGGCTTGAGTAAACCTCTTTCCGAAAACGGCCGGGTAAGGTGGTCAGTTGTTCGGCACCGATGGTATCCGTAATGAGCACACGAACCGTAGGCGAAAGGCCACCCATCAACAGGGCTGTCACCATCTGGTCCAGCATGATATGGCTGGCGGTTGCCTGAGGCAGAAGACAGATAACCAGAAAGCCGTCCGTATAAGGGCGGAGCCGGGTATCCAGCTGATTGACCGCCGTAATGAAGCGGGTGATCGGGTCCTGTTTGGTACCTTTTGCTTCAGCCGGCCACTGGATGGTAATACGCTGATCGGCCAGTAGGGGAAGGTCATGGCCGATCTGTTCGGAAAGGTCGTTGAGGGCCTGTTCAAAGAATACCTGCCAGTGTTGAACGGGTGTGTCGAGGGTGATAAAAATGTCGTTGGAAATGGCCTGGGGGCCGGTCTGTTTTTCCAGGAACAGCGCCAGAAACCAATGCTCGTTGGGGGCAAACAACCAGCGACACAGGCGGGCATCGGGCAACCGTCGGAATTCCTGCCAAAGCCGTTCAAGAACGGATAGGCGCTGGCTTAGCGGGTTCATTGTACGCTACGGAGTGGTCTATGAATTAGGTTTAGTTAATCATGACCATTGACCCTTTAATGGCTGTCATGCCGGAGCTTTTAACGTTCATCGTACCCGTTCCTTCGACATCGGTCATGGCTCCTTTAACGTTCATCTGGGCGGATGCTTCTACTTTAACCTGTGTACCTTTGATGTTAACCGCCTGCTTGGCATCCAGCGTAATGGTCGTTCCCGACAAGACAATTTCGGGGGCTTCTATAGTCACTTTGGCGGTGGCTTTGACCACAATGTTCTTGGAGGAATTAATGGTTATGTCGCCCCCCGCACTGGGTACGGAGATCTTGATAAAATTCTTCTCGTCCACCTGCAAATGGATTTCTTTCACGCTGGGTTTTTCGATAAACGTCAGTGTACTGCCGCTGCCCACGCTGATGTGCTTTTCTTCCTCGGGCTTACTGGTATCAATGGCGCTGTTTTTACCATGCGGAATGGCCCCAATCACAAAGGGGCGTTCGGGATTGTTGTATTCAAAGCCAACCATGACCTGATCGCCGATACCCGGTACAAACTGAAAGCCGCGCGTTTTTTTGTTATCCGCATGCAGACCAAAATGTGGCTGGGTCATTCGGATGAAGGGGGTTGTTTCTGAGGCACTCATCCACAACATCCTGACCTTTACCCGCCCCATGCCTTTAGGGTCTTTGTTTTCCGTCACTTCGCCAATCTGGGTTTGAGCCATCGGCCTGACCAGTTTGCGAACAGGCATAGCGGCTACATCGGCCGGAATGGCCCGAAAGCGGTTTCTGTATTCACCAACCCCACTAACATAATGAACGACATCGGTTACGAGGTAAGGGGCCGATTGCCCGCCTTTGCCATTGGGTGAATCCGTGACGACCAGTTTACAGCCCGGAAACAAGCCCGGAATCGTGGCTTGCCCTTCCATAAATTTCTCTTCAGCGGCCAGGGTGGCCCGTTGATTGTCGCGGTAGTTGGGCATATCGGCAGCCGTCTGGGCCGGATGTGGTGCGATGATGCCAGCCGTTGTCGGTTTACCGTAAGGAGGCAAGTCTTTGGCTGACTCCGACTCCAGCCGCTTGTCCTCCTCCGCCAGATAGTCATACTGTTTAACGTAGGTAGGGACTGCCCGTACGCCCGTGCGGAAGTACGTTAAGTTGGCCCCGAAGGTTAGGTTTAGTTGCGACGTTGTACCGGGGTTGGTTGTAAAGTGGAGTACTGCACCATCGTAATAGAACCAGGCGCCAAAATCGTAAGCCAGCCGCTTTATGAAGTGCCAGACCGACTCTGAATACCGAACGCAAAACGGTAGTTTAGTCGGTTTCACACTGCCTCTTACATTCTTTTGCTGCGAATAGCTACTCAGGCACTGGTTGACAATATCGGTGATCGACTTATCGATGAACGTTTCGGTGCCGGGTACCGTGAGTAAGGATTCACAATGACCGTGCCCGGTCAGGACCATCTGCCCCCAATAGCCATCATCCTGCTGCGTTAACTGCGTCTGTGTGATCACACCCTTAAACTCCAGCGGAGGGATCTCGCGCGTTCCTTTAATGGTAAGTTCCAGGTCTTTTCGATTCAATTTTTCAAATTGATCGGAGAACAGCGTCACTAAATCTTCGACAGCGTCATGTTCAAAAACTACCCGAAATTCATGCGTGGTATGAATAGACTGCTGTAAGGTTATTGAGTTAAAAGCCGATATTCTTTTTCCTTCAATAAGTAGGGTCGTTTCGACTTCAGAGGTGTAAACTGCCATAGCGGGAAGAAGCGGATAAAGAGAAAGTTTTCAAACAGGTTTTGAGCCGGAAGGGTAAATAGGGAAGGGGTCGATCACTGGAATTAACCGCACCGAATGTAAGAAAACGCTTGTCGATTCACAACCTATTCTGTTTATTGGTTAACATTTGTTTGGCGTAGTACTTAGCCTTCCCCTAACCGTCTATGAATCAGGTATTTTTTCGCCATCCAATTCGATTTGGCTCCATCATGGTCGGGCAGGAAATGCCCACCTGCGGTGTAGGTACGTCAATTGCTCAGATGCTCTACCTGTTGCTTCATACCCAGTATGGAGAGCTACGAAGCGACCGCTCGTTCGGCTGTAAAATCTGGGATTTTGACTACGACTCTACGGTTAGAAGCAGCTACTGGGTTGACCAGTTGTGTGAGTCGCTGGAGACGGCCATCCAGCGTCATGAACGACGATTAAAGAAGCCACAGGTGAGTGTGCAGTTTCAGCCGGCAGCGCATCGGCAGGATGCGCTGCCCCAGGATTTTCAGCAGCTGGCAACGGTAACCATAAATGCCATCCTGCAGGAAACGGAGGAGCCATTCCGGTTTACAACCCAACTGCACCTTAGTCATCTGTCGACGCACTAAAGTAGAGTTTATACGACACACCCATTACTCGAATTACCTCCTATGCCACTGAGCGACCAGCGGTCTTTTTTTTCTAAAGAGTCTATACAGCAGCGTTTGTTATTGCACATTATGCAGATGTGGGGTATCCAGGATTTGAATCACCTTGATTCATTCGTGCAGATGCTGATCGACACGCTGGCTAATGAAGTTTACCGGATCAGTAATGAGTTCATGGAGTCGGAAGTGCGTGTTCTGGAGCGACTTGCCGATCTGCTGACGCCCGACCTGCTGACCATGCCCCGCCCCGCCCATGCCATTATGCAGGCCAATCCGGGTCTGCCCGTAGTGGAGATATCGCCGGTTCAGAGTCTTCTTTTTCAGCAGAAATATGCGTCTCAGCAATTGGGAGAGCTGGATAGTGTGCAGGATCTGTTCTTCTCGCCCGTCGAGCCCGTAAAACTCATCGACGGCCGGGTCGCTTACCTGGCTTCGGGCTCCCAACTGCGGGCCATTCACCCCCAATTGGGAAAACGCCTGGTAGCCCAGACGCTGCCTTTGCAAAAACTTGCGCCCAAAACGCTGTGGATCGGCCTGGAGCTGAACCCGGCTGTTGACTCAATTGACCGGGTAGGTTTCTTCTTTAACTGGCCCGACGATGTAGAGCACCAGCCCTTGTTGTCACTGCTTACGTTGAGCCGTTGGTCTGTAAACGGTCTGCCAGTTGCGACGGGTGTTGGCCCTACCTATAAGGAAGCCGGTCAAATTGATCTGGATGATGTGTCGCAACTGTTCTCCGAATATGAAATTAATTACCAGCTCGAAAATGACATCCGGCAGAATTACCAGCGTCGGTTCATTCACATCGAGCGCCCGGTAGCGGATTCGCTGGCGGGTTTGGCGTTGCCGTATCCACCCGCGTTCCTGGCGGCTTTTGGCCCTCAGAAGTTACAGCCTCTGGAAAGTGGTGCGCTGCTCTGGCTGGAGGTTACGTTTCCCGCCAGCTTTACCGAAGAGATACTGGAGAAAGTAACGGTCGACTTGAATGCCTTTCCGGTTATGAACCGAAAATTGAACCGGATTCTTTACCGGACGGTGGCCAATTTCAACCTGCTGCCCCTCCGCACCGACCCCTTCGAAACGCTCCTGATGGTGAAGTCCGTGATGGATAGTAAGGATCGGATTTTTGTGCCTCACCCGTTTCATAAGGCAGACGATATCCGCTCGGGCGGCTATACGGTTCGTCGGGGGGGCGTGGAGCGTTTCGATGTACGGAATGCCCGTGAACAACTGACATTTCTGCTGGAATTGCTGCGGGACGAATCGGTCGCGTTTGCGGTTTACGGGCAGGATACAGTCCGGTTGTTGCTCACCCAGCTCCAGGAGCAGATCGAGCGGCTCGAACGCAAAATTCAGAACACGAACATCCCCCAGCTGGTCATCAATCAATACGTGATTTTCAAGCCTTTTGAAGCGGGCGATCCCATGCAGGTCGACTTCTGGACAACCACCTGCGAGTTGGCCAACAACATTCCGGCCGGTACCTACCTACAGGCCTACAACACCAACACGCTGGCAGGCGACAGCATCAGGCTGTTAACCGGCACAACGGGTGGGCGTAGTCGTCCGTCGGCACTGCACCGGGTCCAGACGTACCGGTATGCGCTCATGACGCACCAGCGAATCATCACGCAGGAAGATATCAGGGCCTTTTTTTACCACGAGCTGGGGCCTTTATTGAAAGGAGTAACGATTCAAAAAGGGGTCGCTATTGGTAAAACAGTACAGGAAGGGTTAATGCGCACCGTTGATATTATCGTAAAACCGGCTGAGGATTGTACCTTAACTGAATCGGAGTGGAAAGTTGTGATGGAGAGTGTTCTCCAAAAGTTAATTCAACGCTCGGGTCAGGTCACTACGTACCGGCTGTTTTTGGATGAAGTGATGATACCTGTTTAACCCTTGGTAATGTACCTACGTATCGCCCTCTTACGCGCCCTTTTTTGGATTGTTACCACAATTGCCCTGAGCTCTCTGCCCAGGCAGGCAGTGGCCCAGGACTCCCTGACGTATAGTATCGATAGCTCATTGACGCTTATGCCATCGACGGTGATCGATGCCGCCATTACCGGAAAATGGCGATTGAGTACGTTTGTTGGTTACCAGCGGCTGTATGAAAAGGGCTTTTTAAACGAACTGTATGTAAAGCATGGCCTGCATGCCAGTCTGGCAACGGATTATTTCTTTAACGAACATCTGGGGATCGGGGCGCTGGTCGGGTATCAAAGTTTACGGGTCGACGGTTCGTACAACCAGGATCCGTCTATTCCAATCAACTCATTTGCCCGGGTTCTTCCGTTAACGGCCCTGCACACGTTTATGCTGACCGTCGGCCCCGCTTTATCCGTTAGCCTCAGTAAACGAGTGTCACTAAATGCAAATTTTCGGGGCGGGCTGTTTTACCACAGCGTTCCGGTGTTGAGTGCGTATTCCCTTAGTTATACGGAGGGCGATTTATTGAATGGCAAACTGGTTGCTACAACCATCATGCCTACCAGCCAACGGGCGCAACTGGGGGCGAATGGCTTCATAAGTCTGAACTATCAGTTTACCAGTCAGTTTAGCCTGGGTTTGGCCGCCAGTGCTTCGTACAGTTCCGTTCGGTATGCACGGTTGAACATAGCGGGCGATTTCAGTCAAAGAACATTGGAGTTACCAACATATGGGGCACAGCTTACGGCCTCGTTTCGGTTATCGCCTTCGTCGGCCTCATCGCCCTCGTCGGCAGTGGCAGCAAAGCAGCAAAAGGCAATTGAACCCGGCCAGCCGGTGCCGGTCTGTTATCCGCCTTTGCTGGACCCATCGCAGTCCAATCTCTTCAAAATTGGCGGTATTGAACGGCCGGTATTTAAATGGCGCAGTAGTGCTCCGATCTATACCGAAGGCGAACAGTATACGATCCAGATTTATACCTTGCCGGGCAATAAGAAGATTTACGAAAAAGTGCTTAAGGAGCAGCAATTCGTATGGCCATCTCAGCTGCCTTTGCCAGACTCGGCTGCCTTTTTCTTTTACACCGTATACACGAGCCGTGTTAGTGAGTACGGTCATTTGTGCCGCAGTGAACCCGCTGCCGGAACCTTTTCTTTCTACAAAGGACAGCCCACCAATCAGTCGTTATTGACGCAGCCTTCGTTCCGGACGTATGCCATTAAACTGTACGAGCTACCCCCGATCACCGTGGCTCCGCCCGATTTACAGCGGGTTAACCTGCTTATGCGGATGCTGCAGAAAGCTGGCCTGTTAACGAGTCCGCGGACACCATCGACTGCCTCCGCTGATTCTGCACAGCTGGTCAGCCAACTACCGCCCAAACTTATTTTTGAAGGACCGGTGGAGCAGTCGCAGTTTGTCTGGCCCGCTGGTGTGCCGTTGCCTGCCAGGACAACGGCATACGAATACACCATTAATGCCCTTGATAATCAGGAGGTCGTTCAGCGCAGCTACCTCATGGTAGAGCCGGGAGGCTGCTATACGATCATTAATGAAGAGACGAAGAATGCCTTTTTACGGTACAGGGGCACGCCAGCGGCTGTTGTGCCGCCAGATGCATTGCCGGTAAAGAAGGAAGAACGCTAGAGAAAACTGGTATAACCCAGGTAAACTTCGGTTGGATCGGGCGCGTCCTGTGCCTTTGATGGGGAGGTCAGGACAGTAACGGAAAAGTCAATAGAGACAGGAAGGAAATAATTAACGAGATTATGCAACAAGGCAATCGATTGAGAATGAGGCAAAAAAAGCGGAACCTGCGCATCCGGAACGGGACCAATCTGGATTTGTATCCCGTTGCGGCCATCGTCGAAACGGTCGCCCATTACCGTATCGACACCTAACCGGCAGTTGGCCAGCGTAGGTAAGTTATCTTCGGCCTGGGTTGGCTGGTGGCTTTTACGACCGCCTTCAACCGTAACCGGAACGGCAAAAAAGACTTGTAAAAACCGACTTAGCCAGACAAGATTACTGCGAACCAGGTGCATCCAGGGCAGCATTTGTAAAAAAAGACCCGTCTGCGTCCGGTTCATGTCCTTAATAATGGGCCATTGCTCGGCAAATTGATCGATCAGGGTCCTGGCTGTATCCGGGTGTTCAACGGAATTTTCGTGCTGGACAGCCAGTGTCCGCAGGTAATTCAGTTCAGCATCGAAGGGCAGGAAGAAAAGCCGGGCCTGCCGTTCGTTATCCCGATCCTGCCGGATCGTGTCGAGGGTCTGGTCGGTATCGGCCAACTGCCTTAAGTCTTTCGGCGGAAAGAACAGGTACTGCGGCAGCATATCGAATAAGCCCTCCCGTGGCGTATCGATGCGGTTGTAGATAAAGGTGGACCCTTCCAGCAGCCAGTCGCTCATCTCCAGGATGTCCTTGGAATAAGCCCGGTTGTAAAGTCCGGTGGGGTTAATGATTATTCGTTCCGGGGGAATCTGCTGATCGGCCAGTGAGGCTGCCAGAATTTCGGCTTTGAAATCGACATCGAGCAGATCAAGAAAGTAAGGCTGTAGAGTTGACGACTGATTAGAGATTGCCATGGGTGTAGAAGCCAGCACTGTAAATAATCAACAAGTTACCTGTTTCTGCTAAAAGAACCTTTTAGACAAATGAAATCATTAAATTATAAAGAAATCAATCAGGCATTCAATCGATTTCTGGTCTGGTTCGCCAGCCTTTTGTTGACAACGGTTGCCTGTGTGTTCCTGTACATCAAAGCAAGTTCAAATCAGTTTAACCGGCTGGTTCAGCAGAAAGAGGATTTTGATCAGATCTTTTACAAAGATGCGCTCCTGGCCGATAAAGTCGACTCGCTGTATACGTACATGAGTCTGCTCAACACCAGCCAGATTCGGGATGACCATCAAATGCAGCGGCTGATCACCAAGAAGAAAGAAGAATACACCAAACTAATCAATAAGGAGCGGAAAAACCGGCCTTACTTCCTGGTCTATAACCGGTTGTTCAGCCATGTTAACGAGATGCTTTTGCTAAAAGACTCCCTCAACAGGGCTATGCTGGAAGAAAGCGATATGCGGAGTGAACTGAAAGACTGTCTGCAACGGGCAGTCAACGAACATCGACAACGTAAACGGACGAATTGACGCGGCACTTTTAACTAACTGAGATGGAAACATTTTTTCGACTTACCATGCGTGAACGGCGGCTTCAGTTTATCTACCTGCTGGCTGCACTTTGTCTGTTAACGCTCCTCATCAGCTTCGTTGCGTTTAAGAACAATACCTATTCGAGTAGTGAGTCGAAGCGGGTGTCGAACAAGATCAAGCAACAGGAGCAAATTCTGAAAAGTCAACTCCGGAATATGCCCTTGCTGGATTCCGCTTACCGGTCTATCGTTGCTTTCCAGCCCCAGGTGAATGCTGTTTTTGTTGAAGTCGAAATCGAAGAAGATCTCAACGATATTAAACGGCTCTCTACCGCCCAGCTGGACAACACCCGGTCGCGAGCCTTTGGGCAGATAGCCGATTTTTACCGGATGATGTACATCGACAAAAAGATAGTCTGGAGCAAGCAGTCCAACATCAGCTTATTCCGAAAGCAGCTGGATGATTGCAGCGTAGGCTTGCTGTCAAATGCAGCACCGGCTCCCGGACCATCTGCCGGTGCCCAACCCACTACCAGTGACCAATAGTCGTTATGAACAGTAAAATGACCTTATCGGCGCGGGCGTTGTTTTTTACCCTGATCGTACTCTCCGGTCTTTATCAGTACACGGCTGAACCTGCGATTCGGGCTAAAGTAGACCCGATCCAGCAAGTCGCCGGCCAGCCAATACGCTACGCCGACAGTACGGATGCGGAGGGAAGGCGGCACTGGGAGTTCGGCAATGGGCAGGAGTCGAGGGTATCTAAGGGCGAGTTTTATTATTATCAGCCCGGTACGTATCTGATTCGACTAACGATCGATAATAAACTGTCGAGAACGTTTTCTGTCGTGATTACGCCTAAGAAGATCGTGCAGGAGCAGGATTCGCTGGTGAAGATCAAAGGGCCGTCATCGGGTTACGAGCGGGAAAAGATGGTGTTCACCGCCGAAGGGGGAGGAGCCCGTCAGTTTTCGTGGCGCTTTGGCGCAAGCGGGCAGATTGACTCCCGCGACCAGACCGCGATCTATAGCTACCCAACCGTGGATAGTTATACGCCCTTTCAGACCTACCGAATTGAACTCATGACGGATGTGACGAAATACCCGGTTGTAAAAGAAGTACGGGTCTTTAAAGGGTTCAATAAGTTCGCGCCAACCATCGATTCGCTCGACATTACGGGCAACGATGTTAAAAGACGGTTGCAGCTCATTGCCGATGGGCAATCTTTTAATGTTCACTACAACTACTTGTTAAAAAGGTATTTGTGTGAGAAAAACAACGCATCCGTGCGCATCAACAACGCCAAAACCAACGACTTTTATTCGTACTGTATGGGCTTGCAATTCGATCGGGGGGTACGCATCGATGGGGTAACGGTAACCACCGATTCACTTACATCCTGCCTTGTGCGCTTAAACGTGACCCAGCATAACCAATGAAGCACCTCGTTCGTCATGGCTATTTTCAGCTATCCGGCTGGCCTCCGTGGTTCGTACTTCTCCGGCGGTGTGTCGGCCTGGTACTGTGCTGGCTGAGCTGTCAGGGAGTGGCAATGGCTCAACTGCCTTTTTTCATGCGGGTAGCCCGCCAGCCGTATAATCTGGTGCCCCATGCAGGTAACTCGGGTTCGTCTAAAACCGTAGCGGATGTAGCCAAAGGAGGGGCCGATCTGAATTTTCAACCGGCGGGTGGTACCCCCTGGATCGTTTATTCGGACCGTGTCAACAACAATACCTTCCGAAATGCCAACGGTACCGTTCCTTTTCGGAAAATGGGTTTTTTAGAAGCTTTTTACGTACTGAAAGAGCGAAACGGCTATTTGAAACTCATCAAATACGACCCCAAACTGCCCATTGGAAATAAGTTCTCCAGCCGGGCGGTTACCGATCGAAAATCTGTGGTGTATTACGGATGGGCACCCAAAACCCGGTTTCTGCTGGCTAACCAGAGTATCCGGTCGGCAGACCAGCGCCGGGCACAGGTGTTTAGTGCCGTACTGGCTCAGCCGGTTCTGGTTGCCAATCCGAGCCAGTATTTCGCCAACGATTCCGTGAAACTGTATTCGGAGCCTACCCAGCAAGCCCTGGTTGGCGATAAGCTAAAACTGTACGATCTGACCTATATCTATAAACTCTCCGAAACCCGTCGGCAAGCCCTTATTGGACGGGCCTCGTGGTTCCCAACCGACAGTGCGAAACAAATTCTTCTGGGCTGGGCACCCATTGATGTGTTGCAGGCCGTGGGCAACCGACTGTTTCTGGAACCGGACACCACGCATCTGCAGCAACAGGCCCTGCCGCTCTACCGGTCATTGTCGGCCGCTGCCCGGAAGCTGTCCGATTCGACGGTTGCCAGTAGTCCGTTTCCGGCCGTTTCCTGGAATCAGTTCGGTACTAAATTTCCGGTTCTCAATCAGTTCAAGAATACCAAAGATAGCCAGACCGTTGTGCAGACGAATGGGATGACCCCTTTGTTGATCAGGCGGCACGTGCCCATTCTGAACGTTAACGGCCAGCCCATCAGCAGCCAGCAACTGGCCAGCATTCGAAGCCATAGTAACAACTACAACCTGATTTATGTCATTGAGGGCAGCCCGGCCATGCAGCCTTACTGGGGAGAGATGGTCAATACCATTCAGTTTACCATCTCGCAGTTGTCGCAGGATTCGTCGCGGGCGATCAGTCTGCGGGCGGGGGCTGTGGTGTACAACGAGTATAAAAAAACGGACGATAACAAGCTGCGGGGTAATGTCGATCTAAGCCCGCTGACGACCAATTACGTTTACCTGCTCAACGAATTAAGAAAGCTTATGCCCCCGGCCAGGACGCAGCCGGAGCCAGAGGCCAAGAGTGTTCGGTTTGGCATCGGCAAAGCCCTGGAGTTGTTTGCCGCTCATCCCAACGAAAACAACATACTGGTACTGGTGGGTATTAATGGGGATATGCAGTCCATCGTCGATGGTATTCTGGTTCCGGCTGCCCTGAAAAGTGTAGAGTGTCGATTGCTTGCGTTTCAGGTGTATGCGCCCGTGGGCGATGTAGCCAATAATTTCGTGCTGCACGCTCGGGAACTGATGGTGCAGATTGCCAACCAGGGTGTTGTCCTGAAGAAGACGAGGCTGGTTCGACCGGATATGGTGACGACTGTCAACGAGTTCACTCATCGGGTCGGCGATCGCAATGAATACAGCCTGGCTTATCCCCAACGAAGCATGGTTCCCGGCTGGGTTCTTTTTCCGCGAAAAAACCAGGCCCTGCCGTTTAAGGAGTTATACGCGGCTACGGACAGTCTGTTCAGGCAGGTTACCAATGAATCCGAAACGATTATAGCCGCCCTGGAGAGTACGTTTCAGCATTTGGAGCTGTTGGGAGACCGGGTAAATCCGAAACTGACACCAATCTATGCATCTCTGGGCATGAGTTTACCGGCGGTTGCGTCAACGTTGATGCCCCTTGAGGCTTATCCTTTTCTCGTGCGGGCCTATACGCCCGCTACCCTTGCCGATGGCCATCGGTGGAAATACATTGCCTTGCTGCCGCTGGATGAATATGAGAGCATAAGCCGCTGGCTGGAGCAGTTGAGCAGCGAAGACCTGGACCCGGCCGTTTATTTCGACCGGCTCAGGCTCTACCGCCGTTACCATAAAACCATCAGGGAGATTGGATTACCCGCAGAGACGACCCTGACACTCGACCAGATATTAAACGGAATTTTGGATTTGCCCGTCGCCAATCCACTGTTCAAGCGAATTACCGTCAGTCAGTTAGTGAATCGAAAGCAGTTGTCCGACGCCTTACTCAGTCAGGTTTTATACCTGCTCCGGGAACGACGCGATTATTTCCGGCGGATACCTACCTTCCGAAACAGCCGATTTACGTCGAACGGGCGGACGTACTACTGGATCAGCGAAGACCTTTTTAAATAAACCATACCTCATCACTACCATGCGTCAGCTACCGCTTACCGAACCGGTCGAGAAGGCCCTGCACATCGCCCGCGCTTTGGCTCGTGAATATCATAATGAGCAACTCACGGCCGCTCATTTGTTGCGCGCAATTCTCCACGACGATGTAGGCGGTAGTGCGCTCCTGAAAGCCCTCGATCAGGATGTTGCGTATATTTTCGACTGGGCCGATGTCTGGATTGAAGAACAGCCCCGTTCGGCGCAGGTCGTAACGGAACCATTGCCGGACGAATCGGTAGAGCGCGTCCTGAACGAAGCCGATTTCTTCCGCGTCAAGCTGGGGCTCGATTACATTGAACTGATCTGCGTCCTGACGGCGCTCACCAAGCCGGGCATTGGCTTCACGGCCGAACAACTTCGCTCCCTGCCGTTGCAGGAGCGCGATTTGTTGGAACGGTTTTTACGGGATTTGTCGGCGCCCCGCGCTGCTGAGAAGACAAGTCCGAACGGCAATGACCAGCCGGCTTTCACGGGCGTAAAGGCAAAGAGTAAATTCAGCTATTGCATCGACAAAACAGCGCAGGCTCGTGCCCATAAGTTAGACCCCGTGGTGGGCCGTAAGCAGGAAGTACGGACGATGCTCGAAATTCTGGGTCGGCGCAGTAAGCCCAACGTGATGGTTGTGGGCGACCCCGGCGTTGGTAAATCGGCCCTGCTCGACGGGCTGGCCCAACTGATTGTTGACGGCCAGGTGCCCGACCGGATGAAAAATGCCATTTTGCTCGAACTTGACTCCGGCGCTCTGCTGGCGGGCGCTTCGTATAAGGGTGAAGTTGAAGACCGCCTTAAATCGGTCCTGAAAGAGGTTCGGCAGCAGGAGATGTGCATCCTGTTCATTGATGAAATTCATACCCTCCTCGATCCCAAAGGCTCTGCCGGCACCGGAATCGCCAATTTGCTGAAGCCCGAGCTGGCCCGTGGCGAATTGACCGTGGTGGGGGCTACCACACTCGAAGAATACCGGAAGCTGATCGAACCCGATCAGGCATTAAGTCGCCGATTTGAATTACTCACGGTAACCGAACCTACCGAACAGGTCGCGGAGCGCATGATTCGGGGGCTGATACCGGTTTATGAGCAGCACCACAAGCTGGAAATCCAGCCCGATGTGATTGCTGCCTGCATTCGTCTGGCACGTCGATACAGCAAAGAACGCCGATTGCCCGACTCCGCCCTCGATTTGCTGGACCGCACCATGGCCGCGATCCGGATTGCGATCGAAACATCGGACACGGAGCTGAGCCGACTCGAAAAAGCCGTTCAGGAGCTAAGCCAAAGCGATTTACCGCCCGGCGAAGCCCTGGAGGAATACCGCTGGATCGATACGCAGCTTCACCACCAGATCAGCCCCGTTCTACTGGGCAACTGGGAGGATACAATCAACCCCCTCGAGCTGGAAACGCCCGTTGCCTACCACGACTATATTATGGCCAAGCTCGTGCGGTTTCGGGAGTTGGCCGGTCAGCAGGTGGCGGTCGTTACGGCCAATGACCTGGTGGCGGTAGTGGCCCATAAAACAGGTATTCCCATGGGTAAGGTACAGGGGCAGGAAAAAGAACGGCTCCTGTCGATGGAAAGCTTTCTGCAACGGCGGGTGGTGGGCCAAAATCATGCGTTGCGCGCGCTATCAGACGCTATCCTGGAGTCGCGCAGTGGATTGCAGCGGGCGGGTCAGCCCATCGGCTCCTTCTTTTTGTTAGGCCCCACCGGAACGGGAAAAACGGAACTGTCGAAGTCCCTGGCCGACTTTCTGTTCAACGATGAGCGGGCACTGATCCGGTTTGACATGTCGGAGTTCAAGGAAGAACATTCCGCAGCGCTACTCTACGGAGCTCCGCCGGGCTACGTTGGCTACGAAGAAGGCGGCCTGCTGGTTAACAAGATCCGGAAGCAGCCGTATTCCGTTGTGTTGTTCGACGAGATCGAGAAAGCGCACGGCTCAGTTTTTGACGTTTTCCTCCAGATCATGGACGAAGGGCGGCTGCACGACAAACTCGGCAAGGAAGGAGACTTTACCAACGCGCTGCTCATTTTCACGTCCAACATCAGCAGCGAATGGATAACCAACGAATTTCAGGCCGGTCGGATGCCAACGTCCCAGCAGCTGATGACGCGGATGACGGGGCAGTTCCGACCGGAATTCCTGGCCCGGATTACGGAGATTATCCCGTTCTCGCCTATTCAGGAAGAGAATGTGGTGCGGATCTTCGAAATTCAGCTGGCACATCTGCAGAAAAGCCTTGTCCAGCAGGGCGTTACGCTCACATTGACCAAAGAAGCCAACCGGCAGTTAGCCTTACAGGGTTTTTCGCCCCATTACGGCGCCCGGCCATTGGCGGGGATCATTCGAAACCAGCTTCGCCGGCCAATTTCGCGGCTGCTCATTTCGGGACAGCTGCAAAAAGGACAGGCCCTGAATCTGGACTGGAATGAGCAGGCGAGTGAACTGATCTGGCAGATAAGTTGAGCAGGCGGGTAATCTTTCGGCAAAGATGCCGATCCGAACCCGGTTCGGATTGTTACTGGAGGTCGTAAAAAAACATACCAGTTGTTTGAAACTGCTCATTTCCAGCCTTGCGGCCAAGGGGCTTATTGATAGATTTGATAACCAGAACTGTTTGTTGAAATAAGCATGTTTGAGTTTGAAATAGGTGGTCATGAGACCAAGCCCAAGGCTGTGGAAGAAATCAGTGACATTCCTTCCAACCGGACGTTGCTGGTGCTGAAACTTACCCAGAATGACCCCGTAAGGCCGCAGACGCTGTATGGCCTGAAGACGGTTGATGAGGTATTCAACCACTTCAAGCCTCAGGTTGAAGTCGAGCTGGAATCGCTGGAGGGGATGCCTGTGAAAGAAACCATCCGGTTTCGGCGGGTAGCCGATTTTCGGGTCAAGGAGCTGGTTGCGCAGAGCCCACTGCTGCAATCGCTGGATACGCGGTACCAGGAATACACGCAGCTTGGCCGCCGACTAAAGGGCCATGCGCTGCTGCAAACCATATTGAGTCATGCAGAAACGAAGGAGGCCCTGCTTAATACGCTGCGGGCGGCTGCCGATGAGCTGACGAAGACGCGTAAAGCGGGTCGATGACCGCTGTGGCAGTTTCTATCAAGTTGCACGAATAAAGTGGCAATCTATTTCTCTGATTAATGGAAAGTGAATCAACCGTTCCGCCAACAAAACCGAATTCGGGGTATTCTTCTGCGGTTAACCCGGGAGCGTCGCTGTCCGACATTCTCTCGTTGCTGACGGATCATGGTTTCGAGTTCGTGGAGAGCCTTTTGGCCGGTTCTTCAACCGGGCAGCTGGGTTCCATAAATCGGACAACGAACTATTTTAACCGGCCGGTTAAGGAAGGGGAACAGGCCATTTTGAGGGATAAACTCAACGTTTGGATTGAGGTATTGAGTGCATCGGACAGCCCGGACGAACTGCTCGATATAGCCAACCGGAAAGCGGCACAAGCTGAGGAAAGCCTGCGTAAAAACCTGCTGACTACCTTGGACGCCACCCGGGAACTAGAGACCAACTATCGGGCACTTTCTCTTTTTTACACGAATGCTGAAACGCCGGAAATCTCCAATGTATCGGTAGTAAGCGCCGATTTAGAGCAAGTGTGTGATCTGGAAAATTCGCAGTTTATTGATCATATCGCCAACGAGTTAAGACAAAATTACGACCGGCTCGACCTGCGGGACAACTACTCCCTTCTGGTCATTCCGGGCTTTATGCGGTCGAATATAGTGCTGGAAAAATGGGCAAAAATTGCCTACGCCAATAAGGTCATGCTCTTCACCGACTTTGCCGATGTGGACGGCCCCGACGATGTGCTTGATCTTTCCGGTACTGTCAATATGAGTGGGGCGGAGTTATACCGTTCTAATGTGATCATGACCTGTAATTGGGTTGTTGGCCGCAGCAAGGTGGCTGAAGTGGGCGAGCTGGAACACCTGTTTATCCCACCATCGGCAGCGCTGGCCGGTAAGACCTACTGTACGCTGATGTCGCAGGTTTCGGCGGGGAAACAATACGGCGGAATCAGCGATGTGCTAGGCGTTCGGTTTCGGCTCTGGAAAAATGAAGTTTCCGTTATGGAACGACTTAACCTCGTCCCGATGATCGATGAACACGGCCGGGTCATGGCCTATGGCAGTAAAACCCTGTTCAACGGGCCTAATATTGGTTTGCAGACCTCCACGGTGGTTCGGGTCTTCGACTATATTGTAAAAGTACTGTTTGACTTTCTGAACCGGCGGGCCTTTGAAAACTGGAATACGCTCATAGAAGGCGATTTACGACGACAGATTGCTGATTTTCTGGACAGTGTGAAAGGCCCTGCTAAACTCATTGAGCAATTTAGAATTGTACGGCTCGAACGGGATAGTAAAGTGAAAGATCGGGTCTATCTCGACATTCGCCTGACGCCCTATTACCCGGCTAAAAGTTTTATCGTTCGGCTCGATGGCCGGCGGGCCGATGCGACCGAAAGTCCGGAATGGACTTCCAACTATGAGTTGGTTTAACTCCTATTGGGTTGAATATGAAACAATTGATTTGACATGGGTAGGCTACTGGTCTTGTGGATAGTACTGGGCGTGTGGGTAACCGCATCCGTTTATGTACATCTGGCATACATTAAGCGCATTGGGTTCGCGCCGGACCCGGTGCTGCCTGCCGTTCCTGTAATCGATGGCCCCCGGTTACGCATGAAACTGCCGGGAAGTCTGTTTCACAGGGCAGAGAGCACGCTCCGGCAACTGGACAAACCCGCTACGCTGGATACATTGGCCACGTATCTGATCAATCATCCGCGTCGGTTACTAACGGTGGTAGGGTACCATACCCCGGCCGAAAATAAACTGACGTTAATGCCCAATCTAGGCTTAATGCGGGCCGATGCTGTTCGGCAGTATCTGGTAAATGCCGGGGTGCCGGAAGACCAGGTGCAGGTGCAGGGACAGGCGTCGGACTTACTGAATTTCATTAAAGACTCAACCAGTGCCTTGGCCTTTTCTTTTCAGTCGATCGTGGTCAATGCCGACTGGCTGGCCCGGCACCAGAAATATATCGACCTATTCCATCCACTGCAATTGTATTTTCCCACGGGGAGTACGGAGTACATCGTAACACCGGATAACGAGCAGTTTGTGCGGGAAGCCATTACGTATCTGTACGACCACCAGAGGGAACGGCTCACTATTACGGGCCATACCGATACGACGGGTACAGAAGCGTTTAATCTCAGACTGTCACGACTGCGGGCGATGGTGGTCCGTGACAAGCTGGTAAAACAGGGCGCATCGAAACGCTGGATACAGGTTCTGGCGATGGGCGATAAGGTATCTATTGCGCCGAATAACCTGACAGAAGGCCGTGAAGCAAATCGACGCGTAACGTTACTGGTAAAAAAACGATAGCATGTTCAACCTGAATCCGTTTCACCTCGAAAATGCCAGTCTGCTGCACTTTCTGATGCTTCAGGGAACTGTCCTGCTGGCTTATTTTATATTTCAGGAGCGCTTTAAACGGCAACTTGACCGCCTGAACGACAAGTGCCAGCTGCTTCAGACTGAGGTCGACGCCCAGGAGGTTATTGAGCCGGACGTTGAAGAGGTTTTTAGCGCGGTACCGGGTCGGGACGATCTGAAAGAGATTGCGGGTATCAACACAAAGGCAGAAGCTATTTTGAATGGGGTCGGTATTCATACGTTTACACAGTTGGCTAATACCCCCATCACGACCATTCGGCGGGTGCTGGCCGAACATGGCCCGTTGATCTACACCGATGATCCGGTTACCTGGCCAAAGCAGGCCTGGCTGGCTGCGGAAGGCCGGTGGGACGAACTCCGGGCCTGGCAGGAACAGATGCGCAAGGGTATTTACAACGACTTTCAACCTACGCTTTTGTTATGAACCCACTCAATCCCTGGGTAGCCTTGACCGAAATACTGCTCCTGCTGACTGTCGCCTTTTTTATCGGCTACCTCGTTGCCTACGGTCAATACCGCAGGTCAATACAATCGAGAAAGCTACTGATTGCTCAGTTACAGGGAAAGCTGATATCGCCAAATCAGACCGAATCCAAATTGGATGAGGTGGAAGAGATCATACCCGAAGAAGACTAGTAAACGGTAGATTACCTTCCCTTTAGCCGCACAATCTATTCACTACCCACGCATAGCTACATGAAAACGACACTGACTTCCGCGCTTCTTGCCTGTTTCATTACCCTGATCATCGTTAGTGGTTGTAGTACCACACCACAGCCGCCTAACTCGGATCGGCTCAAGCGTTCTTACACCCTGGTATCCGTAATCGAAAACGGTACCGTTGTCTATCAGGAAGGCGCTGCGTCCAATATTAAACCCGGTTACGGACAGTTTTCACTCGATTTGTCTGTCCCGCCCACGGTTCGCTATCGTATTTCGGATGGAACATCGGGCGCTGATCTAACCACGTTTGTAGGAAGTTACCGGCTGCAAAATGAGAACACGCTAATTCTGGAAGGACTGAATTCACAGCCTACCGGAACAAACGGCACCATTACGTTCACGATCTCGGACCTGATCGATGGTACGTCCGTTACCCTGACGCGCACTACATCCGATCCCAAGGCGGGCAATTCAATGAATGTCTACAGGCTACGAGGGTAGCCTGTCAATCATAGCTATTTCGTTTAAGCAGCAAGCGCTACTTCTTCGAATACTTCGCCTTAAATAAGTTTAAGTACGCAAAGCTGTACAACTGCTTTATTTTAAAGTAGGTCTGTTGCTTGGGTATGGGGGCATAAAAGCCATAAACGGCATGTAGGCCAATCATCAGAACTGCCTTAACGCACTTCGCCAGAAAACGGGCTTTACTTCGCTGAATATCAATAATTTGCTCGCTTCGGCCTAGGTAATAGGCGTAGTCGAAAATGTATGTTTTATTCAGTTTGTTGCCAATTTTATGGTAAACGATCAGATCGGGGCGATACAGTATCTTGTAGCCCAGATCGCTGGCTCGGTTCAGATAGTCGACCTCTTCACCGCCCATTAAATTACTCCCTTTGCGGCCCAACTCAACATTATACCAGCCAATTTTCTGGACGGCTTCCCGGCGCATGGAGTAGTTTGCACCCATCAATTTGTGGGTATAACAAGCCGAATTGCCAATATCGAAGATGCTCATCAGGTAATAAAACTGTTCGGGCATCCAGGCCGGAATCGCTGATTGATAGGGTAGTACTTTTCCCCCTACAATATGCGTATTCGGATCACTGTATATCTGGTCGCATATATCCAGGTAATTTGCTTCAATATCAATGTCGTCGTCCAGGAAAATAAGGACATCATTTTTGGCTTCTTTTATGCCCCGGTTGCGGGCATACGACAATCCCTGATTCGTTTCCAGAATATACCGAACTTGCGGAAAACGCAGAAAAGGGTTTACTACTTCGGCCGTATTATCCGTTGACTTATTATCAATAATCAGCAGCTCATAATTTGAGTGGTCTTTGAAATGTGTCAGGAGCGAATCAATCGTTTCTTTAAGGAAATCGACCCGGTTATATGTACAAATAATGATACTATAATGAAGCATATAATCTTAGTTTTAAAGGTTGAACGTTACGGTAAAAATTCAAAAATAGTGTTTAATAATCGGATAATTTCTGCGGCCTTGTCTGGAGCCTGTCTTCCATAAAGACAAAACGAAACGGCGAATTATCGGCAGCCTTGTTGTAAATAGCTTTGTAAAAAAAGGCAACCATAATAAATGAAATGATGTAGCCAAATGTTCGCTTAACTGCTTTCTGGGTTTGGGTATTGAATAGAAAATAGAAAAAGAAACTCATGATCACTACCCTGAAGTTAAGCAGATAATCGTTGGTGCGGGCCATGATAAAATTATCCGACACAATACGATCCAGAATAGCCCCTACAAAGTAGAGATTATAGTACTTATAGAAATCGTATTTTTTAAAGTTTTCTTTCAACTCCGGACTGTACCACATGATGGCAATATCGACTACAAAAAATAAGGCGTTGGCCGTTCCGGCACCCACTTTACCCTCGGCAGTTATTTCATACATATAGTCCAGGTTATCAATATAATACCCGTATCCCATTATATTGACCAGTGGCGAAACGGCTGCCAGGATGATAGTCAGAATAGACGAAGCCAGTACTGTAACCACCAGCAGAATGCCAATTTGTACATATTTATTTTTGGCAATATCGACAAACAGCAAGGGGTAGGTAAGCACGCCAATAACCATCGTTTTATGAAAGCTATAGCCGAAAAAAATGCATACCATTACCCAGCCCCATTTTTTTTCAATGGCCAGATTGAGCGTATAGAAAAAGACGAACCAGGCCAACGACTGCCTCATGATGTTCATACTACTAAACATCATGAGGCTAACGAAAAAGAAGAAGGTGAACCAGGGTAAAATGAAAGGAAATTTTTCCAGTGCCTTGTAGAAAAAGAACATCTGGAAAAGAGCCATTATGATAAAAATGAACGTGAAGTGAACGTTCAGGTAGTTCAGGAATACATTTAGAAGCTCGTAGCCAAATTCGATTTCGCGGGGTACTACGCCGGTTTCTTTGAGCTCGAGGAAAATCTCCACATACACCTTATAGTCAATGCCTACATAATAGCGGCAACCCACCACGAAGCTGTAGAGAATAATGAGCCCGATCAGGTTAGGCCCCCAGTAGTTGGGAAAGGTGATCAACCCGGTGCGTTCATCAACAACCGCCTTGGCAGAGGGTAGTGAGAACAACAGCATCGATCCCATTAGTAAAGTATAAATTATATATGTTTCGGGTTCGACCATGCCTGTTGTTAAACCGCTACGATTCTTTTTTATTTAGTTGAGTTTTTTATTCCTGACGTTGATAGTTCACATACATAATTGTAAGTATCTATCTGGCTGTCTGTTAGTTTGTGGCTTCGGGTTACATCATTTCCAAGAAGTAAAATAAGTAATTCATTTTTATATTATTCAGTATAATGTCGCTATGAATGTTCGTTTTTTTTAATCAGAGCGGATAATTAATCTGCGTTGACGAATTAATTGTTTTTTAACACGAATTGATAAGTAGTAATCTATGGCCTACTAACTTCTTCGTTAAGAGTGCCTTTTCGTTTTCTTAATAATTTGATAATTTTTGAGGTCTCGTCTGGAGCCGATCTTCCAAAAAGACAAAACGGAATGGCGAATTATCGGCAGCCTTATTATAAATAGCTTTGTAAAAGAAAATAACCATTATTAAGGCAATGATACAGCCGAATAATCGCTTTCCCGTTCTCTGGGTTTGGGTATTGAATAGAAAATAGAAAAAGAAACTCATGATCACTACCCTGAAGTTAAGCAGATAATCGTTGGTGCGGGCCATGATAAAATTATCCGACACAATACGATCCAGAATAGTGCCCACAAAGTAGAGGTTGTAGTACTTATAGAAATCGTATTTTTTGAAGTTTTCTTTCATCTCCGGACTGTACCACATGATGGCAATATCGACTACAAAAAATAATGCGTTGGCCGTTCCGGCCCCTACTTTTTTTTCTGCAGTTATTTCATACATATAATCCAGATTGTCGATATAATATCCATAGCCCAGCAAGTTGACCAGTGGCGAAACGGCTGCCAGGATGATAGTCAGAATAGACGAAGCCAGTACTGTAACTACCAGCAGGATGCCGATTTGTATGTATTTGTTCTTGGCAATATCGGTAAACAGCAGGGGGTAGGTAAGCACACCGATAAGCATCGTTTTGTGAAAGCTGTAGCCGAAAAAAATGCACAGCATTACCAAACCCCATCTTTTTTCAATGGCCAGGTTAAGTGCATAGAAAAAGACGAACCAGGCCAACGACTGCCTCATGATGTTCATACTGCTGAACATCATGAGGCTAACGAAGAAAAAGAAGGTGAACCAGCGTAAAATGAAAGGAAATTTTTCCAGCGCCTTATAGAAAAAGAACATCTGGAAAAGAGCCATTATGATAAAAATGAACGTGAAATGAACATTCAGGAGGTTTAAAATTTTATACATAAACTCAAACCCAAACTCGATTTCACGAGATACCATGCCGGTTTCTTTGAGTTCGAGGAAAATCTCCACATACACCTTATAGTCAATGCCCACGTAATAGCGGCAACCCACCACGAAGCTGTAGAGAATAATGAGTCCGATCAGGTTAGGCCCCCAGTAGTTGGGAAAGGTGATCAGTCCGGTACGTTCGTCAACAACCGCCTTGGCCGATGGCTGTGAGAACAACAGCATCGAACCCATCAGCAAGGTGTATAGTATGTATGTACCGGGCTCAACCATGCCCCCTGGCTGTCCCATATCTGCCGCTAAGCCTGTGAGACTTCTTTTTTACCGGTCTGTATATTCAGCAGGCTGGTAATCATATAGAAGTCGCCTTTGGTATATATTCCTAGAAGGTAGCCAACCGGTAGTATAGCGAGCAAAATAACTGCACGAATACCATAGCTCAGCAGGTAGTTGCTAGCCGGTATAAAATGATTCAGCACAAACCAGCCCACAGTCAGAGCAGTGAAGAAAAGCACCGTGCCAGGATAGAAGAACAGCCGAATTTGGGGATCTATTTTGGCAGCATCGCGGGTGAAGAGTACCCGCTCGAACAGACAGGCCAGCAACAGGGCTGCGGCAACAGAAATTGGCAGGTCATTAAAGAAATTGAAATGGGCCATTGTGGTTGAGAAAAAGATAATGGCCACAATGAACAGTATCGAATTGCGGTTGAATGCCCTGAAGCTGTTATTGGCAAATAAATAGTTCTGGTAGGGGATGGTCAATATTTTGACATAAGCGAACAAAATCGACAGCAACAGCACCGGAAATGCTTCGAGGTAGCGGTTTCCAAAGACCAGTGTGATCAACTCGTTGCCGAACAGCGAAGCGGCCAGAAACGCCGGTAAGAAGCTGATGGTGATGAACCGTTCGTAACTGCTCAACTGGCTGATCGTTTTGTCGTTGTTGTTCTCCGTTGCGTTTTTCGAGAAAACCGATAACAG
Source organism: Spirosoma pulveris (assembly GCF_054781875.1). Lineage (NCBI taxonomy): Bacteria > Pseudomonadati > Bacteroidota > Cytophagia > Cytophagales > Cytophagaceae > Spirosoma > Spirosoma pulveris. The sequence goes on from NZ_BAAGTO010000003.1 coordinate 481,448, forward strand.
AATACTGCCAATGCTGATCCCTAAGGTCATGAGCAGCAACCCAAGCCGGTTACCCACATTATAGAAGCCAATTAGTTCCGGCGAAACCTTGTAAAGCCCCAACAGGACTTTATCGAAACTGACCAGTAGTCCGTAGGCAATCGTGGAGGTGGAAATAGTCATCGAATAACGGATGTACTTCTTCACAACCGTCAGTGAATAAGGCCCAAAGTCCGACCGAATCAAATTAATCACTGGATAAACAGAGCCTAACGCGCAGGCTGCCATAATGTACCAGGCAATCCCTATTTCCGACTCTCCCAGCAGAACGGCAGCAATTTTGGCAATATTGATCAGCGTCTGGGCATAAAAATCGGTCATGTTGGACCGGACAATATTTAGCTTCGACGATTGATCCGTTATGTAGATGTAAAAGGGCGTCATCAAGTAATCCTGGAGGATAAAAATGATGATCAGCGAGATCTGAAGATCGGTAAAGGCTCCGTTGTGGCTGAAGTTATTCCAGAGAACAAAAGATAAAACCAGCAACGACGTGAGGACATTATACAGCACAAAAACAACCATGTAGTTCTTTAGTCCCACCTGATTGTTTTCGTTATACATTTTCAGGTGAACACTATTGACCGTATGGGTAAATATCGACTTCACCAGAACCTGAAAAGACATGGCCAGCCCAATATTGCCCATGATGGTTGGTCCGCCAACCCGGGCAATAAATACTGAACTGAGGATGCCCAGCCCCATCGATACAATATTGATGATAAAATTCTGACCTATCTTTTTACCTAACATTATTAGATGCACTTTACGGTGGTTATTTCACTCGGTAACTATTCTCCTTCCGGGCGTCGTTCAGCACAATGAACGGAAGTTTCAACTTGTTTTCCTGATGTACTTCTTTGATGCTGTCGAGCTGCTCAACGGGGGTGAAATTGTAGCGCACCACAAAAACGGTTGTGTCGATATGGTCGGCCAACGCAAAGGTATCGGCCACCTTACCCACGGGCGCCGAGTCGATAATGATATAGTCGAAGCGTTCCCGAAGTTCGGCGATCAGTTTGCCCACCTCTGCATTCATGATAAATTCGGGTGCGTTGGCGGGCAATGGGCCTGTACCAATAACCGACAGATTGGGAGTGCCCGGAAAGGGTGTCAACAGCTTATTGAGGGAGGTAACACTGCCATTCAGGTAATCCGTAACCCCCACTTCACTCGTTACACGGAGGTTGGTCAGGATACCGGGATTCCGAAAGTTCAAATCCAGTAGGGCTACTTTCTTATTCAGGAAGCTAAGGCTCAGGGCCAGATTGGTGCTGAAAAAAGTTTTACCTTCTTTAGCGATACCAGACGTTACCAGGATAACCTGGTGCGGCTGATTCGCAACTGCAAAGTGTAAGTTGCTTCGGATCAGCCGGAACTGATCAACGATCGGCTTCTGGCTTTCCTGAGAAATAATAAAAATCCCTTTATTCCTGAAGCGAAAAATGCCCTTCTTATTATAGCGCATGACTTCTCCCAGAATAGGCACCGCCACCGCGGTCGATACATCGCTGCGCTGACGAACCAAACCGCTCAGTAAGTCGGGGACGGTAATGAAGGCGATGGGCAAGATCAGGCCCAGTATAAAGGCCAGTGCATAAGCGACGGGTTTTTTCGGCGAAACGGGCGTTTTAGTAGCCGATGCCGGATCAATGACGCGGGTATTTGAAATGGTAGCCGCCAGGGATAGCGACGACTCCTCCCGCTTTTGCAGCAGAAATGAATACAGGTTTCGTTTAACACCCTCCTGTCGGTTTATGGCGTTAAGCTGACGTTCGATATCCGGTACCTGAGTAATGTGTTCCTGTAAGCTACTGGTTTTGGCCGTCAGGTCGCCCTGGGTAATGAGCAGGCCCCGCTTTACGGTCTTTAAGTTTTCCAGGATTGACAGTCTGAAACTGGCCAGCTGTTCATCAATATGTACAACCAGCGGGTTGGTTGTTTCGCTGGTACGCAGCATACGCTCCCGCTGCAGCAGCAGGTCGTTGAATTTGCCAATGAAGTCCTGTAGCGTTGGATCATTAATTGTCAGATTACTGGGCACCAGTTCGTACTTCTGCCTTTGCCGGGACAGGTATCGCTCCAGCGATTCGGCGATATCGAGCTGTATTTTGTTGGCCGAGAGCTGGTTGTTATAAATTCTGGACTCTTCCAGATACCCATTCGCTTCGGAGCGGACATCGGTTACCTGATTCCGGCGCTTAAAGGCCTCGGTCGATTTCTCGATCTCCGATAACTCGGCGGTAAGGTCCTTTAAGCGATCATCAATAAAGTGGATGGTATTGATGGCCAGTAGGTTGCGGTCTTCCTTATTCTCTTTGTTATAAACCTCAATGAGCTTGTTCAGAATAACTTTTCCTTTTTCCGGAACAGCACTCTGCATGTAAACGCTCAGCACATTTGCTTTTTTGTTCAGCTGAATAACGGACGTTGATTTACTGTAGCTATCAGCCATATCCTCCAGGTTATTGAAGAAAATGAATATCTTCTTCGGCTGCCAGCGCATGGCCTCTGGATTGGCCAGAACAGTAAACGTGCCATAAGGCCGTTTAATAAGCTGGCCGAACTGGTAGGTGTTGGCGGGCGGGGGGCCGTCCTGCAACTGAAACTCGCGTGTATTTTTAATGAGTATCGCTATCGGCTTCGTATAAGCCGCTTCGGAGAGTTCTTTTACCGATAAGCGGACAGGAAGATCATCACCAAAAATCTCCCGCTTTTTGAACGAGTCGGCTACAAAATAGCTCGTTTGCAAACCAAGTTCGGCTAAAACCCGGTGCATCAGGGTCACCGATCGTAAGGCTTCGATCTCATCTTCAATGCTGGTTGTCGAGTTTAAAATATCCAATTCCTTAAAAATCGGATTGCCCGGCCTGATATCGGGGCCTTTCTCTATGTCTTTGATTAGCAGACTTATACTGACGTTGTATTGCGGGGTGGCCGATTTTAAATAAAGGATTGCCAGCACCAGGCTAATGCCAATGCTAATGACAAACAAGTACCAGAAGCGCCAGTACTTGTAAAGGAATCGCCTGAAGCCGCTTTGTCCAGATGATACGTAACTTACTTCTCCCTCCGTCATAACGTTTTTTCTAAGATACCTTAGCTATCGAAAGAGTGATATGATCGTTAAAGCCGTCGATGATACAAGGGTAGTCCACAGAGGAATAAATCGGTTAGACGGATCATTTTGGTATACCTTCATTTTACTGTCGGGCTCTACATAAACGATGTCATTCTGGCGCAGGTAAAAAAACGGTGTTTCGAAAGCACTTTTGTTGGTCAGGTCAATTCGGTTGGATGTACGTACGCCATTCTGATGACGGATGACCAGCACAGTCTCCCGCTTGCCAAACACGGTCATATCGCCGGCCATGCCCAGGGCTTCGAGGACGTTTACACTCTCCCGGCTTATCGTAAAAGTAGACGGGTGCGTTACTTCGCCGAGTACGGTTATGTTAAAGTTTATCAGCTTCACGCTTACAACCGGACCTTTCAGGTATTTCGAAACATCGAGGGTCAGTTTTTGAGCGGCCTCTTCTTTGGTCAGGTCGCCCAGTTTAACCCGCCCCAGGACCGGGAAATTAATGTACCCTTCGCGATCGACCAGATAGCCATCCTTATCCGCTTTGTTAACAAGCGCGTTGTTGACCATGCCTGGTTCGGTAGGGCTGGTACTGCTGGCGGCTAAAAGCCCTTTATTGAATAAAATCGTTGATTCCGGATTTAAGCTGCTTACTGTTATAGACAGCAGATCGTCCGGCTGAATCCGTAGGGGAGCATTATTTAAAACCTGGCCCTTCTCTTCTGCAAGGCCACGCAAATCATTCATATAGACCAGGTTGCGTTTGGAACTACACGCTATCAGGCCAAAAAAAGAGATAAAAAACCAGAGTAAACGTCTGAAAATCATTTGTTGAGATGTAGTACCAAAAGGTGTTTGATGGAAAAAAATGATAGCTAGAATAAGTATTAGGTTGGTAGTATTATACGTTAGTCAATCGCTGCAATCGATAAAGTCTGGAATTATACACTACCCGTGTTTAAAACAGGATACGTTGAATCGAATAATCTAGGATAGAAAATTTCCAATCTGCTCCCGGCCAACTGAAAGTATAGCCGCTATACTTTCTATAAAAACAAGAGAGGATCAGAGGGTAATGGTAAGTTTTATACTATTAATAAGCTACTACACTGTGTCAAAGGACGAATATAAGCAATTAGTTTAAGTTTCTTCATTTGTTTTAACAATAAGTTAATTAAGGTATTGAATATGAATTGTTTGTGTCGTTGATAGAGTTTTCCGAGGAAGCTAAAAGTTACTCTTCTGGCTACCACTTAGATAGCATGGCCTCGCCGAACAGAGAGAAGGTCATTCGCTAATTTTTTTTCCAAGCGGGCAATATTGTGCAAAAATATTATAAAGAAATCAATTACAATAAACTACAGGTGTAACAGAGGAGCCTTTTAATGACCAGAACGGAAGGTATGGAGCAATGCTACGTAACTAACGGGATAATTTAATTGACAATCGTCGAAAATACGGGAAATATCCCGTTGACTCCCATTCGGAACCGGGAGTTATTTGCCAGGGTGGACGTATTTTCCCTTTTGAAGAGGCTATCATCGCCGATTCTTCCGGTGGCGAGATAGGCTGCTTTTTACAGGTGATTATTTATCCTCTAACTTCTGACTGGCCATGGTTTACACTCCAGTAAAAAATAGCCTGTGCATCCTGAGTCTGTTGGTCTTTCTTCAGGCTTGCTCGTATTCCGTCATTGTGTCCAACAAAAACGGGGTAGCACAGGCAGACCCCTTTCGGCAGGAACTAGGGTTTTACAACCTTAAAAAGGTGCAGGACGTCAAGCTTATTGATCACCTCTCCTTATTGCAGAACAGCGTAATGATCGTTGATTCGACCTGTACGGAAGGCTTTCACTCAATAGAATATAAAATTACGTTTGGCGACATGCTCCGCAACACGTTCACGTTTGGTAAACGGAAAGCGGTAAGGGTTCGAATTGTTTGCATAAAACCGACCAATCAATAATACCATGGCGCAGACAAGAACACATCACGTTTCGGAGTGGAACAACTATCATTTCAACGGTCCCTACCCAACAAAATGCCTGTTTGATATTGACACCGACCGAAGCATTGTTTCACTTGTTGATCGGTATACCGACAGCGCCAGCGGTATTCAGGCGTTGATACGCGATAGCCTGATGAATCATGAACGGTTTCGGGCATATGGCAGCGCCTGGTCATTATCAAACGTTGCGCACCAGAGCGACCGGATGCTCTTTAATGCCAGCCTGAACATCAGACTGGAGATAAAAGACAGCCAGTTGCATTCGTCTACGACTTATCTGTCGGAAAACCTTTTTCTGTTTCAATGCGGCAACACGATCAAAGAAATTTCGGAGTTCCTGCAGAAGAAAGGTAAATCGCTGAAAACGTGCGGGGCCAGTAACGGACAAACCATAGCCGGGGCTATTTCTACGGGCGTTCATGGTTCGTCCATCGATGTGGGTTCTATTCAGGATTGCGTTGTGGGACTTCAGCTCATTATCGGCCCCGACGCGAAGGATCTGGTTTACATCGAGCGGGAAAGCCGACCGGCTCTGGCGGATGATTTTGCCCGACGTCTGAAGTCGAGGGTCATTCGGAGTGATGCGTTATTTAATGCCGCTCTGGTGAGTTTAGGGGCATTTGGAGTTATTCATGGGGTTGTACTGGAAGCGGAGGACCTGTATCTCCTGAAGCGCTACGTCAAAAAGATCAGCAAGGCCGATGCGCTGCAGATTGCCGCCACGATGGATTTTACCCATGCCCGCTTCAAACTGCCCGACGAGGTGCTGCCCGATGGAACCGTCAATCGGCCCTTTCATTATAAGCTGTACATAAATCCTTACAACGCCAGTGAGGATTTCGTCACTGAAATTATCTACAAAAAGCCCTATCGAACCGGCTACCCCAACCCGGTTCCATTTGTGCAAAATGCCATCTTTAAAGATATACCCACCTGGGTGTCGGCCTTTGCGGCCAAACATAAGCGAATCATCCCCAAGATACTGGACGCGCTGAGGAGCGAAGCATTCCCGAAAGTCGATGACATTATAGAGGGCACCCTGGGCGAAATATTCTGGGACACCTCGCAGTCGAGCGCGGCTTTTGGCTGCGGCTTTGGCATCGACATTGCCGACTCGCCCAAAGCCCTCGACCTGTTCATTGACCTGATGAACGACAAAGGCCCCATACCGGGCATTCTGTCTATGCGGTTCGTGAAAGCGTCGGAGGCTACGCTGGGATTCACCCGGTTTCCAACCACCTGCATTCTGGAAGTGGACGGCGTGCCCTGGCAGGGAAATCAAAACATGATTTCGCTGGACGATTTTTTAACGGACGTGATAAAAACCTTCAAGGATAGCGGCATTCTGTTTACCCTGCACTGGGGCAAAAATGCCCCCTGGTCCTTCCCGAATCTGGTGGACCTGATGTACGGCAGCGCCGACGACCAATGGAAAGACATGCGGAGCATACTACTCTCGAAGGAAATGGCGGATCTATTCTCCAATGATTTTCTAAACACCGTCAAACTGGCCGATTACCGGGTAAACATCGCACCGGACTTCGTGACCCTGCGCGATGCGGTTGCTGCGTTGGTTGTGTGAGGAGGCAATCTGTAAATTCGAAACGGGATGCTTTTCAGTGATGTCAGGTTCGTCAACCCGACACCATACTGGCAACTCCAATTCTGTTATTCGCTAATGACTGCTCAGGCCAGTATTTCCTTAACAACCTTACCGGCCGTATCGGTAAGGCGGAAGTTACGGCCCTGGAATGGGTAAGTGAATTTCTCGTGATCGAAACCCATCAAGTGAAGAATTGTGGCTTGTAAATCGTGGACATGCACACGGTCGTTTACGCCATAGTAGCCCAGCTCATCAGTTTGGCCGTGCGTGTAACCTTGCCTGGTGCCGCCCCCGGCCATCCACATCGTGAACGCTTCCAAGTGGTGATCCCGGCCCATATAGGGCATCACCAGACCATTTCGATTTTCCTGCATGGGGGTTCGGCCAAATTCGGCACCCCATACGACCAGAGTTTCCTCAAGCAGCCCCCGCATCTTAAGATCCTGCAGCAGGGCCGCTACGGGCTTATCCGAGAGCCTGCATTTTTGCCGTAATCCACCTTCTACATTGTCGGCCGCCGAGGTGCCGTGCCCATCCCAGCCCCAGTCGAAAAGCTGCACGAACCGGACATCATTCTCAACCAGCTTGCGGGCCAGCAGGCAATTCATCGCGAAGCTGCCTTCTCCGGGTTTTACTCCGTACATATCCAGAATAAACGGCGGCTCTTTCGATACGTCCATCACTTGCGGCACGGACATTTGCATGCGGAAAGCCATTTCATACTGGCTTATGCGGGTCAGAATTTCCGGGTCTTGGACGTCTTCGTAGGTTTGACGGTTGATTTTGTTGATAGCCTCGATGGTTTTTCGGCGCATGTTGCGATTCATGCCGTGAGGATCGGTTACGTAAAGGACCGGATCGCCACCGGTGCGGCATTGTACACCTTGATAAACCGATGGCAGAAAGCCACTGCCGTACACACTTTTTCCCGCGTCAGGTTGCCGCCCGCCCGACGCCAGAACGATAAAGCCGGGCAAATTCTGGTTTTCGGAGCCCAGTCCGTACACGGCCCACGCACCCAGACTCGGGCGACCCAGTCGGGCGCTTCCCGTATGGAGCAGCAACTGGGCCGGGGCGTGGTTGAACTGATCGGTGTGCATGGCTTTCAAAAAGGTGATCTCGTCAGCCATCGTTTGCAGGTAAGGCAGGTAGTCCGACAGCCAGGCGCCCGACTGACCGTACTGGCTAAACTTACCCTGAGGGCCCAGCATCTTGGGAACTCCCTGAATAAAGGCAAACTGTTTCCCTTCCAGAAAAGCCGCCGGGCAATCTTTACCGTGGTATTTCTCCAGTTCGGGTTTGTAATCGAACAGTTCCAGTTGAGAAGGCGCACCCGCCATGTGGATATAAATGACCCGTTTGGCTTTGGGTATAAAATGCGGCACGTTTAAGGACGCAGCCGAACGAGAATCCGTTGTTTTCTCCCTGACTGTCCCGCACGCATCCAGTAGTGAACCCAGCCCTAACATGCCCAACCCAAAACCGGCAGATTGCAGGAAGTGTCGACGGGTCTGACGCTGCACGTCGGCATGAAGTAGTTCGTTCAGTAACTTGTTCATCGTCGGTTCGTTGGTTGGGCTTGGAGAAATGGCATGTGAAGGCGCAGAACTATTCTTTGGTCACTACTTTGTCGAGGTTCAGCAGGACGTTGGCAGAAACGGTCAAAGCGGCCAGTTCCGGCGTTTTTTTGCTTGCGTAAGGCAGCATGTCATTCACCTCGGCAGGGGAGGCTTTGAACGTAGACAAAGCGTCGGCATAGGTAGCCAGCAGTACCGTCAGCTTTCTATCCTCGATCGGCTGGAAGGTGAGCATCCGGTATCCCTCGCGCAACTGTTGCGCCGGTGTTTTTCCCCTTCGCTGCATTGTAGAGGCCAGTTTTTCGGCCGCTTCCAGGTACACGGGGTCGTTGAGCGTGACCAGAGCCTGTAACGGGGTGTTGGTTGCTATTCGTCTCGACTGGCAGAACTCGCGGCTGGGGGCATCGAAGGTGGTCATGGACGGGTAGGGAGCCGTGCGTTTCCAGTAGGTATAAATGGCGCGTCGGTAACGGTCTTCGCCCGTACTGGTTACCCAACTCTCGCCATTATAGGGTGATTGCCAGATTTTATCCGGTTGCGGAGGCATCACGCTCGGGCCGTATTGTTTAGGGGAGAGCAGCCCGCTACAGGCCAGCGCCTGGTCGCGCACCTGCTCCGCACTCAGGCGCACCCGGGGGCCGCGCGACAGCCAGCGATTGTACGGATCTTTCTCCGTCTTTTCCTTCGTAGTTTCCGAACGTTGTCGATACGTGGCCGACAGCACCATTCGGCGGAGAAGTTTCTTTACCTGCCAATGGTCTTTCTCCATGAACTGCACGGCCAGCCAGTCCAGCAGTGCCAGATGGGATGGGTCACTGCCCTGCGAGCCAAAATCTTCCAGCGTTTCGACGATGCCCCGTCCAAAAAGCTGCTCCCAAAACCGGTTTACGATCACACGCGCAGTAAGGGCATTGTCCCGACTCACGATCCATTTGGCCAGGCCAAGCCGGTTTTTTGGATAGCCATCGGGTATGGGTGCCAGTAGTTTGGGTACTCCCGGCCGAACTTCAGCTCCTTTTACCATCCAGTTTCCCCGCACGAAAACGTGGGTCTTGCGGGCAAAGTCTCCTTTACCCTCCCAGATCACCGGCATGCTCTCCGCCGGTCTGGTCAGGGTTTTCGCATAGTCGGCAACTACCTTCGCATAGTTCGGCTGACCGGCGCCGGGCAATGGTTTCTGGAAAGAAATCCAGTTTATCCGAACCCATTCTTCAGGCGATGCGGGGCTTTGCAGCGAGAGGTAAACGTCGTGTTGTCCCCGCACGGGGGCCATGGGTGCTATCAGGACTGTATCACGGGCCGGGACATTGAGGGTTGTCAGTACGGGGCCGTTCAGCCCATCGAGATGCAGGGTCAGGACGGCATTTTTCGCTTTGGTGGTTGCGTTCAGAATAACGCTGCCTGTTCCGGATAGATTAACCTGCGGAATCCGGGCATTGCCTTTGTCTTTAACGCCATAATAAGAGATCAGCAAGGCGGTCGATGCGTCTCCTTTAACAAAGGAATGTGCATTGATTTTGGGTTCCAGCACGCGCATGAACTGCGTTTTCTCGACCAACTGCCCCGGATCATACCGGCTGATCCAATGCTTGATCCCTTCAACCCGCGCGGAATCTTCTCCTTTATAAAAGCGCAGTTTCGGCCACTCGTCCCACAGGTCTTCGTCCCGGGAGTTGTTGAAGTAGGCCATGTATCTGTAATAATCTTCGTGCGGTATGGGGTCGTAGGGGTGACTGTGACACTGAACGCAGGCAAACGTAGTGCCCTGCCACACTTCCCAAGTCGTGTTTACCCGGTCGATTTGGGCGGCCACCCGAAATTCTTCGTCATTGGTGCCCCCTTCGTTATTGGTCATGGTGTTGCGGTGAAAACCCGTGGCGATCAGATTTTCTTCCGCCGGAAACCCGCCTTTGTTGTTCGTCAGTAAATCGCCCGCCAGTTGCTCGATCGTAAAGCGGTCGAAGGGCTTATCCTGATTGAATGATTTTATGACGTAATCCCGGTAAGGCCACATAGTTCGGCCACCGTCGCTTTCGTACCCTTTCGTATCGGCATACCGGGCCAGATCCATCCACATGGCGGTCCATCGTTCCCCATAAGCGGGCGATTGCAGGAGCCGGTCAACAACCGTTTCATACGCATGATCGGACGTATCCCGCTCAAAATTCCGGACTTCGCTCTCGGTAGGCGGCAGACCCGTCAGGTCCAGACTTACGCGCCGGATGAGCGTCGCTCTGGACGCTTCGGGCGAAAAGGAAAGGCCTTTCTCGGCTAATTTCTCGACAACAAACGGGTCAATTTCGTTTTTAACCCAATTAATGGCAGTTGGATTCAACAGACCGAACCCATTTCGTAGGGTCCGTAAGGAGGGAACGTCGGGTTCTTCAATTCGTTTGTAAGCCCAGTGCGTTTCCCAGTGGGCTCCTTCATTGATCCATTGTTTTAAAACGGACACCTCGTCCTCGTTCAATGGGGTGCCCTTTTTAGGCATTCTCTCCTCCGGATCGTCGGATAGTATACGGCGGATCAGTTCACTGGCGTCGGCATCCCCGCGCACGACCGGAATTTTGCCGGATTTCCCCGGTTGAACCAGTTCATGTTCAAAGAGGAAACTAACATTCCCGGCTTTTTTTACGCCCCCATGACAGCTCAGGCAATGCTTATTGAGAATTGGTTTTACGTCCGCGTTGTAGTCTACCCGCTGACCAAGCCGGGGTGGAGACCAGGTTAAATACGTAATGACAATGGCTGCTATGCCTGCACTAATCCCAAAACCTTTGGTCATGATCTTGTTGGTCAATTAGTTTTTGTCCTATCGGCAGGCAGCGGGGAGCTGCCTTATGTTCTCTTGCGAATCAGCTGTAAATAATCAATCACGTAAAACCAGATTAGATTGATTGAACACAGAGGCACAGAGAGAAAAACTGGTTTTTAATTGTTCAACTCTGTACTCCCTGTGCCCCTGTGTTCAATCAACTTAAGTCAAAAATAAAGCTAGTAGTCAGGTTCTCCCATGCTGTGTATGTCTGCGACATGGCGCACATACACAGCATGGGAGTTCGTTTAGCTGTTGTACGCCGTCGACACGGTGTTTCCGCCTTCGCCCGTCCAGTTCGTATGGAAAAACTGCCCGCGTGGTTTGTCGATCCGTTCATAGGTATGGGCACCAAAGTAGTCCCGTTGGGCCTGCAGCAGATTGGCGGGTAGCCATTCGCTGCGGAAACCATCCATGTAACAGAGTGCCGACGTCAGCGAAGGAGCCGGAATGCCGTTGAGCAGCGCAGCGGCACATACCCGACGCCAGCCATCCTGTGCCAATTCCACTTTCTGTTTGAAGAAACCGTCGAGCAACAGATGGGCAAGTGCCGGATTGTTATCGAAGGCTTTTTTGATGTCGCCCAGAAACGCAGAACGGATAATGCAGCCACCCCGCCACATCAGGGCAATGCCACCATAATCCAATTGCCAGTCGTACTCTTTAGCGGCTGCCATCAATAGGTTATATCCTTGCGCATACGAGATAATCTTGGCGCCGTATAACGCCATTTTCAAATCGTTCAGCATGGCCTGCTTATCGCCACTAAACTCGGGTTTTGGGCCACTGATTAGTTTCGAGGCCTCTACCCGCATATCTTTTTGGGCTGATAGAAAGCGCGAGAATACCGACTCGCCGATCAGGGTAAGGGGAACGCCCAGGTCAAGAGCCGCCGTACCCGTCCATTTACCTGTACCTTTCTGACCGGCTTTGTCCAGGATTTTATCGATCATGGGGCTTCCGTCCTCGTCTTTATACGCCATAATGTCGGCTGTGATCTCGATGAGATACGAGTCCAGTTCTTCGGTATTCCACCGGGTAAATACTTCGTGCATTTCATCCGCGCTCATACCCAGCAAATCTTTCATGACCTGATAAGCTTCGCCAATGATCTGCATGTCGCCATACTCGATGCCATTGTGGACCATCTTTACGAAGTGACCGGCCCCGTCGCTGCCCACCCAGTCGCAGCAAGGCACACCGTTGTCAACTTTGGCGGCAATCGACTGGAAAATATCTTTTACGAAAGGCCAGGCCTGGGCACTTCCGCCGGGCATCATGGACGGGCCATGCAAGGCGCCGATCTCCCCGCCGGAAACACCCGTTCCGATAAACAGAAAGCCTTTGCTTTCTACATATTTTGTTCGGCGGATGGTATCCGGGAAATAGGAGTTGCCTCCATCAATAATTATATCGCCCGGCTCAAGATGTGGGATGATCTGTTCAATAAAATCATCTACAGGCTGCCCGGCTTTCACCAGCATCATCACCTTGCGAGGTCTTTCCAGCGATGCGACCAGTTCTTCGATAGAATGGGCACCGATGAAGTTTTTGCCGGCGCCCCTGCCGTTTATAAAGTTGTCGACTTTCTCAACCGTTCGGTTGTAGACGGCTACGGTATACCCTTTGCTTTCCATGTTGAGCACAAGGTTTTCACCCATCACGGCAAGACCAATCAGGCCGATGTCTGCAGTTTTTGTCATTACGTGAACTATACTAATTAGGTGTTGTATTGATTTGGTTAAAGTAAGTAGTTGCTGTGATTCCCCTACTCATTTGTAAAGGTCGCATTGTCCGTACCCTTTGGCAAGCCAAGATACAAGAATAGATGCGTATAGAGGTTGATTGTCCCCTTTTACGGCGTTTAAAGTTCGGCTGGAACCAACCTATGGAAAAGGAATGGTTTGTGTATAAAACACAAAAAAGCCCCAAATCGTAAGATTTGAGGCTTTTTGCTCCCGAAGCTGAGTATTGTTTCTTTTTATAACTACTTGGAAATTAATCATTTACATGTTTGCAATGTGTTGGAATATAAAATATTTACATTATGTAAAACCATCCTTCTAGGTAATGCATTGAAAATCAATTATTTGGTTGTAACTTTTAGGGATATATGTCTCATATTGTGTATGTAATTGTGTGTTGTATATGATCAGTTGGTAAGTATATTCGAACTAAAAAGTATCTTTCCTAATCTTGTAACTATATATAAGGTTCGTTTCATATGAATGCTAATGGCTTAGTGTACCTTTGTGGACCAATAACAGGCACACTGAATGGAACCGCTTCTACATGGAGAAATGACGTTAAAAGCCTTCTTGCCCCAAATATTAACTGTATTGATCCAATGAGATATAAGCCGGATCTCATAAGACAAGCGGATTCAGCATATTCTATAGAGTCTGAATTGAGAAGGTTGAACCATGGAAAAGAAGTGTTAAGTCGAGATCGTATGGATGTTAGCAGATGTGATGTTGTACTAGCAAATTTTAATGGTTCTGAGAAAGTGTCAATAGGGTCTGTAGGAGAAATTTTTTGGGCTGATGCATTTAGAAAGCCTGTAATTGTTGTCCGTGAATTAGCTGGTAACGAACATGACCATGATATGATTAACAGTATCGCGAGTTTTATTTGTCGTGATATTTTCGAAGCTACCGCTTATATTAAGACATTATTTGCATACTAAATTGTAAATACTTATGCCATTTAGTTTTAGATCTATTAAAGAGCCAATTGTAGGTTTTTATGATGAATTGACCGATAGCTTTGGTAAAAAGTATGAAGAACGCATAAAAGAAATAGAAGACAATGTTGAGAAAGATGTATTTCTTGCTTTAAGTCAATTAGATCTTGAGCAAAAAGAAGAGTTACTTAAAACTATAGTAGATAGGCGTAAGTTAATAGACGTTAGTCCAGCTTATAAAAATGAAGTTGTTGCAATTAGTAAGCAGATATTAGCCTTTGGTGGTGCTGGTATTGCGCTAGGAGCAACATTCGCTAAAGAAATATTAAATTTGCCTGATGCAGTCCTAAAGATTGGGGGCTTTTTTATTGTATTTTATTTTGATCTTATTATTTTGTCCTTGTACACTTTATTCGTCTTTCTCTGGCAATCAAGGTTTAGATATCCCTTTTTATATTTGTCAAAAGTTGGAAACGCTACACCGTACTTCTACTATAAAGCAAATGCACCAGGTACATCTTATAATTTTTTCCAATCAGCTTCTACTAAGTTTGATGCAATTAATATTTACACAGATGGTCTTAAGAAATTTACAGAATATTTAATTAGTACTATTTCTATATCGATAGAACAGGGAAATCAACAGGAAAAGAAAATTAATATTAATGACAAATTTTTAGCAGATGAGTTAAAGCAATATTTTTTGTTATTGACATATCAAGGTTATTCAAATCAGTATGAAATAAAAATAACTCATTTATTCATATATGGTCTCATTGGTTCATTAGTAAGTACTATTCTCGTGACGTTTTTTATATATTAATTAATATAAACCATATGAAAAATTTACCAGGACAGTTTAGTATAACCAATCTATTTGCTGTAATTATTGTATTTTCCTTAATTAATTTTTTTGTATCTAGAGCTATCGTTACATCGATAAGATCAGATATTGAAGTAAAAAAGAAAAATTTAGGTAAAGACTCTACTCTTATATCTCAAAATGCAAAAGAATTGAAGTTATTAGTAAACAGAATTGACTTATTAAATAAAGAAATTATTACTTTGCGTGCAAAAATACATGAGAATGATAGCTCAGTAACTAGTTTAAAAAAGGATTTAATAAAATTAAAACGTTAACTATTTGCGATAATTGCAATGTATACTATCCCACTTTCTTTGTCAAGCCTGTTCCCTATTTGTGGTCTACCTTTACGGTTAGATTCATACAAAGGCTGTGTTTATGATTGTAGTTACTGTTTCGCTCGTGCTAGAGAAAGGTCGACAAATGATTCTAAAGTACAACCAGCAGACCCGGACTATTTAAAGCGTTTATTTAAGCGAGTCTTTGACGATTCAAAGCCAAATACAACAATCATTTCTCAATTTTTGGAACGTCGAGTGCCATTACACTTTGGTGGTATGAGCGATCCTTTTCAGCCAGCAGAAGCTAAGTTTAAAATTACTTTAAATTATTTTCTTGCTTTAAAGAATTATGAATATCCATTTGCAATAAGTACTAGGGGAGACCTAATAGCAACGGAGCCTTATTTGAGCATATTAAGAGATATGAAAGCTGTTGTAGTTCAATTCTCGATGTCAAGCATGGATGATAGAGTAGCTCTTATTGCTGAAGATGAAAGAGTTAGCCCGTCAAGAATTTTAAAAGCAATGGAAATTTTAAGATCAAATGGTATTCGTGTTACATGCAGATGGCAACCATATATACCAGGTGTAAGTACAACGCCTGAAGATTATATTAGCACTGTTGCTTCAGCAGGTTGTCAGCATATTTCTTTTGAGTATTTAAAAATATTAATAGGGCGAAGATCAAATGTTGTCGATGCAGTTCAAGAAATTTCAAACAAAAACATATATAAAGATTATATAAATGCAGGTGCTTCGCATTTAGGAACTGAACTAATATTGCCTGCCGCAAAAAGGATAGAAACTGTGTTACATGTAAAGAAATTAGCAATTGATTCGAAAATGACTTTTGGTGCTGCTGATAATGATTTACAATACCTTTCTAGTACCGAAACATGTTGTAGTGGAGTTGATAATTTTCCCGGTTTTGAAAATTGGTTTAAACATCAAATTGCAAATGCGGTTCGTCGTAGTAAGGATAAAAAATATATAACTATATCATCTATATTGGATGAATGGTCACCAACAGGATCAATTGACAGATATTTGAATTCTATGAGCAGACTTTCATCAAGGTTAGGTAATGAAGGTTCGCTTAAAGATCATGTTATTTATCGCTGGAATTCATCAGGCAAAGAAGGTTGCCCTGATTTTTATTATGGCGTCTCAGCTACTGGAAAATATGACAAAGATAACGCAATGATTTACCAATGGGATAATGTTGATGAAGGCTTAGATCAATGATTTGATACTAGCTTTTAAAGCCTTAATACTTAAACTTAAATCTTTATGAAGCATTCTATGGCAATTTGAACATACAAGTGCTAGATCTTCCAAGCGGGTTATATCCTCAGGGATCATTTGGCTTATAGGCTTAGTGTGATGACATTCGATAAATCCTTCTCCTAAATCCCCATATGTATTTTTGAAGTCAAAATTGCATACCTCGCATTGTAGCCTTCCAAATTTATTTAATGCCTGCTTTTTCTTTTTTTTTATCAGCGTTGCATTTCTTTCCCTTATTTTGTGAAGGTGATATATTACCTTCCCTTCTTTAACAGAAATCTCTTCAATCTCTTCGCTGTTGTTCTCAATATTGAGTAATTCATATGTTTTATTATCTAATATAGATTGCCTAATAGTATTTGCAATTAAGGATAACTCTTTTATATTGTCTTTGAATTCGTAAAATACTATTTCATCAAGTTTCCCATACTTGGGTAAGCCTTTTCTTGTATCATTTGGATCTATTGCCAGAAAATTACCAAGTTTCATATAAACTCCTTCAGGGTTTCGAAAGGTTTCTGTTAGTTTATGTTTTGAGAAAATAGATAATTTATTTAAAAGTTGGCTCAGATTAATAATATCACTATGCGTATTGTTTAACTTGTTGTAGTCACTTGTAAAATACAAGTCTAAAGCAAGGATTAACTCGTCTCGTTGCCAAGATGGATTTTTCATTGAAATGGCTTTATAAGCTAGCTTAGGAGTTTTCAATGTCACTTAGATCAATCCCTAATTCACTAGCTTGTCTTTTTAATTCTTCAAAATCTTCCTCCTCTTCTTCTTCAAGCCGTTTATTTTCTTTATCAATTAATTCGTTTGCACTCTTGCGAAATAATGATGCCATAGAGTAGAGGAGGTCATTTTTATGTCTAAGTACTTTATTGGCGGTACGTAAGCGTATGACTTTGCCTTCTAACTCTTTTATCCGTTCTGGTTGTGGACTAGTGTTGTAACCTAAGAGTTCAAGAATAGAAACACCTAAGACTTCAGCTATTTTCTCAAGCATTTCGATTGTCAACCGCTTTTCCCTTTTTTCTATACGAGGGTAGTTTGTCGGTTCAATGCCTAAAGCCCTTGCTATATCACTTTGCTTGATTCCTTTCTTCTCACGAATAGCTTTGATATTTTCTGATATCATTTTAATCAAATTTTGATTAATGCAATATTACAACTATTGTGATTATAAGGCAATTATCACATTATGATGAATATTATTAATCATAATGTGATGAATATAATCATATTATGATTAATATTGCATCGTAAAATGATGAACATTACACTCATGAAAGAAAATAATTCCATTAGCAAGGCCCTACAATCATACGAAGATCGTATCAAGGGGAAGTTTAAGCCCGACCAAAGATTTTATGGTTCGGTCGGGATTAATCAGAAACGGTTTGGGCAATTGCTCAGAGGAGAGAAGCCAATTATGGGCTTTGAAGCCCGCAACCTGGCACAATTCTTTGGGGTGTCTTTAGAAAGTCTTATCTAAACATAAGAAGCCCTGTAACGCGGCCAGGCGATACAGGGCTAACTCTCAACCAATCACTGAATTAATTATGCGAAAGGTAAAACAAGCTGAGCCTTCAGCAAAGGAAAAGCGCATGAACCGCTTAAGCGTTCAGCCGTATTTAAGAGTTACCAACCTATATCTTAAACTGTCTTATAGTGGGAAAAGCATTTCCTTTTCTACCGGCTTATCATGTCGCCCTAAACAGTTAGATAAAAAGGCTTTTAGTATTGAAGGGAATGAATCCGCTACAAACTTGCTACAAAGCTTAAGGGCTGACTTTCAACGAACATTTACCGACTTTCTACTGACAAAGCGTACACCTGATTTAAGGAAAATAAAGGACGTTGTATTGCAGAAGCTAAGTGCAGACCCAACTATACCAACGTTAATCGAATGTTTGGAGACCTTCTTCAAGAATGAATTTGAAGCCTTGACGGGTATCGACTATGAACACAAGACCGTTGATAAGAAACGGTACATTGTACAACGTATACGGCAATACGTTATAACGCATCATAATAACCCTCATTTCAAACTGAGTGATCTTAAGCTAGTCGATGCTCAAAATTTGGTCAACTTCTGCAAACGCACCTTTGGGCATGGTCATAATCATGCCGTTTTACATGCTGAGTTTTTAAAGCGTACCTGTAACTATGCGATTGCAAACGAATGGATGGATAGAAACCCGTTTGCCTTCTTCCGACCAAGAAGAGACCGTAAAGACGTTGTTTCGTTAAGAGAAAGCCATTTAAAGGCTTTAGAAGATGCCGTTTTTGTTGGTCGTGAGTACAATTATGTAAAGGACGTTTTTTTATTCTGCTGTTATACTGGTTTGGCCTATGTTGATGTGAGTCAACTAAGTGCTATACATGTAGTGACTAAAGAGGACGGTAGCCAATTGCTAAAGATTAAACGGGGTAAAAATGGCAATATGTGTACGGTTCCGCTAGTACCAAAGGCATTACGGATACTTAAAAAGTATGAAGCTAACCCTGATTGCCTTGATAAGAATCGACTATTACCCGTTTATGCCAATCAGGTAATGAACCGTATTTTAAAGGAAATACAAGCCATTTGTAAGCTTCCTGTTCGGCTCACTACGCATGTTGCCCGCAAAACATGTGCTTCCTATTACATCGCAAATAATGTCCCTTTGACTAGTGTCGCCACAATGTTAGGGCATAAGAAGACAAGCACTACTGAACAGTATTACACCGAGCGCACAGAAGAAGCCGTTATACGCCACATAAAAGAATTTCAAGACCGTCAAAATGGTGGAGAGCCATTGAGCGAAGCCGTTTAACAAAAAAGCACACTCCTGCCAGAGTGTGCTTTCCTTTTCAAATTTTTAAAAGCAAAAACAAAGATATGAAATCTAATTCAAACAGTGAGGAAAACACTGAAGGGCAACCTATTATCCAGCGTATTCAGAAGTTTTTATTTGACAAGCATGAATACCGCGTCAACATCGTATCCAACCAGTTAGAACGGAAGAATAAAGCCACTTCTGAATTAGAGTTGGTTAACATGGCTGATATTGAATACGAGCTTTTCAACGCTAATTTCAAAGCTTTTAAAGACCCACTAAAATCAATATTTGGCTCTAAGCTAATTCCAAAGTATGACCCCTTTGCAACTTACTTTGAAGGGTTGCCTAAATGGGATGATTCACAGCCTGATTACATTGACCAGTTAGCTGACTTTGTTCAAACGGATGACCGACAATGGTGGAAACAGATGTTTAAGAAGTGGATTGTGCGTGCTGTTGGTCAGGCCGTTGGAAAGATTCCATTCAATAAACAGTGTCTAACCTTAGTTGGTAAGCAAAACGACGGCAAAACTACCTTCTTGGATTTTCTCATTCCGGATGGCTTAAAAGGTTATGCCAAAAAGGGTTTTGATTTTGGTAGTAAGGAGGGCAAATTTTCGCTCATTCAGAACTTCTTTATTAATCTAGATGAACTAGCGTCTTTCGATAAGCGGGAGTTAAATAATGAATTTAAGTCTGTTCTATCAGAAAGTACGGTCAAGTTTCGGCTATTGTTTCAAAACATTGAAACCCCTTTCGCTCGTCGGGCAAGCTTTGTAGCCAGTACCAACCAGTTTGAATTTCTGACCGATGAAACCGGAAACGTTCGTTGGCTTCCGTTCGTGGTTAAAAATATAAATCATGATGCCGGAGGGCCAAAGGGGTACGCGGCTGTAATTGATATTGATCGGGTTTGGGCGCAAGCACAAACGTTACTAAATGACCCTACATTTAACTGTAACATGACTCCAGATGAAATTGGCCATCAAGAGCTTCTAAACCGTCGATTTCTACGTACAACAACCGAAATGGAAGTAATTGGTAAATACTATCTATCGGGTGAGAAGGGGGACGTTGAATCCAATTTTTATACAGCTTCAGACATTGAAGAATACCTACGGGGTAAAGTTTCCTTACGGCTTCATCGAACGCAAATAGGCAAAGCTATGCAAGTGATGAATTTTGCGCAGGAAACCAATTACAACCCTAAGAAGGGCTATTCCGAGAAAGGCTATTTTTTGAAAATGAAGTAAACCTACCTACTCGCTTACTCGAATCACTATTACTATCTATAAATCAATTACTTATAATTAGAAAAATAGAGTATATAATAAAGTACTCGATTTGTCTTGTTTCTCGAAACAAAGATAAAATACGAGTAAAGAGTAAGAGAAAGCTACTCGAAAAAAAAGCTTTAAGCTTTTGATTATTAGAAAGGTAAGTTGAAGAGTAAGCGAGTAATAGATTTTTCACCGCTAAAGAAAAAGGCATGAAAACTAAAGAACATATTGAGCAATTAAAGGCAATACCCATAACGCATTATTTAAGTGAGCAAGGCTTACAACCTGTAAAAGTAAAGGGGACTGAGTTAATTTACTATTCTCCCAAAAATGAAGAACATACTCCTTCATTCTTTGTCAATCCACAGAAGAACGTATTTCACGATTATAGTGGGGTAGGAGAGCAAGGCGATATAATTCGACTCATTCAATATTTAAATGGCTGTAGCTTTATGCAAGCTTTAAACGCATTAGAAGCCTTCAAACCGGAAAATCCTTTTCTTTTAGCGGTGATAATCACTCTCAGGCTAAGCAATCATCGTCTGTAGAGATTGTAAGCGTTCAATCCCTACGAAACCGAGCTTTGCTGGATTATGCATCTAGTCGCAAAATCACTCAGGCTATTGCATCGACCTATTTACAGGAAGTTCATTATCGAATAAATCAGAAGCAATATTACGCGACTGGATTCCGAAATGATAAAGGCGGGTACGAGTTACGAAGCCAATATTTTAAAGGTGGTACTTCTCCAAAATGGTTTACTTATTTACCTGTTCAAGATTCAACGGAAATAAACCTCTTTGAAGGAGTTTTTGATTTTTTATCCTGTTGCCAGTTTTTTAAAACGCTAAGGCTAAAAAACTCTAACCTTGTATTAAACTCACTCTCTTTTATTAAAGAAGCGTTACCAGTGTTGTCAGGTAGTTTAACAATCAACGCTTTCTTAGATAATGATAGAGGAGGAAAGCGAGCTTTAGAGCATTTAATTGATTTAGGGCTAACGGTTCGTGACTGTTCAGGCTACTATCTGGAATACAAAGATTTTAATGAATACTTAGTCAGTAATAATACTCTCTAGGTATCGACTATAGGTATTTACGCTTGCCGGGTGCTTTCCGGGTGCTTTTTGCCATTTAACACAGTGCTAAAGGGTAGCTAACGCACAACTATTGCAGTGCTAACAAAGATTTTAAGCAGATTTAACGCGTACATCTAAATGAAAACAGACGATAAATTAAAACAAGGGAAAAACGGTCTCAGAAACTACCAGTTTGAAGAAGTAAAGAAAGGTAAAGTTATTAATCGTTATGACCCTGACTTTGGTCACTACACTGAAGAGTGGACTAACTTCTTCTACACGAAAAAATGTCTATACTGTAGTAAGGAGTTTGAAGCTAGAAGAGTAGATACTACTTTTTGTTGTCAAGGTTGTCAGAAAGCACATATGAGATTAAGGAAATTATAGAGTATATAATGCAGTAGGCCATGAAAATCATGGTCTACTCATTTTCTAATACTATTTCTTTCATCATACAACAAACTATCAAACATATGCTTGATTAATGATTCCTCATTTTCATAACTTGTAGATGGAAATTTAAAATCATCTTGTTCCTCCTGTTCCTCTTCTTTGCGTTCCTCCTCTTCAATTTTCACCTTTAGATAGTTTTTTTGGTCGCTAAAATCAAAATTAATCTTATACTCAAGTGATCTTATGTCATCGAGCAGTACTTCGAAATTGGTAGAATCACTACTTTCTATCTCTGATTCTATTATACTAGTAACTTCACTATAGAAGTCTTCGTTATTGTGAAAATATTCTTCATACTCATTTGGGAACATATTTTTTAATTTGTAAAAATTTTCTATATCACTAATACTGTATAAGTTCTCTGATGAATTTTTTATTATTTTACTACCATCTAAAGTTAAATTATTTATTAAAGTTTCTAATATGGATAAATAGTTATTTAGTTGTAAATTTTTTGCAGAATCATCATCAATAAAATTTTGAAACTTATTAGTGGCAAACATAAGAAGTGTTTGGTGCTTACTGACGTTTATATTGTTTACAAGCTTAGTTAACTTATCAATAAGATGTCCAGTACGATATTGGATTTGGAATGAATTCCTATCCACATACCATCTTGATATCATTAACAATTCTAGCTCGTCAAACTCGCTAGTTAACTTTTTTATATAGTGGTCGATTAAGCCGCCTTTTAAGATTATTTTTTTTGAAATATGATCTTTATTTTTATTTTCACTTATTGATATAACCTCTAACATCTGATTTAAATATTTTGCTGAGGTTATTAAATCGTATAGAACATCGCTGGAAGTATTTATGAAATTGATTAAGAAATCCAGAATGGAAGGGTTTTGATACTCAACTACATATTCGTGTAATGTATCTTTACTTATGGATATAAAAGTGCCTTCAAGTTCACGAATAGATTTACTAAATTCTATTTCTGTAAAGTGAATTCCGTACTTATGACCATGTTTAGTTAGGAAGGTTTTTGTGGTTGATTTTAAATCTTTTAATAAGATATTGTTTCCAAATAATAACATATTTAGAAGAGTATACTGAGAAAATATTGTTATTTGATTTAAAAATGCATGTCTCCAAATATTTATTGGGTTGTTTAAAAAAGATTTTATTTCATTTAAAAAGGATTTCGGTTCTATGCTGTTCCAGATTTCTTTATTTGTAAATGTTTGGATTATGCGTGGGTTATAATTCTCATGCTCAATTATATATCTATATTTGTCATTGTCAACTAACTCTTTGATGTAATCCTCTGGTAGTTCAGAGAAATATAAATGATTATATAAGATTTTGGCTCTTATTATTTTAGTGTATTGCTGTAGATTAATAATACATTTTGCTAAATCTAAATTTGAATTATCTATTTTTTCATATTTTTGTTTGGCTTGCGCTAGAATATATTCTCTTGTTGTTAAAATTAAAACTTTATTTTTTGATTTACTTATCTGATTTATAAACTTTATAATTCTATTGTCTTCGTTTAGAGATAATTTATTTTCGAGGAAATTGCTGCCTAGAAAATCGTCAAATAAAAATACTTGTTTTTTGTTATCGTTGTATACCGAATATGCATCATTTATGGAATCAGATAAATAAATAAATTCTTCATATCCATTTGATAAAAAATGATATATCAATACTCTAGCAAGAGTAGTTTTGCCTATGCCGGGAATCCCTGATATAATTACATAGTTTTTTTCTTTGATAATATTTAACGCTTGGCTAAAACTCTCGTTCCCCACATATAACTTTATCGTATCATTTATATCTTTCTCTTCAAATGTAGCAAGGTTGTAAATTTTACTTTTTAATATTTTTTCAAGTATGTTTACGCTCGAAAGCCATAATTTAAAATGATTTCGTTCAATTTCTGGGTATAACGCTAAAAGGTTATTTAAATCTTCTTTTCCTATTATATCACTTTCGGTAAGAATATATGGCTTGAATAATTTAAATAAAACTTCTTTTTGATTAGGTGTTAAACCTACTGAAGTAGTAATTATATATCTGTCAGGCTTTAAACCTGTTAGTTTTTTCTTTTCTTTTTTTAGATTACTGAGTAGACTAGTAAAGCTGTTATATCTCTTACACTGAATTATTATCTTATCGCTCAAGGATATGTATCTTAAATCGATTCCATTATCCCTGCCAATAGTAAAGCTTTCTAATACTATGCTCAATTTCTTTTGAAGTAAATCCTTAGAAATATCTTCAAATTCAGTTGGTGACAAATTTAAGAAATCGTAATTAGGCATTAGTAGCAGATAATAACAATGGATTATTAATTTATTGATTTCTACCGAGGTATTACAGATTTATGTACATAAAATACAAAAAAGCCCCAAAACAGGCTGTTTTGAGGCTTTTTGCTCCCGAAGCTGGGCTCGAACCAGCGACCCTCTGATTAACAGTCAGATGCTCTAACCGACTGAGCTATTCGGGAATCGTGGTGCAAAAGTAGCCCTCAGGACGATACCACGCAAGCATACGGCTAAAAAAAATCTGACTTTTCAGGCAATCAGATGATAATCAGGTCAATATTTTTTATCGAAATGCATCCGGCCGATGGGTCGGGACATTTTCGAGGATCAGTTCCTTGATCCGCCGGGCATCCGCCTTCGAGAAGTTCTGGATGACGATTTCCGGACGGGCCCGCGGAATGACGCGGATGGTCGAGAAGAACAGGCCGTTGTCGATCTCTACGCCCGATATATCGGAGTAGAAGACGAAGTTGTCGGTGCCGCCAATCAGTTTGCGGGCACGGAACGTAACGCCTTTGTCGTTGAACTCAACCACATCGGGGTTGAGGGGGTCTTTGAAACTACTGGAGCGGAATTTTTCTGACATGGGTTATTTGGAGCAGGTAGGAGTTGGGAGTGAGGAGGGCTGACGCACCGGAAGACCGGTATATGTTTTTGCTGACGCCAGTCCAGTGATGCGTCAGCCCTTCTCACTCCTCACTCCTACTACTTTTTAGGTACATAAATTACTTTCTTGGTTTCGAAAAAAGGTTCGTCGAAATAGTCGGAGAGGTCGTAGACGCGGTACCGGTCCGGTACTTCGGCTAGCTCTTCGGCCAGGTCACCTCCTTTGAGGTACAGAACACCGTTGGGTCGGTCGTTGTTGCCCGCCTTGTGGATTTTGTAGCGTATCCAGCCTAAAAATGGCTTTAAGCGGGTAACGGCCCGACTCACCACAAAATCGTAGGTCGTATTCAACTGCTCAACCCGGATTTGTTCGGCTTTGACGTTGGTCAGGCCGAGCGCGCTGGAAACCTCCTCAACAACTTTTATCTTCTTGCCAATGCTGTCGACCAGATGGAAATCGACCATTGGAAACAGAATGGCAAGGGGAATACCCGGAAAACCACCGCCCGTGCCTACATCGAGAATTTCGGTGCCGGGCTTGAACGATACAATTTTAGCAATTCCCAGCGAATGAAGGATGTGCTTCTCATAAAGCGCGTCGATGTCCTGCCGGGAGATAACGTTGATTTTGGCATTCCAATCCCGATAGAGACCGTCCAGAGCGTCAAACTGCTCCTTCTGCGCAGCCGTCAGATTGGGGAAGTATTTTAAAATAAGATCTATATTCATAAACGCCAGGGCAAATGCAGGGGTAATGGGGAATGAGTAATTGATGAAGCGTTGATTTGCTTACTCATTATCCATTGTCAATTATCTATTAAAAGTCTATCGCCAGTAAATTCGTTTTTTGCGACGGTTGAACAGCGTTTTCAGGCCGGCCATTCCGTAGTAAATGGCCATGAGTAAGTCCATGAACGGGATGAATGACCAGTGAACTGTGTGAGCCAGCCGGTGACTGATTCGGCCGACAATTGCCCAGAAAGCGAGTTTCCGTAAAACAAAAAAGCCTGTACCAACGAACAAAAGTAACCACTCGTCGCTGGAAAACGAATACCAGTGTAGCGCATGAACGAGTACGATCAGGCCCACTGCCAGGGCCACGGCCCAACTAAGTACATGCGAGCCGGTGAGCAAAGCGAGCCGCACTTTATTTCCCGTTTTGTAATACTTGCCTACGTTAAGGTGCCGTCGTTTCTGTAATCGCCAGTCGGCCCAGGTCGTCTTGGGTTTCGACCACACAAAGGTGTCGGGTTCCAGACAAACAAAGGTGTTGGAGGGCGTCGCGACTTCGTTGATGAACAGATCATCGTCGCCACCAACCACGTTCATGTGCGTATAAAAGCCTTTGTTCGCAAAAAACAGGTCGGTCCGGTAGGCCATATTTCGGCCAACGCCCATGTAGGGCCGTCCTGATAGCGCCAGTGAAAAATACTGAATAGCCGTAAACAAGGTTTCTGAACGAATCAGGAGGTTGAGCAGCCCCGGATAATACTCGTAAGGCGAAAACCCGATGGCAATATCTTTAGATCCGAAAATCAGGGGTTCTGTCATTTCGGATAGCCAGTTCAGCGATGCCGGCCGACAATCGGCATCGGTGAGCAGCACCGTCGGGTAACGGGCTTTTTTGATGGCAATGGTAAGGGCGTACTTCTTGGGCGTTACGTGCTGGTGCTCGTTGTCGATCCGGATATAACGCACTTTGGTCAGTTCAGGAATGTCGTTTTCCAGGTAAGCGTAGGTGCCATCGGTCGAGCGGTCGTCCATGACCAATATCTCGAACGTAGGATAATCCTGGTTGTTCAGCAGGGGTAGCAGTTCCTTGAGATTGTCCAGCTCATTACGGGCACAGACAATGATCGTTACGCCCTGCTGATCGTCTGAGTCAGAATAATAGTCGGCAGAATTATAGGATAAAACAGCATAATTCCGGTCTGGTTGGCGATAAAGAGCCGTTTTAGTGTAGACGAACAGAATATAGATAAGCTGAATACCGACTACAAATAGCCAGAATAGCAGCAGGGCAGTAATCACAAAGGGAGATGTTTATTCGCTAAGGCGTTGGTTCTGAATGAACAGCAAAGATAGGATAAAAGGGGGAATAGTGTAGTGGTGTAGTTGGTGGAGTAAAGGAACCCTCTGCACCACTACACCCCTTTTCCCTATCTTTGCTGTATGACATTTTCGATTTCTGCCCAGGACACCCAGTCGAAGGCACGAACGGGGACGCTGACAACGGATCACGGCCCCATTCAAACACCCATTTTTATGCCGGTTGGCACGGCAGGAACGGTGAAAGCCGTTCACCAGCGTGAGCTGGAAACGGATATTAATGCCGAAATTATTCTGGGGAATACCTATCACCTTTATCTAAGACCCGGTCTGGACGTGCTCAGCCAGGCGGGTGGTTTACATGCGTTCAATGGCTGGCGTCGGCCAATCCTGACCGATTCGGGGGGGTACCAGGTGTACTCGCTCTCGCAAACCCGGAAGATCAAAGAAGAGGGCGTTACGTTTAAATCGCACATTGACGGTTCCAAACATACGTTTACGCCCGAGGGGGTAATGGACATCCAGCGAATTATTGGCGCCGATATTATCATGGCTTTCGATGAGTGTACGCCCTACCCCTGCGACTACGGATACGCCCGGCAGTCGATGGAGATGACCCACCGCTGGCTCGGACGGTGCATTGACCGGTTCGATGCCACCGAAGGCCATTACGGATACCGACAAACGTTGTTTCCGATTGTACAAGGGAGTACCTATGCTGATCTACGCCGTCAGTCGGCGGAGGTAATTGCCAGTAAAGAGCGCGAGGGAAACGCGATTGGTGGTCTGGCCGTGGGCGAACCCGCCGAAGAAATGTATGCCATGATCGAGCTGGTAAATGAAATTCTGCCCGCCGATAAACCGCGCTATCTGATGGGCGTGGGTACACCGGCGAATATTCTGGAAGCCATTGCGCTGGGCGTGGATATGTTCGATTGTGTGATGCCAACGCGCAATGCCCGGCATGGCCTGTTGTTTACCACCGAAGGTATTATCAATATCAAGAACGAAAAGTGGAACCGCGACTTTAGTCCCATCGACGCCGGGCTGGGCGGGTACGCCAGTACGTTCTATTCAAAAGCCTATCTTCGGCACCTGATCAAATCGGAGGAGTTGCTGGGCGGCCAGATCGCGAGTTTGCATAACCTGACATTCTATTTATGGCTTGTTCGGCAGGCGCGCACGCACATAGCCGCTGGTGATTTTGTGCCCTGGAAAAACGAAATGGTGGTTCGACTCATGCAGCGACTGTGAGGAGCCTGAACCCAAGGTAGGCAGTGTAGCGGTTTTATGTGAAGTCTCCAGATGATTGCTTTTGGAGACTTTTTCTTTGGCTTACCGTCTCATACCTAATTCTGTTTTTTTTGATAACTGGCAAGCTGTCAACACCTTTACAAATCGTGCACACTGAATCGTCTCCCTTTACGCGGCCTTTTTCCACCGTCCTGACCGTGTGTATGCTCTGGCAGGAACGGCGTAAGGTGCTGCCCATTCTGGCCGGTTTCATTGCGTTGGGCGTTGTCGTGTCCCTGCTGATGCAACCCGAATTCAGAGCGGAAGCCCGGCTGATGCCCGAAATGAGTACCGGATCGGGCGATGTGCTGAAACGGTTGGCGTCGGTGGCGGGGTTTGCAGGTATCGATTTGTCGGATGAGGGAGTGGATGCCGTTCGCCCCGACCTATATCCCAATGTGTTGCAGAGCACACCCTTTGTGCTGTACCTGATTCAGCAGCCAGTCACCGCGCCGGATGGGCGGGTGCAAACCGTAGCAGAATTTTTAGAAAGTCAGTCCAGTCCCTGGTCGGGGAGCCGGTTAATGGGTTGGCGTCAAAAAGACGTTATGCCGGTGCGGGTGGCCACCGGAACGCTGCAACTCTCCGTTCAGCAACACTGGCTGACTGAAGAAATCAGCGAACGGGTAAGTGCTAAATTCGATACCCGTTCGGGCATTATCACCATCACGTCCACTATGCCCGATGCTGGTGTGGCGGCAACCGTGGCGCAACTGGCTATGAATTACCTGACCCGCTACGTGAGAAACTACCGCACCGAAAAGGCACGGCAGGATTTAAACTTCTACCAACAGCAACTGGACGAAGCCCGCAAACGATACCACTCGGCGCAGTTGAACTTGTTTCGATATAATGAGCAGCACAGAAATGTCGTACTGCTTTCGACAACTATGGACCGGCAGCGGATGGATGCCGAACTGACGATTGCGCAAACCCTTTACACGCAACTGGCGGGGGAGTACGAGCAATCGAAGCTAAAAGTGCAGGCCCGGACGCCCGTTTTTAAAGTTCTTGAACCACCCAAAGTACCCCTACGGCGTATCGCCCCCAAACGAACGCTGGTTGTATTGCTGTTTGCCGGAGCCGGACTAGCGCTGGGCGGTCTGTACGTGCTGGCCCGAAATTCGGCTATAACCGCCCGGTTCTGGGCAGGGGTGTTACCGGGAAACAACAATGCAGGAAATCACACTCAACGCTTTTAACTACCAACAAGGCTTGCTGAACAATCTCCAAACTAAAGAAAAACAACTGGCCGTTATCGGTTTAGGCTACGTGGGCCTGCCGATTGCGCTGGCCTTTGCCCAACAGTTTCGGGTGTTGGGCTTCGATACCAACGCCGAACGCGTGGCCAGGCTGCAACGGCAGGATGATCCATCGCACCAACTGCAACCCGCCGATTTTGCCGGGGCCGATATCCGGTTCACGGCTAATCCCGATGATCTTCGGAACGCCCATTTTTTTGTCGTGGCGGTGCCTACGCCCGTCGACGAGTACAAAGTGCCCGATCTGAAACCCCTGCAACGGGCGTCCGAAACCATTGGCCGTGTCCTGAAACCTGGCGATTGCGTGGTCTATGAGTCTACTGTCTACCCTGGCTGTACCGAAGACGATTGCCTGCCGCTATTGGAACAGTGTTCCGGCCTGAAGCTGGGCCATGACTTCAAACTGGGCTACTCGCCGGAACGAATCAACCCCGGCGATAAGGTCCGGACGCTGACCGATATTCTGAAAGTGGTGTCGGGTAACGATGCGGAAGCGGTGCAGACCATTGCCGATGTCTACGGGACTATCATTCGGGCCGGGGTGTACATTGCACCATCAATTAAAGTTGCCGAAGCCGCCAAGGTCATCGAAAATGTTCAGCGGGACCTCAATATCTCGCTGATGAATGAGTTGGCCATTATTTTCGACAGGATGGGAATCGACACACAGGAGGTACTCAAAGCTGCGTCGACAAAATGGAATTTTTTACCGTTTACACCGGGGCTTGTCGGGGGGCATTGCATTGGCATCGATCCGTATTACCTCCTCTACAAATCGCGGCAACTGGGCTACGAACCGCAAGTGATCAACTCGGGCCGGCGAGTGAACGACAGTATGCCCGCTTTTGTGGCGACCAAACTGGTGCAGCTGCTACTCCAGCGCGAGAAGAATCCGGCGCAGACCAAAGTGCTGGTCATGGGCCTGACCTTCAAGGAGAATATTGCCGATATCCGAAACTCGAAAGTAGTCGATCTGGTGCGGGAGTTGATGAAATACGCCATCAATGTCCACATCGTCGATCCGTACGCATCACCGAATGAAGTAGCGCTTGCGTATAAAATGACTCTGCTGGATGCCCCGGTTCGCCCGTACGACGCCGTCATCGTTGCCGTTGGTCACGACCAGTACCGTACACTGGAAGCGTCCTATTTTAAATCGCTCATGACGGATTCGCCGATTTTGCTGGATTTGAAGGGCTTATACACCGTACGTCAGGCGGATGAGGTAACCTACTGGCGATTGTAAACTAACCCAAAGAAACATGAAGGTTGCCATTGTTGGAAGCCAGGCATTCGACTCGTTCGAGTACAATCTGTGCGATTCGTTCAGGACGCTGGGGCATGAAGTGTCCATCGTTGACATTGCGGATGTGCTGCCGGTATCGGTCCGGCTGAACTACTGGGTGTCGCGCTTCATCGAGTCTTATGATCGGGTGGTGAGTGTTCGGCTGGCCAACAAAGTGGCGCAGCTTCGGCCCGATCTGGTGCTGGTGGTGTACCGAAATCTGCATCCCATGATCGTCCGGCAGATTAAAGAACACTGCCCCGGCCCGCCTGTCGTTCAAATCAATCCGGATGCCTTATCGAATCTGGAAAAGCAGCAGATCATAGCCGCCGATTTCGATCATTATTTCTCCAAGGAGCCCTTTGTCGTTGACTTTCTGGCGAACAAGATCGGGGCCAATGCACACTATCTGCCCGAAGGGTTCAACCCCCGTATTCATCGGAAGCCAGCCATCGAAAAAACGATTGCCGAATGGCTTACGGAGATCGATGTGCTGGTGTTCGGTAATTTATATGCCTACCGGGCGCGTATGATCGAGCACCTCATGCGAGCGGGTATCAAGGTGGCGGTGTACGGTACCGAGGGGCCTTATTTGCGCCCGGTGGTGCGGTCGGCGTTTCGGAAGCAGTACCTGGTTGGTCCGGATAAAAATCGGTTGCTGTACGGCGCCAAAATTGTTTTCAATAATTTTCATTACGCGGAAATAACATCGGTCAACCAGAAATATTTCGAGATTAATGGGATTGGGGCCTTTCAACTGTCCGACTATAAACCCACCATCGAGGAATACACGGGCGTGTCGGCCGATCTGGTAACGTACCGGTCGGTGGATGAGGCCATTGATAAAATCCGCCATTATCTGTCGCACGCCAGCGAACGACACGAGCTGGCTGATCGGCAGTATGTTCATTTTCAGCAGCATCATACCCTCGATCTACGCGTTGGCGAGTTGCTGCATACCGTGGGGCTGCCGGTTGCGTCGGTAAATGCAGGGCTCTGATGAAGCGACTAGTGCCTGCTTTTTTGCTTTTTTGGGTCATTTATCAAGGGAGCGATGCCACGGCGTATGAATCTCTGGCGGTAGCGGTATCCGTGTATGCGTTTCAGCAATTTATTACGCTGTTGGGCAGAACTATAGCCCTGATGGAGTGCATTGGTTTCATTGCATCGGTGGAGTTGCTGCTGGTGCCAGCCATCACATACCAGGTTTTTCCGGCGTCCATGCCGGTCGACTCTACTACTTATTTTACCTTTATTCTGCCCGCCTACAGTGCGTTTTATGTCGGAATTCATGGGTTGGTCATATGGCAGCCAGCAGACTCACACCGGTACTGTTTTCAGGCGGCAGCCGTCTACCTGCGGCATAACCAGACCGCTCCTGTCGTATTGCTCATCGTTGGTTTGGCGGGTTTCATTGTTCGGACAATTAGGCCCGATGCGCCAAGCCTCATTGGTCTGTTACCGGCCAACTGCCTGTTCGTTAGTGCCTTCTATGCCTATTATTCCCAAAGTAAATACCGCCTGATCCACATCGGCAGCGTACTTATCGTGCTGCTGGCCTACACGGTCTGGTCTGGTATGTTTGGAGAACTGTTTTTGTGGGGTATACTGGCGGCCGTTTTCGTTTCGGCGGGTATGCCCGGCGGTTTAACAACCCGATTCAAAAGTATTGTTGTTGTGGTGGCCTGCCTGCTGCTGTTGCTGGTTCAGTCGATCAAGGGCGAGTACCGGTACAATACCTGGGGCCAGCAGCGAACCGAACGCCGTGGCGATGCCCGCCTGATGGTCGACCTGCTCACCGACCGCCTTACCAATCCGGCCAGGATGCTGAACGCAGATCATGCTTTTTTGTCGATTGTTCGGTTCAATCAGGGCATTATGGTAGGGAGTGCCATGGCCAAAGTACCCCTGCACGAAGCCTATGCGGAGGGCGATGTACTGTTGTCGCTCCTGTATCCACTAGTGCCACGATTTATCTGGCCCGGAAAGCCGCAAACAGGTGGTTATGAGAATATTCGGCGGTTCACAACCCTGCCGCAGTCCGAGAATACCAGTATCAATCTGTCGCCTTTGGGGGAGGGTTACGTCAACTTTGGCTTTGGCGGGGTGCTGTTTGCGTTGTTCTATGGCCTGTTATTAAGCAGCGGGCTTCGGTATGGTTTATTCCTGACAGAAAGCAGACCGTCAATTATTCTTTGGTTACCTATGCTGTACATCGGCTGTCTAACCATGGAAACCGACCTGCTGTCTACCTGGGGGAGCCTGATCAATGGAGCTATTTTCGGCGCACTGCTCTTTTGGTTGACAAAGCGGATTGGTATCCAACTTTGATCCACCGATGACCGTTCTGTTCCTATTCCGAAGTCCCGGCACCGGGCATAGCCTTGAGTACCAGTTTGATCGCCTACGCAATGAATTGGCCGCGCACGGTCTGCCAACGAAATCCGCTTACTTGCCCCACATCAGTCGGAGCCTGCGTACTATCTGGCAAAACATGCGTTTCGTGAAGCGGCTCACCGCCGATGTTTTTCATATCACCGGCGATGTGCATTATGCCGCCCTGGCTTTACCCGCTTCCCGGACGATACTGACCATTCATGATTGCTTTCTGCTGGAACACAATCGGTACCGCCCGCTTCGGTACGCGGTCTTCTGGCTGTTCTGGTACTATTTACCCATTTGTCGGGCTCGTATTGTAACCGCCGTGTCGGCGACAACAAAAGAGGAACTAATACGCTATGTAGGCCGTGTTGCCCGGAAGGTGCAGGTTATTCCCAATGGTTATGATCCACTGTTTGTTCACTGCGATAAACCGTTTTGCCATCGCCAGCCGATCCTGCTACAGATTGGTACCGCAGCAAACAAAAATGTGTTCCGTTTAGTAAAAGCAATTGAGGGAATCTGTTGCACTCTTGTCCTCGTTGGACCACTATCGACCAAGCTGGTGGTGGAGCTTAATCGGCGGAGAATCAGCTATCTAAGCTATGTTGACCTTAGTCTGGAAGAAGTCGTTCGCTTGTATCGGGCTTGCGACATGGTCACGTTTGTCTCCACGTACGAAGGGTTTGGTCTACCTGTTCTTGAAGCCAATGCCGTTGGACGGGTTGTGCTTACGTCCGATCGATCGCCCATGCGGGAAGTGGCTGCCGATGCGGCTCTTTTCGTTGATCCCGTCGATACCGATGCCATTCGACAGGGGATTTGGCAACTCATTCGTGACGACTATTACCGACAGGAGTTGATTGGAAAAGGCCTGCAAAACGCCCGGCGATTTACCACCGCAGTGGCGGCTCAACGTTACCGTAAATTATATGATGACGTTCGTTCTGTACCCCTGTCAACGCCTTCCTTTTTATGAAAATCGTTATGTCGGCCGATTGGTTTTATCCGGCGCCGGTGGGCGGTTCGTCGAACACGATCTACTGGCAGGCAAAAGCCTTAACAGAACAAGGCCATTCGGTGTCTATCGTGGCTACTTCGCAGGACATTCCGAACGCAGTGCCACTCAATTGCTGGCTATCAATGGACTGCGGCCGGGTAATTTACACGAAGAACCCCCATTTTTACTTACCCTTCAGACATATTCTGTATGGGTTAAAAGCTATTCGTAAGGCAGATGTTGTGCATGTAAACAGCCTGTTTTATCCTGCTTCGTTTGTTTGGGTCATCGCCTGTCTACTGGGAGGCAAGCCGGTGGTATGGTCACCCCACGGAGAATTGAGTCCGGCGGCATTACGGTTTCGTCCGTATCTAAAGCGACTTTTACTGATTCTGTTTCGGGGAATAAGTGCCGGTGTGCTGTTTCATGCGACGTCAGGGGACGAGATAAGGCAGATTCAGCGTCGTTTGGGGGCACATGTTCAGGTTGTGAAACTCAGAACCATGATGGAACTGCCGCTGCCGGTAGTACGGGTGGCCCGGCCTTACCTGCTGTTTATGGGGCGATTGCATCCAATAAAAGGTATTGAGCGGTTGCTGGAGGCCCTCGCTGGATCAACTGTGTTCATGAATAGTCCCTTTTCACTCCAGATTGCTGGCCCGGATACCGATAAAATTTATACCCGGCAACTAAAAGAACAGGTATTCGGGCTGGGGCTCTCAGAAAAAGTATGTTTCATAGGTACCGTACGGGGCGAGGGCAAAGAAAAAATATACGCCAATGCCCATGTGCTGATTCTGCCGTCGCATGCCGAGAGCTTTGGCAACGTTGTTATCGAATCGCTGGCGCAGGGAACACCCGTTATTGCTTCAACCAATACGCCCTGGCAAGTGCTTGAAACAAAGCAGACCGGCCTATGGGTGCCGAACGATGCCGAATCCCTTCGGAAAGCTGTCGATAGATTCCTGACGATGCATCCCGACCACTATGCCGGGTATCGGGCGCGGGCCGCCCAACTGGTACGGAGCGAATATACGACAGACGGGTATGGCGCACTTTGGTCGGATGTGTACAATGCCGCGCATACGCAAAATAGACTTGCATACTGATGGACTATACCCGGCAGCGTCTTTCCGTTAGGATTCGAAAAGTGGCTCGTTACATACGTCTATATGGCCTTTTTAGGTCGATGGCTAAAGTACAGGCGCACTATCACATGAATAGGGTGTATCCGCAAACGTCGTCGCTGCCGGTACCGGCGGGACCAACGGGTAAGCACGTTGGTATACTTGGCTGCGGGAAATTCGCCTACGCCAATATCGCTTATTACCTGCATCGACAGGTCGGAACAGTGATTCGGGCTGTCATGGACACGGAGCTGAACAGGGCAATTTCGCTGGCGCAGCGTTACCGGGCCGACTACTACACCACGAGCGCCGATGACGTGCTGAATGACCCGCACATCGACCTTATTTACATTGTCTCGAATCATGCGTCACATGCCGAATATGCCATTGCTGCCATCCGGAAGGGTAAAGCCGTTCATATCGAAAAGCCGCCTGTGGTCAATTTCGATCAGTTGATTCGACTGTGCACCGCCATCGACCAGCATGACGGCCGCGTTCGTCTGGGATTTAATCGGCCCGAAAGCCCATTAGGCAGGTTGCTGAAAGAGCAAATGGACGTTCAGACAGGCCCGGCTATGATTAACTGGTTCGTAGCGGGCCACGCCATTGACCCGGACCATTGGTACTTTGCGGAGGAAGAAGGCGGGCGAATCTTGGGAAATCTGTGCCACTGGATTGACTTTGCCTTACGGCTGATTCCGGCCTCCGGCCGTTACCCCGTTCAGATCATCCCGACGCGCTCCCGACAGTCGGACTGCAACATCAGTGTGTCTTATGTGTTTGGCGATGGCTCCATCGCAACGATTACTTTTTCGGCGAAAGGGCACACGTTCGAAGGGGTTCGGGAAACGCTGAATGTTCATAAAGGAAACCTATTGGCTCAGTTAACGGACTTTCAAACCCTGCGGCTGGATATTGGTCCCGTTGTCCGCAACCACCGATTGTGGTTTCGGGACCACGGACACCGCCGGTCTGTTCTCGACAGTTACTTAATGCGGAGCGATAAGTCAAAGCAGGAAACAGGCGCAATGATTCGGGAAACGGGCTATCTCATGCTCAAAACAAGGGAGGCCCTGGAAACCAATACGGTCGTTACCGTAACCGCCGACTTTTCCCACTCAGTGGCCTGAATTCCAATCCATGAAGATTATCAGTGTCGTTGGCACCCGGCCTAATTTTGTAAAAGTGGCACCGCTGCACCGCGCCCTCCTTACTCAACCGAGTGTTCAATCAATACTCGTTCATACGGGCCAGCATTACGACGATCGGTTAAACGAGGTGTTCATGACGCAGCTGAATCTGCCGCCACCTGACTACTGCCTGGCGGTTGGTGCCGGAACGATACCCCAACAGACGGCCGAGATTATCCGCAAATTCGAGGGGGTTATCCAGACCGAGCAACCCGATTGGGTAGTGGTTGTGGGCGATGTAACGAGTACGCTGGCCTGTGCGCTGACAGCGGTTCAAATGGGGATTCGGGTGGCTCACGTAGAAGCGGGGCTTCGGGCCGGCGACCGGCAGATGCCCGAAGAAATCAACCGGATACTGGTCGACTCACTGGCCGATCTGCTCTTTGTAACGGAGGAGGCCGGGCTCGAAAACCTGCTGCGGGAGGGCATCCCGTCCCATAAAATTCATTTTGTCGGTAATATAATGATCGACTCGCTGGTTCAGCAACGGACTAACGCTCGGGCACTGAATACCGTTGGGACACTGGGCCTGACGCCCAATTGTTACGCCCTGCTAACCATGCACCGCCCGGCCAATGTCGATACCAAAGCAGGATTGAACCGACTTATTCAATTGATAGGTAGTACGGCACAACACCTGACTGTTCTGTTTCCTGTTCACCCAAGAACGCGCACCCGGCTGGAGGAATTTGGCCTGATGCCTGAGTTGATGGCTCTTGAAAACGTTCGCTTGCTCGCTCCGCAGGGGTATCTGGAGTTCCTGAACCTAATGGAATACGCGGCCGTGGTCATCACCGATTCGGGCGGTATTCAGGAAGAAACGACCTATCTGAACGTGCCTTGCCTAACGTTTCGGACCTCAACTGAGCGCCCTGTAACCATCGCTATGGGAACAAACCAGTTACTGCCCGATCTGAATCCTGCAACCGTTCGGGAAAAGCTGGCCGCTATTCTCAATGGGCATACCAAAATGGGTCAGGTGCCACCGTTATGGGATGGCGAATCCGCTGCCCGAATCGTGACCATATTAACTGCGCCTGGTCAATTAACGGCATGAAACAACTCATCCAGAACCTCAAAACCGGCGTTGTACAACTCGAAGAGATACCGACTCCGCAGGTTCGGCGGGGGCAGATTCTGATTCAGACGCGCCGGTCGCTGGTGTCGCTCGGTACCGAGCGGATGCTGGTTGAGTTTGGCCAGTCCAGCCTGATTAACAAAGCGCGCCAGCAACCCGACCGGGTGAAGCAGGTGATGGATAAGATACGGTCAGATGGCCTTTTACCTACGCTGGAGGCCGTTTTTCGTAAACTCAATCAGCCGTTGCCGCTTGGTTACTGCAACGCAGGAACGGTACTGGCCGTGGGCGAAGGAGTTATTGATCTTAAGATTGGTGATCGGGTTGTGTCGAATGGGCACCATGCCGAAGTGGTTTGTGTACCCCGCAATCTGGTGGCTCTGATTCCGGTGGAGGT
This sequence comes from Spirosoma pulveris, assembly GCF_054781875.1. Classification (NCBI taxonomy): domain Bacteria; kingdom Pseudomonadati; phylum Bacteroidota; class Cytophagia; order Cytophagales; family Cytophagaceae; genus Spirosoma; species Spirosoma pulveris. Next base: position 519,271 of record NZ_BAAGTO010000003.1, read on the forward strand.
GAGCGACGACGAGGCCGCGTTTACCGTTGTCGGGGCCATCGGGCTCCAAAGTATCCGACTGCTGGCCCCGACATTCGGCGAGACGGTTGTGGTCATCGGCCTGGGGCTGATTGGGCTGCTAACAACCGAACTGCTGCGTATCAACGGTTGCCGGGTCATTGGCGTCGACATCCATGAAGCCAAATGCCGGATAGCTGCGCAAAGCTGTGTAGCCGTAATCAATCCGGCCAACGGAACCGACCCGGTTAACGCGGTGCTGAGCCTGACAAATGGGGTAGGGGCCGACGGGGTAATCATTGCCGCTTCGGCTCAGGCCGGTCGTTTGCTCGCGCAGGCTGCACGCATGAGCCGGAAACGGGGACGGATTGTCCTCACCGGCGTTGTCGACCTAACCATAAGCCGGGCCGATTTTTACGAAAAGGAATTGTCGTTTCAGGTGTCGTGCGCCTATGGCCCCGGTCGCTACGAGGACGACTACGAACAGCGAGGGCAGGACTACCCGCTGACGCATGTACGCTGGACCGCCAACCGGAATTTCCAGGCCATTCTTCAGGTGATGGCTACGGGGCAGTTGCAGGTGAAGCCTTACATCTCTCAAACAGTACCGCTGACTCAGTTCGAAAAAATCTATGCCTGTCTTGATTCATCGGAGCAGATTGCGCCTTTGCTGACGTACCCCGAACAGCTGACGTTGACGTCAATACATACGCTCACGCCCGGCGTGCATAAGCCGGGAAGTGCAACGGTGGGAATTATCGGGGCTGGCAACTTTACCGGCGCGGTACTCTTGCCAGCCCTGAAAGCCGCTGGTGCCGATCTGAGCGTCATTGCCAGTGCCGGCGGGTTACGGGCAACGGTACTGGCTCATAAATTCAGAATACCGCAAAGCACCACCGACTACCGCCAAATTCTGGACAATCCGGCGATTGACCTGTGCATCATCACCACCCGCCACGATAGCCACGCCCAACTGGCTATAGAAGCTTTGCGGGCGGGTAAGCATGTGTTTGTGGAGAAACCTCTGGCTATTTACCCGGACGAGCTCACCCGCCTGGTCGATGAGCAACAAGCGTCAGGTCGGCTCGTCATGGTTGGCTTTAATCGACGGTTCTCGCCGTACGCCCAAAAAATGAAAGCTTTGCTGGGTGGGGAGCATACCGGTACGATACCGATGAATATTGTCATGACGGTCAATTCAGGGTTTATCCCGGCGAATGCCTGGGAGCATGACCGCGACAGTGGGGGCGGCCGGATTCTGGGCGAAGCCTGTCACTTTGTCGACCTGATCCGCTTTCTGGCGGGCAGCCCGATTGTTAGCGTATGCCTCAACGCCATGGGGCCGCAACCTACAGAAACGACCGATTCGGCGTCCATGCTGTTACGGCTGGCCAACGGGTCGACGGGCGTAGTAAACTATTTCAGCAACGGGAGTAAAGCCTATCCTAAAGAGCGGGTGGAAGTGTATTCGCAGGGGCGAACGCTGGTGCTCGACAACTTTAGCTCGCTGACGGGCTATGGCGTCAAGGGCTTCAGCCGCCTGGCGGGTCGGCAGAATAAAGGCCATGCTGAACTGATGAAGCACTTGATTGATGTGGTGCGTAATGGTCAAACTGATCGGACAACTCCACTTATTCCGTTTGCGGAAATTATTAACACAACTCAAACGATGTTGGCCGCTTTGCAAAGCCTGCATGAGAATCGTTTCGTCGATGTTGCCGGTATCAATCTGTTTCAGTCAACCCCTACTTTTTCGGCAGATAAACGATGAATAATCCGGGCTTGATCTGGCGAACCGTGCGTCATTTAACAAGGCGGCAAATCATCTTCCAGGTGCTTATCCGCATTCGTCATCGCCCGAAACTGCGCTTTTCGAAAACCATTCCTGCCACGTATTTTCTCACCGTTCCTAAAGCGGATAAATCAATAACGTACGAGACGGGGGTGTTCACGTTCCTGAACCGGACGTATGTGCCAAAGGGCGGTGTCATTGACTGGAACGGTCAGCAGCAGGAAACGGCCGGTTACGGCAAACTTTGGACGTACCACCTCAACTATTTCGATTTTCTGAATCAACCGGGTTTATTGCCGGAGGCCGGTGTTGCGTTGATACGCATGTTTATCCGGCAGACCAGCTCGTTGCAGGATGGACTGGAGCCATACCCTACCTCGCTTCGAATCATGAACTGGATTCAGTTTTTGAGCCGTCACCAGCTTCAGGATAAAGCTATCGATCACCACCTGGCCGCTCAGATTGCGTTGGTGAGTCGGCGGGTAGAGTACCACATTGGTGGCAACCATCTGCTCGAAAATGGTTTCGCACTGCTGCTGGGTGCTTTGTATTATCGAAACGAACGGTGGTTCGCCAAGGGGGCAGCGCTTGTTCAGGCCGAACTACGGACGCAGGTGCTGGCAGACGGCGGTCATTATGAGCGTAGCCCCATGTACCATCAGCTTTTGCTCGATCAGTTACTGACTGTGCTGGTCGTGTTACAGAGCGACGGCTGGCATCGAGGACTGAACGCGACGTTTACTGATTTTCTGGCCGCCAAAGCCCATCAAATGGGTGGCTGGCTAGACCGGATCACCTTCCGTAACGGCGATGTTCCTATGGTCAATGATTCGGCGTATGGGGTGGCGCCCACAACGGCCCGGCTACGGGAAAAAGCGGTCTCTCTGTTTACTGGACAGGGCAGCTGTGAATCGGAGACGGTATTTTCTGGAAGAAATAAGCCAGCGGATACGGGCTACCGGATGTTTCGGCAGGACCGCTACGAACTTTTTGTGGATGTTGGCCCCGTTGGCCCAACTGAGCAGCCTGGTCATGCACATGCCGATACCTTTTCGTTCATTCTATACGCCGACGGTTTTCCGCTGCTTGTGGATAGTGGTACCTCGACTTATGAGCCGGGGCCTCGCCGGGCGTGGGAGCGCAGTACCGCGGCTCATAACACCATTGAGGTAAGCGGGGTTAACTCGTCCGAAGTATGGGCGAACTTTCGGGTAGGCCGACGGGCGCGGGTCACAACTCTGGACGATACACCTGTTCGGCTCACTGCCCGGCACGATGGGTACCGGCAACTGGGGGTACTCCACGAACGGACGTGGGTAATGCACCCAACTAGCATCACGATTTTCGACTGGTTACAGACTATCCGGAATCGCCACAACAATATACCAACCGGGCTAGCCCGATTTCATGTTCATCCGGAGGTCTCCGTGCAGATCACAGGCCAAACTGTAAAGGCAGGCAATTGGGCATTTGCGTTTCTAGCGGAAACGAAACCCATTGTATCGCTGGAAAGCTATGCCATGGCCGGGGGGTTCAATCAGTTGAAGGTGGGGTACTGCATCCGGGTTGACTTTAGCGGGAGTCTGAAAACGATACTGACAATGAGCCCATGACCATCCTTTTTCTGACGTTTTATTTTGAGCCCGACACGGGGCCCGGTGCGTTTCGGACGGCCGCGCTGGTACGTGAACTCGCCCGCCGACTCAGTGCCGAAAGTGCCGTTCACGTCATCACAACCCACCCCAATCGGTATCAATCGTTCAAGCCAGCCGCTGCCGACCGGGAAGCGTGGACGGATAGCAACTGCCCGGTAACGATCCGGCGCGTTCAGGTACCCCCGCACAACAGTAGTCAGTTGGGGCAGATGCGCTCGTTCGCGGTTTATTACAAAGCCGTGCACCGGCTGGTCCGTCAACAAAAATATGACCTCATTGTAGCATCGTCGGCCCGTCTGTTCACGGCATTTCTGGCGGCACGAATAGCACGCGACTATCAGGTGCCGCTGTTTCTGGACATCCGCGATTTGTTCCGCGAAGCCATTCTGGATACCCTTGGGGAATCGATGGCTGCCGTGCTCCTGAACCCACTGCTCCGAGCTGTTGAGCAATATACCTTCAGAACGGCCAGTCATATAAACCTGGTTTCGGAGGGTTTTCGGCCTTATTTCAAGTCCTATCCAACGGCAACGTACAGTTATTTTACGAATGGAATTGACGATGTCTTCCTGACGGATTTAGCGGCCCTATCAGCGCCCGTTCAACAACCCCGGCTGATTCTTTATGTGGGTAATATTGGCGAAGGGCAGGGGCTCCATAAAATCATTCCACAGGCGGCCCGTAGGCTGGGTTCGGCTTACCGCTTTCTGATCATTGGCGATGGAGGAGCCCGACACCAGCTGGAAGCCGCTATTCGTCGGGAAGGAGTTGATACGGTTGAGTTGCGCGACACTGTCGACCGGGCGGCTTTGCTGGCCCCTTTTCGTCAGGCCGATTACCTGTTCCTGCACCTCAATGACCTGGATGTCTGCAAACGGGTGCTGCCCTCAAAATTATTCGAGTATGGCGCCACCGAAAAGCCAATTATTGCGGGCGTTGCCGGGTATGCGGCCTCGTTTATCCACGAACACCTGGCAAACTGTATCGTATTCGAACCCGGCAATGTGGATGAGTTGGTTCGGCAGCTACAGAAAACGCCTTATGTCAGGCAAAGCCGGACGGAGTTCAGAACGAAATTTCAGCGTAGCACCATCAGTCAGGCTATGGTAACTGAAATCCTCCAAACCGCGCAGCCGCCAAACCCACCTTCTGCTTAGCATACGCCCATGAGCCTCCCCGACTATTTTTTGCTGACACTAGAGCTGATTGCCGTCGAGTGGCTTTATCTGCGGCTGGCGCGTCGGTATGCGTTTTTCGAGAAGCCTACTGAGCGCAGTATGCACCAGCACACAGCGACAGTCCGCGCGGGCGGACTTATATTCTACCTTGCTGCGTTGGCTGCCGTTTGGCGTGACGACAATCTCGTTTGCTTCTGCCTTGGGTTAACGGCCCTGGCGCTCATTAGCCTTTGGGATGATTTTGCCGACTTGCCCAAACGCTATCGAATCGGGGTACAGGTGCTGGCGGTAGGGTTACTGTTTGTGCAGGAAGGCCTGTTAGCAGGCCACTGGCCTGTTGCGGCTGTACTGCTTCTGGTAGGCCTGGCTGCACTGAATGCGTACAATTTCATGGATGGTATCAATGGCATGACTGCTTTTTATAGCCTTGTAACTGCTGGAACGCTCTGGTTCGTACAGGGTTCGATGCCGGGCGATAATGCTACGTTATTCCCCTGCGTACTGATCGCTCTGGTTATATTCAGTTATGTGAATGCCCGCCCACAGGCTGTTTGCTTTGCGGGGGATGTCGGGAGTATTTCTATGGGGTTTATTGTGCTATATGGTATTATGGAATGCGTTAGACACCGTCATTCCTGGTTGCCGGTGTTGTTCATTTCGGTGTATGGCATAGATAGTCTGCTGACAATTCTCTACCGGCTTTATCTTGGACAAAACATCGTTCAGTCGCACCGGATGCACCTTTATCAGGTTCTGGTCACTTCTACGGGGTGGACGCATCTGCGCGTATCGGCCCTGTACGCGTGCGCTCAGTTTTGTATCAATGGAATCGTGATCGTGGCCATGAATAAGCCGATAATGGAGCAAGTGCTGGTGGCTGGGCTGGTAATTTTCGGCTTAAGCAGCGGGTATGTTCTGAGCCGAATTCAGGTTGACAAGGGCACAAAAAAGCGGGTCGGTTTCGAAAAACCAACCCGCTTGTAGTACCGACCCAATTACTTTACGCTCTTACCGATCGCAATCAGGTTTTCCGGCGTCTGTAATCCCAATACTTTTTTCAGGACTTTACCATTGCTGTCAATGAACAGCAGGGTTGGATAGGCTTCCAGCGGATACACCTGCGACAGGGCAGGGCCTTCTCCTTTTTCCATATCCATTTTTACGTTAATAAATTTTCCGTTGTAGAACTCACCAACGGCCTTTTTCGTAAATACGTTTTTCTGCAACAGTTTGCAGGGGCCGCACCAACTGGCGTAGGCGTCCAGAAAAATCACCTTTTTCTCCGCTTTTGCCTTCTTCAAAATGTCTCTCCAGGAAGCTTCCGTGAACTGAATACCTTCGGTATCGTCACTGGTGGCACGTTTGCCGACTTTGGCAGGATTCGGCTCAGATGAGTTAAGGGCAGCGCTCGTTGGTACTGAATGGATTCCCACCAGCAGGATAGCTAGTAGCCAAATTACTTTTTTCATAGTCGAACCGGTGTACCGGTAGTCTTTTTGGTTTTCGGGATGATAACGAACGAACGGCCGAATTTCGTTTCCATCGGCGGGTCGTTTTATAAGACATAATTAGCTTATAGTAGAGCAAATTACAAATCATGTGCCATTCTCCTTAATCTTTCCGAACTTTGCGGCCGTTTTAGTCAATAACATTATGCCTGTTAAGCAAGCCGAATTCTTCATCAGCAACTCCGACCCGGCCAAGTGCCCCAAGCCCGACCGGCCCGAATATGCGTTTATTGGCCGCTCGAACGTCGGTAAATCGTCGCTGATCAATATGCTGACCAGCCGTTCGTCGTTAGCTAAAATTTCGGGTAAACCGGGTAAGACGCAGTTGATCAACCATTTTATCATTGATAACGAATGGTATCTGGTCGACCTTCCCGGTTATGGGTACGCCCAGGTCAGCAAAACCGAGCGTGAGAAATTTGCCGCCCTCATCGATGGCTATCTCACGGGACGGCCCAACCTATTGTGTATTTTCGTACTGGTCGATTCCCGAATCCCCCCCCAGAAACTAGACCTTGATTTTATGGCCAATTTGGGCGAAAGGGGTTTGCCATTCGTCATTGTTTTTACGAAAACGGAAAAATTGGGACTAACCAAACTTCAGGCAACGCTGGATACCTACCGCAATCGTCTGCTTGAAGAATGGGAAGAAGCTCCTCAGTTCTTTGTCACTTCAGCCGTCACCGCGGCTGGTCGGGAGGATATCCTTTCCTTTATCCGCCCGCTCAATGAAGGCTATAGAAAATAAGCGAAGTAAGTGAAATAGCCGGAGTTTCCAGAACGGGAAGCCAGGTGGGCCATATGCTTTCACTCATTCGCTTTTTAATAAGACAATACCCGCAGCAAAACACACGTTACCAATTTACAAAGTCTCTCTATGGAACCATTAAAACAGATTGCCAATGTGGCTGGCTACAGCGGCCTTTACCGAATTCTGAAACCCGGACGGGCCGGTGTAATTGTTGAGTCATTAGACGAAAAGAAGGCGAAAACCATGATGGGCCCAACGGCTCGGGTATCAGTGTTGAGCGATATTTCTATTTACGTTGATGACGATAGCGAAGAACAATCCATCTCGCTGGGTCAGGTTTTGCTGGCAATCAACGAAAAATACGGGGAGACGCTGGCCGTCGACCCAAAGGGGTCAAACAACGAGCTGGCAGATTTTATGGCCTCTGTTGTGCCTACCTATGACCGTGAGCGCGTTCGGACAGCAGATATTAAGAAACTGATTACCTGGTACAGTATTCTTCGGCAGTTTGCTCCGGAGGTTTTTGACGTGGCTGCCGATGCCCCTGCAGAAGAAACGACCGTTGAGGAGACTCCGGTAGCTGAAGAAACCCCGGTAACGAACGAAGCGCCTGAAGAAGAAGCGCCCGTTGTCAAGCAAAAGAAAACGGCTAAATCGCCAAAAGCCTAAACATACGCTTACCAGACGGGTTAGTACCCCAGGTAAGACGAATAAAATTCTTCATTTTCAGTGAGAACAGAAAAGCCGCGATGACCATTGGTTTCGCGGCTTTTTAGTTAGTAATTGGTGGAGTAAGTGGAGTGAGTAAAACGGTCGGTTTGTCCTTATTTCACTCACTCCGCTACTCAACCGCTTCACTAATCTACCGTACTCAGTTTCACCGTATTTGTCCGTCGGGCCTGGGTGAGTGGCATACTGAGCGTATTAATGAAAATATCGCCCGATTCCAGCTGGCCCTGACCAACGAGTGTTTGCTTGATCCCTTCTACGGTCTGGTCGACGGTTAAATTCAAATCCGGCTCGTAAGGAATTACCTGAACGCCCCAGTAAAGCCCCAGCGTGTTCCGCAGTTGAGCGTCGTTCGAGAATACGAACAGATCGGCTTTGGGGCGGTGGTGCGAAAGCCGTACGGCCGTGTAGCCGGAATTGGTAATGCCAATAATTGCTTTTGCTTTCGTATCACGCGCCAGTCGGCAGGCGCTCATCACAACATTGTCGTTGAGGACGTTCTCCGTTGGATGTTCGTTCACCTGGGCGTGGTAGCGATAGTAGATTTTATCCGTCGATTGCTCAACCTGCCGAATGGTATTGGCCATGCTCTCGACTGCCAGAACGGGGTATTTACCCGAAGCGGTTTCGGCGCTCAGCATAACGGCATCTGCACCATCCATTACCGAGTTGGCAATGTCATTGATCTCGGCGCGGGTTGGGCGTGGGGCATCGATCATGCTCTCCAGCATCTGCGTTGCCACAATAACGGGCTTAGCGGCCCGGTTGCACTTCTCAACAAGCATCTTCTGGATCATGGGCACCTCTTCGGCCGGTAGCTCAACGCCAAGGTCACCACGGGCTACCATCAGGCCATCCGTAGCGGCAATGATTTCATCGATATTCTGAATGGCTTCGGGCTTTTCGATTTTCGCGATTACGCGGCTCTTCTTGCCTTTCGACTTGATATATTCTTTGATTTCGATGATTTCGGACGCTTCCCGAACAAACGAAAGGGCAATCCACTCGGCGTCGTTTTCGAGACCGAACTCCAGATCGGCCCAGTCTTTTTCCGTAACGGCGGGCATCGACACTTTCGTGTTGGGCAGGTTTACGCCTTTTTTCGACTTCATCGAGCCACCGTAAACGACTTCCGTAACAACATCGGTACCTTCTTTCCGAAGAACACGTACCTCTAATTTGCCATCGTCCATCAAAATCCGTTCGCCTGGGTGTACATCGCGGTACATGTTTTTGTACGGGGTACTAACACGTTCGGCGGTACCAATGATGTCGTCGTTGGTGAAGACAAGTTCCTGACCGGCAACAATCGTAACACCATCTTTACTCTCTACATTGCCAATGCGGATTTTTGGCCCCTGTAAATCCTGTAATATGCACAGGTGGAGGTTATGTTCTGCATTTAGCTCGCGGATGCGGGTAAGCCGCATCAGGTGATCTTCGTGGGTACCGTGGGAGAAATTGAGCCGGAAAACGTTTACACCTGCTTTGGCGAGTGCCAGCAACTGTTCTTTTGTTTCGGAAGCCGGACCAATAGTGGCCACAATCTTGGTTTTCTTTGACATGGGACGGGAAAATTGGGCAAAATCGGCCAGAAGCCGGTGCAAAAATAACCGTATGGGCTGATAAACGGTGGTATTCACTGAAATTTTACAGGAAGAGTGGCGAACTCATAAACAATCCACATCGGCTACGATGCTGACCTGCCGTAATCCTTTATCCGTGAGGATGTCGTTGATACGCTCCTGAATGTACGTTTTCACTGCTTTTATATTCACTTTGTCGCGTTCGATCTTGATCAGAATATCGAACAGAAACTGGTTGCGGATACGTTCGACCAGCGGTTCTTCGGGACCCAGTACCCGGCTGCTCCCGAGTGCGTCGATCAGTTCGGCGGCCAGCCGTTCGGCAGCCTGGTGGCTAATGGCCCGGTCGGTGTGGCGAACGGTTAGCTTGATGAGCCGCGAAAAAGGAGGGTAGTTAAAGTCCTGCCGCTCCTGAAGCTCCTCCTTAAACAGCCCCTTGTAGTCGTTATCAATTACTTTTTGCAGAATCGGCTGCTGTGGATTGCTGGTCTGGATGAGTACCGTTCCCTGCCGCCCCGCCCGCCGACCGGCCCGCCCGCTCACCTGGGTAATCATCTGAAAGGCCCGTTCGGTAGCCCGAAAGTCAGGAAAATGGATCAGCCGGTCGGCGTCGAAAATGCCAACCAGACTAACATTGTCGAAATCCAGCCCCTTCGTAATCATTTGGGTACCCACCAGAATATCGACCTGTCCTCCTTCAAATTCCTGAATGATTTGCTGATAGGCATTTTTGGCACGGGTGGTGTCCAGGTCCATACGCAGCACCCGCGATTGCGGAAAGAAAATCTGGAGCTGATCTTCCAGCTTTTCCGTGCCAAAGCCGATGGTCTTCACTTTGGTAGACCCACAGGTGGGACACATACGCGGCACGCCTTCTTTGTGGCCGCAATAGTGACAGCGCAACTCGGCATCGCGCTGGTGATAGGTCAAACTAACGGCACAGTTAGGGCATTCAGCGGTCCAGTCGCAATCTTCACATTGCATATAGGGCGAGTACCCTCGCCGATTCTGGAACAGAATGCTTTGCTCTTTCCGCTCCATATTGGCTTCCAGGGCACCCAGCAAGACCGACGAAAACTCATTTCTCAGCGTTTTCTGCTTTTTCTCCTGCTGCATATTCACCAGCATGATATTGGGCAGGGTAGCCTCCCCAAAGCGTTGAAACAGTTCCACAAGTCCGTAGCGGCCCTGTTTGGCCTGGTAATACGTTTCGAGCGAGGGTGTAGCGGATCCCAGCAATACTTTGGCCTGCTGCCAGTGAGCCAGCATAATGGCCACATCGCGGGCGTGGTAGCGCGGAGCCGGGTCGTGTTGTTTGTAACTGGTTTCGTGTTCTTCATCCACGATGATCAGGCCGAGGTTATCGAACGGTAAAAACACCGCCGAGCGTACACCCACTACAAACTGATACTGTCCGGAAACAACGCCTTTCCAGACCTCCACGCGTTCATTATCGGAGAATTTGGAATGGTAGATGCCCATCTTGTCCCCAAATACGCGTTGCAGGCGCACAACGATCTGGGTTGTCAGGGCAATTTCCGGCAGCAGATAGAGTACCTGAGAGCCACTGCCGAGCGCCTGCTGAATCAGATCGATATAGACTTCGGTTTTGCCGCTGCCGGTAATGCCGTGCAGAAGCACAACGTTATGTTGTTCGAACTGCGTCACGATCTGGCTCGAAGCCGTCCGCTGGGCATCGGTCAGCTTGATTTCGGTCTGTAAGCCATCCGTTCCGTTATCCGAAAACCGGGGTTGTATCACGTCGAATGTTTCGAATACCTGATTTTTAATTAATGTCGTCAGGGACGATTGCGACAATTCATCGTCCTGATTCAGGATTGTTTTATCGAGTCCCTTTTCATTCAAGGCCGGTGTCCGCTGCAGGGGAACATGGCTCAGGTATCGCATAACGACTTCCTGCTGTTTGGGCAGTTTTTCGAGTCGTTGCAGTAAAACAAGCAACTGCTCGCGCTCCTCATAGGTCCGGTGAAGACGAATTTTCCGGACCATCTTGGGAGTGTATTTTTCCCGAACTTCTTCAAAAACGATAATGGCCTTTTTCTCGACCAGCGATTTAATCAGAGCCGCTACGTTGATGCCGTCACCCGCTAGTCGTCCCACTTCATCGTACGATAAAGCCGGGTGTTTTTTGAGTTCGGTAAGTAACGTTTCCTCGAATTCGGTAAGGAGTTCGGGGTAGTTGAAATCGGGATTGAACTGCACTTTAGACTGACTGGAAATTTTCAGGCCGGAGGGCAGTGCTACGTTCATAACCTCGCCGATACAACACATATAATACTCTGCAATCCACCTAAAAAGCTCTAATTGGTAACTTGTGGTTAAAGGGTATTCGTCTAGAGTTTCATTGATGTAACGAGCCTGGTAGCCTGTTGGCGGGGTATGGTGTAACCTTGCTACAATGGCCGTGAATACTCTGCCGTTTTTTTTGCCGAATGGGACGATAACTCTGGCACCAATTTTGAGCCCCTCCGCCATGCCTCTTGGAACGCGGTAGGTAAATAATTTAGGTACAGGAATGGGTAAAATTAAATCAGCGAAGAAAGTAATTTCTTCACTATCGAATGATGAAAATAATGTATTGGCTTGGTTTTCCACAATCTAGTCAGGTCGTTCAGTAAAGATACACAGAAATGCCCCAGCCGATGGCAAAGCTTTTGCGTAAAGTGGACTAGCTAACCCTCTGAAGTAAACAATCCATAGTTAAGAATAGAGTCGTTTTTTTTCGACAGGGGGCGCTCTGTTCCGGATTATATATCTGATTATTGATCTTATAGTAACTTGTTGTTCGATTTAGTGAACTATTCTTGTATGAGACAATTGTACATGTTATTATGCTTTTGGGTCATTATGGGTAGTCCGAATGGTTTTTCAGCCACGGGTGCCAGTCAGGCTGTTACTGCCGACGATCTTTATACCGTAACGGCTACGGGATCCAATGGGTGTACCAGTCGCTCAACCGTAACCGTAATGCCTTTCGTTTGTCCGACCGCCGTATGTATACCCTTAAGCATAAGGCGAATCAGGTAAACTATTTTGTGAAAAATAACAAGTAAAAAGTCCTCAAAGCGCAACCTTTGAGGACTTTTTACTTGTTAAGCCAGTAGCTCAGAGAATAGTCTGGTAGACAATCGGGCAGATTTATTACGCTATGAAGATATACGACGTCATTATTGTTGGTGGAGGTCCGTGTGGGTTAGCGGCTGGCATCGAAGCGGCCAAAGCAGGGCTCAGTCACTTGATTCTGGAAATGGGTAGTTTAACGGAATCTATCCGTCAGTACCCACGCCGAATGCGCTTTTTCTCGACGGCCGAAAATATTGAGATTGGGGGTTTGCCGTTTGCCATATCGGATGTGAAAGCTGGTCGTGACGAAGCCCTCCAATATTACCGGAAGGCAGCGGCCTACTACCACCTGAATTTTGAGTTGTTTCAGGAAGTCTGGCAGGTGAAGAAGAAAGATGAACTCTTTACGGTGACAACAAAAGCCGGGGCTGACTACCAGGCCCACAAAGTGATTATGGCAACGGGTTACTTTACCCGGCCTCGCTGGCTCAATATACCGGGTGAGAACCTACCCCATGTCTCGCACTATTACGACGAACCGTTCAAGTACTCATTTACCAATGTTGTTATCATTGGAGGCTCTAATTCGGCGGTTGAAGCGGCTTTGGAACTGTACCGCCACGATGTAAACATCACCGTTGTTCACCGGGGTGACGATTTTAGAAGTACGGTTAAATACTGGCTCGTTCCCGACGTGAAAAACCGGGTGAAGGAAGGACGTATAAAGACCGCTTTTAACTCCTGCGTCACGCAGATCGATGAGAAATCAGTAACGATTAATAACCTGAAAACCGGGGAAGAAACGCAATTGCCGGCTGATTTTGTCTTTGTATTGACGGGCTATATCCCCGATGCCGATCTGTTGCGCCGGTGTGGTATTGAACTGGATGCAACCACGCAGGTGCCGGTTTATAACAAAGAAACGTTTGAGACCACGATTCCCGGCTTATACGTTTGTGGAACTGTCATGGCGGGCATTTTTACCGAGAAAGTCTTTATTGAAAACGGTCGCGAGCACGCTCAGGCTATCATCGACCATATCGTGGGCCGTGAAGTACACAAAGTAGCTGAACTTATTCAGCGAATTTAGCGGTGGAGTAAGTGAAAGTAGGCGAAATGGTGGGTCAGGCACTGCTTCACCTATTTTCACTTACTCCGCTAATTTTACTAATTCGCAAAGCTATTTTGTTGGAAAAGCCGTTTTGCCGCAAACCATCGGCGACGTGATACCGGCAAAATATCGCCCGAACGTAAATAAACCAGGCCGCCCTTATCCGGGTCGTCCCGCTCCATTCGCTCGATATAATTCAAGTTCACAATACAGTTCCGGTGTAGCCGAACGAACCATTTGGCCGGCAACTGAGGAACGTAGTACTTTAACGTGCGCGGCATGAGCATCCGTTGTCCGTCTTTCCAATAAAGCCAGCTGTAATTGCCGGTAGCTTGTAAATAGATTAAATCGGAGACCGGAAAAACAAGTTGACCAGCTTCACGGACGTACATCTTGATGCCGTCTGTAGGGATTGGATTTCTTGCATGGGGGGGATAGGGTATCATAATTCGCTACTTTTAAAGTTGGATTAGAGTTTATTTGCCCTACAAAAAGAGCGCGTCTTTCTGTGTGGTAAATCAAATCTAATCAGTCAGGTAGCCGAAATATGTTTTTTGTTGTCAACAACCGTACATGGTAGCTGAACAGCAGTAAAAAGTAAGTGAATGGACGAAGCTATGTCAAATTAATTTCAGGAAAATCCGGGTCAAACCAGCAGTCCCTTGTTAAAGAGCATGCGCACGCTGCTTGCGGTTGAAAAGCCGGTAGATGATCGGGAAGATCAGCAGCGTCAGGATCGTAGCCGTGATCAGACCGCCAATAACGACAATAGCCAGTGGCTTCTGTGTTTCGGAGCCAATACCCGTAGAGACAGCGGCTGGCAGCAAACCGATAGCGGCCATGAGCGCGGTCATGACCACCGGCCGAACCCGCGACTTGACGCCCTCCCGGATGGCTTCATCCAATGGCATATGTGCTTTGCGATTGTTGTTAAAGACCGAAATAAGGATAACACCATTCTGCACACAGATACCGAACAGGGCAATAAAACCGACCCCCGCCGAGATACCGAAATTCATACCGGTGGCATGGAGCGCCAGAATACCGCCGATCAGGGCAAACGGTACATTCAGCAGTACAAGCCCCGCATCTTTGGCGCTGCCGAAGAGGATGAACAGAATCACAAAGATGGTTGCCAGACTGATGGGAACCACCTGCCCGAGTCGGCCGGTAGCCCGAACCTGGTTTTCAAATTCACCCGTCCAGTTGATGCCGTATCCTTTAGGAAGATCCTTTATCGCTTCGTTGACGCGTTGCTGTGCTTCGGCAATGGTGCTGCCCAGATCACGCTCCCGCACCGAAAATTTTACCCCGATGAATCGCTTGTTGTTGTCGCGGTAGACAAAGGCAGGTCCGGTAATGGCGCGCAGGGTGGCAATCTCCCGCAGGGGAATTTTATTGCCCCGCAGCGTCGGGACCATCAGCCGCATAATATCGTCTTCGGTGCGCCGGTAATCTTCACCGTACCGAACCCGAATATCGAATTTCCGCTCGCCTTCGTACAGAATAGAGGCCGTTTTCCCCCCAATGGCCATTTCAATAACCGATTGCGCATCGGCCGTAGAGACGCCGTACAGTGCCATTTTCCGGTCGTCGAACAGAACACTGATCTCGGGCTGACCAATGTTTCGCAAAATACCCACATCTTTTACGCCCGGCACATCCCGAATGGCACCAATGACTTTATTCGCCATTTTGTCGAGCGTTTCCAGGTCGTCGCCAAAAATTTTGACGGCGTTGCTGGCGTTCATACCGGCCACGGCTTCGGCCACGTTGTCGATGATCGGTTGCGAGTAGTTGTAGTTAATGCCCTGAAACTGCTTGAGCCGACCGTCCATTTCTTCGATGAGTTCATCGGTGGTAATATGCCTGGTCCACTCGTCTTTGGGCTTCAGGTTAACCTGCATCTGTACGTAATAAAAGCCGGATGGGTCGGTACCATCATTGGACCGGCCCGTTTGCGACAATACCCCGTTGACTTCCGGGAAGTCCATTAGCTTCTGACGTAAGGTATGGACCATGCCTACCGTCTGGTTGAGCGAGCTGCTCATGGGAAGTTTAGCCTCCACCCAGAGAGCCCCCTCGTTAAGCGTCGGTAAAAACTCCGATCCCAGCAGGGAGGCCGAAAAAAAGGTAACGGCCATGAAGCCAATAGCCGCGACTAAACTGATTTTTCGGTGGGCAAAGCACCAGCCAAAGCCCGCCATGACAATTCGGTCGAAAAAGTTGACCAGTGGATTGTTCTTTTCCCGAACGTTCTTTTTTAATAAAATAGAGCACAAAACCGGCACCAGCGTTAGCGTGAACAACAGGGCACCCAGCAAGGCGAAACCCAGCGTCCAGGCCAGGGGTGAAAACATTTTACCCTCTACTTTCTGGAAGGAGAAAATGGGCAGCAGGGCGGTGATAATGATGAGCTTGGAGAAAAAAACGGCCTTGCCCAACTCGCCCCCCGTCTTTTTGATCAGTCCCAGCTTCGCCATTCGGTTGAATCGGGTCATCCCAACGCGGTGCGCCTGGTGGTCGAGCGTGACGAATATCCCCTCCACCATCACGACGGCGCCATCAACGATGATACCAAAATCGACCGCACCCATCGACAGCAGATTTGCCGACATGCCGCGCAGTTTGAGGCACATGAACGCAAACAGCAACGCCAGCGGAATGATGATGGACACGATAACGGTAGTCCGCCAATCGGCCATGAACAGAAACACGATGACCGTTACCAGAATGATTCCTTCCGTCAGGTTATGGAGCACGGTTTTGGTACAGAACGAAATCAGGTTATCGCGATCATAGAACGTGACCATCTTTACATCTGACGGTAAAATACGGGTGTTCAAATCCTCAATTTTAGCTTTTACCCGCTCCAGCACCTCACTCGGATTTTCGTTTTTACGCATCACCACGATGCCTTCTACCACATCGTCGTCTTTATCGAGTCCTACCTGACCAACGCGTGGCAGATTCGATTCGGCTACTTCGGCTACGTTCTTGATCAGTACGGGGTTACCCGATAAATCTTCCACAATGAGGTTTTCGATATCGGCAATGGACGTGAGTAGCCCAATACCCCGCACCACATATGCCTGGCCGTTCCGCTCGATAACATCGCCCCCAACGTTGATATTGCTGCGGGTAACGGCCTGATAGACCTCCAGCGGAGTGATGTCGTATTTAGCCAATTGGGTTGGATTTACCCGGATTTCGTAGCTTTTTTCGCGACCGCCAAAGGCGACTACATCGGCTACACCCGCTACACTGCGGAGCTGCCGGTCAATAACCCAGTTGTGCAGGGTAAGCAGTTCACGACTGTCGCGGTTGGGCGATTGAAGGGTAAACCGGAAGATTTCGCCCGTTGGGCCGTAGGGCGGTTGCACATCGGGCGATACGCCTTCGGGCAGCGAGATCGAACGGAGCTGGTTGTTGACCTGCTGCCGGGCAAAAAAGTCTTCGACGTCATCCTCGAAGATGATTTTGATGATGCTGAGCCCGAACATGGTAATGGAACGGACGCTGGTTTTGCGTTGTACGGAGTTCATGCCCACCTCGATGGGCACGGTCACGAATCGTTCTATTTCCTCGGCAGAGCGGCCATTCCACTCCGTTACCACAATAATCTGGGTATTGGTTACGTCGGGAAAGGCTTCGAGTGGGGTGGTCATGTAGCTGGCAATACCGGCTATGATCAACCCAACAGTCATGAAAAAGATGAAAAAGCGGTTCTTCAGCGAAAAACCGACTACGTTACGGATAAAAGCGTTCATGGTTCAGGGTAATGGGGTGTTGGGCATGGGCAGAGGGCGATGGGTAGGGGCAGCGCAGCCAATCCCCTCAGCCCATCACCTAATCGTTCAGCGCATCGTACACTAACAGTTGATTTTGCGAGATGACCCGTTCGCCGGGTTTTACTCCCGTGCGTACGTAAGCGACATCGCCCAGCGATTTCAGCACTGTCACTTCACGCGTTTCTATATCAGAGCGGCCCCGAAAAACCATCACGTAATGCTTGGACTTGTCGAAAATGACCGATCCGGCCGGAACCGTCACCATCTGGCCCCCGTCATCGTACCGCAGCGTAACGGTGGTGTGCATTTCGGGGCGCAACTTCAGCCCCGGATTTGGCAGTCGGATACGGACGGTCATGGCTTTGGTACCGGGGTCGAGAACGGTGTACAGCTTATCCACATGGCCATGGAATAATTCGTCGGGGTAAGCGAGTGTCTGGATATCGGCTGTCATGCCAGGTTTGACCCGGCTAATGTCGCTTTCGTTCACGTTGGCCAGCACCCACACTTCACTGATTTGCCCTACGGTAAAAAGGCTATTGGCATTATCGGAGCGAAGCTGCGTACCCTGGTTTACATTTTTCTGGATGATGTACCCGTCAATAGGGGCTTTAACCGTATAGGTCGACGATTTGCCAACGCCATAAATATGATACACTTCTTTAATCCGGCTCACTTCGGCCTGCGCCCGCTCCACTTCTTTCTGGGCGGCAATGACTTCGCGCTGCGAGTTGAGTTTGCTCTCGAACAAGTCCTGAGCTACCCGGAGGTTCTTCTCGGCCAGCAGCAGGTCGGCTTCGGCCTGGGTGTTCTGGCGTTCAAAATCGGCTACTTCTCCGGAACGTATAGTGGCCAGCGTTTGTCCTTTGCGAACATAATCGCCCAGTTCCACTTTTACATTTTCAACGTTGCCGCCCACTAGCGGGAATACCTCGATCACCCGGTTTTCATCGGCCATAATGCGGCCTACCAGCGTGAGTTCGCTGCGGACCGGCATGGTTCGGGCCGTGTCGATCCGAATACGGCTCAGCATCGTGTCCGATAGCATAAAGGCGCTGGTTTCCTGAGGAGCTGGCTTAGGATGGCACCCCGGTAACAGGGCTGTAAGGGTAAGGCAAAAAGTAGCAAGACGCAGGAATTGCAGGGTTTTCATTTTCGGATGGATAAAGAAGTGCATTAGTTGAACAGGTCGTCGCCGATGAGGTAGTTTAGTTCTTCGTAGGCGTTGACGCGGTCGGCTTTGAGTCGATTCAGTTGCCGAACACTCTCATTGTACGTTTCAATCAGATCCACAAACTCCAGCAGCGAGATGTTCCCTTTCTGAAAGCTCGTAACAACCCCCTGGTTCAGTAACTCGAACTGATCGGTAAAGCGACCCTCCACCGACTGTACCATTTGCTCTACATCACGCACTTTTTGCAGGGCCGTAGCCACCTCATTGGTTACCTGCGTAATGCGTTGTCTGGCCAGTTGACTCTGGTAGCTGATCTGGCTTTTGGCTGCCCGGATGGCGCCCTGGTTGCGGTTAAACACCGGTAGGTCCATACCGACCGAGAGGCCTACGTAATTGGGAATGTAGCTGCCATTCTGATCGTAAGTTCCCCCCACGCGCAGATCGGGCCGGGCCAGTGCCTGCTGTAAAGTATAATTCAGCTCAGCCTGTTTTATGAGCGATTGAGCCGCCTGCAAATCCGGGCGGTTACGCAGGGCTAACTGCTGGAGTGAATCGTCGGGCTGCGTTGGAACATGGTACCGTGTCAGAGCTTCATTGCGCACAACGGGCTGAATAGGCTGGGTAACGGATAGTAATGTTCGAATATTTCGTTGATCTTCAGCTAATTGAAACTGAATTTCGGTGCGGTCGTTACTGAGCTGAAACAGCAGTGCTTTGAGTCGAAGTAACTCCCGCAGCGATACGTTGTTGCGGTTGTATTCGCGTTCGTACGCCGTTACGGTTGTCTGAATCGTGGCAATCTGCCGATTGTACCGGGCAAGTGTCTGTTGCTGGAAATAAATGGCATAAAATCGACTGCGAAGGTCGAACCGAAGTCCGCGCAGTAGATCAAGGAGTTCGAGCTCCGTCAGGCGGGCGGCTTCGGTAGCCAGCGCAACTCGTTTATTACGCTTTCCGGCGGTGTAGAGGAGTTGCTGAATGGAGATGATCTTTTCGCCCCCGCGGCCCACATCCGCAATCCGGTTCGTTTGGTTATTAAAGGCACTAAACTCAAGATTGGCGGTAGGGTTGTCGCGAAGACTGGCCTGCAGTATCTGCGCCTGGCCAATGTCGATCCGAAATCGTTCAGCCAGCAGCAACAGGTTATTTTTCAGAAACACACTATCGGCCTGCTGACGGGTAAGCCGCAACGAATCCTGTGCTCTGACCGGGTAGGCGAAAAGCAACAGCATCAAAAATATCCAGAAACGCATTACGGTGGTTTTGTTAATACCTTTTGCAAAGTTGCTGAATATGAGTCAGGAAGACCCTGTTGCTGACATTAGAAAAATATTAAAATTTAACCAATGCTTAATACTTTTTTAAGCTTTTTTTAAACTAATCTTGAAGGTACTTCCCTGATTTACTACGCTTTCTACCTGAATTTGCCCCGCATGTAAGTCAATGATGCGGGCACAAACGGCCAGTCCAACACCAAAACCCATGAAGCCGGAAGCGCCCGGTGCCCGGTAAAAGGGTTCAAAAATATGTAGCTTTTCTTCGTCACTAAGGCCAATGCCTGTGTCAGTTACACTGAGCCACACCCAGCCGTTCTCCGTACCAATTCGTACCTGGGCACGCTGGTCCTGAGCGTACTTACAGGCATTGTCGAGCAGATTAAAAACAACCCGTACCAGTAGTGCTTCGTTGCCTATTACGGATGTATCGGTATCCGAATCCGGAATTTGATCGTATTGAACGTGCACGGCGTAGTCTGGATGGGTGATCAGCAGTTCGTCCTGCGCCGTAAAAAGCACATCGTCGAGTCGTACAACGCTCATCGTAACGGCCTCCAGGTTTTCCAGGGTACGGGCCAGCACGAGTAAACTGTTGGAAAGGGCGATGAGCCTGTCGGTATCGGTGAGCAGGTTCCGAAGGATTTCGGCGTGCCGTTCAGCAGAAAGGGGCCGTCTGAGACCGAGCTGAATTTCGGATTTGAGGGCTGCCAGGGGAGTGCGTAACTCATGCGATGCGTGGGATACGAAACTACGCTGCTGCTCAAAGGCCTGCTCGAGTCGTTGCAGCACCGCGTTGAAGTTGACGGCCAGCTGGTCAATCTCATCCTGCCGATTTCCTTCATCAAGCCGTTGGCGAAGGTTACGCGCGGTAATGGTCTGTACCTGCCGATTGATGTGGCCAATCGGCTGAAGTGACTGCCCGGCAAAGAAAAACCCCAGGCCTACAGTGAGCCCAATGCCGCCCAGAAGTCCCCAGAAAAGAGTTAGCCGTAGATTAGCTAATTTACTTTGCCCAAACTGATCGTAGGCGGATGCCAGCACAACCAGCCGCTGGCCGTTAGCTTCGTACAGAATACCGACCAGCTCATTTTCTCCATTGGTCGTTTCTATTTCATGAGTTTTGCGAACGGCATCGAGCAGGCCGGGTTGATAGCGAACGGGGTGATCGTCCACACTGCTGTACAGCAACTCGTTCTTTTCATTTAGGATAAGGACTTTTTCATCGATCAGGGCCGTCAGGGTATTCCGGTCGATGATGCGCAGCAGATCGTTGTCTACCTCTTTTACTTCGACCAGAAACCGCACAGTAGTGCGCGCCTTGTTTTTGAGCCGATCATAGAATTCCTCTCGCCGGTACGTAGCTGACACTACATAGATAAGCAATGAAAACCCAATCAGAATAGAGGCAACGATTAACGTAAACTGGCCCGAAATGCGGTTGCGGATGGTCATGGTTGTTCATCTGTCAGTTTTGGTCTGGCCGTTCTGGCAGGTGATAGCCATCATCAGCAGGCCGGATAAGTTCATTATACACAAAAAGCCCGGCTTTGAGGCCGGGCTATGTTATTACAAACAAATAAGTCACTAACTCCGACCCCTACCGTTTACGCTTAGGCGATGTTCTGGCGGCAACCTCAGCTTGAAACTTAACTTTTAATCGCCGATCAAGCTCTTTATCCCGAGGCACAAAAATGCTGGTTTTCCCATCCGAAGATTTGAGCATCCAGTAGACGCTATCTGAGGTAGGGGGGATGGAGGTGTACGTTTGTTGGCTCATAACTTAGGGGATGATAATGAGTACATGCGCCCGCATGGCTCGATGTATAAAACATACAACCCCATTTTCTTCCGAATAGTGTCATGTGGTGGCGTGTAATACCACATATTATTTTGTAATGTCAGGCAACCAGTTTTTTTACATCAACTGCATTTGGCCCTTTGGGGGTCATTTCAGTCGAAAATGTCACTTTGTCCTGTTCGCCGATAGGCTCCTTCAGGCCATTAATATGGACAAAAATACTTTCCTGAGTTTGTAAATCTCTAATGAAGCCGTAGCCTTTGGAGTCGTTGAAGAACGTAACTACTCCCTGGCGAACAAGGTCCTGCGGCTCGCCCGCCTGTTGTTTGGCTACACCAATCTGAATATCTTCCTGATCAATGCGCTTCTTCTTGCGGGGGTCGGGTGGTGTAGATGATATATTTCCGTTCTCATCCACGTAGGCGAGCATATCATCCAGGCCAAGTCCTTTGGTGGCGTTGGCTTTTCTATCTTCTCTCTTTTCTTCTTTGTCTTTTCTCTTTTTCTGTCTTGCCTTCTCTTTTTCTTTTTTACTAAATGTCTCCATCCCTTGGTTTAATTCGTATGAGGTTAATATGCCCGGAAAGGCACGGTATTGATAGAGGGCTGGTCCAGAGAGAGTGAAAACATGACTATCAATGCGGATTTAGCCGCCCCATTATCTATTGAACCCCAAATAATTAAAATAAGTTGATGCCGACTGGATTGATTCGTTATCTATCTCACCGGGTGAGACAGATAAAAGATGGTTATCAGACTGTAAATGAGGCTGTCTGGAAAGAATAATGCCCAACTGCAAGGCAATTGGGCATTATGTTACTATACCTAATTTTATTTTAATCATTTTGAAATTCCGGGCAATATAGGTTAAGCAGCTAAAAATATCAATGTGACTGACTTGGCCGCTTTTATACCATAAACGACTTATTGCTGTTAATACAAGTGCTGTTTAATCGCGCGCATCTTAGCTATAGAATGGTACAGATAAGTTTGTTGTGAATTGATAGGCTTTACCTCTCAATTAGTAGTATAATTATGTTATATTCAAGTAAATACGTTTGATTTAGCCATTAATGATTAAAATTTAATTAAAATAGGTCTTTTGTATACTATTAGATTGAGTTTATTACATATAAACATTCAAATTTGGCTACTTTTAAAAGTAAATGGTTCTAAAATTAAGCTTCGTTTAGCTTTTTGGTGTATTTGGGGTATAAATGATAAACAGAGTTGTCGAATTAGTAACCAATCGTCCTATAACTATCCTCATAGTGTGAAGAATACGGAAACTGAAACT
Organism: Spirosoma pulveris; assembly: GCF_054781875.1. Classification (NCBI taxonomy): domain Bacteria; kingdom Pseudomonadati; phylum Bacteroidota; class Cytophagia; order Cytophagales; family Cytophagaceae; genus Spirosoma; species Spirosoma pulveris. Next base: position 541,999 of record NZ_BAAGTO010000003.1, read on the forward strand.
ATATTGGCTGAGTGGCTGAGCGCCATGTCACACTTCCATGGCTATTATAAGGTGTTAACCATTCACGTCAGTGAAAATACGGGTAAGCAGATTCTGGCCTCGAATGGCAACCTACAAATTGGGCAGTGCTCCGTTGATGAGCTGACAGCTTTACTAAGCAGAATGAAGACTGAACTGGGAAAACTGTTTCAGCATGTTGACCAAATAAATACTATTGGAGAAGATCCCGCTAAGGTAGATTACAAGACAATTATCGGACACACGGCTGTACTTAAACAACTGAATAAAGAGGCAAAAGAGCACCTCTTTCTGGCATCTTTACCCGCTTCGTAAAGGGTGATCAATCTGCCAATGTCTACAAAAAAAATGGCCTTAACGATCTAAGAAAAAAAAGATACAAAGTCTGGAAAATAGATAACGCTATTCGTAGTCCGATTAAGTTAATAGAGAGGGGATGACTACCCAATCACAAAAACTGGAGTCTGTGTTTTTTTATTGCACCATTGCACTGTAGTTTTGAAACCCATCCCTGTTAATCGTTTACTTAAGCCGATTTATGTTAGCCAAAACGTTTGGTGCAGCCGTCTATGGCGTCAATGCCAGCCTTATTACCATTGAAGTTGTTGTTGCACAGGGTTTGCATTTCCATTTAGTGGGCCTGCCCGATAGTGCGGTTAAAGAAAGTGAACAACGAGTCGAAGCATCACTGAAATTCTTTGGCTATCGAATGCCGCGTCAGAAGGTAGTCGTTAACCTCGCTCCGGCTGATATACGCAAAGAGGGATCGGCCTACGATTTGCCCATTGGCCTTTGCGTCTTGCAGGCTTCTGAGCAAATAACGACCACCCGCCACCTCGAAGAATATGTCATCATGGGCGAATTAGCCCTCGATGGGACGCTCCGACCCATAAAAGGCGTGTTACCCATTGCAATCGAAGCGCGCAAGCGGGGCTACAAAGGCTTTGTGCTGCCCGTTGAAAACGCACAGGAAGCGTCGATTGTCAATCAACTGGATGTGATTGGGGTAACAACGATTCAGGAAGCCATCGAGTTTTTTGAAGGAAAGAAAGACATCGCTCCGCTCGAAACGGATACCCGCGATTTATTCATGACCCAACTCAATGCCTACGATGCCGATTTTTCGCACGTGCAGGGTCAGGAAAATATTAAGCGAGCTATGGAAATTGCCGCAGCTGGTGGGCATAACGTGATTATGATCGGGCCGCCGGGTGCCGGTAAAACCATGCTGGCCAAGCGATTGCCTACAATCTTGCCCCCGTTAACGTTGCAGGAGGCTCTGGAAACAACAAAGATTCATTCGGTAGCAGGAAAGCTGGGAGCCAGAGCCACGCTCATAGCTACCCGGCCGTATCGGTCACCGCACCATACCATTTCGGATGCGGCTTTGGTGGGTGGCGGAAGTTTTCCGCAGCCAGGCGAAATATCGCTCGCCCATAATGGCGTCCTCTTTCTGGATGAGTTGCCGGAGTTCAAACGGTCGGCGCTGGAAGTGATGCGCCAGCCGCTCGAAGATCGTAAAGTAAGTATTTCGCGGGCCAAATGGGCCGTTGAGTTTCCGGCCAGCTTTATGCTCATTGCCAGCATGAATCCCTGTCCCTGCGGGTACTATAATCACCCCGAAAAAGAATGCGTGTGCGGGCCGGGCGTCGTGCAGCGTTATCTGGCTAAAATCAGTGGCCCGCTCCTCGACCGTATCGACCTGCATGTGGAAGTAACCCCGGTGTCCTTCGACCAGATGACGGCCAATCGCCCTGCCGAACCCAGCGAAGTCATTCGCGAACGGGTGATCCGGGCCAGGGAAATTCAAACAGAACGCTTCACCAATCAGCCCGGCATTTACTCCAACGCAATGATGCCTTCGCAACTGGTGAAAGAGGTTTGCGTGATCAGCGATGCCGGCCGGGCGTTGCTCAAAACGGCAATGGAACGATTGGGCTTGTCGGCCCGCGCTTACGACCGTATCCTGAAAGTGTCGCGCACCATCGCCGACCTGGCCGCTACCGACGATATCCGCATCGAACACCTGGCCGAAGCCATTCAGTACCGGAGCCTGGATCGGGAAAACTGGGCAGGGTAGGAGTGATGACGTCGTAACTGCGCTCAATCATCTCCAGATGACCCGGCCAACGAGTACTTTAGACACACTAGCTAGTACTCGATCAGGGGTTGCTGATCGAATAGGCCCGCTGGTACATCAGCGGGCTTTTGCCCGTAATGAGTTTAAACTTCTTATAGAAACAGGTAAAGTTATTAAAGCCGCTTTCGTAACAAATCTGCTTGGTACTCATCCGTTCGCTGATCAGAAGCTTACAGGCGTTACCTATGCGGATTTCCAGTAAAAACTGCGAGTACGACTTGCCCGTTCGGGATTTAAAATACCGACAGAAGGAATTTGGAACCAAACCCGCAATTGACGCCACGTCCTGTAACTTGATCTTGTCGTGGAAATGGCTCAAGGTGTAGGCGTAAATGCGGTTGATGCGTTCGTTTTCCACCTCCGACGACTCGTACCGAAAGCCCAGAGAAGAAAGATAACTGCGTTCGTCGGACTCATTCGCGATCAGCAGACACTCCATCAGGGCCATAAGTCTGAAGGTACCTTCTACCTGACAGAGTGTCTCCATTTGCCTGGCCACTCGCTGCCCCATGGACCCGGTGAGCAATAACCCACGCTTCGCCTTGTCGAGCGCGGCTTTCAGGGATTTATTTTCGGGTAGACAAAGGAATGAATCACCCCAGAAGTTTTCTGTGAAATGAACGACCGTGGCGTACGGAAGCCGCTCCGATTTGGCTGCACAACACGCATTTTCTTCCCGGTCGTAATGCCAGTAGTGTGGTAAGTTAGCTCCCACCAGTACTACGTCCCCGGCTTTGAACCGGCGGATACTGTCGCCCACGAACTGAGTGCCGCTTCCCCGATGAAAATGAACCAGTTCCACCTCTTTGTGGCAGTGCCAGCGGTTGTTGACATTGGGGATGGACTCCTGCCGAACGCTGAATGATCGATTAGGCGTCGTTGCTACCTGCAAAAGATGAGCTTTCATAACATTAGTCTACAGCTATATACGTTGGATCTTAATCGATTACTACTAATCAAATAGTCTACAAAAATATATGATTACTCCTACTGACGTTAAAATAGCTTATTAATCAGATAAGATCGACGCATTATTGATTTATAAATAATTTTCCTTTGTATTCTTCAAAAACATAATCTATAGATAAAGAATAATAGAGTTTTTGAAGTCGCCTTTATGCCCAATTTTTTTCTTTCAAACTCATCCTTAACGTATGAAAAATAGACGATTACGAACCAAAAATCTGACGTTCTCGCCCGTCAGGCTCTGTCGAAGCTACTGGATGGGGGCAATACCTGCTCTAACCGCCATAAGTTTATTGGCAATCCCCGGCGTGTCGGTGGCGGGCCATGCCGACTTGTTTAAAACGCAGCCAGACCGTCTGGCCGCTATTCGGGCAGACCGCGGCATCAGCGGGAAAGTAACGGGCGACAACGGCGAGGTATTGCCGGGCGTCAGTATTCAGTTGAAAGGGACAAATCGGGGGACAACTACCGATGCTACGGGAAGCTTTCGGTTAACACTGCCCGACGACGCCGGAGCGGTGCTGGTATTTTCATTCATCGGGTACGTTTCGCAGGAGATTACTGTTGGCAATCAATCTACGATCAACGTTACGCTGGCATCGGACAACAAGGCCCTGGCCGAAGTCGTGGTGGTGGGGTACGGTACTCAGAAAAAAGCGGACCTGACGGGTGCCGTTTCTGCGATTTCTGCAAGCGATTTCGATAATACCATCAATACCAACGTTGGACAGGCACTTCAGGGCCGGGCAGCCGGTGTGCAGGTCACACAAAACACTGGTAAACCGGGCGATAACGCCATTATTCGGGTGCGGGGCGTCGGGACGACCGGGAATAGTAACGCCCTCTATGTCATCGACGGCGTGATTACCGACGGTGGTATTGCTAACATCAACCCCGATGATATTGAGTCGATGACTGTTCTGAAAGATGCGGCCTCATCGGCTATTTACGGGGCGCGGGCTGCCAACGGCGTGGTACTGATCACGACCAAACGGGGCAAAACGGGGGTTGGCCGGGTGAGCTTTACCATGTACTACGGCACCCAGAAAGCCTGGCGGCTACCCCGAATGGCCAATGCCCGCGAGTTTGCTACATTACAGAACGAAGCCCGGCGAAATGCCGGACTGACGCCTTACTGGAGTAATCCGGATTCGCTGGGTGTGGGCAATGACAAGATTGGCGAAATATTCCAGACGGCCCCCATTCAGAACTACCACGTATCGGTGTCCGGCGGTTCCGAGAAATCCCAGTATGCCGTTTCACTCGGGTATTTCAATCAGGTAGGTATCGGTATTGGTGTTGGATACGACCGCTACTCGCTCAATGTCACGTCTGACCATCAGGTACTTAAGAAGTTGAAGTTTGGCAATAGTCTGTCGCTCACGAGAGGGAAGCAAACCAGCGGCCAATGGAATGAAACGTTTGTGAACGCCATTCGCTTTTCACCAACGATTCCCAAATACATGCCCGATGGGAACTACGGCTACGGCAGCCGACCCGGCGAACAAATTGGCTACCTGTCTTCCCTGGGAAGTGCCTATCTGTTCCAGAACGACCTGACGCGTTACCGGCTGCTGGGGAATATCTACGGCGAATACCAGTTTACGCCCGAACTCAAACTGCGGGCAACCATTGGCGCCGACTTCATTCTCGAAAATGGGATCAACTTCGCGCCTACCTATGCCTTCGGAGGTCGGACAAATGTGATCAATACGCTCGACCGCTCGAATGTGATCAGCACCACCTGGCTGAATGAAAACCTGCTTTCCTACGATAAAGCCTTTGGCAAAAACAGCATTTCGGCACTGGTAGGTATCACGCAGCAAGCCAACCGCTACGACAATTTCTCGGCCCACCGGGAAAGCTTCCCGAACAATGACATTCGGGTGCTGGACGCCGGTGCGTTGAACGACCGGGCGCGGGGCAGTGCTTCGGAATGGTCGATCCGGTCGTTTCTGAGCCGGGTCAATTATAACTACGACGAAAAGTACCTCTTGTCGGCCAACCTGCGAGTCGATGGTTCGTCGCGCTTCGGGGCGGGCAACCGGTACGGTATTTTTCCGTCCTTCGCAGCTGGCTGGCGCATTTCGGGGGAGAAGTTCATGGAGAACATCCGAGCCGTCAACGACCTGAAACTGCGGGCCAGTTGGGGGCAGTTAGGGAATCAGGAAATCGGGTTGTATTCCTTCACTACAGGGCTGAACCTGGCGCAGAACTATGTGCTGGGGAGCGGGCAGACGGTGGCTCCCGGCGTGGCACCAACGGCCCTTGGCAACCCGAATATCAAATGGGAAACAACCACCATGCAAGATGTGGGCATCGACCTGGCTCTGCTCAACAACCGGGTGTCGGTAACGGCCGATTATTTCATCAAAGATACCCGCGACATGCTGGTTCAGGTGCCCATCCCCGGAACTACGGGGGTAACGACAGCGCCTTATCAAAATGTGGGTGCCGTGCGTAACTCCGGTTTCGAACTGGCCATCACCTATCGGAAATCCACCGGGGCTTTTAAGTATGATATCAGCGCGAACATGGGAACGATCAAAAACCGGGTGACGGCTTTAGCCGGTTTGCCAATCATTTCGGGAGTGTTCAAAACCGCCGAAGGGCAGCCCATCAGTTCCATCTTCGGTTATGTGCAGGAAGGGGTATTTCAGAACCAGTCCGAAATCGATGGCCACGCTACCCAGCTCAATGCCAAACCCGGCGACATCAAATGGAAAGACGCCAATGGCGATGGCATCATCAACGACCTCGACCGCGATTACATCGGCAACACCATTCCCCGCCTGTCGTACGGCTTCACTGGCAACGCCAGCTACAAAGGGTTTGACCTGAGCATTTTTATTCAGGGTATTCAGGGCCGCGACCTGTATCTGGATGGTACCGGCGGTCGGCGGTTGATGGATAATTTCGACAACACCACCGCCGACTACCTGAGTCGCTGGACGGGTCCCGGTACCAGCAATCGGGTGCCTCGTCTGGTATGGGGCGATCCCAGCAATAACCGGCGCACGTCGAGTTTCTGGGTCTATGACGCCAGCTACCTCCGCATCCGCAATGTGCAGCTGGGCTATACGCTCCCCAAAGGAACGCTGGGGCTGGGTCGCCTGCGGGTCTATGCCAGTTGCCAGAATTTGCTGACCATAACACCTTACCCCTGGTTCGATCCGGAAGTGGGCGCAGGTATCGACAACAACTTCACCGACCTGATGACTTACCCGCAACCCCGAACCATCCTGGGCGGTATCAACATTGATTTTTAACGGTCACTTAAACTCATTGGTTATGAAAAAGATAGTGTTTGCGGTGGCCCTGCTGTTAGCCGGATGCCAGAGCGATTTTCTCGAAAAACAACCCCTCAACGCCGTTACTGCCGATAATTATTACAAGACGTCGGACGATGCCGTCCGGGCAGTTAATGCGGCTTATAAACCCCTTATGTACAATGGCATCGGTCAGTTTGGTATCGGCTATTATGGCAATAACCAGGCGGGTGATTCCAACACCTACGGGGACGATGCCAACTGGGTAGCCATTGAAAACTTTACCGTTACGGCTGATAACCCAGCCATTCGGGCCTCCTGGACGTCATTCTATCAGGTCATCTTTCGGGCCAATCTGGTACTGGACCGGGTTCCGGGTATTACCATGGATGCTACCCTAAAAGCGCGGGTTTTGGCAGAGGCTTCGTTCTTACGGGCTATTTCCTATCATTACCTGGTATTGCTCTTTGGGGATGTACCCCTGATAACGAAGCCTCAGTTTCTCGCCAGTGAATTTCTGGTAGCGCGAACACCCGTTGAACAGGTATATGCGCAGATCATTACCGACCTGCAATCGGCCGAGAAAAGTCTGCCGCTCACCTATCCCGCATCGGATCTGGGCCGGGCTACCCAGGGGGCGGCCAAGTCGTTTCTGGCTAAGGTCTATCTGTATCGGAAACAGTGGCCCGAAGCCGCTGCCAAAGCCAAAGAAGTGATCGACTCGAAGGCGTACAGTCTCTTCGATCGCTATTACGATAACTTCGAACTGGCAACCGAAAACGGGAAAGAGTCCATTTTTGAAATTCAGTATGCGTCGTTTCTGGGTGGCCTTGGCAACCAGACCAACAACTACGATGCGCCCCGCGGCTCTGGTTTTACACTGGACGGCGGCTATGGATGGGCGCAGCCAACGCAGAATTTTGTGAACTCATTTGCGGCTGCCGACCCGCGAAAAGGCTACACTATTTTTCAGGCAGGTGATGTATTTCAGGGAATTACGTTCAATCCGGCCACATCCTCAACGGGCTATGGGTCACGCAAATATGTGGTTGGGAAAGGAGCAAACATTGGTAAAAGCGACGACCCGAAAAACTTTATCCTGATGCGCTACGCCGATCTGCTCCTGATGTATGCCGAAGCGCTGAACGAGTCGGGAAAAACGGCCGACGCGCTGGCGCCCATCAACCAAGTGCGGGCGCGTAAAGACGTGAACATGCCGCCATTGGCCGCTACGCTTAGCCAAACGCAGCTTCGGCAGGCTATAAAAGACGAACGCCGGGTCGAGCTAGGTATGGAAGGCCACCGCTGGTTCGATCTGGTTCGGTGGGGCGATGCCGCTGCCTTTGCCAAATCCATTGGCAAGACCACGTTCCGCGAGGGCATCAGTGAGCGTTTTCCCATACCCCAGGCCGAGCGGGATATCAACCCGAACCTGACGCAGAATTCGGGGTATTGAGTATAGTAGAGCCGACGCCCGCGACGACTCAGTATTTTTAGGAAGCAATGGCCTTGAAACAGATATATCTGTTTCAAGGCCATTTTTTACTTTACGTTTTTTGCGATGAGAACAAGGTTGCTGGTTTTAGGTATACTGACGGGTATTCAATCGCTGGCACAGGTGGTTCCAACCCGAACGCGCCTTTTTGATGCTGACTGGTATTTCCTGAAAGACAGCACTGCCAACGGCCAGCAGCCCGATTTCAGGGAGTCGAGCTGGCGAAAACTGCACCTGCCGCACGACTGGAGCATCGAGGACTTACCCCATCAATTGCCGGATGAGGTGATAGGCCCCTTTTCGCGGGCGAGTGTTGGTAATACCTCCACCGGCTACACCGTTGGCGGAACGGGCTGGTATCGTAAGGCTTTCGCCCTACCAGCGTCCGACGCCGGTAAAGTGGCCCGTCTTCAGTTTGACGGCGTGTATATGGAGTCCGATGTCTGGCTCAACGGCCATCATCTTGGCTATCGTCCAACGGGCTATACCTCATTCAGCTACGATCTGACGCCCTGGCTGTTACCTGCGGGGCAGCCGAATTCGCTGGTCGTCCGGGTGAGGAACAGCGGCCAGAATTCCCGCTGGTACACGGGTTCGGGCATCTACCGGCACGTGTGGTTAACCCTGACCGAAGCCGTATATATTGCGCCAATGGGTGTAACGATCACGACCTCGCAGGTGTCGGCCCGGTCGGCTCAGGTTCTGGTTCGAACACAAGTTGAAAATACCCAAAAGGCAACATTACCGACTCGGGTTATAACAACTCTGATCAAGCCGAATGGGCAACTCGCCGGAGGAAGTCAGCAGGCAGTTACCGTATCAGGTAATGGAAAAGCCGAAAGCGCGCAGACCCTGACTGTGGCCAGCCCGGCACTATGGTCGCCCGAGTCGCCATCGCTATACCGGGCAAAGGTGGTGCTGGTGGCGGGCACAAAACGCCTGGACAGCGTAACCACCTCCTTCGGGATTCGTTCGATCGAATTGGATGCCAACCGGGGTTTTGTCCTGAATGGCAAACGAATTCTGTTAAAAGGCGGTAGCGTCCATCACGACAATGGGCCACTGGGTGCCCGCGCTTTCGATCGGGCCGAAGAACGAAAAGTGAAGCTGCTGAAAGCCAGCGGATTCAACGCCGTTCGTACCAGCCACAATCCTCCGTCGCCCGCTTTTCTGGATGCCTGCGATCGACTGGGATTACTGGTCGTTGAAGAAGCTTTCGACATGTGGCAGCGGCCCAAAAAACCACAGGACTACCACCTTTTTTTCAATCAATGGTGGCAAACCGACTTACGGGCCATGATTGAGCGCGACCGAAACCACCCGTCTGTGTTTCTGTGGAGTATCGGCAACGAAATAAACGAACGGGCCGACTCGTCGGGGCTGGCGTTGACCAAACGTCTGGCCGATGAAGCACATCGGCTGGACCCCGGTCGGCCCATTATGGAAGCGATGTGCGTATTCTGGGAGCATCCGGGCAAGATTTGGGAAGATGGCGACAACGCCTTTGCCCTGCTCGATGTGGGCGGGTACAACTACGAGTGGAAACATTACGAGTCCGATCACCAGCGCCACCCAACCCGGATCATGCTAGGCACGGAGTCGTTTGCCCGCGAAGCTTTCGAAAACTGGAAGCAGGTGGAAAAGCACCCGTACGTACTCGGCGACTTTGTCTGGACGGCCATGGATTACATGGGCGAAACGGCCATCGGTCACGCCCTTCTGCAACCGAAAGCCGATAAAGACAGCGTGAAGGCCGTGTTGCCGTGGCCCTGGTTCAATGCCTGGTGTGGTGATCTGGATTTGATCGGCACGAAAAAGCCACAGTCCTACTACCGCGATGTGGTCTGGCGCCACAGTCCCATCGAAATGGCTGTTCACAGCCCCATTCCCGACGGCATGAAAGAAACCGTTACCAACTGGGGCTGGCCCGATGAGCGCCAGAGCTGGTCGTGGCCGGGGCAGGAAGGGAAACCGCTTCAGGTGCGGGTTTTCTCCCGAAGCCCGCTGGTTCGGCTGGAACTGAACGGTAAACTGGTGGGGGAACGACAACTGGCAGATACCACCCTTACGGCTTCGTTTGCCGTGCCGTACCAGCCGGGCGTGCTGAAGGCGACGAGCTTTGTCAACGGCAAACCAACAGGATCTGTAACCTTCCGCACTGCCGGGAAACCCCATCACCTCAAACTCACCACCGACCGCCGAATCCTGCGCGCTGACCGTAACGACCTGGCTTATGTGATCGTTGACGTCGTGGATGAGCAGGGCAAGGTTATTCCCTGGCTCGACGCGCCCGTAACGTTTACGCTCACCGGAGCAGGCGAATTGGCGGGCGTAGGCAATGGAAAGCCCACAGATTTGAGCAGCTTTCAACAAACGCAGAAATTAACGTTTCGGGGGCGTTGTCTGGCCATTATCCGGTCGGGAGGGAAAGCCGGTCGGATAAACCTTAAGGCAACAGCGCCAACTCTGGGAACCAGCGAAATAAGGCTGGTGGCGAAATAAGTTGAAGCATTTAGGACGGGTATTCTTCTAAACCGCAGCCCTTTAAGCCAGTGTACTAACAATTTTTAACTAATAAGATGGCTCGTCTTTTTTCGTATTCAACAGCTAGGTTAACCAGTCTTGTTATTTGTCGATTTGCGCTGTGTCTGCTGGCTGGTGGCCTTCCCTGGCGGGCCTTGGCTCAAACCGCCCCGGTGGTGATACCGCTTTGGCCGAAAGGTTCACCCGGCTTCGAGAAGTTGCGTGATGAGCCCGAACAGGCGAAAGACTATTGGGTGAAACACATTAACAACCCATCCATAACGGTCTATCTGCCGCCTAAAGAGAAAGCGACGGGGGCGGCCGTTGTTATTTGCCCCGGTGGCGGACATCGGGAACTGGTGTTCAACGCAGAAGGTCGCCAGCCCGCCGAGTACCTGAACAGCATCGGTGTCGCAGCTTTTGTGCTGAAATACCGGCTGGCTCGGGAAGCGAACTCTCCTTACTCGCTCGATAAGCACCCCCGTGAAGATGCATACCGGGCGATGCGGCTGGTGCGCAGTCGGGCAAACGAGTTTGGTATTGACCCCAACCGGTTGGGGGTAATGGGCTTCTCGGCGGGTGGCGAAGTGGCGGAAATGATAGCCTACGCCCCCGGTAAAGGGGTTCTCGATGCCGCCGAACCGATCGACCGGCTGGACGGTAAACCCAATTTTCAGATACTGATTTATCCGGGTCCGCTGGGTGTTCCCGAAACCGTTCCGGCCGATGCACCACCAGCCTTTATGCTGGCGGCCAATGACGATGTGTGCTGCTCGGGACCGGTGGTTACGCTGCTTCAGAGATACCGGGCCGCCCAGGTTCCCATCGAAGTGCATATCTACACCCAGGGCAAACATGGGTTCAATATGGGCGACCGCTCCAAACTAAGATCCATCAACACCTGGCCCCAGCGCATGGCCGACTGGCTGGCCGATACGGGTTGGTTAACCCGGCGGTAGTGTAGCTAGCCTGTAAGGCGACGAGGAAGATGGGTTACTGCTTCCCGTCGCCTTACAGCTTCTCTTTATATATCTGAATAATCCGTTGGGTACAGGAACCGGGTATCGTTTTTCGATACATTTTTTTGATAGTTCGGCATGGCCGATAGCTTCTTCCAGTACTCGTCCTTACCGAACGCGTCCCAGTGGGCATCTCTCGATGCTTTATTCTCAAAGGTCGTGAGGTACATTAAGTTAGGCATGCGGCTACCGGCTACGACTTCGGCGTAAAAAACAGCGTTGAAGCCAAGCCGCTTGAACAAACCGATTTCGTCGCCCTGGTTAAACATGTCGATCTTGTTTTTCGAAATCTTCTCGGTGTGCCCTTCGTAGCTCCGTAGTTCATAAACGCGGTCTTTCCGGGCCGAGGTCAGTTCCGGCAGGTTGAATTGCGGGCTCTTTTCGAAGGCGTTCATCAGAATGGTTTCGATGCGATCGTACGGGGGGGCGTTGTAAACGGCATCCAGATAGTCTTTGCCATCGGCCAGATACTGTTTGTCTTTGGCGAGCTTTTCGTCCAGTTTGAAAAAGTCGTCGCGCGAGCGAAACGGAACAAACACATACAACAGCCGATCGTCCGTAGCCGCCGGGCTGGCCGTGTTCATAATGGGTTTAAATACGCCAACTTTGGCAATACCGACCCGGTGCATGGCGGGTAAATAGGCCTTATGAAGATACTCATCCAGTTTCTGCTCCTGTTCAGCCGTTTTAAAATGATACACTTTTAATTCGTAAAACTCGCGGCTGGCCATTGGGTTGAACGCAAATAAAGCTGCCGACTGGAGCAACGCGAACAGGCAAATGATACTGATTTTTGACATGGGGTTTTTGACTGAATAGTTTACTGGGTTAAACAAACAAAAGTAACAATCCTCCCTGATTCCAAATGCCGTCAAGTGTTGGTCAGATCACTTGAAAGCCCGTTAAACTCGGCTCAGTCTCTACCACTAAACGCTGTAGGTAATATAAATTCTTTATCCATATGCATCTATAGGCGTTTGGGGCAATCTTCTGTCTGTGAAGGTTTTAATTTGGTTGGGAGAGTCCGTTACTTAACCTTGTGTATTATTTTAGTGATCAAGTTGGGATTCGGTTGTTGTGTTAGAAACAACATACAACCATGAACGAAGAAAGTCAACTTAGCCGACGTCGGGCTATTCAGGGATTAGGTACCGGTATCGCTACCGTGGTCGCAACGCCGGTTTTAGCCGCTTCGGCCGATCCCCGTACGGGTGCTGCCGCACCATTAGCCCTCGAGAACCCCACTACCAAATACCCAAAACCACCGTTTAAAGAGCAGCCCCAGCCATGGCCGGGTCTGGCCGGAAAAATGGACCCCAAACCCGATCATGGCGAAACCAGCTACAAAGGCTCCGGTCGGCTGGCGGGCCGGAAAGCCCTGATCACCGGGGGCGATTCGGGTATGGGTCGGGCTGCTGCCATTGCCTATGCCCGCGAAGGGGCCGATGTGGCCATCAACTATCTGCCTGCCGAAGAACCGGATGCCCGTGAGGTCATTGCGCTCATCAAAGCCGAAGGGCGTAAGGCTATCGCGATCCCCGGCGATCTCCGCGATGAAGCCTTCTGCCAGCGGCTGGTAGCCGAGGCCGTTCGGGGACTGGGCGGACTGGATATTGTGGTGAGCAATGCCGCCCGGCAACAAACCCATGCCTCTATTCTGGATATATCGACCGAGCAATTCGACTGGACGATGAAGACCAACATTTACGCGCCCTTCTGGATTATTAAGGCTGCTTTACCGCACCTGCAACCGGGGTCTGCCATTATCGGCACCACGTCTGAGCAGGCTTACGACCCTTCGGCAGAGCTGTATGATTATGCCCAGACAAAGGCGGCTACCACAAGTTTTGTGAAGTCGCTGGCCAAGCAGCTCGGCCCGAAAGGCATCCGGGTAAACGGGGTCGCTCCCGGTCCAATCTGGACGCCCTTGCAGCCCAGCGGTGGAGCCACACAGGAAAAGCTTAAAACGTTTGGTGGTCAAACGCCCCTGGGCCGACCCGGTCAGCCCGCCGAGCTGGCGTCCATTTATGTGCAGCTTGCCGCCAGCGATGCCAGTTACGCAACAGGACAGGTTTACGGAGCCGCCGGAGGCAGTGGGCAACCTTGAGCCAACATCTCTCGCTAACGTGAACAAGCCTGAAGCCGGGTTTTGAGAAGTGTATCAGACAGCAGGATGCTGTCTGATACACTATCAATTCGATAACAAATGCGAAAGCCTATATAATCAACGGCCAAGCTGGTCGAAGGGAAATTATGGAAGAATTCACAGGGCTTAATGCGTCGTTAGGAACCCCGATGAGTCGGGTTGATGGACGATTAAAAGTCACCGGTGGCGCTACATACGCGGCCGAATACAACCTGCCGGGTGTTACGTTCGGGGTGCTGGTGACCAGTACGATTGCCAAAGGGCGTATCGCCAGCCTGAACACGGAAACTGCCGAAAAAATAGCCGGTGTCCTTGGCATTTTGACCCATACGAATGCGCCAAAAGTGCCCGGCTACGAGGCTGGTACAGACAAGGCCAGTTCCCGTGTGTATGGGCAGGAGTTTCGCGTCTTCTATGACGATCGAATCTACTTCAGTAATCAGCCGGTGGCCCTGGTCATTGCCGACACCCTTGAACGGGCCACCTATGCGGCTTCGCTGGTGACGGTAACGTATCAGTCCGAGCCGCATCAAACCGATACAAAAACCAATCTTGGGAAGGCTATCAAACCCGAACGTTCTGAAGATTATTCGCGGGGAATTACGGATGCTTACAAGCGTGCGCCGGTTACCGTTGAGCAAACGTACCATACCCCGATACACGTCCATAATCCCATAGAGCCTCACGCGGCCACGGCTGTTTGGGAAAGCGAGGATAAGCTCATCGTCTACAATAAGTCGCAGGGGGTGAAGCTGGCACAGAAAGACCTGATGAAAGCTTTCAGCTTTAAGGAAGAGAACATTCAGGTTCACTCGCCATTTGTGGGCGGTGCATTCGGAAGTTCGTCGCGTATATGGCCTCAGGAAATGGCGGCCATACTGGGGGCAAAGCTTGTGGGGCGTCCGGTAAAAGTGGTGCTCAAACGCGAACAGCAGTTCAACATGGTGGGTTACCGGCCCCGGTCGATTCAGAAGATCGGGCTTGGCGCCACTGCCGACGGGACGCTGGTGGGCATCACGCACGAAGCCTACGGGCTGACCTCCACTTACGAACAGTTTACCGAACGCATCCTGCATCCCACCAAATCCGCCTATCGCTGCCCTAACTTAACCGCCGTATATCGACTTGTTCCGCTGGATGTCAGCACCCCCTGCTGGACGCGCGGTCCCGGCGAAACCAGCGGGTCGTTTGCGCTGGAGTCGGCCATGGATGAACTGGCTTACGCGCTGAAGATGGACCCGATAGCCTTACGGCTGAAGAACTACGCGGAGGTAGACCCCGAAAACAACAAGCCCTGGTCGAGCAAATACCTGAACGACTGCTACGAGCAGGGTGCCGACCGGTTTGGGTGGACTAAGCGTAACCCACAACCCCGCTCTATGCGGTCGGGCGAGATGCTGGTTGGTTTCGGGATGAGTTCAGGGATTTATAAAGCCGAGCGCAGTCCGGCGGCTGCGCTGGCCCGGCTGTCGGCAGGGGGGAAGCTAACCATTCAGAGTGCCACCGCCGATACCGGTCCGGGTACCTATACCGTGATGACCCAGATTGCGGCCGATCTGACCGGTATTGCACCCGACAGGATTACGTTTGAACTGGGCGATTCGTCGTTTCCGCAGGCACCACCTCAGTTTGGTTCGCATACGGTAGCGTCGGTGGGGTCGGCGGTGCATGACGTGTGCATGGCCCTTCGCCAGCGGTTGGGCGAACTGGCCATCTACAAAGAAGGGTCGGCCTTATACGGAGTCAAGGAATCCGACCTCGTTTTCGATGGCGACACCGTCCGGTCGAAACAGGGGGCTGCCCGTTTATCGTTCAGCGAGATACTCAGATTGAATAACCTGCCGGAACTGGTCATTACGAAAGAAGCAAAGAGCGGTCCGGAAGTCGGGACTTATTCGGGAAAATCGTTCTGTGCCAACTTCGTGGAGGTGCACGTGCATCCACAAACGGGTATGGTGAAGGTAATGCGGGTGGTGTCGGCCATTGATTCAGGCAGGATCATGAATCACAAAACGGCCCGAAGTCAGGTACTGGGCTCCGTAGTGTGGAGTCTTGGAATGGCGCTGATGGAAGACGGCCTCATAGACCACCGCTTTGGCCGGTATGTGAACAATAATCTAGCTGAATACCACGTGCCCGTTTGCGCCGACATGCCCGAGGTAGAGGTCATCATGATTGACAAACCGGACCCGATTCTGGACCCTATGGGCGCTAAAGGGCTGGGCGAAATCGGCATGATTGGTCTGCCAGCGGCCATTGCCAATGCCGTTTACCACGCTACCGGCAAGCGCATCCGGGAGCTGCCCATCACCGCCGATAAGCTTCTATAACGATACCCAACACCTGCCTGAGAACTACCTTTTGTTATTTAAGTCGCTTAAATTTAAATAGATAAACGTAAGTTAGCTTTTGGGCTTCATGAACTTCCAGTGGCTGGCGAGTCCATCTTTCGTAAATAGCTCGTTCAGTTCCACACCGGCTTCCTTTTTGAAGCTTGAATAAATCGTTTCGAACACATGCCTGCCCAGTGCCCGGTAACTCTCGAACTGGCTTTCTGAAAAGAACTGATCCGACGTTGACTCGTGGGGGAAAGCACTTTTGGTGGACCCATAATTGAAGATGTCGCGGGGTTCGGTGCCGTAAAAAGCAGGCTTGATGTACAGCAGTAGGCCATCCACCTCGTCGGGGTCTGTTGTAGCGGTGGGCTTGTCAACGGCAGAATAGCCAATGCGGGCCAGTGCCCAGTATTTTCCCTTTGTATTGACCACCGGAGTTGATCTGGCCTGAATCTGAAATTTGCCCTGAAATTCAATGGGTATGCCCAGGTCGATCCGGATTTTTCGGATGGCATTACCCAGGTCTTCCAGGGTACAGGTTTCATCGCAGCCCGCATCGCTCACGACAATGAACCGGTTGCGTCGTAACACCATTTCATACAGACCCAGGTTCTCGAAGTGACCACCGTCAGAGAGGTATATGTATTCGTTGGTGTCGTCGGTATTGGCCCGGAGTTCGTCCCAGATCGGTTTGACAGCCAGGGTAGGGGTCGATTTATCAAACGTCTTGTCTCCCGCCGGCCCCGGATTTCCCAGCCACCAGCCCAGCCGGACGTTGAACAGGGTCATCAGAAAAGCAACCAGGGTGGAGGAGTGATACCCCATGTTCGGGCTGGCAGCCGCTCCGGATATGGTTATAGCCGTACCCAGACTAATGCCTTTTTTGCCGCCATAACAGGTATACTCCGGTGCCGACAGAGGCTGCTCTTCCCCGGAGGGGTAATCCGCAGGATTGATCCTGGCGCGCGTTCGGCGGTAAGCCAGGTTCATAGCCCCGGCGTGTAGGGGCGAAATGGAAAATGCTTCTGCTTTTCGTTCCTGCCAGGCCATATTCTGCCCATTAACCAGGTTGAGGGCCAGATTGACAACGTGAAAAAGGGGCTTCCGGGGCGTCGTCGTGCCGGGTGACGGATAGGCATCTACGTTCAATTTGCCCATGGGTATATTGTCTGCTTCGTCAAAGCCCGTAAACGGGTCGGGCACGCGGGTTTCCTGCGGGCGCGAGGCTCCTAAATAAGCCCGAATAAGCCGGGCTCTGTACATGGCGTGGAGCGAGAAACGATTCGTGTCGATCATCAACGCCAGCAGCCAGCCTGCCAACAGAAAAAGAAGAAACAGGAGCAATGGCGCAAAAACGGTTAAAACCCGGCCACATGTCGTGTCGCCAAACCAATTGTAAAATTGATCGGCCAGTAGCCCGGTGAGGGTTTGATTTAATAGCGAAAGCATGACCATCAGGATAAAAATAGTCAGCGTAGCCGCAATGGGCAGACTATAGTTGGACAATACCCCAATAATGCCCGATGCACTGCCTTTTCCCTGCCGCGATCCGGCTGCCTCGCCCCGGCCGGCACTCTGCGCACTTCCACCAAGCAGTGCCGTTAGAATTCCTGACCCCAGACCAATACTGGCGATTTGTAATTTTATCGTGTCGATAAGCCCGGGTCCGAACAGAACGACACTCGATAAAACGAGCCAGCCCAGACTCGCTATCAGTAGCCAGGCGCTGTACCGGGCTGTCCATTCACGTCGGGCATCGTCGAGGTAGCGGCTCACCACGCCCTCAAAGAGATAACCTACCAGCAAAATGGCCAGCATGAAGCAGGGGAAAGCCAGACAGGTGTATAATTCAACGGAGGACGAACGCAGAAACTTGGCCGTCAGCAAAAGTAAAAAACCGGCCAATGCCCCTACCAGAGAAATGACCAGAAACATCAGAATCTGCAGATAGGGCTTTTTTGGGGTTGGGATAGCCAGCAGCCAGCCTGTAATGTGGGCCACCATGGTGCCTCCCATGATCCAGTAGCCTCCTTCCGAGAAGATGTTCAGCCCGGTTCGCTGGTCGAGCCCCAGCGATTTATAAATGTCAGATGCCCAGTGTGAACGTGTGGGGTCCAGTTTACTGAACCAGATCCATACCAGGATGAGCAGAAGAACCGCTACGGAGAACGGCAGCAGGCATTTATTAATAAAGGCGGTTTGATCCCGATCCGATTTCATGGGCGTGTCGGAGAGTTTCTTTCCGGGTGGCTTCATCGTTTCAGGGGTTGGAATATAGGCATGAACAAACCGGACGGCCATAATGGATAACCCAGCCGCAACAACCAATAGCCCCCCCATAATCCAGAACCCGGTTGTGCCCGAATCAGCCAGTCTAGCCGAGGCCAGTGTGACACCTACCCAGGGAACGGCCGCCAAAGCCGCCAGAAAAGGCAGGATAACCAGCCAGATCAGCAGCAGGTTACGCATGTAGGTGGCGACGAGTGTCCAGGTATCGGCGGAGAACAGGCCCAGTTGCGGGCTGAGGTAGTTGCTGAACTGGCGTAGATGCCGGATTGGGTCAGCTTCGCTGGCAATGGGTGTACTACTCGTCGTTTTAAGTCTGTTGATGACCTTTTCCAGGCCTTCATGATGGCGCCAGGCACTCAGCCAGCCGCCCACATAACCTCCCCCCGACACGGTAGAGAGGTACGAAAAGCGTCCAAGCAGGTCGTGCTGAGCCAGTCCCTGCAGCACACCCAACGCAAACGTAGCGCTCCGAATCCCCCCGCCCGACAGGCATAGTGCACTCTGGTAGGCACCGCGCATTTTACTGAAGATAGCGTCCAATGAAGATTTTTCTTTGGGTACAATGTGCTCCGCGAAGGCATCTTCCAGCAAAAGCCGGTTCAGCTCACCTGTTGAAAAATGAGATGCCTGTGGCCTGTGACTATCTTTCCATTCCAGATACCGTTTAAGCAATCCACGGGTGTAGGGGCGTAAGGCTGCGTTCAGTAGCCAGGGTTCTTCGGTCAATAAATCAGAACGCTCGGCCTGAGCAATAAGGGTATCCCTGATGAGGGTTTCACTGAGAGTTTTTTCAGCAAGCCACTCGGCCAGTCGGGTATAAGGCGTTTCGGTAGGCCCCTTTTCAACTGGCTTTGGGTTTGATGCGGGAGGAGTATCTTGATCGGCCCCGGCCTTAGCCTTTAGGGACTCGCGCTCGGCTTCCAGTTTTCCGATCAACTTGGCTGGATCGTTGAGCCTGAACAGGACGGCATTGTCGTCCGTTGTCTTTTCTCCGGGCAAGTCGGTGCTTCCGGCGTTAATGAACGCGTACTCTTCCTGTAGTACATCACTTAAGTGAAACGAAGGGGCACTGGCTTCATGTGGGTGGTTCAATCGATCAAACACGGTTATTCACATTTTTAGAGTGGAGACCAGACGCGGAGAGGTTGAACTGGAGTTCGTAATTATTGGGAGACAGGTTGCTGAACCCTCAATGAGTGATCACAACACAGGCAGATGGGATAAGTAAGGCTCATGAACGTAACTCTATAAACGTGAGTCTCAAAAGCACTTGTCAATTGCCATTATCCCGGCTGATTCACTGACGATCAGCAAATACCATCAGGCGATGAAGATATAGAAAAGGATAACCTATTCGCCACCCGTATTATTTAAAGGTAATTGTGGGGTCAGTTTCTTTAAACCTATTGAAGAAGCAATCAACAGAACGAGCTTTTGAGCGTCGCAACCGGTACGCCCGCCCCCTGTGCTGATATATCCGTGATAGACATTACTTTTTCACCACAGAGCCGCCAAGGGCACAGAAGTTTACAGGCGTATCTTCTACCTGTAGACTTCTGTGCCCTTGGCGGCTCTGTGGCTGATTTATTCGGTTTACGGCATGGTAACCGCAAGCGTTACTGATTAAACCGGATGCTGTTCAGCTGAAT
The DNA here is from genome assembly GCF_054781875.1 of Spirosoma pulveris. Taxonomy (NCBI): domain Bacteria; kingdom Pseudomonadati; phylum Bacteroidota; class Cytophagia; order Cytophagales; family Cytophagaceae; genus Spirosoma; species Spirosoma pulveris. Next base: position 561,849 of record NZ_BAAGTO010000003.1, read on the forward strand.
GATATCCGTGTTGGGTTTACTCCACTTTACCACAACCACATACACATCGTGCCGACCCGTAAAGGGTTTGTCGAGCGTGCCCGTCACCTGATTTGTTGCCTTCCAGTCGCCGGTAGCTTTGTAAGGAACCCGGCTCACAACCGGCCCCGCGTAGGAGTCGAGCCGGACTTCAATTTCTCCGTCTTTATTGAGCGATGAATAGTCGTACGTCAGCGATTTGATGGTCGTCATATCGATGTTTTTCAGGAGCACATACGCTTTGTTGCTTCCGGCCGACAGGCGACTGCCAAAGCGGGGGAAACCAACGTAGGCATCGGCGTTCAGGGTTTTTACCGTTGCATGACGGAGCGTCACGACTTCAGTGCTGGTGAGCGGTCCTACGGCTTTGGTGCCGTTGTCGGTATAGGTGGCCAGCAGGGTATACTGCCCCCGTGCGTCGTCCGGCTTGTGTTCGTTGAGGGCCAGCGTTCCCTGTAGAGGCACTGCTTTCTGTTTGCGGGCATCCGTTAGGGAGAAAATGTACTTCACCATCTCCTGCGCATCCTGAACCGGAACCTGCGGATGGGCGCTCATCAGGTGGTCTTTGCTCCAGTTGCCGCCCCCGCCTTCAATAATTTTCCGCGCCAGCCGTTCCACGCTGCCCGCCTGTCCTTTGTAGCGGTCGGCAACGGCCAGGAATGTAGGGCCAACGGAAGGTTTATCAATCGTATGGCAGGCTTTGCAGTCACTCCCGGCAACCAGCGTTTTACCCAGTGAGCCACCCGTCAGTTGAGCGACTTCCTGGTGTCCCTGCTGCGGAGACGCCAGCGGAGCGCCGTTGGGCTGGGCACTGTATTCGTAGAGCACCTTAATGCGTTTGGGATCAATTTTTTTGTCTTCCTGATCGGCCACTTTCACGGCATACGTGAAAGGCTTGTTCTCCCAAAAGAACGATTTATTGTCGGGCGTGACAATGGCTACCTCTGGTTTGGCATTGCCAACCTTTACCGAAATAGTATCCATGCCTACCTGCCCCATTTTATCGGTCACTTTCAGGATGGCGTTATACACGCCGGGTTGCGTGTAGGTGTACGTTGCCATGGGTTTGGTAGACGTCACCGTTTTGCCGTCAAACAGCCACTGATACGTAACTTCATCATCGTCGTCCAGGTCCGTGCCCCGCCCGGCGAACTTCACACGCAACGGAGCCAGCCCAATGGCTTCGCGAAGTACGGGAGCATTGCGCCCGTCGGAGGTGAGGTAGGAGCGGGCGCTGTGCTGGGCCGCTGCCACGGAGTCGATCACACTGGCGCGGGCAATGGGCGGGCGGTTGCCGGTATTGTATTCAATTTTCACCAGTCGGGCGTCGTCATTGTCAGCTCCATATACAGAACCATACTCCAGCATATACATAACCCCGTCTTTGCTAAAGGCCAGGTCAATGGGCCGCCGAAAATCGCCCTGAGCGGCCATGAATGGCTCGGTGCGGACGTAATTATCGTTTTTGTCAACGCGAAGGGCCAGTACCCAGTTGCGCATCCAGTCGAAGATAAACAGGGCGCCATCGTAGTAGGCCGGAAATTTGTTTTTCGACGGAGAGTTCTGGTCATAGGTGTAGAACTCACCAGCCATGGCACTGCGGCCACCCTGACCCAGCTCCGGGAATTCCTTCGAAGCCGCGTACGGATACCAGATCATAGCCGGATTGGTTGGCGGCAGATTTTTCAAGCCATTGCTCTTGGGTGAGTTGTTGACCGGCGCTTTCGGATCGAAGCGGGGGCCAACGGCGTTGGTCGCAAAATCCAGGTCGCCATAGGGCTGGCTGTTGCCAATGAACAGCGGCCAGCCGAAGTTACCGGCCTTTTTTGCCTGATTAAATTCGTCGTAACCACGCGGCCCTAAGGTGCTGCTGTCCTTTCCGGCATCGGGGCCAATTTCACCCCAGTACAAAACCGACGATTTCGGGTTAAGGGCAATGCGGTACGGATTCCGCAGCCCCATGGTGTAAATTTCAGGCTTGGTCTGGGCCATGCCTTTCGGAAACAGATTACCCTCCGGAATGGTGTAGGTGCCGTCGGGCTGGGGGCGGATCCGTAGAATTTTGCCCCGCAAATCGTTGGTATTGGCGGCTGTACCCCGCGCATCGGCGGCCAGGTGGTCGGGGCGGGCGTCGATGGGCGCGTAGCCGTTGGAGGGAAAGGGGTTGGTATGGTCGCCGGTCGACAGGTATAGGTTGCCTTCTTTGTCGAATGCCAGCGAACCGCCGTGGTGCGAACCGGGCTGATCGATACTGGGCACGGTCAGCAGGATTTTTTCCGAAGCCAGGTCAAGTGTATTGTCATCCTTCACCACAAAGCGGGACAGGTTGTAGAGCGGGTCCTGCGTAAACTGAGGGGAGTAGTAAATGTACAGAAAATGGTTGGTCGCAAAAGCCGGGTCGAGGGTAATACCCTGCACACCATGCCCCGCTTTGGTGGGAACATCGAAGCGATGCACCAACTGAATTTTGTTGGTCTGGCTATTGTAGACCGACAGATTACCGCTCCGTTCGGTGAAGAACACGCGTCCGTCCGGCGCGACGGCCAGCTCCATCGGCTCATTGAGGTCATTGACCAGCACGGTCTTCACAAATCGGTTTTCTTCCGGTGTTACCACGGCATAGGCTTTGCTGTAGTCGAGGGGCTTGCCGCTGCCCATCACCCAGTTCAGGGCACCCAGCAGGTGTTGGACAAAGAGGGGTTCGCTGAAGCTCGAATCTTCGTGACCGCCACCGGTATAGTAAGCCCGCCCACCGTCGAACTCATGGTACCAGGCAATGGGGTGGTTGCTGCCATTGATGCCGCCATCGTAGGTGCTTTCGTCCAGATTGGCCACCACCGTCAGGTCGGAGTAGAGCGACCGGTAGTTGTACCATTCGTCGGTGCGCTCCCAATGATCGGGCAGGTGGGCGGTGGATGGGTGATTTTTGTCCGTTACATCCACCGTTGCTTTGCGGACATTGGAATTGCTGGGGTGGCTGGCAAAGTACCCACCGGCGAGTTTGTTGTACCACGGCCAGTCGTATTCGGTATCGGCTGCGGCATGGATACCCATGTACCCGCCACCGGCCTGGATATACCGTTCAAAAGCGGCCTGCTGCTTCTGATTCAATATGTTGCCGGTTGTGCTCAGGAAAACGACGGCCGTGTAGTGTTTGAGGCTGTCGTCGTTAAAGTAATCGGCATTTTTGGTCGTGTCGACCCGGAACGCGTTCTCGCGGCCCAGCTTCTGAAGGGCGGCAATCCCGAACGGAATGGATGTGTGTTTCCAGCCTTTGGTCTTCGAGAAAACCAGCACCCGTTTGGGGGCGGTGGGAGCCGAAGGGGCGGTTGAGGCAACTGCGGGCGCGGCCGACGAAACCGCCGATGTTGAGTTTTGCGTCGTCGTTTTTTGATTGCTGACGCAGGCATAAATGCCCAGGCTAAGCCCGGCTATACCCAGAAAGCGAAAGGACGAATTGATTGAGCGTGGTAACCAGGTCATAGGGAGGAAGGTTGAACTTCAAGCTGGTAAAACAGGTTTTTGGGGTCTTTTTAGCGGCATCCGCACCGGGGCAGACGAGTTAGTTTCAGAAGACGTTCGGTCCGGTAAACTACCTGTCTGGCAAACCGGCAAACTGCCATAATATGAAGAATATGACGTTTTGATTTTTTAGTGCCGCGGGTACTGGTCTACTCATCGCTGGCGACTGATTGGGTTGATAGGCGGTACTGCTTTTCTGCAGCGAAAAGCAGCAAGTCAGCAACTTCTCCCGGACTCATCAGGAAGGGATGAGATAAACTCATCTTAAAAAAATCTGATTGGATGCGCGATGGCGGGTTGAAAGCAATAACAAGTAGCAATGGAAATGAATAAACTTTATCCATCAGCTAAGGACAACCAATTACCCCGAACTCCCCACAAGCGTCATGCTTCCTATCGACAGAAAAACGTTTCTCAATCAAATTTCCCTGCTGACGGGGGCGTCCCTGCTGGCGGGACCGGCTTTTGCTACCGAATCGACGCGGGCCAAAGCTGCCGTCAAGCTGGGCTTCGTAACCTACTTGTGGGGCAAAGACTGGGATTTGCCTACCCTCCTAAAAAACTGCGCCGATACCAATATCCTGGGTGTTGAACTACGCGTTGAACACGCGCACAATGTTATGCCCGAACTCAACGCGGCCCAACGCCGGGAGGTGAAAAGACGATTCGCCGATAGCCCGGTCAAACTCGTTGGGCTGGGTACGAACCAGCAATTCGATTTTATTGACCCGGACAAGCTCAAAGCCTCCATTGACCGGACGAAAGAATTTATCCGACTCAGTGCCGATGTGGGCGGAACGGGCGTAAAGGTGAAGCCCAACGCCCTGCATAAAGAAGTACCCGTCGATAAAACCGTGACCCAGATCGGGGAATCGCTCAACGAACTCGCCCGGTACGCGGCTGATTTTGGGCAGCAGATCCGGCTGGAAGTTCATGGTGAAGAAACGCAGGAACTGCCCATGACTAAACGAATTATGGACGTGGCCACGCATCCCAACGCGACCATTTGCTGGAACTGCAACCCGCAGGATTTAAATGGCAAGGGTTTTCAGGCCAACTTCGACCTCGTCAAAGACCGTCTGGGTGCCACCTGCCACGTCCGCGAACTCGACCGGACAGATTACCCCTATCAGGAGTTGCTGAATAACTTGGTCAGTATGAACTACAAAGGCTGGGTTCTCCTCGAATGCCACACCAACCCGGCCAATAAAGTGGCGGAGATGAAAGCACAACGGGCCGTGTTCGATCGGATGATCCGGAAGGGGTAAGGTCCCGTTTCACAACTTTTTGGCTTCGCAAAGAGTATATCATCCGGCAATACGATCTCTCCATAGTGCGACGTCCTGTTGAATGGTGGGCGGGAGGTGCCGGGAAATTACATGCTACGAGAAACCCTACTTCTACTGACGGTGACGCTGATCTGTCTGGTGTCCGTAAACGCGCAAACCCTGGTGAGCGGGCGGATTCTGGACAAAGTGACCAGCCAGCCGGTGCCGTTCGTGAGTGTGGCGCTGTATCGCCAGCCCGATTCGGTAGCGGTAGGCGGGGCCATTACCGACTCTGCCGGTCAGTTCAGGATTGCAGATGCCAGAGCCGGAATTTATACCCTTCGTACGTTTTTTGTCGGTTATAAACCTGTTTCGGTGCCGCTTACGGTTGTCCGGAACCAGCCCCTCGAAGTAGGCACGCTGATGCTGGAAGGCGATTCCCGGCTACTCAACGAAGTGCGGGTAGCGGGTCAGCGTTCCGGTGTCGTTATGCAGGCCGACCGCCAGACGTACCGGGCGGCCCAGTTTCAATCGGCTGCGGGTGGTACGGCTACCGATATCTTGCGCAATCTGCCCGGCATGAGCATCAATGCGGAAGGGGATGTGAGTCTGCGGGGTGCCAATGGTTTTCTGGTATTGCTGAATGGTAAACCCGTTCAGGCCAATCTGGGTACGCTGCTCAACCAGATGCCTGCCAACAGCATCGAGTCGATCGAAGTAATTACCACACCCAATGCCCGTTACGACCCCGATGGCAAAGCGGGTATCATCGCCATTGTCACCAAGAAAGGTGTTGATAATGGCTGGTCGGCGCAGGTGAACGGCCTGATTGGTCTACCCAGCACGAACGCCTTCGGGAATGCATACAACCCCGTTCGGTATAGTCCGGATGTAACACTCAACTACCGCTCGGCGCGTTGGGATTTGACGCTGAGTTCGGCCTACATCCGCAACGACATTGCCGGACGGCGCGAGGGCGATGTCAGTACGACCATCGGTAATCGGTTAACCCGGTTTCCGTCTGTAGGTGAGCGGAGTTTCGACCGCTACACGTTTACCAACCGGATCGCCATTGCCTACGTTCCCAGCAAGTCGACAACCTGGACGCTGGGCTTTTACCAGAGCCAGCGAACTGAAGACCGGCTGGCCGATATTTCCTATTCCAACAGCACGACCGATCTGCTGACGGGGCAGGCCTACAATCAGCGGGCGTATTTCAACAGTAATCTCGTGCGAAAAGGCGGACGTTTTTACACCGCCAACCTCGATTATGCCCACACCTTTGCCAATAAGGCTACGCTGAGTGCGGGTGCCCTGTACGAGTACGATCTCATTGATGGCTTCACCAGCAATCGCAACGTCAATCGGAACAGTTACCGCGATACGCTTCAGTTCTCGTATTCAACGACCAATCGCCCCATTCAAAACGTTCGGGCTAACATCGACGGAAGTGTACCCTTTTTGGGCGGTAAGCTGGAAGGCGGGTATCAGTATCGGTATCAGGACGATACAGGCGATTACCGGTATCGGCAGCAGGATGGAAATGGGTTGCCGCTGCTGGTGGTTCCTGCCTTTACCGGCACTACGGCCATCAACAGCCGCATTCACAGCTGGTATGGACAGTTTGGCACAGTTGCCAAGAAGCTGGAATATACCGTAGGGTTACGCTACGAGCATTCTCTACGGGAGGTGCTGTCGCTGCCCCGCAACCAGACGTACTCGCTGACGCTGGACAACCTGTTTCCGTCGTTCAACCTGCTTTACAAACCCAAAGGCGGACTGGCCCTGCGGGCTGGATTCAGTCGGCGGGTGCAGCGGAGCAGCAATTTTGCCCTGAACCCGTTACCCGAGCGCGAACACTCCGAGACCCTCGAACAGGGCGACCCGAACCTGCTCCCCGAATTCGTAAACCTGGGCGAGTTGGGTATCAGTAAGGATGTGGGCCGGAGTACGCTGCTGGCTACGATCTATTATCAGGGGATTCAGAATACGATCAACCGGGTAAACCGGGTTTTTGCCGATACCATCCTGAGTCGGATTTTTACCAATGCCGGTCTTACCCAGCGGCTGGGCGTCGAACTGGCAACGGATCTGAAACTTACGAAAAGCTGGAAGCTGTACGTGGGCGGAACGGTTTACCGATTCACGCAGCAGGGGCAGCTTTTTCAGAATGAAGTTATTTTCGACCGGGCAGCCTGGGTGTATTCGGTCAATGCTGCTTCGACGGTGCAAATCAGCCCAACGCTGGTCTGGCAGGCCAACGTTAATTACCTTTCCCGGCGCATTACCGCCCAGGGCGAAGACTCCCGGTTTTTGATTCCCAATATGTCGGTGAAAAAGAGTCTGATGAAAAATCGCCTGACGATCATGGCGCAGTGGCAAAACATGGGGCTGGGCTTCCTGCCCACCAATGAACAGCGGATTACTACGTCGGGCAAAGATTTTTACACGTCGACAAACTACATCCAGGAGAAAGACATCTTCCTGATCAACCTGAGCTATTCATTCCGGCAACTCAGTAAACGGGCCAAACTGCCGGGAAATGATTTCGGCGAAAAAGAATTTTAAGAACAGAAGTCATCTCGAAGGTTGACAAAATGAGAAGCCGGGGTTATGTGGAGTCAGATTGGATAATCTGACTCCACATAACCCCGGCTTCTTTCCTTACAAAAGCACAACCTTATTGTCGCCGTGCCTGATACGCACGCAGGATATGTTCCCGGATCACCTCGGTCCGGCCGATCCGTTCGCTCGTTAACCGACTTTGATCAATGTAACTTTTCAGGCGCCCAACCGTAATGTGTAACTCCTGGGCTGCTTCCCGAATCGTATAAAATAATGTCCCTTCGATTGATTTAGGCATACCTCAACGAAATTGATTATTCCACCCTGTCGGTATAGACAGGTAGTCTACGAAGATTTTGTTGAAGAAGATTGTTCTTTCCTAACCAACAAAGCCTACCCGATCAGGTTTATCTTAATAACAAAGTCTATTCGAGAAAGGGTTCATATGGCAGTTATTGGGGAATTAATAAAAAAAGCAATTGATGTATACGGGTTTGTGACGTCGGAGCCCGACCCGGCAAAAGCCCAGCGGGAGGTCTTGCAAAACCTGCTGACGAAGGCCCGGCTGACCGCCTTCGGGAAGAAGCATAACTTTACTGAACTGCTCCGCAGCGACGATATCATTGCCGCTTTTCAGCAGGAAGTGCCTGTTCATGATTACGATAAACTGCATACCGACTGGTGGCACTACCTGCTGGAAGGACACCAGAATGTGACCTGGCCCGGCGGACAGCGTTTTTTTGCGCTCAGCAGTGGCACGACCAGCACCAGCAAGGCCATTCCGGTAACGGACGACATGATTGACGCGATCCGCAAATCGGGTATTCAGCAGGTCATGAGTCTGAAGAACTTCGACCTTCCGTCCGACTTTTTCCAGAAACAGATCCTGATGCTGGGCAGCAGCACCAACCTGATCGAAAAAGACGACCACGAAGAAGGGGAGATCAGCGGTATCAGCGCAGCCAACATTCCGGCCTGGTTCCGGGGGTATTACAAACCGGGGGCCGAGATTGCATCGATGACCGACTGGGACGAAAAAGTACACCAGATCGCCAAAGAAGCGCCTACCTGGGACATCGGCAGCCTGAGCGGTATTCCGTCGTGGATCGAAATGATGCTGAAAGAAGTGATCCGCTATAACCGGCTCAGTACCATTCATGACATCTGGCCCAACCTGCATGTCTACACCTCGGGTGGGGTGGCTTTCGAGCCGTACCGCAAAAGCTTTGAAACCTTACTGGCCCGGCCGCTCACCTACATCGACACCTACCTGACGTCGGAAGGGTACCTGGCCACGCAGAAGCGCCCCGACACCTCGTCGATGGCACTGATTGTCGACAATGGCATCTTCTTCGAGTTTGTTCCTTTTGTGGACGAGAACATGGACGACGAAGGACGCGTGAAGCCCGATGCCACCATTCTTTCGCTGGAGCAGGCCGATGAAAACGTCGATTACGTGCTGCTGATCTCGACTGTTTCGGGAACCTGGCGCTACATGATCGGCGATACGGTTATGATTACCGATAAGCAACGGGCTGAAATAAAGATCACCGGCCGGACGAAGCACTTTCTGAATGTGGTGGGCGAACAGCTATCGGTGCATCAGATGAACAAGGCGATGCAGACCATGCAGAAACGTTTTGACGTGGAGATTAAAGAGTTTGTCGTTGCGGCCATTCGGAAAGACGGGGAGCACATCAACAAATGGTACATCGGCTCGAACAAAGTCGTCGATGGTGCTGAGATGGCAGCCGCGCTCGACAGCGAACTGTGCGACAACAACAAAAACTACAAAGTGGCCCGGAGCAAATCGCTGAAAGGGGTAGAAGCCGAGGTGATTCCCGTCGAGCAGTTCTACCGCTGGAGCGAAGAGTTTAAAAAGCTGGGCGGGCAGGCCAAAATTCCCCGTGTCATGAAGGAGGAGGACTTTCTGGAGTTTGAGCAGTATGTGCAAAGCCTGGCGTAAAGCGTGTCAAGGCAGGGCTGGCTTACCGGTTCGGCTTCAACAATCGGTATCGACTACCGCCAAAAACGGATCATTAATTTGCGCTATTTGAAACGCCAGACAAGCTGCGTTTGCACGCCAAGGCTGTACGAGGAGTAGCCTGAAATTTGAAAAAGCGGGTCACTGATTGGCTTGTTAAATAAGTAAGTGGCGGTGGGCTGAAGGAGCAAGGATAAGCTGGAATTAAACCGGTAGTCCACCCCGATGCCGATAACGCCGTTCATTTTGACCGGGGCGGATGTTTGGCTCTTGCCCAAAAGAGCACCGGCCGAAAAATAAGGTGACAGGCGACGATCGGTCATCCGGTAATTGGCCAGAACGGGTACTTGAAGGTACGTGCGGATTATACCTATGTCTGTCTGTGGGAAGTTTGGATTAGTTAGCTGCGATGAGTTCCGGTTGAGAAGTATGCCCGCCGAGACATCCCATTTTGGGGTAAAATGATATCGGGCAGTCAGGCCTATGGACGAGGAATTGTCGTGCCCTGACAGCTGCGTATCAGACCCGTCGTAAACGGAATGAATCTGATATTTATACTGTCCGTAATTGTACCAGTAAAGTGGGGCAATCGATACCCGGCTTTGTGCGACTGAGGAGGCCGCTGCGGTCAGCCAGAGCCCGCAGGCGAGTAGACAGATTTTCATAGCGTGAGTTTGTTTGTTACAAACCGGATTCAGTGCAGCACCAAATGGTTGTATCACTATTGATCTTTTATAATCACCCCGCAATTCCTGGCGAATGAGCGGACTTTATTAGTGAATGAGCGTAAAGTTTAACCACTCTTTCGAGAGTTCATATTCAGCTAAAAGAGCTTTTTCCAACTCTTTACTGTGGGTCATCAATTCGCGCATTGCCGGTCGAACTATTTCGCGCTTATCTTTTGAATCGGTTAATAATGCGGTTCTATTGACGAGTGCTCTTACTTCTTCGTAAAAGTCTCTTTCATGCGGCAATTGCCTTCACTCGGGCGAATAAGACCATTTCATGATAGCCTCGCTACAGAACGCTTCGACAAGTGGTTAATTACGTACCTCACTGCCATCATAATCGGGAGTCCCCTTAAGACTGAGGTACCAGGCAACATGATTATTGGGCATAGCATCAAGGCGATCAAAAAAACGAGCAGCAATCCCTAACAGAATGGGCATGGTCAGGGCTGGTTTTGGTGACAAGGAAACGCCCTGGACAGGGGTATTCTGGGCGTTCAGGTAGTATGAGGCCGTTTCCGGAAAGCAACGATTCAGGAGGGTGTCGCTCGACAGGGCCTGTCGAAAAGCGCGATCAGCCTGGGCAAATGAAACGTCTGGGTTAAAAATAGACGCGTAATCAATGGATGAATACCTGCTGGTTAGATAGCTGATGTATAATTCGTGATGCTTAAACAGCTTGAAAAGAGGATGTGTACGAGGGATGGAATCGGTGGTAATGGTAGATGTCACATAAAGCTTATCCTTTCAAGCTGTTTTTAGACTTATCACAAAGCTCTTCGTTGCCAGTCTAGTTTCTCTTCTTCCAGCCGCTTTACCTGTTCCGTGATCTCTTCTGGTGACACGTACAAACGGGCGATTTTATCTTTGTAGCTCTGCGGTAGTTCGGCATGGTCGAGAATAAATCGCTTGGTTTCAATGAGGTACTTGCCCAATCCGTGCCGAACGGCGTGGGCATCGGCAATGCGCTCCACTTTTTTTACATAATCGGCCGAAAAGACGTAGCCTAACCCAAAACCGACCATATCCAGATTACTCCGGCTTTCGTAGTCCATGATATGTCCTAACTCATGCCCGATCCAGCCAATCATGATAGCTTCGGGCAGTTGGTGAATCGGAATGGCCGTGTGCGTCAGCTTGAAGGTCGAACTGATATTAATCCGGTACGCTCTCGCTTTTCGGCTAGCCAGTATCGTGCTGAACACCGGCTGCGCCTGCATCACCGACGACTTGATCGACTGTTTGAACACGAACTGGATGGGCGTTTCAGCCAACTCCGGGTAGAAGGAGAGGGCAGTCAGCACACTGTGTTCGAGAATCGAGGGTATCGTCTTGTTCGTGCTGAACCGGGCCAGTTCCGGCGGGATTTCGTGCGTCAGGCTATTGATTCCGGGTGTCGACATAAGAAAACGGGTTTACTGTACCTGTCTTCTTAACGCGCTGGGAAGGGATTGGTTTTAAGGGTTGGCGTGTTTTACCACCCCAGCCGAATCGTTCAGAGTACGGTCTGGCGTTTCGTCTGGGGTACCCGACAGCACCCCTGCTGTCGGGTACTATAGACGGTCGGCACTACTTTTCACCCGATAGCGGCACCAGCTGCGCCGACAGGTTTGGCGTTGCCATGTCTTTATCGAAGGGAAAAATTGGACGCTTGATACGCTTAAAGGGTAGTCGGGCCAGATCCTGATTGACACCCCCTGGTGTGAGGGCCATGATCCAGCCCTGCTGCATGGCGTAAAGCTCGGGCTCGAGGTAGCCTATTTTCACCACTACAATGTCGGCTTCTCGGGGTTTGAGCCCTAGCCGGGTAAAGTCGATTTCCTTGTGATAAGGCTTACGTTTCTGCGTAACGATCACGTGTACGCTGCCCACTTTCACCACCACTTCGACTTCCGCATCTTTGTCGCCCTTGACAATTGATTCAACCGTGCCTTTGAGTCGGACGGGGGGCGCAAAGCGGGAATCCACTCGTGCTCCGGCTACGCCGTCAACCTGCCCGCCTACGCCAGCGGCCATGGCTTTTCTGACCAGTTCCGGGTCGGGAATGGATGCGTAGATCAGCGAGGGGCCATCCGGCTTTTTAAACTCCGGCCGGGCCAGCAGCTGTGTAATGGTCCAGGTTACATCGCCCGCGCCACCGGCCGTCGGGTTATCGCCTGTATCGCTGATGAAAAAGGGGTGCTTCTTGCTGGCAAATGCATCCGACAGGCTTTTTTCCAGCGTACCGGTTGGCGCTACGAAATCAAACTGCTTGCGCACGTTCCAGAAATCGAGGGCCAGTTTCTCGGCGGTTTCGGTCACTTTGGCTTTATCGTCGCCGGTCACCATTACTACGGCATGGTTGCGCGGTTCATCGGCCCAGGCGTAGCCAATCCAGATGGCGGCATCGACAATACCTTCGCGATGGTCAGCGAGGGGCTCTACCTGTTTGTAAAGGCTCTTGCCGGGCTCGATGCGCGTGCTCGTTTTTTCGCCGGGCAGCAGGATCGGGACGGGAATCCAGGCTTTGTAGGCTGGTTTACCTTTGCCGCTTTTAAGGCGGTCGAGCAGGTTGACAACGGCCCGTTCTTTAGTCTGCATGGCATCTTCGTGCGGAGCCATGCGGTAGCAGGTAATCAGATCGGAGTTCTGCGCCAGCCGCCACGACACATTGCCGTGCAGATCCATGGAGGTAGACACCAGCGTTTTATAGCCGATCACCATCCGGATACGGGCGAGGAAATCGCCTTCGGGATCGTCCAGCCCAACGACACTCATGGCCCCGTGAATATCGAAATAGAGGCCGTCGTAAGGAGCGTATTTTTTCAGTGAATCCAGCGTTTTGTTGACCAGCGACTCATAAGCCTCGCGGGTGACGGCCCCGCCCGGTAGCGACTTTCCGACGATGGCAGGGAGCCAAAATGCCTGTTTGCGCAGGGGCGATACGGGCATCATGAACGGGTAGGCGTTGAACACTTCCGGGCCGTAACGGGCATGAAAAGCCTCTTCGGTGGTTTTGGCCGGCGAGAAGGTGCTGGATTCAATGCCCAGTCCGGCAATGGCGATGCGGGGTAAAGTCGTTGAGGCTGGTTGCGCGGCTGATTGAGAAAAGCCACAACTCAAGGCGAAAATCCAGGCGGTAAACCCTAAGGCGATGTGTTTCATGCCCACAATTTAGCCCATTCAGAACAGCAGGCCAACAATTGATTGTTTTTCAGGGAGAGATGCTTCCTGCCGCAGTCGTTGTTGTGCGTATTTCTTGTGGTCATTGTATTCCTTATCGTAGCCATGCTCTTCGTAATCACCCAGATTATCTTTTAAGAACGCCTTGTAAGCTCCGCAGTTTCGGTGTTCTAAGATATAGATATCCTTGATGTTGTGAAGTTGGATGGCCAGGTCGATGTGCTGAAGCAAGCCTGTTTCCCATCCTTTATAGGCCTCAATGTTTTTAAGTTCATCGTCTTCCGTCGCCGAAGCCGTTAACGCCCCAATGGAAGCCCCGGCCATAATGTACTGGTCGTAACGGTTGATCAGGTTCTCATGCTCCATAAAATGAATAATGTTATCCAGTAGCCGCAAGTCCATGCAGCTTATGAGCAGTACGTTATGAAGCGGGACTTTGTAGCCGGTTGGGTAGTTTCGTGTCGGCATAGGGTAACTATAAACGTAAACGTGTGTGCTGGAAGGGTTGCGGCAAACAATAACTTGTCGGTTTCAGGATACCTGCCGATTCTATTTTTAAACCGTGAACAGAGGGAGACGTTTCACGAAACTGATAATATGGTAAGTAACGGGCAGAGGTTGCCCGCAAATGAGCGTGAATGTAGGTTAAGCTGGTATAGAACTGGCCGAAAAGCGTAAACATCTGGGCAAAATCAAGCGTTAATTCAGTGACTAAAAATTTCAACGAATGAAAACGATCAATTCTGTAGCGATAACTCTCTTTGCCTTTGCCGTTCTGGTTGGCTGTACACCGAAGATGAATTTTGTTAATTCCACTATTGCACCGGCTGCCAGCGGAACGATTAACGTGAAGAAAGATAAAAACAAGAATTACAAAGTGACGGTAAACGTATCCAATCTGGCCGAGTCGAAAAAGCTCTCGCCAGCCAAAGAGGTGTACCTGGTCTGGATGGAAGCAGCCGGGAACTCAGTGAAAAAATTAGGGCAGATCGCTCCCCGTGGCAATGCCCTGAAAGGAGAGTTGACCGCTACTGTTGTCGATAAGCCAAACGAAGTTTTCGTGACAGCCGAAGATAACCCGGAGATCGAGTATCCCGCTGGTGACGTTATCCTGACAACCCGAAAGTAAAATCGGCAGGACCGTATCATTAACATTAATGCATTCCGTTGCGTGTAGACAGGTACTTGCCTGGCACACGATACCGAAAAATCCTGTTTGCGCTAACTCATGCCGCCTGGTACGAAGATCGTCCGGATGGCATGAGTTATTTTTTTGTATTAGTCAATATCCTTCATCTTTCTTTAATACTATTCCAGTTCTGCGCTGGCGATAGGGTATGCCGCAGGAAATGGGTTAAAAAAAAGCCTGTTAGTGTCTGCCATGACCAAATAAAAACTTTCCCTTCGGTAAGTTTTGTGAGTTGTACTGCAGCGTTTGTTGTTCGGCTTGACTCGGGTACTAACACTCTTGTAAGGTAGGCTAAATCTAATACATATAGTATAAATTTCTTCATTTAAGTAAATGTATCCAAGTTTCAATTAAGATAATTAGTTTTTTACTTTATCCTAGACTAGGAGACAAAAAACTACCGAATAATATAAATAATTCTTTACCACATAGACTTGCCTCTGTTTCATTTATTATTGATCAGTCTATCAAATCCGCCTAATTAGTTATGGTAAAATTGTACAGTAAATTCGCATTGAAGATGTGCTGTATCGCTGTATGGATACTGCTCATCAGTCTGTTAAATAATTCAGTTGGTTGGACTCAGAGCGGTCCCCCTGACCGGGATAAGTTTAAAAGCAAGCAGAAGCTAAAAAAGAAAGAACCCAAGCTTCCTAAAGAGAAACTGAAGGATAAAACGAAGAAAAATGCAAAGTTCAATTTCAAAGCAAGTGCTTTGAAAGGGGATAAGTCGAAAGGTGGTCGCCTGGGAGCTATTAATTTAACTAACCCAACCTCACTTCAATTTGGTCCGGATGGACGCTTGTATGTAGCCCAACAGGATGGGATCATCAAGGCCTTCACCATTGTGAAGAATGCACCCAATGATTATTCTGTAACGCAGATAGAAACGATCGCAATAATCAATCAGATTCCCAATCACAATGACGATGGGACACTAGCTGCTGAGGTAACTACCCGCCAGGTAACCAGCCTGCTCGTTACGGGAACCGCCACCAGTCCGATCCTCTACGTCAGTTCGAGCGATAGTCGTATTGGGGGTCCCGTTGGTGACTTGAACCTCGATACAAACTCCGGCATTATTTCCAAGCTGACAAAAACGGCCACCGGTTGGGATAAGATCGACCTGGTCCGGGGATTGCCGCGTTCGGAAGAAAATCACTCCAATAATGGGATGCAGCTGGATGGAACAAAACTCTATATTGTCATTGGGGGGAATACCAATGCGGGCAGCCCATCCACAAATTTTGCCTACACCTCAGAATTTGCGCTCTCCACGGCCGTACTGTCAATTGATCTGGCTGTGATCGAAGCCCTACCTACTCAGGGCAGTGGTGTCAATAAATACAAGTACGATCTGCCAACGCTCGACGACCCTACGCGGGCGGGCAACCCCGACGCGGGCGATCCCTTCGGCGGGAATGATGGGTTAAACCAGGCCAAAATAGATCCAACCGGGCCGGTTCAGGTATTTGCAACCGGGTTCCGGAATGCTTATGATCTGGTGATTACCAAAACACCGGGTAAGGCCCGGCGTATGTTCGTTACCGATAACGGAGCCAATCAGGGATGGGGAGGGGTACCGGCAAATGAAGGTGGTGGTAACGCCACCAACAACTACATCCAGGGCGAACCCGGTTCAACGAGCAGCACCTTAACGGATAATATGGTTAACAACCTCGATAACGTCCATTTTATAGGTGACTTAAGTACATACGTTCCCGGTAGCTTCTACGGTGGGCATCCGAACCCTGTTCGCGCCAATCCGTCCGGTGCGGGATTATATACAAATACGAGTGGCGTAGGCGTGTGGCGTACGGGCAAAACCGGCGCTAACCCACTCCCTGCCGACTGGCCCCCGGTGCCGCTCAGCAATGCCCATCCCATTGAAGGCGATTTCCAGAATCCCGGCGAAAATGATAATGCGATCATGACGTTTCAAAGCTCGACCAACGGCATAGTCGAGTACACCGGTTCCGGGTTTGGGGGCACGCTGAAAGGACACTTGCTGGTGGCTTCCTTCGATGGCACCATCCATAAAATCACACTCGACGATGCGGGTACCGCCGTTACCAACACCTTGGGAAACAAACGGTTGAATCAGGATTTGCCCATTGCATCAAACTTTGGCGCAGAACCACTGGACTTGACCGCGCAGGGCGATAACGATATTTTTCCCGGTACGATATGGGCCGCCTGCTATGGAGGTAACTCCATTTATGTCTTTGAGCCGGAAGAAACGACAGGCTGTGATGCGGCCTATAGCACTACCCTGGACGACGATGGGGATGGCTTTAGTAATGCCGATGAAATTGATAATGGCAGTAACCCCTGCTCGCAGGCTAGTAAGCCCAAGGATTCTGACGGCGACGGGCAGTCTGACTTCAATGATGCTGATGACGACAATGACGGTGTGACGGATGACAACGACTTTTATCCGCTGGATGCCGCCAACGGAAGAACGACGAATCTGCCGGTTACCTATGAATTGTTCAACAACGATCCAGGCCGGGGCTTATTTGGCGTAGGCTTTACGGGGTTGATGTTACCCAAACAGACCGGGTTTAATTACCTCGATATGTTTGACGAACAGAATCTGGTAGCGGGTGGTGCAGTAGGTGCTTTCTCTGTAGTGAGCGTTTCGCCCGGCGACCCATACCGTACCCTGAATAACCAGGAAAACGGCTTTCAGTTCGGGGTAAATGTAAACAGCAGCACCGGACCGTTCACCGCGAGAACCCGAATGCTGGGGCCTTTCTTCAACGGACAGGCACCCCGCTATTATCAGTCGCAGGGGATATACATTGGTAATGGCGATCAGGACAATTACCTTAAGCTCGTGCTGGGTTGCGACGGTGGTCAGGGAGGACTCGAAATGCTGTATGAGAGCAATGGTGAACTGATCAGTAACGGGTTTTATACCTTACCCGGTGGTTTACCCAACAGCACCATGGACTTATATCTGTCCGTTGACCCGGCAACGGGTATGGTGCAACCCAAATATTCGAAAGATGGTGGTCCTCTGGTTAATGTTGGCCCGCCCATTCAACTCACGGGTGCTGTGCTCAACGCAGTGCAGGGTGCAACGGCATTAGCGGTAGGTATTCTCTCTACATCGCTCAACTCCACACCGTTCACGGCTACCTGGGATATGATCAGTGTAAGGTCCGATGCCGAGCCGCAGCAATCGGTAGTGAGCTTTAGCCTGATGAATACCAACACCAATCAGCCAATCAAACAGTTAGTACCCGGCGAGCAGCTGGATCTGGCTGCACTGCCTACCCGTAATCTGAGTATTCGGGCTAATGTCAGCACCGCAGCCATCGGTTCGGTCGTTATGGCGTTAACGGGAACCGAGGTTCGAACTCAGATTGAGAACGTGGTGCCCTATGCCCTGTTCGGCGATAATGGCGGTAGTTTTTATTCCTGGACACCCAGCGCGGGAAGTTACAACCTAACGGCAACACCTTATACCGATCCGGGTGGTGCAGGTACCGCCGGTAATGCGTTGTCTCTAAACTTTACGGTTATTGATGGAACTCCGCCAACGGGTACCTGGCAAACGCTGGTTCCAAATTCCGGTTCGCCAACGGCTCGTCACGAAGCCGCTTATGTGCAGGCCGGAGACAGATTTTACCTGATGGGTGGGCGAGGTATCAAACCTGTGCAGGTATATGAGCCCATTGGCAAGAACTGGACCAATGCCGTTGCTACACCAATTGAACTGCACCATTTCCAGGCCGTAACAATGGAAGGACTGGTATACGTTGTAGGTGCCCTTACCGGAAATTTCCCGGAAGAGCCTTCTGTATCAAACGTTTATATCTATAACCCAACGACAGATAAGTGGTTGCTGGGTCCGGAAGTACCCCTCAGCCGACGTCGGGGTACGGCGGGTGCGGTGGCGTATAACAAGAAGATATACGTAGTGGGCGGAAATACCCGTGGGCATAATGCCGGCTATGTGAACTGGTTCGACGAATTCGATCCGGCTACGAATACCTGGAAAGTTATGCCCGATGCTCCGCATGCCCGAGATCACTTCCAGGCAGTCGTTATTGGTAATAAGCTCTATGCGGCCGGTGGTCGGCGGAGTTCACAGAATACGGGTCAGACGTTCATGCTGACGGTGCCCGAAGTGGACATCTATGACTTCACGACGGGCCAATGGTCGACCTCAACGAATCCTATCCCAACGCAGCGGGCCGGTACGACAGCGGTTGCACTGGATGGTAATGTGGTCGTTATTGGTGGCGAAAGCGTTCAGGCAACCGCGCATAACGAAACGGAATCCTTCTCGCCAACGACAAACAACTGGCTGAAGCTGGCTAATCTGCAGCAGGGAAGGCACGGCACACAGGCGATTCTCAACAACCAGGCTATCTACATTGTCGCTGGTTCCGGTTCGCAGGGGGGTAATCTTGAACTTAGCTCGCAGGAGGTATTCTACCAGTCGGGGCCAACCACGCCAACCGGTACACAACTAACGCAGAGCCAGCTGACCTCTCCCTCGTCCGGTGCCTATGGTCAGGCATCCATTGGTTCGACCCAGAGCACATTGATCAAACTGACCAATTCGAGTGGTAACCAGGCGATACTGGTAACGGGTATCTCCTTAACGGGTAGTACCGACTATACCTTCCAGGCGCCTATTACGATGCCGTTTATTATCCCGGTTGGTCAGAGCGTAGATGTTAAGGTCGACTTCAAGCCGTCGTCTTCCGGAACCAAAAACGCCAGTTTGGTTATCGCGCACTCGGGCGCTGTAGGAACCCTGTCCATTCCGTTAACGGGTGAGGGGATGAATGGCAGCCAGCAGTCGGTAACCAGTTTCTCGCTGCTGAATGCAGATACCGATCAGGTTATACGCGTGTTGGCCAACAATGATGTGATCAACCTGCCCAGCCTAACGACGCCAAGGATCAACATTCGGGCGAACACCAGTCCTTCAACGGTAGGTAGTGTACTGCTAACCTTAACTGGAACGCAGAATCAAACCGTCTGGGAGAGCGTAGCGCCCTATGCTTTGTTCGGCGATAAAAACGGCGATTATAACCCGTGGACGCCCGCCATTGGTACCTATGCCCTGAACGCGATTCCTTACTCCGGCGCCAACGGCACTGGCACTGCCGGTAACCCGTTGCGGATAAACTTCACCGTCACGAATAGTGCAGGGGGTAAAGTAGCTGCGGAGACCATGCCGCTAACCGAACTGGGACAGGGATGGCGCTTCTTCCCCAACCCGTCATCGGGCGTTATCCGGATCGAGTTCGAGCCTAACCATGCGCTGCCGCTCACCATCGATATCACCGATATTATGGGCCGGTCGCTGCTGCACGAACGGAAAGAAAGTCTGGACGCGGTAACGGTTAACCTGCACGATTATCAGCCGGGTCTCTACATTGTTACGATTCGATCCAAAAACGGTATAGTGAGTCGTAAGTTGGTTAAACAATAAGGTTTAGTTTGTAAAAAAAGCCGCCGGGAACATGACATTTAAATCGTCATGTTCCCGGCGGCTTTTTTCAATACAACCCTTTGTCGCCCGATGGACTCTTGATCGTCAGGCGTTGGTGCGCAGGTATATCAATTTCTCATGAATCAGATGAAAGCTATCTATTGTTTATTGCTGCTGATGAGCATGCAGCTTTTAATGTGTGGTAAGGGGTACACTCAACCTACGCATCCTGACCGCTCTTTTCAACTGAACGGAACCATCGACGCCGACACAGGTACGGTATTATTGTTGCCCATAGCTGGAGAAGCTTTTCATCCGGCTACCGCTAATGTCTACAAGGCGTCGATTAAGCAAGGGACGTTTACGTTCAAGGGCCAAATGGCATATCCCGGCGGCTTCCTGATTGCTTTTTTTCCCAACTATGTGTCAAGCCCGTTTATCGTTGAAGCCGGTACGCAATCAATTGTTTGTCTTGTTGATTCCGCCCGCGAAATCCCCCGAATCGACAACGGGAGTATGCGTGAACTGAAAGCTGCGCCCGTCAACTTCTTTTCGAGACTTATTGTCTCAGCAAAGCAGAAAACGCGTTTACTGGACTATACCCGGCAGCATCCCGATTCATACGTGGCACTTTGGGAAACTGTGCGGCAACTGGAAGTTGGTTATGTACCCATTCTGGATTCTGTTTATGCCGCTTTCTCCACTTCGCTTAAAAACAACCACACGGGCAAGCTGATCGCCCGGCGTCTGGCATCTGCCCGGGTTACTGCTATAGGGAAGGTTTTTCCAGCCGTAACCCTGCTGGATACGGACCAGAAGCCGGTAGCGGTAAAGCCCCGGAGCGGAGCCAGTTATACACTGGTCGATTTTTGGTACAGTCGTTGCACCGCCTGCCTGGAGGAGTTTCCACAGCTTACCAACCTGTTTCAATTGTACCGGAACAAGGGATTTGATATCGTTGGTATTTCTATAGATAAGCCTGTCGATAGTCGACTTTGGGTAAATACGATCGAAAAAAGAAAGCTTGGCTGGCGCCAGTATCTGGATTTGTCCGGTAAGTTTACGCTTGATGAATTGTCCATCGGCTACTTCCCGTCCAATTTCTTACTCGACGAAAAAGGAACGATTATCAACCGGAATATCCGGCCAGATGAGCTAAGTAAATTCCTTGCCGAAAACCTGTAAACCCGCTCACGCTGTGCCAACAGGTCATGACGCCTGACCCGGCAACGTAGAACGAACCCAACTGCTCTGGTAATGCGGCAGTAAACGTGGGCTCTGAACGATTTTTGTCTAGTATAATGGTAGATAAATCGGGCCATGCCGGGAACCAGCACGCAGCCGGCCAGTGTATAGGGTATGAATGGGTATCAACGTCAAGTACACAGGAGTTCGGCAGCGGTCTTTGTTCCGGCTCATGCAGGCAACGGGGTGGTTGCTGGTGTTAGTGGCGACAACCGCTAGTACGGCACCCCCGCGTGCTCGAACGGTTCTGTTCGGGTATAAAGCGGTCATTGGCCAACTACCCACCGGCACCCGGCAAGTGGATATCTGGATACCTGTACCACACAGCAACCCGTTTCAGCAGATTTCGCAATTGACCATCGTTTCGCCTTATCCGTACCAGTTGGACACTGCTCAGTACGGTAACCGGATCATGCACCTGCATATTCAAAATCCGTCGGGGAAGGAATTTTCGGTTGATATGCAGTTCAGGGCTACCCGAAAAGAACACATTCAGCCCCAGCAGCAAACGCTCGGCACGACCGAGAAACGGCCCGTTGACCCATACATGAACCGCTGGCTACAGCCAGACCGGCTGGTACCTATCGATGGGGCAGTTAAACGATGGGCCAAGGCCGTTGTCGATTCGGCGGGTGCTAAAACGGACCTCCAGCGGGCACGAGCTATCTACAATCACGTTATTGCCACCGTCAAATACGATAAAACCGGTACCGGCTGGGGACGGGGAGACATCTACTACGCCTGCGACACCCGCCGGGGGAACTGCACCGATTTTCACGCTATTTTTATAGGCTACTGCCGGGCATTGGGTATCCCTGCCCGCTTTGCCATTGGGTTTTCCTTACCAGCCGACCGCCCTACCGGACAGGTAAGCGGCTACCATTGCTGGGCCGAGTTCTACAGTAAGGAGCTGGGGTGGGTACCTATCGATGCATCGGAAGCCGCCAAGAACCCGGCCCGGCGCGCCTATTTCTTCGGGGCTCATGACGAAAATCGGATCGAGTTCAGCTTGGGTCGTGATCTGATGCTTTACCCAAAACAGGAACAACCGCTGAACTATTTTATCTACCCGCTAGTGGTTGCAGACGGACAGCCACTTCTGCCTGTGACTCCTGCCATTACCTACCGCAACGTAGTTGATTAGTTTATCGCAGCGAGACACAACTCGGGTTGGCCTTCAACTTTGTTTTTGTTAAATACCTGTGTTAATTGATTTACTTGATATATTTATAATAGACATATTGAATGAATATTTTTTCATAATGTTAACTTTGTGAAATTTATAGTAACTATTCGCGTACTAAAATAGCCTGAACTGATTCATGGTCGTGATGGATGATACAGTATGGGCACTTATCAGAAATCGGCAACTATAGGATACCTTACTCAACAGACAGTATAAAGAAGCACAACGGATAGTAGGTGCTTAGCTAAGTTAATATCCACAAGAAGGTATTTTATTGGTACGCCAAGTGGCCGATAGGGTCAATTGGCGTAAGCAAACATGGAAACGCTTTTAGAGCTTTGGTTCGATACGTCTGTACAGGGAGTTGCCTTCCTGGAGCCTGTTTATGGGAGATCGGAGTCCTTGATTGCGTTTCATTGCCGGCGGGTCAACAAAACACTGGCCCAACTGCTGGGCCAAACCGCCGATAAGTTTATCGGGCAACTTATCGGTCCGTTCGTCCCCTGGATACCCCAGGCAGAGTTGGCGAGTCAACTGATAACTGTCTTTCAGACTGGCGCGCCCCGGCAATGCCATTGTTATGATCCCCGGGGGAATCGCTGGTTCTCGGTTAGCCTGACCCGCCTTGCCGATTTGGTCGCCATGAGTGTTCTGGAGGTGAGTGAACCTCGGGAAACAGCTCGCCAGCCACCATCGAATCCCTATCCTGAAAGGCGTGCCACGGGGATAAATCGGCTGCGTAGGCATCGGTTTCCCCGATATCTCAGCGACCAGCAACGGCAGCGGCTAACCCTGCAACGCCTGTTTAAACGGATTCCCTGCGAAGAGGCCGTACTTTTCCAACTGGATCAGACCGGGCAGCTCTTCAATACGGAAGTCCGATATCGGCACGGCGTTCAACATGAGGGTCCGGCTATCTCGCTGCCAACCAGGTACCGACATCATTCCTTACTTGCACAGGGGCAGGAGGTACTCATTAACCAGCTTGAGGAAGATATGCCGGGCTTTCCGACTGATGTTAACCCATACCGGCGGGGGCATCGTTCGTTTTTGGGACTGCCTTTGCTGGTTGGCAGGAAATTGGTGGGTATCCTGGCTTTGCTGGACACCTCACCCAATTTTTTTACACCGGATCATGTGCGGATCGGGCAGGAGGTGGCCAGTCAGCTAGCCAGCCTGTTTCTGCGGCAGGCTACAATCCAGCAGTCCGGTAACCTGAGTGAAAACAATCAGTTGCTGCAGGCCATTATCAACACCAGTCCGACCAGTTTATGTTTGTTAAGGCCTGTTTGGCAGGATGGCACGATTACTGACTTCCGGGCCATTATCAATAATCCACAGTGTGCCACCATAACCGGGTTAAGTCAGGATGCGCTGTTGGCCAAATCGATGCTCACCCTGTTTCCGCAATTATTGACGAACGGTGTATTTTCTAAAATGGTCAGCGTGGTGCTCACGGGCGAAACCCAGCGCTTTGAAGTAGCGGATGAGCTGGCAACGGGATCATTCTGGGGCGATTTCTCACTGGTACGGGTAGCCGGTGATGTGCTGTTCAGCGTCAATGATATCACGCGGCTAAAACAGGTTGAAGAAGAGTTCAGGACAGCCAATCTGGAACTGGAGCAGCGGGTAATCAGACGTACGGACGAAGTTCGGCAACTGGCTGCCTTGCAGGGGGCCATCCTAAAACACGTTGGGGCGGGCGTGGCGGCTACCGATACCAAAGGAATTATCCAGCTTATAAATCCGGCTCTGGAGGCCATGACCGGCTACCGGGCGGATGAACTGGTGGGCCAGCGGACAACCGGTTCCTTAAGAGAACCGATACTCCATCAGCAACAGCTTGATCAATTGAAGCGCGAACTGGCTGATGAGGAGGGCGAAGGCGAAGATATAGTAGCCCGTTATGTCGCCCGGCATAATTTTCTGCGCCTTGAAAATAAACTTTTGACGAAAGACGGGCGTGTGATCCCCGTTCTGTCGACGGTGAGTGGCCTGTACGACGAGCAGAACGAATTGATGGGCTATGTAGACATCAGTACGGATATATCGTATCTAAAAACCATTGAGGAGGCTTTGATGCAAGCCAGCCAACGTAGTCAGATGGCAACCAAAGCCGGTAAACTGGGCGTTTGGGAGTGGAACCTACTGACCCATGAGCTGATTCTTGATGAGAATTTTTATACCCTCGTTGGCATTCCTCAAAGTACAGCCCTCGCCCATATCAGCGATGTAGAGCCGCTGGTACATCCGGCGGATCTGGCCTTCTTTTCCGATAAAGTGCAGACCATTATCCGGGAGCAGCAGCCCTTTGAAGTCGAGTTTCGAACGATCTCGCCGATTGATGAATCTGTACGTTACATGAAAGTCGATGGGCTGGTTCTGCAAAACGAGTCGGGACTAAGCCATCGGATGATTGGCGTTATTCGGGATCGAACGGCCAAGCGCCTGGTCAATCAGGCACTTCGGGCTAGTGAACAGCGGTACCGCTCGCTGGTCGACCATTTGAACGATGTTGTCTTCCAGGCCGATTCGAAGGGATTATGGACGTACCTAAACCCGGCCTGGGAGGTTATAACCGGCTTTTCAATTGAGGAGTCGCTGGGTCGTTATTTTCTTGATTTTATTGTTCCTGAGGATCATGCCAAGGTCAAAGCTCTTTTTCCACCCATTGAGGCAGGACAACCGGAGTCTGTGAGGCAGGTAATTCGCTATGTTTATAAAACAGGAGGCTTTCGCTGGATAGAGGCCTTTGCGCAGGTAAGCCGTAATCAGCACCAGGAAATAACGGGCGTAACCGGCACATTGACGGATATTACGGAGCGAAAAATGGCCGAAGAAGCAATTCAGGAAAGTGAACAGCGGTTTCGGGAAATTGCCGAAAATGTCGACGAGATGTTCTGGATTCGGGATGTTGATTCGCCCGTATTTCTCTATATGAACCCCGTCTTCGAAGTCTACAGCGGTATGTCTGTTGAGCAGTTGTACGAGAATCCGCTCATTTTTGCCAATGTTATTGTCGAAGAAGACCGGGCTGCTATCGTGAACGCTTTTATGAGTAATGAGCCGAAAGCTACCTTTCAGTTCAGGGTTCACCACCCCGATGGCAGCATTCGCTGGCTCAACGCACGAGTCTTTCTGCTGACGGATGCAAATGGGGTTCCCACACGCCGGTTAGGGGTAGCCACAGATGTGACGACAGCCATTGAGAAAGAACAAATTCTAGAGGAGTCGCTCGCGAAGGAGCGGGCTCTGAATGCGCTTAAATCGCGGTTTATCACAACCGCTTCCCACGAATTCCGAACACCGTTGGCGGCCATTGTCTCCAGCGTCGAATTAATAAGATATTACGCAGCAAATGAGTCTCGGTCCGTAACGAACGCCTTGATTGACAAGCATGTCGACTCCATCTCGAAGCAGGTGATGTCCCTCACCGATTTGATAGCGGACACGTTGACCCTAAGTAGTCTGGAGGAGGGGAAAATACCGGTTCAGCTGGAAGCGTCCGATATGGTAGACCTTGCCGATAAGCTGGTGGCGCTCAACTTTGGCAATCGGGAAGACAAACGGCAAGTGATCCTGGAAGTGATTGGTTCGCCGGTGCTGGTGAACATCGATAAAAAGCTGATGACCCATGTGTTGACGAATCTGTTATCCAACGCCTTTAAATTTTCCGCTACGAATCCCAAATTGACAATCCGATTTGAGAAAGAAGCCGTATCTATTTTGGTCGTTGATCAGGGCATCGGTATTCCCCGAAAAGATTTGCCTCATTTATTCGGTAAATTTTTCCGGGCGAGTAATGTCACTCATATTAAAGGTACCGGCTTGGGGCTGTCTATCTGCCTGGAATATACCACGTTGCAGAATGGGACTATCGACATTGCCAGTACAGAAGGCGTTGGGACAACCTTTACCATTACTCTGCCAACTAACAGCCTTGATACGCATTCGTGCTAATAAACGCGTTATAATAGTACCTATTTTAAAAATTTCAAGTACTTAATATTTTCATTAGTTGTTTTTTTATATACTTGTTTTATTTATTTCACTAACTTTTCAGCATCGGTGGGAGGAGCTCAGAGAATAGCCTATCCTACTATTTCTGTATTCTTCTCCTGACATGAAAATTAAACAAGATCTATTCACGGGTAGCAGCTGGAAAACACTCTCAGAAACTGACGGCTTTACCGCATCCGCGTCACAATTGGTTCTGGCCTTTGGCGAGCGAAACTTGCTCAGCCGTACCGATGTGTACGGGCAGCTCCGGGCCCGGTATCCATCCGCAGCTATCGTCATCAACTCCACGGCCGGCGAAATCTTCAACGATCATGTGTCAGACGATACTATTGTTGCTACGGCTATTGCGTTCGATAAAACCACGGTCCGTACAATACAGATCGAGATAGAGAACTATCAGGAGAGCTACCAGGCAGGCCAGCAAATTGCGCAGGCACTGGACGATCCATCCCTGGCCGCGCTGTTTGTCGTATCGGATGGCAGTTGGGTGAACGGCAGCAAATTGATCGACGCACTCAACGACTCACTCCAACGCGTCGTTCCAATTACCGGCGGGCTGGCTGGTGATGCAAGTCGGTTCGAGTCTACGCTGGTCGGGCTCAATGAGCAGCCAACCGCCGGGAAAATTGTAGGTATTGGCTTTTATGGCGACAGTCTTTACGTTGGTACCGGTTCTATGGGCGGGTGGGATGTTTACGGCCCCGAGCGAGAGGTAACGCATTCGGAATACAATGTACTTTTTCAGATTGGCGACACCTCGGCGCTCGATCTGTATCGGGATTATCTGGGCAAATACGCTCAGGGGTTGCCCTCGGCGGCTCTGTTCTTTCCCCTGTCCATGCGCACCACCGCCGACTCTCCACCCCTGGTACGCACCATTCTGACCATCGACGAAGCCGCCCGCAGCATGACCTTTGCCGGTGATATGCCCGAGAAAAGCCTTGTGCGGTTCATGACGGCCAACTTCGATCGGTTAATTGAAGCGGCTGCTACGGCTGCAAATACGGCCAGGTCGTCAACCACCTTTGCGCCCGAACTGGCCATTCTGGTGAGTTGCGTGGGCCGAAAGCTGGTGCTGGGCCAGCGTATCGATGAAGAAGTAGAAGCCGTTCGCGATGTGTTTGGCGAGACTACGGTACTCAGCGGATTTTATTCATACGGAGAAATTGCCCCTACTGCGCCCGGTGCCCGGTGCGAACTCCACAACCAAACAATGACCATTACCGCCTTTTCGGAGCAATAAGCATGAATGAGAAACCGCTACATAAAGTACTGGCCAGACAGATAAAAAAATACTTACCCGAAGATAGCCTAGCCGATACGCAACTCGACCTGTTTGTACGCGTGATCAACGAGTCGTATCATAACTTTGAACGAGACAAGGAATTGTTCGAGCATTCGTCTTTCATGAATGAACAGGCGTATGCTGACCTAACCCATAAACTGAAAGCCGAAATCGGGCAGCGTAAGCAGTCGATTGAAAAACTGATCGATGCCATTGGAACCCTGGATGTACCCACTGATGAGGGGATGACGGACATTAATCCCGATAACCTGATCGAGCTGGTCGAGTTCCTGAAACGGCAGATTGAACGCCGGAAAACAATTGAAAACGAACTCCGTCAGGCCAAAGAGCTGGCTGAACAGGCTACCCTGGCCAAGTCCGATTTTCTGTCGACGATGAGTCACGAAATCCGTACGCCCCTCAATGGTGTGATCGGATTTACCGACTTGCTCCTGAAAACCAAAACCGATGAAACCCAGCGTCATTATCTGTCGCTGGTTAACCAGTCTGCTAACAGTCTGCTCGACATCATCAATGATATTCTCGACTTCTCCAAAATTGAAGCCGGGAAGCTGGAACTCGTTGTCGAACAAACCGACCTGCTGGCCATTGGTCGCCAGGTAGCCGATATGATAAAATTACCGGCTCACCAGAAGAAGCTGGAAATGCTGCTCAACATCGACTCGTCGATACCTCGTTTTGTGTGGGCCGACCAGATTCGACTCCGGCAGATTTTGATCAATCTGCTCAGTAACGCTGTAAAGTTTACCCAACAGGGAGAGATTGAACTGAGTATAGAACGCATCAACGACCACCTGTCCGATGACTTGACCAATCTCCGGTTTGCTGTGCGGGATACCGGTATTGGCATTGCTGAACGAAATCTGGAAAAGATCTTCGAAGCGTTTTCTCAGGAAGATTCCTCAACTACCCGCCGGTTTGGTGGAACCGGCCTGGGGCTGGCCATCTCCAATAAGCTGCTGGGACTGATGGGCAGCCAGCTTCAGCTAACGAGTGAACTGGGTAAAGGCAGCACGTTTTTCTTCACCATCCAGTTTAAATCGCTCCCCGGCGAAGTGAACCAGTGGGCAGGGCTGCAGTTAATTCAGCGCGTACTGATCGTAGATGATAATGCCACAAACCGTCAGATTTTACTGGCCATGCTGGATCTGGCAGATATCCAGGTCCAGCAGGCGGCTAGCGGTCTGGAGGCACTGGAACGGCTAAAGTCCGGTGAGAAGTACGACGCCGTGATTATGGATTACCACATGCCGCTGATTGATGGACTGGCCACCATCCGACTGATTCGGCATGATCTGAATCTGTCTGCCGATGAGTTGCCGATCATTCTCCTGCACAGCTCGTCGGAAGACGAAAAAGTAATGAATGTGTCCAAAGAGTTATCGGTAGACCGGCGGTTGGTGAAACCCGTTACCGCCGACCAACTGTTCGAAGCCCTGTCGTACCTCAAGCACCGGCCCGAAGAGAAGGTCGTTGCCTCGGCTCCTTCCCAGCTTGCGACCTCTGTGGATGTGGAGCCGGTAACGATTCTGCTGGTTGAAGATAACCAGGTGAACATGCTTCTGGCCAAGACCTTACTCAAACAGCGATTGGCAAATGTTCGGATTGTGGAAGTCGTTGACGGGCAGCAGGCCATCGATGCGTTTCAGACGGCAGATCCTGATCTGATCCTGATGGATATTCAGATGCCTGTTGTGAATGGATACGAAGCCACGCGGGCTATCCGTCGGCTCGAAACCGGTAAACGAACGCCAATTATTGCGTTGACGGCCGGTACAGTGCGGGGTGAAAGGGAAAAATGCTTACTGGCCGGTCTGGATGACTATCTGAGTAAGCCCATTATCCCCAACGCATTAAATACAATTATTGATAAGTGGCTGGGCCAGCAGGACGAAATGCCTAAGCCAGATGAAGAGACCGAGCTATCCAGACAGGGACATTTTGATCGGGAGGGTTTATTAGCCCGCATGAACCAGGACCAGCTGCTTGTCGATATTCTGATTGAGGGCGCTCAGGAATACCTGAGTGCGTTCCCCGCCCGCTTTGCGTCAATTCGTCAGGAGGGGGCTTTGTCAAAGCTGAAATCGCTGGCTCACCAACTAAAAGGAACTGCCTTGACCGTTAACCTGCTTCGTCTGGCTGACCTGGCCGGAACCCTGGAACACACACGACCTATCGACCCGGACGAACTGGCCGAGCTATGCACCGATATAGAAGCAGAGGTTGAGTATGTCTGTAACTTACTGAAAGCTGATTCGAAAAGTCGGTAATAAGTACCGAACAGTGGCTGCCGGGCAAATTCTGCTAGTTATTATCTTACCCTGCTGGTTAGATCAGCGGGGTTTTTCATTTTTAAGCAAGGCTACCTTTTGTAAACTGCTGAATTACTATTAAGTTTGTTTACTATATGTTAATATTAGACAATGTAATTATACTTTAATAATAAAACTATTAATTAAAGATTGGTTGATAGGCCGGAAAAAGTTATTAGATTTGACTACGTATAAATTACTCAAGAGTATCTGATTCGCCAGATTCGTCAGCCAAAAAGCAGTTTATCCCTAATGTAGAGAAAGCAACGCCCGAACGCTGGTATTGGTGTCCCGAATGACCAAGCCAGTAATCTCTATGGCTACCAGACAAGAAGCTTCTATGATTGGCGTTGGGATGAATGAGTAAAAAATCGGTGTTACTGGCTGATTAAGCTGACCTTAGTTTTTATGAACAATTCTCTACAGACTGCGCACATAACAGGTCTTGACCCACTGTCGTCTGCTCGGCGAAACTTGTTCTTTTTTACACCGGTATATAATGAACGTGGGAGGCTGGTTAATTTAGCCTGTCACACAGCTACGGCATCAATCCCCGCAGGTGCCTGCTTAACCGACTGGATCTCCTCAGGAGACGGAACTCTGTTCGATCCCCTTTGGCCGTTGCTGGAAAATGGTATCGGTTGCCGTCTGGCTTATGAACTGGCAACCGGCAAGCCGGGCCAACTCCTCATTTCACCCATGAATGGGGGGTATCTGGTCGAATTACTGGCTGGTAATCCGGTCGATTCCATCCCGGCTAACGTTGAACCAGACAACCTGCCCGTTGAGCAGTGTGAGTGGGCTTCTGCTCACCCCCGCTCTTTCTTTTTAACGAAACAGTCTTCCCCATCCGATACGGTAAATCAGTTACTGGAAGCCATTGTGGCTAATACGCCCGTTGGGCTGGCCTTTTTGCAGCCTGTTTGGGAAGAGGGGAATATAACAGACTTTAGCTACCTGTGGACCAATCCGGCCCATGCCGCCATGATTGGCTATAGCACTAGCCAGTTGGCTGGCAAGCACTTTAAAGCGCTGCACCCTTCGGCTACCAATGCCGGCCTGTTTGACCGATTGGCCCATGTGGCGCAGACCGGAAAAACACTCCACTACCAAAAGCAGGTTCAGCATGATGGTATTTGCTTGTGGGGAGAGTTCAGGATCGTTCGGGTAGGTGAGAATGTGCTGTTCACCGTCATGGATATTTCGCCCCTGATGGAGGCTAAAGAACTGCTGAGTCAAAAGAACGCTCAGTTGGAAAAAGGTATTGCCGAGCGGACTAAACAGGTTCAGAAGCTGTCTACGCTGCAAAATGCTATCCTCAGGCATGCAGGGCAGGCTATTCTCTCGACCAATCCCGACGGCATCGTACAGACGGTCAATCAGGCCACCGAAACGTTACTGGGTCTTTCGGCCAATGAGCTTATCGGTAAAGTTGCCCGGTTAAAGTCTGAAATAACCGAAAGTTGGGATCCGGTCATTTCATTTTGTTCGTATGATCCCGACGAATCGTACAACTTCTTTTCGCAGTCTGTAGTGGCTGAGAAGGGATACGTACAGCAGGAATGCTTGCTGACAACTCGAAATGGCCGTCTGGTTCCGGTTCTGCTGACGGTTAGCCGGTTGGAGGATGAGGATGGATCAACCTTGGGTTACATGGGTATTGCCACTGATATTTCGGCCCTGAAGCTGGCGGAAGCCAGGCTGCTTCAGAAAAATCAGATACTGGATACTTTTTTTGCCGGTGCACTCGATATGCACTGTATTGCTGATCGGAAGGGCTTGCTGCTGGAAGTCAACCATGCCTTTCAGGAGGTAACGGGCTTTTCGTCCAGTGAACTCAGGACTATGCCGCTTTTGAAACTGATTCATCCTGATGAGCAGGCGTTTGTGGCTAAAGAAGTAGTAAAGAAAAGTCAGCAGGAGCCGGTTCGCAATCAGATCAATAGGTGGCGCTGTAAAGATGGTACGTACCGGATCATTGAGTGGAGTGCCATTGGCATTAAGGGATTGCTCTATGGTTCAGCTCGGGATATTACCGACCGGCAACTGGCTGAGGATCAGCTACGACAGCTTCACGAACGGCTGCAGCTAGCTACGCAGGCGGCTGGACAGGGGATCTGGGAAAATAACTTAATTACCGGTACGGTCATCTGGGATGAGCGCCTGTGGGAGTTACACGGGTTAACGCTGCCCGTCCGGCCGTTGACATATGCCGACTTTTTAGCTACTGTACATCCGGAAGATTTGCCCGCTCTCATGGCCAAAAGCCAGCACGAACTCGCCGGGAAAGGAGATACCATTTCGAATGTGTACCGTATCGTTTGTCCAAATGGAGTCGTGCGGTACCTGGAAACGAACGGCCGTATCATTCGCGATTCGGTGGGGAAGCCAATCCGGCTTATTGGGGTTGCCTGGGATGTGACCCGTCGGAAACTGGATGAAGAAAACCTGCGTACCAGCGAACAACGCTATCGTTCACTGGTCGATCATCTGGATACTATTGTCTTTCAAACCAACGAGGTAGGGAGATGGGTTTATCTAAATCCCGCCTGGGAGGTCATCACGGGCTTTTCCGTCGAGGAATCGCTGGGAGGATTTTTTCTGGATTCGATTTTACCCGAAGATCATGCCGAAACGCTTTTGCTCTTTGAGCAGATTAAAGCAGGGCAGCGGACGACTGTCAGGCATGTTATTCGCTATGTTCACAAAGAGGGCGGGTTTCGCTGGATCGATGTAAATGCCCAGATCGTGCCGGGTGATGGGCATGTATGGATGGGGGTAACCGGCACATTGACGGATATTACGGAGCGCAAAATGGCCGAAGAAGCAATTCAGGAAAGCGAACAGCGTTTTCGGGAGATTGCTGAAAATGTCGACGAGGTCTTTTGTATAGTAGACAGTGAAAAGCCCCGCTTTCTGTATGTAAACCCTGCTTTCGAGAAATTTACCGGTGTATCTTCTCAGGCCCTTTACGCAGACTCTTCCTTATTCTTACCGCGTATTGCGAAACAAGATCGGACGCTTATTCAAACTATTTTCAAGGATTCTGTTTCGGGTAGTGAATTGACATTCCGGGCGCGCCATCGGGACGGTAGTCTGCGCTGGTTACATGCCAGGGTTTTTGGCGTTACCAATGAGGCCGGGGTGCTTATTCGGCGTATCGGCGTAGCTACCGACATAACGACGGCTATTGAAAAAGAGCAGATTCTGGAAACCTCGTTGCAGAACGAGCGATCCTTAAATACGCTAAAATCGCAGTTTATCACCACGGCTTCGCATGAGTTCAGAACGCCCCTCATGGCCATCAGTTCCAGTGCGGAACTGGTAAGGCATTATATAGCCGGAGAGGATGTTTCGCTGGTACTGCCAGTCATAGACAAACATCTCACCGCCATCCTGACAAAAGTAGTTTCGTTGAATGAATTGATCAGCGATACCCTGACGCTCAGCAAGATAGAGCAGGGCAAGATAGACGTACAACTCGTCTATACCAATTTAGGTGCACTCTGCAAGGCATTGATTGCATCTACGTTTTCGGAAAGCAAGGATAATCGGCAGATCGATGTCAAGCTTGTCGGGGAGGCTGTCGATGTACTGGTGGATAAAAAACTGATGCATCATATTCTGACCAATTTATTGATGAATGCCATCAAGTTTTCCACGAAAAATGTAAGCCTGACCCTAACCTATAGCGCGACAGAAGTGAAAATTGCGGTAAGCGATCAGGGAATCGGCATACCCAAAAAAGACCTGCCCCATTTGTTTGATAAATTTTTCAGAGCTGGTAACGCCATCAGCTATCAGGGAAGTGGCCTTGGTCTGGCCATTTGCCAGGAGTATACAAACCTGATGAACGGCCAGATCAGCGTACTGACCAAAGAAGGAGCAGGCACCACATTTACGATTACACTTCCGTATGCCTAGGCTGAATTAATTTATTCATTTGCTTAGAAACGAGCGTTTTTATTCCCTGATAGTTGCGTGTTGTAGCACTCCATAAAGTAGGAGCCAGGTAGAGTGCAGCGACTACCAGACAGGTCGATACGGTTTCCAGCGGATAAAAATAATAGCCGCCAAACACCCGGTACGCGCTGATACTGGTAAGGTAGGGGTTGAAGGGCGAAAAAAGTAAAACCAGGATAATGTGAAAGGCGAAAACCTCCAGCGAATTTTTACCGAGATAAGCAAGGGGTTTATACTGAAACCAGGTGGGATTTTTTACCATTACCCAGCGAATTAGAATAAAGACGGCCCCAACATTAATTAACCGTAATGGACGAAGGTATTTTTTGTCAGCCCAAAACTTAATGTCATAATCAGTGATTTCGATCAGGTGGAGAGCCACCAGGTTTTTGATTAGAAAAAGAGAAATAGCAACCGCAAAAGCACCCCAAACAATGTAGTTTTTATCGAGAAGATCGCCCAGTTTTTTCTTATAAGCCAGGTTGCCTAAAATAATCCCGACAACGAAGATAATTTGCCAGGAAAGCATGTTAAAATAACCCGGATTTACCCATCTGCTCCAGGTGTATCGGTAGTGATTAATTAAAAGCAGTTCAAACGTTCCAATCAGGTAAATAATCGATGAGATCAGCAAGACAACAAAATAGCCTTTGGGATGCTTTTGTAAGTGGACGATAATCCAGGGTACAAAGAGTAAGAAGACGGCATACATGGGCAGGATATCCATGTTTTGCGGCTGGTAAAGGAAAATCAGTGCCAGTATAGATGCTCCTATTGGGTTGGCCAGCATAGTACCGTAGTGCGGTTCCCAGTGAGTTCGAACGAAGCCCAGCGTCAGTACGGCTAATAAAGTAATGAAGAATACACCTATATGAAATTTATAAATAAGCCACGACCGGTTTATGGCTGCACTGCGAATTTCGTTTCCTCCCTTTTTTA
The DNA here is from genome assembly GCF_054781875.1 of Spirosoma pulveris. NCBI lineage: Bacteria > Pseudomonadati > Bacteroidota > Cytophagia > Cytophagales > Cytophagaceae > Spirosoma > Spirosoma pulveris. Next base: position 596,714 of record NZ_BAAGTO010000003.1, read on the forward strand.
AAAATTTATTTGTGTATACTAACCCCACCGTGAAACCTGACAGGTACACGAATCCTGATGCCCCTTCCACCCAACCAATTGATTCTCTGGTGAAACGAATGATAATATTATTCTCTGATACGAAGTGATTGATCGTAATTAATACTAATAAAAATCCTCTGAAAAAATCTATCTGATTATTCCGCTCCATTCTGTTTAAGTTAACAAGTACGGTAAATAATATAATATAAGTCTGTAATTTTATGTAGGCTGAAGAGACAGAAAACCAGAAGTAATCTGTACGTAATACGTAAATGAGTGTATGAAGAATAACGTTGATAGGTAGATAGCTCTCAGTTTAATCATAAAATCCCTGACGGTATTTTACAAAAAACGAGAACTACTTTATAAATAAGATGCAGTCGAAAAGTCAATAAACTTAGCGCATACCGATAAATAAATTTCGGTCAGCTAAGTATGGTAAACTTTACTCGGTGCAAACCATTGGTAAGTGAAATCGAGTACTACAAAATTAAGACAAAAACTTATTTTAGTGCTAAGCTAATGGATTATATATGTATAAGTGGATATAATTTTTTAGTGATAAGGGTAGATCGGTAACTTGTGCCGTCGATAAACTTCTGAGAATTGACTAATTGCCGGAAGCTATACTGTAGTTCATAGGAATGAACAGATAGCTTCCGGTAACTAGTCAACATAGCTTATAGATAGAGTAAAGAAAAGGCAGTCTGACAACTGCCTTTTCTTTGCCTGAACTTATGCTTTTACTATTTTTTCGTGTACACTCTTACCCAGTCAACCTGCATGATGCCTTCGCCAGCATTGAGGGGAATCTGACTGGCTGTTGGCGCGTAGAAGAAATCGCCACCTACCGCTTGATTCAACGTAAGTTTTTCAAGCTTTCCGGCCAGATTAGATACGTAGCCGCCGGTTTTGGTGTCAATCACCTGGCCATCGAGCAGGAATGTAAGCGACTTTTTGCTCCAGATCAGCTCATAAACGTGCCAGCACTCGGTCAAACTGGTTGACGTTGTGAGGAAGGTACCTGCGTTCGTAACTAAATTTTGGTTGCTTGTAGTACCATATATATAGTTTGTCTGGTAGTTGTTAGGCTCATTGCCGCGCGCTTCAAGAATATCAATCTCACCGTTAGTCGGCCAGTTATCGCCATAAGACCAGAAAGCAGGCCACATGCCATAGCCACTAGGCAGCTTTATACGCGCTACCATCCGTACCTGGCCATTAGGGCCAACAGGTGTAAACAAGGGTTTTGATTCAATCCGAGCCGATGTGAAGTCGAAGTTTTTAGGAGTTGCATCAACATCCTGCCGATATTTTGGCCCTGTCACCTGCTCCTTTATTGCTTTAATTTGTAGCAGGCTATTCGCCGTGTTACTGGGATCCTGGGTAACGGTCAGGTTAGTGGGGCTGGCCGTATACATTTGCAGTTCCGTGTTGAAAGATCCTCCAACCCACACATTCCAGTTTGTATTCGCCGGATTATTGGGGCTTACATTGAAGTTGTCCTCAAACGTTTTTGTCCAGCCGGCAGTTGCCAGGCTTGATTCCATAGCAGCTGTGTAATCGTACCCGCATATACTCGTTACAGAGACTAAATTGTCGGCAGTAGCCGTCGCCCCTTTACGAGCATTGGCTGAAGAAACGGTTGATACGGGTTCAGGTTGTATGGACTCCGAGTTTTTAACGCATCCGAAAAGTAGTAGGGTGGACAGAGCACCGGATACCAATACAGGTACACAGTTGTTGAAAGGTAAAAATTTCATATTAGATCATATTAGATGTTAAATCAGGTTAAAGTAATGAAATTTCTATTTTAGAAACTATGACGAAAATCTTTTAAACGGTTGATCAACATCGTATTTACTTATTATTTATTTAATGACACAATAGTATTGTAAATCTAGCGTTCTGGTATATATTAGATAAATGACATATGTGTGTCGTGGTTAAGTTTTTTGAGCCATTTGCCGTCTATATAGAAATGGTTGATAATAAGCAGAATAGGCGGTTTAAGTAGCCTTCTTGCTTGTTCAATTGTACTTAATTTGTGGTCTATTCTCTCGAATAAATACAATACGAGTCTGAATAGTCTGCACAGGGCCGTTCGATAAAAGAATTTTATACAGAAGAAAGAAATTTTCGACGTTTGGTAGCATTACCACGTTTTTTGGTTTTCAAATCACTTTTCCTTCCTTGGCGTACTCTCGCAGGATGGCCTCTTCCAGTCGTTTCCGATCCAGTTTAGGGGACTGATCGGCCAGTAGTTCAATAGCGCAGTAGTGTGCCACGTTGACGATGCTGGCGCCCGTGAGTTCGTACCGGCTGGCCACCTGATGCCAGTCGATATCAGCAGCAATTGGCATCTGTTTCGGAAAGGTGCGCTGCCAGATTGCCTGCCGCTCTTCGGCACGCGGTAGGGGGAAGTAAACAATCGTTTGAAAACGCCGGATAAAAGCGTCATCAATATTGCCCCGCTGGTTGGTGGCCAGAATAACCAGGCCATTATAACTCTCGATACGCTGAAGCAGGTAAGCCACCTCCTGATTGGCGTATTTGTCATGGGCATCGCGGATGTCGGTTCGTTTGCCAAACAGGGCATCGGCTTCGTCGAAGAAAAGGATCCAGTTTTTGTGCTCCGCCTTATCGAACAGCCGCGACAGGTTCTTCTCGGTCTCGCCAATGTATTTGGATACCACCCGCGATAGGTCGATCCGAAAGACATCCTTACCCGTCTGCTTTCCCAGGAGTGTAACTGTAAGGGTTTTGCCGGTGCCGGGCGGGCCGTAGAACAGGGCGCGGTAGCCGGGCTTGATTTTCTTTTTCATGCCCCACGTATGTTGTACGGTATCGGTATGGGTAATCCAGTGTTCTATTTCCTGAATCTGCCGTAAGGTGGTTGGGTGAAGCACCAGATCATTCCAGTCCATGCCGGTCTCAATATACTCGGCCGGAAACTCCATACTGAACTGCGGCCGACTGCTGATGCCGGTGGTTAGTAGTTCAACCACATCGGGGTCTAGGAGCAGTCGGCCGCTCATGAAGGGTTCGCCTGCGGGTACGCTGTCGACCCGGAGCATTCGTTTCCAGACAAAGTTGGGGTCATTGCTCAGCAGGCGCTGGATGGTGAGCCGCTTGGCGAGGTCGTCACCCGCCAGCACGAACTGGGCGGTTTCGCCGGTGGGCAGTATCCCCCGGTGATTCATGCCCTTCACGCCCCCAAACTCGGGCAGGTCGCCCCCCTCGGGGTACTGTTCGGCAATGATCTGGTTAAAGAAATGGGGATGAACATGCGGAGCCAGTGCCAGCAGCAGCAGCATGTATTCGTCGAAGCCGGGCTGGTACTGTTTGACGAAGGTCGAAAAGGGCGAGTCGTCCTGATAATAAGCGGTGCCGCTAACGTCCTCGGCCTCTACCTTGCCCGAATGCACCTTTAGTCGGCTCACGATTACAGCCCGAAGGTAAGCCAAAGCGGTGGTGAGGTTATCAGCGTTGGTCATATCTGTCATAAGAATGGGCGAGAGCCTACACCCGCCGGGCTTTGCCGCCAAAAAGTTGAGCGAGTAAAATCAGATGCTCCTTCATTTTTACGACCTCCTCTTTTGACGTTTCGAAGCTTCCTCCCAGTGGTAGAGCAGGAAACAATGCCACGATTTCATCCGGTTGCAACGTCTGCACATCAACGCTAAGATGTTTAAACTGGCTGATGAAAAAGCCGTTCTCCAAAATTGTATCGAGCATTAACATCATATTCAGTAAATCGTCAAGGTCGTCCGCTAAATCCATCCTTCGCCCTAATAGGGGATCGAGGAGATAGATTTTTTTATTGCGACGATTATAGTAAATGAAGGCGCCAAAAGCAGTTCGCAAAAAGGGAATACACGTTGATTCGTTGAGGCCCCACTGTGCCAGTACGCCATTAAAATGATCAGGACTGGTTGTCCACAAAAAATTATTACTGTAAGAGCATATACCTTCGCTGGTCAGAAATTGAACGATTTCTTCCGGTAGCTTCTCGGCCATTCCCTGAAGTTCCGAATCGGAAAAGTAACCGAATTGCCTTTTGGGGATGTGCTCTTCTAAAAATTCGTCGTAGTTGACCATATACTGTGTTAAAACTAGTCTTTATTCGCATTCAGTTATCTTGGAGTTAAGTCAACATTGACTAACGCAGTTGGCTTAACATTCTTCGCTGCCTTATCTACTACGTCAATTTTTTGCGCCCATTGTGAGCCTATCGAAGAGTTGATATCGCTTTGGCCAAAAATGCTTTTCTCGTCGCCGTAAACGTCGGCGCTTCCGCCCGCTACCTGGTCGACTGTATGAAGTACGGCCAATTTATTACTGCTGTAAAGTCCCATGATTCTACTGACGATGGTTTTCATCTGTTTCTCATTCTTTACCGTGATCGCCGTTTTTAAGCGTTGGGCATCTTTGGCTGAGATAATCTTCAGGGTTTGCAGTTCGGCAATAGCTTTATCTCCTTCTACCTTCAGTAAGTCTATGACTGACTCTGATCGGGTTTCTTTCGTGTCTGATTTTTTGTCTCTACCAAACCCTATAAACCGGGCTCGGTTCTGTTGCCATTTTCCTACTTCTGTCTTGTTCAGCTCCTGGTGCTGCATGCCAATTTGCCGCTTAAACTCGGCAATGGAAGTGGGATTGCTTTTAGCTGGTGGCGTAAAACTTACGCTTGTTTTCTCCATTGTCTCCTTTGTCCCCTTTCCATACTTAAGTTGGACAAGCAAAGCCACCGCTTTGGACACCAACCCATTCACTTCTTTCTCTGCAGCGGCTTTCTGAGTCGGATTGGTAGCGTCTTTCAGTTTTTTGTTGGCTTTTCCTAAATCTTTTGCTAATCCCGGATCGGCTCCCAACTCTTTTAAGGCTGCCTCAAGTCGTTTTGGATTTGAGCTGGCAACCATTGGTTCACCAGAATTATCAGGGTAGAGCTTGTGATCTTCGTCTTCTACTTTAAAGGATTGCGGTGAAAAGAAAGAGGACAAAGCTCCACCCAACTTCTTCAGCAAATTCCCCAGCCACGCCACGATCTTGTCCAGCCCTTTGTCGATTGGCTGACGGATCTTCTTCACAATGCCGACCAGTTTCTCCGGAATATTCCCCAATCCGGCGAACTTGGCCAGAAAGGCGATGATGACGGTGAGCGTGCTGGCCATCGTTTGCTCCACTTTCTTGGCCGCCCCTTCTACCTGACCGGACGCAATGGCCGATATGGAGTCGATAAACGATGCCACCACGGCCGCAATCTGGTTTATCTTTTGAATAAAGAAGGTAACCGTATTGTAAATGGCCAGAATTGCCTGAATAACAGCCCCCGCCGGGTTGATCATACTCACCAGCTTCGCCACGGCGGCTTTCACGACTTCTGTGGTGATCATCTGCGTAACCTGCGCTATCATCTGGTCTTTCAGTTCCGTCAGCTCAGTCTTGATCTGCTCCCAGGCCGCTGCCGGGCCGTCTTTTACGAGTGTAACCAGAATGCCCGCCGTTTTTTCGAGTACCACCAGCACGGGTTCGGGAATGATCTTGACCAGCTTGCTTCGGATGTTCTGCCACGTTAGCCCCAGCACTGATAAAACCAGTTTCACAATCTCGATCAAGTTGAACGACTTAGGGATGTACACACCCGCTTCGCCCAGTGGTCCGGTAATCCATTTGATGAGGGCCGTTTTCAGGTGTTCGCCAATGTTGGACGCAAAGAGCTGGAAGCCCATTTTACCCGCGCGTACCAGATTGTTCACAAAGCCAATCGGGTTTTTTAGAATCGTGTTGAATGCCGCTTTGGCCTTGGCGATGTACGGCATTACGCCGGGAGCCACCACCGAGAAGAGGATTTCCAGCAGGCTGATAACCTGGTTGAGCGCCCAATTGAAAAATTCACCCGCAATGCTGGCAAACGAGCCGACAATTTTGCTGAATGCCCCGGCTACAGAAATGATGTCCTGAAAGGTAAGGGACGTAAGCGTGTCGATGATTCGGCGGGGGATGGTCCGGGCAAAATTCAGCAAGCCGCCCAGCGCGCCCTGGAACCACGCCCAAGCGCGGGCAACGGCATTCCCTTTCTTGATGTTCTCCCAGATTTCTTCCTGCCCGATCAGTTTCATGAACCCGCCAATGAGGGTATCGGCGGTGCGCGGAACGGCTTCGCCCGTAATGGGGTCTACCCCAAGCAGGGCTTTGAGCAGGTCGTAACCGCGGGTTCCCTCCGCCAAAGCCGCCAGCGGTTTCAAAATGGCGTCTTTAACCATTTTGAGGAGTTCGGAAACAACGCTCCCGGCAAAGGAAATGAGTCGCCCGATGGGGTCGGTGAAGATGCGTTTAGCTCGATCCCAAACCCCGCCAAGGTCGAAGATATCCGTCCAGCTCAGGGAGTTGATAAAGCTTTTCAGCCCGGAGATAATCTCGCTGCCGATGTCGCCCAAGGTGGCCAGCTTCTGCTCGATCCAGGCCCCCGCTTTGGTAAACACGCCGTGGTTGTCGAGGGCCTGCGTAATGAGGTGGCCGCCCGGTACCAGTTCAATCAGTGCCCGCAGAATATTGGCCGCGCTCCGGTCTGTAGACCGCATGTTGATGGGGTTGAAGCCCAGCAAAATAGTCAGCATCCGGAAACCGGGGATGTTATACGCCTTATCGGCAAAATAGTCCAGTGCATCCTGTACACCCAGCCGCTGCACGGGTGGGGGCGTAGCCGTGGTAGCTACCTGCGGACTACGCTGTACGGCATGGCCCTGCTGTACCGTATGGGTTAGCTCGTGGGCCAGCAGCTGTTTTCCCTCGCTGGTGCCGGGCTGGTACTGGTCGCGGGAGAAAAAAATGTGATTCTGGTACGTAAAAGCCCGCGCACTAAGCTGGTTGCTCAACCCCGCCGACTCGGCATTGGTATGAATGCGGACATTGCTGAAATCGGCACCAAAACGGGGTTCCATAAACCCTCGCACGTCGTTGGATAACGGTTGCCCGCCGGAGGTTTGGTGCTGAATGGCCGTCTGGACATCGGAGGTAACGGCTGGCGTACCGTCGCCGGTTGTCTTCCCGGCCTGGGTACTATCCTTCTTCTGTATTTTATCCTCCTGAGCGGGAGCCTTCTGAAGCTTGTCGTCTTCTTTTTTCTGAAGTTTTTCTTCCTGAGCCGGTGCCTTCTGAATTTTATCGTCTTTTAGCTCGGCCTTTTGTATTTTCTCTTCGGCCAGGGCAGCCTTCTGAAGCTTGTCGTCTTCTTTTTTCTGGAGTTTATCATCAGGTTGCCGTTGCAGCTTCTCGTCTTTTCCTGTGATGGCGGGTGCCGACATGGGCGCGGGCATCCGCATTACTTTATCGGCCGTTTTGTCGGCTTCCTGTTCAAACGAGTCGCCGGGCTTGTTCACCGTCAGTTTCATCTGAACGGCGGGGGCAGCGGTTTGCCGGGCTGGCTCAAAAAAGTCGCCACCACCTGCCTTGGCAAAAAAAGGCTGGCCGCTCGTCTGCGTGGCAGTCGAAGGCGTGGTGGTGGTCGATTTTTCCGAACTCGCTTTCATGCGTACATTATACGTTTAGCCGATGAGTCAGCGCCACTCTATCCGAAGCAGCCGGTCCATCCAGGGAAGTTTTACCATCGCTATGCCCCAGGGCAGCTGATCTAGCAAAATATCGTACGGCTGCGATTCGACCTGGAGCAACCAGTCGCCATCCGGGCGCAGGGAAAGTTTGCCGGGGCGAATGAGAAAGGTGCCCCGCAGGGCATCGGGCGAGGTATTTCGCAGTGCTTCCCAGTGATGGACAACGGCTTCGAGAAGTGCATCGGCTTCCTCCAGTTCGTTGGGCGTTAAGGTTACATCGGCCTCTACGGGTGTTTCGAATGGGACGTTACACAGTAGTTTGGGGAACAGCAGTTCATGCTCCGGCGCAACGGACTGGCCGGTAGCCAGAAAGTGCAGAAGACATAACGCCCGCTCGGGTTGCTGCAACTGCCCATCGGCAGCAATGCCCAGAGCGCCAAAAAATTGCCCCAGAAAGGGATGCAGCAAAATCAGACCGGCATTGTCGATATACAGACCCTCGTGCGTGTCGAACAGTTGAGATGGCCCGGCGTTATCTCCAAATCCCGCTGGCAAGGCTGTTTCCTGTTTGGGAGCCGGGTTGTCGGTTGCCCGTTCGGTCGTTTCACGGCCCGCCGACTGGTCTTTTGCGGGAGTCGATTGTGTTACGCCCGGCCAGTACTGTTCCAGCACATGACCCAACTCGTTCGATGGTGGTATCGTCCCGGCCAGGGCCAGCCAGGTTTTCCGGACGAGCTGCTCACCGGAAATGGCGGTATCTGTCGTGACATGCGCAAAGGCCGTTTCCCAGAGCTTTCGTTCAAAAAGAGCCACCGATTCCGGCCGGGGGTACACATACTTCAGTATGCTCAGGAGCGTCGTTACGGTTGCTTCGGCCACCGGGGCAAATCGGCCCAGCAGCCGGGTTCGGAATGCAGCCGAAAACTGCCGGGTAAGCCGCTGTCCAACCGGGAATGCGCTCAAAACTGATCGAAGCACCTGATTTTGCCAACGTTGCTCTACGTTCGATTCAGGTTCGTTTTCCCAGATGTCCAGCAGGGTCTGTTCCAGCGTTTTGTCGGGCGGAAGGCGGAAAAACCAGGGCAGGGTACCGGTTTTCAGGAAATGAATAAACGCGTCAAAAACCGTTTGCCGGCTCGTTTTTCGGATCACGGTCCCGGCGGGCTGCATCTGCGCCTGTTCGGGCGTTGGCGTCTGTAGCCGCATGGCCTGCTCCAGCGCCTGTTCGACCAGCAGGATTATGTCCTGTTCCAGTCGGTCGAGGTTCAGGGTACCGGCATCAATGTCCAGTCGGTCGATAATCAGGTGCCCATCCGACGGTGCATAGCGGTCCAGCACCCGCTCAATGGCGGGAATCAGCCAGTGCTGGCACACGTCCGAGAGCTGGTGCTGGAGAGCCATACCGTCGGATTCGGTGCCGTTCAGGTCGATGTGCAGGTATTGTTGCCGGATGATGTGGGTCATGATAACTTGATCTGGCTATCGAGAATATTGAAACAGCCTTTGGTGGTGATGGCCGTCAGCCGAACGGGTAAATCGGCTCTTCGCAGTTGAACGCCATCAACTTTCTGGCCTGCATAGACGGGTTCTGCTGCCAGCGCTACATCCCATATCCATCCCAAAATCTCGCTGGGGTCGATGGTGGTAACCTGTCCTTCAAACGTGGCATTGATCAGTAGTCGGCTCGCCGTACTACGCTTGCCAACGGTTCGGGATTCAAGCACGGGTTTGGGACCGTCGCATTCGGGTTTATAGTCCGTTTTCAGGCACTGGTTTCGTTCCGCGTAGTTGAAAGCGGGTATCCGGGCTATCTTCTGTGTCTCCCGGTTCGTCAGCATCACCCCGTCGAAGGGAGCACCCGTCACGTCGGGTTCGTTGGTATAGCGGATGGTTAGGTTATATTTCTGTTCAGAAAGGTCTATGAAGTAGTCGAACTCAAGCATAAACGTATCGCATACGAAATGCTCGATCATCATTACCCCAAAAGGATCATCGGCAGATGGTTTGTAGGTGAGTACAAGTCGCTTGTTCCCCGGCTTACCCAGGTCTTTAGTCAGGGCGTCATTGATGATACTGTTCAGCTTTTTGAGAATCCCGCCAACCGTATCCTGGAATTTCGTGTTCAGCGCATCGGCGGGCTGCTGAAGCAGTCCCTGCGTGTCCGGGAGTTCATACTCCTTTCCATTGAACCGGAACCGGATGATCGATTGCTGTTCAAAAGCGTTATACCGGGGGAAATCGTTTACGGGTTGAATCCACAGTCGATACGCACCCCGTCGCGATTGTCCATCGCAGGGCAGATCGCAGCAGGTATGGCTTATCGTCAGCTTGGCGGGGTCGCATTGGCTGGAGTCTCTGACCACAACGGCAGCTTCTTCGCCACTCTTGACCGGATCAGTAATGAATAGGGTTTCGGTAAATTCCAGTTCGTCGGTGGCCCGTTTGTAGAAATAGGGCGGTGTGCCGCCGGATACGTGCACAACGGCGCGGTACGTTCCATCTTCGCAGCGGTAGTCTGTTTCGCTGACAGACAGGGTTAGTACGGCCGGTACGTTGATCGTTTGCGGAGCCGCCGATTCGCCAACCGAATCGGTAACGAGCAGGGTGTGTGCGCCCACCGATAGGAAGGTCGGATTCCTGACGGCCACAGTCGCCCCCTGGTCGATCTGCACCTGATAGGGTTTTTGTCCCCCCGTCGGCGTTATCGTCACGGGCGCTACATTATTGGGCGTTGTACACCCAATCTCAACCGTAAAGGCGAGTGGCGGCAGGCACGATTTCTGAAGGACTTTCGTAGCCTCGCATCCCTGGCTATCCGTAATTTTGATTGTCGTCTCCACATCACCGGGCAGCACCTCGCTGGTATACTGGTTGGTGTTGGTAATCGTGCCTTTATCGGCTTTATAAGGCGCTTTTCCCCCTTTTATGGTTAGTGTAGCCGTATATGTATTGCCACCGGGAAGGCAGGTATAGGTCGGCTCATCGAGGACAAGCTGCTTTTCGATCTTGATCGTCTGCGGTTCCGATTCGGTCGTTTCGGCATCCTGGATGCTAAGTTTGCGTGCCCCCACTGCCAGCGACAGAACACCGTCGAGGGGTTTATATCCTTCATCATCGACCTTAACGCTGTAGGGAGGCACACCACCCTGTGGTTTCAGCGTTACCTCCGCCTTGTCGTTGGCCTTGGTACAGCCTATACTATAGGTAAACGAAGGTTTCACTTTCGGCAGCACAAACTGCACCGGCGTGCCGCCCCCGCTGAAGAGGTAAGGCAGGTAGAAATCGGCAATGACCGTTCCATCGGCCAGTTCATTAACGGTCTGGTCGATGATCTTTTTGCCGGGGTCTTCCTGACCAGCCACAATGCCGGTAGATTGGGGTGGGATGATGCCGAACAGCGTACCCATCACAAGCCGGATGTCTTCGTTATCCGTTAACGCCTGGTTCTTGCTGATCCGTTTGAAGGCCTGTGCCAGAGGTTCGTTGTTTGTTTCCTGGGTGAAGGTGGGCGCTTGCTGAACGTTGAAAAATGGCGTGAAAAATACCGGCTGGAGGAAATCAATCGTTACCGGAGCCACCGTGCCAACGACCGGTTCCGGATCGTCGTGGTAGACGAGGATGAACGTTCCGCCCAGCGGTACCCCGGCTTTGTGCTGGATGCCGGGGTTGTTCTGTAAAAAATTACTTAAAAACTGTTTCTGCTTCAACTCCTTCAGCCGCTGTTTATACTCGTCGATGAGCGAGCGGATGGGTTCGAGTTTGCAGGCAAAAAGAATCTGGTCGAACTGGTCGATGAGGTCTTCTTTCGGCAGGAACTGTTCCAGATTTGCCGGAACGGCGCTGGCCTCCGCATTACGGAAGTAGCGGGACAACTCGATCAGATCCTGGTATTTATTCTGGAAGTCGGCGAACTTAAGCTGATCTAAACTTTTGGGCAGCATCTCGGCCAGCTTAGAAAGGTAATAGACGGCCACAACGCGCGGCTGAAACTCGGGCGCCGGTGCCGTAGTACCAATAAAGAGACCGCAGTAAACAGTTAGTATGGTACCGGCATTGATGTTGTTCTGGTCGACATCAATGTACGGTATGGCTTGTAGCTGCGCCCGGTATTTCTCATACCACGCCCCCAGCGAACCTGCTTTGTAGCTGTAGTTGGATGCATATTGTTGCAGCAGGGGTAACTGGGGCTTCCCGCCGGGGTCTTTGCTGTTTATCGGCTGATCGTAAAATTTGCGGGCACCTTCGGCCAGCGACGACAGCAACTCCTCCCGGAAGGCATCGTATACGGCTTCCAGATCCTGAAAACGGGCTTTTTCTTTGGTCAGATCCACAGGCATGGTCTCGTCGAAAGCGCCGGTACGCAGGGCAATGACGTCGATAGGAAGCCGGTACTGCGCTTTCAGAGTCAGCAGTGTGTTCAGCACCGACTGGTAGCTTTTGCCCAGATGACCTTCGATACGCAGGAAATTATACGGCTCCAGATCGTAGCGCAGGGGGTTGGTCACAAAGGACGGGGCCACCGGCACGTATTCGGCAGCGCGGTAACTCAGGTTCTGATTAGCTCGGTTTCGGCGGGTTTTTTCCGGATTCCAGAGCTGGTACAGGGGCGTAGTGCCCGTTTGCTGGTAATAATACGGAATGGCTTTGTCCGACAGCGGGGCATCCGACAGTTTGCTGGGGGTAATCCGAATCTGGTTGTCGGTGGATGAGCCCGTCGATGGATTCGGTAAAGGCGGGGTGGGGGTGAACCGCTCAATCATGGTCGCCAGCCGACGGAACAGCAGCCGTACTTCCTGCTCCTGTTCTTCGCAGCCGCTCACCGCCGATGAGGATCTGAACGCGTGCCGATAGACGCCCGCGTTAGCCGCCGGATAGAGTAACCCGACCATCAGGTGCCGGGGAAACAGCCCTTCCGGCGGGCAGCAGGCACACATGAGCTCCAGCCCTTTCCGGCAGAACTCATCGTACCCGCGAATCAGGTCGTCGAAGAAGTCGTAATAATAAGGAAGAAAACGCACCTGTCCGGTATTGGCGGGAGCCTGCTCTAAAAAGCCAAATTTGGCGCTGAACCCGACGGATGGGTCGGGTATGTTCTGCAACACCGGCTTGAATGCCGTATAGGCAGCAGCAAGTGCTTTGCTGAAATTAGTGACGACCTTGTCCGTTTTAAAGACGGCCTGAAACGCAGTCAATACGTCCTGTGAAGTAGCCGGGCTGGTGTTGGGCACATCATAGCGGGGCAGTCGCAGGTCGGGCAGGTTTAAACGGGCAAGCAGGGCCGTTTCCAGTTCGGCAGTCGTAATGGTGGTATTCAGCTGATTCTCCTTCGCAATGAGTTTGACCAGATATTTCTGCTGAATCAGCATGGGGCGCACGCTGATGTTGACTTCGGCCCCTTTATCGTCGCAGTTATTGGGGCTGCAATTGCGCAGTTTGGCGTTTTTAAGCTCCAGGAAAAGCACCACTGCCTTGTCTTTCAGGAAATTGGCGGGCGACTCCAGCGGTTTTACGTTGGGCTCGTCTTTCGGAAACAGCTCCCACAGATCATACTGGGTGTTGAGGGCCGGGTCGAGGTCGACGGGGTTGGTATTTTTGAACAGCGGATAGGTCAGGTCTTCGGTTACTTTGCGGTACGAGACAAGTTCCACATCCTGTTGCTGCACCACCAGGTACCCCTCTGAGGTAATGCCGCAGCCCTTCGACAGGCGGATGGTTTTCAATACCTCATCGTAGCTGAGGTCGAACCCGCACACGATACCAATGCCAATCAGGTTAGCCCGCGTGAGTCGTTCCTGCTCGTCTAAATAGATAAAGAGCTGATTCAGGTGTTCGTTGGTAAGCACCTGATTCGCTTCAAATACCGGATATTTTTCTTGAGTCGCTTGCATAGCAAATAGCGGTTATAGCCATTTAGAGAAACAGGTTATTGTTTTTTGGTGGGGTAATTGCCGAGGGCGGTGCTCCCCAGCCGAACGGGGTTCTGGTCACTGCCATCGTCGCAGTCGTGGAGGGTAGCCCCCGGATAGGTATTCCTGAGTTTACTGAGCATATTCACCACCACCCGGAGCCGATAGGAGACGTCCACATAAGTCGCGTAACGCTCGGTCAGGAAGGTTTTTATCGCTTTCAGCGTATCGGCAGCAAACGTAAAATTGGTGCAGAGCGTCAGCGGATCGGGCTTGTCGGGATCGAACCTGGTGAAATCAAGTTCCTTAATGGCAATACCTGCCTGCATGTTGGTCTCCATCCAGGTATAGAAATTCATGCCGAAGGTGGTCAGGATGGCGGTGGCGCACTGGCATAGTTTCGCTTTTTGATCCGCCAGCGGCACCAGCGTTTTGTCGACGTTTATACTCAGAATACCCTCCACCCGCTCCTGCAACTGCTGCTCCGTCCAGTCGATGGCGGCATTGGCCTCCAGCCACGCATGCCAGGCATCTTCGAACCGCTCGAACTGCAATCCCGAAAAGGCGATCTGTACAAAATGGCTTACCATAATGGACTGCACACGTGCCCATAAGGCAGCTTCGAATACCGTGGTGCAGGATACATCGGCGGGTTTCAAACGGGTCGAAAACTCCGTGTCCAGTGCCGTTTGCAGGGCTTCGGGGTGGAAATACGTCAGCGTTTTGTCGGCGTACCAGTTTTTAAACGCCAGGCTGAATTGGGTGTACACCGCCAGCGCACAGGTACAGGCTTCGTCCGGGCTGGGCCGCACATCGGCAGTGGTTTTGCCTTCATCTTCGAATAGCTCCGCCAGTTGGGCAACCACCGGGTCGCAGGGGTTTTCGATGAACCCATCGTTGCTTACCCAGCATATTTTCCCCAGCAGATGCGAGGGGATTTCCTGCTGAATGGTGCGGTTGGCGAACCGGCGCATGTCCAGGTTTTCGCTGAAAGGGGCCGTCCAGCCGGGCATCACGTAGGTCAGCCGGAAGGAGTAGGGGTCTTCGTCGCCACAGGTGCCGCAGTCTCCCTCGGCGCAGGCAGGGTACAGGGCATCGCCGGGAAACTTGGGCCTTAGCAGCAAATGCTCGACGACCAGTGCCCGTTCGTTGCTACTCCAGCCCAGCAATTCGTTGACAATGGCCTGGGCGTCGACTTCGGTATTGAACAAGGTAGGGTGCGTACCCAGCAGATCGCCGTTATCGGCCCTGACGTTGAGTCGGAATTTACCCTGCTCGGCTACAATCTCGTACGAATCGGGCTGGATCGTCTGCTCCAATATCTCCCCAATCTGTTCAAATGCCTTGAATCGGGCGGTTTCTTCGTCGGCCTCGCTCACGCCGACGGTCAGTTTACCGGTGAGCCAGACCGTTGCGGTTTCGTCCGTCGCATCCGTTTTGTAAGGGGTATCCGCCAGTGTGAAGCTGGTAGCGGTATAAGGGGCCGACGCGCTGAGATCGATCGAAAATGTTAAGTTAGGGTAGCCCAGGAGCAGGCTGATCCGGCGTTTCAGGCCCGATGCGTTGGCCGGGTCGTTCTGGTTTTTCTGGTAATTGAACGCTTTTCCGCGGTCGTGGCTGATAGTCGGATACGCTTTCAGGAACGAGATTTTATCGTCGATCAGGCGCTTTTGAGCGATCTGCTGCCCCTCCAGCGTGGTGAGCATGAGCGCGTACTCGCTGAATTGCTCGCCAAACCGGGCCAGCAGATGATCCAGAAACCGGTTTCG
This sequence comes from Spirosoma pulveris, assembly GCF_054781875.1. Classification (NCBI taxonomy): domain Bacteria; kingdom Pseudomonadati; phylum Bacteroidota; class Cytophagia; order Cytophagales; family Cytophagaceae; genus Spirosoma; species Spirosoma pulveris. The sequence continues at coordinate 611,963 of NZ_BAAGTO010000003.1, forward strand.
CCGTTCGGCAAATTCGGACTCCGACTCGACCAGTTTCTGTAATACATCGGCCGTCAAACCTGCGCTGACAATGTCTTCGTACCCCTCAATAGCCGTCTCATCGAACAGTCGTCCATAATACGTTTTGTCGATGGTTGACTCCAGCGAAAACAACTTCCTGGTGTTGGCTACCTGCGATAGTGTATTGCCCAGCAGTTGTTCAAAAACCATCAGATACGCTTTCAACTGGTTGGCCTGCGCCCGGCGCTGGGGTGTGGCCGTCGACGGCAGCCCTTCCGGGCCAATGCCGTACGTCATCGGGAAGCTGTACTGAACCGGGAAGTACGCTTCCGGATTGCGGAATTTGCCCATCGGCGCTGGTAGATCATTGGTAATCGCATCCAGCGTGGGGTTGATCTTCGGGCGTTCGGCCTCTCCCCGAAGTTGGGTAAGCGTGTCCATCGATTCGTCCATGCGAGGACGAAAGGGGAGCCCGTTTTTATAAAACAGAAACTGCGACTGGTTATAATACAGTCGGGGCTGGTGCAGGGTGCTCACCCAGAGCTGCCACTTAGCGCTGAACCGGTTAGGGTCGAACACCAGACCCGCATCGGTCTGAACGGGGTCCGCAGCGCCTTTTATACTGTTTCCTTCGGCATCGTATTTGGACAGCAGGAGTTCATTGACGGCAATAACGCCGTCAATATCCATCAGCCGGTTGATAATATCCGACGTACGGAGCACGGTTTTCAATCCAGCCGCTTTTAATTCGTCGGCTTTGATGAAGCCATTTTCCAGGGCGGGTCCGTTGAAAATGTCCTCTACCGACTGTCCGGCGTCAAGGAGTTCCTGTAGACTGTAAAAGGGGATGGGCGGGTTGAAATAGCGGTCGATCTCGAACCAGATTTTGGCCTGAATTCGCTCAATGTCGGCATCGGGGGCCACTTCTACATCGGCGCAAACGGCTACGTCTTCTACATCGACTACCTTAATTCGGCAGTAATCTTCGTCCAGATTGCGGTGATTCTGCAGCGTGGCTTTGGCGGCTGTTATGGATTCGCCGGCCTTGCGTAGTTTCTGCCGATACCGCTGGATGCTTCCCAGAACAGATGTCTCCTCAAGAATATCGGTCAGCCTGAACTGATCGGCCAGATCGGGGTCACCCGCCAGTTTTTTTACGACGGTCCGACTTTTTGCGTCCGTGCCGCCGTATAACCGAAGGGCCGCATTGGGAATCATGAGCGGGGCACCGCTATCGAAGGTGATCTCGAACGACACGTAAAAGACATCGCGCCAGTACCGCTGAAGCAGGGCCGTCGTGGTAAATGCAGTTTCGGGTTTGGTGCGCGAAATCTTGAGCACCTTGATTTTGGTGATCTTCCGGGTAAACTCGTTCGTCTGGCTAGTAAACTCTGTAAAACGTTCGTAGGCAGATTGGTCGGTTAGGGTCAGCGCCGGAAAACGCAGTTCGAGGGTGAGCGAAACCGGTTTGCTGTTATCATCGAACACGATCTGCGTGGTTTCAAGTTTGCGGTCGTTGAGGTCGCCCAATTCGGGGTCGGCTTCCAGTTCGAGCAGCACTTCGTACAATCCCCTGGGGTCCACGTTTACGGGTTTCAGCAGCGGATTCGCTGGTTTTTTGTACGAAAGCATCAATTGACCGGCTTCGCACCAGGCGTAGTAATGCAGTTCACAGGCACACTCTTTGCCGAAGACCCACGCGTTTCGAACCCGGTCGAGGTCGATCAGCAGACGGCGAAAATCATCGGGTGTAACCGGGTTGACGGTCAGAATGTCGCGCGCTGTAAAGAATGCCTGATCCGGGTAGGGTGGCCGCGGCTTGCCGAGTACCTCCTTGGAAGGAGCAGGTGCCAGCAGGTCTTTTATTTCCCAGCCAATGCGATAGGCCAGGTCGGTGAAGGCGTAGCAAAGGGCTTCGAGAATGGTAATGCCGGGGTCGTGGATGTTGTAATCCGTCCAGAGGTGGCTTCCCATCTGCTCGATAAAGCCAATCCCTTCCCGGCGGAGACGGTAGAAGTCTTCAGCGGCTTTCAGCACGGGCTGTTTGGGGATGGGAGCGAGTTTCTGAATCATGCTTCGCAGGGACATTGTTCGGCGGAAGTCGCTTCCTCCGTCGGTTTGATGGCAGAAATGGTATGGAGTTTGGCCGCTACAGAGACCAGAATGGAGATAGCTATCGATCCTTCTACCTCCTGCTTATCCTCCGTTCCCGGAACACCGTTTATGTCGTGGAAAAGCTGGAAGTCAGTAACATAATCGACATAGGGCTGTTCTTCCACGAAATTGATCAGCACCGATTTGTAGATTTTGCCCCCGAACGAAGGGCCTTCGCCCCCGGCAAAGGCCCAGGGCGACAGAAAGCGGGTGATGCTTTCCTGTAAGCGGCCGATGTAGAACGTTTCGTCGTAGCCATCGAAGAGCCGCACCCGAAACTTGACCCGAACGCCTTCGAACTGTGGGTTTTTGACGTGCAGCTTCACGAAACATGAAAGCCGGGACTTTAAAAAGACGTCGATCTCGGTCAGTAGTCCCAGGCTGGTGTACGGCTTGAGCGGGTCGCGCTGGTTCTGGAACTGCTGATTCGGAATGGCGACGAGGGTAACGTGACCGGGCGCCAGCTCTTTGTAAATGCCCGGCTCGTAATGCGTGTGGTTCAGGCATTTTACCTTATATAGCTGCGGGAAGGCTTCCAGTACCAGGCGCTCGTAATCCCAGAGCGCGATGCCCCGGTCTTTGTGCCGCAGCCGTTCGCTGATGCGGTTATAGAAGGATTCGGACGTTTCCTTTCCGCGCCCGCCAAACGTCTCAAAAGGCTGTTCGACTTTTTTGACGGCCGAATCGGGCTGGTCGAGTTTGTTGATCGTACCGGCGGGGAGCACGGTAGCCGGAAACGTCGGGTCGTTCGCCCGGTCGACAAACGTAACGCGTGCCGCCTGAGCGGCTACGGCCAGCAGGCGACAGGCTCCCTCACTGGCAGCGACCACCGCTACCCGAATCCAGTGCAGCCCGGTGGGCAAAACGGTGTTGGTAGCGGCCGCGTCGGCGGGAATGGCCAACGTGACGATGCCTGAGCGGGTGAAGTCGTTGGTGGTATCGCTGAGGGATTCGTTCGTGAAGTCTACCCAGTTGTTGGCGCGCAGATAACTCCAGTGAAGCTTTGGTTTCACCGAGTTGGGGTCGGCCGTACCGTCGGCTACCTGAATCAGCAGCGACAGGCTTCGGGGGGGTAACAAGCCGCTGATGCCGATGTAGAACTCGGCTTCGTGATGCTGGCTGACGCCCCCTTCGGCATGGCTGAATTGGGGCAGTAAGGTCACCACTCCGCTACCCGTTAGTTGCGGGTGCCGCTCGGCCATGCCGAAGGGTGAAAGATGGTAGAATTTAGCGCCGGACGCGTCTTTCGAACTGGTCGAGTTCAGCGGAATGGGCGCGGATGTGGCTGAATATCCCAGATTGACGGCCGTGATTTCGGGGGCTTCCGGTACCTTAGGTAATGGGTCCGGGTTGTCTGTTTTAAGTTTAATGAAGTAACTGGCCAACTCTGTCTGCCAGGTTGCATAGCCAAAATCGCCGTTGGCCGAAATTTTCAGGAAACCGGATATCGATGCGGTCGTCAGAAACTCATTCGGACCGTAGTCGACCCGGGCCGCGCCAGCGGGTGGAATCGTCAGGGTATTCGGATTGCTGTCGACGTAGATCGAACTGGCTAAGGGCGTCCAAACGGCTTTGCTGAGGTAAGCGGCCGATAGAGAAGGGGTGGCCTTAAACGTTCCCCGCCAGGTAAAACTGAGTTTAACAACGGCATTGGCTTTCTGGAAGATCTCCTTGCTACCTATGGTAAATGCCGAGCCTGCCTTCGGGTTTGGCCCGAACGGCTGGAACGGTTTGGAGATGTCGACCGGGCCAAAGTCGGTGCTGACCGCCGGTGACTTGATGCCCGGCTTATTGAGGTTGCCGCTGCCATCGAGCCCGGCAGAGACCGCGATCGTACAACTCGCAACCTGAGCGGCTTCCAGTTCTGCGTAGGCATACACCTGGTCGGCGGCCTGGTCGAGTACCACTTTCAGGACAGGGTGCCCGGTCTGGAAGTCGCCCCCGTGTAGTTTAGCGACATAGGGCAGAATGGCGGGTGCATCGGCTTCCAACGCAATGAACAGGCTGACTGTCGCTGTATTTGATGCCGTTAAACTCGTTTTGACAGGGTGCCACCCTTTTTCGGTTGTCAGATAGGCCGTAACAGACGCATTGGTAGTGATGGGTTGGGTCAGTTGAACGGTCAGGGTAATGCGTCGGTACCCTTCCGTCAGGTATAGGTAATGGGAGGCCACCGCAAACCCCACCTCCGCTTTGGGCATGTCGATGCTGATGAGCTTGCCGTCTTCGTAGGTTTTGTTGAAAAAAGGATGCCACGATCCATCCGCCGACGTAAGTTTCGCGCCCAACCCATCCTGCGAGTTGGCCACCGGCGCGGCATACAATCTGTCGATCTGCCTGGCTGCATGGGCCCCCTCGCCGGTAACGGCCTCGTCGTTGTGGCGGTACACGGTTTTGAGGTCGGCCACCCGGGCGGCATTCGCCACAAAAGCCTCGTCATTGGCAAAAAAGACGTCTTTACCCAACGCGTCCTTTCCGGCTTTAAGCAATTCCCCTTCCTTGAGCAGATAGGAATCGACATGCTTGGCCAATTCCAGCAGGATATGGGCGTGGGCAGGCTCGGCCGGTCTTTCGCGCAGCCGGAGAATGTCGCGGTAATAAAAGTCGAGGTGGCGGGCAGTGAGCGTATTCGTCTCCTGCCTGACGTACTCCTGTAAACGCAGAAACGCCAGAAACAGCGCGTAGTGCGGATCGTGGCTGTCCTGGCTGGTGAGCGACGCATCGAGAGCCGCTTTGGCATCGGCCACAACCCGGGCATAGGCTTTCAGGAACTGATCGAAAATAGAGGTAAACAAGGCATGCGTAGCCAGGTGATTGGCTTTCTCGAAGACGCTCGTTCCCGTACCATATACCGATTTTTGTGCCGAAATAGCGTCCCGGTACGTTTCCCAGTCAGCCGACCCGTCCGTGATCCAGTTGGCCGATAGCCCCGTTTTGAAAATTGTACTGAAGGCCAGCGTGGGGCCTCCCAGCAGAATAAAGCCGGGCTCGACTTCGGCAACGAGGCTTTTTACTGCATCCGGCTCGTCCGACGATCCCGCTTTCAGGTTCGGTTTGTAATAGGCGATCAACCGTCCGAAGCCAGGTGCCAGCTGGCTTTTGATCAGGTTTTGCAGCGTGGTTTTGAGTGGCGTACCGGCGGGAAGGGTTTTGCTTAGGGTATCCAGTTGCCGGGCCAGCGTACCCAGGTAGCTAAACAGGTAGCCGAGGTGCTTTTTGAGGTCATCTTCGTTTGCCTGATTGGCGCGGTCGTTTAAAAAGGCAAACGCTTCTTTTATGCGGATTTTGTAGGCCTCCACGTCCTGCACAGCGGCAACGGCCAACTGAACGGAAATGTCTTTCGAGAAGAACGGCTGCCAGTTGTCGGCAATTTCGTTCTTGCTGTTGTAATAGTTCAGGTATTGGGCATAGGCCTGGGCGAACACCATTCCGTGCGCGGGGGTGCGCTCATTCACCGGCGCGTAGGCAGGATCGAGCGCGGGACTATTGCGCTGTTTCCGGCTGGTTCCTTCGCGGACGAGTTTTAACGGGTCGATGTTCTGGGTGCAGTCCATACGATTTATGGCTTAGTTGCTGTCTGGCAACACGTTAAGCGTTGTGGTCAGGTTAATGTCGGTGCCTTCCTGTTTGTAGAAGGGGAATACAAAGTTGAAGCGGGAGTTGGTAGTCCGTACCCGGTAGGTGATCTCGATCAGCACTACCCCTTCCAGCTCGCGGGCGGTGTTCAGCGTCACGTTTTCCAGGTCGATACGCGGCTCGTAATACAGGATGGCCGACTCTATTTTATCGGCCAGCAGGGTCTTTGTTGTTGTATCCAGATTCTCAAAAATCAGTTCCTGCATGTTGCAGCCGAAGTCGGGCAGCATCACCCGCTCACCCGGCATGGTGGTCAGCAGGATTTCCAGGCTCGACGCAATGTCGTCTTCCTGCTCTCGCATTTCTACGCCATTGATTGCCAGATTGAAGGTGGGTGGAAATGACCAGCCGCGCCCAAGAAATGTCAGATTCATACGCTTTACCGTTTGGTAGTGGATAAGGTTATTACGTTACCCGCCAATAAGAACTGTTGGGCAACCAGGCGGCATGATGGCGCCACCGGCAGCGGTGGGATCACTGATGCGGGCGGCTGGCAACCCGCCAATGAACACCGTTGCCGACCCTTTGATGATCGCATCTACCCCGCAGGAGTCACCCATGCGGGCGGCCGGTAGCTTCCCGATGAATACGTTCGGGGTGCCCGGCGGAATGATGGGCGTCGGTACGCCAACCGTGGCCGAACTGACAATAAGGTCACTAACTCGTGCGGCTGGAAGCATGGCTTGGTTATTGGTTAATTAATCTGCACGACGCCCCCCTGAATGACGGTGGTGCCGCCCCCTTTTACGGTGGTGCTGGCTCCGGACGACAGTTCGGCACTGCCGGTACCCTGCGCTTTCAAGGCCGACTGGGCTTTGATATCGATGTTCAGCCCTTCGACGGTGATGTCTTTGGTCACTTTCATGGTCATGTCTTTCACGCTTTCGATGGAAATACCCTTGTCGTTCATGATGATCTTGTTGCCGTTCTGATCGCTGAAGGTGATGCCCTTGTCGTCTTCCGAGAGGATGATCTTATTGCCGCCCGGTGTTTCAAAAGCCATAATCTTCTTGTCATCATCGAAGGTCATCTTCATCTTTTCCCGCGATACGTACCCTTTCTCGTGGTTATCGTCGGAAGGGGGTTTGGGAGCCGGTTTGCTGCTGCTGTGACACATGCCCAGCACCACCGGATGGCGGGGGTCGTCGTGTAGAAACCCGATGATTACCTCGTCGCCAATTTCAGGGCGGAAGTAGGTGCCGCGCTCTTTGCCCGCATCGAGGGTGGCTATGCGTGCCCAACTGCCCTCTTCCTGCGTGCTGATGAGCGGTAGCCGCACTTTGATCCGGTCTTCGCCGTCGGGGTCGCCTTCCAGCTTTGTAACGATCCCTATCTGCAGGCCACTCACGGCGGGTAATAGCCCCGCAGCGGGCAGTGGGCGCAGGTTGTAGGTCTGGACAAAGGGTTCTGGACTTAGGCCAAACTGTACGTCGGTTTCCCAGTTGCCGCCCGCAAACTGATGCCGTACCCCGGCCACCAGCACCTTGCCCTGGAGCCGGTCGCCGATGCCGCCGAGCTCGATGACTTTCCCCGGCAGCACATCCGCCGATCCCTGAAACCGGGCGCGGCCCCGCACTTTAGCCAGCCGCTCCCGGAGGAGTCGGCCATCGGCCCAGGCCTGTAGCTCGGCCGTCGAGAGTTTGCCCCCATGCCGAAGTTCGTGCGCTCCACCACCCAGCGTATCCGACAGGGTTGCCGGGCTGAGGTTACCGGTATTGGTGGTAGTGGGTTCGGGGGCTTCGGCTTCGATAACTTCCTGATCGGTGGCGTTCCAGCTATGCGCTTTGATGCCGGGACTTTGCAATCGAGCGTCGATTTCGGCATCCAGTTCGAGAATGGTGGAGCCAAAAGCCACGTTCAGGATGGCGCTCTGGCCCATATCGGGTTTGGTGATCTTCAGCTTGTCGTCTTCCACCATCACCAGCAGCCCGTTGGCTTCGGCCCGGCAGAGGGCAAAGTCCCAGTCGGTGGCCTCGTACTGCACCACTTCGCGCAGGGTGGGCCGGGTAGCCGTTACGTCTTTGGCGAGTCCGTAGCGCCCGATGATCTCTTCCAGAATGTCGCTGTCTTTCTTGTCTTCGTAATAGCGGTTTTTCAGGCCCGACGTCATTTTCACGGCTTCGTGCCGGCATTCGACCAGCAGGAAACTGCCGCTTTTCCGAATCTTGATGCTGTATTTAATAACGATTCCTTTGAAGACCGTCGATTCCTGCGAGCGGTAGCCGAGCTTGATCTCGATTTTTTTCCCCGGAACAAAATACGCTTCATTCCCCACCGCAAACTTCCCCGTCGCAGCCTCGCCATCCTGAATGTGCAGTGTTGCCCACGGAATCCGGTTCAGATCCCGCACCACCACAATGGAGCTGATGTTGACCGTACCGGGTAGTTCGGTACCGTCGACCAGCACTTTTGCCGTGCACACATCCGGAGTTGCCGGGGTTGGAATTGCCGATGCGTTGTTGACCACGTGTCGATTCAGTTAGTCGTTTTGTCAATGGGCGGAAACACAAGCTCTGTACCCGGAACCAGCCGCCGGAAATTGGTAAGGCCGTTGAGGGCCGCTATTTGTAAATAATAGCGGGTGTCGCCGTAAATCCGCTGGCACATCAGCGGCAGCGTATCCCCGGCTTTCACCAGCCGAATGTGGGTTAGGTCGGGGGAGCTTTTGTTTTCCTTGGCCGCCCGTTTCAGCTCTTCGATGCTGCTCTTGAACTTCACTTTGGCCACCGCCCGGATGGGGCTGCCATCGGGATTGAACAGCTTGTAGGTGATGCTCAACTCCGTGACGCGTCCTTTAAAAATGGAGTTCTCGCCCCACACCAGCTTAAAATGACGCGGCTCGTGCGAATCACCCTTGTATTCGATCAGCACCTGCTTGAACCGCTTGATGTCGTCGGCGATGTTCTCCCGGGGTTTGCCGTCGATAATGCCGGTGTTGTCGAAGAGGAATTCGAAGGTGATCTCTTCGGGTTCGGTGTACTCGTATTTCAACTGTTTGCCACTCGTTCCCTGTCCCTGCCCCGACTCCGAAAACTTGAGCTTGTAGTCGAGGGTATAGGTTTCCGGATTGATAAGGGCTTCGAAATAGGCTTCGTTAGCCTTCGCTTCGGCTTTGCCGCCGTTTTCGGCCTCTTTCGAATCTTTGAAACCCAGGATGAGCATTTTCTCCAGTTTCCCCGTAGCCATCAGCGTTCCTGTTTTTCCCGAAGGATTTGTAAGACCTGTTCAACGCATTCCGCCACAAGGGCTTCTTTATCCGCAGAGCCACCCCCGCCCGCCGGGGGTGCCGACGGCGAGGACGCACCTCCTTCGGCTGCCGGTGCGTTGACCGTGACCCGGATGTGGAGTTCTCTGATTTCAATAGGCATCGTTGGGGCGGTTTAGGAGCTACTTAACGGTGAAATACTGGTACATCAGTTCGAGCGTTTCGACCACCAGCGTGTTATCGTTGGCGTTCAGATCCGTCACGATCCATTTCTTAGGAATGGCGTGAACGATGTTCCAGGTACGCAGCGGCTCACTTTTCTCGTTCATCAGAATCACGCTGATGTCCTTCGATGTGAACTCGCGGTCGCGGAAAGCGGCCATGAACCACTGGGTCACGTCCGAATCGGTGAGCATACCGCGTTTCAGCACCAGGTCGGCATATTTGGTCCGAACCGGGAGCTTGTGGGTGAAGCGGTTTTCGCCCCCTTCCTTGAACTCCTCCATGTCGTATTCGACCGATAAACCGGACACGGACTGAAACCGGATGTCGTTCTTGTTCTTGACCGAACTGAATTCCACTTTGTAGTAGAAACCCCAGGGCGGATAGTAATCGACCATACTGCCGGCGCGTTAGATCTTCATTAGTTTGAGGCCTTCGTGCGCAATCTCGATGGTTTCCACGGCAATTTCGTTGGCATCCGATTTGAGATCAGGGGCCGTCACTTTGATGGGAAAACAACGGGTTGCGGACCAGGCTGCCACCGGAATGTGCTTCTCGTTGAGCAGACGGATCACCACGTCGCGCCGACCATTGACCCGCTCGTTGGCGATTTCGTCGAGCCAGTTGTTGTAGTCGAAGTCGGCTTCGAATTTGCCGCGCTTCATGGTGATGTTGCTGAATTTGCGCATCCCCGGCATCTTGATCTTGTTGAAATCCTTGCTGTCGCTGTGCCGGTATTCGATGACCTCCACCTGCATATCGAGGCCTGTAATTTCGGTGAAACTGATTTTTGCACCACCCCAGTCGACCTGAAAGTGAAAACGGGGTAAAGGATATTCCTGTGCCATGTTGGTTTAACCAGTAAAAAAGTGAACGTTTAAGTTGAATGAGGAGCGGGCACGAAGGCCACCCGTCAGGACTCGGCCATTTTGTGCGAGAACTTGAGAATGATGAACTCGGCGGGTCGAACGGCGGCCATGCCAATCTCAATGATCATGCGTCCTTCCAGAATATCGAGCGGGGTCATGGTCTTGCCCAGGCCCACCGCCACGTAAAAGGCATGTTCGGGTTTGATACCCTGCAAAGCCCCCTGCCGCCAGAGCGTGTTCAGAAAGTTCTCGATCATGGCCTGCACTTTCACCCAGGTGTTGGCGTCGTTGGGCTCGAACACAAACTGTTCGGTGGCTTTTTTGACCGACTCCTCCACAAAGTTGAAAAACCGCCGGACGGGTACGTAGCGCCATTCGTTGTCGTTTCCGGCCAGTGTGCGGGCACCCCAAACCAGCGTTCCCTTACCCGTAAAGGCGCGGATGATGTTGATCGACTTGCCCGAGTTAACATCCACGTTATACTCGCCCTGCTGTTCCTGCGAAATCTTGACACCGGGGCCAATGACTGCATTCAGGCTCACATTGGCGGGCGCTTTCCAGACGCCCCGGTCGCGGTCGGTGCTGGCGTAAACCCCGGCAACAGCACCCGAGGGAGGCAGCAGGTTGAAAGCTTCGGTGGCTTTGGTTACCAGATCCTTGTAGGTACCAAAAGAGGCCATCAATGCATCGTTGAGGGTTTTTTCGTAGTTTTTCTGCGTTGTGGCCAGAAAACGGAAAAACGTAATGGCTTCATTGGCGGCTGCTAAAACAGGGTTTAAGGCGACGGACCCTCTTTTTTTAGCGGTATCGGCACCTGCATAAGCAGCCGCCACATCGGCGGAATTGGCAGCGGCCAACAGGGCTGCCCCGTCGGCAAAGCCTACCAACTTGGCGGCTTTGTCCAGGTCGCCCCCAGTTGTGAGCACGTTTATGGCATCGGCAGCAGGGACAAGGGCACTCAAGTGTTTATGATGCTTGGCTACCAGGGTCAGCGCGGACTTGGCGGGCGACTTAGATACGTATTTTTCAATGTCGGTTCGTAGCTTGAACAGGCTATCCGCTGGTACAGGGGCTGCCATATAACGGTCCTGGATGACGGAAAGCAATTTGATGGTAATGGTCGTGATAGCCCCTAGTTTAGTTTCTACGTCCGCTTTGGGAGCATCGTCGGCCAGGGCTTTGTATTCGCCCAGCCTGGCGGTCTGGAAACTTTCGAGTGATACATCTGCCGAACTCGTGATAGTGACTTCGATGGGAGGAAGGGCATTCACAAACGTCTCGACGGTATCTAGCTGCGTAAGAAGATTCAGAATATCCGCATTGGTTGTCAGGCTGCTCAACTTTATGGGGTCATTTGTTACCGCTCGTTGCAGGGTAAGGTTACGGCGCAGCAGTGTTCGGGGCAGATTGGCCTGAATCCAGGGGCCATAAGCCGCGCCGTATTTCATATAATTGATCCCGATTTTATCCCGAAAATCCTCGACCGTAGTGGCAAAGGCATTTGTATCCGTCGAGCGGGTCAGATCGCATAACGTAAACCGATCCTTCAGTTTGTTGCACTGAGCCAGTGCCTGTTTCTGAAATTCGTAGGGGCCGTTGGCTGCATCAGAAACCGAGTCCGGCGACAGAATGAGGGTGGGCTCATCTTCCTGCTCCAGTAGTAGCAGGGCCGCTTCCAGATCGGCGGAGGCTACGTTTGCCGGATATTTTCCCGCCGAGATAATGTAGCATTTTCCTCCGCCATTGGCATAAAATAACCGCAGACTATCGTACAAATACAGTTTGGCGCTGGTTTCTGCCTTTACAAACTGGTTGTTGGTATCCAGGGTAACCGTCACATTCTGCGAAGGCCCACCGCCGAAGATGGCTTCGTATTCGGCAATGGATTCGATCCGTTTCGGCTTATTGAACAGCGATTCTCCGTTCTCTTCCGCCTTTTCGGTGTACCCGATAAAAGCAGGTATGGCGGTTTCAACAGCGGCTATTGAAGGCGGAAACTTGGGGATTTCCTCGACGTATACCCCCGGCGTATTATACGGTGCTGCCATGGCTTGTGTGTTACTTGTTAGGAATGAGACGGTTATTTTAGGATTTGCGAGAATAGACCCGTGATTTTTTCGGCATTGCCGGGGTCAACAGTAAGCTGTACTGAATCGGGTGAGGGCTTGGGCCTGGTGTTATTTTTCTCGCTGAACAGGGTCAGCGGGAGCGGGTTTGGTTCCGTTGAGAGCAGAGCCCCCGTGCGTTTGTCGATGTACTGCCAGGTCGTGGATCGGTTTTTGAACCGAATTTCAAAAATCGGTGGAGCCGCTTTGGGTACTCCATTGACCACACAACTAAAGTCAGCATCGCCGGGACGTTCGGCCGTGATGCGAACGAGGGCATATACGTTATCGGGGATTTCGGCGGATACCTGAAGGCCGCGCAGTCCGGTTGGGGGGAACTGATCCAGCGCCGGGGGAGCGTCGATGAGCGGCACATCGTCCTGGTGCACATAGACCGGCTGGGTATTGGCCTGGGCCGCCAGTTGCTGGGTGGTGGCATCCGGCTGGCTGCTCGTTAGCTGCACCAGCTTTGCCCCCGACCGGGCCAGCGATTCTATTTTAGCCGTTGTGCTGGCCGCCAGGGTGGGGATTTCTTTCGATAGAAACAGTGCCTTGACCCCATTGATCGTCCGGGAAACGCCGGTTAGGTTCGACAGAACGGGTACGCCTGTTTTATACCGGTCATAGCTGTCATTGGACCGATTGTGGTACTCCCCAATGGTTTGCCTGAACAGCGTCTGGGCCGTATACTGGAAGAAGGCCGGACTTTGTACGGTCAGGATCAGGTCGAACCGGGTATCGGCGTGCACTTGTGTCCCATCGGGTACGGCGACGACGCAGCCCAGGGTTGTCGTTCGGTAGATACCGCCCAGTTTTTTCAGCGCCTTTTGGGTCGCTTCGGTGGGGGTAAGGCTCATGAACTGACGCACATCGTAGGTCAGTAACCGCCGGTTTTTTACAACGTCATCCAGTGCATCAAACAAAGTGGAGCCATTATCCAGCCAGTAGTGGTGGAGAATACGCAGCTCAAAAAGGCGTTTGTACCGGCTCGTTGTGCCCTCTGCCATGTTAGTTGACCGACGGTTTTTTGTGGTAGAAATTACTGGTTATCTCTGTGATGACGCCCCGCTCGGGTTGCCGGGATCTGAACTTCAGATCGAGCATCCGGAAGATGTAAAGCGCAAACGGGTATTGCTTGCCGCCTAACGTTCCCCACAGGTGATTGACTTCTTCCATGCTGGGTGAGTACAGTTCGACATTCATCTTAAAGGACTCCAGTTGATCGAGTTCGTTAACAATAGCCGTTGGCGGAGTCAGGGAGTTGGGGTCAACCGAATCCTGCGTAAATGCCAGCCGGTACTGAAAAAACTGAATACCGCGAGACAGCATCAGCAAGGCAATCATATAGTCGCTATGCGTGGCAGTAAGGAGTACTTTGAGATTTAGAAAAACAGGCGGGTTTTCATAGCTGACGCTCAGATTTGCATCGTGACGGACATAGTTCGGGAGGTTTTTCAGCGTTTTTTCCTCCTGAATATTCACGACTGATAGAATAAGTCGGTTGCGGGGAATTCCATTCGCTGCGTTACCCGATGCAAAGCCTTCTGCCAGATTGCCCAGAACAGCCCGGTTAGAACTTGCATCGGCATTGGGTATATCATAGGTCATCAAATGCCTATTCAACTCATTCATGACAATGCTTAAGGCGTGGGCAATCATATCTCTTTACATTATGTTAAGAATGATAATCAACTGGTTAATTCAATCCACAATTATGCTTACAGCAGTGAACATAATTCATGCGATTTCCTTTGAGTATAATCTTTGAGTAAACGGTCAGAAATGTAGGTAAGCAGCTTTTGTCCGGATGTACCCGGTGCATTTCCCGAAGAGTTCGTAACTGTGGTGCCTACAGGTGATTAGGATCAGTAACCGGTAGTACTAAAAGTTCTTGTAAACAAGGCTGAAATGAATGCGAATGAATTATTCCGCGGAATGATTCATCGAAAAAGTAAACGTAAATTATTAAGTATATCTACAGAGTAAGTGTATTGATTTAATAGTATAAGTGTATGATTTATGCGTATTTGGTGCTTTGTTCTTAATAAAAAGCGTAATTTGTTAAAGAAAATGTCGTTCGGATATTAGACAGGCTGTTTTAGTTGCTACTTTTATAGTTAATTTAAAGCTTGTCCTAGAAAGCGATTTACAAGCCCTATTTAGCTACGCGTAGGTAATTTATAATGCCGCATAGCCAGTAGTAGTACGGTCACCAGTTCAGCTGTACTCTTTGGAATCTTATTGGCCGGCTTTTTAAACTATTAACTATAATGGCTTACTCGACAACCCGGAGTTTATGGCCAATTGATCTAATCAACTTCAGGCAGTTATTGTTTTTTTCTTTTGTGCTGTTTCTGAGCACTTTTATCGTTAACGCTGGCGTGCCGCCCGTTGCCCGGCACGGTACGCTTGATCTGAGAAAAGTCGATTTCACCGGACAGACTATTGCATTGACCGGACAGTGGAAATGGTACTGGCATCAGCTTCGTTCCCCAAAACAGGCCGAATCGACAGCGGAGTACATCAATTTTCCTCAACAGTGGTCTGTTAGTACGTGGCAACGGAAGGCACTTCCGCGGGAGGGTTTTGCTACCTACACCCTAACTGTTCTATTACCCGCCCGCCACCGCCCGCTTTCCTTAAAATTGCCGGATCAAAATACCGCTTACCGGCTTTTTATCAACGGTGAGGAACTGGCTCATGATGGCAACCCGACAGCGTTGGCCACAACAACAGTACCGCACTGGTCAACACAACTGATTTCGTTGCCTGTTTCGGGTGATACGCTTACTATTCTTCTGCAATTGGCTAATTATCAGCACTCTAAGGGTGGTGCTGTTAAGGCCATTACCCTTGGCGAGTCAACCAAAATGGCTTCTGACCTGTCCATAGAGCAGGCTATGGCTGTGTTTATGACGGGTTTTGTCCTCATGAGCGGCCTGTTTTTTCTGGGCTTGTTTGCATTTAGCTCAATGGATCGCCCCATGCTCTATTATGGCTTGTTCTGTCTGGCCTACAGCTACCGATTGATGGGTACGGATTGTTATATTCTTCACACGCTGTTTCCGCAGATACCCTGGTACATAAGTATCCGTTTCGAGTACGGGTCGCTGTATTTGGCCATCGGGTTGTTCGTGAAGTACACGCAGTCGTT
Organism: Spirosoma pulveris; assembly: GCF_054781875.1. Taxonomy (NCBI): domain Bacteria; kingdom Pseudomonadati; phylum Bacteroidota; class Cytophagia; order Cytophagales; family Cytophagaceae; genus Spirosoma; species Spirosoma pulveris. Next base: position 627,308 of record NZ_BAAGTO010000003.1, read on the forward strand.
ATACCCTCAAGATACGCACCCCGGCATTATTAAAGCGATGGCGTGGCTTTGTTTTGCGTTCCTGGGAACGGTTCTGTTCCTGCCTTCTATGGTGTTCACCTACCTGATGGATATATTCCTGGGGGTAATGGTCGCTTACATCGGTTATGCCATCTATGTGTACTGGACAGCTTTTCGCCGAAAGCGGCCCGGGGCAACTTACTCGTTGATGAGCACTGGATTGCTGCTTACCGTTTTTACGCTGATTCTCATTCAGTATTTTGGCTTTGCCGCTCCCTTGCAGATAGAACTTTTTGTGGGTTATATAGGCTTCTTCTTCCTGCAATCGCTGGTGTTGGCTTTTCGATTTACTTATGCACTCAACGAAGCGCGCTATACCGAAAAACAGTTTCTGGCGAACATGAGTCATGAGATTCGCACACCCCTAAACGCCATCCTGGGCTTTTCGGAAATGCTCGAAGCGGCTCCCCTCGATAAGGAGCAGAAAGAATCCCTGCATTACATTCGCACGGCGGGCAAAAACCTGCTCACCATCGTCAACGATATTCTGGACATCGCTAAAATTGAAGCCGGTATGCTTCCGCTAGAAATCATTCCGTTTAGCCTGGGCGCGCTGGCCGATTCGATTCGAACCATGATTCTGCCGGTAGCTATGGAGAAAAACCTGTCACTCGTGGTTGAGACAGACCCGACCCTGCCAGCTATTGTTCTTGGCGACCCCACCCGGTTAACCCAGATCCTGCTGAATCTGCTCAGCAATGCGGTCAAGTTTACCCAGCAGGGTAGTGTAACCGCCCGCATTGTCAACGTCGGCGAAACGGCTGACTCGATACGCGTACGTTTTTCGGTGAAGGACACCGGTATTGGCATGGCGCCGGAGGTGTTGCCGCATATTTTTGAGCGATTTCGTCAGGCCAATGATTTTACTACCCGGTACTACGGAGGAACCGGGCTGGGACTGAGTATCGTCAAATCCCTCACGGAGATGCAGGGGGGGTGGGTCACCGTTTCGAGTACACTTGGTCAGGGTTCCTGTTTTACGCTGGAGATTCCTTACAAGCGAACCGCTAACTCGCTGGAACCAACGGCTGACCTATCGGTGGAGCCACAACTGACGGCTACCCAGAATGTCCGGATTCTGGTGGTGGAGGATAACCTGATCAACCAGAAGCTGGCTCAGCAGGTTCTTAAACGATTGGGCTATTCCATTCAGATTGTTGAGAACGGGCAGGAGGCACTCGATCTGCTGAAAGTAGCCAGCTTCGATCTGATATTGATGGATATTCAGATGCCTATTATGGATGGCTATGCCACTACCCGCTATATTCGTACTACCCTGCAAAGCTCCGTACCTATTATTGCCATGACCGCCCACGCCCTGGCCAGTGAACGTGAGCAGTGTTTGCAGGCGGGTATGAACGACTTTATTCCTAAACCGTTTCAAATTGATGAATTGCAGCGAATTATGCGGAAGTATACCCCCTCTACGCTGAAGGCAACCCCGGCTGAACCAGATAAAACAGCGAGTGGGCCAGCGTCGGGTTTCGACCTCGAACCGCTATTGATCTCGGTAGATAATGATTCGGCTTTCGCAGCAGAAGTATTAGACCTGTTTTTAAGTCAATCCAGCCAGGAGCTGGATCAGATCAGGCAGGCCGTCGCACAGAACGACAACATCACGATTGCACGGTTGATCCACACCCAGAAAGTACCCATCCGCACCTTTGGATTAACGCAGATAGGTCAGTTGATTGACGCGCTCGAGGCCCAGCTCGCTGCAAATAATGACCCCGTTCAGATTAGTTCGCTACTGAAGCAGTATGTGGCAGCGCTCGAAGCCGAACGGCCAGCGATGCAGAAGGCTCTATCGAATTTGCAAAAAGATAGTGTAGCCGACTGAGCGGAAGTGCCGAGGGCATAGAGCTGAGTTGATCTGTGGCAGAAAGAGTAGATACGAAACGTTAGCTTTATTAATGACAGACAGCATGAATGAGCCACTAAAGCCTGATTCACAGGCGACAGGCCAACTTAAAGAAAAGCCATTATCGGGTATATGTATTCTACTCGTGGAAGATTACCCACTTAATGTGCTTTTCGCCCGGCGGCTTCTGGAAGGTTGGGGGGGCTCCGTTGATGTCGCCGGCAACGGTCAGGATGCACTGGATGTACTGAACCCTGCCAAACACAAGCTGGTACTGATGGATTTGCAGATGCCCGTTATGGATGGCTACGAGTCGGCCCGGCACATGCGGGAACGGGGCGAAACAGTCCCCATCATTGCACTAACGGCCGATACCAACCTGGATGTCGATCAGCATATACAAGCCTACGGACTGAATGGCGTTTTAACCAAGCCGCTTCAGGCCGAACCCTTACTGGAACTCTTGCTTCGCTGGCTTAAGGCTGCCTGATCCAGCTGGTTAAACTAACATGACTAATGACCCCATACCTACAAACATTAGTCCGCTATGCGGCCATCTGTCACGTTAAATTACCAAAATGGCGCAGTCGAAAAGGCTGAATTGAAAATTCAGTCCGGTTCTGTAAAGCTAATTCGGCCAGAATCTGGCCAACGGCCGCCGAGTGTTTAAAACCGTGCCCCGAACAGGCCGAAGCCAGCAAAACGTCGGGATGGTCGGGATGCTGGTCGATGATAAAATCACCGTTGGGCGTCATGGTATACAGACACACAACCGATTTGACACAGGTAGGCCCGACCCCCACAAAGTTGGGCGCAATGTGCTGTTCGTACATGCGTCGTGTTTCGGCTTCGCTGACCGTTCGGTTTACAACCTGCGGACTTGTGGGCTGGGCGTAGGTTTCAGTGGCAATTTTCAATCCGCCATCGGGGCCGCCTACCGCCGGGAAGCCGTATAAGTCGCGCTCGCTCAGAATAAATACCGGTAGCTTATCCGGCGTATATTGCCGGTAATCGCCTTCAATACCGAACCAGTAAAGTACCTGCCGGTATACACTAAGCATGTCCCGGTAAGGCGTATGACGCAGGGATTCGGTAATCCAGGAGCCGGTGGTCAAAATCAGCTTACGGGTCTGGTAAACTCCCGTCTCTGTTCGAACGGTAATTCCTGCCTTTGTGGCGTCGAAAGCCACCATCCGTTCGTTGGTTCGGACAGTCGCTCCGTACTGCCGGGCCTGTTGGAGTTGAACCGAAATACACCGCTCCGGTTTCAGGAAGCCAGCTTCTTCTTCAAAATAACCAATGTCGTTGGGCCGGTACCTGAACTGAGGGAACTCCTGCCGAAGGGCTGTGTTGTCGAGCAGTCGATGGGCAATACCAAACTGTTCCGCTGCCCGGATGGTGGTGGTGAGCCAGCCGGGTTTGTTGTGCATCTGGACGGGTGAGTGCTCCTGCCCGATGAACAACCCACCCGTAATGGTAAGCAGGTCTTCGTTGGTACGTTGTTCGAGTTCGCGCCATATGGCGTAGGATCGCAGGGCCAGCGGTACAAAATGAGTCCCCTCGCCAATGGCCTGCCGGGTAATGCGGGTGTCGCCGTGGGTAGAACCCAGCGTGTGCGGGGGCGCAAACTGGTCGAGCCCGAGCACATTGGGCGTCTGTTGGGCAAGCTGGTAGAGGGCAGCACTGCCCATCGCGCCCAATCCAACAACAATCGCATCGAAAATCATACGGACTAATCAGAAGTTTACGCGGTAGTAGAATACGGGCAGAAAACCGAGTTGATATTCCTGCTTCACAAAGGTACCATCGGGCTGGGGCGCGTAGCTGAGGGACAGCAGATTTTTAATGCCCAGCACATTCACGAGATCGACGGCGATGGTATGTGTGAGCCGCTGTCGGTTGATCTTGTAGTCGATCTTGATATCGAATCGGCGGTAGGGCGCAAACTGAAGGCTGTTGCGGGTGGCACTGGCAAAGACAATTTCCTGATTTCGGCGGGAAGCGGCTTCGTCAACGGGACCGTACCAGCGTCCGCCAGTGGCCGTAAATTTGGCCCCTACGCTCAGGCTGGATCGCTTGAAGGGTATCTCTTTGGCGAAGAGGGCGTTGTAAGCGTACCGGCCATTGAAGTCGGTATTTCGCCATACGTTGTCCGATCCTTTGTATTTGGCATCGAACAGCGAGCCCGTAACCAGAAAGTAGTAGTAGTTGCTGAAGAATTTCTCCAGAGTCAGCTCCACGCCGTAGTTTCGACCAACCCCCGTGTTAACCAGTGCACCGGGAAATATGCGGGAGAAAGCCGCGCCGGTGTTCAGCATGGAGAACGACGATTCTGCCCGCTCAACGGGTACATTGAACAACCGCTGGTAATAGGTTTCGAGCAGCAGCCGCATATTCTGCCCCAGCAGGCGGTTATAACTCGCTACATAATGCCAGCTTTTAGTCAGCCCTACAGATCGATTAGCTTCTACCAGCGGGGCCGGGTAGGCCGATGAGGCCAGATTCGGGGATTTGTAGAAATAGGTGTAAGTCGGTTGCATCTGGCTGTGCAGGCCAGTAGCTATGCTTAGTTTCTGTCGGTTCGGCAGGTCATAGCTCAGGCCCAGACGGGGTTCAACGGGCGATGAACTTTTGGCGTTCAGGGTCAGGAAAAGGGCGTTCAATCCGGCGGTGAGCGTAAGGTTGCTGGTCAGGCGGGTGCGGTAACTGGCGTAGGGTTGCAGCAGGGCAAAGGTCTCGTTGGCGTCCCAGCGCGTCTGCCAGCCCGTAAAGCGCGTGGAGGTTGGCGGCTCAAAGGTCCGTACACTATCGAAGGCCGAGAAGTTGTAAACATCAGTATTCAGGCCAATTTTAAGCGTACTGCGAGCACCGGTCTTGTGGTTGACAAACGACGAGAGGGTGTAGCGAACCTCCCTGAAACGGTAGTCCAGAATAGGGCGGAGGGAGTCGACCACAAACCGGCTGTTCTGTACAATGGGATTGCCGCTGCCATCTTTTCGCAAAAAGAGGTAATCATGATTGGCATCCTGCACGTTGCCCGATACGGCCAACGTGGTTTTCCAGAACGTCTGTTTACTAACCGGGCGAGTATAGGTCAGCCCGGCCACGCCCATGCGCGAGGTATAGTACTGGTCGCGGTCGTTCTGCCCGAAAATATTCCGGTCGTCGGCTTTTTGCTGACTCACCAGAATATCGACCGTACTGGTACCGCCCAGCGCCCAGAGGGCAATACTCCCGGCGGGTGCTCCGGTGCGGGTTCTCAGCGGAAAGTTGAGCCGAAAAAAACCGTCCTGATAGGAAGGCACCGCCTGGGTGCCGATGTCCAGCCCGATCTTATTGAAAAGCCCCAGATTGGCATAGCGGAAGGAGGCTATGTACGAAGCCCCCGACATGGACGAGCCAGGTTTGCGGGATAACGGCCCTTCGACCATGGCTTCGGTACCCAGAAAGCCAAACTGCACCGTTTTTTCGTGCTTTTCATTGTTGCCGTTGCGGAGCTTGAGGTCAAATACACCGGCTACCGTGTTGCCAAATTCGGCAGGAAAGGCGCCCGTAAAAAAGTCGGAGTTGGCCAGATACCGATTGTTGATAATGCTTACCGGCCCGCCCGATGTACCGGCAATAGCGAAGTGGTTGGGGTTGGGAATACTAACGCCCTCCAGCCGCCAGAGTACACCCTGCGGGGAGTTTCCCCGGATCACGATGTCGTTTCGCGAATCGTCGGCTCCCTGCACCCCGGCAAAGTTTGAGGCCATGCGGGCGGGTTCCCCCCGGCTTCCGGCGTACCGGTCGGCCTCATCGACGGTAAACTGCCGGGCAGATACCACGGCCATGTCATTGCGGGCCTCACCCGTGCGCTGCGCCCTGACCGTTACGGAGCTTAACTGCTGAACGCTTTCTTCCAGCTCGACGTCCAGAATGGTTTCGCGGCCTGCGTCGATAATGATGTTGTTGAGCAGCACATCTTTATACCCTACCAACGTAACGCGCACCGTTCGCCGGCCAACGGGGACTTTAGCGATGCGGTAGGCACCGGCGGTATCGCTGACATTGCCTAACGACTGATCAACGATCTGAATGGTGGCGCCCACAAGTGGGTATTTGGATTCATTGTCGACTACTCGCCCCCGCAGCGTTTGCGTGAGTTGGGCGTGGGCGAACAGGGGCAGAAACAGGCTAAAAAGCAGGAGATGTAAACGCATGGGCTGCATATTGATTGAGTGGTGAGGATATTCGTGTGTGGAAGTTAGTTAACGGATGTGGAAATATCGAAGTTACCCCTGCCAACTAAGTGGGGAGGACTAAAATTGTAGCCATCTGGGAACAAACATGAAATTCATAAAACGGGCGAAATTACTGCGTCTCTTCCTCGGTTGCACCCGGTACTTTACGCTGTAGAGCGCATTGGGAGGGCCATTCTCCAGCGACCCGTATAGGGTAATTAGCTGCTCCTTCTTAAGAATCTTTATGGTATCTCCCCAAAAGGTATGCTCAATAAGCCGGAGATTGGTTAGTGACTCGCTTAACGAGTAAGCCAGGCGGTGTTGGAGCTGAAGGGGGGTGTTCTCAACAGAGTATGTAAACTGCCTGCCCGCTTTGTTGCTGTGCTGAACCATATGGTGAATCCAGAAGTCGTCGATGGCGACGAATTTATGAGCGGGAAGTTCAGCCATGATGGTGTTGAAAGCCGTTTTTTTGTAGTATCTGACACTAGCGTTCTGATACCTGAGTTGAACCGGATCGGGCTGAAGATTTTTTGGGGCGCCCAACCGGTTACTATACGACGTGGTAAAGCCGTCCCGGTCGAGGAAGCTATTCGACCAGTCGAGGTAGAGTGGATAGCTGGTTTTGTTATAGAGCAAAAATCGCATACGGCCGCCTTCTCCCCAGAGGTTGTAAATAACTTTCAGATCGTCATTCTCATAGGCGAAATCGTTGCCGACGAGCTTTACCTCCCCCGATTGCAGTGATGTGACATGGTATACCGACGGACCGCAACCGAACAGGCAGAGTGAAAAAAGCAGAGAGTTAAATGTTTTCATGATGTAGCTGGAAGGTGACACTTGGGTGGATAGTTAGGCTGACTGCTTTGTTGAACCAAAATTGATGGTTTATGACGCCCTAAGCCAGTTGCAGTTGAACAACGGAGTGCTTGAGTTGATAAACGGAGGCATTTGGCTACTAACGGACCTGTAAAAGACGGTCTGCTGCTCTTTTGTGAGGGAGCGTATTTTGGGTTATGGCAACTCAAACAAAGTGACGGCAGACCTTGTCTATGCAGAAGCTGGCCTCCTGATCAGGCACGGCTCAGTCACTTCGTCTACGGCCTATGTTTGTCACTAACCACCCAACGGTAGCCATTTGCCTTTGTCTCTTCACCATGTTCTGCTGGGGCTCCTGGGCCAACGCCCAGAAGTACGTTACCCTGTCGTCTCCCCTGTATGTCTTCTACCGGGACTATGTTTACGGTATTCTTCTGGCATCGATGGTGATTGGGTTTACGCTGGGCAGCTTTGGCGAACAGGGCCGCTCCCTGGTCGCCGACCTTCAGCAGGCGCAGGTAAGCAGTTTATTAATTGCCCTGGCCGCCGGTGTGGTGTTTAACATCGGCAACATGCTGCTCACAGTAGGCATTGGTATCGCCGGTATTTCCATTGCCATGCCTGTGGGTACGGGCTTATCCTTGTCTATTGGTTTGGTTGTCAACTATCTGGCTGAGCCTAAAGGAAGTATTCCGTTACTGGCGGCAGGCGCAGCCGCCATACTGGTCGCCATGGTCTTTAGTGCGCTGGCATATCGGGCTAAACAGGGGCAGAATGATACCGGCGCATCATCGTCCAATAATCGGGGCATCTGGATTGCGCTGGCTGGCGGACTGGTGGCGGGGTTCTTCTTCCGCATCACGGCTGAGTCGCAGGTTAGCGATCTGGAAAGCCCCGAGTCAGGGTTGTTAACGCCATATACGAGTCTGCTACTATTTGCGCTGGGTGTTACTTTGAGCAATCCACTTCTGGAGTACCTGGTCCGGCGATTTTTGCAAACCGAAGAACAGGACCAGCCTTCATACCGCCAAACGCCGGTCAGCGTACACCTGGCTGGCCTGGGCGGGGGTGTCATCTGGGGGCTGGGTATGATCACGCTGCTGCTGGGCACCGGGCAGGCGGGCGATGCGGTATCGTATGGTCTTAGCCAGGGGGCCACGATTGTATCTGTCCTTTGGGGGGTGTTTGTCTGGCAGGAATTTAAGGATGCACCTCCCAAAGCCAGCCGCTATCTCTGGCTAATGGGCACGGCTTACGTGGCAGGTCTGGTACTTATTGTTCTGGCCCGAATGTAGGGCAACTGGCCAAAACCGTAACCCGTTCTACTCCGTCCAGTACATACGAAGCGTGGAGAAGCATTCCCGCCATTCGTTGTAGGTTAGGGGTTTTACAATATATGAATTGCTGGAGTAGGAAAGTGCGCTCTTGACGTCGTCGGGGTTATTGGAGCGGCTAATGATAACTGTAGGAATTTGTCCGTACATTGGATGCAGTTTAATTTTTTTCAGAATGTTCAGGCCGGACTGCGAGGTGGGTAAGTACAAGTCTACGAGGATTAGTCGGGGCAAGTCGATCTCACGCTGAACACATTTATTAAGGTAGGGTATCACCCGTCGGGGCTCGGCAATCCAGATCACCTGCGAGACGGGAAACTGTTGAAGTAAGGCCCATCGAATTAGAAACCATTCATCTGCATTATCCTCAATGACCAGAATAGTTGGTTTATTTGGGTTAGTCTGTAATAACGACTGAGGGGGATTAAGCTGGGGGGCGGGGTTGGTTCTGGATAGGTAAGTTTCGTACACTCGGCTCCGATATAAGGCCAGCCAGCTCTCAAAATTCTGTAGTGTTGTCTGATCCTCGTCTGTATTCGATTCGTTATCTGAAGCCATACGTTACGCTAATTACAGGTTTTGTGTACTATCCGTTTGAACATTACTTGTACAAACACGATTTACCTCACTAAACGGACACGTGAGAAAATGTCATAAGTTTACAGATGGGACTTTTTGGGAAATTAAATTGATGTATTGCTTGAAAATTCAGGCAATTTAAATGTTCTGAGATTAATGTAAGCAATGATTATTTAGTATTGTTTAGCTAATTGATAAATTAGTTGCTCAATTATTTTCCATGTATCGCTATTAATAGAATAAAACAACGTTATCCAAGTTGCCAAAATCGAATGGCCGGATGCTGGGGAGCCGCCATAGTAATTAGGAAGAAAGAGCTTGTCCGGACGGTGGCAAATCCAATGAGATGAGCAAGGTTAAATCAGTGTTTTCTTGTCATTAACAGGGTTATAATGAGATTATATTCAGATTAACCCACCTATTCTAACCTTTTCTAATTCTGAAATGTAACCATAGCGGGCAAGGATCAAGAAGAGTATGTTTCTGGCACACAATCCAGATGAGCAGACCCCTCCACTTTGTTCTACCTTTTCTTTATGTGTGCCTTACTTAATACTATGATTGAGCGTGAATCGTCGGAGCCGTTTTTAGCTGGAGGTGGAGAGATGGGGCAATTGATCCGCTCTATGGACTGGGCAAAGACACCCCTTGGGCCTATTTCTTCATGGCCGCAAAGTTTACGGACATCGGTTAGTTTATGCCTTTCATCAACATTTCCTATTCTCATTGCCTGGGGACCCGAAACCATTCAGCTGTATAACGATAGTTACCGGCCTATCTGCGGAGCCAAACACCCGGAATCGATGGGGCAGAATTTCCGGATCTGCTGGGAAACGGCGCTGCCCGTTGTTGGGGATGCTTTTACGCGGGGACAGCAGGGTGAAGGTACCTATATTAAAGATCAGCGGATGTTTCTGGATCGGTATGGCTACCTCGAAGAAGCGTTCATGACGTTCTCCTTCGCCCCCATTCGGGATGAATCCGGTGGGGTAGGCGGAATTTTCCACCCCATCACCGAAACGACCGACAAAATGCTCAGCGCCCGCCGAACACAGGTGCTGCGGGATGTGGCAGCCCTTGTTGGACAGGCAAAGACCAGTCAGGATATTTATACAAGTCTGGTAAACGCGCAGAGCGGGTTTGACCTGGATTTACCTTTTTTATTGTTTTACGACCTTCTGGACGATGGGAAACAGGCTAAACTGGTTAGCACGGCTGGCCTGAACGTCGATTCACCTATGCCGCCCGGTCTCGACCAGGTAACTATAGCCGAAACAGGCTGGCTCGCCAACCTGCCGGAAACGCTGGTCATGGACCAACTGGCCGAAGGGGTCGGAACAATTATTGGCGGTCCCTATCCGGAACCTCCGCATACCGCCGTCCGGCTTCCTATTCTGCTGTCGACCCGCGAGCAGCCCGTTGGTTTTCTGCTGGCTGGCGTTAGTCCGCGCCGGGCACTCGACCAGGACTATCTCAACTTTTACGCGCTCCTGGCCAATACCATCAGCACCGCTTTCTCCAATGTTCATGCGTATCAGGAAGAACAAAAACGAGCCGAAGCCCTGGCCGCTATCGACCAGGCTAAAACGGCATTCTTCAACAATATCAGTCACGAATTCCGGACACCGCTAACCCTGATGCTCGGGCCGCTGGAAGGGCTGCTACAGGACACTGCCATCCAGGCATCGTCGTATAAGCAGCCTATAGAAGCCACCCACCGCAACGCCCTGCGTCTGCTGAAACTGGTTAATAACCTGCTCGATTTCAGTCGTATAGAAGCCGGTCGGACAAAAGCCAGCTTCCGCCCCGTCGATTTGGTTGGTCTGACCGTTGACCTGACCAGCAGTTTCCGCTCCCTGATCGAGCGGGCCGGGATGCACCTGACCGTTGACTGTGAGCCGCTGCCCGCCGTCGTCTATGCCGATGCAGAAATGTGGGAAAAAGTTGTCCTCAACCTGCTGTCCAATGCCTTCAAATATACATTGCAGGGTAGCATTGGGGTACAACTAACCGCCGAAGATGGAAATGCTGTCCTGCGCGTGTCGGATACGGGTGTGGGCATCCCTGCCGCAGAACTGCCTCACATGTTCGAGCGCTTTCACCGGGTTGCCAATGCGGGCGGTCGCACCTACGAGGGCAGCGGCATCGGCCTTTCTCTGGTGCACGAACTGGTGAATCTGCACGGCGGTACGATCACTGTAGCCAGTGTGGAAGGCCAGGGCAGTACATTCACGGTACAATTACCGCTGGGTAGAGAGCATCTATTTAAAGGTCAGATCGTTGAAGATAATTACCGGGGTCAGCGGAGCCAGTTGGCTGATACCTTTCTGCAGGAAGCCCGAACGATGCTTCCGGATGAGATGATGCCCATAGAAACGGCCGGAATGACGCTGGAAGCCGGTGAGGATGACCGGACAACGAAAATACTGGTGGTCGACGATAATGCCGATATGCGCGCCTATCTGAGTCGGTTACTGGCTCCTTATTTCACCGTTCAGACGGCAGTACATGGTGCCGATGCTATCCGGCAGTTGAACACAGACCTGCCCCAGCTTATCCTGAGCGATATGATGATGCCGGTCATGGATGGGAAAGAACTACTGCGCCGGATAAAGCAAAACCCGGTAATGGCCCACATTCCGCTTATCTTTTTATCGGCCAGAGCTGGCCAAGAGGCTCGTATCGACGGTCTGGAGGCCGGGGCAGATGATTACCTGGTGAAACCGTTTTCGAGTCTGGAGCTCCTGACCAAAGTTCGGGCGCAGATCAACCTGAACCAGACCCGTCGACAGGCCGAAACGCGTCTGCGTAATCTGGTTGAGCAGGCTCCGGTAGCCATGCTGCTGATGAAAGGCCCTGATCTGGTCATTGATCTGATTAACCAAGGCATGCTGGAGCTGATTCAGCGGGATAAGGACGTACTGGGAAAACCTCTCGTCGACGCCCTCCCGGAACTGAATGGGCAGTCGTTTATCGATCAATGTCTGCGGGTGTATCACACGGGCGTTACCGATCAGAGCTGGTCTATTCCCATACCCGTAACCCGGAATGGCGAGGTCGAAACGGGGTATTTCAACGTTCTCCTAACGCCCTACTACGAGGGAAACACCATTACGGGTGTACTGGAAGTGTGTACCGAGATCACTGAACTTGTTGAGGTGAACAAGGCATTGACCGCCAGTGAAGACCGGTATCGACAGCTATCAACTGCCCTGGACGAACAGGTTCGGCAGCGTACGGCCCAGCTGCAGGCGTCGATCCACGATTTACAGCGTTCCAACGACAACCTTCAGCAGTTTGCTTACGTGGCATCGCACGATTTGCAGGAGCCGTTACGCAAGATACAGTCGTTCGGCGACCTTCTGAAAAGCCAGTACGCTGATAATCTGGGAGATGGTATCGACTATCTGAAACGAATGCAGACAGCGGCCAACCGAATGTCGACGCTCATCCGGGATTTGCTGAGCTTCTCCCGAATCACTACCCGTCAGGAAGCAAACGGGGCCATTTCACTGACCGAAACGCTCAACATGGTACTGATGGATCTGGACGTGATGATTCAGGAAACCGGTGCTACGATCCATATTCAGCCATTACCAACGGTACTGGGCGACCGTTCGCAACTGATACAACTCTTTCAGAATTTACTGTCGAATGCCCTTAAGTTTCGCCGGAAGAGCCCCTCCGGTGTGCCGGTGCCGCCGGTTGTTGAGGTAAGTGCTAAACTGGTGAAAGCACCGGACCTACCCCCGTCTGCGAAACCTACCCGCGCCGTGAACCTGTATCACCGCATCGATGTGACAGATAATGGAATTGGGTTTAATGAGAAATACCTGGATCGAATTTTTCAGGTGTTTCAGCGGCTGCACGGCAAAAGTGAATTTCAGGGCACAGGAATCGGACTGGCCATTTGCGAAAAAGTAGTTGCCAATCATGGGGGTGTGATTACGGCCCAGAGTCAGCCCGGCGAAGGAGCTACCTTTAGCGTATATCTTCCGGCAGTGCAGTTTCAGAATCAGTAATTCCGACGTCTCCTCTTTATTTTTACACCAACAAAACCTACCGAACCTCTACTTTTGTGCTATGAATATTCTGTCAATGAGCCAGACGCTGTTCTACCTGATCGAGCAGCAATCGAATTCTGAAAAAGCCGTAACCTACCTGCGCCAACAGGCTGATGCCTTTTCGGCAAACCCGCAAGTCGCTGTATTTTACCGCGTCTTTACCGCCTTGCCACGCTTTGTCGGGAAGCAGCCCGTTGTGGTTCCGGCGGATATACAATTTGCCTTGAAACGGGTTCGACCCGGCTTCACCGTTCAGGACTGGACCCTCGACCGGCTGGCGCGGGTGTGGTGGCTGCTTCAACTCCCCGCCGACGACCAGACTGCCTACGTCAAAACCATCAGCGAACTTTTTAAAGCGGGTGAACTGAACGAATTGGTTGCCCTGTATTCAGCCCTGCCGGTACTGGCCTATCCCGAAGCGTGGAAGTTTCAGGCCACGGAAGGTATTCGCAACAACATCGCCGATGTGCAGTCGGCCATTATGCTTCACAACCCTTACCCTGCCGACTACTTCGACGAACCCGCCTGGAATCAGTTGATTATGAAAGCGTTTTTCACGGACAAAGACGTTACGCAGGTCATTGGCCTGAATGAGCGCAACAACGCCCGGCTCGCTCAAACGCTGACAGATTTTGCTGCCGAACGCCGGGCGGCCGGGCGAAGTTTGCCCGCTCACATGGAAGAATTAATGTAACGCGGGTATACCCGCGTCACATTAATAAAACCGATACGAAATACCCGCTGAGATCATGAGCGAGGGAGCACTGTTCTTCAACAAATCATAGTTGAAGAATATATTCTGGTATTGCGCCTGAATTTCAGCTCCCAGCCCCTGCTCACGTTTGCCGTAGTACTTAACGCCAATGGCCGGAGCTATGGCACCCCTGAAGCCATTCGATTGGTCGGCCAGCGTACCGAAATAGTTGGTATAATCGACATAAGCACCGCCACCGGCCATCTGCACATAGGGCCGAAGGGCGGCTGCATTATCGGCAAAGTAATAGGAGAGCGACACCATAGCCGGAATAACCGACAGCGTCCGGGTCTGTACGGCCGAAATAGACTGGTCGCCATAATCGTAGACCTGCCGATCCAGCCGCTGCTTGTTGTACTGGTAACCCGTTTTTATGCCGATGGCAAACCGTTTTGGGAACAGCCATTCGCCTTCCAGTGCAAAGTTAGTGGGCGACACCTTGTCGATGTACCCCTGTGTACCACCCATCGGGAAGGCCACTCCATACCGGGCCGCAATGTTGAAGGTCACGTACTCCTGATAGGGCGACGGGAAGCCGTTGTCTCCCGAATTATCATTTCTATACTGTGCCCAGGTCGTTGTCGTGAACGCCATCAGGGCAACCAATGTGATGATCGATTTCATAATAACTTATTCAGCAGCCTTCAAATAAGGCGATTGGTTGAAAATAGCCGTAACTGCGTTGTCGACGGCTTGCTGATCTGTGATATCAGTGCCCCGGACGGTTGCATTGTAAATAACATTCAGCTGAGGCTGTCCGGTACCTGTTCCCGTTCCTGCCGTTGGCCGGTTTTTCAGGTCCACAATCTGAATTTCCCAGTATTGATCGGTTACCTGATACGTGTAATAACTTGGATAATAAGGTGAATAACCGTAACCTCCTAAACCGCCAAAGCCACCCCAGTAGCCCGAATAATACGAATACGGATTGGATGCTACCCCGGTGTATTGGTTATTAACCTGGATGATCGCTACGCCTAGATCTGCGCTGTCGCCCCGGCTAACCCGCTGAAACCCTTTGGCCGTCAGTGCGTTCGCTACATTTGTGACAAACCGGCTCGAAACAGGTGTTTGCGACGTAACGTATGAATCGTTCGACTCTATAATGACGGAGTCAGGGAGGCTGAAAGTCTTGTACTGACCAAAGTTGACCGAACGGTCGTAGTTCGTTATATAAACCGGGCTATCAGCCGGGCTCAGATCTTTAATGGCGTTTTCGCGGCAGGAGAGTAACCCGCCACCCGCCAGAAGGAGTAAAACTGCCCCCAGTTTCCACTTTCCTGCTTTACGCTGTTGATGCATGTTCATATTCGTGGTTGCATTTGTTGTAGGACTATCTATCTATAAAACGAATAGACTACTGCGAAGTTTGTGTAACCTGAATTAAATGTTGCTAAAAATCGTGCAGAACGGGGGTAATTTTTACGGAACTTTACGGCCCAATTAACGAGTACTTAATGCCTCTAACGTAGAACTATTATGGATTTTATGGATTCTATTCGTGGCATGTCGTTTTTCGATATGCACGTCCACATGACGTCCCGCACCACAGATGACTATCAGGCAATGGCCGATGCGGGCGTCGTAGCCCTGATCGAACCGGCTTTCTGGCTGGGGCAACCCCGTACGGGCGTCGACTCATTTCGGGATTATTTTGCCAGTCTGGTTGGATGGGAGCGTTTTCGGGCGTCACAGTTCGGTATCCGGCACTACTGTACCATCGGATTGAACTCCAAAGAGGCAAATCAGGAGGAATTAGCCGAGCAGGTTATGGAAATCCTGCCATTATTCATCTACAAAGAAGGTGTGGTTGGCGTAGGGGAGATTGGCTTTGACGACCAGACGCCCGCCGAGGATAAGTACTACCGGGCGCAACTGGAACTGGCCAGAGAGGCCGGGTTGCCCGTGCAGATCCACACGCCCCACCGCGACAAAAAACAGGGTACCAGCCGGAGCATGGACATTGCTATCGAGCACGGTATCGACCCCGGCATGGTGATTGTCGACCACAATAATGAGGAAACGGTGCGTGAGGTGCTGGATCGTGGTTTCTGGGCCGGTTTCACTATTTACCCGTTTACCAAGATGGGCAACGAACGTATGGTAGAGGTCGTAAAACAGTACGGGCCGGAGCGCATCATGATCAACTCGGCCGCCGACTGGGGTATCAGCGACCCGCTGGCTGTACCTAAAACGGCAGCTTTGATGAAACAACGAGGTATTTCGGACGAGGCCATCAAACTGGTGACGTTCACCAATGCCGTAACGGCCTTTGCCCAAAGCGGACAACTTAGCCTGGAAGACCTCACCCAACCAATGGGTATCGACCAAAGCCAGCGATACAACGGCAGTTCTGTGCTGCGCGGTGGCCAGGCCCCAAGAGTAGATAAGGAATCGACAATTATTAAATAGAACGATAGCGTTTGTGGTGTCGGGTTCTCAAACCCGACACGCTCGCGTCAGCAATTGTTATCGGGTTCTTGAACCCGATAACACGGCCCGACACCACTTCATGAGTAAGATTAAAGCACTTCTTTCCCTTACCCGACCAGCTAATCTGGTTACGGCTGTTGCCGATGTGCTGGCCGGGATGGCTATTGCCGGGTATTTTGGGGTTTACGATCCGGCACCGGCTCCGGTGGGCTGGCTTTGCCTGGCAACAGTCGGGTTGTACGGTGGGGGCGTTGTTTTTAACGACGTGTTCGATGCCGAACTGGATGCTGTCGAGCGGCCCGAGCGACCTATACCCAGCGGTGTTATTCCCAAACCGACGGCTATTCTGCTGGGGGCAGTGTTATTTCTGATTGGTATAGGTGCATCGTTCGCCGTGAACCAAA
This sequence comes from Spirosoma pulveris, assembly GCF_054781875.1. Lineage (NCBI taxonomy): Bacteria > Pseudomonadati > Bacteroidota > Cytophagia > Cytophagales > Cytophagaceae > Spirosoma > Spirosoma pulveris. The sequence goes on from NZ_BAAGTO010000003.1 coordinate 643,839, forward strand.
CGGCGGGGGTACTGGCCATCGGGATTACGGTGGCATCGCTGGTCTATGATAAATTTGGAAAGCACCATAACCTGCTGGGCCCCGTCAACATGGGTCTTTGCCGGGGACTGAATCTCCTGCTGGGTATCAGCATCGTTCCCGATCAGGTGATGCCCTGGGCGTGGGTTGGTCTGGTACCCATTGCCTACATTGCGGCTATCACCATGATCAGTCGGGGGGAAGTGCATGGCGGGAGCCCGACGACGCTGCGGTTTGCGGGGATTCTCTATGCGCTGGTTATTGGCTGTCTGGCGGCTCTGGCGCAACAGCAGCAACAGTTGGGTACGGCTTTGCCGTTTCTGCTTTTGTTTGGCTATTATATTTTCCCCCCTCTCTGGCGGGCGGTGAAAGAACCTGTCGGCCGCAACATCGGGCTGGCAGTGCGGGCGGGGGTGCTGTCGCTTATTGTCATGAATGCGGCCTGGGTAGCGGCTTTCGCGTCGTTCCCGCTGGCTATGCTGGTCTTTTGCCTGTTACCCCTGTCGAGATTGCTGGCGAAGGTTTTCGCGGTAACGTAGTTAATACCAAAAAGGGGTGGTGGGTCGGGGAGTTAAACGTTATATCTTAAAGATATAACGTTTAACTCCCCGACCCACCACCCCTTTTTGGTTAATGACGCTGCTAATTAATTAGGCGTTAGCTGGTGTGCAGAACTCTTCCAGCGCCATTTCCAGGTGCTGGGCGATCATCTGCGCCGAACGACCTTCGATGTGGTGCCGCTCGATGAAATGAACGAGTTCACCATCTTTGAAAATACCGATGGCTGGCGATGATGGAGGATACGGCAGCAGGTATTCCCGCATCTTGGCGGTTGCTTCCAGATCGCCACCGGCAAAGACACTGACCATCTTATCGGGCTTAACGGGACTAGCCGCCAAAGCCGCTTTCACACCCGGGCGAGCTGCACCGGCTGCACAGCCGCAAACCGAATTTACGACGACCAGCATGGTGCCTTCGGTATTTTCCACGGCGTTCACTACGTCGTCGGCGGTGGTCAATTCTTCAAACCCGACGCTGGTCAGGTCTTCCCGCATCGGGATAAGCAAATGAGGAGGATACATAATAGTTTGTTAGTTAATAAGTTAGTAAGTCGAGTCGGTAAGTCAGCGATAGGGTTGCCCCAACACGCCTTACCCACTATTTTTTTACATAAACCCAAGTTCAAGCTTCGCTACTTCCGACATCAGTTCGGTCGAGTAGGGAGGATCAAAAGTCAGCTCTACGCTCACGTCGCTGACGCCTTCGATGGCCCGTACTTTCTCTTCGATCTCGGCGGGAATCGACCCGGCGGAGGGGCACGAAGGGGAGGTCAGCGTCATCAGAATATATACGTTGTTGACCGGAAATATCTTAATGTCGTAAATGAGTCCCAGCTCATACACGTCCACTGGAATTTCGGGGTCATAAACACCCTTCAGGGCCAGTACAACTTGTTCTTTCAGTTCTTCGTCTGTCATCTTTTTAGGTCATGTTGTGGTCAAAAGTGGTCAGGTTTCGTCATGAATACGGCAAAGCCTGCCTGGTTTCTGACTATTGGTTACCCGTTGAATAGCCCTTCCCGAATGCTTTCATCCGTTCGATCATGGAGGCTAATCCACCGGCTCGCAGGGATGTTATTAAGTTACCCATGCCCACGCGGGGGATAAAGTATAAATCGGCATTGGCAATATCGTCGGGTTTCTCGCCCGACAGTACCCGAATCAGCAGACCAACCAGCCCTTTCGAAATTTGTGCCGTTGGCTCGCTGTCGCCGTAAAAATACAGCCTATCGTCTTTCAATTCGGCATCGACCCATACTTTTGACTGGCAGCCCATAATGCGGTTCTCGTCTGTTTTGAGCGCTTCGGGCATGGGGGGCAGCTTTTTGCCTAAATCAATGATGTATTGCGTTTTATCGAGCTGATCGTCGAATAAATCAAATTCTTCGATAATCTCGTCCTGCTTTTCGTTAATGGTCATACTTACTTATAACATCATTTTCTGTACCCGGCGAAGACCCTGCACAAGTCGGTCGATTTCGTCTCTGGTGTTATAAACCGCAAACGACGCCCGCGTAGTTCCGGCAATGCCAAAGCGCTGCATGAGCGGCTGGGTGCAGTGGTGCCCCGTCCGGACAGCAATGCCCTGCTGGTCGAGAATAACGCCCGTATCCTGATGGTGAATGCCGTCGAGCACAAAGGAGACAACGCCAATTTTATGCTTCGCCCGGCCAATGATCCGGAGGCCGTCCAGCTCGCTCAACTGCTCGGTGGCGTACTGAAGCAGGTCGTTTTCATGGGCAGCAATGTTCTCTTTGCCCAGACCCGCCATGTAGTCAAGCGCCGTTTTGACGGCAACCACATCGGCAATATTGGGCGTGCCCGCTTCGAATTTATACGGTATCTCGTTATAAGTCGTTTTGGCGAAGGTAACCTCCTTGATCATTTCGCCACCGCCCCGGTAGGGAGGCATCGAATCTAGTAACTCCTTTTTGCCGTATAAAACGCCCATGCCCGTCGGGCCGTACAGCTTGTGTGCCGACAAGACGTAAAAGTCAGCGTCAAGTGCTTGTACGTCGAGTTCTAGGTGCGAGCTGGCCTGTGCACCGTCGATCAGGACAACTGCGCCAACGGCATGGGCTTTGTCGATGATGGTTTTGACGGGGTTGATGGTACCCAGCGAATTCGACACATGAACACACGAAACGAATTTGGTACGCTCTGTCAGCAGTTTTTCGTACTCGTCGATGAGTAATTCACCTTCGTCGTTAACGGGAATGACTTTCAGGATGCAGCCTTTTTCTTCGCAAAGCATCTGCCAGGGCACAATGTTGGAATGGTGCTCCATGGTCGAGATAATGATCTCGTCACCTTCGTTCAAAAACCGGCGTCCGTAGCTCTGGGCCACCAGATTAATGCCATCCGTAGTGCCATAGGTAAAGATGATCTCCTGCCAGTGTTTGGCATTCAGGAACTCCTGAAACGCCCGGCGGGATGCTTCGAAGGCGGCCGTTGCTTTTTCGGCCAGGTGGTGAATACCCCGGTGAATATTGGCATTGTAGCCCTCATAATAATCCGTCAGGGCATTGATGACCGCCGTGGGCTTTTGATTCGTAGCGGCATTATCCAAATAAACCAGCGGACGACCGTTCACCTGTTGATCGAGGATGGGGAAATCCCGGCGGATTTGCTGTATATCGAGGGTTGTTTCTATCGCTGATTGCATGTTGTGTTCGTATCGAAAAGAGGATAAATGGCTGAACCATTCACCCAAAGGTCATTGATAAAACGTAAAGTGAGGGTGGTTAGGTTCGTGTTTGGACGCCTAGTACAACGAAACTTGTGAGCCAAACAAACTTTGTAACTATTGGAGGAAAATGAAAAAGAGGAAATTACCGTGTGAGTAGCTAAACCGAAAATATGAAAAAACTATATTAGTAGTTAATCGTTAAGTAGTAACTAATCTTGTATGATTATACAAAATAGGTTATTTGTACTAATTAAATAAATGAAAATAGGTTAAACTAATATCTAGAAACTTTTTGAATGATTTCAGCTAGTAAAAAGATGATTTCAGACAGTTAAGGAGCTTGATTAGTTGTTAGATGTACTTTTAATGGCTAAATAGGCACAGGAAATTTATGGACGATCGTAAAAAGATTTCTAGTCCTACTTTATCCACATTGCATTTATTGACACTATGCAACACCAACCTGACTTGAAACACGAAGAAAATGAGCTGCCTAACCGTGCTATTTTGGATTTGACGTCCCGCGAATGGGACGTTCTGATGCATATAACCCAGGACTTGACAAACTCTGAGATTGCAGACCAACTAGCTGTGACATCCAAAAGTGTAGAAAACTATAGGGCCAGAATTGGTAGTAAGCTTGGACTGAAGCGGATGGTAAGGTAGGAGTCTACTTTTGATGCCAAGAAAGCAGCTAGTAGCGCAAATTTTAGTGCGCCAATTTCTTGATATAAGAATTCTAAAAGCTATGAGGAGTAACTTCAATGATAGAATTAATAAGTTGCCAATAGATGATTCAACTATGGCGCGATTAATGCATAAAAGTATACAAAAGAAGCATATATTTTATCTAAATTTGATTGATTATGTAGCACCTATATTTGAAAAAATTTCAGAATCACAAAAGGAACAAATTTCATTTGCGGGTTATCTATACTTTCGCTTTTTATTAGAGTTTGATTCCTTCGTAGATAATGTACGAGAGCAGAACAAAACTGATCAACTCCAAAGCCTGACCTACGTAATAGAAATACATGAAGCTGCAACACGAGAGCTAAGTTTGCTATTTCCAACCAATTCATCATTTTGGCCTATATTTAATAGGTATAAAAATGAGTATGCAAAAGCTGTCTTAACAGAAAAAGATTTTGCCACATTAGGGGAAATATATTCAGAAGCTACTTTTGAGCAACTTGCCGCTGGTAAATCGGCGGTTTGTTATGCCGCCATACAAGCACTCGTAACGCTAAATGGGTATACGCCTTTCGAGAATGAGCTTGAGAGATGCCTACGACACATTCATATCGCCTTTCAATATCTTGATGATCTTGATGACTTTAAGGTTGATCTTATCGGGGGACAACGATCTTTTGCCCATCAGTTGGTTCAAGATTATTTAACTAAACAGGGTGTGCAATTAGTAGATAGAACTCTGATGCATAAATACTTATACCTTTCGGGCATAGGTTCCATAATCGTCGATAAAGCTATTAGAAATTTTAAGGAGGCTATCAAGATTTCGGAACTACTTGGCCTGATATTACTGAAAGAGTACTTAATGACTCAGGTAGAATTAGCGAAAAATTTCAATAATGAAATAAACTTACTTATCCGAAAGACACGAATTAAATCGATTAAAAGTACAGTTGTAAAGCCAAGGCAAAATATCAGTGAGTCAGCGGATAGCGCGTATCTATATTTAGCTTCATTAATCGATACAGGAAGATGGTCAGATTTTATTACTAGCGCAGATTCTGGTGATACTTGGATTTCAGCTTATGTAGGTGTTATGCTGCTGGAGTGTGACGTTGATAAATACTTACTCCAAACTACATTAGAGAAAATCTCAGTAAAAGGGGCATTCAATGACAGTATATTACAGGATGCAGATTCAACAAATTTTCTCGCAGGAATGCATTGGCAACTTACAAAAACAATACCTAATCAACTTTTAGAATCGTGGCTGTCCTTTAGAACGGAGAACGGAGGATGGGTAACATAACAGGATGAGGATAGCTTGCGGGGTCGATTAGGTTTGGCTGAACATACTTGTGTGGCTGGCTGGCTTTCTGAACATGACTGCGTTAGTGCTGTTGCTGCTTATATACTGTCTGATATACATATCCTAGATGACGTATATAGGTCAACGTGTGACTATTTAATTAGTAGGATTGCAAATGGAATCTTACAGTCATATTGGTGGACAAGCAACCTGTATGTACTGTCATTTGCTACTCTCGCTTTTGCTAAACGTCCGATCTACAAGACTTATGCTTGTCAATTGGGTCACCAGATTTCTCAATACCAGCATCCAAACGGCTATTGGATAAACTCTGTTGATAATCAACCTAATGCTTTCTACACTGCAATTGCACTGAAGGCATTAATGGCTACCGATGTAGAGACCTATAGAGCGGTTATAAAGTGTGGAATTCAATGGCTGAGAATGCATCAAACCGAGGATGGTAGCTGGCAGACTAGCCATATTTTGCGAATACCTGCAACAAATGTATTACAGCCTGAAACGATAAAACAATGGCGAAAAAGTTCTTTTGGCGTAAATACGTTGGTCGATGATCATAATCGGGTTTTTACAACTAGTACTGTCTTTAACGTATTGACTACTTCTAAGAAATATCCATGCTTATTGTAAACGATACTAGCGTGCACGTCTTTGACGAAACTAATTGGGTTATTCACTCAACCAAAGGACGCAACTTTTTGATTAATCAGTCTACCTATCAACTGTACCAGATTTTACGGGAGTCGTCAGATTGGTTAGAGGCCGTAACGAAATTTAACCACCTATTCGGTTTAACATTTAATCATCAGGAATTCAATGCATTAGTTGCTCAAACGTTAGGGGGGTATTGCGTCCTGCTTGAAGACCCAACGCCTATGAAACCTAGTTTGAAAAATAACTATCTGAAACTGAAGGTAGAGCTTTTACCGGCCCGTATAGTTGGTTTATTATCGAAACCGCTTCAATGGGTGTATGCACCCAACGTATTTTGGACCGCTTTTCTGTTATGCTCGTCGGTTGTGCCGATGGTGTATTTTGTGAGTGATGCAAATCAGGTGATTGGTCAAACGAATTACGTCTTATACCTCAGCTTGTTATATCCGACAATGCTGATCCATGAACTTGGACACATTGGTGCCTGTGCCAAGTATGGGTTAAAGCATGGCGGAGTCGGGTTTGGGTTTTACTTTATTATGCCCGTTATGTACGCCGACATAACCGAGGTATGGTTGGTTGACAGATCACGTCGGGTTATCGCAAACCTAGCTGGTATTTTCAACGAGATACTTTACGCAGGTGTTTTAGCAGTCGTGTATTTGATAACTGGTAATGAAACCTGTCTGGCAGTGGCACTCACTGTATTTACAATGGTAATCTGGGAGTTTAATCCTTTCGTTCGGTTTGATGGCTATTGGGTACTTTCTGATTTGACAAACCCCCCCAACTTGCTCCCAAAGGCGAATATGCTGTTTAAGACAAGCATTAATGCGTCCGTTCTGCGCACCTTTAGGCAACAGCCAATAACGCAATTGCGCAAATTTTCAGTGCAAAAAATGGGATTATTTATATATGGTTTCATTAACACATTATTGTGGATAAGCGTAATGATTTACACCTTGATTGTGTATCGAGAAACCGTATTTCAATTTCCGGCCATCGTTTGTCGATTGATTGAAAAAGGAGTAAGCGGCAAATTAGCGTGGCAAGACCTAAGTCGTCAATATGTGACCGTATTGTTATTTTATGTACTTTCTCTGCGATTTATTGCCAGTCAATGGAAGAGCCATAAGCATATACTTTTTTGATCTCATAGCAGATAAGTGATCAGCTGTCCATTGAGGGCGGTTAGTGAAAGTCTTTTGACGGCGGCCCTTTTTACCTTTTAACTTTTTACGTACATGCAAGAACAATTGGTTTACGCGCCAGAAAGCAAAATACTAGACTTTTTTCAACTGGAAGAACTGGAAGAACGGTTAGAAAATAAGTGGTATGTGGTCAATAATGGACCCCAAGAAGATAATCTCATGGAGGTTACAGTAGTTGTTGTTAATTGATACTTAACAACAAAATAGGTAACGCACATAAGGGTTATTGCTAAAGTCATCCGGTTGCCATTCAACGGGGCAGTAGCAACAGGTTAAACTAAACAGCCCTTAAATTTTATTAACTATCTATTTTTATGCAAACTTTTGACCAATTTAAAGAACAGTTTGATGGCGATCTGATAGCTATGTTCCAAGTAGAAGAGCTCGAAGAGCGACTTGAAAACCAATGGGAGCTTTCAGCTTCAGGTAATTCGGATGGTACAGTTACCGCTACCGCAACCTTGAAAATTTAGTAAAAGCACCATTTATGGGAGTTGTTTTTCAACTTCCATAAATGGTATTTAACACGTTAATAATGACTATTCTAAATAAACTCTTTATATACTTTACGACAATATGTATTATTTGCAATGTCCTTATTCGTTCAAGTTATGGCCAGCACATTCAAGGTTCTGTCTTGGACGCTTACAATCAAAATAAAATTTCTTTTGCAAATATTTACTGCCTGGCCACTAATACAGGGACTTTAAGTAATGAAAATGGTGATTACTATCTTCAAGTAAAACAGTATCCTATTCAGCTAATTATCTCTCACTTAAATTATAGTTCAGATACAATTACGATTATTGGACCTTCCGATAATAACACCTTTTATCTTAAGCCTATTGCTCATGAGCTAGCCCCGATAACGGTGAGCAATATTGGATATAAATTAATTAAACAAGCTTTTGATCGCGTGGATACCGAAGAGAAAAGAGTCGTTTTCGGAAAAGCTTTTTATCGTCAATTAACTCTAAATGGCGAGCAACCGACAGAAATTCAGGAAGTTGTATATGATGTTAAATTGTCAAGTAACAAAATAGAAGGTATACAAATTAGTAATGCTCGGTATGCAAAGATGACTTCAGATGATAAGAAAATATATGTTGGGTTTGCCAACTTTTCGTATCTGCTATTAGCACAGAAAGCAATTGGACGATCAAAGCCAGCGAAAGATGTACTTTTGTCACCAATGCGGCCAGATGTAGCTGACTACTATAATGTTCGAGTAACCGATGTACTGACACAGCCCAATGGTGAAAAAATAGCTAAACTTGACTGTCAAATCCGAGAAGACTATACGAATCCTGCATTTTCAGGTCAAGTTTATATCAACATGACTAACTATAAATTAGTGAAGGTGCATGGGATAATTCCAGATAATATGGGCGCTGTAATTAATAATGCAAAAACAATAACTGAGAATCATATATATACTGTTGATATAGACTATAAATCTCAAGGAAACACTACTGTTTTTAACACTATTCGGGTTACAGTGGAGTTTGATCAACTTATTCGCGCTACTGGAGAAAGGCGAAAAGATAATGTTAGTGCGTTTTTGGTTATTAATGAATTTAGTAGTGTATCTGCTAAAGGAAAATACAAGCCTATTAATATTCATCGTGAGGACTTGAAAATCATTCAACATGCTAAATATGACTCTGAATTTTGGCAAAATAATCCAGTAATACGTCGAACCCCTTTAGAAGAAAAGACCATTAAAGCTTTTGAGCAAGAGGGCGTAATGGGAAATATGAAATTTGATTCCCATTAATCTCCATTTTCATTATGAAATCTGTTATATTAACACGAGTAGCTTCGATTATTTTGGGATTGCTCTATCTTGCCTCAGGCGTTGGCAAAGCTATAGATGTAAACGCTTTTGCTGATGTAATTATCCACTTTGGGATTCCCAAATTGAGGATGTTTGCGCCCTTAATTATTAGCTTGGAAATTACACTTGCTTTTACTCTGCTATTTAATGTGTATCGCCAGTACTTTGGAATATTTTCGTTAGGAGTACTCATTATACTTTCGCTTATTTTTTTATTCGGCTACGTCATTATAGGTGTCAGGGATTTTGGCTGTTTTGGTAAAGTGATGAGTATATCAGCTCCCATATTTTTACTTCGAAATTTATTTATGATTGCCATATCTTACTACATCTGGAAGCAGCCAGAAAATCAGGTCAGCCGAGTCATATTGAAGACAACAAGTGCTGTTATTCTGGGTATCTTTATATTTATCATAACCGGCGTTGAAATGAAGAAAGCATATTTGGAAATAAAAGTACATGAGGGGACTGAACGGAGCGATAACCTTACCGTCTTTTCAAAACGATGACCTGATTTCGAAGGGTTTTGTTGACCCTGAAATTATCATCGGCCATGAGGACCAGCGTCTGGTGCTGCTCATCGGCCCAGGCCATCGCTTCCAGATTGCAGACAGCAGCCGGATACTGGCGGTTGAAATCGAACGCTTTTTCTTTGCGCAATGTATGCGTGGCGTCGTCGGGGGTGGCCAGATAGAGGTTTGCCGTAACACGTTTCTGCTCACTGTCATAACACCGTTCCAGCACCAGCAGTCGCCGGTCGTCAAGGGCCAGGATGTCCGAGATGCCGCCAGTTCGCTCTTCGCCCTGTGCAAACAGACAGCGATCGATGGGGTATTTGTAACGCTCCACAATGGGGTCGGCATCCAGCGGATTTGGATAGCGAAAAAACGTAATCGTATCCTGGTGTAGGTTGGTTTCGCCTTCCCAACCCGCTTCGGGGGCTACCCAAAGCGCCCCGGTTGACATAACGGCCAACCCTTCAATTCCTTTGTTAGGGGCGGGGAGGGGAATCTTCAGAAGAACAGCTGCCGCACTATCGCGCATAGTCTTTCCATACAAAACGGAAGTCACATGCTCATGCTCATCCGTCCAGAAGTAAGTCCCGGTATTGGAATCGTAGCGGCTGCTTTCAAACCAGTAGGGTGTTTTCTGAGCTGCCTGCAGACGATTCTGATCGCCCAGATCGCGGATGGTTCGGATGTTGGCAAAGGTAAAATGCCACCCCCGGTCGCTCACCAGATGCCACTCGCCGGTTGATGGTACGATCTCCAGCCCCGATATACCCCGCAAACTATCCCGAACGAAGGGCATCGTGATCGAATCGCCTTCGAAACGGAATTGAATGCTCTGCCCGTAAGTGGTGGCGTAGGTGAGGAATAGACTGGTAAGTAAGGTGAGTAGGCGCATAGTGGAATAAAAAAAGTGTCGGGTTTTCAAACCCGACACCACGAAAACGCGACATAAATGCAGCTTACTTCGTCAGCTTCTCCCGAACAACTCCTTCAAGGTATTCGCGGATGGGCTGAATTTTGAGTTGGCTCAATACGTCCTGCGAGAAGGCGTACAGCAACAGGGTCCGGGCTTCATCTTTAGGGATACCGCGCGACCGCATGTAAAACAGGGCTTCGTCGTTCAGCTGACCCGTGGTCGTTCCGTGCGAACATTTCACATCGTCGGCATAGATTTCCAACTGCGGCTTGGTGTTCATCGACGCTCCCGGCGACAGCACTACGTTCTTGCACGACTGGTACGCATTGGTTTTCTGCGCGTCGGGCCGAACGAAGATCTTGCCGTTGAAAACGCCCGTGCTGTTATCGTCCAGAATACCCTTGTACAGTTCGTTGCTGTACGAGTTAGGCATGGCATGGTCAACCAACGTGTGGTTATCTACGTGCTGGCGACCGTTTGGCATATACAAGCCGTACATAAAGGCTTCGGCATGCTGGCCGTTGAGGACGATGTTCAGGTTGTTCCGTACGAAATGCCCGTTGAGGGTGATCGACGCGGAGTAGAAATGGCTGTTGTCGGCCTGGTGAACCTGCGTAGTGCCAATATGGTAGGCTTTTGCCGTTTCGTTCAGCACTTTGTAATACTGCATCCGGGCATCGCGGTCGAGCACAATTTCCGTCACGACGTTCACAAAGCTGGAATGTTCACCCAGCGTTCGGTACGATTCCGCCATCATCACCTCGGCATTTTTACCGATAACAACGAGGTTACGGGGCTGCGAAGTAATGTTGTGAACACGGGCGTCGGTAACGAAGCGCAAAATGATCGGCTGTTCGACGGTTGTGTTGTTGGGTACCCGAACCACCACGCCATCGCTGGCCATGGCCGTATTCAGTGCCGTAAAGGCGCTATCCTGATAATCGGCATACCGGGCGAAATGCGCACCCATAAAATCGGGGTCTGCTTTGATCGCTTCGGCGAAACTGGTAATCTGTAGTTGTTCTGCCGGGCTCACTATCCGCGAAAGTTCGGGATGGTAGATGCCGTTGACGAAGTACAGAATATTACCTTCCAGATTCGGAATTTCCAGCGGAGCCAGATCGTCGGCTGTCAGTGAAGAAGCAGTATCGAGGGCAAAGTCTTCTTTGATCAGACTGCTGACATTCGAGTACTTCCATTCTTCGTGCCGGATTGTCGGAAATCCTAACTGCTCGAACTGTTTCAGGGCGGCCCGGCGAACTTGGTGTAACGGCGATTTTCGTTCGCCGTTCATGCGTTCTTCGTTGTCCCGAAAAGACGCCAGCAACTGCTCCTTGAAATCGTTATATGATGCGTAAGAGGGAGTCATTTTTTTATGTATGATGTATAACGGTGTATGATGTATGACGTATGATATAGTTTATACCATACATCATATATAATAGATCATACATCAGATGGCTTCAGCTTCGGCTTTGATCCAGTCATATCCTTTTTCTTCCAGTTCAAGGGCCAGTTCTTTCGGGCCCGACTTCACGATACGGCCTTTATAGAGCACGTGTACGTAATCGGGTACGATGTAATCCAGTAACCGCTGGTAGTGCGTTACAACAATCGTGGCCCGTTCCGGCGACCGAAGTTTATTGACTCCATCGGCCACGATGCGGAGGGCATCAATGTCCAGACCGGAATCGGTTTCGTCCAGAATGGCTAGTTTGGGCTCCAGCATGGCCATCTGGAAAATTTCATTCCGTTTTTTCTCACCGCCCGAGAAGCCTTCGTTCAACGACCGGCTCAGCAGCGACTGGTCGATATTGACGAGTTTCATTTTCTCCTTCATCAGCTTCAGGAACTGAACCGCATCGAGCGAGTCCTGCCCGCGATATTTACGGATTTCGTTCAATGCTGTTTTAAGGAAGTTGGTCGTACTAACGCCGGGGATCTCAATTGGATACTGAAAGGCCAGGAAAATACCTTCGGCTGCCCGTTCTTCGGGGGCCATATCCAACAGGTCTTTTCCATCGAAAAGTACGCTGCCACTCGTTACATCATAGTCCTCACGACCTGCTAATACTGACGCCAGCGTGCTTTTGCCCGCACCGTTGGGACCCATAATGGCGTGAACCTCACCGGGGTTGATTTCCAGGTTAAGGCCTCTTAATATCTCTTTCTCGCCAATCGAGGCATGTAAATTACTGATGGATAACATAATAGGTTCTATCGTGACACCTCTAAATAAAGCCGCAAAGTTAGCACATGAAATGGCATCTGCGCTGTTAGGTAACAAAATCGGCTGTTTAAAAGTTGACCCAGCCGTCGCTTATTCGCTGATAATCAAAAAACTCGTTTCCAGAATGACAAAAAATCTGCTACAGGTGGGATTTTTCGGGCGACCCGTTCATGGCCATCTTTTCCCTAACAGCAGGGCTAACGTCCCGGTGCCAGTAGCGTGGAGAATAGTGTGCCACCGGCCCCATCAAAAAAATACGGCCCGTAACAGGGTTGCGGGCCGTATATCAATCAAACCGGTTAATCAGACTGGCGGGGGTGCCGATGCGTTTAACCGTAATGTACTTAATATGCTTATCTACGGATTTTTCTGGCCACTATTGGCACACAATTGGTTGGCGGGCAATTACAGTTTGTTTTGGGCAGTGTCACGATTACATCGCGTATACAACCTAATCCATTTGTAATCCGAACGGTGTATGCCTGTCCTGTATCGCCAGCAGGACTGGCCAGATTAGCGACCAAAACCCCATTGGAAGGTACTTTCGTACTGGCACTGCCAGCTATTACCTGGTTACTGTTAAAGCTGCTGCCCAACGATACCTGATAATGATACATGGTGGTATCTGTGGTACTCAACATCCAGTTCGTTACTATAATGCGGCCATCCTGATTCGTCTGATTTGTTGTTGAATTACAGGTTGCAGGCTGTGCCACCGCCTGATAATTAGCTATCGAATCTTCGACAATGACAACCGGACAGCACGAACCGTTTATACAGCCACCGATACCGTTGACGACAACCGAATAACTCCCGGCCCCTGTAACTTGATACGAGTTGGCCATAGCTCCTGAAATGGCTACACCATTCCGGTACCATTGATAGCTGCTCTGTCCTGCCGTTACAGATAGCGAAAAGACATAGTTACTTGCCTTACACACATGAATTGGGGGCGGACAGGTATATGTACAACTGGCGGGTGCGGTGTAGGTGGTCGTGGCCGATCCACAGGCGGTGGCACTGCTGATGACCGACACCGTCTTCGCCAAGCCATCGGAAGTGAGCCCGTTCAGGGTGTAATTGACTGGGCCGTTGCCCGTCAGCGTTACGACCGTGCTGACATTACCCACGGCGATGGTCAGCGACTGGCTGGCTGCGCCGTTGGTGGCCGAGACGCTACCCGTCAGGGTGTACTGGTTGGTGGCCGGGTTACAGCTACCGGCCGCTGCCGTAGCGACCAGCGAGCAGACGGGGGCTGAAGCGACCTGCATTGTCAGCGTCAACAGCGCCGAACAGTTCTTGGCATCGCTCACCTTGACCAAAGCTGGCTGTGCCGGTGGTGGTGGGCGTGCCCGAGATCACCCCGGTGGTGGGGTTGAGGCTCAGGCCTGCGGGCAGGCTACCACTCACCAACGCATAGGTGTAAGGCGTACTGCCGCCCATGGCCGTGAGTGCCTGGCTGTAGGCGGTGCCCACCTGAGCGTTAGGCAGACTGGTGGTGGTGAAGCTCAGGGAGCAGACCGTGCAGGCCGTTGGGGCGGTGTAGGTGGTGGTGGCGGTCTGGCCGTTGAGGCTGGCAATCACGTTGTGGCTGCTGGCGTTACTTGGGCCGCTTACCGTGAAGCTGGCCGACGGCTGGCCCGCCGTGACGGTAATGGTGCCGATGGTCGTGCCGTTATCCGTTACGGTGATCGTAGCGGCAGGGCTGTTGGTCAGGCTAACGGTACCGGTAGCGGTATACTGGTTGGTGACTGAGTTACAAACCGGTGTACTGACAGCTACCGCCATGCTCAGCCTACAGGCAGCGGGTGCGGTGTAGGTGGTCGTGGTCGATCCGCAGGCGGTGGCACTGCTGATGACCGATACCGTCTTCGCCAAGCCATCGGAAGTAAGCCCGTTCAGGGTGTAATTGACTGGGCCGTTGCCCGTCAGCGTTACGACCGTGCTGACACTACCCACGGCGATGGTCAGCGACTGGCTGGCTGCGCCGTTGGTGGCCGAGACGCTACCCGTCAGGGTGTACTGGTTGGTGGCCGGGTTACAGCTACCGGCCGCTGCCGTAGCGACCAGCGAGCAGACGGGGGCTGAAGCGACCTGCATCGTCAGGGTGAGCAGCGCCGAACAGTTCTTGGCATCGCTCACGTTCACCAAGATAGTCGATGCACCCGTAGTGGTGGGCGTGCCCGAGATCACCCCGGTGGCGGGGTTGAGGCTCAGGCCTGCGGGCAGGCTACCACTCACCAACGCATAGGTGTAAGGCGTACTGCCGCCCATGGCCGTGAGTGCCTGGCTGTAGGCGGTGCCCACCTGAGCGTTAGGCAGACTGGTGGTGGTGAAGCTCAGGGAACAAACCGTGCAGGCCGTTGGGGCGGTGTAGGTGGTGGTGGTGGTCTGGCCGTTGAGGCTGGCAATCACGTTGTGGCTGCTGGCATTACTCGGGCCACTTACCGTGAAACTGGCCGAAGGCTGACCCGCCACTAGCTGGACCGAACCAACAATAGCCCCGTTGTCGGTTAGGGTGAGCGTGCCTGCCGGACTGTTGGCGAGGCTTACCGTAGCCGTGGCCGTATACTGGTTGGTAGCCGAATTACATACTGGGGTGCTTACCGTTACACCCATCGTATACGTGCAAGACAGGGGAGCGTAGTAGTCAACAATAGCCAGGCTACAAACCGTGCCACTATTTACTGCGGTCACTCTATGCCGTAGGCCATCGGAGTTGAGACCTGTGAGGGTGTAACTAACCGGGCCATCCCCGTTTAGGGTGGCGTACGTAATAGCCTGACCATCGGTGATCGTAAGGGACTGAACACCCACGCCGAAAATAGCCGTGTTCGTGGCCGATATGGTACCCGTTAATATGTAGGTGTTATTTTGTGGGTTACAGTCGCCAGGAACGGCCGTGGCCACCAGATTACAAACCGGGCCACCGGCTACCTGGAGCGTCAGAGCCATAATCGACGAACAGTTGGCACCGTCAAATACTGTGATATTGAATGTATAAGTACCCGCCATAGTAGGCGTACCCGAAAGCAGACCCGTGCTGCCATTGAGGCTCATGCCGACGGGTAGGCTACCGTCAGATACGAGGAAGGTATAGGGTTGAGTACCGCCCGTAGCCACCACCGATTGATTGTAGGCCGTACCGACCACTGCGGCAGGTAGACTACTTGTTGTGATGTTGAGCGTACAGATTGTACAGGCCGCCGGAGCCGTATAAATTACACTGGCGGTCTGGTCATTCAGGGTGGCAATTACGTTGTGCGAACTTCCATTGCTTTGTCCATTTACCGTGAAGCTGGCCGAGGCCTGACTCGCCGTTACGGTGATGGTGCTTACAGTAACCCCATTGTCGGTCACTGTAAGTGTACCGGCAGTACTGTTGACCAGGCTAACGGTTCCGGTAGCGGTATACTGGTTGGTGGTCGGGCTACAAACCGGCGTATTCACCCCAACGGTCATTGTCTGCGCACAGGCAATCGGTGCGGCAAAGGTCGTGGTGGCGGTTTGGCCATAGAGGCTAACCACAATGTTGTGGCTGGCTAAGTTGCTTAATCCACTGAGCAGGAATGTGGCAGAAGGCTGACCCGCGGTCACATTGACGCTACCGGCGGGCGCGCCGTTATCGGTAATGGTAATGGTACCGGCCGTGGCGTTAACCAGGCTGATGGTTCCCGTAGCAGCATATTGGTTGGTAGCCGGATTACAAACTGGTGCTGACACAGCCACCGTCATTACCAGTGAACAGGAAACTGGCGCTGAATAACTCGTATTGGCGGTTTGGCCATTGAAACTGGCTACTACAGTATGGCTATTGGCATTACTTAATCCGCTTACCGAGAACGTAGCCGACGATTGACCCGCCGTTACGGTGATCGTTCCGACGTTGGTACCGTTATCCGTTACGGTGATCGTACCGGCGGGGCTGTTGGTGAGACTAACCGTTCCCGTGGCCGTGTACTGGTCGGTGGCTGGGTTACAAGTGGGGGGGGCTACAGCTACCCTCATCGCCAGTGTGCAGGAGGCTGGAGCCGTATAGGTCGTTCTGGCGGTCTGGCTGTTCAGGCTGGCTACCAGTGTGTGGCTGCTGGCATTACTTAATCCACTTACCGGGAACGTAGCCGACGATTGACCCGCCGTCACGGTGATGGTACCAATGGTGGTGCCGTTATCGGTTACGGTGATCGTACCGGCAGGGCTGTTGGTCAGGCTAACGGTGCCGGTAGCCGTATACTGGCCAGTTGCCGGGTCGCAGTTTAGCGGGCCTGTAGCCACATTCATCACCAGCGTACAAAAGGCCGGGGCCGTATAGGTCGTGCTGGCGGTTTGGCTGTTCAGGCTGGCCACCAGCGAGTGACTGCTGGCATTACTTAGCCCGCTTACCGAGAAAGGAACCGACGATTGGCCCGCTGTCACGGCGATAGACGCTATAGTAATACCATTGTCGGTAAGGGTCATGGTGCCCGCTGCCGCATTGGATAAGCTAACCGTTCCGGTAGCGGTGTACTGATTGGTGGACGGATTACAAACCGGGGCATCCGCCAGGGCTACGGTTAAGCTGACCGGAGGAGCACAAATAGAATAATTAATACCATTCGACACATTAACACACGTGCCGCCAATATTGGCAAAGTTCGTGCCTGTAGTAAGGGTAGGGGCGGCCTGAGCACCATCGTAGTTAACGGCATAGGCAATGTAAGACCCCACGCCAACGGCAGTAAACGAAGGCGTACCAGATACCTGAACAATAGCAGCCGACGTAGCATCGACTAACATGTACTTCGTTATATAACCCGTGGTGGTGGTGTTGCCCGTGTTGGTAAAGGCTATGTTCGCTGGCGCGGTGCCGTCGCAGGCAAAGGATGCTGGTAGTATAGTCGACAGCAATTTACCCGGAGCAGCCAGCGCAGTTGCGGGTCTGGTTAGAGTAATTTCCCTATTTTTTGCGGCAACCCGTCCTGTAGGCGGGTGCAGATCAGGGGTTTCGTGACGTTTGCCTACTGGCGAAGCTATGCTTACGGTCACGCTTAGTACGTACCCTACCAGCACAAGTGCGAGCCATTTCCAACAGGCAGGCGTATGGGTAAACGGTAGTTTCATGGATTTGAAGGTTTTATGAATTCTGGCGATCATACATTACGGCAATTGCTGCTGTCTGCCTACAGTACACTATTTTGAGATGGTGCCCGCATTGGCTGTACAGTTGAACAGAGAGGCTAACGTATATACCTGGTAGGTATTCGGAGCCAAACTGAAGGTGGTCGTAATCGAACCCGCCGTAGATGTACTTGCTGATCCCAAAATTGACGTGGCATCCATCGTTGAGGGAATAATGACCCATTTCGTCCCGTCCCAGCCGGCAATCGTGAGTGAGGTTAGGTTCCCCGCTGTGAGCGTCGATACATTCGAATTGGCATCCCAGGTCAGGGTGATTCTGGTCGAAAGAGTGCCATCTATATCCCAGTACTCTACCCCGTCTACAGCCAGCAGAGCTGTCTCTTTGGCCGTTATAGAAAATGGTCCGCCAGAGGGTAGTGCCGGCTCATTACCCCCTTTCAAACTACTCGTTATGGCCGTTGTTGGACTGACTCCATAATAGGCAGCAGTAATCGGCTCAATCAATGAGGCAGCACTCACTGCTGCTGGTCGATATTTGTTATTATCGCCAATGGGAAATACAAACGCTGTTGTATTGTAGGTCTTTGCATACCCATCCACAAACGCATTGTCGGATGCATTGATATGGCTGGCCCCTGCCGAAAAACTCAGGAAACCCTGGGGACCAGATCGTTCCGTACCGACAATACCGGGCTGAACGCCACTGCCGCCATTCTGGAAGTCGTGTTGAACGCCAACAATGCTCATCTCGCTGGTACTACCAATAAACGTATTCCCGAATGAGGCCGACTGGGCATAGCTCTGGCCCAGACAAAGCAGTGCTATGCAAATCGCCATGACCCATCTGATGGCTTTGTCACTATAAAGCTGGTTCATTTTGCTAGGTTTTAAATACTATAAATTTGACTCATGTACAGTGAAATCAAATGGATCACTTACAGGCCTCGGACCTTAACTGAAAACTGTATACTGACTGATTATGAATTTCATACGCTCGTCAGTTAATTGGCAGGGCAAAAATTCGCTCCTCTCCAGAGTAGTTCATGGCGGTCGTTGGAATCGGCCTTCCCCATAGATAGAATGTGGTGGTCGTCACGGTTACGTTGTAAATAGCCGAAGTAGGACAATACAGACCTGAAGGAGCCGGTGCGCTAAGTGTACGGCCGACAATCCCCGGCGTTGTAGCCCCGGTGTAACCAGTAGCGGCTGAGGTCATATCCCAGTAAATATTGCTGGTAGCCCCTCCACCATTATTGTATGTCGCATTGAAAAAAACCAGCCAACTACCAGGGGTAAGTGTAATGGATACGCCTGAATTGATGAAATCAGAACCTGTTAATGCCGTCAAACCGGTAGAGGGAACAGAGCCCCGCGTTAGTGAAACTTTGGCGCCGGCCACCCCTGAAGCTACCCCATTGACGTCAGAAGTAAGCACCTTACCCGCGTTATTTTCATGCTTGTACCTGCAGCCGTTTCAAATTCTATACCACCGATGTTTAGACCAAATACATTGGTGATGCTCGGTTTAGTACCAATACCGTATTGGGTACTGAATGAGTAAAAATTGCCTAATGAAAGAACATTTCCATTTATATGAAGCTTTTCAACTGGCGTTGTTGCGCCAATACCGACATTGCCGTTCTGCAAGACCGTGAGTCGGCTCGTAGCTTCGCCCCCAAAGTTGGAAAAGAAGTTGAAGATCGGTGTGGTGGCTGTGTTCTCCCCCGACTGAAACTCAATGGCTCCCCGAGGTACCGACAGCATGGGGTTAGTGGCGGTGTTGCCTACCCCCACATTGCCGGTGGTTTTGTTGACTACCACCTGAGAGCCGTTGGTGGCCTCGACCTGGGGGTTGGCCGTGGTTGTCAGGGAAGTGGGGTTGCTGCCAATCTTGACCTGCGCCCGGGCTGACAAAGCGGTCAGCGTGAGCAGGGCAGTCACAAGCATGTATTGATACTTCATCGTCCTGTTTTCAGTTTGGTTCTTCTCAGCAAAGTGTTGGCACAAGGGGGCAAGTAGATAACTAAGACTGTGTAATGGTTTTTAAACGATCATGTATATACGTAAACCAAGGCAGGCGTAGTCTTACCTTGTATACGTAATGGCTTATTTCTTTTCCAGTAATTGCTTTACAGCTGCTTTCAACTCGTTGATTTCGGCTTGTTGTGCATTGATAATGGCCTGCTGATCCTGAATCGACTTGACCAGCAAGGGCGTTACCTTGCCGTAGTCAACTTTCCAGGAATCCTTGACAGCCGCCGTTTCATCAGCGTCGCCCGGCGTTACGGCAATCGGATACACTTTGTACAGATCCTGAGCAACAAAACCCGTTTCCTGCATCTTGTTTTTGTTCGACTTGAAGTTGTAATCGACCACATTGATCTTCATCAGATCCTTGATGCCGTAATGGCTGGTAACGATGTTTTCTTTCAAACGTCGGTCGGAGTTTGTGTTGAAGGAGATACCCGTTCCGGCGGCTGTAGGAGCTATATTTCCTATGGCTGATCCGGCAACAGTAAACAGTATCATTTCTGATATGTCAAGTGCACCATTGCTGTTGGTATTAGGCACGTTAATCGTAATAGCACCATAGGGATCTGCCGCTGTGCAATCCATGTATAATCTTTCGCCAACAACATGCAATTTGGCATTAGGCGCGGTTGTACCGATGCCCACATTGCCCACAGAAGCTCCGGCCAGATCAACCGTAATATATTCATTGTCTGTGCTCCCTAAAGACAGACGCGAGTCGTTGATATTGTTTATGTTACTATATTTAATTTCTCCCCAGTTGGGGTTACCTCCGCCAACCCATAAATTCGTTGAAGTACCCGCTCCGTCGTTATTGAGGAAGCTAGCCGCTTTCGTTGTGCCCGTCGTAAGAACATGTAACTTACTGGAAGGGGTTGTTGTTCCAATACCTACGTTGCCATCCAAGGCTACTTTCATGCTTGTACCTGCAGCCGTCTCAAATTCTATACCCCCTTGGTTGAGACCAAATACATTGGTTGTTTTAGGTTTTGTACCAATACCGTACTCATTACTGAATGAATAAAAATTGCCTAATGAAAGAACATTTCCATTTATATGAAGCTTTTCAGCTGGTATTGTTGTGCCAATACCGACATTGCCGTTCTGCAAGACCGTGAGTCGGTTCATGGCTTCGCCCCCTACATTGGAGAAAAAGTTAAAGATGGGCGTGCCACCACTGGTCTCCCCCGACTGAAACTCGATGGCCCCTCTGGGTACCGATAGCCGTGGGTTGGTCGCTGTATTACCCGAGTTGAAGTTGAGGGGGTTGGTGCCGGTAGGATTGAAAATTACATTACCATTGAGTACATGCAGTTTGGCCCCGGGGGCCACCGTGCCGATACCGACGTTGCCGGTGGTCTTGTTGATGACCACCTGAGAGCCGTCGGTAGCCTCGACCTGGAGGTTGGCCGTGGTGGTCAGGGAAGTGGGGTTGCTGCCAATTTTGACCTGCGCCTGAGCGGAAACAGTAGCTAGTGTCAGCAGGCTTGCTATAAGATGGTATCGATTCTTCATCGTCTGATTCTATTCTTTTCTGAGTACGTAGTTGAACAAAGGTTGCTTTTGGTAAGGCCCAGGAAGGCTAAGCATTACAATTAATGGAAGAGAAAAAGATCTCGATGGCCCCAGCCTGGGGCCATCGAGATCAATGAAACATTACTATCGTGGATCACCTACGCGCTTCGCTCGCTTGCTTTGTTTTACCACGAAGGGTACACAAATTTTAGCTGGACAGCAGTTCGTGCTGGCTACTACTTCGAGCGGGCAACACTGACTATTGGGACAGGTGCCCGAGGTAGTTCGTACCGTGTAAAGACCTGTCCGTGTTATAGTCAGTTGAGCACCAGTACCTACCTGTACACCATCGCGGAACCAGATTAGATCAGAACGTCCACCCGGTGCAGATGCTATAATCTGCTCGCCTTCGCAAAGGTCCATCGGAATAGTCGTACATACTCGGTTGGTATCACCCGGAATAGTGGCTATGTTGTACAGTACACCGCCGGTTAATACACGGGCCGTCATCGTCAGGGTAGCACTACTACCGGCCGTTAAGGCTGGTATCTGCCACACGCCACCGAAGCTGGCCGGGCTAAAGCTACCCGAAGAAGCCTGAGACGATACATAGAGCAGACCAGCGTCCAGCGAGTCGCGAACCACAATCGAATTAGCTGTACCTTGACCGGTATTCCGAATAATCAGTTTGTAAGTCAATACATCATTGACTTGCGCTCTGGACTTATCCACCAGTTTTTCCAGTTCCAGTTTAGGCTGGGGGACATCCACACGGTAGATCGTAATTGACCCCTGCGATGTACAACCTGAACCATTGGTACAGCTAACGGAGTAGAATGTAGTAGCCTGTGTAGGCTGTACTACGATCATGGCCGATGTTTGACCACCTGCTGACCATTTCAGGTTACCCGTCGTACAACCCGAAGCCGTTAACGTTACCGCGCTGGCATTGGTAATGGTCAGACTGGAAGCGGTTATGGTTATCGGCGTTACGGGGAGGACAGTTACCGTACCAATCGCTGATACAATGCGGTCGACCGTGTTACATATAGCGGTATAGCTGGTAGTAGCGGTGAGCGCCGGGGTGATCAGGGTATTACCTGTCGTACCGTTGCTCCAGCTCATCTCCACTGGACAGCCGCTGGCGACCAGTGTGGCACTACTACCCGAACAGATCGTTGCCGACGTAACCACCAGGGTCGGTGCAGGCTGTGTTTGAACCGTAATCGAAGCCGTGGCGACACAACCTTGCGCGGTGGTGCAGGTTGCCGAGTAGGTGTTGGTCGGGTTCATGGGCGTTACCGTGATGGCGCTGCCCGTAGCACCCGTTGACCAGCTTAGATTACCCGTGCAGCCACTCGCCGTCAGCACGACTGACGAACCAACCGTGACCAGAGTGCTACTGGCCTGCAGGCTCACCGTTGGCTGTGGCACTACTGTTACCGTACCCACTGCCGAGACTACATTGTTAGCCGCGGAACAGGTAGCCGTATAGCTGGTGGTCGTCGTGAGCGCTGGTGTGATCAGGGTGTTACCTGTCGTACCCGTATTCCACCGTACTGTACCCGTACAACCCGTGGCCGTTAATGTAGTTTGACTACCATAACAAACCGTTGCCGACGTAACCGTGAACACAGGAACACTGACGTTATACAGACCGGCGTCGATGGTTAGGTTGTCCTTGAGGATACCCCCCTGGATTGGATCCAGCGTCACCACTTGTGACAGACCCGAAGTCGGATCAGCGTCGCTGTCTTTGCCCGTATCGGTACCGGACCGTGGTCGGGTGCTGATGGCACAGTTGGCCGGGAAGCTGCTACCGATGAAACGAACCAGGTAGGTTCCCTTCGGCAGTTTGTCAAAGAGGTACTTACCATTCGCATCAGTCGACGCTACTTTCAGGGCTGCTCCCTGTGGCTGGCCGTTAACGGCTGCATAGAGTTCAACCTGTACGTTGGCTACACCAGCTTCGCCCGCATCCTGGATACCATTGTCGTTGGCATCTTTCCAGACATAGTCGCCAATCGAACCTGTCGCTGTATTGTACAGACCGGCGTCGATGGTTGGGTTATCCTTGAGAATACCACCCTGTACGGGGTCCAGCGTCACCACTTGCGAGAGACCCGTGGTGGGATCGGCGTCGCTATCTTTGGTGTCGTCGTTGCCCGTGTTTGGTCGGGTGCTGATGGCACAGGAGGCCGGGAATGAGCTACTCACAAATTTCACCAGATAATCCCCTTTAGGTAACTGATCGAAGAGGTACTTACCCGTCACGTCGGTCGAAACGATCTTCAGCGCAGCACCCTGAGGCTGACCGTTCACCGCTTTGTAAAGTTCAACCTGTACATCTTTCACACCGGCTTCACCGGCGTCCTGGATACCGTTGTCGTTAGTATCTTTCCAGACATAGTCACCAATCGAGCCGACAGCGGGTGTATACAGACCGGCATCGACCGTCAGATTATCACGCAGCAAGCCAGGGCCTTTGTATGGATTGATCGGAATAACGGGGCTCAGACCACTGGTTGGGTCGGCATCGCTATCCTTCGTATCGTCGTTACCGGTGTTTGGTTTCTGGCTGATGGCGCAACCAACAGGCAGTGTGCTACCAACAAATTTCACCTGATAATCGCCCGTATCCAGATTTGGGAACAAGTAGCGGCCATTGATATCCGTTGTCTGCGTAGCAAACGATGGCAATACTCGTTGGCCATTCACTACTTTATAAAGTTCGACCAGAACGTTAGCTACACCGGCTTCGCCCGCATCCTGGATACCATTGTCGTTGGCATCTTTCCAGACATAATCCCCAATCGAGCCTTTCGGATACGCCAGTCCGGCATCGATGGTTGGGTTGTTTTTCAACAGACCTGTCTGGTAAGGGTCCAGGCTAACAACTTGTGTAATGCCAGTAATTGGATCAGCATCAGAATCGAATTCGTCGCCTATGCTGGACAAGTTCGGTTTCTTCGACAGAGCGCAGCTATCAGGCAGGCTGGAAGGCACAAATTGTACGATATAGTCACCTTTTTTCAGGTTAATAAATCCATATTTGCCCGTTGCATCAGTCGTAGTAGAGTCTAGTTTTGTGCCGGGTGTACCGCCAGTCGTTGCCGACCAGAGAACCACCTTCACGCCTTTCACCCCTACTTCACTGGCATCCTGGATACCGTTATCATTTTTATCTTTCCAGACAAAATCACCCAGCGTACTGGTCGGTACATATAGGCCCAAATCAATCGTTGGGTTGTTTTTCAACAAGCCACCTTTGATTGGGTCAAGGCTTACCACTGGGCTAAGGCCCGAAGTGGGGTCAGCATCCGAGTTCAGGCTATCGAGTACACCCGCCTGCTTGTATTTCGGAGTGATTGCACAGCTATCTGGCCAGGTTCCTTTTACGAATCGGACAATATAATCGCCTTTAAGCAACTCAGTGAACAGATATTTACCTGTCGCTGTGGTAGTAGCCGATGTGATTTTAGTCGACGGGGTGCCATTGACGGCTTTCCAAAGTTCAACTGTTACGCCTGCTACACCTGGCTCGCCGGTATCCTGCTTACCATTATCATTCCTGTCTTTCCAGACGAAGTCACCAATAGTGCCGTAGCAAAGCTGCTTGCGCAGGTCAGCGACGGTGAATGGGAACTGGGTCAGACAGCCATTGGCATCTTTCGCTTCGGCAACATAGTCGCCACCCGCCAGGCTACCGTAGGTGATTGGACCAGCCGTAAAGGCGGTCGCCGTTGGCGACACCAGACGAATCTGGAACGGTGTCTTGCCTCCGCTCACCACGCTGATCGTGGCCGTACCGTTGTTGATGTCACAATCATTGACCGCCGTTGTCTGGATGTCGATGATGGGCACCTCCGGTTTCTGTACGGTTACCATCGCTTTCGATACACAACCATTGAAGCCGATAACTTCAATTTCGTAATCACCGGCAGCCAGGTTAGCGATAACCTCATTGGTGATGCTCGTTGGGTACGGAGCCGAGTACGGTTTCGACAGAACGCCTTTCACGATATAGCCGATGATGGCCTGGCCGTTACCATTGGCATTCAGCGTAATCGAACCGTTATTGGCACCGATACAGGTTACCAGACCCGTTGGGGTAGCTGACAGCGTTGGGCCGTCGGCATTATTCAGGATGATCTCCTCCGTGTCCGAACAACCATTGCTGTAGCTAACGGTAACGTGGTAGATACCCGCTGGTAACATCGTTGCTTTCTCAGGAATCGCCGGTGTAAACACACCATTTGGTCCCGACCATACGTAGGTTGGCGAACCACCCGGAGCCGTCTGGCCCGCTAGTGGGCTCAGGCTAATGGCGATTTCTCCCAGTGTTACTCCGTCACAGCTTGGCTTCTTCAGCGTCGAGCTGATCACCATTGGGAACGTAGATGACCGGATGTCAACCAGCGTTGTCGTTACACAACCTTTGCTGTCCTTCACTTTAAGTACGTACGAAGCGGCCAGCAGATTGCTCAGCGTAATGGCGTTTGGTACGTTGAGGATGCTGCCCGTAGCCAGTTCCACCGAACTACCCACTTTGGTGAGCGTATAGGTGAACGGTTTGTTGCCCGTTACCGAGAACCGGATAGCACCTGTAGACGCGCCACAGGCTGAAGACGTAGTGCTGTTGATAACGACAGTTGGTCCGCCTGATTGACCGATGGCTACAGAAATCTTCTGCTTACCGCCATCTGATCCACCAATGGTACAACTGTTGGCATCAACGACCGAGATGTAGTACACACCGGCCGTCAGCTTGTCAATGGTATTGACCGAATCAGCCGAGGTTACCTGCGATACTACCTGACCCAGCGAGTTGTACCAGGTATACTTGAACGGTGCTTTACCGCCCGTTACCCGGATACGTGCTTTGCCGGTGTTCAGACTGTCGCAGGACATGTCGTATCCTTCTACATCTTTCGAGCAGAACTTGTCGCAATCGAAACATACCGCTGGCTGCGTCAGGCTAACCGGGAAGTTAACGTAGCAGTTTTGTGCGTCGCGGATGGTTACGATATACTCTTTGTTAGCGTCCATGCCGAACAGGCAGTTGGTCACATTCCGTGTAAACGGTGTTGGGTTAATTGCCGTTGGCGATACGCTTACGGTATACTGTTGCCCTGTTGCGCCATTGATGGTCAAACACACTTTGCCGTCTTTCGCATCACAAAGGACCAGGTTATTGCGGTCAACCAGCACTTCGAAATGCTCGGGGTCCGTTACCTGGAAGGTTTGATAGCCTACGCAAAGGTTACAATCTGTAATGGTGAGCAGGTAAGTACCTCTCGCCAGACCGTAGACCGTCAGATTGGTATTGTCAATGACCATACCGCTGATGACGAACCCGTCTTGTGAGGTGGTGTTGCGCAGCGTATAGCTATACGGCCCAATATTCGTCAGCGGGAAGCGGTTTTTATCCGGCGTTCCGGAGTCCAGATTCTTGTTGACAATAAAGGTAACACTGCCATTGTCGAGATCCGGACAGGTTGGATTCTTAATGGTCACCAGTTCTGGTTTTGGACCTTCCGATGGGTTCAGAATCAACGTCGTACTATCTGTACAAACGCCACCACCGGCAGTGTTGCTGGAAATCTTCAGCTTGTAGATGCCCGTTGCTAAGCCGGTTGGATTGGTTGGGCTCGTTGGCGTAAATACTTTTCCATCCATGCCAATCCATGTATAGGTATACTGAGCACCCAGTGGGCTGGTTACCTGGAAAGCACCCGTTTTAGGATTCTCGCTGCCATTCGGATTGTATGGGCAAGAGCCGGGAGTCGTCGTTACAGCGATATTAAAGCCAGAGGCCAATGCGCCCACAGTAAAGCGCTTCACAGTTACGCAACCGTTGGCATCCCGTACAGTCATCACATAATCACCGGCTTCCAGGAACTCCAGCGTGACGGGAATGCCCGCCTGTGTAATAGTACCGCCTGAGTAGGGGTTATCCGATGCGAGTGAGTAGCTAAATGGTGCAGCTCCAAAGATGGTGAACTGTACTTTACCCGTTTTATCACCGCAAGGGGTTGGGGTGATCTGGGCTATCTCTACCCGTGGGCCACCCACGTTGTCCAGAACAATATCTCCTTCGGTGCTACACTTATTGACATCCACCACTTTTACATGGTATTTACCTTCAGCTAAACCCCACTTATAATCGAGCGTATCGTTTACGGTTTTCTGGCTCAGTAACGCGCCAGCTGCATCGTAATAAAAGAACGTGTACGGAGCCGTACCACCCACTACTTCAGTGTGGATACCACCGTCTGTCTTGCCACAGGTTGCTTTATAGCCGACCAACGCATTCAGGCCCAAATTTTTAGGGCGCTTGATATCGAGATCATATTCATAAGCACACCCACCAATACTGTTATCGACCCGTACGTGGTATGTGCCCGGTGCCAGATTAGTTAGGTTTGATCCCTGCGGTGCTGCTGCGACCAATGTAAATCCGTTCGGCCCGGTCCAGGTAAAGACCAGCGTGTTGGTTACGTCGCGGTTCGTTACTTTTTCCCGCGCCGATACCAATGTGATTTTACCATCGGTTCCGTTACAAACGGATGTATTAGTTGTGTTCCAGACTACATCGTAGCCACGCTCGATACGGATGTCTTTCCGACGCGTGTCAGTACAACCGCCATCGTTGACAGTCAGCGATACGACATAGGTGTTGCCAAAACCAGGGTACTTGTCCCACTGAATATCGTGAGGGCCGGGTCCTTCGGCAATACCGTCGTAGGGCTTGCTATCATTCGAGTAAATTACTTTTGCACCGGCAAAATCCCAGGTATAAATGGCACCTGGTTTCGCATTGCCATTGAAAAGTACCTGCGTCTTGCTGCCCAGACAGACATAACTGTCCATAGTGAATTCAACAATAGGGCGCGGGTTTTCGTAGCCAAAGAATTTGGTGCTGGCATAGCAGGTTTCCGCGCTATTGAGTGTCACCGTATATTCGACGATCTCGTTGGATGGCAGTACATCGAACGTCAACGTGGCTCCACTGACGACTACGTTAGTGATACCGACCATCGGCTCAATTTTCCACTGAGCGATGTTGACCGGGTTACCACTCACCAGCTCGCGCAGGGTTGTGCTGCGTTGCTGTTTAACGGCAATGTATTCGTTACAAACCGTAACATCGGCGATTACATCCACCTTCAGTAACGGATTTACGATGATCGTTACCGTAGCTGTAGTTGGGCATTGAATGTTATTGTCGGCCGTAACAATGGCCGTGGCGGTGTAACTGATCGTAGCCCCGGTGTAGCCAGCAGGCACAGTCAGGGTTGGATTGGCGCACACCGAACAGCTAAGGAATTTAGCGGTTGGATCATCTTTCGAAGTCCAGTAAATAGACGCTGCTGCGGGTGTTCCACCGCTCAAATTAGCGGCCAGCGTGATCGTCTCCTGGCTCAGCGGACAGATGTTTGGCTGAGTCGGTACAATGACTAATACTGGGTTCCGGGTAACGGTGATCTGTACCCAGTCGGTATTAATACAATTGGTCAATCCGTCCGGGCTTTTCTGTGTTACGGTAGCCCAGAATTTATATACACCCGGTGCCAAAGCGTTGGTGTTGACATTATAACCAGCGGTAGACGCCAAGTTCGAGCCTTTGTTCAGGTTCGATGGGTCTTCGGTCCAGGCAACGGTGATCGTTCCATTAACGGCACTGCTTTGCAGATTGGTCGTGGCCGAGAGCGGGGTCGTTGTCTTTTCGCAGATAGTAGCATCTTCACCGGCATAAACCCGAATACTGGGCGTTACCGTTACACTTGTAATAGCCGAGGTAAAACAGCCATCGGTATCGGTCACTTTAACCGTGTATAAATATGTCTTGTCTTCCTGCAACGAACCAGCTGGAGCTACAATTGGATTCTTGATACTTAGACTCGACAGGGCCGAGCCGGTCCATTCGTAGGTAGCTGCTGTTTTGTCTGAATCGACATTTAACTGAACGGATGTGCCGTCGCAGATAATTTTTGGAGGACTAACGATTAGAACGGGCTCTTTCTTGACGGCGATTGTAACCGAAGCAGACGCCGTACACTGAATGTTATTATCAGCGGTAACCACGGCATTGGCCGTATAGGTAATGGTCGCCTTGTTATAACTCGCAGGCAGGGTCAGCACCGGATTGGCGCAATTGGTACAGCTTAAGTAAGCCAGCGTTGGGTCGTCCGTTGACGTCCAGGTAACATTAGCCGGTGCTGCCGTCGATAAGGTAGAGGCCAGCGTTACCGTCATCGTATTGTCGCTACAGATGTTGTCACGGGTTGGCTTGATGGTTAGCACAGGGGCCTGCATCACCGTTACCTGTACTTCATCCGTATTGACACAATTGGTAAGACCATCTGGACTTACCTGCGTGACAGTAGCCGTAAACTTATATACGCCGGGTGCCAGCGCCTTGGTAGCTACTGTGTAGCCCGTGGTCGATGCCAGATTGTTGCCCGCGCTGGGGTTCGTAGCGACTTCGCTCCAAGCTACTGAAACCGTGCCATTGATGGCGCTGCTTTGAAGATTGGTCGTTGCGGACAAAGGCGTAGACGACTTCTCGCAAATAGTCATGTCGCTACCGGCAAATACACGAATGCTGGGCGTTACAGTGATCTGAGCGGTCGCAGAGGCTGTACAGCCTATGGGGGTGGTCACCACCACAACATAGCTGTAGAGTTTATTTTCCTGTAGCGAACCGGCTGGTGAGGCAATGGGATTGGCAATGGTCAAACTGGTCAGGGGACCTCCGCTCCAGGCATAGGTAGAACCCGGGATGCTTGCTGTAGCATTGAGTTGAACAGATGTACCATCACAAATTACCTTCGCTGGTATAGGATTGATAGCCGGTGGCGGATTGAGCGTCAGACTAACCGAAGTTCTCGTTGCCGATTTACAACCCGTACTTGGGTTGAATGTCTCAACCAAGTATGTGCCTGCTGCGGTTGGTGTATACGTTGTCAGACTACTGGCAACCAGGGTGCCTGCTGAATTATACCAGTTGGCTGTTTCTCCTCCACCAACCTGAACGGATAGGGCAGGTAGTGGTGCTCCCTGACAGACGGTCTTATCTCCACCACTAACTGGTGGATTGGGGACGGGAGCTCCTGTTGTTGTAATGGTTACATCGGCATAACAATCGTCGGAGCCGTTCCAGACTCGAACGGTGTAGGTTGTGTTCGGTAGTAAACCACTGAAGGTTACCCCTCCACTGGAGATTGCTTTATTGCTGGGGTCGTTGTATTTGGGCAGTGTGCCGTATGTACTTCCCACATTAATATTAGCCTGATTGCCTGTGGCACCGGTTATATTTATCGATGCAGAGCCGCAGGTACTAGCGGGCGAACTCCCAACACCTGCAGATACAGTACACGGACACTTGTAATTGCCGCAAATAAAGGCAATTCCTTTCGCCAGGGCTCCTGTTGTATTGGGAATATAGTTATTAAAGGTACCGGAAGGAGTTACCTGATATACGCAGGCTCCATAAAACGTAACTAAGTAAAGGTTGCCGTCGGGCCCTGTAACAATACCGAATGGGTCGTTAGTGGTACCGCTCGTATTACTAATAGCCGGAGGAAAGGGGAAAGAAGCTATCTGTGATAAGGTACCGTTGGCATTAACGGATAAGTGAAGAAGTTGGTCAGGCCCGCTTGTACTGGCAGTGGTTGCCCACATGGTTCCATCGCTGGCGAAGGTTATACCCCGAGGATAGAGACCGGAAGGGAGGGTATAGGCTAAAGTAGGAGTGCCTAAGTTGGGGTCTGTAAACCATATGGATGGGGTCACCGTACTTGGAGCGACAGGGTTCCATCTTGCACTGAAATAAAGCTGCGAACTGTTGTTGGGATTTACGGCCAATCCCCATAAGTTGTTGTTACTACCCGCTTGGCCAGGCAGGGTGAGTTCTGCTTCAATCGCGTTGGTAGCAAGATTTACTTTATACAAGGCGTCACGGCCTGTTACAAATAAATAATTGTTATCCGCTGATAAGGTTGCTGAAGCTAGATACCCCGTTTCGGAAGGCACTGGAATATCTGGCTTGAACTGACCCGTTGCGAAGTCATACACCTTTATATTTACAGAGCCTAGTGGACAAATATAGGCCAGGTTCTTGGTGGGGTCGATAACAATATTTTCGCCCCCACTACCTGGCCCCAGGTTACAACTGGGCGTGGTGCCAGCTGTTGGAAAGTCAAAGGCCATTGTATACGAACCACTATTATCGTTTTCGCTAATCAACAGCTTGTACTTATCGCATCCGAGAGGGGCATTCTGAGCCTTCGTTGTTGATACGCCACAAATAGCCCATATCAGGACAGACAGGCCAAGTAGCAACCTACCTTTAGGCATACCCATTGAAAATGAATGAGCCTCAGCTATCTCATCTGAAGCGACACGAATCGCCTGAAAGTTTCGAATTACTTTCCTGCGTATTGACCTAAAAGCCGTTTTTAAGGGCCTGTGGCTATCATTTTGGATATTCAGATGTCGCGGTGGCGCCAAGGCAGGCTTAACGCGGTAGAGTGCGGCTAGAAACCACCTTAGGTAGTTTAAAACTGGTGGCCAGCAGGTTTGTAAGATTTGCTTCATAATGGTTGATCTAAAAGTCATTGCAGAAGTTTTGTGAAGCGGCCTCTGCGTATTTGAGAGAATAAATCGTGGTAATACGTTTCGCATTAGGCCTTAATAAATCATTAGCAGATTAGAGGTGGATGAATAACAGTGCAGTAGCCAATCGACTAAATCTCTCACTCGCCTAAGTAGTAGTCGGCATAGTGCCTGATAACAGGTGAAAGGCAGGAGCCGGCGTGAAGCGGGTAGGTAGCCTTTAGGAATAAACTTGGGCGGTTGGTAGAAAGATGTCATTGAAAGCATGTGCTGCCTGAGGTTTTTTACTAGCCTATAAAATGCATACACGTGAGGCTATAAAGCCTGAATAGGTGACTTTAGCCTTCCCATATGTATGTAGGCTATCCTTGGGCAAATGCTGTGCTAAATCACAGTGGAAATGATTTGGTGGGGACAATCGACATGAAAAAGTAAATAAACGCCCTTGTAGCTAATCCCGAATTTTAGTGTACGATCTTGTATAAAAAGGATTTTGCCTTGTTTACAAAAAACAGTCCAACTTGTGTGCACCAACGATTCGCTCAGAATCAAAGCATCTGTTACGATTGACAGACACCTATTGTTCTGTTGGTTTTACAGCCATTGGTCAGGCCGTTGAACAGTTGTTTTGGTATCTTTTTCAACGCACAAATGGCTGATCGAACAGGAGTGATGAGGTGGGTAAACGCTCGTTACTGGAAGCCGTCAGAGTGGCCATTCCCCCTGGGCAAATGGCTTTTGAATTTACCGATATGTTTGCTGGGTAGTTAACAAACACAGTGCCTGTACCGCTACCAGTACAACCATTGAGATTACAAGTTGCTGTGTAATTCGTTGTTGCGTTAGGAGACACAGTGATTGAACTGTCCGAAGATCCATTGCTCCAGGTTACGGTCCCTCTACTACATCCGCTGGCAGTTAATGTCGCTTGTGCGTTAACACAAATAGACGCTGAATTGACAGTGATTACCGGAAGTGGTTTTACGTTTATAGTGACGGTACAGTTTCCCGAGCTGGCTCCTTTGGAATCGGTTACATTATACGTGAAGGTGATGTTGCCGGTGGCCGTCCCCGGCGTATAGACGTACTCACCATTAGTCGCATCTCTGTTATAAAGATCTACCGAGCCGCTGCTTGGCTGGTTTACAAGGCTAAATGTCAGATTGTCTCCATCAGGGTCAAAGCTCCCTACCGGCTTGGTGATGGCTTGCCCCAGGTAAGTTGTTTGCGAAGAATTGCTGCAAGTGGGCGGATTGTTGCAGAAGAGTTCATTTATAAAGTCTACTACAGCAACGTAGTTATTTTGCTGTAATAAGGGATTCATCCCTTTATTAATATTTCTTACCTGAACGTTAACCCAGGCTGGCTCACCATCCAGAATCTTTTTATAGTAGCCGTTAGCATCAGTATAAATGTTTTCATCGTACTGGTCCAATTGTGAATAAACCTTTACCTGTTCGTTTGCCGCCGGCACTCCACCGCATTTGACATAACCCTTAACGTGCCAGGCAAATGCTGATTATAGATACTATAGAATCAAGTACCTTGTAGCAAGGCACTTGGTAAGATGGTCAGTATCGTAGCGTCTCTGACCAGATGACAAAAGAGTTGTTGTTTGCAGCGAAGGTATATTTTCGCCTTTCAGACGGGAGGAGACGGTAGGCGTATGATCCCGGACGATGTCCATTGGCGACTGCCTTCGTATTTTCGCCAGTAAGTAACAAAGAGGATTACTGCTGGCCTCTGACCAATACAAAACAGGTATCAGATCATGGAGCCGGTTAGCAGAAGCCCGCCAGGAAGATAATCTGTGTTTGTTGCCAAAGCTCGTGGCAATCCGCTGCGATTGAAGGAAACGCATAACTGACGACCAGAAGCTGGGTATTCGGTCGAGTGATGACTTTGTCGTCCATAATCGGTCAGGGTGCTGGAAGAGAAGGCGCCGGGGTGGTAAATCGACGATTAACCATGACCGAAGCCAGGTCAAAAACACGTGTTCGGCGCGGGTCGACCGAAGCAGGGTGTGCGTAAAATAAATAGAGACTAAATGCATAGTGCCCGGAGGTGAAAATACTCTGGTGGCCTATGTATTCAGCATAGGCCAGCCATTGACTCAGGGCTTTACAATTGCTATACAGAATAGTCGTCAATCAAACGAAAGGGGGATGAATTACCGATAAATGTATTCAAACGAAATGATTCCGTTAAATCGAATAGGAAATGAGGTGTTCAATAACAGGTACCAAAATAACCGCAAAAGCCTTGCCACAAATGTTGTGCCTGGCTTCTAAAACATAAATTTACACGGGGCGGAGGTGCTGATATTTTCAGTTTATGGGGTGCTCCATACTGATTGATAAAATTTTGGATTGAACGGATGGAATCGTTCTGTTCTTACGGCAAGTCTGCCTATAGGCAGACTTGCCGATTACTAGTGTTTCTATCAGAGAATGGGTGTTTAAGGTTTGCTACTGGTTGAAGGTATTCAAGGAGTTAATAGGTATTTAAGGGATAAGTGCATGTAAGAAGTTGACAAAAATACATCCATCAGACACTTGCTGTATCTTCCCAAAAGATAAGCCTGCCATTAGCTCAAGTCGCTGCAAATACCGTACAGAATTGAATATGACAAGTACAAACTGCATAGAAATGGATGCAAATGTAATGTTCGGGGCAAAGACAGCTTAATAGTTTAAATCAAACACCTTTCCAGATTCATAAGGCTGATGTGTTCAGGCTAACGGGGCTGTTCGAAGCGTCTTTTTATTTCCTGTACCAAACGCGTACCTTGCATTACCAGCATGAGCAAGAAACAACACTGGTTTTTTATGGTAAATGAAGGAAATACGGCTGTTCGCGAATCGATGGCAACCGACAACGCTATAAACAGCGCACACTCGCCACGTATTCAGGTTTCGTCGGAGATTGGTACACTACGAAAATTGCTTATTCATAGCCCCGACCGGGGATTGGGTAAAGTAGTACCGTCGAAAGCGCAGGACTGGCTTTTCGAAGATATCGTGCATCTGGATATGATGCGCAGGGATGAATACGATTACTACGTCAAGATTCTGTTGTACTTCCTGGACCCCGACAAAGTACGGGGGAAAATAGCCCAACTTGGCCCCGACTCCGACCGGTCCTTTTTCAAACCTGACCACGATGATTACTTCAAGTCGGACAAGGTTATTGATATTCAGAATCTGCTCTCCGATATTCTGGCCGATGAAGTAATCCGGACCCGGCTCATTGCGGCCATCTGTGGTATCGAGCGCACGTCGTTCAAGACCCAGCAGCAACTCAATGAGTTCGACCCAGTCGAGCTGGCCAAAATTATGATCTCGGGTTCGCTGCCCGACCGCCGGATGCTGTTTGCACCACTGCCCAACTTTATTTTCACGCGGGACATTGGCATTGTTATCAATGACCACATTCTGCTTAACAAACCTGCCAAGTTGGCTCGTACCCGCGAGGCCTTGCTGGCGCAGTATATTTTCTTTAATCACCCCCTGTTTGCGGGTTATCAGGATAAAATCCTCGAAATACCGGATAACGAACATGCGTTTCTACTCTCCGATGCTGACGCGAAGCGAGACATAACGCTTTCGACACTGGAAGGGGGCGATGTGATGATGATTGGCAAGCGCCACCTGATGATCGGCGTTAGCGAACGAACCACGCTGTATGCAGCTCAGCAGGTGATGCGGCTGGTGTTTAGCCGGAATGTGGTCGATACGGTTACCATTCTTCAGATTCCCAAAAAGCGGGATTACATGCACATCGATACGGTGTTTACGCAGGTAAAACGAAACGTATGGGTGCTGCTCGGCTCGCTGGCCCGAACCGGCGACGAAGCGAAAAAGCGCGATGTCATTCACTTTTTTGCTCCTAAAGATGTATCGGAAGACCTGAAGATTATGCAGTTCATTAAAGGACTGGAGCATAAACCCATCGAAATTGAGAATCTGGAGGATCTGTTGACCGATATCAGCAAGAATGATTTAGGGGCTACCGAACCTGTCCGGTTCATCTACTCGGGCAACAATGAATTTCCGTTTGGCGCCCGGGAGCAATGGACGGACTCCTGCAATTTGCTCGCTCTGAAAGACGGCGTGGTAGTGGGCTACGACCGCAATGAAAAAACCGCCGAAGCCTTCCGGGAGGCCGGCTTCGAAGTAATTGGCGCGGCCAAACTGCTGGACCGTTTCGAGCGGGGTGAGTCCTCTCCCGAAACCATCGAAAATACGTTCATCATGCTGCCATCTGCCGAACTCAGCCGGGCGCGCGGAGGCTCCCATTGCATGAGTCTGCCGCTGCTGCGGGATGAGGTGTAGGCGAGCCGAAGATACGTCAATCGCTGAAGCAAGCCTTGAACAATTAATACTTTGGCGTTACTTTGCTGTTATGTAATCAGTAGCAGATACTATTTTGCATACTTACAACTCACAATCCAATCTATGCAATCACAAGCTACTTCACGCATTCTGATGATCCGACCGGTAAACTTCGGGTTCAATACCGAAACGGCCGAATCAAATGCGTTTCAGAATAGTCAGCTGGCCGCGCAAACGAAGGATACAGCCCAGGAAACCGCGCAACGGGAGTTCGACGAGATGGCGCGCCAACTTCGGGCTATGGGGGTCGATGTTATAGTCTATGACGACACAACAGAACCTTACACACCCGATTCGATCTTTCCGAACAACTGGATTTCGTTTCACGCCAGTGGAACCGTGGTCTTGTATCCCATGCAGGCTGAGAACCGGCGTCTCGAACGTCGGCAGGATATTGTTGATGACCTGCGCAAAAATTATCACGTTGCCAAAGTCATTGACCTGACTCACTTTGAGCAGGAGGGTAAGTTTCTGGAAGGCACCGGCAGCATGGTCCTCGACCGGATGAACCACGTTGCCTTCGCCAGTCTGTCGCCCCGCACGCATCCCGATGTGCTGGCGGAGTTTAGTCGGCAGACGAACTACCGCATCGTTTCGTTCAGTTCGGCTGATGCCGATGGGAAAGCCATTTACCACACCAATGTGCTCATGTGCATTGCTGATACCTTTGCCGTCGTTTGCCTATCGGCTATTGTAGACCCTGATGAACGCCTGATGGTGCGTCAGGAGCTGGAGAAGCTGAACAAGCGGATCATTGATATATCGCTGGAGCAGATGGCCCATTTTGCCGGGAACATGCTCATGGTAACGACCAGCAAAGGCCAGAAACTACTGGTAATGTCCACCCGCGCATTCGAGTCGCTGACACCCAAGCAGATCGATCTCCTCGATGATTACACAACGCTGGTTCACTTCGACCTGTCCATGATTGAAAATAACGGTGGCGGCTCCGCCCGTTGCATGATGGCAGAAGTGCATTTGCCTATGAAATGAAGTATGTAGGAGTGAGGAGCGAGGAATGAGGAGGGCTGACGCGAGAGAACTGGCGCGGGCATTGGCCCGTGCCTTTTCATGAAGTCAGTATTCACTGACGCAAGAGAACCGGGACGTCGGACCGGCTTGTAATATAAAAAAGCACAGGCCAATCCCGGCGCCAGCCCTCCTCGCTCCTGCATACTCACTCTTTTTTTTTAACGTTGCTTGCACATACAAATATAATCCATTACCTTTGTATCCATCATCGAGTAAGATTCTAATGGACGTAGAAACAGTTGTTGCCGTAGCGAAAGAGGAAAAATCAGTGACGCGGTTCAGTGCTTGTCTGTTGTTCTCTGCCAACGCACTGTCGCGGGCCATTACGGCAATCGGGGATGAGGAGTTTGGTCGGTTCGGTCTCTGTTATTCGCACGCTTACATGCTGTGCGAAGTAGTTGGCCAACCGGGTATTACCCCATCTGAACTGAGTGAAACGCTTTACCTGACACCATCGACAATTACACGATTGGTGGAAAAGCTGGAACAGAAACATCTGGTACGGCGGGAGTCGGAGGGAAAGAAAACGCTGATCTATCCAACGGCACAAGGCACTGCCCTGCAACCCGAAATCAGCGAAGCCTGGGACCGCGTTGGCGTACGGTACTCCCAGTTGATCGGTGAAACGAACGTTTGCCAATTGACAAAGCAGGTATTTAGCGCCGTACAGGCACTCGGCGAGGGTGCTTAAAAAAAATTTATTAAAACTATTGTTTGCACATACAACAAAACTTGACAGCCATGAAAACAAAGGAAGAACTAAACGGAACGATTGGTGTCGTGATTGGCCACACAACGGATGTGACGAAAGACATTTGTCGGTCACTGGCTAAGCAGGGCATTTCGACAATTGTTGTGCAAAAAGACAATTACAGCCACGACGTAGAAGAGGCCCCCGAGCAACACCACTGGTCAGGACAACCCGGTAAAGACCTTTTCTTTAACGGTTGGAAACTGCTGTTCTGATACATACCGCACTGCACCTGCATCTCACCACTAACTTATACACATGAAGTACGTTATTACCGGCTCTTTGGGGCATACTGGCAAACCCGTGGCTGAAGGCCTCGTTAAAGCGGGTCATCAGGTTACCGTTATTACCAGCAAACCCGAAAATGCAGAAGCGATTGAGTCTCTGGGCGCCACTGCCGCTGTAGGAAGTGTTGAAGACGCGGCCTTCGTGACGGAAGCCTTTGCCGGAGCACAGGCCGTTTATCTGCTCATTCCAGGCAAATGGGCAGTTACGGATTGGCGGAACTTTCAGAACCAGATCATCGACAATTACATCGCTGCCATTGAGGCTAACGACATTCGGTTTGCTGTGCTGCTGAGCAGTATAGGAGCTGACTTAGGCGAAGGGACCGGGCCAGTTGATGGGCTGTACGATGCCGAACAGAAATTAGCTAAAGTGCCCGGCCTGAACAGCAAGTTCCTGCGTCCGTCGTATTTCATGTATAATCTCCTGAGTATGGCGGGCATGGTAAAAGGCATGGGTATGATGGGAAGCAACTTTGGCGGAGAAACCGTTGTGCTGACCCATACCGATGATATTGCCGATGTTGCCCTGACTGAACTGCTTAATCTTGATTTTACCGGCCAACAGGTGCGGTATATTGCCAGCGATGAACGCACGGGTGCCGAAATTGCTCAGGTACTTGGCCAGTCAATCGGCAGACCCGAAACGCCCTGGGTTGTCTTCTCCGACGAACAGACAAAGCAGAGCCTGTTACAGGCCGGTCTGAATGACGAGATGGCATCCGGGTATACCAGCCTGGGACAGTCGCTCCGCGAAGGGAGAATGCAAGCCGATTTCTTTACCAACCGGCCCGCCGTTTATGGTAAAGTGAAGCTCGAAGCGTTTGCTCAACATGAGTTTGCCCCGGCTTTCAACGCCTAGGCATGCACATACGCTAAACACCTTACTAAGAACTTACCCTTTTTCGAAGA
Organism: Spirosoma pulveris; assembly: GCF_054781875.1. NCBI lineage: Bacteria > Pseudomonadati > Bacteroidota > Cytophagia > Cytophagales > Cytophagaceae > Spirosoma > Spirosoma pulveris. Next base: position 683,146 of record NZ_BAAGTO010000003.1, read on the forward strand.
TTTACAGAGAAAGTACCCTCAAGGCACTTTCTCTGTAAATCTTCTTATTTTTCAGGCTGCTACATAGGCCGTAAATAAGAATAGCTATACATGAAAACAGCATTGATTACGGGCGCAAACGTCGGGATAGGCCTGGCAACCGCAAAAGCGCTGGCCCGACGGGGGTTTAATCTCATTCTACTTTGTCGGAATGAAGCAAAGGGCCGGGAAGCTCTGACAACCATACAACGGATCAATCCAGCCGTAACCGTCGAACTGCTCCTGGCCGATTTAACCGATACCGAGTCGATACGTCGGGCGGCAGAGCAGGTTAGGACCACGCATAGCCAGTTGGATGTGCTGATCAACAACGCCGGGTACTCGCCCGACCGAATCGAATTCGTGGGTACGGTAGAGAAGTCCTTTTACGCCAATCACATTGGCCATTTTGTGCTTACCTATCACCTGCTCGATCTGCTGAAAGCCGCCGGAGAGGCTCGAATCATTAACCTGTCTTCGGCGGCTTATATGCTGGGGAAAGCCGCCCGATTTTTTCAGCACGATAAAAAACTCTCACTTTTGGCGGCCTATGGCGATGGCAAACTGGCTAATGTATTGTTTACCAGAGAGCTGGCTACCCGCTTTGCCGACGCGGGCATTACGGCCTACGCGGTACATCCCGGCGTTGTTAAATCCAACTTTGGGAGCAACTTCACCGGCCCGATTCAACTGCTTATGTCCGTGGCCAGACCTTTTATGCGAAGCCCGGAGCGGGGTGCCGAAACGTCTGTTTATCTGGCCACCGCGCCCATTGATGTACTAACCCGGAAGACGGGAAAGGCGGGTGGATCGGGGGGCTTCTTTGCTGATTCAGCCCCTAAGCCAGTGAAGCATATTGACGACACAAACCGACAGGCTGCCGACTTGTGGGAAAAAAGTATGGAGTTTGTTTAAGCTTTACAGCTACATGGAGGGAAACAAAAATGGCGACGACCAGCCGGTCATCGCCATTTTAAAACCCACTCTATGAGAAATATTGTTGTTTATCGGCCTCCCAGCGGGAAACTATAGCCGACAGTACCTTGCCCTACGATTGTTTTTGAGTTGGCGTCGAAGCCAATATCATTGTTGCCCAACGGGTATAATCCACGCACTTCAACGGTAACGTGTCCGGGTCCGGCCTTCAGGGCAGCTCCAACACCCAGCGCTCCCCCAAAGCCAAAGCGTCCTTTGGCGCCGTCGAGGGAGATGGTCTTTCCATTAATACCTGAACTTATTGCATACGCAGCATACGGGCCTACGTTGACAAAGAAACGGTTTCCGGCGTATGTTCCTGTCGAGAATTTTACAAGTAAGGGTATTTCAAGTGCATCAGTAGAGTATGTGTCGGTATACCCAAACTGGGTTATTTTCGTGGCTTTCCGTGCATAATTGATTTCGGGTTGAAACGAAACCGGACCTGCGCCAAAATTGAACGTTACGCCCCCCACAAAACCCAGAGCCGGATCGGTAAAGGCTTGCTTCTCCAGAAAAAGAGGATAGGTTACCCCCCCGCGAAACCCAATTCGTGTGCCCGATGCACTACCTGCTGAGGCCATGCGCTCGGGTTGGCTAATCCCCGTTTCGGTCTGGTCCGCGGCTCGACCCGGCTGTTGGGTTTCTGTACGTGCAGGCGTTGCCGTTTTTGCCTTTCGGTTAATACCATGATGTTCGTCGTAAAGATCCTGCATCCGGTTCGTACTGCCACCGGTTGCCGTATTGCTGGCTGGCGGTGTCGTGGCCTGGGGTTTTGTCTGGGCAAACGACAGGCTTACCGGTAGAATTAGAAGGGCCAGAAACGAGTGAATCGATTTCATTGAGTACATAGTTGGACTAGATTGTGTAAGATTAGTCGCTAATCTACTAAAATCTATAACAGCACTTAGGAAACGGTAACTCTTGTTGAGTGTACGGTTCGCCACCGGTGGCAAACATTTTACCCAAAAGTGGAGTAAGTAGTATAGAAAATCAGTCAGTATGAAAACGGAACATCAGCGTACAGCCCTTATTACAGGGGCGAATAGAGGAATTGGTAAAGAAATTGCCCGGCAACTGGCCCAGCGTGGGTTTGCCGTTTTTATCTGTGCCCGCGATATAACGAAGGGAAAGGAAGCGGCCGAAGAACTTTGCCAGGCCGGTTTTGAAGCCACGTTTATTCAGCTTGACGTGACAGACCCGGTTAGTATTCGAACGGCCTGTGGTACATTTTCTCAAAAAGCCGATCATCTCGATGTGTTGATCAACAATGCCGGTATTCTGGAAGATCATGGGGAAAATATTCTCAAACTGAACCTTGAAATGCTCGACCGTGCGCTGAAATCTAACGTTAACGGGCCGATCATGGTGATTCAGGATTTCCTGCAGCATCTGCAAAAAAGTAAAACCGGTGGCCGAATCATCAATGTATCGAGCGGGGTAAGCTCACTGGCCCGCATGACAACTTACGCGCCAGCCTATAGTATTTCAAAAACGGCACTCAACGCGGTAACGAAGCAGTTTGCCGGAGCCCTGATCGAACACAATATTGTCGTCAACAGTGTCGATCCGGGCTGGGTGCGTACCGATATGGGCGGGCCCAGCGCTAACAGACCCGTTGAAAAAGGAGCCGAAACCATTGTCTGGCTTGCTGCCGATGCCCCCCAGTCCGAAACCGGCAAGTTCTGGCATGATAAACAGGAAGTGGCCTGGTGACCGGGATCTTATCAGGAAAGGATTAAACAGGATTACCGCAAAACAAAGAAGTGGATTGCGGTAATCCTGTTTAATCTTTTAAATCCTGATAGAATCCCGGTTCAGACAGCATCTTCACGGCCTCATACGCATTCAGCAACCCACCCGAACGGCTTAAGTTTTTAAAGGGTACGGCCTGCCCGGTACGGCCGGGTTTCCGCACCTGAAGATCGGGTTTATAGCTGCTCTTTATCAGGATTTCCTTAACCTGAACGGCCGTTAATTTGGGGAAGTACGAGCGGATCAGAGCCGCTACACCCGCCGTCATGGGTGCCGACATGCTGGTGCCTGAAAAACTGGCGTATTGATCGTTGGGCAGCGTCGACAGAATATCGGTCCCTGGAGCAAATAGATCGACGGTTTGAACACCGTAGTTGGACGACTGGCTAGGAAGCGCACGGCCCAAACGCCAGGTGTTGTTGCCAACGACCAGGACGTTCTGCGCCACTTTTCCATTCTCATACCGGGCCGAGGGATAGGCCGGGAGCGAGTCGTAGTTCTCACCGTTATTCCCGGCCGCGTGTACGATCAGCACATCATGTTCTTCCGCAAATCGAATGGCGGCATCGACCTGCTCCTTAAACGGCGACAGACGCTTGCCAAAACTCATGTTGATGACTTTCGCGCCGTTTTCAACCGCGTATCGAATCCCGTTGGCTACATCTTTATCGCGCTCGTCGCCATTAGCGGGTACAACCGAAACGGGCATGATCTGGACGTTATCGGCCACCCCATCAATGCCCTTGCCGTTGCCGCGTCTGGCTGCAATGATGCCTGCCACATGGCTGCCATGAACAGCCAACTGCTGCGACTTCCCGATGATCATTCGGGGACTTCCATAAAAGCGTTCGGTTGGGTTGGCGGGATTATCGCCAATGGCAGCTCTGGGATTATAGTCCGGGTTGAACGCAATGAGGGCTTCACTACCCATGATCTGCCGGAAGCGCAACCAGTTCTTTTGAACCAGTGTCAGGTAAGTGTCGAATGATCCGTATTGTGGCGAATACGCTTCCGCTAAAATGGACTTTACGGCGAGCGCTACCGAATCGGTACCCGTGTCGACCTGCCGAATTATAGCGGGTGTCAGTGGCGATTCCGGTAATTTCTCACGGATTTGGCTGGCTACCTGCCAGAATCTGGCGGTATCGGCAAAGGCCATACGCTTGGGCTGGCTGGCCTGATACCGCTTCAGAAATTGCTTTTTTGCGGTTTGATAGGTTTCGTACTGCCGCTTCTCGGTCGGGTTAAGTTTGGCCGGATTAGCTTTGTCATATTTCGCCTTCAGGAGCACATACGTCTGGGTTATTTCGGGCTGGTCGTATTCCGACGTGGTTCCATCGGCAGCGCCCATAAAATTCCAGCCGTTTACATCGTCGGCATACCCATTTTTGTCGTCGTCCATCCCATTGCCCGGAATTTCTTTCGGGTTTTTCCAGATCACATCGCGCAGGTCTTCGTGGGTTATATCGACGCCTGAGTCCAGAACACCCACAATCACCGGCACCGATGGCAGCCCTTTGAGGAGGTCATACGCCCGGTAAAGGCTTATCCCGGCAACTGAATCCTGAACAGGGTCCAGATAAGGCCAGTTGCGGGGCGGCTGAGCCAGGTTGAGACGCACCCGTGTAAAAACGGCTTTCGATTCAAATGCATGCTTTCGTTCAAGACAGTCGTCGTCAATAGGAAGTAGTTTCAGACTTTCGCCATTCGTCAGGTAACTCAGTCGGTAAAAACCCGTCACGCTCGTTCCACAAGGGCTTTGTCCCGAAACTTTCTGTACCGCGAGCGTGTCGCCCTTTTGTTGGTAAAGCATGGTTTCCAGCGGGGTCGTTTCTTGTTTCGGAATAATCAGGAGGGTATCCTTGCTGAAGTTCAGGACAACCTCAACATCGGTAGGGGCCAGAACTACACCGGTCCAGCGGGTGTTTCGGATGGGTAACTGCGCCTGAGCAGCCGTAAACAGGTCTGCCAGAAGTAAGCTAAGCAACAGCCGGGAAAGGAAAGGATTCATGATTGAGGGGTATGACTTTAAGCTAAATGTAAGGCTTTGGGTTCTACAGAATCGCATCAAAGTCCTGGTAGAGGAAAGTTACTGCGGATATCCTTAAAACGAAAAGGCCCTCCAATTCATTGGAAGGCCTTTTGCACCGCACGTAATTCCTTACGCTACTATCCGGACGCGAACCGGCTCTGGAATAATTTGTGTGCCGTCGTCCAGCGTCACCAGAAACAGAAACTGGATCTCGGTGTAGTTTGGTAACGCCACCGGCGTTGTCGCTACCGACGGGTACTTTGTTTTAAAAGCAGCCAGCGTCGTGGTGAACACCGCTGTTGTGCCACTACCGGCAATGGGTGCCGGATTGAAGGCGCTGGTTGCCGTAGCGGCATTCAGCGTCGCCACGTTGATGCCCGTGGCCCCGCCAACAACTTTGGTGATCTCCTTAATGGTACGACCGCTCGAAGCCGGGATCGACAGCGTAAACTGAATAGGAGCACCTGCCGCCAGCGAGGTGATAATAAACGGATTGAATCCGTAAGTGGTTGTTCCGGGGAACGTTACGGGCACCGCCGGACGGTTATCCCGAACCAGATCGCTGTAGATCAGATCGTCTTTGCAGGAGATGCTGCCTCCCGCCAGCAAGGCGAGCAACAGTGTGTTTATGACTATATTTTTCATCACTATGCGTGTTTAAAGTCGTGAATGATTAATCGACATCCCACCAAACAGGAATGTTCGATTGGGGAGACGGGTTAAGGAAGTTCGGATTTCGCTGAACTTCGTTGCTGATGTATACCGCCCGTACCGGAATGGTACCATTGATACCAGCCGCATTTTGCGAAAGCTGCAGCGTTGGGTAGCCCGTCCGACGATAGTCATTCCATAACTCTATACCATTACCCGTGAAAGCAATGTATTTCTGAGTGATGATCTGCGCAATTTTTTGCTCCGTCGTTCCCGACAGCGTTGCCACCGTTGGATTGGCGGTCAGATAAGCCGAAATCTGAGCCGGCGTTAGTCCGGCCAGTGTCATTGAGGCTGTGATTCCTTCGGTATACAGCACCTGTGGATCGCCGGGGGTGCCCAGCCGAAGGGCGGCTTCGGCCAGAATGAACGCCCGCTGGAAGTTGGTGATCATCCGAACCGGACCCTCGCCCGAATTGCCCGTAACGTATTTGTTGTACCGCGACCAGTTTGCCGTTGGTGTTGGCAGGGTGCCCCGGAAACCATTGTCGATCGTTACGTAATTAGGGCCAGGCTTCGTGAAGAAAATAGGCAGACGCGGATCGTTCAGGCTGTTGAGCAGATTCAGGTAGCGCGTGCTCAGCAACATATCGTTTTGGAACGAACTCACAAACATATAGGTGTAGCGCGGGTCCTGACTACCTACGCTGGAGCCGAAGTTGAAGTTCATGTCGTTGGCGTTGCTCGTAATGTAGTTGCCACCCGTCAGCACTTCATTGATCACACTGGCTGCCAGAGCAGGCTCCCTGCGGCTGATCGTCATTGCGAACTTCAACAGCAGTGTGTTGCCAGCCTGTTTCCATTTGGTCAGGTTGCCGCCGTAGATGATATCGTCACCGGCCGGCTTCAGGGCCGACGTAGCATCGAGGTCCTTAATGCCTTCCCGAACAAGGTCGAACAGGCTTTGAATACCCAGCGTTGCGTTGCCCTTGTAGATATCTTCCTGTTTATCAAGACGTGGTGTGGTGTTCGCTTCGCCCAGTAACGCCTGAGAATAAGGAACATCGCCCCATACATCGGTGGCAATGCTGAAGGTATACGCCTTCATGATCTTGGCAATCCCCGAATACGCCTTCGAGTTCGTAGCATCGCCCAGTTCGATCAGCTTCTGGTAGTTGATCAGTGGACCGTTATAGAGTTCCCCATTCCACTGGTTACCAAAGTCGGCACCGTTTGTCTGGTAAATATCGTACGTAGCCGGGCTGTTGGCCGCACCTGCCAACTGCTGGACCAGTACCGACGAGAACCGGTTCAGTTCATTGGCATTCACAAACGCACTACCACCCTCTGCCCCGGCCAGCAACACGGCGGGCGTAACCGACGTGGGGTTGTTGGGGCTTACGTTTACATCTAGATAACTGCTGCAAGCTCCCATTCCCAGAAAGAACGGGACGAGCAAATAGCTTTTTGGAATTATGAATTTCATGAGTAATTCGAATGAATAGAGTGATTAGAACGTGAGCCGAATGTTACCGCCGAAGTTCCGTGTGTTTGGCGGTCCGTTCAGGTCAAGGCCCTGAATATTACCCGCTCCCTGGGTGTTGACCTCTGGATCGGCCGGGAAGTTGGGTGCGTAGAAAAACAGGTTACGACCGCTCACACCCACCGAAATGGTGCCAAATGGCGTTTTACCCAGCAACGTTTTCGGCAGCGTGTAGTTTAGCGCTACCTCGCGCAGACGATATACCGTTGCATCGTAAACCGCGGCTTCCGAAGCCAGGCCACCCAACGCACTCCAGTAGGTTTGTGCCGGTAGCTGGATGTTGTTCGGCCGGAAGGTGCCATCCGTATTCTGAATCACGCCGGGCAGGATACGCGGCTGATCGCGGTCGATACCCGTTACGTACATCGAGCCATTCTGGCGTGCATCAACAGCGTTGAACGAGAAAATCTGACCACCCTGGCGGGTATCGACCAGTACCGACAACGCCACGCCTTTGTAAGAGAACGTGTTGGTCAAGCCGGCAATGTAATTAGGCTGCGGATTCGATATAACCGAGTTGGCGATACCTGGCGCAAACTGCCCGTTGGTTCCATTGATAATATACTGACCGCCAAATTGACCCGTTGCATCGTAGTATAAACCGTTCGGGTCGGTAGTCTGAGCGCGGGCGTTGGCCGTACTGACAATCACGCCGTAGGGAGACCCTTCGTAGATAGACGGAGCGATACCAATGAAGGAGTTACCCGATATGTTCGACGACTTAACCCCGGGAGCAATGGAAACAACCTTGTTCCGGATCAGGGTATAGTTCAGGGTAGCGTCCCATTTAAAACCACCCACGCGTACCGGCGTTGCATTCAGGATCAATTCAACACCCTGGTTCTGCAACTCGCCAACGTTGGTTGTTCGGGTATCGAAGCCCGATGAGTTGGATACGGCTACATTGAAAATCTGCTGGGTACTCTTTGAGTTGAAGTACGTAGCGTCGATGCTCAGGCGGTTTTTGAAGAAACCGAGGTTAACCCCAAATTCGTACGAGGTTACAAACTCAGGCTTGAGGTTGTTGTTACCAATCCGGGTATCAATACTGAAGCCGGGCGTGTTGTTCGGCGCCAGTGGGTAAACGATGTTGGCAACGTTATTACCATAGCCCGTCTTGGTATAAACGGTGTTCAACTGATACGGGTCTGCATCGCGGCCAACTTTAGCAATGCTGGCGCGCACTTTCGCGTAGGAAAGCACGTCGGAGTTGATCTTGAAGGCATCTGTTGGCACGAAACTAACCGATGCACCCGGATAGAAATAGGTGTTGTTGGCTTTCGGCAGGGTAGACGACTGGTCGGCACGGCCGGATAATTCCAGGAAGAGGTAGTTGTTATAATTCAACGACAGCTGTCCATAATAACCGACCAGACGACGCAGCGTCGAGCTTTCGAACGTACCCGTGAACACCGTACCGCTGTTGATGTTATAAAAACCGGGCAGCGTCAGGGAGGTAGCATCAGCCGCCGACTCCTGGGTTTTCCGCTGGTTGATGTTATTGCCTAAGAGCAGGTTCGCGTTAAGGCCTTCCATAAACAGGTTGTCTTTACGGGCCGTGATCAGCAGGTCACCGTTCAGTTCATTCCGGAAGAAGTTATCTTGCTGAACCTGTCCCGCCGGGGCACGACCCGAGCCAATTGGCAGGATCAGCTTACGCCGGTCGGTGTAGGTATCGCCCGTTACCCGATAAGCAACGTTCAGCCAGCTGGCTACGTCATAGCTTAACTGGAAATTACCAAAGAAGCGGTCAACCTGGCTGTCAAGACGTTCGTTATTAACACTCCATTGCGGATTGTTCGTTGATGGGGTGAAGTAAATACTTCTACCGTCAAGGCCCTGGTAGGGTTCGTTGGCCAGGTCATAACTCCGTGGAATACGGGTAATCTGCCCAAACGCACTGGCGCCGTTACCACCCGGCACCGCACGCGATACCGTCTGGACATACGTGCCTGTACCGCTTACCTTCAGGCCGTTTTTTAGTTTCGACTCACCGCCCAACTGAACGTTTGTCCGGTTGAACTTCGTGTTCTGAACGATACCATTCTGGAGGGTATTACCAATGGCAATGATGTAGTTGCGGGTAGCATCGCCCGAGGCAATGTTAACCGAGTTTTGCAGAATACTACCCTGGCGGTAGAAGTCGCGGACGTTGTTCGGGTACGCCTGGTAGGGCACTACCTGATTCTGTGTGTTGGTAACCGATGTGGGTCCACCTACAAACGGTGGCCCCCAGGAGTTGTTCGACGTGGGCGTGAACAAGTTGTTGGCACCCTGACCGTAGTCGTTCTGAAATTTCGGAATGCCATACACGTTCTGTACGTTATACGACGAATTGACGGTCACTTCCGTTTTGTTATTCTGGTTACGGCCCGACTTCGTGGTGATGACAATAGCACCCGCCGATGCCCGTGAACCGTACAGAACGGCAGCCGCCGGTCCTTTCAGTACGTTTACCGACTCAATGCTTTCCGGGTTGATGTCGGCAAGGCGGTTAGAAGGCTGCGTACCAAACAGCGTGTTTTGTGTAAGGTTTACGTCGTTGCTGAAGATGATTCCATCCACAACGATCAGGGGCTGATTACTACCATTGAAGGACGTAATACCCCGAATGTTGATGTTTGTTGATGCCCCTGGTACGCCACTTGAACCGGAGATGTTTACGCCTGCAACTTTACCCTGTAAGGCGTTGAGCAGATTAGGTTCTGAGCGCTGCGCCAGAATATTGCCACCTACTTCCTGCGTTGCATAGCCCAATGACCGCTTGTCTCGCTCGATACCCTGAGCCGTTACAACGATCTCATCAAGGCTTTGCGAACCCGCTACCAGCGTAACGTTGATGGTCGTTTTGTTGCCAACCGCAATTTCCTGACCGGTATAGCCAATAAAGCTGAACACGAGTCGCGCATTGGCTGGCACGCTGATTCGGTAGTTTCCGTCGGCGTCGGTAATGGCACCACGGGTCGTTCCTTTTACCTGTACGCTCACACCGGGTAGGGTGGAGCCGTCGTCTGATGAAGTGACGCGGCCACTCACGGCAATATCCTGCGCCAGTACCGGCAAACAGAATAGCAGAGAAAGCAGCCAGCTTCCCAATAAAATTTTCTGCATAAGAAAGAATAAGTTAAAACATACGGTCTAACCCCAAAAATGGGGATACAAAGTTAACCTATAGAACCTGAAATTTTTATATCACAATGAAAGGTTTTTTGTAATATTCTAATGGTGCAAATAGTCTAGTAATTGATAGAGTAAAAAAACAGGCTTTCCCTTAGGTAGCTCACCAAATCTTACTTTAAAGTGCCCGGGTTTACTTCGTTTAGTTAGGTTGCACAGAAATGAGAAGGGTCAATATTAATGTCAGGTCCGTAAATCTGTTCAGTAGATCTTTCTTCTCTGAAGTGTATTATTTAAGTGTATAAAAGCCTGGTAGATAGTGATTTAAACTAACTCTGACTAGTGGTTTGTGGTCAGGATCTATTGGCTATTTTATTATTTAAGTAATCAGTTTTTGCGTATAATTACTTGGTATGATGCTACGTTAAATATCAAATGCTACTTATAAAAAGGAGCAAATATGCCTAATATAATTTCCTATAACTGCCTAAAATTAATGGTTAATATTGAATTTATTATTCAGGGTTAGTATTTATGTAGTTGTTAATAATTGTATAATTTCAGGAATTACTTAATCGGTTTATGGCGGTGTAAGTAGTCTTTTGGCCGCATGTTGTCTGGCGTGCTAAAGAGAATTTATACTAAAAAAGCACCGGCCATGTAGCCGGTGCTTTTCAGGAAAAATTAATCAAGTATCAGGCACGAACCCGAACCCGGTATTCCATGGGAACGACCGTTGTGTTATCGTCCAGCGTAACCAGGAAGAAAAACTGCATATCACTATACGTTACAATACCACCTGTGGTCGTACTGGGCATGGCTGCCAGCTTTCGGAAGGCCAGATAGTTTGCAATGGTTGTTGTAAACGTAGCCGTTTTGCCGCTCACCGAAATCTTCGATGCCAGTGTATTCGCAGCTGTTTTAAACGAACTCTGGTTTAAGCTGGCGTTGATGGTCGAGGCACCTACCTGAGTTATTTCCTTAAACGACCGGGGACTGGCGTCGGGAAGTGTCATTGTAATGCTAATGTTGCCCCCGCCTGCAATGGATGTTTCACCAATCGGTATACGCTCGAAGTATTTGTAATTGGTAAATGTGATCGCATTGTCGGTTGCCTGGGCATCGCGGATTGAAACGATGTCATCTTTCGTACAGGCCGCTGTAACTAGCAATAGGAGAAAGCTGGCTATATAACTTAGTTTTTTCATGGTCTTTGTCGTAAAATGAGTTAATCAATATCCCACCATAACCGCTCATCCATCCGCGGACCAGGATTTGGCACGTTCGGATTGCGTTGCTGTTCGTTCGACGTGTACGGCAAACGGACCGGAATAACCCCCGGATTGTCGCCCTGTGCGTTGAGGGGTAAAGCGAGCTTTGGATAGCCGGTACGACGGATGTCATTCCAGGATTCGATGCCCATGCCAATGTTGGCGATCCACTTCTGGGTCAGAATCTGACGGAGTCGATTTTGGGTATCGCCGGATAGCGTCACAATTTGTGGGTTCTTTGTGAAGTAGTCATTAACATCGGCTGTTGCCACGCCTGCTTTCAGCATGGAGGCTCTGATCCCTTCCTGATATAAAGCTTGTGCATCACCGGCTACGCCCAGCGTAACGACCGCTTCGGCAAGAAGAAACGCCCGGTTAAAGTTGGTGATAACACGGGTGGGTGCCTCGCCACTCGTACCAATGAGGTAAACACCATAGCGCGATCGGTTGGCCACAACGCTGGGGGCGGCTGTGGTAGCCCCGTTATTGAATCCTACGTATCGGTTGGTGTTGGCTGCCAGCGTAAAGAAACGGCTGATGCGCGGATCATTATAGGCCGTTAGCGTATCCAGAAACCGCTGACTGGCCATCAGGTCGCCCGTCCGGTTAACGTAGTTGAATGAGTAGAGGGCATTCTGCTTCCCGTTATCCGTTCCAAATGCTACCTGAAAGTCCAGTGCGTTGTCATTGATCAATCCGGCGGGCGAAGCCAGGATTTCTGTAATGATCTGTTTGGCCTGAGCAGGTGCTTTGCGGCTCATTTGTACGGCAAGGCGCAGCATAAGTGTATTGCCAAGCCGCTTCCATCTCGACAGGTTGCCCTGGTAGGCTACATCGTCGGCACCGGGCAAAACCCCCGTGTTGGGTTTGTCCAGATCAGCCATACCTTCTTTAACGAGGTCGAACAGGCTTTGGATCTTTTTCTCCGAACTGCCGAGGTAAATATCCTGCTGGGCATCTACCCGGGGTGTCAGATTGGTTAAGCCCTGCAGCGCTTCGGAATAAGGTACATCACCCCAAACATCCGTAGCAATACTAAATCCGTACGCTTTCAGAATTTTAGCCATGCCGGCATAAGCGGGAGTCGTTTGCTGGGTTTGCTCAATGAGCCGCTGGGCGTTGGTGAGCATACCGGCGTAAATTTCTCCGTTCCACTGGTTATCGGAGGCACCGCGCAGGTTGAACACATCATAGGCGGCTACCTGGTTGGCAACCCCGGCCATGTGCTGCGTGAGTACCTCATTAATGCGGTTCAGATCGTTGGTAGAGGTGAGAGCCGCATCGTATTCAACCGTTGTCAGCAGTACCGAAGCAGGCACTACCGTTGGGTTGTTAGGCGTTGTATTGATATCGAAGAAGCTTTCGCGACAGCTGGCCATTACCGTTAGCAGCGACATCGCGATAAGCGCTTTATGAGTTGTTTTCATGAAGTGACAATGATTAGAAAGTAAATCTCAGATTCACGCCGTAGTTACGGGTATTGGGTGCGCTTTGTAATTCCAGACCACGAATGTTGCCTGCTCCCTGTGTATTTACTTCAGGGTCGATGGGCGAGCCGGGAGCGAAATACCACAAGTTACGGCCAACGACCGAGACAGATATTCCGCCAAACGGGGTCTTGCTGATCAGCGATGCGGGCAGGTCGTATCCCAACGTTGCTTCGCGCAGGCTGTAGCGCGTGGCACTGAACACGTTCAGGTCACTCTGCAAACCAAAAGCACGCCAGTAACTTTGTGCATCCACCTGGATGTTGTTCGGTATATACGACTTAGTGCCGTCGGCGTTGCTGATCTCAAATACACCCGGAATGATACGAGGGGCCTGCCGATTGACGCCCGTTACATCCAGCGTACCATTTGATTTATACGAGCCAGACGAGAACTCCACCAATTGTCCGCCCTGCTGGGTATCAAACAGGAAGCCCAGTGCAAGACCTTTGTACTTGAAAGTATTCTGAATGCTGCCGATCCAGAGTGGGGTCGGGTTGGAAATATTCTGGTTAGACACTTCCGGATTCCACAAGCCTGTGTTAGGGTTGATGATCCATTGACCGTCGGGATTTGTCGGTTTTTTGTTGCCCAGAATTACACCGTAAGGCTGGCCTTTTACGATGGAGGGAATGGAGCCGGTGAAAGCGCTTCCCGGAATGGAGAAGCTTTCGACACCCGGTGCAATGTCGACAACTTCGTTTACGTTGCGGGTGTAGTTTACGGTTACATCCCAGCGGAAATTTTTAACCCGAATCGGGGTTACCGTCAATAAGGCTTCGATACCCTTATTGGTCATTTTACCCACGTTCGTAGTCCGCGTTGTGTAGCCGGTCGAGGCTGCCATACCTACGTTTACGATCATGTCTGTACTGACCGAGTTATAGTAGGTAAGATCAATGCTAAAACGGTTATCAAACAGCCCGAGGTTCAATCCGCCTTCGTAGGAGGTCGTAAATTCAGGTTTCAGGTTATCGCCGGGTCCAATCCGGTTGCTGATCGAGAACGCGTTCTGACCGTTGATCGGGAAGGTGATGTTCGATACGTTGTTACCCCGGCTCGTGGTCACGTAAACCGACTGTAGCTGATAGGGGTCTGCATCTTTACCCACCGTGGCGGCACTACCCCGCACTTTGAGGTAGGAGAGGGTTGATGATTTGATTGGAAAGATATCCGAAAGAATCACGTTTGCCGATACGGCCGGATAAAAATAGGTATTGTTGCTGAGCGGTAAAGTCGACGATTTGTCGAAACGGCCCGTCAACTCCAGGAAGGCATAATTCCGGAACGAGAAGCTAGCCTGTCCGTAATACCCGGCCAGTCGACGCAGTGTGTTGCTTTCTCCCGTATTGTTTGAGAAAACCGTGGCATTGCTCAGGTTGTAGAAGTTGGGCAACGTCAGGTTTTGGCCGTTGGCTGTCACGTTCTGTGATTTGCGCTGGTTGACGTTGAACCCTAACCGGCCTTCAAGGTTAAGTCCCGGCAGGATATCGTTTTTCTGTCCTGTCAGAATCAGGTCGCTGTTCAGCTCCTGCCAGTAATAGATATCTTCGCCAACGCCACCCACCAGCAAACGGGCCGCACTAGGTGCAAAAATCTGCTTACGGCGGTCCGTATACGTATCGATACCAGCCCGGTAGAATAAATTGATGCCTTTAACCAGATCAACACCAATATTAATGTTGCCAATCAGACGATCGACGTTACTGGTTGTCCGGTTGTTTTCCAGTCCCCAGATTGGGTTTTCGTTCGAACCGGGTGTGCCTGCAAATACACTACGCCCATTAGCATCCTGAAAAGGAAGGTTTGGCAGGTCATAGCTGCGGGGTACGGCTACCAACTGTCCGAAGGCACTGCCGCCGTTACCTGTCAGGGAGTTGCTCTGGCCTGTATTGCTGTAATTGATCGATGCGCCAACGTGAAATTTGTTCGACAGTACTGTGTTGCCCCCAAAACTTACGTTGGTCCGGTTAAATTTCGAGTTCCGCACAATACCTTCCTGAGCGGTATTGGCTACCGAAAAGTTATAGTTACTGGTGCCGCTTGCTCCCCCAATGTTAACGGAGTTCGATAGAATCCGGCCCTGGTTGAAGAAGTTCCTGATGTTATCCGGATAAGCCCGGTAATTCGCATAGGCTTTGTAAGCCGGTAAGACGCCCCCCGGAAACAGCGCCGTCGAATCCAACTGACTTGGTGTCGTGGCGTTCCGGGTGAAAAAACCATTCTCCAGCCACGCTGGAGAACCATACGCAGGTCCCCATGAGGCTACACTATTGCTTTGGAAAATATTATTCAATCCCTGGCCGTAGTCGTTCTGAAAGTTCGGTAAGCCATATACGTTCTGAACGGTAAGCCCGGAGTTAACCGTAATTTCCGTTTTCTTCTTGGCATTCTTACCCGACTTTGTCGTAATCACGATAACGCCCGAAGCGGCTCGTGAACCATACAGTGCAGCCGCAGCAGGCCCCTTCAGCACGTTCAGCGACTCAATGTTTTCCGGGGCAATGTCCAGTGCCCGGTTTGAGGATTGTGGACCACCCAGTGTCCCATTCGGACCAAGGTTGGTTCGGTCTACACTGTTACTGATGGGAATACCATCGACTACGAAAAGTGGCTGATTGTTTCCGGTAAATGACTGAATACCCCGGATGTTGATGTTGGTTGAGGCACCGGCTTCCCCACTGGCTCCCGTTATCTGAACCCCCGATACTTTCCCCTGTAAGGCATTTAACACGTTAGGCTCACCCCGCTGCGAAATACGGTCGCCATTTACCTGCTGGGTGGCGTAGGACAAGGATCGCGTATCACGTTCAATGCCCAATGCTGTTACAACGACTTCACCAAGGTTGGTGGCATCGGCCTGCAAGACAACATTCAAGGCTGTCCGGTTGCCAACAGGGAGCTCCTGACTTTTATAGCCGATATAACTGAAAACTAATCGGCCATTTGCCGGTACGGTTACCCGGTAATTGCCCTGGGCATCCGTTGTTGCCCCGCGGCTAAGCCCTTTTACCTGCACACTCACACCGGGGAGTGTGGTGCCATCGTCTGATGAAGTGACACGGCCGCTTACTACTACCTCCTGCGCCATTGCAGTAAAATAAGATAATAGCAAGAGAAGCCAACTTCCTGATAGAAGTTTTCTCATGATAGTTTTGTAGATGAATTAGTTATAAGTAAACATTACTAGGTGCTAAAAGGAATTTATTATTTATAAAGTTCAAGAGTTTATGTGTAAATACATATTAACGTTAATTTATATGTATATACACATAAAATTGACTATTTCTACTATTATGCCCTATTTAAGTAATTATGTATATGTATTATATAGGAAGGTGATAGTGAGCCACTAGGCAGCTCGCTGTTGATAAAGCCGGAGCGTGATTGTAAACGTAGTACCAACGCCCTCTGTACTATCTACTTCAAGGAGGCCCTGTTGTAAGTTGATGTATTCCTGACAAATTGCTAAACCAAGACCGGTTCCTTTTACGTGACTCACATTGCCGGCTCTGAAAAACTTTCGGAACAGATGGGGCAAATCTTTTTTAGGGATGCCCAGGCCCTGGTCGCAGACAGTTATCGTAACGACCTGCTGAGCAAAACGGACGCCCAGCCTGGGGTTTTTAGCCGAAAACTTAAAGGCGTTGGATAGCAGATTCATGAACACATGCGTCATCAGCTTTCGATCGATGCGCACGGGTACCACATGGCCGGTTACCTCAAACTCTACAGATCGCTTGTCTTCACGACTGGCAAAATTTAACGAAATTACTTCCTCGATCAGCGCGACTATATCCGTTGACTCTAGCTGCGCCTTAACGTTGCCTTCTTCAATTTTACTAATGGTCAGTGTATCAGCAATCAATTCATCTAAAGCCATCACCTGCTTCGAAATCGTATCCGAATGCTTATTGATCAGCGGGGTAACCGAATACGGTTGGTGTTGATTGGCGTAATACCTGACTAATTCAATACTGGAGATAATAGACGCCAGCGGGGTCCGAAACTCATGCGAAGCTGTAGCAATGAACTGTGATTTCAAGGCATTTAAGGTCCGTTCCTTTCTTAGTGTTTCTTCCAGAATCTGCTCTTTTTCCATAGCCATTGTGATATCGGTAGCAACGCCGATACGGCGGGTAGGGATGCCTTCCTCGTTGTTTATGGTAAACCGGCGGGCACTAAGCCAGCGAATACTGCCATTGCGGTGGTAAACCCTGAATTGGAGGATATTATCTGTATTGGGTTCGTTAAAGGCCGCAAATAGAGCAGCCCGATCCTCTTCCACAACCATTTTTGTGAATGAAAGCGTGTCTGCATACAGTTCTTCTGCAGACACACCACTTAGTTTTTCATAGGCTGGGTTAACGTACAAAAATCTGAATTCCCTGATATCTGTTATCCAGAAAATCTGATCTACATTTTCGGCAATTTGCCGGAATCGCTGCTCACTTTCCTGGAGCGCCTGCTCGGCCTTTTTTCGTTCTGTGATGTCGGTCAGGGTACCGGTAGTGCCGGTTACTTCGTTCTGCTCATTGACGGTTATCTGCACAAACACGTCTACCCAGCGATAGCCGCCCTTTTTATGAATGCAACGAACTACATGCCTGCTGTTGGGTTGTTGCCGGGTAATGAGCGGCTCAAAGAGGGCATAAGTTCGGGCCTTATCTTCGGGCAGTAGATAATCAAGGAATATATTTCCTATCGATTCCTCTCTGCTAAAACCGGTAATCTCCTGCCAGGCCGGGTTCAGATAAGTCCAGATTCCCTCCGTATCCGTCTGAAAGACGACCTCCTTCATGGTATTAACTAACGTCCGATACCGACGTTCGCTTTCCTGAAGGGCATACTGCGATTGCCGCTGCGTTGTTCGATCCACAACTACCCCAACCATGCGCTGAACAGAATCGCAGTCATTATGAAGACGAAGACCGTCTACCACCAGAAAATGAATTGCCTTTGTGATGGGTAGAATAATACGGAATTCGAGATTAAACCGTTTCTTACCCCGTTTAACCTCCTCGATACACGCTTGCACATGGGCTAGATCGTCGGGGTGTATGAAGAGTATTGCTTCATTGATCCGTCGGAAACAAGGTTGATCAGGCAGATTGAAGTATGTATAAAAATCAGCTCCCAGTTCAAGCTCATCGGTAAGCAAGTTCCACTCCCATATGCCCAGTTTCCCCGCTTTTATGGCTAATTCGTTCCGTTGTTGGGCATGCAGCAGGGCCTCTTCAATTTTCTTGAGATAGGTAATGTCTGTGGTAATATCCACAAAGCCTATTAACGCATTCCGTTCGTCATAAAGGCCGCTTACCGTCGAGAGAACCGGAATTCGCTTACCGTCTTTCGTCAGGAGAAGATTTTCCCTTCGTAAGAAATTGTGCTTGCGTACGTAAGCAGTCACTAAACGTTCACCTGTCAGCGAAGGATCATCTACACCGGACTTGAGCTGATTAAGCTGAATCTGGTGGGAAACAGGTTCACGCAGAGCGCCCGGCGTGACGTTGCCGATTAGTTCATCGGCCCGATAACCGGTCAGGGTCTCCAGAGCTGGATTGACCAGTTGAATGATGCCACGCGTATCTGTTGCCGCTATGGCCTGACCGGCATAGGTCAGGATGGCCCGCTGGAGTGCCGACAACTGCTGAACCTGGGCTGTACGTTCCGCTACCCGTTGCTCCAGTTGCAGATTGGTTTGCCGAAGTTCTTCTTCAATATCTTTAAGGTGGGTAACATCCTGGATACTCAACAGAACATCTGTGCCCACCGGAAGCAGCGAAAAATTGCCCCAGAAAGGGCCGGGCTCTAATTCATCGCGTAAATTAAAGTACTGAGCTTTGCCATTTTGAACCACATCAACCAGTCTGTTGAACACGCTGTTTTTTACCAGATGCGGAAACAAGTGCAACAGTGAATTACACAACATTTCGTCCTCCCTAAACCCGGTGAGGAGGCAATTTGAGGGATTACTGATGAGGTAGCGGAAGTCAATGACGCAGCCATTCTGGTAAACAGGCCGCAGGAGAGCTAATGCAATTGGGCTATTGTGAATAACCGTATGCAAAAGCTGATTGCTATCAATTATGGCGGGAGGCTGTGGTATGGCAGTCAAGCTTAGGGGCGCTGCCTGCTCCGGACTGCTCAGTTCCTGAAGATTCACTACGATCTGGTTCCCCAGTCGGTTTAGTGTCAGGGAAAAACGTCGGTTTCCGTTTGGCTGATCGTATTGACATTCCTGCGAAACACCCGTCTGGAAAACTGTGAGCACCTTTTGGGCAAACTCCGTTTCGGTAATAAAAGGAAGATGATTACCGATAAGTTGCCGGGTAAACTCAATGGGCGTTCTTCCCAGTAACTCCGCAAATCGGGTATTAACCAGTTGGTAGTAGAAGCTGATCGTCTTACCTCTGCGTTTTGGTTTCAGAAAAGCGACTCCCTGTAAAGAGCTATCAAACCATAGCTGTAATATTTTTTTCATGTCAATAGTAGCAAATCGAACCTGGCTAATAACAAATGATCATTATCCGGGCTCTTCCGGCACCTTGACTTAGTTTAAGACTAGATAAGAGCTTGTCAAGGAAGGAGAAAAGTGACTTAATAGTCTGCTCTTGTTCTTCACTGTAAAAAAACATATACAAACTTAGTAGTAAGTTGAGTTAGTTGATGTATATTATGAAAATATGAAAAATATAAATAGAATATAATTCACTTTTATTTCAAAATTATTTACTTTATATTTTTAAAGGTTACAATATTATACTGTTTGACGCACCTAATTACTACTCAGAAGGCTATTTAGTTTGTTGGAATTGGTAAAAGCGTCGCTCTATTATTCAGTGACGGTCTTTCTGCCAGCTTGCTATCACAAGGTTTCCTGTGTAAGTCCGCTGCTATTTTGATGAATGTTGGTAAGACGATGAAGCTTTTAAAGGGCGATAAGCTACTTTTGTTAGAAAAGTTAGAGGCAATAAAATAAGGTCAAGCCAGCCTAAGCCAGTATATACTATTGGCTTGCTTCTGAAATACCTATTTTCTTACTAGTAAAACCCTATAATAAACTAACTTCTATGAGTCATCATCAACTTGGTGGTCGCCTTTTACTCCTGGCAGGTCTGGCTGCCCAAACGGCATTTGGGCAAACGGGGGCGCTTACTACCCGGATGGATAAAACGGCCGAAAGTCTTGAAAAAAAGGTAGTGGCCTGGCGCCGGGATTTTCACCAGCACCCTGAGCTAGGCAATCGTGAGTTTCAAACAGCGGCCAAAATTGCCGCCCATCTGCAATCATTAGGCATGGAGGTTAAAACGGGCGTCGGTAAAACCGGAGTTGTCGGTTTACTGAAAGGCGGAAAACCAGGCCCCGTCGTTGCCCTGCGCGCCGATATGGATGGGCTCCCTGTTACGGAACGCGTCGATTTGCCGTTTAAATCAGAAGCGCGCACGGAGTACAATGGCCAGCAAACGGGTATTATGCACGCCTGCGGACACGATAGCCATGTGGCGATGCTCATGGGAGCCGCCGAAGTGCTGGCATCGGTTAAAAACGATTTACGCGGTACAGTTAAGTTTATTTTCCAACCCGCCGAAGAAGGTGCCCCGGTCGGAGAGGAAGGGGGCGCTTACCTGATGATTAAGGAAGGCGTTCTCGAAAACCCTAAAGTCGATGCCATTTTTGGTCTGCACATCAATTCACAGACCGAAGTGGGTACCATCAAGTACCGCCCCGGTGCAACCATGGCCGCTGTTGATGAGTATGCGATCAAAATTAAGGGAAAGCAAACCCACGGAGCCGCTCCCTGGTCGGGGGTAGACCCCATCGTAACGGCCGCTCAGGTTGTGATGGGTCTGCAAACGATTGTGAGCCGTAACGTTACCCTTACCGACAATGCCGCCGTGGTGACGGTTGGGGCGCTTCATAGCGGTATACGGCAAAATATTATCCCCGAAGAGGCCAACATGATCGGTACGATCCGGACGTTCAGCCCCGAAGCGCAGCAACTGGTGCATCGGCGTGTCAATGATATTGCAACCAATATTGCCGAGAGCGCCGGGGCTAAAGCCGACGTAAAAATCAACGTCATGTATCCGGTTACGTACAATGATCCCAAACTGACCGACCAGATGGCCCCAACCCTGGAAGCCCTGGCCGGTAAAAACAATGTTCGACTAACACCCGCCCAAACAGGTGCCGAAGACTTCTCGTTCTTTCAGCAAAAAGTACCGGGATTTTTCTACTTCCTCGGGGGCATGACCAAAGGCAAGAAAATTGAGGAGGCTGCTCCGCACCACACGCCTGACTTTCAGATTGACGAAGCTTGTTTTGTGCTGGGAATGAAATCACTCTGCCACCTAACGGTCGATTACATGGAACACGCCAGCAAAGGCGTGGCCGTTAAAGAACTCACCGCGAGTGGAAAATAGTGAAGTAATGGAGTGGGTGGAGTGGCGAGCTTACTTCATCCACTCCACTATTTCCTTACTATCCTGGACAGCAATCCGGGGAAGAACCGCTTGAGGTAAATACCATAAATTTCTTTACCGCCAATATATAATTCCTCTCGCCCGCGTAACACCGCTCGCAGCAGTCGCCGGGCAAATTCAGGGGCGGGCATGCCTTTTTCCTGATTCTCATCCATTTTGCCGTGCGGCTGGCCATTAGCTCCGAGAGCATGTACCGAAATAGGTGTACGTATATAGCCGGGGCAGACCAGAGTGACCCGCAGACCCGCTTCAGCTGTTTCGGCGCGGAGCGAATCGAAAAACCCATGCAGGGCATGTTTGCTGGCACAATAACCGGATCGTTGTTTAGTGGCCAGTTTACCCGCAACGCTGCTGGTTACCACAAAATGACCGCTGCCCTGTGTTAGCATGAGCGGTAAAACCGCCTTGGTAAGGGCAATCATCCCGAAGAAGTTGACTTCCATAATGCGCTTATACGACAGGAAGTCGGTATCAGCCACCGAACTCCGCTGTGTAATGCCGGCGTTCTGAAAAACGTAATCGATCCGGCCGAACCGTTGCTGGACAGCGTCTGCAGCCGGAGCCATATCGTCTGGATGGCTCATGTCCAAGGGTAAAATGAGCAGATCGGATGCCGGTAGTCCGGTTTGTTGGGCTACCCGTTCCAGTTCCTCTTGTCGCCGGGCCGACAGGATTAATTTAACGCCTTCATGCCGGGCTACTTCCAGCGCAATAGCTTCACCAATGCCTGAAGAGGCACCGGTAATCCAGACAACAGCCTCAGAAAAGGGGATAGGCATAATAGCTTACAGGCTAAAATTCAGGACGGCTGATTCGGGTTGAACGACCAACTCAACCAGTTTGCCAATGGGAAGGGCCAGGTTATAATCGACATGTCCGGCCGGGAAGTCGAACAGAACAGGGTAGTGGTGAGTCGCTACCGTATCGGCAATAATTTCATAAGCCCCTTTGCCAAACGGCAGGGACAGATTGCCACGCATGTCTGTAAACTGGCCTACCACCAGGCCTGCCAGCTCGGCCAGCCGCCCGGACCGCTGAAACTGCCTCATCATACGGTCGAGCGAGAAAAGCGTTTCATCAATATCTTCAATGAAGAGAATTTTGCCGGCGTAGTTCAGGTCGGTGGGGGTGCCGAACGAATTGGTGAGCATAGTTAGATTGCCGCCCACCAGCGTTCCCGTAGCCAGTCCCTGTCGGTTGAGCGGGTGCGCTGGTGTTTCATAATAGGCTGGGTACTTGCCGAATAGCCACTGCCGCACCGATTCCAGCGATTCGGCCCGGTTCGGGTCGCCAAATTGCCGGGGCATCAGGCCATGCAGGCTAACCAGATCCTGGTTGGCCAGTAAACTGAGCAGTACCGTAACATCACTAAAGCCAACCAGCCATTTTGGACTGGCCGTTAACCCCGATAGATCAAGGCCATCGGCAATACGATAGCATCCGTAGCCACCTCGTGCCGCAAAGATGGCCCGTACAGAGGGATTATCGAAAAGCTGTTGCAGGTCGTTCCGGCGCAGGTCGTCCGAACCGGCAAAAGGGCCGTCGATGGCCTGTAAACTAGCGCCTTCAATAACATTGAGTTGCCAGTCTTCACGCAGAATGCGAAGCCCTTCGGCTAACTCCTCATACGGAAACCAACTGGCTGGTGCAACAACACCGACGGTATCGCCGGGGGAAAGAAAAGGAGGTAAAATCACGTTACGGTAGTTGATTTATCGTTAATGGTATTGATTGAGGCATTCGGAGGGTAGTGAAACCGGGGTTAGTTCAGCGGAGCTTCCTGAACATCGTCCAGTTTATTTAAATCCAGTTTCACCGGCATCCCTTCTGTTCCATCGAACATGGGCCGGAACTTATAGCCCCAGAGTACTTCGTTGAAGCGGTACGAGAAGCGGGTATGTACACTCTGGACAAAGGTATCGTCGAGGGCTTGCAAAGAAATCAGAAATTCGGCGTCTGTACGCTCCAACTCTTCCGGTGTGCAGCCGTATAACGGACTTTTCTCGGTAATGGGATGAACAATTGTCCAGTTGGTGGGAAAGAACGCTACTTTGCTCCGTTCCAGACTCAGACCGTAGTATTTTCGATACAGGGATCCGTCTATATTGGGTTCCAGCCGCGATAGGGACACGCTCACCTCCAGGTTAACAAGCTGGTTGCTTCTGGTATTTATGATTCGGAACATCCAGCCGTTAACATCCAGATAAGGTGCTAAAACGGCTTGTTTAGAAAAGCGGATGTGGGCTACCGAGCGCGAGAAGCGCCCGTAAAGCAGACCCGTTGCCAGCGCAAACGCCAGCAGGCCAATCATCGATTCGAAGGCTGCGATAGAACTGGTCAGGAAACTGTCTGGCGCAATATGGCCATAACCCACTGTAGTGAGCGTTTGTGAACTGAAAAAGAAGCATTTCCAGAAAGGGCCATATAAGACTTTCTCGTTGGCTGCTTTTAACATATCAGGGCCAGCCAGCATGTAGATTCCAGCAAAGAAGGTATTGGCCGTAATGTAGAAGACTCCGAGCCAGCCCATGAACTGTAGCCAGCCCATGGTAATGAGACGATTATATATGTTCAGCCGGTCCCAAAGGGTGCCGTTGATACGAACGATATTGAACGTACCATCCTGATTAACAAGTCGGGAACGGGAATCTGTTAACTTGGTACCGAAACCAAGGTCGTCTCGTCGTACTTCCTGTTCAACTAAATTGCTCTCTTTTCCTGTTTGGTTGAAAAGGCGTTGGTTTGCCGTATTCATTCTCGTTTATTAGCCGGCGTTTGTGATGAAAGGGGCTGGTAAACAAAGTTATTGCAAATTTGCCCTGCTCTTCATCGCTCAACCTGAATAATTCCTTACTCCACTCACGATATGCACCCAATTGAAACGATTACCGGTTTACTGGGCATTACAACCTTACTGGCTGTTGTTGCCCGGCGTTTACGAATCTCCTATCCCATTCTGTTAGTGCTTACGGGTTTGATGATTGGCTGGATACCCGGCCTGCCCCCCGTCATTTTATCTCCCGATGTCGTTTTCCTTATTTTCCTGCCTCCATTGCTGTATGCTGCTGCCTGGCAAATCGATAATGTTGAATTGAAGTTATACAGTCGTTCGGTATCGTTTCTGGCCGTTGGGCTGGTGTTGTTTACATCGACGGTAGTGGCGCTGGTTTCCGTCATGTTTATTCCGGGCTTTTCACTGGCGCAGGGCTATCTGCTGGGAGCCATTATCGCGCCCCCCGATGCCGTGGCAGCATCGTCGGTAACTAAAGGGCTGAATATTCCGAAACGGATCACGACCGTGCTGGAAGGGGAGAGTCTGGTGAACGATGCCAGCAGCCTGATTATCTACCGGTACGGACTGGTGGCGATCCTGACCAGCCAGTTCGTTTTGTGGAAGGCGGGCCTTCAGTTCATCGGCATTGCGCTGGCCAGTGGTGCTCTTGGCCTGGTTATTGGCTGGGTAATGCTTCGGGTCCATAAGGCCATTAGCCGGGATACCGTGACCAACACGGCCGTAACGCTGCTCATCCCGTATGGCTCTTACCTGATTGCCGAGCAATTTCATCTTTCCGGCGTGCTCGTTGTCGTAACGGTGGGGCTGTTTATTTCGGCCCGTAGCGGGCAGGTATTTACGTATGAAAGCCGGTTACAGACAAACTCGGTGTGGGCGGTTATGGTCTTTCTGCTAAACGGCCTGGTTTTTATTCTGATTGGTTTGCAGTTACCGACCATTGTGTCCGAATTAAACGGGTACACCTTAACGCAGGCACTTAACTACGCGCTGCTCATCAGCGCTGTGGCCATTGTGTGTCGGATCATCTGGGTTTTTCCGGGGGCTTATCTGCCACGCTGGTTCAGTGCCCGCATTCGGAAGCGTGAAGTCAAGCCTCGCTGGCAGCAGGTAGCAGTAGTAAGCTGGGCGGGTATGCGGGGCGTTGTATCGCTGGCCGGTGCGCTGGCGTTACCCCTGACACTGCCTGATGGCGAGCCCTTTCCCGGGCGCGATTTAATCCTGTTCATTACGTTCGGGGTTATCTTTTGCACATTGGTATTTCAGGGGCTTACCCTCCCTGTGTTGATTGATGAACTGGGCGTGAGGGAAAAGATTGACGAGAAAAAAGAAGAACGCAAGCTAAGACAGAAGATGGCTTTACAGGCAATTACCCACTTGGAAGCCAACCACTCGGCAGGATCTGTGCATGACGATGTGCTGAGCTATGTAAAGAACACCTACGAATTGCGCATCAACGAATTGAACGGGATGCTTCGGGCAACCAATGTCTCTGAGCGCCCGGCCGACCTGTACCAGCAGGCCATCCGGCTTCAGCTGGAACTCCTGACAATCGAACGAACTGTACTGGGCGAGCAACGGAAAGACAGTCAGTTGGACGACGATATTCTGCGCAAAATAGAGCAGGAGTTAGATTTAGAAGCAGCCCGCCTTTCGCTGGTACAACCTGACAAATGAAAATATTAATATAATCTTATATTGGAAATGTGCTAGTATATAGGCCTTTAAGATTTTTGGCTGGAGTAGATATTTATTTAGCATTAAAATTATGTGTCTGCTCTTTAGGAATTAAGTATAAATACTTAATTTGGTCGGAAATTTAAGGGAATCTGCCCGTAACAGACCTTAGCGATAGTGAATAACATGAGATTTTATTCCGGTATGATTAGTCTTGTCGTACCCGCTTTCAACGAAGAAGAGAACTTATCCGTACTGGTGCATCGGCTGATGGGCGTTATGAACCAGTATGAATCCTACGAAATTCTGATTGTCGACGACGGCAGTTCGGACCAGACCCGACATGTCCTTCGGCAATTAAGTCAGGCTTATCCTGTGGTGCGGTTCATCTCCTTCTCGCGTAATTTTGGCCATCAAATGGCGCTGCGGGCGGGCTACGACAACGCGCATGGCGAAGCTGTTATTTGCCTTGATGCAGACCTGCAGCATCCGCCCGAATTGATCCCAACACTGATCGAGAAGTGGCGCGAGGGCTATGAAGTTGTCTACACCGTTCGACAGGCTGATCCTAAGCTATCGTGGTTCAAACGGACAACCTCGAAATATTTTTACCAGTTGCTGCGCAATGTCTCCAACTTGAAAATTGAGGACGGCGCAGCCGATTTCCGGCTCCTCGACCGGAAAGTGGTCGACACACTTAAGCAGTTTAAAGAAAACGACCTGTTTTTACGCGGGGCTATTTCGTGGGTGGGTTTCCGGCAATGCCGCATTCTCTACGAACCAGCCGCCCGCTATGCCGGTCGGTCGAAATATTCATTCCGGAAAATGCTTCAGCTGGCGGCTATGGGCATCACGTCCTTCTCCACACGTCCGCTTTATTTATCTGTTCTGCTTGGGTTCACGATGTTCCTGATGGCCGGGCTATTCGGCGCAGAGACATTGTATGAACATTTTTTTACAGATGCTACGGTTTCCGGCTGGACAACGCTGGTGTTGCTGATGGTGCTGATCGGGGGCGTACAGTTCATTATGATTGGGATCATCGGCGTATATTTGGGCAAAACGTTCGTGGAGGTGAAAGGCCGCCCCGCCTATATTATTGGCGATACGAGCGAGATTGAGGAAAGTGTAACGACATGGCAAGCCCCGGCAAAAGACAAGGATCAACTTCAGGAAATATTTTATTCACCGTTGACGTAGAAGAATTCGACACGGCTGTTGAGTTTGGTCATAACATTCCGCTTGACGAGCAGATAGCCGTGTCAACAAAAGGGTTGCGCTTGCTGGCCGAACGATTCGACGCGCTCGGTACACCTGCCACGCTGTTTACAACGGCCAACTATGCGCTTCACGAGCCTGACCTGATCAGGCAGCTTGCCAATAAGCATGAAATCGCTTCGCACGGCTATTTTCACACCACCTTCGAGCCCGCCGATCTGCTAACGTCCCGGCTGGCGCTCGAAGAGCTGCTTAACCGGCCGGTAACCGGATTCCGACGGGCTCGAATGGGCTTTGTTGATCCGGTCGATGTGCAGCAGGCAGGTTATCAGTACAACTCATCGTTACATCCAACCTGGCTGCCCGGCCGGTATAATCACTGGGGGGAGCCGCGTCATCCGTTTCAGGAAGCGGGCGTCTGGCAAATTCCGGCATCGGTTACCCCGACGCTTCGGTTGCCCCTGTTTTGGCTGAGCCTGAAAAATTTTCCCTTCGCCTATTACAAACAGTTGTGCCGCCAAACCCTGCGGACAGATGGGTTTCTAAACCTGTATGTTCATCCGTGGGAGTTCACAGACTTGGCGGGTTATGAAAAAATTCCCGGCTATGTGCGCCGGCACTCACGGGATGAACTCCTCGACCGGGTCGAAAATCTGCTTCATTATTTGAAACAACACGGCGATTTTAGAACAATGGGCGATTTTGTACAGCGTCTTCAGTAAGTTATTTTCCAGCGTGTTGGTTACCCTATGATGTCATTTTTTAGAAGGCCACTCTTTCGTGAAGACCGATTTATTTTTGGCATCTATGGGCTACTCGCCCTGTTTGTAAGCATACGAACGCTTATCAACATGGACTCGAATAACTATCGGATTTTCTATTATTCGCTTGCTCATCTGATCGACGGAAAGAATTTATACCTGCTCTATCCGGCCGAATACAGCGATCACTACCATTATGCACCCACCTTTGCGGCCTTGTTTGCGCCCATTTTTGCGATGCCTTTTTCGGTAGGGCTGTTCTTATGGCACCTTCTGTTCACCGCCGTCTGGGTGTATGCCATTTACCGAATGCCCCTTACCCATTCGCAGCAAGTAGTTGCCTATTGGTTCAGTATGCAGGAGCTGATCACTTCCCTGGTCAACAGCCAAACCAACCCGCTCATTGCCGCGCTGTCGCTGTTTGCCTTCATCAGTTTCGAAAAACGACAGCTGTTTTGGGCTGCCTTCTTTATTATTGTCGGCTTCAACATCAAAATTTACAGTCTGGTAGCGGCTGCTTTGTTCCTGCTGTATCCGCAAAAGCTTCGGTTTCTGGCCTACATGGTCTTATGGGGAATTGTGCTCGGTCTGCTTCCGCTCCTGTTCACCTCGCCCGATCAGCTGGTTTGGCAGTATGAGAATTGGGTTACCCAGCTTATGCTAAAATCCGACTACGACAAATGGGCCAATACATCCATTCATAAATTGGTCCATCTGACCATCTCGCCCGATGTCAGCACAAGTACAATCATTGGTGTGGGCGTGGCGCTGTTTTGCACGGTTTACCGGCGCGCTCAGCAGTTTGGCGAGCGATGGTTCAAAATGCTTTTGCTGGCTTCTATTCTGATTTTTCAGGTTATTTTCAACCCCGTTGCCGAATCACCTACGTATATAATCGCCGTAACGGGCGTTATGATCTGGTGGTTCTACTGCCCGCAAACGTGGCTGGATCGGGCGCTTTTGCTAAGCTGTCTGGTACTGACCGTTCTATCGCCGAGTGATATTTTTCCTCGCTTCCTGCGTCAGCAACTGGTAACGCCCTACGCATTGAAAGCCCTGCCCTGTGTCCTCATCTGGTTTCGGCTCCTTTACCTCATGCACACCCTGAAACCAATGCCGTCCACACCGGCAACAGTACCCATCCAGACCGCTTCTCAAGCCTGATCTCAACGCACAATCAATTCCTGACGAGTATTATTCAGCCTACCTTAACTACTTCTTGAATGGCCTTAACATGGCTTGATTTCTGGCAACAGGAAAATGAATTCGATGAGTCGATGTCAACGAATTTCAATTATTTTCTGGAGCGCGTCGAAACGCATATTCCTTTATCGAAAACACATCGGGTGTTGGACATCGGCTCCGGGCCGGGTAACCTGGAAGATGCCTGGCACCACCGCGTGACTGAAATACATGGTCTGGATATATCCAAACGATACAACGAAATAGCCCGCACCCGGCACGTTGACTCGCCTAATGTGTTCTTTCATGATCTTGATCCCAACGATTATCTGAATTTCAGCCCGGTCGTCCATCGGCAATTCGATGTTATCATTGTGATGAGCGTTGTGCAGTATTACCGGAATATCGGCGAAGTAGAAGCGCTTCTGCAACTGATCAAGCGCGTAGCGGCTCCGGGAGCCCGTGCCCTGGTATGCGATCTGATGGTGGGGGAGAGCTTTTTAAGCGACGTTTGGGGTATTATG
Organism: Spirosoma pulveris; assembly: GCF_054781875.1. Taxonomy (NCBI): domain Bacteria; kingdom Pseudomonadati; phylum Bacteroidota; class Cytophagia; order Cytophagales; family Cytophagaceae; genus Spirosoma; species Spirosoma pulveris. Next base: position 712,634 of record NZ_BAAGTO010000003.1, read on the forward strand.
AAACGGTCGCTTTTACAAGGACAATTGATCGCTACGCTGAAACTACTTGTTCGCCTTCGCTTCTCGAACTACCATAGTGTGCGGAAAGAAAACGGATTTCTGATAATACCCGAGGCCGAGTGGCTGGCCGTATGTGAGCGGGTAGGCTTGAAGGCACAGTTTATCAACGAACCGATTACCCTGCAACAGGAGCGCCGGAGCTTACTGATCACCTTCTGACAAAATTGTACCGTAACGAGGCTGAATGCGCCTTTTCCTAAATAAAGACGACGTCGTCAATGACGTCTGTACCCATGTCTTTATTGACTAACTGAATAAGTTTCTGCTTGGCGTTGACGAGCTCATTACGCAGGGGGGCCGACGCAATTTCAATGTAAAGTTTGCGGTCGCGAACGTAGAGACGGTTCGTACGGGATGCAATCGTTGGACCCATCATACGACCCCAGAATGCTTCAAGATAGGTTTCGTTGAAACGGGTCTGCAACTGGTAGGCTTTCAATAACTGCCCGATAGCATCTTTTAAAGACGTGACTCCGGCCACTCGGGTGGCATTTTCACGGTTGTAACGATACGTTTGATTCATGCGGCAGGTGTCTTGCCTGCAAAAGTAAAACAATGATTTGACTTAATAGACGGAGAAATTAGTTACCGTGCTAAAAAAAACAGGTTGAGCAGAAAAAAGCCGAGCTGTTTGGATTCGCACGGTTTGGCTAGTATACTTGCGGCATCAAGTCATTGCAACGCGTCATTTACCATTCTCGGCGCGCATTGATTTATAAAGAAGCGGGGAGAGATCAGGCTCTGTGAACCGCTGGCAACCTACCACATGGCAAGGTGCTAACTCCTGCCTAAATACATTTAGGAACTATAAATCGGTACTAATCATGCTCTACCTTCAGCAGTGTATGCCTCCGGCCAAGTGGCCTTTTCGGGCATAACAGATTTCCCCACTCTCCGCTACGAAAACCGGGATGGTTTGTCGTATGCACTTATTCGCCAGCTAGTTAAGGGTTACTGTTGTTGGAAACAACGCCAGCACTACCAGCGTCGACTACGAAATCCAGTGCAATAAAACCGTTAACCATTCATAAACATGTCACAACTTCATTTCGATACACTCCAGCTACACGCTGGCCAGGAGGTCGACCCCACCACCAATGCGCGGGCGGTCCCCATTTATCAAACCACATCCTTTGTATTCAATGACTCGGCTCATGGGGCCGATCTGTTTGCGCTGAAAGCGTTTGGGAACATCTATACCCGGATCATGAACCCAACGTCCGATGTGTTCGAGAAGCGCGTGGCGGCTCTTGAAGGGGGCGTGGCAGCACTGGCGGTATCGTCAGGGCAGGCAGCCCAGTTCATTGCGCTAAGCAACATCCTGAGCGCGGGCGATAACTTTGTGACCACGTCATTCCTCTACGGTGGAACCTACAACCAGTTTAAGGTTTCCTTCAAACGGCTCGGCATCGAAGCCCGCTTTGCCGATGGCGATAAACCTGAGTCGTTCGCTAAGCTGATCGACGAAAATACCAAAGCAATTTACCTTGAAACGATTGGTAATCCAGGCTTCAACATCCCAGATTTTGACGCCTTTGCAGCCCTCGCTCAGGAACACGATTTGCCCCTGATCGTCGATAATACCTTTGGTGCCGGTGGATACCTGTTCCGCCCACTCGAACACGGTGCAGCCGTGGTTGTGGAGTCGGCTACGAAATGGATTGGCGGACATGGCACGAGTATCGGCGGAGTCATTGTCGATGGGGGTACCTACAACTGGGGAAATGGCAAGTTTCCGCAGTTCAGCGAACCCTCGGAAGGCTACCACGGCATGGTGTTCAGCGATGTGTTCGGGGTGGGTGGGCCATTTGGCAACATTCAGTTCATTATTCGTGCCCGCGTAGAAGGCCTGCGCGATTACGGTCCGGCCATTAGCCCTTTCAACTCATTCCTGCTGTTGCAGGGACTGGAAACGCTCTCGCTGCGCGTTGATCGTACCGTGCAGAATGCCCTGGCACTGGCCCAGTGGCTGGAGCAGCATGAGCAGGTAGAAGCGGTGAACTATCCGGGTCTGGAAAGCAGCCCTTACCATGAGTTGGCCAAAAAGTACCTCAAGCGCGGATTCGGGGGCGTTTTTTCCTTCAAAGTAAAGGGCGGGAATGATGCTGCCAATGAGTTTGTCAACAGCCTGAAACTGGTGAGCCACCTCGCCAACGTTGGCGACTCCAAAACGCTGATTATCCACCCGGCGGCTACTACGCACCAGCAGCTGAGCGAACTGGAGCAGGCCAGCGCAGGTGTTGAAGTGGGTGTGCTCCGGGTTTCGGCGGGCATCGAACACATTGATGATATTAAAGCTGACTTCGAGCAGGCTTTCGCCCGGATTGCCGAATCGGTTTTAGCCTAGTGTTTGGTTTGGTTTACGATGTGCCGTTGAGCCGTTGCCGGTAAATGGTACATCGTAAACCACAAATTTTTTTCGATTGGACCTTTCTTATTTCGATTACAAATATTCGTTCCCGCTCGAATCAGGGGAGAGCCTGCCGGGGTTTCGGCTGGCGTATACCACACGCGGCACACTCAACAGCGATCAGTCGAATGTTGTCTGGATCTGTCACGCCCTAACCGGGAATGCGGATGCCGGCGATTGGTGGGGCGGTATGGTTGGTTCGGGCAAGTACTACGATCCAGCCACTAATTTTGTTATCTGTGCTAATGTGATCGGTTCGTGCTACGGATCTACCGGACCCTTGTCGATAAACCCTCAAACGGGTCAACCTTTTTATCGTACGTTCCCGATGATTACCATCCGGGATATGGTGGCGGCTCTGGATTTGCTGCGGCAGGAACTGGGTATTGATAAAATTCACACCTGTATTGGCGGCTCGGTGGGGGGAGAGCAGGCGCTGGAATGGGCCATTCTACAACCCGGCCTGATCGAAAATCTGGTGATTATTGCCGCCAGTGCCATTGCGTCGCCCTGGTGTATTGCGTTCAATGAAGCCCAACGAATGGCTATCGAAGCCGACCCAACCTGGTCCGAACAGCGCGACGATGCCGGAGCCGCCGGGATGAAAGCGGCCAGGGCTATGGCCATGATTTCGTACCGAAATTACGATACCTATGGCTTTACGCAGGCACTCGACAATAATGAGCAGCTCGATGGCTACAAATCGGCCAGTTATCAGCGCTACCAGGGCGAAAAACTGGTGGAGCGCTTTAATGCCTTTACCTACTGGACGCTCTCCAAAGTAATGGATTCGCACAATGTTGGGCGGAACCGGGGCAGTATTCTCAACGCGCTGGCGCAGGTGAAATGCCATACGCTGGTGGTGGGAATTCGGTCTGATCTGCTTTTTCCACCCTCCGAGCAGCAGTTTCTGGCCCGGCATATTCCAGATGCCACCTACGAAGAAATCGATTCGTTATACGGCCACGACGGATTTTTAATTGAGTTCAGACCATTGGCGGGTATTATCCGTAAGTGGATGGCAAGTGCCGCTTCGGCTGGCGGGGCACCGGCAACCAACCCATCAACAAGTTTTAGTCAGCCGGTTAAATAACGCAGTATGATTTGGTACGAAGACGAGGTTCGACAACTCGAAAATAAACGAATAGCCCTCCCCACGCCCGCAAACAAAGTCGTTTTTTATGGCAGTTCATCCATTCGGCTCTGGACAACGCTGGCGCAGGATTTCCCTCAGCTAGACACGCTGAATCTAGGTTTCGGTGGTTCTACACTAGCGGCCTGTGCCTGGTTTTTTGAACGACTGGTAGTGCCGGCAACGCCTAAATCGGTGGTTTTCTACGCCGGAGACAATGACCTTGGCGATGGTCGGCATCCGGAAGAGGTAGATCTCTTTTTTGCGGCTTTTGCGGAAAAAATGACCCGTTTGCTTCCGGGAGTGCCGTTGGCTTTTCTGTCGGTTAAGCTTAGTCCGGCCCGCTGGAATATTGCCGATCAGATTCGAACGACGAACAAATTGATTCGACGGGAGTTAGAAAAAGTACCTGAATGGCAGTATGTTGACATGACAACGCCTTTGCTGGGACCGGATGGCAAACCCCGTTCAGAATTTTTTGAATCGGATGGACTGCACCTAACGCAGGCCGGTTATCGAACCTGGCAACAGGCATTGCAGCAACAGAGTCGGATTTTTTAACGATTTGTTTACCCGGCCAATGGATGAGGTTCGGGTTAACCGTTGCAAATTCACAGGTACTTAACGTTAGTGTTATGCACCGGGAATATCATAAGTGGTTTAGTCCGAATCTAAACCGTGATATGGAATTGTTGATTTTAGGGCACGCGGGTGCACGGGTACTGGTATTTCCAACCCGACGAGGCCGTTTTTACGAGTACGAATCCTTTGGAATGGCGGATACGCTGGCCGAAAAAATTGAGAACGGCTGGCTGCAACTCTACTGCGTAGACAGCGTTGACAATGAAAGTGTCTATAACCGGTCGGCGCATCCCCACGACCGCATTCGTCGGCATAACCAGTACGAACAGTACATCATTAACGAGGTGCTGCCGCTTTCCCGCCTGAAAAACCCGCAGCCGTTCCTGATTGCACATGGGTGTAGCCTTGGTGCCTACCACGCGCTCAATATCGCTTTCCGGCATCCCCACTGGTTCGCTAAAGTGGTTGCCTTTAGCGGACGGTATAATTTGTCTGAGCCGGTGGGCGAGTTTCGCGGGTTGTTTGACGATTACTATGACGAGGAGATCTACTTCCATAGCCCTAATCATTTTTTGCCCAATCTGGATGATAGCGTCCTGCTCGAATCCCTCCGTCGGCTTCAGATCGTGATGACCATCGGGGCCGAAGATCCCTTTCTGGGTAGCAACGTAACCCTAAGCTCAGCCCTTTATGATAAACAGATTCCCCATGAACTGTACATTTGGGATGGGCGGGCGCACCAGGTCAGCGATTGGCAGAAAATGGCGCAATTGTATTTATAGGTAGTTGCATTATGCAGATTCGAACCGCACATATACCAAATAAAACGGGCAATTTTGCTTATTGATCGGGCTGGGGTGTTCGGCTGGAAATTGAAAGCAACATGCGTCGTTATAGAATCACAATCTTTGTCGTTGCCCTGGTGGTAATCAATATCCTGGGGTTAAGTTTTACCGTTGTCAATAAGGGTAGCTATAAAAACTCACTATACTACCGGTTTACACGGCAGCGGTTTGCCTGGGTTGTGAGCGACCCTCGCCCTAAACAACCCATTCGGGCAGGGTGGGCAAGCGTAACGATCAGGCCCGAAGCGTCTGCCACAAACGCGCCTTCACCACGCCCGAAGTGGGATTCCGTTCAAACGCGCGCGCTGGTGCTCGATAATGGCACGACACGGGCGGTCATGATCACCGTCGATTTACAGATGATGCCGCCTACGGTCGCTCAGGCGCTGGAGCAAAAGCTACCCAGACTTGGCTTCCCGTGGAAAAACGTGTACCTGGGAGCCACCTGTTCGCAACCGGATTTAAGCGGCTGGGCAAGCGACTACATGGGTCAACGGGAATTTGGGCCCTACGATGAGCAGCGTACCCGGCAGTTGACAGAGGCCATTCTGAAAACGGTTACGCTGGCTCAAAAAAACAGTGCAACGGTAAAGATTGGGTATACGCAGGTTGATCCGAAAACTCTGCAGCAATTGTCTGCTACGAGCGGTCGGGCCGGGGCAGCACCTCTTCATCTGCTGCAACTTCGCAAACTGACGGGCGAATCGGCACTGATCTACTCCGGTTCTGTAAGCCCAATTCCCACGGGGAACAACACCAAACCAGCCGACGAGACCTCTTTTCTTCGCATGCTGACCCAGCAGCTCGACAAGCAAACTCACTGGTTTGGTATGCCTGTGGTCGGCTCCATTCAGGATGCCAATCTTTCAGGCCAGGTAAGGGGCAACAGCCCGGAGGCAGATAGTCTGGTTGTCCGGCTAACGACCCTGCTAGACCGCCAGCCACTTCGTACAGATAGTACGTTGATTGCGCAAACGGCCCCGCTTGTCCAGAATGACCCTCAAATTCGTGTCAGCCAGGGCTTTCGGCTGAAGCCCTGGCTGGCCAAAGCGCTTTACGGCGACTATCCCGCTGAACTGAAAGCGTTACGTATTGGGCAAACCGTTTTTGTGGGTTGCCCCGGTGGCATATCGGCTGAACTGGCTGGTGAGCTGCGTAACTTACCCGTAGCCGATAGCCGAAACCTGATCATAACCAGCTACAATGGCGGAAACCTTGGGCAGATCGTCCCTGACAAATATTATTACGCCGAAGACAGTCCCTACGCCATTGGTCAGACCAATCGCTTTGGTCCGCATACCGCCGAATTTTTTGCCGATATGACTCAAAGTCTGGTCAGTAGTTTGAAATAGCTGGCTCAACGATGTTACTTCCTGACAAACCGCATCACGGCAATATCACCCTTGATCAGTGTGAGTGTGTTGTCATTGACGGAATAGCGATTCACCGTTTTCAGGCTGTTTAAAAATGTCTGCTCGCCTTCGCCGGGGCACATCATGCGCGTCATGGCCATGGCATCGGTGAAACTGATTTTAGGCCCATCGACCATGAGTTTGCCATTGAATGAATTGCAACTGGTCGATCCATTGAGCCGTTGTTTAATCGTGTCGAAAGTAATAGACGGCTTTTTGTCGGGATACAATCCCTCAAACGCTATTCTCGGCCCGGATATGTAGTTCAGTTCCCAGACACCATCCAGTGACTGATTGACGTTGGACGACTGCATTTGACTGGAGGATAACGATAACTTTTCGGTCAAATATAAATAAGGCGGATGGAAGTGATGGGTAAAGATCTTTTCCTCACTTTCCGGATACTTCTTAAAATATTCGCTATCGCCCAGGAGAACGATGGTTGCCCCGGTTCTGACGTAGTCATTGCTGTTGAAGTAGGTCGGGGCTACATAGCCTTTCAGATTTTTCTGAACCGTTTTGGAGGCCAGTTTACCTAAATATTTCTGGTAGTTCTGCTGTGCTTTCAGCGCAGGTTTACTCAGGCTATTGTAGATGTAGTTAAGGACGATCCGTTGCGGCAGCTTCTGTTTTTTTATCATGGCGGGTGCTCCTTTAAACGGATTCGTCGTATTCACGTCGTTGATCGTCTGGATGGTAAACGGCACTTCGGGTACCCAGTCGGCGGCATTGACAACGTTGTAGGCCCAACCATTCTGTGTAGCGGCTTCGTATTCATACGCATAATACAGATTGCCCGGCTTAGGGCCTGCGCTGCAATATGTTTTGAACTGTATGTCGGCGGGAATACGCGACTGCTTTTGCAGGTTTCGCAGGTAGGATGTCAGTAAAAAAGCAATACCACCGCCCTGACTGTGGCCCATGATGATCACGTCTTTGATGCCCGCCCGGTAGCACGAGTCAATTTTTGGGAGGATGTCCTTTGCCAGAAATGCCGTACTCACCAGCCAGCCTACATGAACCGCAGCCTTAGGGCTGGACGCAAGTTCATACTGAAAGTTCTCGGTATCACTAATCTGTATCGATCCTTTGGCGGGCACCATAGCCGCGTAAAAATTGCTCAGCCAGCTTACACTGTTGGCCGTTGTTCCGCGGATGCTCAGCACCGCCACCGATTGCGGGCTGGTCCATAAATCCCACATGTTATCGAGCCCGACAACCGGGGAACGATAAACCCGTTTGAACTGCTGCGGAGTCGGAAAGGAATTGACATACGTAGAATCGCCAAACTGAGCCGATACTTTGAGGAGTTCGATGTACTCTGCTTTATCAAATCCCGGCTTGAGCTTCTGACCGAACAAGGCAAATGGTAACGCAGCTAAAATAAAAACGGCTATACTATTTTTCATAAGGGAGTGATTAATGAATGATGGAACTTGGATTAGTCAGACTATAAATCAATGGATACCCGGTGGAAGAACCCCCTAATTAACGCGTGACACGCGTATGGATGCCACCTGATTGTCCCAGCCAACCCGTCGCAGATCATTGATCGAGGTAGTGAAGATCTGCGAGCGTCCCTTCAGATTTGGCTTTCTGAATACCTGAACGGCGTAGCCGGGTGCTACTGTAAAGGAGGTAATATTTTCGGCAACGTTCATACCAAGAAACTTAAAGGAGCCGGGGCCGAACTGAACCATATTTCCGGTAAAATCGAGGTCATAAAACAGCCGAACGACAGGTCGATTGCCGGAGCCACCTCCGGGTCCGCCGGATTGGTTCATCTTAATGGCGCCCGAAATGATTTGATTATCCCAGCCTAAGGATGCCAGCATAGGATTACTGGTTGTAAATGTTTGTGAACGACCGTTACGGGACCGGGCCGTAACGGACCATCCACGAGGTATGTAAATGGACGATATGTTGCCGCTCAAAAACCCCAGTGAACCACTGGTGAAGTTACCCGGACTGAAGCTCCTCGACATACCCGTGTATTTTATATCACGATAAAAGATGACCTGATTGCCCTGAGGACCAGGATTCGGGTTTCCGTTGCCCCCCTGAACCTGGGCGAACGAAAGGCAAGGGGCAAACAGAACCCAGAGCATCGCAAACAGGATGCTGACTTTAGTACATAATGATGCGTACATACAGTAAGAGGTTTGTAGTAGAATGATTGTGAAATGATTCTTAACTGCCCTCTTAACTAAGTGTACACTAAAAGGTTAACCAACAGGTAAGCTGGCTTCCAGAACAACCGCCTGCGCCTGCCGTAAGGCGTTGGCGTACGGCTCAACCAACACTCGGCCTGGTGGGTCGGTCGACAGATCGGCGTCCCAAAGGCCGGAGTGATGCCAGTGATCTATATGATCCCAATCGGGGCGATCCACAATCGGGTACAGGCATGCGCCCACTAGCGGAATTCCTGCCTGTCTGACGGCCGCACATTCCCGGCCAATCATTTCAATCCAGAACGGACGGTCAATACCCGGATGACTGGTTTCTGTGAGGGCAATAGGACGTTCGTAGCGTCGATACGCTTTCGTGAGCAAATGCCGAAGGGGTACCCAGCGCGAGTCAGGTATATCGTCATTCCAGCCTAAAAAGGTATGTGTGCCCTCAATCCACTGGTTGTTGTAATAATAGTTGAATCCTAAAATGTCGACGTAGTCCATCGATCCACCCAATTCGGGGGTTAGTCGACCCGCCAGCATATCCACTGATTGAAACTGGTTTTCATCGGCAATGGCGGCATTAATAATCTGCTCCGGGGTCGCGTTCAGGGGCGGCACCATCTGGACCAGCGGTTCGGTTGTCAGGATACGGATGGTCGGGTCGATCTCGCGCATGGCGGCAACGCCCTCAATATAGGCCCGCATCAGGCCAACTTTTACTTCCCAGCCCTGATTGGTACAGTAGGGTGATGTTCCGGCCGCGTCGCCCCCGAGCCACGACATAAAGCTGACTTCATTGATGGGGGTGACAATCAGGGTGTCGTCCGGGTACAGGTCGCGGTAAAAGTGGACAAAGGCCCGGCACAGAGCAGTAAAACGCCGGGCAAACAGGGGGTGTAAAGGCGTTAGGTCGTCGGGGTAACCGAAGTGGCATAAATCCCAGATTTGCTGAATGCCCTGCCGGTGGCCTTCTGCCAGCATGTCGGCGACTACGCTCCAATCGTATTGATACGGCCGTTTTTCAACAAGACTCCACTGTATACCTTCCCGAACCGTACGGATGTTCAATGAATGCAGAAGCGCATAGTCTTCATTGAGCAATTGAAGGTGGCCCGAGGCCCGAAGCAAGTCGACCCGATGGCCAAAGCAGTTTAACTGGTCAGAGCATTCATAACCGCCCCACCAGAATGACTGGAACGGATTTAGCGATGAAGAATGTGTTGAGTTGAGTAGCAATGATTTAAACGTTGATGTACTCAAAGGTGATAAAAAACAACTCACACATCAAAAGAAGGCGTTTTTTCTGAGGTAACGGCGATGCTGGCGCAAGCATTGGCTCGTGCCATTTTATAAAGTCAGTATTCACTGACGCAGGCGAATGCTTGCTTTATCAAAAGGCGCGGGTATTCACCCGCGCCAGTCCATACCGCCTTACAACGCCTTGACAATCGCAATCACGAGTTTAGCCGAGTTTCGGGCGGCTGTCGGGTAAAATTTATCGTAGGCAATGTGCGCTTCGGCATCGGCACGGTCGCTCAGGCTACGGATGATGAGGTGCGGCACCTGAAGCTGGTAACAGACCTGCGCAATAGCAGCCCCTTCCATTTCGGTCGCGTCGGCTCCGAAGTCGGCGCGGAGACTGCTCACTTTAGTAGGGGAAGCCACAAACACATCTCCTGTTACAACGGTGCCCGTCATCACCTTTACCGGCCGGTCTGAAACCCCACCCGATGCCAGTGGAATACCCTCCAGTGAGACGGTCTTGACAATACGTTCGGCTAACCGCATCAGGGTGGTATCGGCGGGAAAAAAGGCCGGGTTGAACTGTTTGGTAATGGCATTCCGGGTTTGCCGGGTCGGTGTGTTTTTGTCGGTAATAGCTCCGTAATCGTGGTGGGCCGTTTGTCCGGCAATCACAATGTCGCCCGGTTGAAGGTCGGGGTTTGTGCCGCCCGCAATGCCCGTGAACAGGATGCGCTGTGGCCGAAAATGATCCAGCATCAGGGCCGTGGTCATGGCGGCATTTACTTTGCCAATCCCCGTTTCAGCCACTACAACTCGCTGATTGCCGATTTTGCCGGTGGTAAACACAACGCCATCCACAACCACTGTTTTGGGTTTGGTCAGCGTTTCTTTGACCAGGGCGACTTCGGCCCCAAATGCGCCGAGCAGACCGGTTATCGGGCGCGGTTTATAACGCTGGGCGAAGGCAACTTGGGCGATAAGGAGAAGGAATAGCGTTGCTTTTTTCATGTCAGGATAAGTTGTAGATAATTGTAAAATCGGGTTCTCAGACCCGACTTCACAGGAATATCGGCGAAAATGTGCTAATGCCCGCTTGTTAATGCCAGCACGCAGAATACATCGACTATCCAGAGGGCGAGCGATACGTCGCGGCTTTTACCAACGGCGACTTTAATGACTGTCCAGGACAGAAACCCCCAGATGAGCCCTTGTGTGATGGAATAACTGAAGGGAATCAAAACCAACGCCAGAAAAGCGGGGAGCGCATCGTCGAGTTGACCCCACTCAATGCGCGTAATGGGCTTCATCATGAACGCACCCACCAGCACCAGAGCCGGAGCTGTGGCAATGGCCGGTATGATCGAGAGCAGGGGCGACAGAAACAGAAACGGTAAAAAACAGCAACCGGCCACCACCGCCGTGAGGCCCGTTCGCCCGCCCTGCGCAATCCCCACCGCCGACTCGATATAGGCTGTGCCCGGACTGGTACCAAATACTCCCGCCAACGTGGTGGCTACGGCATCGGTCATCAGCGAGCGGTTCAGGTTACGCGGTTGGCCGTCTTCGTCCTGCAAGCCACCCGCTTCGGCAACACCCACGAACGTGGAGAGACTGTCGAACAGGTCGGTGAAGGCAAAGGCAAAAATAACCGGCCATAAGGACCACGACAGCGAGCCTATCAGGTCCAGCTTACCCAGCAATGAAAAGTCGGGAGCGGCCACGATACCCTGAAAATTGACCAGTGTTTTCTGCCCGAAATTAATGGCCGAGGCATCGCCCCAGTACCGCCCAATGGGCCAGGCCGCCAGCGTTGTCAGGATGATGCCAATGATGATGCCGCCCGGCACGTCCCGAATCACCAGGACGCTCATGAGCAGCAGGCCAAAGACAAACGTAAGAACAATGGGGTCGTTGAAGTGAGCGATACCCACTAATGTTGCCGGATTCGCTACAATAAACTTGGCGTTCTCGAAGCCGATGAGCGTAATGAAAAGTCCGATTCCGGCCGAAACCGCATAACGCAAGGGTTGCGGAATGGCCCGCACAATGGCCGATCGGACGTTAAAAACAGACAGCAGCAGGAACAGAACCCCCGCCCAGAATACAGCCCCCAGCGCTACTTCGGGCCGTATGCCCATGCCTTTCACCGCTGTAAAGGTAAAGAAGGCGTTCATGCCCATGCCCGGTGCGACGACTATAGGGTTTCGAGCGTACAGCCCCATCATCAGGCTGCAAAAGAACGACAGCAAAATGGTCGCCGTCAGGACACCGCTAAAGGGCAACCCGGCCTGACTCAGAATTGCCGGGTTGACCACAATGATGTACATAGTTGCCAGAAACGTGGAGATTCCAGCCAGAATTTCAGTGCGACGAGGGGAGGTAGTCGTAGTTGACAAAGGTGCTGTCGTTTATCGTTGATCCGCTAACAACCCACAAACTACAACCCGAACGCCATAAACTCAAACCGTACCCAGTAAACTCCCGGCCGCTTCATCGACCCAAACCAGTACATTGGAATGCGTTTGTACAATGCTGGCCGGGACTTGTTCGGTTACCGGCCCTTGTAGCGCTTCCTGTAAAACAGGCGCTTTCTTCTCGCCACTCACCAGCAAAATAACCTCCTTGGCGTCGGTCAGATGGCGCAAGCCAAGGGTGATTCCCTGGCTCAGGCTTGTTTCGGTCTCGAAATATTTCTGACCAACCGTTTTGGTGCTTTCTGCCAACTCCACCACGTGGCATCCTAGTGTAAAGGGCGTTCCCGGCTCGTTGAGGGCAATGTGGCCGTTCATGCCCATGCCCACCAGCAACACATCCAGGCCACCCCGCTCAGCAATAACGGTGTCGATGCGGGCGCATTCGGCAAATAGATCACTCGCTTTGGCGTCGAAAACGTGTACCTGATCCAGCCGCAGGTTGAGCGGGTTGAAGAGGTCGCGGAACACGTAAAACGAACAGCTGCCGAAGTCGTCCGGCCCGAAACCTACCCATTCGTCGAGTCCGACAAACGTGCACTGGCTAACATCGACGCGACCCTCCTTTACCAGACCGACAAACCGGTGATAGGTTTCAATCGGGGTATCGCCCGAGGCCAGACAGAGCGTTGCCGTGGGTTTCTGATTGATGATAGCTGCAAGGTGTTCGGCGGTGTGCTGCGAAAGAGTAGGGTGGTCGGGGAATTTGTTAATAGTCATTGGGTTTTTGTCATGCTGACGAAGGAAGCATCTTCGGTAGCTGGAAAAAATATCGCGCTCGAAGATGCTTCCTTCGTCAGCATGACAAAATAAAATAATCTATTTCAACTCACTCGCCCGTACGTCTTTTGTCCAGCGTTCGGTGCCCTTCTGGTCGTAGACTTTGATGTTCAGTACCCGATCTTTGGCAGGTCCGCTAACGCTCAGAATACCGAAATTACGGTCGGTAACCAGCGTACCGTCTACGTAAGTTGGTAGTTTTAACTCGTCGGCCAGGGGTTTTGCCGGGCCGGAGGTGAGGGGCGAGATGGTCAGGTCGTACAACGGATAGGTGCCGGGGCGATCCAGTTTATGAAGAATGGAATGGTGGCGATCGCCGGTGAGGAACAGCACCCCCGGAATCTTGGCATCGCTAATGGCTTTGAATAGGCGGTCGCGTTCGGTTCCGTAAATGGCGTAGTTCTCGAAGGACTTTGTCGGATTGACGATCTGCCCGCCCGTTACGATAAACTTGAACGTCGCCTTGCTGAACGTCAGCGCATCTAGTAACCATTGAATCTGCTTCTCCGAAAAATAGGCTTTCCCCGGTCCATCGGGCATTTTATCGGGCGCCCGGAACGTGCGGTCATCGAGCATAAAAAACTGGCAGTCGTTCCATTCAAAAGTACCGGCGCAGCTTTCGGGAAATATGAAATTCGGGTTGGCCCAGAAGAGCTTGAACGCATCGAGCGTCACTTCTTTTAGCCAGTAGGAGCGGTCGGAATCGTCGGGACCGTAATCATGGTCGTCCCAGATAGCGTAATTGTGCGTTGCGGCCAGCAGCGGCTGCATTTCGGGGAGCGAGCGCGTGTGTGTATACCGGCGCAATACCCCGCTTCGGCTGTTCCAGTCTACCTCGCGGGTGTAGGTATTGTCGCCCGTCCAGAGCATAAAGTCGGGTTTCTGGGCGGCCAGCGCTGTAAATATCTCGTAGCCACCGCCGTAGGGCGTGCCGGGTCGGTCGACATTAGGTTCGTTGACGTAAGTGCAACTTCCGACGCCGAAGCGAAACATCGGAGGGTCGGTCCGCCATTGCCACAGGCTTTGGGTTTGGAACTTGGTCGGGTAGGGCAGGCTCACCTTCTGGCCCTCTATTAACACGTCGTACGCGTACGTCTTTCCGGGGTCCACCTGATCGGCGAGCAGGTGGGCTGTAAAAGCCGTTTGCCGGTTGGTGTACACTTCGTTGGTCAGGTGCGTCGTGGCTGATGTCGATGCCGGAGTATCCCCCGCTGACGGGCTATCAACTTCGTGGTAGCGAATCTGGACACGGGCGGGTTGTTTGGTTTGCACCCAGAGTTTTACCTCGCGCATCTCGGAATAACCGACCATTGGCCCCGACTGAAGCAGGCCGGACGCGGTCGCCGATTTTTGTCCATTTCGCCCGGTGACGGCCTGCTTTTTTGCTGTCGACTGGCCAAAAAGAGCAGCCGGTCCAAAAAGCATAAGGACTAAGAGAAACTGAATTTTGTACATGGGGGAAAGATGGCGTAATTTTGCGGTTCGTTCAATGAAGTCATGCAACTAAATAACCGTACGTACCAGATTCAGGGTGTCAATGTACTGGAAATAGCCGATGAATTCGGCCTTCCTTTATACGTCTATGATGCCGACAAAATTATCGAAAAAATTGGCTTGCTCCGGTCTTCATTTGCCGGTGTCAACCTAAAGATAAAATACGCGGCCAAGGCGCTGACGAATATCTCCATTCTGAAGCTGATGCGGCAGCAGGGCGTTGAAATGGATTCGGTATCGGTTAATGAAGCTCGCATGGGCATGATGGCGGGGTTTGAGCCACGGCAGATCATGTTTACACCAAGCGGGGTGTCGTTCGATGAAATCCGCGAAGCCGTTTCGCTCGGCTTACAGTTAAACGTCGATAGTCTGTCCTTATTGGAGTGGGTTGGTCAAACCTACGGCACTCAAGTGCCCATCAGCATCCGCATCAACCCGCACATCAGCGAAGGCGGCAACATCAAGATTTCGACCGGTCATGCTGACTCGAAGTTTGGTATTTCCATCCTCCAGCGCGATCAGATTCGTGCTGTGGTGGAGCAGTACCAGATTCCGGTAGCAGGCCTGCACATTCATACGGGTTCCGACTTTAAGAATGCCGGTGCGTTTCTGCGCGGGGCCGAGGTCCTGTTCGACCTGGCCGGCGATTACCCGAATCTGTCGTTCATTGATTTTGGCAGCGGCTTCAAAGTGGCGTATAAAGAAGGCGACCATATTACCGATGTCGAAGAGCTCGGTCGTCAGGTGTCGGCCGCTTTCCAGAACTTCTGTAAGAACTACGGCCGTGACCTCGAACTCTGGTTCGAACCGGGTAAATTTCTGGTGAGCGAAAGCGGACATCTGCTGGTAAAAACCAACATTGTCAAAGAAAATCCGACGCGTACGTTCGTGGCGGTCGATTCGGGCCTGAATCACCTCATTCGCCCGATGATGTACGACGCGTACCACGACATCAAAAACATCTCGAATCCACAGGTTTCGGGGGAAAAGGTTGCTGAAAAGACTTATAACGTCGTGGGCTACATCTGCGAAACGGATACGTTCGCTACGGATCGCACTTTGCCGGAAGTAAAACCCGGTGACGTGTTGTCTTTCGAGAATGCTGGTGCGTATGGTTTCAGCATGGCCTCCAATTACAACGCTCGTTTCCGACCGGCCGAAGTACTGGTTTATGAAGGAACACCGTACCTGATCCGTCAGCGCGAAACGTTTGAGGATCTGGTTCGCGGGCAGGTAGATTTGTCAATTTTTAATCAACAGGAAATACTAAATGCATAATGTATAATGGCTAATGCCGATTCGCATAAGGTCATTCTACAGTGTACATTTTACATTATTCATTACAGCAATGGGACGCGCATTTGAATACCGGAAAGCCCGGAAAATGAAACGGTGGGGGCAGATGGCTAAGACCT
Source organism: Spirosoma pulveris (assembly GCF_054781875.1). Lineage (NCBI taxonomy): Bacteria > Pseudomonadati > Bacteroidota > Cytophagia > Cytophagales > Cytophagaceae > Spirosoma > Spirosoma pulveris. The sequence goes on from NZ_BAAGTO010000003.1 coordinate 728,654, forward strand.
TCACCCGTATTGGTAAAGATATTGTGATGGCCGTGAAAAGCGGTGGACCCGACCCCGATAGTAACGGGCGGCTGCGAGCTATCATTCAGAATGCCAAGGCGGCCAACATGCCGAAAGAAAATGTGGACCGGGCCATTAAAAAAGCCTCGTCGAAAGATCAGGAGGACTACAAAGAAATCGTATACGAAGCCTACGCGCCACACGGCATTGCGCTGGTGATCGAGACGGCTACGGACAACCATAACCGCACGGTAGCCAACGTGCGCAGTTACCTCAATAAGCTCGGTGGTAGCTTAGGCACGCAGGGAATGCTCGACTTTATGTTCGACCGTAAATCGGTGCTCCGGATTACGGCCGAAGGCATCGATCAGGAAGAGCTTGAACTCGAACTGATCGACGTGGGGGGCGACGAGGTTGAATTTGACGAAGAAGCCAACCAGTATGTTATCTACGGCGAGTTTACTGCGTTCGGAAGCATTCAGAAGTTTCTCGAAGAAAAAGGCTACGAAATCAAACAGGCCGAATTCGAACGTATCCCGAACGACTATAAAGAGCTAACCGATGAAGAAGCCGCCGATGTGGAAAAGCTCATCGAACGAATTGAAGAGGACGACGATGTTCAGATGGTGTATCATAATATGAAATAGCAAAAGGCCGGTTTAACCGGCCTTTTGCTATTTCATCGTACCTGGTTCCGATTTGAGGCCGTGCCACGGTTGCAACCGTGGCACGGCCTCAAACTTTAGTTCATCTATCTCGATCCACTTCCTTCTCGGATGATCTGGACCCAGCTTTTGAGGATCTGAGGGGGGGCGTTGCGCTCCAGCTGCGCATAGTGCACCGTGGCCTGGTAGTAGTACAGACCCGTCGGCAGCTCCGCCCCGTCGCTGCTCCGCCCGTCCCAGCTCAGGGTCGGACCGCTGCCCTCATAAAGCCTGGCCCCCCACCGGTTGTAGACCACAAACTCGATCCGCTCCACAAACCGCGGACACGCCAGAGGCACAAACACATCGTTCTTGCCATCCCCGTTGGGGGTGAACACGTTGGGCAGGGCCAGATACGGACAGGCCTCGTTGCAGACCACATTCGAGGGGCGGCTCTCCAGCCCCCGCTGGCTCACCGCCGTCACGTAGTAACAGCCCGCCACGGTCGTCAGGCTGCTGTGGGCAAAGCTGGTGGTGGGGGCCGCCACGCTGCTCAGGGCCCGCAAACTGTCGGGCCGGTAGCGGGCGTAGTAGATCTTGTAGGTGGCAATGTTGGCGTCGCAGTTGGGGCCGCTGCCGGGCGTCCAGCGGAGCTGGTTGGTGAAGCTGGTCACATTGCAGAAGCTCTCGGGGCTCAGACTGGCGCAGTTCAGCGAGTCCAGCCGCAGGGTGGGCGGGCAGGGCCGGGTGGTGTCGGTGGGGGTGGCACAGATGACCTGACTGTAGTTGATGAGCACCCCCAGGCGGGCCAGCTGGGTGTCGGTGTACTGGCCCCGGGTCATCACCCGGTAGCAGTAGCTGGAGTCGGCCGAGAGGACCCGGCTGGTGTTGCCATCGGCGGTGAAGGCGTCCGTCCCGTCGTCGGAGAAGGTGTAGGGCTGGGTCTGGACGGTGACTTCGCGGATCTTGTTGAAGGGGCCGTTGGGGCCGGTACGGCTGCGATACACATCGTGGACGCGGGCGTCGTTGGACCAGGGGGTGCTGGTCTGCCAGCTGAGGGTGACCTGCCGGTTGGCGGGGGTGGCCGCCAGGCGCACGGAGGCCGCGGGCTCGGTGATGTCGAGTCGGGTGAGCTGCTGGGTGTTGGCATCGGTGTAGAAGAACTCGATGCGGTAGCGGTAGGGGTTGGCGGAGGTGTTGAGGGGGTTGGCCGTGGTGCCCCGGTCAACGAAGGAGGTGTCGTTGGCGGAGGGGCTGAGGGTGGAGTTGATGGTGGCCAGGGGGGTGAAGTTGGTTCCGCTCAGGCCGGTGGCGCGCTGGATACGGTACTGGTAGGGTCCGCCCAGGTCGCCGGGGTTGAGTCCGATGGGTCTCGTCCACTTGAGGGTGATCTGTCCGGTGACCTCGCGGGTGGAGTCGACCGTCACCTGGGTGATCACCGGAGCCAGCAGGGGCAGTGTCAGACACGCCTGATTGGAGGCCAGTGAGACGCCCCCATTACTACCCCCATTGACGTCGGGGTACACCGCCAGGAGTCGGTAAGCGTAGGAGACGCCCCGGCGCAGGGAGGAGGTATCCGTGAAAGTGGTCGCGGTAACGGGCACGTCGGCAATTTTGGTGTAGCCGGGGGGTACGCCGGTGGTACAGGGGGGGATGGGCCGGTCATCGCAGCCCTCTTTGCGGTAGATGGCAATATAGGTGCCGGGGTTACCGCAGGCATAAGGGCTCCAGGTGAGCTGGATGGCTCTGCCGTTGGCCGTAGCGGTGGGCCGGGCGGTGAGGTTCTTGATGGATGGCCCCACAATCTGGATGCGGAAGGTCTGGAAGGAGACCAGCGCGGGGGTGGGCCGCTGGGGCACATCGGTGACCTTGAAGGTCACATCGTAGGGTGCCTGACGAATCTGGTTGCAGCTGGTCTGCCAGGAGAAGGTAGCCGTGGCGGGCTGGTTCTGGATGATGTCGCCGTTGATGAGTCGGGCGTAAGCGGGGGGGATGAGTTCGCTGGCGGGCAGGGGCTGGCGGTCGGCGCCGATGTTGAAGACGCCCCCAAAGCCGGCGATGACGACGCGTTGTCCGTCGGGGTCGGTGGCCGTGACGGGCTGCGTGATGAGGGCACCGGCCTCTACGCACAGGTCCGGTATCGGCTGGATGATCGGGCGCAGGTTTCTATTGTCGACGACAATGATCTGCATGTCTCGGGTGATCTCTCCAATAAGTACACCGTTACGCCATTCTTCAATGATAAACGCAAAGTTGAACTGGCCGATCTCACCCGGCGAATCCCAGCATAATTCGCCCGTTTTCGGGTTAATGGAGAAACTGGGCGGGGTGCCTCCGTCCTCCCGGACGGTACTAAATCGGGTGGGGTCCTGATAGGACGGAATCGCTCGCCCTACGCATCCATTATCCGTTAAACTGGTTTGGGGTACACTCAGTCGATAAGCCAGACTATCGCCATCGGCGTCGAAGGCGGCCGGGTTATGGCAGAATTTCTGGCCTACCCGACCCGAGTCGAGCGGTGGGTTGAGCATGACCGGGGTGGAGTTGGTCAGCAGGGCCGCATTGATGTAAATCGTCGTCGAGACGAAGAAACGGATCTGGTCGGAGGTAGCCGCTGGCGGAAGGTTTTTGGTGTCAGCATTCCGGTTGGGTACGGTTACGCCAATGGTATAGGTTCCCGGTCCGGGATACGTATGGATAACGGTATAACTGTTAACCGATGAAGTGCGTCCGTTGATGTATACACGGCCGCTTCGACGAACATCAGCTGTGGTCCCATCGCCAAAGCAGAAGGTATAGTTTTCAGCCTGGTCAGCGGCTGGTTTCCCTTTTACTTCGTCGAAGTAAGCGGTAAAGGTGATCTTGTATGTTAGCGACGTCTGAGAAACCCGTTTGGTCGTAATTTCACCCGCTCGTACGTGAGTAGCCTGGCTGACTGTCGGGCACAGCACCGCACCAAAAAATAGACCTAAAAAACCAAGTATATAGAGGAACCGCATAGAATTAACGCATTTTTAGTACAACGCTGTCGCGTGTCAAAAATGTATTGATATGAAGCGGTAAGATAAGGGAAAAACAAAAAAGGAGAAAGGAGCATTGTCTCTTGCTGCCTCTTTCTCCTTATTTGACCCTTCTTTTAGGATAATTACTTAATACTGCCGTCCTCGCGGATGATCTGGACCCAGCTTTTGAGGATCTGAGGGGGGGCGTTGCGCTCCAGCTGCGCATAGTGCACCGTGGCCTGGTAGTAGTACAGACCCGTCGGCAGCTCCGCCCCGTCGCTGCTCCGCCCGTCCCAGCTCAGGGTCGGACCGCTGCCCTCATAAAGCCTGGCCCCCCACCGGTTGTAGACCACAAACTCGATCCGCTCCACAAACCGCGGACACGCCAGAGGCACAAACACATCGTTCTTGCCATCCCCGTTGGGGGTGAACACGTTGGGCAGGGCCAGATACGGACAGGCCTCGTTGCAGACCACATTCGAGGGGCGGCTCTCCAGCCCCCGCTGGCTCACCGCCGTCACGTAGTAACAGCCCGCCACGGTCGTCAGGCTGCTGTGGGCAAAGCTGGTGGTGGGGGCCGCCACGCTGCTCAGGGCCCGCAAACTGTCGGGCCGGTAGCGGGCGTAGTAGATCTTGTAGGTGGCAATGTTGGCGTCGCAGTTGGGGCCGCTGCCGGGCGTCCAGCGGAGCTGGTTGGTGAAGCTGGTCACATTGCAGAAGCTCTCGGGGCTCAGACTGGCGCAGTTCAGCGAGTCCAGCCGCAGGGTGGGCGGGCAGGGCCGGGTGGTGTCGGTGGGGGTGGCACAGATGACCTGACTGTAGTTGATGAGCACCCCCAGGCGGGCCAGCTGGGTGTCGGTGTACTGGCCCCGGGTCATCACCCGGTAGCAGTAGCTGGAGTCGGCCGAGAGGACCCGGCTGGTGTTGCCATCGGCGGTGAAGGCGTCCGTCCCGTCGTCGGAGAAGGTGTAGGGCTGGGTCTGGACGGTGACTTCGCGGATCTTGTTGAAGGGGCCGTTGGGGCCGGTACGGCTGCGATACACATCGTGGACGCGGGCGTCGTTGGACCAGGGGGTGCTGGTCTGCCAGCTGAGGGTGACCTGCCGGTTGGCGGGGGTGGCCGCCAGGCGCACGGAGGCCGCGGGCTCGGTGATGTCGAGTCGGGTGAGCTGCTGGGTGTTGGCATCGGTGTAGAAGAACTCGATGCGGTAGCGGTAGGGGTTGGCGGAGGTGTTGAGGGGGTTGGCCGTGGTGCCCCGGTCAACGAAGGAGGTGTCGTTGGCGGAGGGGCTGAGGGTGGAGTTGATGGTGGCCAGGGGGGTGAAGTTGGTTCCGCTCAGGCCGGTGGCGCGCTGGATACGGTACTGGTAGGGTCCGCCCAGGTCGCCGGGGTTGAGTCCGATGGGTCTCGTCCACTTGAGGGTGATCTGTCCGGTGACCTCGCGGGTGGAGTCGACCGTCACCTGGGTGATCACCGGAGCCAGCAGGGGCAGTGTCAGACACGCCTGATTGGAGGCCAGTGAGACGCCCCCATTACTACCCCCATTGACGTCGGGGTACACCGCCAGGAGTCGGTAAGCGTAGGAGACGCCCCGGCGCAGGGAGGAGGTATCCGTGAAAGTGGTCGCGGTAACGGGCACGTCGGCAATTTTGGTGTAGCCGGGGGGTACGCCGGTGGTACAGGGGGGGATGGGCCGGTCATCGCAGCCCTCTTTGCGGTAGATGGCAATATAGGTGCCGGGGTTACCGCAGGCGTAAGGGCTCCAGGTGAGCTGGATGGCTCTGCCGTTGGCCGTAGCGGTGGGCCGGGCGGTGAGGTTCTTGATGGATGGCCCCACAATCTGGATGCGGAAGGTCTGGAAGGAGACCAGCGCGGGGGTGGGCCGCTGGGGCACATCGGTGACCTTGAAGGTCACATCGTAGGGTGACTGACGAATCTGGTTGCAGCTGGTCTGCCAGGAGAAGGTAGCCGTGGCGGGCTGGTTCTGGATGATGTCGCCGTTGATGAGTCGGGCGTAAGCGGGGGGGATGAGTTCGCTGGCGGGCAGGGGCTGGCGGTCGGCGCCGATGTTGAAGACGCCCCCAAAGCCGGCGATGACGACGCGTTGTCCGTCGGGGTCGGTGGCCGTGACGGGCTGCGTGATGAGGGCACCGGCTTCTACGCACAGGTCCGGTATCGGCTGAAGTAAGGGGCGCTTGTTCGGACTGTCGACGACAATGATCTGCATGTCTCGGGTGATCTCTCCAATAAGTACGCCGTTACGCCACTCCTCAACAATAAACGCAAAATTATACTGTCCCACCTGTCCCGGCGAATCCCAGCAAAGCTCGCCGGTTCGGGCATCGATGGAGAAGGTAGGGGGTGTTCCCCCGCCCTCCCGGACGGTACTGAATCGGGTAGGGTCCTGGTAGGTTGAAATCGGTCGTCCCTGACAACCAGCCTCTGTGGGGGATGTTTGGGGTACACTCAATCGATAAGCCAGACTATCGCCATCGGCGTCGAAGGCGGCCGGGTTATGACAGAATTTCTGGCCTACCCGACCCGAGTCGAGCGGTGGGTTGAGCATGACCGGGGTGGAGTTGGTCAGCAGGGCCGCATTGATGTAAATCGTCGTCGAAACGAAAAATGGAATCTGGTCAGATAGGGCCGCTGGTGGAAGGTTGATTGTATTTTTATTCCGGTTGACGACCGTAATGCCAATCGAGTAGGTTCCCGGTCCGGGATACGTATGGACAATAGTATAGCTATTGATCGACGAGGTGCGGCCGTTAATGAGTACGCGGCTGCTGCGTTCAACGGTCGAGGTAGTGCCATCGCCAAAGCACATGGTGTAGCTGTCTGCTGCATCGGCTGCTGCTCTGCCGGCCGGCGTTTCGTCGTAATACGCCGTAAACGTGATCTTGTAGGTAAGGGAGGTTTGCGAAATGCGTTTGGTGGTGATTTCACCCGCCCGAACATGGGATGCCTGACTCGTTACAGGCTTCAGAATAACGCAAAAAAAAAGTAGGATGAAGTTGAGTAAGTAGATAGGCCGCATGGATTCCAGCTGTTTCAGCTAAAACGCTTCCGGCCGGAAAAGAGTATAAAAAAAGTGAAGTTGGTGGAGTGGGGCAAATAACTCATTTCACCACTCCACCAACTTCACTCACTAATACAATACCCAGGTATCCTTACCGCCACCGCCCTGTGAGGAGTTAACTACAAGGGAGCCTTTGCGCAGGGCTACACGGGTGAGGCCACCGGGAATAACATTGACCCCATCGCCATAAAGAATATACGGGCGCAGATCTACATGTCGGCCTTCGGCATGGTCGCCAACAATGCAGGGCACGCGCGACAGCGAAATGGTTGGCTGGGCGATGTAATTACGAGGGTTCTCCTTAATCTTCTGCCGGAATAACTCGTGTTCTTCCGGCGTTGCTTTCGGACCAATAAGCATACCATAACCGCCCGCTTCGTTGGCTTCCTTAACCACCAGTTTCTCAATATTGTCCATGACGTAGGCACAGTCTTCGTCTTCGCGGCAGATGTACGTCTTCACATTGGGAATGATGGCTTCTTCGCCCATGTAGTACTTGATGATGCGGGGTACATAAGCGTATATCACCTTATCGTCGGCAACGCCGGTACCGGGCGCATTGGCCAGGGCAACGCGCCCTTTTTTGTAGACTTCAAAAATACCCGGTACACCAATCATCGAATCCGGATTAAAGGCCTTTGGGTCCAGGAAGGTATCATCAATACGGCGGTAAATCACGTCGACGATCTGAAAACCTTTGGTGGTACGCATTTTAACGTAACCACCCGATACCACCAGATCGCGGGCTTCGACCAGTTCAACGCCCATCTGCTGTGCCAGATACGAATGCTCGAAATAAGCCGAATTGTAAATGCCGGGTGTTAAGACAACTACCGTTGGATTGGGCCGATCGGCAATGTACTGCAACATCTGCAGCAGCCGCGTCGGGTAATCCGAAACCGGCCGAACCCCCGTTTGGGCCAGCACATCGGGGAAGGTCTGTTTATTAAGCTCTCGGTTTTCGAGCATGTACGATACCCCCGACGGGCAGCGGAGGTTATCTTCAAGGACCATCATGGTACCGTCTTCGCCCCGAATCAGGTCGGTACCGGTAATGTGGCACCAGATGCCTTTTGGCGGTTTTACACCCAGACAGCCCGGTAAAAACGACTTGCTGGATTCGATAAGGTCGCGGGGAACAACGCCGTCGTTCAGAATATTCTGATCGTTGTAAACGTCGTCCAGGAACATATTAATGGCTTTGATGCGCTGGATGAGTCCCGCTTCGAGCCGGTCCCACTCGGCCGATTCGATGATACGGGGGATAATGTCGATGGGCATGATCCGCTCGGTGCCTTCACCTTCCGAGTACACATTAAAGGTAATGCCCATGCTCATGAGTGCCCGTTCGGCTGCATGCTGTCGCCCGATGAGATCCTCGCGGGTAAGCTGCTCAACGCGTTGCTGGAAGGGAGCGTAGCCAGCCCGTACCTGCATCTCACTGGCGAACATCTCATCAAAAAAGTTTTCAGTCTGATAATCGCTGAACGAAAAATTCGCATTGGCCTGACTTTGGGACTGGGTCTTGCCATTGAGTGTCTGCGATTGTGATTGACGGGCGTTTTGTTTTTTCATGGAACAATATATTGTAACGATGCATAATTGCCAAACAGAACCCACTTGGCCGCTGGAATGTACAAATAAAGGATTGTAAAAGTAAAGTTCTGGATTTCATTATTTGCCTTTGAGTACAAATTCCGTCCGTCTAACCTATCGAAAGGGGGCGATTTTTAACTTCTGTAAAGCTGCTTTAGGCACAGCATCACTATGGGTAACGCCTGTTAGCTTCGTCTGATTAAAATTCGTTTCGGGTTGCAACGGTAAACCCGCGAAGGCCGTATAGTGAGAAATGCCGAAAAACGAGCTCGGATTTCGTTTAGTTTCTCATTGTACTTTTTTAACAAAACCAGCCTAGAGCTTTTATGAAAAAGTTGCTTGTGTTTAGTTTTATAGCCGCCCTTGTGGCGTGCCTGAATGCGTGTACCAAAAATGTAGTCGACCCTACATCGGCTACTGCTTCTGCTCGTACAGCTGGTGTAACCAGCACATCGGCTACCAAGCCTGCGAATCTGACTGCTGTAGATATCGCCACGCTGCCGACGGCCATCACAACATACATTACAGCTACCTACGCGGGGGCAACCGTTAAGGAAGCATTTAAAGATAACCAGGGCAATTACGTAGTCGCTATTACCGTAAGCAGCTCGATCAAGTTATTATTATTCAATGCCAGCGGTACGTTTGTGAAAGCCATTGACGGCAAACGGGGCCACGCTCCGGGCGATTCCGCGCATCATGTACGGGGCGATTCGCTTCGGCATATGCATGGTGATTCAACGCACCATGCACCCGGCGATACGCTCCATCACCCTCGTCCGGGAAAAGGAGTGAGCCTGACAACGGTAGCGGCATCGAGTCTGCCAGCGGCCATTACAGCGTATATCAACACAAACTACGCCGGGGCCACAATTAACAAAGCCGCACAGGAGTCAACGACCAGCAATTACATTGTCTACATAACCACCGCCGATACCAAGCGGGTTGTGCTGGTCTTTGGCTCGGATGGTACGTTTAAGAGAGCCGTAAAAGGTAAGTAATTGATTGTTTGTGAGTGATTTAACGAAAATAGGCCCGCGTCGACGCGGGCCTATTTTCGTTAAATCTTATTAAAGGATACGAGCCAGAACGGGACCGTACGTACTATTGTGTTTTATTAACAACTTAATCAATGTTTATGAAAGCATTCGTATGTACTTGCCTGATCCTGTTGACAAGCTTAACCATAGCAAGTGCCCAAACTGAGAAAGGACGCTGGACCGTTGGAGCCACTGTTGGCAATTTTACGTATAGTAAGAAAGACGTGTATAGTTCATTTTCTGCCAGCTTAACCCCATCGGTGGGTTATTTCGCGGTCAACAATCTGGAGGTCGGTACAGGTGTACCTTTTAGTTTAAGTACAAGTAAATACGTTAATCAAAACGGAAATATCAGGAATAGTGGTACCTCTATTGGGCTGTCTCCTTACGTACGCTATTACGTTGGAAGTGCAAAACTGAAACCTTTTGTTGGTCTGGCGTATGGCTATTCCTGGACACGTATACGCAATCGTGATTCGGGGCAGGACACGAAGGGAAATGGTTTTACGTCTACGCTTACCCCAACGATTGGCGTCGCTTACTTTATCAATCGCTCTGTTGCGTTGAACGCCAGTTTGAACTACATCTCGCAGCGTTATAAGTCAGCATATATTAATTATAACAGCGGTGGTACTCAGATAGAGATTCCTGTATCAACGACCAACTACATGAGTCTGGGCATTGGCTTCCAGATTTTTCTGGGTCAGTAGCCATTGTTACATGTACGGTGTGGTGGCGGGTTCTCAATCCCGCCACCACACCGTACATGTATTGATTACCACAGGTAATGAACCGGATTTTTGATGTGCTCGTCGTAGATTTTTTTTACAGCTGCCAGTTGCTCCGTCGAAGGGGCGGGGCGGTCAATGGCTTGCAAATTAGATGTTAGATGTTCGGGCTTCGAGGCACCGGGAATGATGCAGCTCACGGCATCGAAAGTCAGTATCCAGCGGAGGGCATTAGGTGCCAGATTGGTATCGCCCGGAAAGACGGCCCGTAACTCATTGACGGCCGCCAGTCCCGTTTCGTAATCCACCCCCGAAAACGTTTCACCTTTGTCGAAAGCGGCCCCCTGCCGGTTGAAGTTCCGGTGGTCGTCGGCCGAAAAAGTGGTGTCGGTGCTGAACTTGCCCGTCAGCAAACCGCTGGCCAGCGGCACCCGGACAATGACGCCAACATCGCGCCGGAGTGCCTCGGTGAAGAAGAGTTCGGCCGGTCGCTGCCGGAACATATTGAAGATAATCTGCACCGTAGTTACGTTGGGAAATTCAATGGCTTTCAGGCCTTCTTCCACTTTCTCGACACTAACGCCCAGATTCCGGATTTTCCCTTCGTCTTTCAAGCGGTCGAACAACTCAAAGATTTCGGGCCGGTAGAAAACCTCGGTTGGCGGGCAGTGTAATTGAATCAGATCCAGCGTTTCCAATCCCATATTTTGCAGGCTGTCTTCCACAAACTGACGTAGCGCAGCGGGTTGGTAGGCCTCGCTCGTGTGCGGCTGCAGACGACGGCCGCATTTGGTGGCCACGTAAATCTGTTCGGACCGGGAGCGAACCAGCCGCCCAACGGCTTTTTCGCTTTCTCCATCGCCATATACATCGGCGGTGTCGATAAAGTTAATGCCGGCATCGACGGCTTCGTTGAGAATACGGTCGGCATTTTCGTGGCTGAACGGATCGCCCCATTTGCCGCCAACCTGCCAGGTTCCAAGGCTGATTTCGGAAACGCTAAAGCCAGTCTTCCCGAGTTTTCTGTAATTCATAAGTAAATAAATAGAGTTGGTTTAGGTTTATTGAACACGGAGGTACGGAAAACACAGAGGTTAACGAATCAAAGTTCGGTTGTCTATGCTCTGTGTTCTCCGTACCTCCGTGTTCAATACGTTTGTCCTTTTACAATTTTACGCCGAATCGTTCGCCTAATTCTTCCAGACTTTTTAGGACCGGCTCTACAACGGGAATGCCGTTGGCCAATCGTTCGGCTTCCATCATGCGTTCGGGATCGCCGGGAATGAGTACCTGCTTTCCTTCTACAGCTTTGGCTTGCCGGAATCGCTGAATCCAGGTATCCATGTGCGTTTTAAACTCGTCGGCGGGCCGGAAGGCGTCGATGCGCATGGCCCCGAAAAAATGTCCGGTTCCCACGCCCACGCCTTCATTGGACTGCATAAACCCGGCAGTCGCGAACGGCGGAACCCAGGGGCCGTAGTTAGCCCCCGAGAGCACGCCCGAGAAGATATCGACAATAGCACCCAGGCCGTAGCCTTTATGCGAGCCGTGTTCGCGGTCGGTACCGAGCGGCAGGAGCGCCCCGCCATTTCGAACGGCATTGGCATCGGTAGTGGGTTGACCTTCGGCATTCTGCGCCCAACCTTCGGGAATGTCCTGCCCTTTGCGTTGCAGAATTTCGAGTTTACCGTAGGCGACCGCCGTTGAGGCAAAATCGGCCAGGAATGTTGGTTCGGTAGCGGCCGGAATTGCCACGGCGATAGGATTGGTTCCCAGGAGTTTATCTAACGAAAACGTAGGCGCTACAAGTGGAGCCGCGTGCGTCATGGCCTGGCCAATCATATCATGTTCCGTTGCCAGCAGGGCATGATACCCGGCAATGCCGAAGTGGTTGGAGTTGCGCACCGCTACCCAGCCGGTTCCCGCCACTCGGGCCTTGTCAATGGCGACCTGCATAGCCCAGGGACCAACGACCAGCCCCAGGCCACGATCGCCGTCGATGACTGCTGTTGACGGGGTTTCATGAACCACACGAATGTGCGGGGTTGGATTGATACGGCCCAGGTCGTACAGGCGGACGTACCCTGGTAAACGAGCAACCCCGTGCGAATCGACACCTCGTAAGTCGGCATTAACGAGCACATCAGTGGCTAAACGGGCATCGGTTTCTGAGCAGCCAAGGGCTATGAATATTTGTTCGGTGAACGTTCGGAGTTGGTTAGCGGTAATCATGCCCGCAAATTAGCCAACACTTTGCGAATGGGTTAAATTTTTCTAAAAAACCAGTCCGCTATCCGTTTTTTCCTGTTATTGATAACAAGTTCAACTAGTCGCTTTATGAAATTTAACTTTCGCTGGTTCTTTAGTCTGGTTTTTGTTTTTATCGGCAGCTGTGCCATCGCCCAACCTCAGGACACGCTCACGACAGAGCAGCTCCTGCAACGCAAAGGCACGGCGTTCGCTGCCCTGATCCGTCCAACCCGCTATCTGGCTCTCGACGTAAACCATGTGATTGGCGGCTTTCGGCGCTACCGTTTTTTTGTCGGGGATGAACTGCACTTCAAAGCCGGTAATGAAAAATACCGGGAACAGTTGTACGATGTGACGGACAGTACATTCAGCGTGCTGATGGCTAATCAGGTCATGAACCGGGATGAACCGGTAACTTTCCGGTTCGACGATGTACAGATGGTTTACCTGAATCGGCGTATTCCCTTTATCACGGCCGCGGGCACGCTTTTTCCCATTGCTGGGGGCGTATATTTATTGGCCGATATTGTCAACAACCGGGGCTTTTACAGCAATACATTACCCGTTGTAGGAACACTGGTGCTAAGCGGGCTCTTATTTCACACCATCAGCAATCCACACATTCGCATCAACAAAAATCATCGGCTTAAAGTACTGCGAACGTATTGATGCCATACCGTATCGCTGGGGAAGGCAGCCTTGTTAACAGGCGTAATCATAGCCTTTTAAATGGCAATTCTAAATGAGAAATGTGGGTAACGCGGTTATTTCTGTGTCCTTTTGACACAAAAAGACAGTGTTTGGTTTTCTAAAAACCGTTTTACATTTGCTTTATGCCAACCTCAATGGAAACGTTACAAACAGACTGGTACCAGCACTACGCTACCCACACGGAAGCCTATCAATCGGGACGTTCGTCGTTCATTATGCATTTACTGCCCCAAACGGCGGTACAGTTTTCTGTGTATCAAACGCTGGAGATCCTGCATAAGCGACTAGGCAACGAAACCCTGCGCCGGGCGCTGGATCCGGCCGAGACGATTGACAGCCCGGCCCGGATTTATACTGATGGCAGCTGGCTGAAGCGCAGCAATATGGTCGGAATAAATGTCCGCACCCTGGGCTCTTTCTGGAAAATTATCAGCTATGTAATGACCGTACCGGCCAGTCATGACAGTATTCATTTACTGCCAATCTGGGAGCCGGGCGTGGTTGGAAGTTTGTACGGGATGGTAAGTTGGCAAATCAACCCGGAGTTCTTTGATGTTGAACTGGCCCGTTTCGTGCCCGCGCTCGATACTGTTGAGAAGCAACTAAAAGTGGTAACGAATCTCCTTCATGCCATGGGACGGACGGTTGGTATGGACGTTATTCCCCACACCGATCGTTTCTCCGAAATGGTGCTCACGCTGCCTGCCCTGTTTGAGTGGGTGCAGCGCGACGAAAAAGGAGGCAAACCAGACACGTTACTGGATCATTCGAGTCTGGTATACCGATACGCTGAGGAAGCGATCTGGCAATTTCTGAAGTTTATGGGGGCCGCTGATGGAACACCCCTGACCTTTACCAAAGAGGTCTTCTTTTCGACGGACCAGCAAGGGGGCTCTGCCACCCTGAGCGATCAGCAACGGCAGCGGATCTTGTTCGGATTGCCCAATGATTACAATGGACGCCTGAACCGGCGGCTTGCCCTGATCCGGCATCTTGTTTCACTGGGGCTGGAGACACTGCCCATGACTATGGCACCGCCTTATCGCGGGCTTCATATTGACCCCAATGACTTTGTCGTAGACGATTTTGGGCAGATTTGGTACCAGTATGCGTTCGATCAGCCTCAGGAAATGTCGCGGGTGTTTGGCCCCCTGGCGCGGTATCGATTCTATGAATCCAGGGATAATAATCGGGATTGGGAACTTGATTTCAACCGACCCAACTTGCCTGCCTGGAACTACATCTGTCGGAACGTACGCGATTGCCAGCAGAAGTATAATTTTGATTTCATGCGGGGCGATATGGCGCATGTGCAGCTTCGGCCCGAAGGCGTTCCTGCCGAACCCGATGCCTTTTATGATCCGTTACGAGCCATAAAAAAGTACGTACAGCAAAGTGTACCCTACTATGCGTTTTTCGCCGAGACTTTTCTGGCTCCGCCGGATACCATGGGCTATGGTAATGAACTCGACCATCTGGAAGCCATCGAAGCCGATTCGACCCTTGGCGATCTACAGTCGATGGTCGTTGGCTCGCCGACGTTCAAAAAACACTTTGCCGACTATGTCGACTACCTGAAAACACGACGGTTTGCGCCGAATTTCACGGTTATGACCGCCGATAAAGACGACCCGCGTTTCGATGCGTTTTACCGTGCCGGAAATCTGTTTCGGTATTTTACGGCCCTCTTCCTGACCGACATGCCGAGTTATGTAGGACTGGGTTTTGAAGTAAGAAATCAGCACGATCAGCGGGGCGAAAACGAAGAATATTCGAAACTCTACGTCTTTCAGATAGAAGACGACCGCCAGCCGGATAAGGTGACGCACGGGCCGTTCATCTGGGGGCAAAATGCCGAACAGTTTACCGCCATTAGCCGGATGCGCGCCTTTGCAGAAAGTGTCTGGCCGGAAATAGCGGGAAAAGAAACGCGTTGGCTGGTAGGTCCCAACGATGGAAAGGACTACATCGTCTGGACGCTTGGCGAGTCCACGCGGGGCGAGTCCAAAGGTTACGTTTTTGCGGCTAGTATGAAAGGCGCGTTGCCCAAAGCAGGGCCGGGATTAACAGCTGGGGAGGTTATTTTTGAGGAAGAAGGGTGCCAGGTGTATAGGCTGGTCTAAAAAACTATCCTCACTGACCCAACCAAGGGGATTTCGATTGATTTGAAAAAGGTGTTCCGGTAAACGGCAGAACCGTACCTTTACGGCATGAATCGCAACGTACTCGACGGCCTGAACTTCGCTTCCAAACTGACACCCAAACGCATAGCCAATGCGCTGAAAGTGGTGTATAGTTATTATGAGTCACGGCGAACGGGCAAAGCTACGCACCGTGGCCTCCCCATGTCGGTGTCTTTCGAGCCAACGACCTCCTGTAATCTGCGCTGCCCGGAATGCCCCAGCGGCTTACGGTCCTTCACCCGCCCGACCGGTATGCTGGGCGAAGACCTCTATAAACGTACCATCGACGAACTCCACGAAACACTTCTTTACTTAATCTTCTACTTTCAGGGTGAGCCCTACCTGCATCCGCAGTTTCTGGAGCTGGTTCGTTACGCAACCGAACGAAACATCTATACAGCCACCAGCACCAATGCCCATTACCTGACGGATGCCAACGCCCGCAAAACTGTGGAGTCGGGCCTGGACCGGCTGATCATTTCGATCGACGGCACCACGCAGGAAGTATATGAGCAGTATCGGGTAGGGGGGAAGCTCGAAAAAGTGCTGGAAGGGACAAAGAATATCATCCGTTGGAAAAAGGAGTTGAAATCACGGACACCGCATGTGGTTTTTCAGTTTCTGGTCGTCAAACCCAACGAACACCAGATTGCCGAAGTAAATAAATTAGCGCGCGAACTGGGTGTCGATGAAGTGGGCCTGAAAACGGCTCAGATTTACGACTACGAGCAGGGGTCCGATCTGATACCGACCATCGATCAGTACAGCCGCTACGCTCCGCAGGCAGACGGCACCTATCGGATCAAAAATGGCTTTGGCGACCACTGCTGGAAGATGTGGCACTCCTGCGTCATCACCTGGGATGGACTTGTGGTACCCTGCTGCTTCGACAAAGATGCACATCATCGGCTCGGCGATCTCCAGACCCAATCCTTCGCCGACCTCTGGCAGGGGCCGTCTTATACCGACTTCCGGCAAACCCTGCTGCGTTCCCGCTCCGAAATAGAGATGTGCCGCAATTGCACCGAAGGAACGAAGGTCTGGGCATAGTGAAAGAGCGAAATAATGAAAGAGTGAAAGTGAGTGTACAGGCTACTCTTTCAGTCTTTCGCTCTTTCGCTCTTTGGTTTTTGTGGAACATTCCGTGAAACAGTTCTTGCATTCGTGGAAACTATCCGGCATCTTTGGGTCTGCAACGCACAGACCCATGGGTAAAGTCATTGCTATCGCCAACCAAAAAGGTGGCGTCGGTAAAACTACAACAACAATCAACTTGGCCGCCAGCTTGGCCGCCCTCGAATTTCAGACGCTCATTGTTGACGCTGACCCCCAGGCGAATTCTACGTCCGGGTTAGGTTACAATCCGAAAGAAATTGAGAACAGCATTTACGAATGTATGGTTGAGGGCGTTCGCCCTCAGGACGCTATAATTCAGACGGATTTTCCGAACCTGGATTTGCTGCCATCGCACATCGACCTCGTTGGGGCCGAAATAGAGATGATTAACCTCCAGAACCGGGAGGATAAGATGAAAACGACGCTCGATAGTATACGGGACGATTACGATTTCATTATCATCGACTGTTCGCCCTCCCTTGGCCTGATTACGATTAACAGCCTCACTGCTGCTGATTCGGTTATTATTCCGGTTCAGTGTGAGTATTTCGCGCTCGAAGGATTGGGTAAGCTGCTCAACACCATCAAAATCATTCAGTCGCGACTCAACACGCATCTGGCCATCGAAGGGATTCTGCTGACGATGTACGATTTGCGGGTTCGACTGTCGAATCAGGTGGTGGGTGAAGTAACGAGCCATTTCCAGCAAATGGTTTTCAGCACCATCATCCCCCGTAACATCCGGCTGAGCGAATCGCCCAGCTTTGGCGTACCTGCCCTGGCGCAGGACGCCGACAGCAAAGGAGCCGTCAGTTACCTGAACCTGGCCCGAGAAATTCTGATAAAGAACGGCATGATGCCGCAGGAAGCTTAAATCAAGTATGTATGATGTATGGTGTATGAGATAGGATGACATGATCCGACACGTTTGTCCTGTATCATACACCATACATCATACATCATACATACTTGTCTTATGGACAACACCAAAGCACCGAGTAAGAAGATGATAGGATTGGGCCGTGGCTTGGGCGCCTTGTTGCACGATAGCGAATCGGTTAGCAGACAGACGAAACCGTCGCCGTTTGAGTCGATTAGTACAATGACTGAAATCAGCGTCACGCTGATCGAAACAAATCCTTTTCAGCCCCGTACCCGTTTTGATGAAGAAGCGCTACAGGAGTTAGCCGACTCCATTCGGACGCAAGGCATTATTCAGCCGATCACCGTTCGGCAGCTGGGTAAAGAGCGTTACCAGCTTATTGCCGGTGAACGGCGTTTGCAGGCGTCTAAAATAGCGGGCCTGACCCACATTCCGGCCTATGTTCGAACAGCCAATGACCAGCAGATGCTGGAAATGGCCCTGATTGAGAACATTCAGCGCGAGAACCTGAACGCCATAGAAATTGCCCTCAGCTACCAGCGGCTCATTACCGAATGCAGTCTGAAGCAGGAAGAGCTGGGTGAACGTGTCGGAAAAAACCGGACTACGGTCAATAACTACATCCGGTTATTAAAATTACCCCCCGTTATTCAGGCATCGCTGCGGGATAACAAGATTTCGATGGGGCACGCAAGAGCCATCATCAATATCGAAAACCCCGACGCGCAAATCCGGCTGTTTACAAGAGCCGTTGATGAAGAATGGTCGGTTCGGAAAGTAGAGGAGGCTGTACGGAACCTGTCCGATGAGAGCCAGGAAACGGTAAGTACCCGTCGTGTTACCCTGCCCAAACAGGAAATGCGCAGCCTCCAGTTTAAGTTATCATCGTTGTTTGGTACCCGCGTATCCATAAAAGCCGACGAAAAGCATAAGGGCGAAATAAAGATCCCATTTACCTCGCAGGAAGAGCTAACCAAAATTCTGGAAGTACTGAACTCGCAGAGTTAAACTCAGATGTAACCGTGTTAAATTACCTTAAACCGGTGAATGAGTGGCCCAACGAAAAGGGATATGGTCGTTTTGTGAGTATGAAATTTTTCAGCTTACTTACAGTCTGCCTGTTCAGTGTATCCATTGCAACATCCTTCGCCCAACGGCCGGCTATCACGCCTGCTCCAACCCCGGCGGCTACTGATTCAACCCGGCAAATCCGGTCCGCAGCCGACACGATTCCAACCACAATCCGACGTAATGGGGTTCCGATTCAGGTTGGCCGGTCTATACTGACGGCGGACGATTCTGCGTCGCTGGATACCCCGGATACCGTTCGTGTATCAGCGCAGCAGGAAGCGAAAATCCACAAGATTATTCCCAAGAAGGCCACCATTCGCTCACTGATGCTGCCTGGTCTCGGTCAGGCGTATAACCGTCAGTATTATAAGATACCATTTATTTATGCCGGTTTTGGCGTAATGGGCTATCTCTTTGTTAAATATCGGGGGCTGGCCAAAGAGGCTGAAGTCGGCTATCGACGGCTCCTTTACGGCGATAAAGCAACGGACGCACTGTTTAACATAGGGAATGGTTTTTTTGCCAGTCTTAAGCCAGAGCTCTATGCGAACCTTCAGGGTCCCGTTACGTATACTGAGGGTATACGGTACAAAGTAGACGAAGTAACAATTGGCGTCAGCCCGTTTAATGACGGCAAAGTTATTTTTAAGACATCGGCCAATGCCAAGAATGCCTACGATACCTTCCGTCGTTACCGCGATTTGAACCTCCTGCTGTCCGGTCTTTTGTGGGCCATTAACATTGTCGAAGCCAACGTAGCCGCTCATTTAAAGACATTTGATTTAACCGACGACATTTCGATGAACGTCGAGCCCAATGTGCTTCCCGCCCCCGGCATCGGTTTTGTTCCGGCGGTTCGGGTGGCGCTTACGTTTAAATAAATTGCGAATTGATGGGGTGTTGGGTTCTTAGACCCGACGCCCCTTTTAACCAGACACTAAAGTGAATATTCTTCTGCTGGGCTACGGCAAAATGGGAAAGACTATCGAGCAGATCGCGCTCGAACGGGGTCACCAGATTGCGGGCCGTATTGATGCCGATAACTATGCCGATTTGTCGAACCTCGAACCCGACGATGTGGATGTTGTCATTGAATTCAGCTCGCCCGAATCGGCGGCCGAAAACATAACCTACTGCCTGGAGCGGAACTGGCCGGTCGTATGCGGTACTACGGGCTGGCTCAATCGTCGACCAGCCATCGAAGCGCTATGCGAGCAGACAAAAGGCGCTTTTTTCTATGCATCCAACTACAGCATTGGCGTCAATCTGTTTTTTCGGTTGAACAAAGTGCTGGCACAGTTTATGCGGAACTACCCGTCTTATCATGTGTCGATGACGGAGATTCACCATACCGAAAAGAAGGATGCGCCCAGCGGAACCGCCATCACACTGGCCGAAGGCGTTATGGCGCAGCTGCCCGGCAAACAGCGCTGGGTAAGTAACGAAGCCGGAAAAGAACCATTGCCGGTTGGGGAGGATGCCATTGAGATCGAATCACTTCGCGAAGGAACCGTGCCCGGCACACATACCGTTCGTTACGAATCTGACGTTGATCGTATCGAAATCAAGCATGTGGCCCATAGCCGTCAGGGGTTTGCTCTTGGGGCGGTTATAGCCGCCGAATGGCTCATTGGACGTGAAGGCCTGTTCGGAATGGATGACTTACTGGGCAATTAAACCGGATGAATGATGAACGGCTATATAAAACCAGTTCATCTTCGTAATTTCGTATTCAGTCACGGTATTTCGATAACCTGTTTGAACTTTACCGCCCTACGGGTGACCCTGTCATAATTTATCATTAGTTTACATGTCTGAAGTAAGAACGAAGGCCGAAACAAGACCGGCTAAAGCTAGAAAATCGCCCATTCGTGAGTGGTTCGATTCCGTCCTGTTCGCCGTTGTGGCGGCTACGCTTATTCGGTGGTTGTTTATGGAAGCGTTTACGATTCCAACTCCATCGATGGAAAACAGCCTGATGGTGGGCGATTTTCTGTTTGTGAGTAAGCTGCATTACGGCACCCGGACACCCCGTACGCCCTTGCAGGTGCCGTTAACGCACCAGAAAATATGGGGTACCAATATCCCTTCTTACAGCACCGCCATTCAGTTACCGTCGTACCGGCTGCCGGGCTTTACGCACGTCAAGAACGGTGACGTGGTGGTTTTCAACGTACCGCCCAAATACCTGAATGACAACATTGACTATCCAGTCGATCTGAAAACCAATTACATCAAACGGTGCATTGGCATTCCCGGCGATGTGCTTGAGGTTCGGCAACGGGCCGTGTTTGTGAACGGCAAACCCTTTCCGACCCCACCCCGTGCCGAACAGAAGTACTTTGTAAAAACGACCGAAGTCCTTGACGCGACGTTTTTTCGCAAGTATGAGATTGTTAATGACTACCGTGATCCGAGCCAGCCAACCGAAAACTGGAAGCCCCTGGAGCAATACAACGACTCGACGAAAACATCCACAATGGTTGGCTACAGCGTCAACACGACAGAAGATGTCATTGCAAAATTTAAGAGCTTCGACTTTGTAAAAGGTATCGAGCCTATGACCGAAAAGCCTGGCGAAATGGCCCCTATGATTTACGGGACGCCGACTTTCAAATGGAACCATGATAATTTCGGCCCGATCACGATTCCGAAAAAGGGTGCAACGATTCAGATCAACGCGCAGACGATTGCTCTCTACGGACCGGTCATTGAGCTGTATGAAGGAAACGAAAAAGTAGAAGTAGCGCCCGAAGCCATTAAAATCGGTGGCCAGCCGATCAAGTCGTATACCTTCAAACAGGATTACTACTTCATGATGGGCGACAACCGCGATAACTCCCTCGACTCACGTTTCTGGGGCTTCGTTCCGGAAGATCACATTGTGGGTAAAGCGGTATTTGTCTGGATGTCGCTCGACCCTAACCCGGCCAACATCTGGAATAAAATCCGCTGGAACCGGTTGTTCAGAACAATCGATTAAAAAAAGGGAGTAAAAGGGAGGAGGGGGAGTAGAGCGACGAATGGGAGAAAAGGGTGGCGAATGTAGCCCTCTCTTTCCCTTCGTCGCTCTACTCCCCCTCCTCCCTTTTACCACTCCACCGGGGCCAATCCCTTACCTTCCAGATAAGCGTTGGCCTGACTGAAATGTTTATTGCCAAACCAGCCGCCATAATTAGCGGCCATAGGCGACGGGTGTTTCGCTTTTAGGATCAGGTGTTTTTTGCTGTCGATCACGGCTCCTTTCTTTTGAGCGAAAGCGCCCCAGAGCATAAAAACGACATGCTCTTTCTCTTCTGAGATCAACTTGATAACGGCATCGGTAAACGTTTCCCAGCCTTTGCCCTGATGCGACCCGGCCTGTCCGGCACGAACGGTAAGCGTAGCGTTAAGCAGCATAACACCCTGGCTGGCCCAGCGCTCCAGATTGCCTGATTTCGGGATGGGCTTGCCTAAGTCGTCCTGTATTTCCTTAAAAATATTGATTAGGGACGGTGGCTTGGTGATGCCATCGGCAACCGAGAACGCCAGCCCATTGGCTTGCCCTTCGCCATGATACGGGTCCTGCCCCAGTATAACGACCCGCGTATCATCGAAACTACACTTGTTAAAAGCATTGAACATCAAGGCACCCGGCGGAAACACACGTTGAGTACTGTATTCGTGTCGTAAAAATTGGGCAAGTTCAGCAAAGTAAGATTTATCGAATTCGGGCTGTAACCGATTTCGCCAGGATTCGGCAATAGATACGTTCATGAAGGGAACTGATAAGGGTGATTCGGCATTATACGCCTACAAACGCCAAAAACCCCTTTACAAAAATTTTTTGAGAGTGGTTCTTGCGTAACAAAACTAATCAACTTAATTTTCGTTCTAAGGTTGCAAAACGACACTAATATTTATGGTTTCGTCAGTCACAGAAGGCGTGAAAGTTAGCGTAAAGACTGAGTATCAGGCCGATTACTCTAGTCCACTCCAGGCGCACTACGTGTTCACCTATCGGATTACCATCGAAAATGCCAGCGACTACACAATCCAGTTGCTCCGGCGTCATTGGTTGATTTTTGATTCCAATGGTACCGTTCGGGAAGTAGAAGGCGAGGGCGTTGTTGGACTGCAGCCGGTACTTGAGCCCGGTGAAGTCCACGAATACGTATCGGGCTGTAACCTGCGGTCGAGTATTGGTAAGATGGCAGGAACGTATCTTGTCGAACGAATTATTGATGGCAAACAGCTTCGGGTTAGTATCCCTGAGTTCACGATGGTGGTGCCGTATAAACTGAACTAATTGTTGTTACTCGCTTATCTTCGGTATTTAAGTCGCGCCCGCGACGAACATTCGCTTCACTCTCCCTTTCTCTTTTCGCTGTATCTTCAGGTCATTCGGGCAAGAACCGGATCGAAAGAATTATTTGCGCCTATACGGGTACTTCGGAAAGAGCTCCGTAAAAGCCGTCAGCTCATTACAATCGCTGATCTGGGAGCTGGGTCCAAAGTAAACGCATCCCGGCAGCGTACCATTGGCGATATTGCCCGAAACTCCCAAAAGCCGGCGCGCTTCGGTCGGCTGCTGTTTCGGTTGATTCAGCGATTTGAGGCAAAAGTTGTCGTTGATTTAGGAACATCGCTGGGTATGACAACGGCTTGTCTGGCCGAAGCCACCAAACCGTACGGAGGCCATGTACTGACGTTTGAAGGCTGCCCGGAAACGGCGGCTGTGGCCCGGCAGAATTTTGAGCGATTAGCTATTCAGAACGTAGATGTATTGGTTGGTAATTTAGACGAAACGCTTGCCCCTGCTATTGCCGCGCTTCCTGCCGTTGATTTTGTCTTTTTTGATGCCAACCACCGGTATGAGCCAACGGTGCGCTACTTCGAAACCTGCCTGGCCAATATCCACAACGACACCGTATTCGTCTTTGACGATATTCACTGGTCGGAGGAGATGGAACAGGCATGGGCCTTTATTAAAAGCCATCAATCCGTTAGTGTAACGGTCGATTTATTTTGGGTAGGGTTGGTTTTCTTTCGAAAGGAGCAGCCGAAGCAGGATTTCGTACTTCAGTTTTGACGAAAGTAACCATAAATTACGTTACCTTTCTGAGGGCTTTATGGCCCATGAGCATCTATGAACTTCCTGAATTATACCCGATTAGCCCTGGCTGTTGGTGTTTCGGCTCTGGGGCTGAATTTAGTGTCCTGTTCTAAAGACACGACCGAAACCCTTGCTCCAACAGAGACATCGTCTTTCGATCTGATCCAGCAAAAGATACTGACGCCTTCCTGCGCTACATCGGGCTGTCACTTATCGGATAAAGATGCTACGTATTTCCAGCACGGACTGGTCTTGGCGGAAGGTGTGGCTTATCAGAATCTGGTAGGGGTCGACCCTAAGAACAGTGGTGCCAAAGCCGATGGACTCAAGCGTGTGAAGGCGTTTGCTTCACTGGAGAGCTTACTTTATCATAAGATTACAACAACCGCCAGCCATCATAGTGGTAAACAATATGGCAATCAAATGCCGTTGGGCGGCCTCTCACTGTCCGACGGGCAGGTTGAGTTCGTTCGTCGCTGGATTGATGCCGGAGCTCCCAAAACGGGTATCATTGCGGATGCTGCCTTGTTAAGCGATAAAACCGTTACGGAAGTGGCTTATGAGCCGTTGGCTGTACCAGCGCCCGGAACGGGTTTTCAAATGGCCGTTCCTTCGTTCGACATACAGCCGAATTTTGAACGGGAACTGTTCACCCGAAAAATGCTGGGTAACACCCAGGATGTGTATGTAAATCGCTATGAGACCAAAATGCAGAGTGGAAGCCACCATTTTGTTGCTTATGATTTTCGCAATAAATCGGTGCTGCCTAACTTAAACGATATCCGCGATTTACGTAATCCGGACAACTCCCTGAACATACTCACGGCACTTACGATGTCGAACCATGTGTATCTGGCGGGTTCGCAGGCACAATATCAGGATTATGTATTTCCCGAGGGGATGGCGTTACTTATTCCGGCAGGTGCTTCGTTTGACCTTAACTCGCACTTCGTCAACAAAACCACGGCCGTGCGCAAGGGCGAGGCCCAGATTAATCTGTACACAGTCGACAAAGCAAAGGTCAAGAATATTGTCCAGACGCTTGACCTGAGTAATACCAATCTATCACTACCCGCCAAGACGCGTGTCACGCTGACCAAAACGTTTACTTTCAGCAAGCCCCGGAAGGTGTTGACCCTTACGTCGCACATGCACAAGCTGGGGGAGAAGTTCGTGATTAAAATTGTGGGGGGCGCCCGCAACGGGGAAATCGTTTACACCTCCACCGACTGGGAAAACCCTGAAATCATCACTTTCAAAACGCCCATCGACCTGCAGAAAGGGGAAGGGCTCATGTCTGAAATAACCTATAACAATACTACCAGCAAAGCCGTAAGCTTCGGCCTGACGAGTGAAGACGAGATGGGAATTATTTTCGGATATTTCTATGAGGAATAGACTTTAGTGCCGTAAGTGAAATAGGTGGAATAAGTAAAATGGCTGACGCGAGATCAAAACTCCTGCGTCAGCCATTTTACTTATTCCACCTATTTCACTTACGGCATTAAACTACCGTGCTACTTCAATATTTACCCGGCGACCTTTAATGGTGTTGCCTTCCATAGCGTCGACAACGCGGTTGGCTACATCTTTCGGTACGTCAACATAGGTGAACTTGTCGAAGATGTCGATGCTGCCGATGCTGTTACCCGGAATGTTGGCTTCACCAGCAATGGCGCCTACGATGTCGCCCGGACGGACGAAATCTTTGCGGCCAATGCTTACCATCAGGCGGGTCATGTTCGCTTCGCGCTCACGGGGAACACGCTGATCGTCGCGGTCGAAGTAAGGTTTGCCGCTGCCCGACCGATCCCGGTCGTTGAAACGTGGACGGTCACCACCGTCATTCCGGCGGTCGCCAAAGCGGGACGGTCCGTCGTTACGGGCACCCCGGTCGCCACCCTCACGGCGGTCACCGAAACGCGAGCTGTTGCCCCGCTCATCGCGGTCGCCAAAGCGTGACCCACCCCGACGGTCTTCGAAACGTCCACCGCTCTCACCCCGACCACGGTCGGCGTATTTGTCGCGGCCATTCCGGCGATCATCTTCCAGGTTGAGGTTCTGATCCGCGAATTCGTTCTTCTCCAGACCCATGCTGCGTTTTACCAGCGCGGCCACAATCTGCTCGGTCGAGAAACCGGCGTGGTTGAGCTGCGTCAGTAAATCATCATACAGGTTCAGGTCTTTGCTTTCCTGAATCGTTTGTTGCAGTTGCTCGATGAAACGGGCTTTGCGAACACCTACGATGTCTTCGAATGAAGGAATAACACCTTTCTCAACCTTAACTTTTGTATAGGTCTGAATTTCACGGAAGCGGTACTTCTCATCGCGGCCTACGAATGAGAACGCCCGGCCCGATTTACCCGCCCGGCCTGTCCGGCCGATCCGGTGTACGTAATATTCTTCGTCGAGGGGAATGTCGAAGTTGATAACGGCGTCGACATCGTCAACGTCAATACCACGAGCGGCAACGTCGGTAGCAACCAGAATGTTGGTCGTACCGGCCCGGAACTTGCTCATGACGTTGTTCCGTTGCGCCTGGCGCAGATCGCCGTGCAAGCCTTCGGCCTGATAGCCACGGATTTGCAGGTCTTCAACGATCTCGTCGACTTTACGCTTTGTGTTACAGAATACCAGCAGCAGTTTCAGGTCGTACATGTCGATCAGACGGCACATTACTTCAACCTTTGCCTTCGATTTCACTTCAAAGTAAACCTGCTCGATGTTTACGTTCGTCAGTTCTTTCTTGACGACTTTCACAAGCACAGGATCTTTCTGGAACTTCTGGGTGATCTGCATGATCGGCTTCGACATCGTTGCCGAGAACAGAATCGTTTGCCGCTCTTCGGGCATTTCTTCCAGAATGCTCTCAATATCTTCACGGAAGCCCATATCCAGCATCTCATCCGCTTCGTCAAGAATCATCATCTTAACGTTGTTGAGTTTGAGGGTATTCCGCTCCATGTGGTCCATTACACGACCGGGCGTACCGATCACGATATGCACACCGCTCTTGAGCGACCGAATCTGCCGCTCAATGGAGTCGCCCCCATAAATGGCTTCGATACGGATACCACGCTTGTATTTGGCCAGTTTCTTGATCTCTTCGGCTACCTGCAGTGCTAATTCACGCGTTGGGCAAAGGATCAGCGTTTGAACCGAGCGGTCCTGAACATCGATCAGATCAAGAGCCGGGATACCAAAGGCAGCCGTTTTACCGGTACCGGTCTGGGCCTGTCCGATTACATCGCGACCGTCCAGGATTGGCGGAATCGCTTCGGCCTGAATGGGCGATGGGCTAACAAAGCCCATGTCCGTAACGGCCTGCAATACTTCGGCTGAAATGGACAGGCTGGAGAATAAAATCTGATTGGGATCAACCTTAGGCACTGCTACTTCTGCAGCGGCAGGCGTCGTAGAAGAAGCCGCTTTAGGTTCGTCAACGTGTGCAAGAGGTTCGTCGGCCACGATAACGACTTTATCGGCCACACCTTCCGCAACGATTTCGGCTGCTGTATCGTCAAAACCGGCTTCAACGGCTGGTTTTGCTACTTTCTTTTTAGGAACCTTAGCTGTTTTAGCTTCGGTAGTTGCCGAATCAGCAGGAGCGACCGCGCTGGCGGCCATTTCCGTGGCTATTTTTTCAATATCCAGGAAGTCATCCTGATTGGCTGATTTAGTTGTTTTCGTTTTCATTAATTGGAAATGATTAAATAAAATGAATCATCCAAACGAAGACGAGTATGTGCCAGTGAACGGCGCGATAATGCGAGAATTGCCCAACGAACCAAGCTGCCCCAACGACCCAACAGGACCATCACCCCATACCTCTTCAAGGGGGATAAAGACAACGACCGGATCTACCGGTACGACCATTTGACGATTAGCCCACGCGCAAGAGAATTCACTCCGAGTGCCCCACTCGGGAGCGTCCACACAGAAACCCATCCTGTACATCCGTACATAAGCTCTGTCAGACCTAACTCAACACGTAAAAAAGGAGAGAAACAGAGACGCGAACGGATGTCGCTTGTAAAATCTGGTGCAAAAGTACAAATAAGTTTATTGAAAAGCAAGAGGTCTTCTACTAATATTGTATTTATTTGAGAAACGACCGGATACGTTCGCTTGTTTCTAAGATGTAATTGACTTTTATCAATAGTAGCCTATGACACCTGCTGCCGGAAAATACATCATTCTCATCGGAGCCTTAATCGTACTGGTTGGTATACTGGTTTACCTTTTCGGCGATAAGCTGCATTGGCTGGGGCGTCTGCCCGGCGATATTCGCATTGACGGGAAGGACGGTGGCGGATTCTATTTTCCGATCGTGACCTGCATTGTAGTGAGTATCGTCCTGAATCTTCTCATCGTCCTGATCCGGCGTTTTTTCGACTAGTCGCCTTATCTGTTTCCGACGAACAGTTGTCTTCGCTGTAGGTCAACTTATTCAGGTAGAATACCTCCCGCTGACCGGCCGTCACGCTTTTCGTGGCCGCAATTTTCTGAAAGCCACAGGCTATAAAATGCCGGTCATACCAGGCCATTAAGTTGTCCTGAGCCGAAAACGTTACTTTCTCGTTTTCAGCGTTCGTTTTCAGTTTGAATTTCTCGGTTTCTTTCAAAACCTTACTGCCCTGAATCACTTCTGTAGTGATTTCGCCGTCGTTGGGGTAAGCCAGCACCATTTTATCCTGCTGATGCGACACCTGCACCATCTCGGTTAGTTCGGTGCTCAGCAGTTCCTTAATGGGGAAGCAGTTATCCCACAGCAATTTTCCCTGTTTGTCGAAGCCGCAGATGAAGGCGTGTGTATAGCGGAAGCCTTCATAACGATCGCCCCCGCGCAGGTAACCGCCATAAGCCAGCGTACTGCCCCGGTATTGGGGGTAATAGACTTCGGCAACCAGTGTGAGGCCGTCGGGGGTGGGTTTTAAGTCGTGTACCAGTAATCGATAGCGAAATTTATAGTCCTTGCCTTCTTCCTTCTTTTTCTGGGCCTTTGCCAGCAGCTTTTGCTGCCGGTGGGGTTTCAGGTAATTGAAGAAGTTCTGGAGCTGTGAGAATTCGATGTACTGAATATCATTGATCGTTTCTGTAGTAGACACACTACCACCTTCACTATGGTGAATACGCGCTACGTAAATACCTTGTGAATACGGCGTACAGTCCGTCGAGTAGTTGCCAACGAGGATGGACTCCTGCTGATTAACGGGCAACAGCTTACCGGAAATCAGGCTGTTTTGCGCTCCGTCGAAGTCGAGTGTTCGCAGGAGTTTGCTGTCGTAATTATAGGTCCGGATCGAAAATTTGCAGTGCCGCCGGAGGGAATGCACCAGCACGTTGACCTCCTGACGTGCTTCGTCGATTTCGAGGCTGCTGATTTCCATTCGGTTCGCATACAAGCCGGGAAGAACCTTCACGGTATGATCGAAAAACGAGAACGACATAACAACCGGGCGACCGTGGTGAAAGCCACTTACGTAGGCCTGGCTCCCCATTACCTTGAATTCATGCACGTCCAGTTGGTCAATGAGCTCACCTTCGAAGGTTTCAATTACGCCATCATCCAAGTGCAGCCGAAGGAACTGGTACTGGTTGCCGTCGTATTCCCGGAAGAGATGGTATACATATTGGCCAGACTCATAGGTACTAACCGGCTTGTATTTGAGGTCCTGTTTGAATTCGGTACGCCAAATGGGTTTAAGGTTAATATCGTACTTCTGAAAGTGTAACCTGACCGGGGTATTGTCCACAAAACTGCCCGTCCGGATGGTCATCAGCACCCCGCGTTCGGCCAGGGGCGTTACGTCAAATGATTCCGCTTCATTCGGGTCCGATGGAATCTCGATCCGCATGGACTGTGCCAATTGCGCCCGCACAGGTCTGACGCCAATGGCTAACAGAGACAGACAGATGATGGATATGACAAGACGCATGGAGTTGAATTTACGACCGGACGACCTGGTTAAATTCAGGCTATACGAAGTTAATCAGAATAAGTAACAAAAATCATACCTCATACAGGCGGCTATTGTTGGGCCGCCTGTATAAACAAATCAGACCTGCCAGCGTTTTTTCAGGTAATCTTTCATAAATACGTTTATATCCCACTGGCTGGCAACGGGTTGCTGGGTGAACGGAATCGTTGGCAAGTACCCCGCCGGACCGAATTCGCAGGTGACGGTCAGGGTAGGGGCGTTCGCCTTTTGAAATCTGTCGCGAATAGCGTCCCACCATTTGGCATGACTTTCCAGGGCATCTTTCCACTCCGGTGCACGCGGATCGTTCACCTGTGGTCCTTCGGGGTGTCCAACGCGGCAATGAATATGATCACTAACGGTAATGGCCCGGTTCACGTTTTCTATCTGGTCGGATAGATAGGATTCGGCTACGTTTACCCAGTGCGAGTAATCGGCGGTCAGGCGTAGCTCCGGTACTTTGAGGAGGTAGGACTGAATAGCGGGGGCGCTGTACGAAAATCGGCCCCGGTGCGTTTCATGCAGAATTCGGACGCCCGTTTGTTTTTCTACAGCCATGGCTACTTGGATCAATTCCACGTTCTGCTCAAACGTAAAGTAGTCGTGACCGGTATGGGCGTTGATGAACAGGGGTTTATACCGGGCGATGTCCAGCAGGTCGTCCTGGTATTTCTTTTTGTGTTCGCTGAAGTTACGGCCACCGCCGAAGGCCATGAGAATGAGCTGAAGGCCATGGTCGTGCGTGATTTGAACGGCTTCATTTCGTTTGTCTTGTCCGGCCGAGATTTCCATACCGTCGTATCCGGCGGCTTTCACACGTCTGGCAGCTTCGGCCATACCAAGGTTTTCCATACCCCAAAGTGGGCAGAAGAAAAGGGTTTTCACAGATTTAAGGGGTTAGTTTACAGGACTAAAATTGGTGGAAAAAGGGTTTTTGGGTAAATATTAATTGGTCGATCAGCCAAGAAGCATGTCCGTAAGATTAGTATTTTTTTTACAATATCCCCAACTTTACCATCTGAAACCAAATAGGTTAACCGTCCTCTTTTTCGGTAAACTATTTCTTGAACGAATCCAAAATTAACCCCAATTATGAGTGAAGTAGCCACCCGTTTTGCTCCCGGCGTTGTGACCGGCGAAGGTGTTGCCGAAATTTTTCGCCACGCCAACGAAAATGATTACGCCCTTCCCGCCGTCAATGTTGTTGGCACGGACTCCGTCAACGCCGTACTGGAAACAGCAAAAGCGGTTAACTCTCCGGTAATCGTTCAGTTCTCGAACGGTGGAGGTATTTTTTACGCTGGTAAGTCGCTGCCCAACGACAAGCAACAGGCTGCCATTGCCGGTTCAATTTCGGGTGCTTTACACGTTCACCATATCGCTGAACTGTATGGTGTGCCCGTGATTCTGCATACCGACCACTGCGCCAAAAAACTGCTTCCCTGGATTGATGGTCTTTTGACCGCTGGTGAAAAGCATTTTGACCAAACGGGTAAGCCGCTGTACTCCTCGCACATGCTCGACCTCTCGGAAGAGCCGATCGAAGAGAACATCGAAATCTGCTCGAAATACTTTGAGCGCATGGCCAAAATCGGCATGACGCTCGAAATTGAACTGGGTGTAACGGGTGGTGAAGAAGATGGCGTCGATAATACAGACGTTGATGATTCGAAACTGTACACGCAGCCATCTGAAGTGGCTTATGCCTACGAAGAACTGAGCAAAATTTCGCCGAACTTCACAATTGCCGCTGCTTTTGGTAACGTACACGGTGTATATAAGCCGGGCAACGTGAAGCTGTCGCCAATCATTCTGGACAATTCGCAGAAATTCATTCAGGAGAAATACAACACGGGACCGCTGCCGGTCAATTTCGTATTCCACGGTGGATCGGGTTCCAGCCGCGAAGAAATCCGGGAAGCCATCCGCTACGGTGCCGTGAAAATGAACCTCGACACCGACATGCAATGGGCCATGTGGGAAGGTATCCTGAAATACTACAAGTCGAAAGAGGGTTATCTGCAATCGCAGCTGGGTAACCCCGAAGGTGCCGATTCGCCAAACAAAAAATACTACGATCCACGCGTGTGGCTGCGTAAAGGCGAAGAGAGCATGGTACAACGTCTGAAAATTGCGTTCGAAGATTTGAACTGTATCAACCGCCTGGCGTAGTCAATTTCTGGATTAGTATTTATAAGCGTGTCGGGTTAACTAACCCGGCACTTTTTTTTTGCTGTTACCAGCTGAAGATAAGTGTTGAGGTTGGTGTGATAACATAGGTTGCCTGGCTGCTATTAAGCCTTACCGGTAACTCAGTAAAAGAAAGTGAATTGATTTTTGCCATGCTGACGCAGGAAGCATCTTCGGGGGGCTGCTTTAACCGGGTTACCGAAGATGCTTCCTGCGTCAGCATGACAAAAACTCAGTTGGTAATGCTATAACGTAAATCAGCTACGGCACTTCATTTATGCGCTATTTCAAGCTGAAAAGGGCTTTAGATGCGCTAAGGGTTTTTACTTATAGAGTAACCTGAGTAGAAAGTATGTCTATGATTTTATAGTAGAAAATGGTCATTAAAAGCCTCTAAAGGGGAGGAAGCAGACTGAAGTAGTATCGTATAAAATCCTTAACTTTCAGTATAATATACCGCTCTATGTGATGTATTGTGGAAAAAATTGGGTTTTATTCGATTTTGCTTTCGATCAGCCAACGAGTTGCAGGGAAGGAATTGACGAACTGGCTCAACAACGTTATTCATTTAAAATGATTTTAATTTAATATGAATTTGATCCGCTCTGCGTTACGAAAGCCAATTACTATTTTGGTGCTCGTAGCCAGCCTGTTTTACTTCGGTATAGGTGCAGTTCGCACGATTAAGATTGACATATTTCCGAACCTGAATCTGCCGGTTATTTATATTTCCCAACCGTTTGGCGGCTATACGCCAAACCAGATGGAGTCGTTTTTCGGGAAACAATACGTTAACCTGCTGCTGTATGTATCGGGGGTGAAAAGCATTGAGACGAAGAACATCCAAGGCATCACGCTCCTGAAGCTGTCTTTCTACGAAGGTACCAATATGGCCCAGGCGGCTGCGGAGGTGTCGGCCTATTCGAACCGGGCGCAGTCCAGCTTTCCGCCGGGTTCGCAGCCGCCGTTTATTCTCCGTTTTGATGCCTCTACGCTGCCGGTCGGGCAGTTAGTATTGAGCAGTCCGCAACGGACCAACAATGAGTTACAGGATTTAGCCAACGTCTATATTCGCTCGGGCTTTACGTCCATTCCGGGACTGGTGTCGCCCGCTCCTTTTGGCGGTAACGCCCGGTCTATTGTCATCAAAGCCGACCCGGAATTACTGCGGTCGCACAACCTGACGCCCGATCAGTTGGTGGCCGCCCTGCGGATCAATAACCAGGCAACCCCGGCGGGGAACGTGCGTATTGGCGACTTCAATTATTTTACGCCTGCCAATACCACCGTCAAAAATATTCAGGATTTCGGTGATATTCCGCTGTATACCGGAACCGTTCAAAACCTGTATCTGAAAGATGTAGCCACCATTGAGGATGGCGCCGATATCACACAGGGGTATGTGCTCGTGAACGGAAAACGCTCCGTGTACCTGCCCATCACCAAGTCGGCGGATGCATCGACCTGGGAGGTGGTGCAAAATCTGAAAGCCGCCCTGCCTCGTTTTCAGGCCCTCCTGCCCGAAGATGTGAAGCTGACCTACACCTTCGACCAGTCGGTCTATGTGATCAACGCGGTCGAAAGTCTGATGACCGAAGGGGCCATCGGGGCTATCCTGACGGGGTTGATGGTGCTGCTCTTCCTCGGCGATGTGCGGGGGGCACTGATCGTGATCATCACCATTCCAACCTGTATTATTTCCGGCGTTCTGTTCCTGTCGCTGTTCGGGCAGACGATCAATATTATGACCCTGAGTGGCCTTTCGCTGGCTATCGGGATTCTGGTCGATGAGAGTACAGTAACGATTGAGAACATTCACCAGCACATGGATATGGGCAAACCAAAGGCGCTGGCCATCTGGGATGCCTGTAAAGAAATCGCCTTCTCGAAACTGCTGATCCTGTTCTGTATTCTGGCCGTATTTGCCCCGGCTTTCACGATGACGGGTATTCCGGGGGCGTTGTTCCTGCCGCTGGCACTGGCCATTGGCTTCTCTATGGTGACGTCGTACCTGATGGCGCAAACGCTGGTGCCGGTACTGGCCAACTGGATGATGAAGGAACACCATCCCGCCAGCAATGGGAAAGCCAGTAAGCCAGAACCGGTCAATGGGCACGTAATAGCTGTCAACGGAAATGGAAAAGCGGCCGTCAATGGCAAACACAGCCAGGATGACATATTGCAGGAGAAGACGAAAATAGCGCACCGGATTGACCTGAATAATGATGGTAAAATCAGCTTTTTTGAGCGCGTACGGGCCCGTTTTGTGCGGTTTATCGGGCGGATGTTGCCGTACCGCAAAGTCATCGTAGGCGTCTATGTGGTCGGTGCGCTGGCGGTGGCCTTTGTGCTGATCAACTCTATCGGGCGCGATGTACTGCCTAAAGCGGGTGGGGGGCAGTTCCAGGTTCGACTGCGGAATCCTGACGGTACCCGTTTAGAGAAGACGGAAGCCACCATGCTCAAGACCATCGACGTGCTGAACAAAATGGTTGGCAAGGAAAACATCGAAATTACGTCCGCGATGGTGGGTATGCACGGGGCTCAGTTCTCAACGAGCCCCATTTACCTGTTCATGGCCGGACCGCAGGAAGGTGTTTTGCAGGTGAGCCTGAAAGACGATTACGATGTTGATCTGGACGAGTTGAAAGATAAATTCAGGGCCAGCATGAAGAAAGCGCTGCCGGGCGTGAAACTCTCTTTCGAACCCATTGAGTTGACCGATAAGATTCTTAGTCAGGGGTCGCCCACGCCTATTGAGGTGAAGCTTTCGGGTAAGAACAAACAGCAGAACGAGGAGTACGCCAACAAGGTCATTGCCAAACTGAACAAGATTCCGTACCTGCGAGATGTGCAGATTGGTCAGGCTACAAAATCCCCGGCCATCAACGTGAACATCGACCGGACACGGGCGGCTCAACTCGGTACGGATATATCGGCCATTTCGCGCTCGTTGATTGCCGCTACGTCATCATCCCGTTATACTGAGAAAAGCGTCTGGATCGACCCTAAATCAAGCCAGACCTACACCGTTCAGGTGCAGGTTCCCGAAAACCGGATGACCAGCGTGAACGACCTGGGCGAAATTCCCATTCTGCCTAATTCGAACCGCCCGGTGCTCAGCGACGTGGCGACCTTGCAGGAGGGCACTACCTACGGTGAAAACGATAATATCGGAGCCATACCGGTACTGTCGGTAACGGCTAACCTGAATGATATTGACCTGGGTACAGCCGCCCGTGACGTTCAGAAAGCCATCGACTCGCTGGGTGAACTACCCCGTGGACTGACGGTGAAAATGCAGGGGCTGACCCAGGTGCTCATCGACACGCTCGATAGTCTGCAAACGGGCCTGATAACCGCCATTGTGGTTATTTTCCTGATGCTGGCAGCAAATTTCCAATCGTTCAAAGTATCGCTGGTGGTGCTGTGTACAGTACCTGCCGTACTGGTAGGCTCGCTGGTGCTGCTGATGCTGACCGGCTCAACGCTCAACCTGCAATCATACATGGGCATGATCATGTCGGTGGGGGTGTCGATTTCCAACGCCGTACTCATGGTGACCAATGCCGAGGAATTGCGGATGCGAAATGGCAACGCGCTGCTGGCGGCTCGGGAAGCGGCCTCACTGCGGATGCGCCCTATTCTTATGACCAGTGTGGCGATGGTGGTGGGCATGATCCCGATGGCGTCGGGCCTGGGTGAAGGTGGGTCGCAGTCGGCTCCGCTGGGCCGGGCCGTTATTGGTGGTCTGATTGCTTCGACCTTCGCGGCCCTGTTCATCCTGCCACTGGCCTTTGCCTGGGTACAGGGCAAAACCTCAACCGAATCGGTATCGCTCGATCCCGAAGATAAAGACAGTAAATATTACATTTCCCCCTCGTATGAAACCGTCACTAAATAAACCGGTACGCAGGCTGCTTGTGCTGACAGGCAGTTTGTTGCTGGCCATTACGTTAACGAATTGTCAATCTTCCGAAAGTAAGGCAGAAGCGAAAGAGGAAGCAGAAAAACCCGAAGCTCCGGCAGCGCTGGAAACGTTTCCGCTGTCGAAGGGTAAACTGGCTTCGTCATTGCACATCCCCGGCGAGCTGGTTGCGTTTCGTGACGTAGATATTTACGCTAAAGTGAGTGGCTTTATCAAATCGCTGCACGTAGATGTAGGCTCCGAGGTAAAACAAGGCCAGTTACTGGCCCTGGCCGAAGCTCCCGAACTGAGTGCCCAACTAACATCGGCGGAGTCGCGACTGAAAGCGCAGGAAGCCACATCTATCGGTAGCGGGGCCAATTACGAGCGGGTGCTCGAAGCCAGTAAATTTTCCGGAGCTGTATCGAAGAACGACGTCGATCTGGCCTTAGCCCGGCGTAATGCCGATCTGGCACAGCTGGATGCCGCCAAATCGGCTTATCGCGAAGTGGCTGATTTGAAGAAGTACCTCGAAATCAGGGCCCCCTTCAATGGAATTATCAGCGCCCGCAACGCCAGTACCGGTGCGTACATCGGACCATCGGGCAAAGGGTCCGAATTCCCGCTGTTTGTGCTGACCGAACAGAAGCGACTGCGTCTGGTGATCTCCGTACCGGAAGCGTATACCGGTTATGTCGACCAGAATGACGCCGTGAGTTTCACCGTCAAGACCTTCCCGGATAAGAAATTTACGGGCCAGATAAAACGCCTTTCCGGTGCGCTGGACAAGCGTCTGCGTGCTGAGCGGGTCGAAGTGGATGTTGTGAACAACGACCGAAAGTTGCTGCCCGGCATGGTTGCCGAAGTCGATCTGCCCTTACCGGCCAAAACGAGCACGTTCGTCGTGCCTAAATCCGCCATTGTCAACTCCTCGACGGGTGTCTTTGTCATCCGCGTCAACAACCAGAAAGCGGAGTGGGTACCCGTCAAGAAAGGACTGGAAGCCGATAATAAAATTGAGATATTCGGTGCCGTCAACGAAGGCGACAAACTGATCACATCGGCCACCGAGGAGGTAAGGGATGGTGCGTCGGTAAATGTAAAGTAGAGACGCACCATCCTTTGCGTCTTTACTTTACATACCCTAATTTCCTCGGAATGGTATAAATCTCCGTTTGCCGACCGTCGATGTAGCGGAAGGATTTGCCATCGAAAAAGCCGTCTTCTTCGAGCATGATGCGCACTACTTTTTTCCATTCCGGAATTTCCACGGCGGCATTGAGTTCGATGGAGTAGGCGGTGTTGGCTAATAACGGATAGTCGCCGGGGCCGGGAACACCCTTCTGTTGATCCCACAAACCAATCGTTGGCCCGGCCGCGTGCCCATGCACACCGATGGGGTGCGAGTAAATGGTGCCGTTAATTCCTTCTTTTTTCGACTGCTCCAGAGCCGCCAATAGCATCTGATTGCCGGTTTTGCCCGCGCTGAACTGCTCGGTCAGGATTTCCTGTAACCGATTCCCCTGTTTGAACGCGGCTTTGATGGATTCGGGAACGTCGGTTTCGCCGGGGCGCAGGATGTAGGCGTGTTGCTGCTGGTCGGTGTTCAGGCGCAGGTAGGTGATGCCGAAATCGACGTGGATCAAATCGCCGGGCATAATGACCTGCTTGTCGGGGCGTTTGGAGAAGGTCCGGAGGTGATTAAAATCTGTGTCGTCGGCTCGTTGCACATCGACTGTTGGATGAAACCAGGTGTCGAGTCCCAGGTTGGTAATGCGCTGCCGAAACCACCAGACCACATCGTCGGTTGTGGTCACGCCCGGCTGGATCACCTGCTCCGAGAAACCTTCCTGAATGATTTGGTGCGACAGGCGGCAGATGAGCGGGTAAATGGCCATCTCCTTTTCCGTCCGCGTTTCGAGCCAGCCAACGGCTACTTTCTCGGCTGAAACAATGCGTTTTTGGTAATCGCCGGGGAGTTTTTTGACGAACTCTTCATGCTCCGAGAATGAAAGCCCGTCGGCGTGGCCGTAATTGGTCGACATGTTCAGACCAATTTTCTTCGGCTTTCGGTCTTCAATAATCTTCGCCAATGCTTCCCACTGATTCGGTCGAACGTCGATATCCCAGGCGCCTTTCAGCAGGTTGCCCACATCGTAACGGGCAATGGCCAGCTTTTCAACTTCCTTCCCGTTATCGAAGAAAACGATGATTGTCCGCCGACGAGCCGAGAGCCACGTGCTGGGCAGCATGGTTCGCAAAACGGGGTCTTCGTTGTATTCGCGGGAGATGATCACCCACATATCGATACCCTCGCGACGCATAAGCTGAGGCAGAAAATTGGTGAAGCGGTCGTCCAGAATTTCGTCGATCACCCTTGAGCGGTCGCGTTCGGATAAAATAGTAGATGGGGAAGGGCTTTGTGCATAGGCGGTGCACAGGATAAGCGAAAATGTGAATAATTTTATCAGGAAGTGTACTGATCGGAGCATAGCGTTCAGGGTATCAACAGTTTGGGGCAAGATACATAAAGGCGTTAAAGATTTTTAACAGAAAGGCAGACAACGTTTCCCTTTCCATGTGCATCTTGCCTTTAGAGTAGGCATTTACCAGGTTGTCAATGGAAATTGATAAATCGTATAAAAAAGAGGCTCTACTCTCCGTTTACCATGTACTTTCGTACACTTGTCAACTCACGCTTCATGAAGTCTACATTACTGTTAGTCATTGCCTGTCTTTATTCGCTATCAATATTTGCCCAAACAGGGACAACCGGCCTGCGCGGGACCGTTAAAAATACGCAGGGCGATGTGCTTCCGTTTGCGGCTGTGATTGTCAAAGGCACCGACGCGTCTGCTAAGTCTACGGGTACGATTACCAATGCCGAAGGTCGGTATGAGATTGTCCTGGCACCGGGCAAATACAACATTGCCTTCCAATATCTGGGTTTCCAGACCATACAGAAACCCGTTGAGATCGGAACGGGCTTTACAACGCTGGATGCCACCCTGGAAGAACAGGCGCTCCGGCTGGCCGAGGTGCAGACCAAGGCGGGTAACGAAGACCCGGCCTATACCATCATGCGCCGGGCTATTGCCAAAAGTCGGTTCCACCAACTGCAGGTACAGCGCTTCAAGGCGCGGGTGTATACCAAGTCGTCGTTTACCGTTATTGATCTGCCGAATCTGGCCGAAATGGCCTTTCGAAAGCAACTGAAAGAGGCCGAAAAAGAAGCTAACTTTAAAGTGGGTGTTCCCCTGCTCAATGAAACCGTAGCCGAAGTAACCTTCAGCCAGCCCAATACCTACCGGCAGCGGATCATTGCCAACCGGAATTCGCAGGGCGATTTTCTCAGTCCGAACCAGTTTTATAATGCCAGTTTTTACAGTCCAACCATTGCCGGGGCGGTGTCGCCGTTATCGCCCAAAGCGTTTGCCTATTACAAATTCGAGTACAAAGGCACCTTTCGGGAGCCGGGTGGGGTAGAGGTGAGCAAAATCCAGGTGATTCCGCGTCAATACGGTGAGGGTGTTTTTCGAGGCACAATTTACATTCTGGAAAACACCTGGGCCATTCATAGCCTGCAACTGGAGACGGTCAATAACATTGGCGTGTCGATCACAGTACGGCATATCTGCACCCCCATTCAGGGCGTCTGGATGCCAACCAACCAGCGGTATGAAGGCAAAGGTTCGTACCTGGGCGTTAAAGCGACGGGCTATTACATCCGAAACCTGACCTTTAGCGAGTTTATTGTCAACCCGGCATTTGTTGAGGATATTGAAGTGGCCGACGAGAAGAAAGCCCCACCCACCCAAACCTTATCCAAAGGCGAAATTAAGGGCCGGAATATGGATGAGCTGGTGAAGAAACAAAAGGAGTTTTCGACCAAAAACCTGCGACAGATGGTCAAAGAATACGAAAAGCAGGAGAAACAGGCCCGTAAGAACCGGAAAGAAGACGTTACG
The DNA here is from genome assembly GCF_054781875.1 of Spirosoma pulveris. NCBI lineage: Bacteria > Pseudomonadati > Bacteroidota > Cytophagia > Cytophagales > Cytophagaceae > Spirosoma > Spirosoma pulveris. The sequence goes on from NZ_BAAGTO010000003.1 coordinate 768,099, forward strand.
GTGGTGCGCGATGATTCGCTGGTTATTGACTCGCTGGCACGCAAACGCTCCAATGTGTTCTGGGATTCACTGCGTTCGGTGCCGCTGACGACGGCCGAAATCAAGAGCTACCGAAAAGCAGATAGCCTGGGTTTGGTCAAAGAAATAAAGGTGCTTACGAAGGCGGATAGCGTGAAGCGCGACAGCCTTGCGTCGGCGAACAAGAAAAAGTCGCCCAATAAATTTTCACTAGGTCAACTGCTGAGCGGGCACACCTGGCGGCTTACCAAACAGAGCTCGCTGATCTACACCAGTCCGCTGGAACGCATCGAATACAATACCGTTGAGGGCTACACGGTAGAAGGCGCCTTGAACCTGCGTTACCGGGCCAAAGTCGATTCGGTGAATCGGTTTCGGCAAATTCCGTTGGGGGAGTGGAACATTGGCGGTACCGGGCGGTATCAATTCGGCCGTAAGGCGATTGTTGGGTACGGATTGGGAAGTTATCAATACAAAAGCACAAAAGTCAGCGTGTCGGGTGGGCGTTATCTCTACCAGTACAACCCGGACAACCCGATCAGCCCATTTCTGAATACGCTGACGACGCTGTTATTCGAACAGAATTTTGCAAAACTTTACCAGAAAGACTTCCTGAACCTGACCGTGACGGCCTCTCCGTTCAAAGAACGTATTTCGTTGACCGGTAGTCTGGAATACGCCCAGCGTTCCGAACTGGCCAATTATCGGGAGGACCTCAAGCCGTGGATCAACTGGCGGGGGCGGACGTTTACAGCCAACCGCCCGGATAACGCGGAGGTGGAAACGACTGCTTTCCCAACGCATAATGCTCTGTTGCTGAACCTGACTGCTTCGGCAAAACTAGGTGCTACACAGTACACCATCCGCAACGGTCGGCGAATTGCCCGGCGGGATAACGATGCGCCCCTGCTGACGCTGAACTATCGAAAAGGCATGCAGGATGTCGACTATGATTTTTTACAAGCCAGTATCAGCCACTCGTTCGAGACGGGCATTCGCAGCCGGTTGAATTATAAGCTCAGCGCCGGTTCTTTTCTAAACGACCGGCGGGTTTATTTTCCGGACTTCAAGCACTTCGAAGGAAATCAGTTTTTCTTCCAGCAGGGCGATGTGGTATCGACTTACCGACTGTTGCCGTATTACCAGTACAGCACAGCTAAACGCTTTGCCGAAGCCCATGTGCTGGCCGAGTTTCGTAAGTTTTTTGTGACGCAGCTAACGGTGGTCCGGCTGCTCGGCCTGAAAGAAAATCTGTTCGTGCATTACCTCTACACACCGGCATCGGAGAACTATACCGAAGTGGGCTATGGTCTGGATGGTCTGATTCCGCAGGTGCTGCCGTTCTTCCGGGTTGAAGTTATTTCGCAATGGCAGGACGCCAAATACCAGGGACTGGGTTTCCGGATCGGCACGACGCTGAAGTTCGGACGGTAGGACCTGGGTAGCCCGGACATGGACGTCCGGGCTACCCAGGCAATCTGGTTGACCGTTTTCCGCACTCGAGTGACCAATGACCGATTGCGCTGGCAGACCTGTTCAATTCTTTACTACGTCACCAAACAATTGGAACTCCCGAATGCCGGGCAAGCCCTTCGAGTCTTCGATAACCAGCCGAAACTTGCGGGCCAGTACCGGGCTAATGACTTTCGACCAGTTGCCCATTTCTGTATCCTGAGCTACCGTTACCCAGTTGCCCGCTTTTTCGTACTGTATAGAAAACGCATTTATTTTTGACTTTGGATAATTGAGTTCACTAACTGCCACCCGATTCACAGTTTGAGGTTTGCCCAGGTCAACTTCAAGCCAGCCGGTGTGCTGAAATAAATTCATACAGGTATCCGACTGGTAGTTTATCCGGCTACCGTAATACGCATCAAAATTCACGTCGGTCCGACGACCCATTTTCCAGTGTGTATTCGGGTTATCATCGACGGCGGCCGTTGCATCGTGCAAAAATTTGCCAACGGCGCTCGACGCCCGGACGTTCCGGGCGTAAGAAAGGGCGTTACTCGTCGAAAACGGCATGATAGGCGTCAGGGTTGCGGCCGGTCTGTCAAGCGTCAGAGCAACGACCGTGGCCACCAGATCGCGGCTTCCGGATGGCAGGTCGATGTACAGACCATCGGCTTTGTGAGCCACGGTAACCGGCTTTCCGCTCAGCAGCCGGGCACTTTTTACGGTCGCGTGCAGATGGGGCAACCGGATGCTGGCCGGTGCGTCCGGGAACAGATATACATACACCGTATTGCCCCGGTAAGCGCTTACATACTGTTTGCCAGGCGTGTAAGGCCCTCCCCGTGTTTTGTAAATGGCTTCGCTGTGGCGGCTTATCCAGTCGCCCATTTCGTTGGTACGCGCTATAAACGAAGCCGGGAACACGCCCGTGCTGTCGGGGCCGATATTGAACAACAGATTCCCGTTGCCGCCAATGCACCGGAGCAGGGTTTGTATACATTCGGGTAACGGACGGGGGGAATCGCCAAATTTCCAGGCCCACTGGTTCCCCATATTGGTACAGGTTTCCCAGGGTACCGTGCCGTATCCAGCCACAAAGCCTTCGGGCGTCGCGTAATCAGCATAAGGGCCAACGCGCGCGTGAGACTCGTCGGGGTTGAACGGCTCCAGTCGGTTATTGATGATGATTCCGGGTTGTAAACGCCGGGCCAGTTCATACACTGGTTTGGGATGCGTGGGGCTGGGGGCGCCTTCATAATCGATCCAGAGTACGCTGATTTTGCCATAGTTGGTCAGCAGTTCACGTACCTGATTCATCATACGCTCTACAAACACCCCGTTGGTTTTCGGATTTCGGCAATCGGGGTCTTTCCAGTCGGCAACGGAGAAATACCACCCAATGGGTAAGCCCGCTTCGTGGGCAGCCTCGGCCAGTTCCTTGCAAACATCCCGGCCAAAGGGTGACTGCATGATATTGTAGGTTGTCGTATTCGTGCTCCACAGACAAAAGCCATCATGGTGTTTGGCGGTTAGCACAATCTGTTTGAACCCATTGTCTTTAGCCATCTTCACCCACTGACGGGCGTTGAATTGGGTGGGGTTAAACTGGCGGTAGAGTGAATCGTATCGGGCCGGACCATAAGCCTGCCGCGACCAGCTGATTTCTTTCCCGATTCGGCTGACAGGACCCCAGTGAACAAAAAGACTAAGGCGGGCATCGCGCCACCATTGCAACCGCTGATCGGTAGAAGTTGATTGCTGAGCCAGGCCCTGACAGGCTAGTAAACAGCCAAGTAGGACGATGAACTGAGTTCGTAAAGTTGCCATAAATGGGTCAAATGGGTAAGGGTACGGATGATGCCTACCTCGGCACTACGGGTTGAAGTTATAAAAAAAGCCCTCATTTAGGTGAGTGGCTACTGATCCGCCGTCCTGCTTTAATGTTACCCCCACTCAGCCAATGCCCCTTTACAACAGGCAGTTAATGCAATTTGATGTAAGAGCGGTTAACTGACAAAAGCCTAGCAACCACCAGGCTTTTGTCAGTTAACCGCTCTTACTATAAGCGTAATCAATTTGCGCTTTATTTAAATACGCCTATTGGTTTCGTTATATTTTTATCTTTCCTTGAATGAGCCGATTCCTTGTTTTTAAGCGCATATACTAGTACGGATAATAGGGATAAACTCACCATAGCTACTAAGCCTATCAACAACTCCCCCATTTCTATGTAAGTCGACTCTAAAAGTCTGTAAGCTATTGCCACCAGTAACACGGTCAACAGCTGAGATATCGTGCGTTTTTCCATAAATAGACCAGATTCTAGAATTGTATACAGTTAATATTTTTTACATAAAATAAATATTTTGTTTACAATATTATAGATATGAATATAAAAAAACTAATTAAAATTTACGCTAGCCTCCAGGCTTTAGAAATGCAATACACGTAATAAGGTAAGTGACGGATGCGGGCTAACATGTGTTAGATCAAGTGACGGTTATAACGCTTGATTTTGTCATGCTTTAGGCGCGGCTAAGCGTCCGGATACTTTCCGGAGCCAGACAGCCCAAATAGGTATACTCACTAATAGCCTTCCCTTAATGCTTCAATTTGTGAAGGACAAATTCTTCCAGCGTATTAATGGCAGGGTTGGTTGCCGTGTGTTTGATCAGGGACACATGCGTATCGGCTAGCTTCGGTAGCCAGACAGCGTCCAGGGCTTGTAAATCGCCGGGAATCATAGTCTGGGGCATCACCGAAATGCCCATGCCTGCCCGTACAGCCGCTACTGCCCCGGCATAACTCGGGCTGGAAAAAACGAGCCGCCAGGCCCGGCCCGCCTGCTGTAAAGACTGAATGGCCGAGGCTCGATAAACGCAGGGCTGCGGGGCCAGCACCAGCGGAACCGGCTTCCGGGCGTCAACCAGATTGACATCGCCCACCCACCGCAGCGGTTCCGACCATACATCCAGACCATTGGGGAAGTCTTCCGGCCGGTTCATCTTCACCAGTACCAGATCAAACTCGTTCTGTTTGAAGCGATCGAATAGATTGAGGGTCAGGTCGCATTCGATATTGAGCAGGATTCGTGGATGAATACGGGAAAAGTCGGCCAGTACGTCGGATAAATACACGCTGGCAAAATTCTCGGGAAGACCAAATCGGACTTCTCCTTCGAGATCAGGTTCTTTAAACCGGTCGAGGGCTTCGCGGTGAAGCGCAAAAATTCGACGTGCATAGCCCAGGAAAATTTCTCCTTCGGGCGTCAGCGTAAAGGCTTTACCCCGCACCAGCAACGATTTCCCCAATAAGTACTCCAGCTTGGTTATCTGCTGACTAATTGCCGATTGGGTGCGGCTTACCCGTTCGGCAGCTTTCGTAAAACTCCCCGTTTCGGCAACGGCAATAAAACACTGCAAAGCGATGGTATCAATATTCATAAGAATTTCTAATGTAAAGTATTAGAATTTCGAGTTTTTCTAATATTAGGAAAGCTAATACATTTGAGCGCTGAAACAAAGATAACTTATAAAGAAACGATCTGATGAATCTATTTTTACCTGATAAGCTGTTCCATATCGACAGGCTGTCCATAACTATGATGGCGCTGGTTGTCTTCATTGGGTTATGCGTTGGCAGCTTTGCTTATCGATATCTGAAAGGGGACACGCAATACCGACAGTTTTTCATACGGCTTGCGGTACTGATCGGTTCGGTCATGATTATGGTCAGTGCGGATCATCTGCTGCTACTGCTAATGGCCTGGTGCCTGAGTAACGCGTTGCTGGTTCGCCTGATGATTTATAAAACGAGCTGGAAAGCCGCCAAAGCCGCCGGGCTGCTGGCCACAAAAAACTTCGTCTGGGGCGCCCTATGTGTAGCCAGTGCCTTCGTACTGTTTTATACGGCAACCGGAGAAACCAGCATCCAGGCCCTCATTCACCAGCCTGTGCTTTCCTCAACCACCTTACTGGCACTGGGCCTTCTGCTGATTGGAGCCATGACCCAGTCGGCCATCTGGCCCTTTCACCGCTGGCTGATTAGCTCACTCAATTCGCCAACGCCCGTTTCGGCCATCATGCATGCCGGGCTGATCAACGGAGGAGGGTTCTTACTTGCCCGATTTGCACCGCTGTATCTGCAAAGTCCGTCCCTGCTGAATGTAGTAGTTGTCATTGGCTTTTGTACCGCGCTGCTGGGCACCTTATGGAAACTCATGCAATCGGATGTAAAACGGATGCTGGCCTGTTCCACAATGGGGCAGATGGGCTTTATGTTCGTGCAGTGCGGATTGGGCCTTTTCCCGGCTGCGGTTGCCCATCTGGTTTGGCATGGTATGTTCAAAGCGTACCTGTTCCTGTCTAGTGGCAGTGCCGCTAAGGAAAAACGGGTAGACCAGGGCTATCCGCCCAGCCCGGTTGCCTTTATCGGCGCTCTGCTGTGCGGGTTGACCGGCAGTTTTAGCTTCGCCGTTTCGAGTGGTAAAGCCTGGATGGCCGGGGACACGACACTCGTATTGATCATCGTGGCTTTTCTGACCGCCAGTCAATTCGCCCTGCCGATGCTTCAGTCGAAACCGTTGCGAAATCTGCCTCTGGCCTTGGTCGGTACGGGTCTCTTCGGGGTAATTTATGGTGGCAGCGTCCAACTGATTACCTGGTTTATGGCACCGTTGGCGTTAATGCAACCACAACCCCTGAATGGCTTCCACCTGGCGGGCATAGTGGCCCTGACGCTGGCCTGGCTGTCAAGACTCTTCCTGCGAACACCTGAGACAGCAGCCTCGTCGCCCGACTGGATGTTGAAAGGCTACGTGACGGCGCTCAATGCGAGCCAGCCACATCCAGACACTATAACTACGCATCGTAACCAGTATCAGTATCAATAAGCCCATCCCTCCAAACATGAATACAACCATCGTGGACACAACCGTCGTAGATACGGCCATTTTAATCGAAGAAGACGATCAACTTGTACAACTGGCAGAAAAGCTGGGTACAGCCCGCATAGCTGGTCTGGTGACGCAAAGTTTCAAGCTAATAGCGCCGTTCTGGCCGCTGAAAAATCTGATTGCCGTCAACCCGCTCCAGGGGTTCGAAGATTTACCCATTGAAGAAGCGCTGCCCTTAGGCAGTGCCTATTTTCAGCAGGCTTCTTTGCCGGAACCGATGGAAGCCATCAATCGTCAAACCATCAAATGGCTACAGGCGTATTTTGATGATGGTCAGGCAACGCTGCCCATGCCCCTGCGTCAGCAAGGGTTATATGCTGCCTGGCGACAGCTTGCCCTGCATGATGGCTGCTTACATAAGAACGATGAACAAAAGAAGGCATGGTTAACCACCCTGCCCGAAAATCCGGTGCAGGCCATACAACTGTATCTGCTGCGCGCTGGTATTGCGCCTGCCGAACACGAGCAATTTCTAACCCTGCTGCTCACCACACTGCCGGGCTGGGCAGCCTACATCCGGTACCGTACCGACTGGGCGGGACTCGATGCCAACCATCCCCATCCGGTAACCCAGGTCGACTATCTAGCCATGCGGCTCATCATCACCCAGTTATTGTGGCCGGACGCGAAGGTGTTATTGGGCTGGCATCAGGAAGTGCTTGAACAGGTTCAGTCTAAACCAGACGTACTGGCAAATATTCAGCAGGCCGAAGACACGTATCGTCTGCCGCTGCTTCAGCAACTGGCTGCCCAACCGCTGACCGAAGCCCGTACGCCCGACGCTCAACTTGTCTTCTGCATCGATGTTCGATCAGAACCCTTTCGACGGGCGCTGGAAGCTACGGGCGACTACCAGACGCTCGGTTTTGCGGGTTTCTTTGGCGTCCCGGTTCAGATTACGGACACCGTAACGGGCGAAACGCATGCCTCCTGTCCAGTGCTCCTCGCGCCTAAACATACAGTTCACGAATCGCCTTGCTGTAGCCCGGCCGAAGAGGTTCAGGATCGTACGGCCTACGGTCGTCAGAGGAAGCTCAAGCAGCTCTATCAATCCCTGAAATACAGCTTCACGACGCCCTTTGCGCTGGTCGAAAGTATGGGGCTGGCCAGTGGCACCTGGATGGGATTACGCAGCCTGGCCCCCGGTCTGGCATCGCGGCTCAAGCACAGCGTAAGCCAGTCGATCCGAAAACCGATGGCGGTAGCCCCATCGCTGGATACGCTCCCGCTGGCCGATCAGTGCGTTTATGCCGAAGGAGCGTTGCGGGTAATGGGACTGACCCATCATTTTGCTCCAATGGTTGTTTTCTGCGGCCATGGCAGCACGACCCAGAATAACGCCTATGCCACAGCGCTTGACTGCGGAGCCTGTGGCGGCCGACACGGAGCCCCGAACGCCCGTATCCTGGCGGGAATTCTGAATAAAACGGAGGTCAGAACGTATCTCGGTAAGCAAGGGATTGCGATACCAGATACCACCCGCTTTATCGCGGCTGAGCACAATACGACTACGGACGAAGTTACTCTCTATGGCGATGAAGCAGCTGAAGCGTGTAAAAAGTTGACGCAGGATCTGGCAAAAGCCCGACTGGCTAATAGCCTTGAGCGGCTCAAGCAGATGCAAACAAACGCGGATCATAGCGGTGGGGCGCAGCAAACCTGGCTGCGGTCGCAGGATTGGGCTCAGGTGCGTCCCGAATGGGGACTGGCACGTAATGCGGCTTTTATCGTCGGTCCGCGTGAACTGACTTCGGCCCTTAATTTGCAGGGGCGCTCTTTTCTGCATTCATACGACTACACACAGGACCCGGCGGGCTCGTCGCTCACGACGATTTTAACGGCCCCTATGGTCGTCGCCGAGTGGATCAATACGCAGTACCTGTTTTCTACACTGGACAATGTAGCCTTTGGCGGGGGCAGCAAAATAACGCAGAACATAACCGGCAAGATCGGCATCATGCAGGGGAATGCCAGCGACCTGATGACGGGCCTGCCTTTGCAATCGGTTTACGCCAGTGATGAGCTTGCCTATCACAAGCCCCAGCGTTTATTGACGGTTGTCTATGCTCCCCGTCCACTACTGGATGCCATTATTCAGGCGCAACCGGTATTGCAGAAACTGTTTGGGAATGGGTGGGTGCAACTGGCCTGCATTGAGCCGAACGATCGCCAAACGTATCAGTTAAATCGGGCTCTGACATGGCAGAAGGTAAACGGATAGCGCATTGCCCGGACGCAGACACGGATTATTCAACCATATCTGTAGCCTGCGAGGTAATGCACACAGTACATCTCTAATGGCGAGAAGATAGGGCAGGGGGCGTCAGTCAAATTCGTTGGCTGGCCACTGATCCGGTAGTGACACAAAAGGTGCTGGTTAAGACTAACCAGCACCTTTTTTTCTTTTATCAGCCGATTCGCACCGGCACATGGTAATAGCCCCGGTCAGGAAGGGCCAAGACTATGAACCGTATCGAACCAGTACTCGCTTAACAGTTCGATCCGTCTGCTCAATTCCTTAAAGGTCAGGGGTTTAATCAAATAGGCATTCGCGCCAATCGTGTACGACTTAAATATATCTCCTTTGTGGGCAGATATGCTTAGCATCACAACCGGAATTTGTTTGTAGTCGGAAGAGGCTTTAATCGTACTCAAAACATCGAAGCCGTTACAGCCGGGCATATTGATGTCCAGAAAAATAATGGTAGGTCGTCCATTCGCTTCCAGCCAGGGCATCAGCTCATCCCCTCGGTTAATAATCTTGACCTCACAAGCTGGTCGACAGGCTTTGATGACCTCTTGAACCAGGAAGCTATAGTCAGGATCATCATCCACTAAAATGACCTGCTTTGCCTGATTGTCTTTCATAAGTACCTGATACGTTTACGGTGTAGGAAAAAGAAGTGCAACTAGCTAATAACAAACGGCTTATGCAAATTAGTGTTGTATCTATTATTATCATGGGTTCTACACGTGTAAATACAATAATATAGGCCGCCGATATAAGATAATAGTTAAACTCGATCTATGGAATGAATCGACTGTACTAACCTGTAAATAGCTCTCATAAACTAATACATGGAAGTGTATAAATACGATATATGGTAATGTATACATTTATTTTAAAGTTTGATTTGATGTATGTACATTGGATAGATTTTATTCACACCGATACGTTTACAGATGGAAAATAAGAATGGGCATGTTCTGATTGTCGATGATGACCCTGCTTACACGTACTTACTTGAGGAAGCACTAAACGGGTGTCAGCAACGCCCAGCCATTCATGTGCTCCACACGGGCACTGATCTGCTAGCCTGGTTAGCGGTTAACCAAAGGCCTTCCCTCATTCTTCTCGATGTCAATATGCCCCTGGTTAATGGATTTAGCCTGTTGGCCAAAGTGAAAGATAGTGACCCTTATAAGGCAATTCCTGTGGTCATGATGACGGTTATAGGCGATCGACACAGTGTAGCGAAAGCTTACAATTTTGGGGCAAGTGCCTACATTATCAAACCAGCGAGCGTTGAGGCATTGCAGCGTCGATTAGACCTGTTAAGCAGCTTTTGGATGGATACCGATCAAGGCTCCTGGGGGAAGCGTGCGCCCATTCGTCAGGAATTCGAGCGGCATTTCAGTCAATATCGACGAGCGGCTTATGAGGGTCTTCATCGATGGCAAGATCAAGACGGAGAACTCCGTTTTAATGACCTGTCCGAATGTACAGAAGACTAATCAGCCGGTGTGCTATGAAAAAGCCTTTGCCAACACAATGGTTGGCAAAGGCTTTGTAAAATGGCTTACCCACTGTGGGCTCACGGCAGGCTATACCTGAGGGCGATCCCAAAAAGCAGGCGGTTCTACGCCCAGGGTGCGTAGGTAGACATAAGCCTGACCCCGGTGATGAATTTCATTATCGATCAGGTAGAAAAGAAACCAGTAAATAGGTCCTTCATATAGACCAAAAGCCTTATCGACCTCCTGGAAGCGGGCGGGTGAAATCTGGGGCCAGCAGGCATCAATCTTCTCGGTCACCCGATCCCACTGCGCCAGTACCTGCGCCTTCGTCGTTGCTTTGGGGGCTGCTTCCGAATGCTCGCCAAATGAAGGCCACTCGCCTGAAATAACACCCTGCATGCTCTGGTCGGCCATCTGAAGGACTTCATCAACCAGTGCCGAACAAGGTCGCATTCCGCCCAGCGTATACGAAAAGAAGTGCTCGTCGGGGTAGACTTCGATCAACCGGCGGGTGAGGCCCCGGTGCCCCTGCCAATGGGCAAGAAGTTGTTCGGGTGAGAGAACGATCTGGCTCATCGTTTGGCTAAGCTGCGCTGTGTTTTCCATAGTCTGCTAGTGCTTTAAATTGTCGATTGATTAACAGTACAAAGAAAAGCCAGGGGTGTGACAGCTGTATGTCAGTAGTGAATCCGGTCGTTTGGAGTAATAAAATGGCTCGTGATTGGACAGGCATTGAAGGAATTGACCTAGTTAAATCAGGTGTAACAATTTATCCTTCATGTTCGTGGAAGTTAGATAGAGCCTAGGGGTTTTCCTCTCGTACTGCTTCAAGTATTTCTTCAGCCAGCCTTTGAATTCGTTGCTCAATCACTTGTAGGGGCTGCCCTGTTTCTTTCGCGATCCGCTCCGCTTCAAGCTGTTCGAGTACCCGTAAATGGGCCTGTGTTACCAATAGCAACTCTTTTGATTCCAGTATATTCAGATACATGCAACGGATAGTTTAGAGCCAGTAAGTTAAACGACTGTGCTAAAGTACAGGAGATCAATTTGTCTATAGACGTTCAAAATACGTCAACTTGAGAATGACCTTCTGTCTCAACCGGTTCATTTTTTGCGGCTATTCAGTCTGAATTTTTGACACCTGCCCTGTAATGCTGTGGCTTGATCAGTACCATATGAGGTAGAAAAGAGCGGGAAACTTAACTCAGGAATAGATTGGCACAGCCAAAATCCCGATTAGATTTACGGCAGAATCCCGTTATGAAAACATGAATTATCGACTTAAGTATAAAATAACCCGCTGGAGTTGGGGCTTACTGGGTCTCGCTTTGTGGCAGTGTACGCCCGAAGCAGCGCCCAAAATTGATTACGATCAGGTAGCGGCTCAGGTCATGACCGAACTGAAGCCACAACTCGTAGGGACGTGGAAAATCAGGCAGGTACACGTAAGCCCTAACGCACCTAACCGAATCAACCGGCTTAACTTACGTCAGGATAGTACTTTTCAGGACCTGGGCTTACTAACGATCCTGCCCGCAGCCAGGCCACGCCAGACGCCTGTCGATCCCCGTTACAGCGAATACGACGGAACCATTCAGTATAATAAGAAGACGTACCCCATTCAGTTTAATGCATGGCCGGGCCCCCGGATTTATAGCCCGGGCCAGAAGGGACCTCAAGCTTTTTTGCTGTTTAGCTTTCATTTCCCCGATGGGATTCGTTTTCCCGAAGCTGAAGAAACGTTTCTGGAGAACTTGGGGCTTATCAACGAAACCTTCTCGCTGGAAACCACGGTTGGTCAACCGACCATGCAATGGGTGGGTTTGAACCGGGGTATTCAGCGAATGGACTTCGTTAAACAACCTTAAGCAAAGTGGACCAGCTTCTAAGGAAGCGATTTTTGGGACAGGTATCATCAACAACTATCGAATCACATTCGTCGCATACGGTTACTTTTTCACTGAATACACTACTTTTCCTGTGCCCGGCAGCCCACCGGAACTTAGTCCTTCGGCTACCGTCTGAATCGTCGTTTCTTTATCGGTATTGTAAAACGTTACGGTTGCCTTACCATTGGCGTCCGTTTGCAGGGATGGATTCCAATACAGGGTAGCCCGACCATCAGCCGGAGTCGTTTGGGTGGGCGGAGTGCTATACTGGGGAGCATAAAACTCCCGGCTAACCGTGTAACCGGCAATTTTGCTGATAACCTGATTGGGTTGTGCTTCGCCGTCTCCACCCCGCCGGGTGAGAATATTAATGACACCACCGCGAGCCCGTACGCCAAAGATGGCATAGGTAGCCGGGTTTTTTAACACATCAATCGCTTCAACATCGTTGGGATTGATAGTTGCCAGAACGGTGTTATCGATTATTGTTCCATCCATCATAACCGCAGCAGGCTCGTTCCGGATACTTATCAAACCGGAGCCATCGCCATTCATGGAAACGGTAACGCCCGCTACCTGGCCCTGTATCATGCGCAGCACCGTGGGCATCGAACGCATCTGATCGGTGGCGACTACCGTTGCGTCCGCAGTCCCGTACATTATACGGCGATAATCACGCTGGTCGCCTTCTTTCCGGGCCTTCACATTAACGGCCTGTAGCAACCGTCCGCCATTTTCGAGCTGCTGTCTGGCTACTGCCTGCGTCTCCAGCGCCTGATTGATTATGGCCTTCAGATGAGCTGAGCCGGAAACCGGTAAGGAAGGCAGGGAAACAAAATTGGGTATAGTCTGCTCATCCAATGAGAGACGAATGCGCCGGTTCCCGTTAGGGCGTATCATGACCGTTGCCGTATCGGAGAACAATAGGTTCATCAGCGAAAACCGGCCCTCTTTATCCGTCTTGATGTCCATTGGCACCAAACGCTGGATGGTTTTAAGGATACCCGTCATTGCTGCTTCACGGGCCGGACTGTGGTCATCTTCATAACGTACCCGACCGCCAATAGATAAGCCTGTTTCCAGCCCGTACACTGGACGCGTGGTGCTGTCGCTCATGAGGGCCTGCCAACTAAAACGTCGCCAGCCGTGGGTCATCATCACATAATCCAGATACTGCCGGGTGCGGGCTTCCGTCGACTCGAAGTAATAGTCAGGGGCCTCGATGTGGCCTCGTAAATCGGAGGTTAGTAACAGGTAACTCCGCAGGGTAGGGGCTCCCGGCTCGAGTTCTGCTGCCTGTTTGGTGTCAGTAACGGCGACTGAAAGTTTAGTTGGAATAGGTTTTCCCGATGAATCACTGACTGAAAAGTGGAGCGTAACGGGTTGTCGCGGCTGATACGTGTCTTTGTCGGACCGGATTTGAATGTGTAGTTTCCGATGTCGATCGATAAATGCCAGGCGCTCCGCCACCGGATGGTTATCGGCATCAAACAGCGTCAAGTGTAAAATTCCATCCTGCCGAATCGAATCATAAGGAATGGCAGCCAGCATCTCGGTTTTGTTGGCATCCAACTGGGCCTGATAACAAATTTGCCCCCGCACGTGCGCAAACAAGGTTAATTGCCCCATTTCGGGCTGGTTGCTCCGAATCAAAACGCGTAGCGCCTGCGAATTTGTCAGGTTATCGACCGCCAACGCATAGCCGGTAGGTAAGGCTTCCGGCAAATCAGCCGGAAGTAAGGGGCCATTGGCAGAGGTGGCTAAAATCCGGTAATGCTGGCCGGGCTGGGGCGTAAGCGTGAACGTGCCCATGCCCCGGTGCAGGCTCTGGAAATCGCTTAACGTGTCCCCTTTTTGATTGGTGAGCACACCCTTTATGGCTATGCTGCGGCCCTGTGCATCGAGTGCCTGAAAGGCTACCCGTGCGGGCAGGCCTTCCACTAAGTTGCCGCCTTCGGGAAACAGGCGAACCGTTAGCCCGACTGCCTGGGATATCGTATTAGCTACTGGGAAGTTAGTGCCGGCCTCAATCCGAATGCGCTTTCGGAACAGAAATTCATTGTCCGCATTTCGCATCCAGTTGGTGTAGGCGAGCAGTTGATAGGTACCACCCGGTAGTGGAGCAGGTAGGGTGATGCTGCCGGGCGCTTGCCCTGTGCTGTCAATGCGGAGTAGTTGACGAACCTGAACCTCTCCGGTCGAATCAACCAGATTGACGTATAGCGTCTGGCTGAGAGCGCCGGGTTTGTGCTCGGTAGCCTCAACCACATATGCGTTAAACCAGAGGGTGTCGCCCGCTACATACTGCACCCGGTCGGTATGCAAATAAGCTTTCTCGGCATAATAAGCGGTTTTGGCAGTAGGTATTGCCCGTACTAAATCGGCGCCATTGGGGGTTATCACGCCATCTGGCTGTGTAGGTTGCCAGTCGGCGGGAAGTAGCGTAGACAGTCGGTCCTGGCCTAAAGAGCCTTGCATCTGTACGCCATTCGGCACGGTTATCCACCCATTGGTGAGCAGCTGCATCGAACCCGTGGGTAATTTTATTCGGGTATAGGCATAGGGGGCATCCCGGTAGGGCGAGTAGGGCGATAGAACTTTGGTATAAAGAACAATGAGGGGCTTGGTTGCCACGAGCATCCGTTCAAACGGCAGTTGGCCCGGCTGAATCAAATCCGACTGGCGAATGGGCCGAAGCTTTTGTTCAATGGCCTGTTTTAGCGTGATCGATGCACTCGAGTTATACGTTGACAGGGTAGAATCCTGCTCTTCATACACCAAAAAATTCTGCTCCTGATAGTCGCCGGCAATTAAGCTGGTCATCAGGTGCCGGGTTGAGCCTAAGTAGGCCCGCATCCGGTTTCGCTGAAATCGTTTTTCCTGCCGCTTATTTTTCTGATCAATTTCTTCAAACCGGGCCGAGCCGCCGTAGTACACCTGCCTTGCTTCGCCATGGAAATACGTCAGGTCGAACCAGAGACGATACCCTAATGCCTGATTCTGAATTTGGAGCGGCTCAGTTGCCACGGCTTTTAAGTAGCCGTTAGCCTCTTCGAAGTGAAGCACATCGGGGTTGAGCAATACACATTGGTTGCCAAAAGGTTCGCCGAACAGCTGGTTTTTAAATTGTTGAAGCTGCCGTTGCCACACCTGCTCGTTTCGCTTAGCGGTTATAGTCACCCCGGCTAACGTCTGATCGCCGGATTTCAGCCGAAAATTTATCGGCTGGGTTGGGGTACTAAGCAGACGCAACGTTTGCTGCTCCGTTTTATACCCCACAAACGAAGCCACTAGTTCCACGGTCCCCAACGGTACATTGGTCAGCACAAAGTTGCCTTTACTATCGCTGATGGTACCGTGTGTGCTGTTGTTGAGATAGACATTGGCAAACGGCATCGGCTCACCAGTGCCGGCATCACGGACGTTGCCAGTGAGGGTAGTTGTGCTCTGAGCCAATACGCCGGATACTCGACCAGCTATCAGGATAGTAATCAGGCTAAGCAGAACAAGCACACGAGTCATCTTGGTATGGATTAATTTTTAAATTCGGTTAATTCTCCGTTGCAGGGTCGCCCGGTCAAATTTTTCAGAATCTTCCAGGTTCAAATCAGCAGACTGCGATTAAAACTGTACAGAAGGGACGAAAAATAGACGAAATATTGCAAAGTTGACATGCCAATTTTGCGCCTGAATCACATTAGCCTGAAATGGGGATGAAATCAACAACAGTGAAAGGGTTTGGCCTGGCTATTGGTGCGGCCCTCCTCTGGGGAGTGTCGGGAACAGTCGGACAGTTTCTCTTCCAACATCGGAGCCTCAACGTAGAATGGCTGATCACAACCCGAATGCTCGCAGCGGGTGCCCTTCTTCTGCTTTTTTCTGCATTTGTCGAAAAAACAGTGCTCCTGCCCATATGGCGACACAAAAGGGACGCCGTGCAGTTGGTCATTTTTAGTCTTGCGGGGATGCTGGCCGTTCAATACACGTACTTTGCGGCTATTAAAGAGTCCAATGCTGCCACGGCAACGGTGCTGCAATATGCAGGGCCGATTCTAATAACGAGTTATCTGGCTATCAAAAATAGAGTCATGCCCACGGCTACGGAACTGGCCGCTCTCTTCCTGGCCATCTTTGGGACAGTGCTGTTGGTAACTCGCGGCAGTATGATGAGCTTGTCCATTTCGGGCTTAGCCTTGCTGTTTGGGATTGGCTCTGCGGTTACGCTGGCCATTTATACGCTGCAACCAGCCAGTCTGTTAGCGAAGTACAGCTCCTCGCTGGTGATCGGTTGGGGTATGTTTTTTGGCGGCATGGTTTTCTCTCTGGTAAGAGCACCTTGGCAGGTAAGCGGCCTATGGGATCTGCAAACCTATATGGGCATGGGCTTCATTATCGTATTTGGGACGTTGGTTCCCTTTTACGCCTATGTATCTGCGGTGAAGTTAATTGGCGGTCAGAAAGCCAGTTTATTAGCTTCCGTAGAGCCACTTTCAGCTACCCTGATGGGGGTCATCTGGCTACACATATCCTTTTCAGGTCCGGAATGGATTGGTAGTCTTTGCATTATATCAACCATCTTTCTCTTAAGCAAGCAGTCCAAGCATGACTAGAAACAGGATGGTTATTGCTTTCATAGAAGATTCATTTTCCCAGCGTTACATACACCTGAAGAACTCAACTTTAACCTACACCTTAGGAACAACGTATTCTGCAATTGACTACTCTTAGCCATGAAACTTATATCGCTCGCCTGTTTCCTATTAATTGGTATACAATCTATCGTTGCTGCTCAAAGCAACCAATACGTCCGGGTAAAAGCGGGGGAGAATCTAACGAATTCTGTTTCGTTCAATGAACGCTACCAATACCCGGCATTTACTGCGGGGCAGCTGGTTTACGCGTCCAGCAAGTCGTCTGCGGCCAGGTTTAACTACAATCTTTTTTTGGGTGAGATACATTTTATCAGCGCTACTGGCGATACACTGGCACTGCAAAATGATCCCACGGTTCAGCTCGTGGTTATCGGCCCAGACTCGTTTTATTACGAGTATCCAAAGTCCTATTGGCAGCTGGTGTCTACCTACGGTTCCGCTAAACTACTTATTAAACGAACCATGGTTTTGATTGATCGAGAGAAAGAAGGAGGGTATAAACAATCAACGGGGGCTTCAGCCATACGAACCACCACCACTTATTCCGGCGCCAACGGATCGTTAGCTCGCTTAAACACCCATAGCGATATGTTATTTTCTAAAAGGGCTGAGTATAAATTACGGGATAGCAACGGCAAGTTTCATCTGGCAAACCAAGCTGGTTTTCTGAATCTATTCGCTAAAAACAAACAGGTTGTTAAACAATACTTAAAAGAGTACTCCATTAATTTCAATCAGGAAACTGATCTAAAAAATAGCCTTGCTTTTTGTGCTGCTCTGCCTTAAAAAAGCAGGAAATGAGGGTAGATACTAGTCTTCATAATTGATCGCCAACCATTTTGACAGTCAAAGTAATTCTATAATAAAAAAGTGCCCCGTATAAATACGTTATAGTTTTTTTTAGTTCGTTCTATTGAGATTTTTCGCATAGCTCAGTGTAAAGATATAATCGGTTTTTCTGTAACTAATTCTTGTTTGTAAAGCAGATACAATTAAAAACTTGATGAATTTTTGACTGTTTATACTGCTTTTTGAGCGCCTGATTGCCAAGGATTAGATCAATTTTGAATTGAAGGTTGTCGGGTTAATAAATTCACTAAAACTGATGTAGAGAAAAATATTCCTATTAGAAATAAGAAAGGAGCTTACATGTATATTGAGTTCTCTGCTACTGCATCGACAGCACCGACCAATTTTGCTATGTTTATGTCTTATAGAGACGAAGAAATCAATTAAATGAGCCTTGGAAAAACCGGCTCTTTATCCATTCAAGATTGTTACAGGAGGCTGTTCTGAAGGGAGTGAATTATTTACAGCGTGATCAGGCGCGTAGGAGCGGCTTCATTCGGAAGAGGGAGGAGCATTTGCTACAGACTAAGCTACATATCTGTAAATTATACGATTATTTTTAATTCTATCTGTCATATAAATAGCTGGATCCACGATTAAATATAATACAACTACCTGATAGAAAGGTAGTTGTATTTTTAATTAGCAAGGTTGTTGCATAAGTGATTTTTAAAATCCCTAAAATAAATTTAACGTAATAGAAGGGAGCACTTCACCGTTAGCAATGTTAAAGTTTCAATTACCTGGGAAATATTTTTACGTAAAAAAAACTTTAAGGATACGCTTGTGCAAATAAACGTTACATAAAAGTCTACAGAAATAAGTCTATTTTATATAAAATAGCACGTTTGTGAAATAGTCATGTTTCATTGATGTATTATTTTTTATAAAGAGATTTGCAGACGAATTAACTTTTGAAAAGAATACTTTTGTGTTTCTGATCATCTTATCTCGTATTAGACTACCTGAAGTGAGCAAATGCGTGTTGAAGAAAGATAATCGGGGAAAAGTCTCAACTTAACTTGAAAAACTTTTGAACTCTATAATTGTACCACAAACTCAAAAAGAGAATGTTAATCGATTTAAGCCGAACTATTCATTTGTTAATTGGATAAGGTTTGTTGCAATACTATCGATAGTGTATGAGCACAGTCTGGATTTAGTAACACCGGAGAGCTCATCTCAAACTATTAATGCCAATGTTCATTATGTAAAAAGTATTAGCCAGGCATTAGCTATGCCGTGGATTGTACAGCCGATGAAATTTGGTACTATATGCTTCTTTATAATCTCGGGTTACTTACTCGGTAAGCATCTATCACTTCAAGAATCACCATGGTCCTATTATAAGAGAAGGCTTCAGGTGGTTGGAGTACCCTTCTTAATTGCTTCGGGTTTATTTTTGTTAAAGCACTCAGGGTTGTATGGCATATTGATTGGTCGTTATAACATTGACCTACTTACACTTGACTTCATACAAGAAAAAATTTGGGTGGTCATTTTTAATTCTGCCTACTGGTTTGTTTTTAATTTTCTTATTGTACTTGGCATATTCCTGCTGTTCTGGCGCCAATCGTACAAGCCAATATTTGGGTGGATTACGGGGCTAATCGCCTTATTTTACGGTATTAACATCTATCTGAATTGGATTGAGCAGCGACACAACCTGGCCATACCGCCGTATTTGTTTTATTTGTGGGTGGGTGTCTGGCTTTCACGTCGGCAAGATATTTTGGATCGGATACAACAACTGCCGAATCGTTGGTTAATCCTTTCTACGTTATTTACCCTATGTCTTGCAGTGCTTGAAAGTAAATACTTGTGGGCAGCAAACTCAATCAGTCCGTTTAACTCACTGCGTCTTACTAACCAACTATTTTCTGTGTTGGTTTTTGTTCTTCTGTTACGCAATGATTACTCTAAACAACTGTCTTGGGTTAACCCTCGGACTGAATCGTTTGGCGTTTATTTATATCACTTATATTTCACAGAATTTATTAACAATTTATTGAGGTTGTTAAATATTTTCACTTATTCGGTTGATAATACAGGCTTAGAACTAGCAATTACTACACTAGTACGGTTCTTTATGATATATACCTTGACAATGATGTTTGTTAAACTGATAAACAAAACTAGATTTAAATGGCTCTTCGGGAATTAAAACCAGGGCGTGTCGACAATTAAGTAAACAGTATAAGCCAAATTTGCTTTCTGTAACTTTGCAGGACTACCCACCAAATCATCATAAAAAATTGTATACCGCTATTGCTTTGTAATCTATTGTTAGCTAGCCCACGCCTGGCTCAGAACGATGTAATTATGGTGAGTTCTACCGGAACCACCAGTCGAAGTAGCGTATTTATTGGGGTAGGCAATCGGTAGGCGGTAGGACCGGGCTGCCGGAGCCCCGCCAAGATCCATGCATCGCGGTGGACGCCTAGGATCATCCACTACTTATCCGGCTAAGTGTAGGGCAACGGGCTGGTATTACTAACGACTGGATGCGGTGAATTACTTTCAGGCTGATTGAGCGTGTATAAGCGGATTTTTTCTGAAGAAGGGATAGCCTTCGTTATGGACTAGCTCACTATACTATTAACTATCTTCTACTGATCAGGAAGGGCATGTATCAGACGTAGTTAACCGCCATCAAACAGACAGCGCCAATCCCAATCAGCCGAAGCCGCTAGGAGGTTTGTAACGACGGCACTACTTTTGCAACCCGATGAATAACCCCCTTCGCTGCGCCATTATCGACGACGAACCTCTGGCCCAGGAGTTACTCGAAAAGTATGTCAGGCGCTTGTCGTCGCTGGAGCTTGTGGCTACGTTCGATGACGCGATTACCGCCTTCGACCAGTTACCGGCTCTCCGGGCAGATGTCCTTTTTCTCGATATCAATATGCCCGAGATGACAGGACTGGAATTTTTAAAGGTCTACCCGACCCCTCATCCTTTGGTTGTGATGACTACCGCTAATGCCCAGCATGCCCTGGACGGATTTGAGTTAGGGGTAGTTGATTATTTGCTCAAGCCCATTACGTTTGAGCGGTTTCTGAAAGCGATTGGGCGCGTTAAAGAGCGTTTTCAACCAACGTCCTGGCCCTCCGTAACCGATGGGAGTACCACCCAACCAACTCCTCCGAAGCCACCAACGCCCGAGCCGGAAGACATACGGTCGACTGAGTTTATTTATTTGAAAACCGATAAAAAACTAGAGCAAATTCAACTGAAGGACCTGGTTTTTGCTGAATCGCTGGGCGACTACCTCAAGGTCTTTCTGCCTGATCGGTTCGTAGTAACTCACTTAACCATGACGAAATTGAGTGAGATCTTACCGGCAGATCGCTTCCTGCGCATCAACCGGTCCTACCTCATTCAACTTCGGCACGTAAAAACTCTGGAAGGTAACTCGGTCCGCTTATCGACTGGCGACAATCTGGTGATTGGGCCTAACTACCGGGACGCGGTCAAAGAACGGATCAAGCGGGAGCTTGTTCAGTAATGCGTCGGTCCATCAGAGACCCATACGCCCTTTCTCATCCTCATTCCCCAGCTGCGTTTGGCGGGCGGCTTTGACAGTCTTCTTCCCAAAATTGTAGCTGAAGGAGACCTTCACGCGCTGGCTGTCGTTGTAGCTGCGCATGGTTAAATCAACCGCCCCGTAGTTAATGGCCAGGCGACTATAGAACGTCCGAAAAACGTCGCTTACGTCTACCCGGAGGTTGGCCCGGCGAGCCAGCAGGGATTTGGTGATGCTCATCGATACGCCACCAATCGCTTTCTGGGTAAACAACCCCGAGCGGGCCGATGACATATACACGAGGGTCAGTTCATATTTCCAGTCGCGGGGTAACGAAAAGATGTTGGTCGAATTTACGTTGACCCATAGTCCCGATGCCCGGTAGCGGGCGAGTTCGTTAACGGGCGAGTCTGTCAAGTTACCCGTGCCCATCAGGGTGGTATTGGTCTGCCACGACTTGGTGATGTTTTTGGCATAGGTGGCACCCAGGTAGAAGTCATGACTATTGCGCAGATTGGCATCGATTTGGGTGTATCGCCCCGTCTGCTCGTTCGCGATGAGTACGTTGGTGATTGGATCGCGACTGAAGGAATAATTGGCGAATAAATTCAGGCTACCTAAGGCATAAAAGGCGTCGAGGGTGTGAATGAATGTGGGCCGAATCTGCGGATTACCTTCGATTAGGGTGTATGGGTCAATCAGATACCGGTACGGCACCAGGCTGTTCAGGCTGGGGCGGCTTACTTTGCGACTCAGCGTCATGCCCCAGGAATTTCCATTCGTTAAACTCCGATTCAAACCCAGGCTGGGGAACAACCCCCTGTAGGTACGCGCCAGGTTCGACTGGATCAGACTTTGCTCGGTCTGTTCTGCCCGCAGGCCTCCCTGCAGAGACCAGCCTTTGGTAAACTGGCGGCTAAAATTGGTGTAAGCCGCGTAAGTGTGCTCCTGGTAAAGACCAATCTGGCTAAAGATGGGGTCGGTCACGAATTGATCTCCGACGCGGGTTTGCTGCTGAAGCGAGTTGTTGTTCCGGATGAAGACATATTTCGCCCCCAGGTCCATCCGCCAGCGTCCGCCCAGCACGGGTGTGCCGAAGTCAAGCTGACTAATGAAATTCCGTTGTTGATTAGGGTTGAGGATGCGAAGTTGGGTTGTTGGCCCCGCCGGAAGTCCTTCGGTAGTATTTTGGTAATTGATCAACTGGGTTTCGTCTTTGTCCTGTGTCGATTCGGTCAGGTAAACCGTCAATTCGCGGGGGCCGCCCGGGGCGTTAGCCGGGCCAAACTGGCCTTTATAGTTGAGGTTAAAATCATATACCCCGGCACTTTCCCGGTCGTCATTCCGGGTACGGATGGTGGAGTCAATGGCTGGCGTAGCCATGGTCCGGGTCAGTGTGTTAGTCGTTTTGGTATCCCGGTTCCACTTACCGTTGAGCCGCATTCCCACTGTGTGACGCTGGTTGATCGTGTAGTCAATGCCCATGTTGGTCGCTAACGACCGATAGCCATCGAAGGTTGTGATGTTGTTTTGCTGGAGGGTACCCGGAAAAGTACGGTTCACCAGCTGAGTCGAATAAGCCGTTGAGGGCAGCGTTGCATTCAAACTGCCAAATACGTTCCACTTACCCTGCCGGTAGTTGAGTGACCCATTCATCGACGAGCGGCTGTATTGTCCCTGTGAGTAGGTAGCCGATGCCCGGCCGTTGACGCCCTGCTCCCGACTTTTTCTGGTGACGATATTGACAACCGCGCCCACCGTGGCATCGTAACGCGCTGATGGATTGGTGATCAGCTCAATCCGCAGAATGTCTTCTGCCGAAAAGGTTTGTAGAAAACCTGCTAAACTGGCCTGCCCCATCTGGCGGCCATCGACCAGAATCAATACGCTGGATTTATTGCCCACACGCACGTTTCCGTTGTCGTAGCTCACGCGGGGCATATACCGGAGCAGGTCTTCCACCTTATTTCCCTGCGCAATCACGCTGCCTTCCACATTCATCACGATCCGATCGGGCTGCTGGCTGATGAGCGATTGCTGGGCTTTCACCGTGACCGATGCCAGTTGCTGCGCGCTGGGGAGTAGGGTAAAGACACCCAGATCGAGCGCGGGTGAGTTAGTGTTTAATATAATTTCTGATGAGTAATGGTCGCTGAATCCAACTGCGCTAATGTGTGTCCTGTAGGTTCCGGGCAAGAGCGTCTTGAAGACAAACCGACCAGCCTCGTCGGTCAGTGCTCCCTTTACAACCGATGAATCACGGGCATTGAGCAGGGCTACGGTGGCGTAGGCCAGGGGTTGGTTCGCTTTTTCGATGACGATACCGCTGAGTTGGGCCTGTGCCGTGGCCGTTACCAGAATTATTGACAAAAAGAGGGTGAGAAGCGTTTTCATGAATTGACCTGCGTTTGCTTGATTGATGAGGCAAACCTAGTCCTGCCGGACAGCAACCCCCAGTTAATTCGGTGAACCGATTCTGCTATTCGATGAAAAACCGATAGCCAGTTTCAACGAAAAAAATGAGGTCTTCATCGAAAAAGTCGCCGAATCACGTGCAACCAGCCCACTTTTGTACTATGAACGAACCCATGGCTATTCCCTTACTGGCCCGCATCGTGCCGAGCCGGTACGCTACCCGCTTCGCGTCGTTGCTGGTACTCTGTGTATTGGTTTATAATGATGGCTTTTCAGTCGATTTAATAAACCGATACGGGTTGATGGGCCAATGGGCTATGATTGGGCAATTCGCGCTTCAGGCAGGTATCTATTTCAGTTGGGGGTACTGGCTCTTTCCCCGGTATCTGTATCGATTTAAGCCCCTGCCCCTGCTAACGGGGATACTGCTAACCTACACGCTGTCGTACATTGCCAACTACCTTATCTTCAGTTGGCTGCATCGGGTGGCGGGTTTCCCCGCAACAGAGTATAATGAGCTGAAGAGCCTGTCCTGGCAGAATGTGCCCTTGTTGTGGGAACTTATGAACCAGCGCGGACCCCTGGGCCTTTACACCCATCCTGGCTTATTTGGCTGGAATTTTCTGCTTTCTTTCGCCTACCCATCGCTGTTGCTGGCAGCTAAGGCGTTTTACGATAATATGGCTTCTCAGGTGAACAACGCCCGGTTGAAAGAGCAGAACGTGCAACTGGAACTGGACTACCTGAAAAGCCAGATCAATCCTCATTTTCTGTTCAACGTACTCAACAGCGTTTACGCCTTAACGGAAGAAGACTGCCCGCGGGCGGCTCAATTGGTGCATCAGCTGAGTGGCATGTTGCAGTACACGCTGTATGAGACCACCGAGCCCAAAGTGCCGCTTCACAAAGAACTTCAGTTTATCCGGGATTACGTGGCGCTGGAGAAAAATCGGACGGGGAAACGGGTGGATTTGCAGGTGGACTTACCCGAGTTCATTCCGGAAACGTTGCAAATTGTCCCGTTCCTATTGATTCCTTTTGTAGAAAATGCCTTTAAGCACGGGGTGCAGCGAACGGCCCGAAAATCCTGGGTTCAGCTTCAGGTATCGGTAACCGGAAACGATCTGCATTTGTTGGTAAGTAATAGTAAACCGGCTGCCCCTGAGCCAACAACGGGTGGATTGGGGCTGGCCAACGCCCGTAAACGATTAGCCTTGCTTTATCCCACCCATCGCCTTGCACTCCATGACGAGACAACGCAATATTCGGTATCGTTAACCGTGGACTTAACCGCCTAGCGGAACCCTGCCAGGTACCTATTATAATTGGTCCGCCTTTAAACACTAACCCGGTAAGTGTTCGCTTATTTGAGAGGTATGGTTGCTGAAATTATACGAATAACGAATACTGTTCGAACTGTCGACCTATAAAGTAGACTGAGTATACAATGCTGCTAATGATTTAACTATGTACCATTTACTTACAACCTTATTGCATAGCGTTGAATCAGTATGACAAACCCCTTTTCATTAAGAAGATTAACCATACTACCTAGACACTACTTGGTTTACCGTTCCATCAGTGCTCACCTGATAATGGACCTACACCTAAACTGACGGTTGAGCAAGCAAGTATTGTACTAGAGAAGGAGTTGAAGCCTAAACTAGTAGGCCAGTGGACACTCCGACGAGCAGATTTGAAGTGCCAGCCTGATAATGTCTTTCAAAAGCAGCTTAGGATAAGAAAGGATACCTCCTTTAGTGATTTAGCTGTTCTAACGTTTGCACCAACAACTCAACCTCGAACATCCCCAGGAGATCTGCGGGTAGGTGAATACGATGGTACAATTCAGTTTGGTAGTAAAACTTACCCCGTTCAATTTGATTTGCAGGGAGCCGATTACCGCGAAAGCCAGTTGGGTCGTTGGCCATAGATAACTCGTTTTCTGCCTGATTTACCTAAACTGACGGTTTGTGCTGGCCAGTTTAGGTATGTTGGCTTACAGGAGCCGCAGGTTCACCGGTAGTTTGCTGAAGATAGGTGTGACGAACCACTTTCGCCGTTTTGTGATCGCCGGTATGGCTCCAGCCGGGCGGCATAACGATGTATAATAGCTTGTTTACCAGGCCGGGAGCCCGCTTCATATCGATGAATAGCGCATGGAACTCCCCAAAGTAAGCATCCCCAAAATGACCCCGCCTGATTTGTCGGGATATGCCATATTCAATTTTCAACTCTTTTTCTTCCTGTTGTAAGGTACCAAAGGCTTTGTCCCAGATAGGCAATAAATTACAAAAGTTCGTGTCCATGTAAAGCGGATTCTTGGCATGGTGCACGCGGTGGTGGGAGGGGGTAAGCAGAATTTTATTGAGAAAACCCAGCCGACCGTCTTTCAGGAGGTTTTCGCCCACGTGAATAAAAGCGCCCCAGGTCCCATCAATGAACATGATGAGAAATAAAAGCGGGGGTGTCACCCCAAGTAACAGACAAATGGTAGTCCGGATGATATCGGCGTAGGGAGCTTCCAGGAAAAAGTGGGCATACGTAACCGAAAGGTTCATGTCTTCCGGTGCATGGTGGGTCGAGTGCAGGCACCAAAAAATCCGCACTTTATGGCCCAGATAATGGTAGACAAAGTGAGCGAGTTCCCAAACGATATACCCGTAAATGAACCAGTACCAGGTAAGGTCAGCCTTCAGCAAACCGTGGCCTTCAAACAAGCCGATGCAATAAGCCACTGCGCCAATGGAGAGATACCGGGAAATAAAGCGGTTAACAATGTAGATCAAAAAGGGCATCTTATAGTTTTCCACCTTAAAGGTGCGGTACAAACCTCCCCGAATCAGCTCGATCAGCAACAGGATCGGAATCAGGGGAGAAAGGGCCGATTGGAGTCCCTTCCAAGTAAGCAGCGACTGGTAATCGCCCGATCGGAACATCTCCATCCAATGGCGAATACCAAAAAAACCAGTAAACTCGTCGACAAGAACTTGCACGATATCTGTCATGATGAGTTGCTTTTGAGTTGAATTAATAACCTTCCTTACTAAACGAGAAGCCAAAAAAGAAGAAAGCCTACTACTGTCTGAAGCATTGAAAGGAGTCATTTTTGTTAGACCGTCGGTAGTGCGCTCGTTACTGAACATACCACCGACGGTTCAACCGAAATGATTACCCCTTTCTGTCTACTAGTAACCGGTATTGTTAGGCAACAGGTTCGGGTTCACGTTCAATTCCTGAAGAGGCACTGGAAAGAGCAGGTTTTTTTCGGTAAATGTGGCACCGAAGACCGTTGTGTGCCCCACAAAATCGTCCCAGTTGCCCGTTACGTCGTTGTGTACTTTGCGGGTACGGATCATGTCGAACCACATCTTGTTTTCGAAGCACAGTTCAAAGTAGCGCTGCAACCACACCTCCTGTTCAAAAGCGGTTTGGCTCAGCGCACCGATTGGTGCCAGTTTGGCGCGGGCACGAATTTTATTGACGTAATCGACCGCTTTCGCATTAGGCGAGCCCTCAGCCCGGTTGGAGGCTTCGGCATACATCAAATACACATCGGCCAGCCGGTACAGCGTATAATTGAGGTCAGACTTGGCCGTATTCGTTACCGCGTTCACGTCGAACCACTTATAGATGTAGGTGTTTCTGAACGTTACATTCTCGCCCGTTTTCAGACTGGGGTAGGACCGGTATACAAACTGCCGATCCTGCGCCCGCTTGTCGCCTGCCGGAAACGACTTCATAAACTGATCCGTTGGGTACACAGACCCGTATTCATCAGCGTATTTCGAGATGCCCGAATAGTTCGGGATCGTGAGGGGCGTCAGCGGATTAATGGATGGAACGCTGGCGGCATACTGTACCTGTAAAATAAATTCGCCCTGGTTTTTGTTGGCTGGATTTATCATGTCCGTGTATTCCGGAAATAAGGTATATCCACCGTTTTGAATCACATTCAGCGATCGTTTTGCCGATTCGGCATAATACTGTGCGCCACCGTTGATGGCCGCACCCGCGTAGGTCAGGTACACATCGGCCAATAGCGATTCGACAGCTCCCATCGACACCTTTCCCGTATTATCCTGCCAGGGTAGCGTCGATTTTTCGGCTAGCAGCAGATCGGGAATAATGATCTTATCATAAATGTCTTTCGCCGGTGTGCGGGGGAAATTCAGATTCAAATCGGTAGGTGTGCTGGTTACACTCGGTACCGCTCCGTACATGCGCACCAACTGAAAATAATACAGGGCTCTGAGGGTATGGACTTCAGCCAGCATATTTGTTTTCTGCTCGTCCGTTAGTCCGCTGGCATTGATCGAGGGGATACTCTGAATGGCCAGATTACAGTTTCCAATCCCCAGATACATCTGCTGCCACCAGGTATCGAAGTAAAAGGACGAGTTATTGTAGGCCATCTTCTGAAACGTAGCAAACCCGGTCTGCCCCAGGTCACTGTTCACTTTGCCGGTTACAAACTCCAGCAGGTTCCAGGTATTACCGCCGTAGGACGCGGGCTGACCAGCCAGAAAACCCTGCAGGCTGGCGTAGCCTGCATTGGCGTAGGCGCGGGCAACTTTTACGCTCGACACATTGGAAGCGGGTGTAATAAACCCGGTTGGCTTTTCCTGTAAGAACTCTTTACAGCCCCCCATTGTGAGCAGGGCCATGACGACTAAACTATATCTGACTATTTTCATGACGTTTCGTAGAAAGAGGTTAAAAGGTGAGGTTTACGCCCAGATTCCAGACGCGGGGCCGGGGATAGGCAAAGAAATCGAGGTTTTGCGAAAAGGCACTGTTCGACCCGTACCCCGAATTAAACGTGTCCACCTCCGGGTCGTAACCGCTGTATTTGGTGATGATGAACAGGTTCTGTACACTCGCATAGACCCGTAGCCGGTTCACTTTCAACCGCTGTAAGGCAGAATTACTAAAGTTGTAACCCAGCACAAAGTTTTGCCCGCGAATGAACGAGCCATCCTCTACCCACCATGTATCGAAGTGCGAATCCTGCGCAAATTTGTAGTTACGCACCTGCGAAATCATGGTGTTCTGGTGGTCTGGTGTCCAGGCATCCAGTACGGTGGCCAGGCTGTTTGCCAGCGTCTGCCGGTCTTCGGTAGAATGTTTGAAGGTGCCTGCGGTGTTAATACCCTGCACAAAGCGGATATCGGCGGTGAGATCCCAGTTACCGTACTTGAAGGTGTTGCTCAGTACGCCCGTCCATTTGGGTGTTGTGCGGCCAATGATGCTGTAGTAGTTGCTGCCATCGGCATTGTAGATGTACTTCCGGTCGCCGGGCTTGAGGTTGTGCTTGGCGGCTTCATCGGCCTCGTTGGTACCGTACGTACCCAGGCGGGTCATGCCCCACAAAGATCCAATGGGTTCGCCCACCCGCAGAATGTTTGTCTGACCCAGAAAATTAGGACCGGGAAAAATATCTGCGTTGCCGTTATTGAGTTTTAGAATCCGGTTTCTGTTCGACGCAAAAACGACACTGCTCGTCCAGGTAAAATTGTTCTTCCGGATGTTCGTACTGTTTAAACTTACTTCTATACCCGAGTTTCGGACCGAGCCGATATTCTGGTAGACATTGGCATTTTGCTCACCCGCCGACCATGGGATGGGAGCCTGCAACAACAGGTCTTTGGTAACCCGGTTGTAATAATCAACGGTCAGGTTGATGGCCTCGCCAATACCCAGTTCTACCCCTGCATCGAATTGCTGCGATCTTTCCCATTTCAGGTTGGGGTTACCCAGGTAACTAGGCAACAGGGCCGATTGCTGAGCGCCACCGAGTACGGTGTTGGTAGGCTGAATCTGCGCAATGGAGCGGTACTGACCAATTTCCTGATTACCCGATAAGCCATAGCTTGCCCGTACCTTTAAATTGGTAATGGTTTTGTTGCCTCTCAGGAAATCCTCTTCCGATACGCGCCAGGCAGCTCCGGCAGATGGGAAAAAGGCGTATTTATTATTAGCCCCGAATTTCGACGACCCGTCGTAGCGGCCGGTGGCCGTAAATAAATACTTCTCGTTGAGGTTATAGCTCAACCGGGCGTAGTAGGAGTTCATGGCCCACTGATAATCCGATGAGGTCGATGAACTTCTTACCGAGCCCGAACCTAAGTTGTGATACTGAAAAATATCGTCAATAAAGTTCTGGGTCTCAACGTAGTTGGTTTCCTGGTTGTATTGCTGCCAGGAGGCCCCCAGCAGGGCGGTCAGGTGCTGATGCTCATTAATGGTCTTGTTCCAGGTCAGGTAATTCTCTGATTGCCAGTACCGGGTCGAGTTGTTCGTGATACCGGCAACCCCACCCTGGTCCGCCGAGATGTGTGGCAGGTTCTGGGAAGAAAAAAAGTTGTTTTTCTGGTAGTTTACGTTGTACCCCAGATCCGTTCTGAAGTCCAGGTCTTTGGTGATATGGAACAGCAGGTAAACATTACCCAGCGCCTGCAGCGTATTATTGAGCGTGTACCGGTTCGTGGCGGTGTTGACCGGGTTAGGAGCTCCTTCCAGACCAGCAATGTCGTTGTTACCCGCCCAGGTACCATCGGGGTATTTTACCGGCACAATGGGCACTTCTTCTGCCACAGAACGCGGAACGTTTAAGCCGCCATTTCCGTCCGAAACTACCTTTTGCTGGCTGTTGATCGCCGAAATGGTACCACCAATTTTCAGCCATTTGTTAACGTTGTTATCGAGTGTTAACCGAACCGAGTACCGCTTGAAACCGGAGTTGATCATCAGGCCATTCTGGTTCAGATACCCTAGTGATAGACTGTAAACGGTTTTATCGTTCCCTCCCTGAATGTTCAGATTCTGATTTTGGGAGAAAGCGGGCTTGTAGACCTCTTTTTCCCAATTGGTGTTATACAGAGGCTTGTTGTTCGTGTCGAACAGCAGTGGGAAATGGGCGTGGTCGAGCGGAGCCAGTGGGGTCCAGGTCGCACCGTTGGGATCGAACTTACTGCCATTGGCGAACGCCTGGTTGTAGACCTGGACGAACTCATCTGAGTTCAGCGTTTTGACGTGACGGTACAGATCGCTCACGTTCACATCGCCGGAATACGTAACACGGGCCGCCCCCGACCGGCCCCGTTTGGTCGTAATCAGAATTACCCCGTTGGCACCCCGCGCTCCATAAATAGCCGTTGACGAGGCATCTTTCAGCACTTCCAGCGATGCAATGTCATTGGGATTGATGGAGTTGGCATCTACCCCGATCACGCCGTCGACAACGTAGAGCGGGTCGATATTGGAGTTGATCGACCCTAAGCCACGAACCCGTACTTTAGCCGGTGCTCCCGGTGCGTTGCTGTTTACACTGACCTCAACGCCGGCAATTTTCCCCTGCAATGCCTGCGACACGTTGGGTACGGGTTTGTCCATCAGTTCCTCTCCTTTAATAGTTGCTACCGCCCCGGTCAAGTCGGATTTCTTAACTGTACCGTAGCCAATAACTACGACTTCGCCGAGGGCTTTTGCATCGGATGC
Organism: Spirosoma pulveris; assembly: GCF_054781875.1. Lineage (NCBI taxonomy): Bacteria > Pseudomonadati > Bacteroidota > Cytophagia > Cytophagales > Cytophagaceae > Spirosoma > Spirosoma pulveris. The sequence continues at coordinate 799,095 of NZ_BAAGTO010000003.1, forward strand.
CAACGTAATGTTGACCGTACTCCGGTTACCCACTTTTACTTCCTGACTGACATAACCGACAAAACTGAATACCAGTGTTGCCGAAGTATTTGGTACAGAAATCCTATAATTTCCCTCTGTATCTGTTGTTGTTCCGGTACCCGTTCCTTTAATGATAATGTTTACACCCGGTACGGCCGTTTGCGTTTCTGAATCGACAACTTTTCCAGTAATAGGTATATCTGCTGTCCTCTCTTTTGCAGGAATTCCGGCACTTACAGTAAGTAGTTTTGACAGTAAAATATTTAACAGAATAAACTGTGTAAACCTGCCAATCCTACAGATGCATTTCTGTACAGTCGTTTTCATACGTTTTTTGAGTTAAGATGTAAAAAAGTAAAATTGTGGGGCAAGTATATATAATCAAGTTGAGGTTTTTCTGTGCTCCGGATGTGCCCAGGTTTGCTACAGAATATACTCATATACAACTAGTTATATTTTAGGTAGAATTGTATTTTTTCATACTTGTTGAAAGGCTTACCTTAAAAAGGCTTTAAAAAATTAAAGCTTTTTTTAAATCATTTTTGTAAATCTATTCGCTGTTAATGGCTAGCTATTTTAAGCCGATTCCGTATTTAGTTTCTAAAGTTTTTCCTCCTTTTTAGATAATTACATTAAATAAATTAATAAAGAATAATACTAAATCCTTTACTCTTGAAGAAGATTAAAATGCTATTAAGTAAAGGTAATTACTTGAACAGTAGTGGAATCAGGAGCAAACAAAAAAACGATGATCTGTTCCGGCAGATACAGCCTTTTTTTTGGGTATAACTTATGAGAGTCTTTTGCGAATGGGAAACAGCTAAAAGAGAATAAATAAATTCATCGGACTGATAAGGGCTGACCATTTTGGATGAAGCAACACAAACGGACCTGACCTATGTCAGTCACTAATTGGCTTTTAGGAAAGCTCCAGGCCAATTTCATTATAGATTATTAATGGCTTATTGGCGGGGTAGCGACACGGTAATGGTCGTTCCGCTTCCCAGTTGCGAGTTAACCATGAGGGTTCCTCTGTGAAGTTGGATGATCCGACTGGTCAGCGACAGACCGATACCGCTGCCTTTGATGGCGCGGGCATTGGTGGCGCGGTAAAAAGGCTGGAAAATTTGATTCAGCTCGTCAGCGGCAATGCCTATGCCCTGATCAGAAACGACAACTTCAACCGATGTATCAAGTACGACAACGGTGATCTGGACATGATGACTGCCCGAGAATTTACAGCCATTATCGATCAGATTGATAAAGGCTGTTTTCAGTAACGACAACTCGCCATACAGCATCACGTCGGGTAAGCCCTCATCAGCCCAGTCCGCCGGTGCGGTGGATTCGCCCGGCCGGTCCGCCGGTGCGGTGGATTCGCCCGGCGTGGATTCGCCCAGCGTGATGCGGTACGTAGGGTGTTTACGGAGTACCAGCCCTACCGCTTCGTATAGTACCTCATCAAGGGCTATCTCGTCTCTGCTTAGGTCGACCTGTCGGTTTTCCAGTTGTGCCAGTTCCAGTAACCCGTTTGAGAGCGCATTGAGCCGCCCGATCTCTTCCTGTAACGAGGTCAATAGCTGTTCGTATTCAGATGCCGGGCGTGGCTTCATCAGGGCCACCTCGATCTGGTTGGTCAGCACAGACAACGGGGTCCGTAATTCATGCGACGCATTGGCAATGAAGCTACGCTGCAATTCAAATGCAGAAATCCGATCAAGCATTTGATTGAAGGTGTGCGTCAGTTGCGCCAGTTCGTCGGTACGGCTTGGTGTGGTCAGCCGGGCGTCCAGGTTCGAAGGCGTAATCTGATTGATCTGCTGAATGATATCGACCAGAGGCCGGACCGATCGGCTGGCAAATAGTCGGCTCAATCCAATGACAAGCAGCCCCGTTATACCAAACATGAAGCCCATTACAACAGCGGCCTCCTTCATGGTGCGGAAGCCGTAGTCATCAATGGCATAACTGATCACTTTGAGCCGCTGCCCCGGCTGCCTCACCAGCAGGCCCAGGCCAACTCGTCGGCCGTTGACCAGGCGTACCTCTCTCCCCGGACTAATCTGGTTCAGTAAGCGATCGTCAATGGGGATGGGCGAGTTCGTTCCGGTACGGTTGTCCAGTTCGCCACTATCGTACAGCAGCTGGTTCTGCATGTCGAATATAGCGACCCGCCGATCTGAATAAGCGGTGTGCGTTTTTTTGTCGATTTGCCGAAGCAGCGGTTCCTGGATAGTCCGTTTCTCCTGCAGGAGTTGCGCCATCGTCATGCCCCTATAGCGGAGTTTGATCAGAAAATCGTCGCGTTTCGATCGGTCGACATAAAAATAAAAGGTGCCCAGTAGCAGCAGTAGTACCGGCAGCACCACGGCAATAAACGTGAGCGAAAGTCGGGTCCGAATTTCCATCGACGCATCAAGCCTCCTGACTTATAGTGAGCATGTACCCGATACCTTTCCGTGTATGGATCAGCTTAACCGGAAAGTTCCGGTCAATTTTTTTACGAAGCGAGTTGATGTAAACGTCAATTAAGTTAGTACCGGAGTCGACGGGGATATCCCAAACATGTTCGGCGATTTGCTGGCGGCTGATGATCACGCCCGGATGGCGTAATAAATAGAGCAGCAGGGCCAGTTCGCGCGGGGCCAGGTTGATGGGCTGACCGGCCCGGCTGACCCGCCTTTCGGCGACATTCATAACCAGGTCGGCGATGGTGAGCAGGTTGGCGGCCTCTACGCCACTCGCCGTTGTAGCTCGCTTTTGCCACACCCGAATACGGGCCAGCAACTCACCAAATGCAAACGGTTTAACCACATAGTCACTGGCACCAACGTCGAATCCCGCCAGCTTATCGTCTAACGACCCCAGAGCCGTCAACATAATGACAGGAATCTGGGCGTAATGTCTACGCATTTCCCGGCACAGGGTAAGTCCGTCGACATCCGGCAGGCCAATGTCGAGCAGCATCAACGTTACATCGCCCAATGCCAGTATCCGTCGGGCAGCGGCTCCGTCCAGTGCCACCGTTGTCTCGAAGCCACATTCTTCCAGACCCCGCTTGAGTGAAAGAGCCAGCTTAATCTCATCCTCAACAATTAGAATACGCATATTTTTTTATGCCCTCTCTGGGTGGGTAGCCATCATCTGCCCGCCACCAAACGGCTTTAGGATTATTTAATCCATCCTAGCAGATGCCTTCATCTACCAGACAAGCCCGACACGTATCATTGCGGTGGTGCTTACCAAAGCGGGATTTACCCTGATTTTACCGTTTACTCAACCTCCATTATGAGACCAGATTCCCCCAGCTCGCATGGTCCTGTTACCGCATCTGTCAGACCCCCGTTGGTAACGGGTGGGAAAACATATGCAGATGTTACGGAAGATATTTGTCGTCAGGTCGAGGCCTGGCCAACCCGGGAATGGAAAATTGGGTTTGGCATCTCGCTCACGGTACTGCTTTATGGCACAGCCTGCGTCTTCTGGACCTGGTGGCAGGGACTGGGGGTCTGGGGGCTGAACAAAACCATTGGCTGGGCCTGGGACATCACCAACTTTGTCTGGTGGGTGGGCATTGGACATGCCGGCACATTGATTTCAGCCGTACTGCTGCTGTTTCGTCAGAAATGGCGGACATCCGTAAACCGGGCTGCCGAAGCGATGACCATCTTCGCCGTTATCTGTGCCGCCATGTTTATCATGCTGCACATGGGACGTCCCTGGCTGGCCTACTGGGCGTTGCCACTTCCCAACACGTTTGGGTCGCTCTGGGTCAATTTCAAATCGCCATTGGTGTGGGATGTATTCGCTATCAGCACCTACTTCACGGTTTCGCTGGTATTCTGGTACATGGGGCTGGTGCCTGATCTGGCTACCATCCGCGACCGGGCCTCCAACCGTATATCCCGGTACATCTACGGTACGCTGGCACTGGGCTGGAATGGCTCGGCCAAAACCTGGGCGCGGTACGAATACGTGAGCCTGATTCTGGCCGGGGTTGCTACGCCCCTGGTCCTGTCGGTGCATTCCATTGTCAGCATGGACTTTGCCACTTCACTTATCCCCGGCTGGCACACTACTATTTTTCCCCCTTACTTCGTGGCCGGGGCCATTTTTTCGGGTTTCGCGATGGTGCAGAACCTGATGCTGGTTACGCGGGTGGTCTTCCACCTGGAAGATTACATTACCGTAGAGCACATTGATTCGATGAACCAGGTCATTGTGCTCACCGGCTCAATCGTGGGGGTGGCTTATATCACGGAGTTGTTTATTGCCTGGTATTCGGTCAATGAATTTGAACGGTTCGCCTTTCTCAATCGGGCTACGGGACCCTACTGGTGGGCTTATGCCACCATGATGACCTGTAATGTCATTACGCCCCAGCTTTTCTGGTCACGTACCATCCGGCGGAGTGTCGTCTGGTCGTTTGTGCTGGCCGTGGTGGTCAATATTGGTATGTGGTTCGAGCGGTTCGTAATCATTGTCACCTCGCTCCACCGCGACTTCCTGCCTTCCAGTTGGGCCATGTTTCACCCTACGCTGTTCGACATTAGCGACTTCCTGTTTACGATGGGGCTATTTTTTACCCTGTTTCTGCTTTTTGCCAAGTTGCTGCCCGTCGTAAACATGGCCGAAGTAAAAGCGATCCTGAAATCCTCCTCGGAGAAAATGCCCCAACTCAGGCACGAGCGTTCACCACAGGAGGACGCTCCTGATCTGCTTATTACGGCGAAGGCGACCCCGCCAGAAAATGGCTGATGGAGCGACGCTGGGGCGGGGTGAGTTGACGGGCTGGGCGGATTATTCCACGTGTAAACTTCTTTTTTATGGCTGATATCACCAACCAAGCCGACGTTGAACGGCTAGTCAGCGCCTTTTACAGTCGGGTATTCTTCGACGAAGAAATCGGACTTATCGTTACGCTGGTGGCACGCGTCACGCCAGCTACTCATTTTCGGAAAATTGTAGACGTATGGACGCGGCTACTCCTGAGCGGGGCTACGACACCGCCTGACATTATCCAACAGCATGTTGAGCAAAACCTGATGCCTCTGCTGGAGTCGGTCTATTTCAGACGGTGGCAAGCCTTGTTTTGTTCAACCGTTGATGAGTTGTTTTCGGGTCCCGTTGCCGAGCAGGCAAAAGCACTGACAAGGCAAATTGAATCACGACCGCTCACCAAAACCCCCGCCCGCGAGCCCCTGGCGCTGAATCCATGATTCACTTTGCGGAGAGCTTGATTGGCCTGACTCCAGCACATGCTAAAGTTGTTATCTCTAGTAGACAAAAATACGGGTAGGGGTGAAGACCCCTCAAAAAGGAACTGTTAATCAATGTTATATATACTTACAATACAGTTTGTCGATGATGGATTATGTACCAATGAAGTTAAGTTGACATAACATAGGATCATATCCTATTTGTAACTACCTTTACTTAGTTACTTAAGTAAGTATCCTTACACCAAGTTCATATTTATACTTGTGTATCTGCTTAGGCAGCTTAGTCTACTAATAGCCTGTTCAGGAGAGCTTATAGCTAGTTAAATTGTCGTGAAACGCCGAGCCTGCGTTCTATCCTTTTCATCTGATAGGTAATTATATAGTATATGTTCATGTATTGTATTATTTTCTTTTTTAACCGACAACGTTGACTTCTTTTCTACTGGTTCTGGACGACGATGAAGATGACTGCGTGATGCTCACGTATTTGATCAAGACACTCTTTGGCGAGCGCCTTTCGCTGGTGTGTACCATCAACAAGACGGACTTTCTGGCGCATCTGACCCCGGCAGAACCGTCTGTCAGCCTGATCTTGCTGGATTACCATCTACCACCCACTACGGCTGCGGAGTTGATCCCCTATATCCGGGCCCAGGCAGGTATGGGAGAGGTTCCGCTGGTTGTTTGGTCAGCCCATGCGAACGCTCAGGAGCAGCAGGCTTGTTTGGCCCAGGGGGCCAGCGAATACCTTTCTAAAGTGTCGGGTATAGATAAGTTGACCCAACAACTCCACCAGCTAGTGATCCGGCACTTGCCGCATCTTTCTCAAATTGATGAGGCCTAGGCGCCCCAAATGATATAATACCCTACACATCAAGGAAATTACTTTAGATTAAATCGTATTCACCCTTAAATCCTCAGAAGGGGAATTTGCACGTGCTTGAAAAAATCCCTTTTAGAGGATTTAGGGGTGGAATAGACTGAAAATAACCTAATATACTTTCGCTGACCTACTTAAAATATATACCCTTGAATAAAAGGCCAGTACTCGGTAAAGGCGAGAAAGGTAATTTGGATTTCTGAATCCAAATAGAAAAATACGCCTTCGTTTTGTTATGAAAAAGCTACTTATTGCTCTAATCCCACTATTAAGCCTATGGGCTCCCCCGACAGGTGCTCAACAGCTTCCCCAAAATTCCACTCAGGAGCTCATCAGATCCGTCATCAACAACTATGAGCAGGCCTGGAACCGTCATGATGCGAAAGCTTTAGCCGGGCAATACCATACAGATGCTACGTGGGTCAACTGGTTTGGTGCCTATTACAAAGGCCGGGCCGAAATAGAGAAGCATTATCAAACTACCCATAGCACCTATTTTAAGGCAACTCATTTTACCACCCGTTCCGTTGAGGATATTGTGTTGATCAAACCCGATATGGCCCTGGTTCATGTGCGTACGGATTTAAGTGGCGATGAGCGCTATCCCGGACAAACCTTTCGATTTCGCCGAACGGTTCTATTAACTAACAAGGATGGTGGCTGGCGAATTTTAGCCGGTCAAAACGCTAAACTCAATGAGGGAATAGAATGAGGTATGTTAACAAACCGCATAGGCCACTCACTAAAACTGCCAGCTGGTAAATCTCACAAAAGGGAGGTGGCTGTTGCACAACTCTGCCAGTGCCTAAAACTGCATGATAGATGGAGTTTTTGTACCTTCAGCTATCTATGCAAGGCAGAAAACACGACCGCGAAAAACTCATCACCTCTTTCCACCTTTCCAG
>NZ_BAAGTO010000004.1:0-489405 GCF_054781875.1 Spirosoma pulveris
TCGGCGCGATAGGCTTCGACGACCTTCCAGCGGAATAGGTGTCGAGTTTTCTTTTTCTTATAGCCTAACAAATCATTAAGATACGTATTCATACTGGATTCTGACTAGATTTTCCAGTAGCATACGTGGTCTAAAAATTGACCCCTATAATATCTTTCTACAGCTGGGTTCGGTGTATCATAATAGAGACTAGAAAAAAGCGAATTGTTTGTTTGGACGGCTATGTAATAGCTAAAAAAGCTATGAGAATCATCTCGTTTTTTCATTCGCTTACCTAATGAAAAGTAATAGCGTAATCCAAGCGGCATATTCAGATTATAAAGCTGAGCATACTGACTAAAATTATATTGGGTTTCTAATCCACCAATTATAGATACAGCTTTGTTGATTTTATGTTCTGCTGTTATATCAAGCGCGAAGGTTTTCCAAGTAGGCGATACTGAACTCTGTTGAAAAAGGGGCAATCCTACTCCTGCCTTAATAAGTTGTTTAGCTTTAAAAGATCGTCCATATTGATACTGAACTGAGTCGAAAGCTATATCGTAAATTCTACCCTGAGCTTGTACGAATGAGCATGTTATTAAGATAACGAAGAGTAAGAGGAGTCTTTTCATTGTAAGTTGATTTATCGGCTTTTCTGATAAGTTAAACCGATCTGTACATTTTGATTGTAGATATCGTTGATACCCGGTCCCCCTGGTAAGTTGTAAATTTCAAATCTATCAATCTTTGTAAACCCTCTAAAATAACCTACCTCCAACGCAAATCTGCTGATCTTGTAGGTGAGTCGCAAAGCTGTTCCTACTTCAAGAGGTGCTCCCTTTCCCCATACAGTTTGTCTAGCTACTTGTAGGTTAATTTCTGGACCTGTGTAAACGATCAATCTATTCGTCAAATGCAATCCAATGAGTGGTGTTACTCCAAGATAATAATAAGTGGGATTGGCAACAGTCTTGTTATTGTAAGCAGCCCTAAGTGCTTTCATTTGCATAGTAGCATCTAGCCTAAGTATTAACTGATCACGAGCAATATTTTTATATAAATAACCGCCTATATAATAGCCAAATTTAGATTCTACACCTTCTAAATAACTAGTTGACAGGGAATTACTTGTGGGTACAACAGCGGCAGTTACAGCTGGTACAGAATAATTGATACCTACACGAAAACCTATACCACTATTAACTCGACTTGACTGCTGATAAAATTCAGCCTCTGTTTGGGCATAGATTTTCCCAAAGAGCCCAACTGTCATCAGTAGTAAAGTTATTAGCTTAATAAACATATGATTATTTTAAAACTTAATAGAGTTTATAGTATACACAACAGTTGGAATCTGATAGCAAAAAACTGTTGTATAAGTAGCGTGGCTGTTGCAAAAGTCAATGGACTACGAAAACCCCTACCAAGTAAGCAGGTTTTGACTTGTAAACGGAATGAAATTAGCCGTTCCTCGAAGGCCCTTATACCCGTTTTGGACTTTTGCAACAGCTACTCTATTTATGCAAAGGGATAAAAACTACAAATAGAGGAAAGTCTCCATTGAGGAGAGTTTCCTCTATTTGTAGTTTTCCTACAAAAATAGTAGTTGCGGAGCCGTGCATCTCCTCACTCACTGCCGTTTATTAAGAACCAAGATGGGGTAGTTCTGCCAAAAGTTACCAGGGTGACCACTTACCTTTTATTCTTTGTTTCTATTCACCAGCAAAAGGAATATAAGTAGTGTGAAAAGTATAATTGCGCTTATTATATCCCTTTCGTGTCAAAATATCTGTTACATCCCTTTTAAAAATATGTCTCCAACGAAACTCAAGATCATTAACTGGATTAGCGTATGTGCGCTATTTCTATTGTTCACTGCCTGTCAAAGCCCTCGCATACCCTCTTCACCCAGATTTCGTATCAGTAAAATGACTGTACAGGGGGGCAACCAAGAAAATTCAACGACTGTTTATAGTTACAACACTAAAGGACAACTGGCACGTATTTATAAAGCATATACACAGCGAGCCAAAGGGAACAACTTGGATATCTACTACAATAGTCTCCTGATATATAACGATCAGGGACAATTAGTTAGCTTCGAGCAACAGCCTGATTATTCGGCACCGGGCACCGTAAACTCGTCCCGTTACACGTACGAATACGACGATAAAGGGAACGTTATTACTATAAAATACACGTTGTATTTGTCGCCTAATGTCATAGATACGTATGCTTCGCAAACGATCCGTGTAGTCTACGCGAGTAATTCTCGATTCCCCAGCAGACTAACATTTTTTAATGATGTTTTTGGGGAAGACTACACCTATGAATACACCTACGCCGGTGGTAACGTAGTAGCAATAAAAAAATCGTCTGTTCAGACGACCCTAAGTGATTTTAATTATATCCGGACTTACCAGTTTGACAACAAGCCTAATCCCTTTTATGGCCTCTACTCTGGAGTTCCGGAGCCAGATCTATTCAATTCGGCAAAACAGAATACGTTTTATGAAAATAATATCTTAAACCAGAATAATATAATCCAGCCAGGCTATACCTATGAGTATGATTCCTACGGTAACTTAATAAAATCAATGGGTACATACACAGCAACGTATGAATATGAGCAGTACTAGCTATATTTTACTGTTATATAAATGGCGTGGCTGTTGCAAAAGTAACTAGGCCACTCTATAAACTTAGTTGATCCGGACAACCATCTTGTGGCTGGTAGCTGACGGGTAAACCTAGTTCTCCGGCCCCCAACCAGACTTTTGCAACAGCCACGTTAGTTATAGAACAGGTCTAGGATTTGTACAGTATGCGAAGGGTATAAAGGAGGACTTTATTTTGAATTTTTCAATGGAACACCTGAATCAATTACCCTGGTATTTCTATTTATTTTTCGCTTTACTAGCCATTTATTCATGGGTAGCCGGTTTCGCTTATATCTATAGAGAGAAAGGTAAGAAAGGATTAATTAAGGCAGGTATTCTATTTCTAATCAACCTTATCATAGCCGTGGCAATGTATAGACACTTCACTACGAAAAATACTAAAGTTGCCACAGATCGAAATACGGTCATTAGTGGTACTTATTCCAGGCTCGTTCTATAACTATTGTGGCTGTTGCAAAAGTCTGGTATGAGGGTAAATGGCCTTGAATTAGTTGCCAATTCCACTCTGTTTACTAGGCAGAAATGGCTTACTTGGCAGTTGAATTAACATTCCTGTTGACTTTTGCAACAGCCACTATTTTTATGTTAATGAATTTATCTTAGATATAACCTTCAGCCTACTACAATGAAAAAGCCCTTTTATCTAATGGTTCAGGTCTTAGTTGCCATAGTTTCAGGATACATTCTTTATGTAAATGACACCAAGACCTTCAACATCAAAGATGTGTCGATACAAGAAGCGTTCAAAGTGTATATGAAGACTAATGATAAACCGTCAAATATCGATCTACTAGTTAACGGTACTATAGATTCAGCATTTAATATTCGGATTGTTGGTTTGCCATCTCAGGCTATTTTATTTGATTCTACATTCACTCAGAAGGCAGTTGATTACAAATGCAAGATTGACTTTTATGAGGGCAATGGTGCAGAAATTTTTTATTTGCCCAAAGGTGCAAAAGAAGGTCAAGTTAAAATCGGCGCTGTAATTAATGCAGGTTCTTAAAAAGTCTTGTTGTATAAGTGGCATTGTGTTAATCAACCTAAAAAAATACAATTAACTGCCGGGGAGTATCATATTATTTCTAACACCGAATAGTACTGTTTTTGCTAACAGCAACAGCATAAAAACATAAAGTTTAGCTACATGAAATTCACGCTTAACAGGATAGCAACAAAAGAAGCTCACCCAGCCGACGATTTTACGGTTCCGGGTGAGCTTCTTTTACGTAGCGAGATCAGGCTTTTAAATTGATCTTTCGACCGGTTTCGGCGGCCCGGTAGATGGCTTGCAACAGCGTCACATCGCGCAGTCCTTCGGCACCGGTTACGTGATCGGGGAGTTGTTTGCCGTCGAGGAGGTCTTTGCAGACACCGTCCATGTGAGCGGCCTGGTGGTTCACAACGGGCATCTCGATCGGGCCTTTACTAGTGCGGCCTTTCAGCGGACCGTACCCGAATGCCGGAGAAAGTTCAAACCAGCCTTTTTCGCAGGAAGCGTAAAGTCGTTCAACACCCGCTGCATAGCTTGTTGTCGAGTTGGAAACGGCACCCCCTGGAAATTCAAACTGCCAGAACATCGTTTCTTCAACATCTTTAAATTTCACAGGATCTGTTTTTGGCGCAAACTGTGCCGATACCGTAATGGGTTCTTCACCCGTTATGTACCGGGTGCCCTGAATGGCATAAATACCTACGTCCATCAGGGGGCCGCCCCCGGCCATACTTTTTTTCAATCGCCATTGCGTAGGGTCGCCACTCCGGAACCCGTCGCTGCTTTCAATGAATTTAACGGCGCCAAATACCTTTTCCTGCCCCAGTCGCATCACTTCTTTGGTGAATGGCTCGTAGTGCAGCCGGTAACCAATGGCCAGTTGTTTGTTCGCCTTTTTACAGGCATCGATCATGGCCTGGCACTCCTTCGGGTAAATGGCCATGGGCTTCTCGCAGATGACGTGCTTACCAGCCTGGGCAGCTTTAATCACGTATTCGGCGTGCATCGAGTTGGGCAGCACGACGTAAATCACGTCGATATCCTTGTTGTCGGCAATGCGGTCGAAGTTCTTGTAGTCGTAAACGTTCTCCTTCGGGATGTTGTATTTCTGCATCCACTCGGTGGCTTTGGCCGGGGTGCCCGTTACGATACCCGCCAGTCGGCAGTATTGGGTTTGTTGCAGGGCGGGAGCCAGCTGGTTTTTGCTGTAGCCTCCCAGCCCAACGAGCGCGATCCCCAGCTTACGACCCGGTTGTGATGAACGTATCGAATCGAGGTTAGTCACGAGCGAATGAATGCCGCTGTGCTCATGCTGATACGTCAGCGTTTCGCCGAAACCGGCAAGGGGCAGGGATAGTGCCGAAGCACCTGCGCCGAGGTTACGTAAAAAGGTGCGTCGGGAATTGTAATCTTGGTTTTTCATGAGTAGCCGTTTTGAGAGACTTAATGAAGCTACAGAAACGTATGGTGCTTCTAAGTCCATGAAAAAAGCACCGAAGCTGGATTTTCTACCAGCATCAATGCACATGTTCTTTCGATAAAAATTGGTCTGAACGAGGCCGGGCGGTGTGCATTCACCGGATTACTTGTGGGTGTGAGCGGGGCCAGCCTCGTTCACCACCTCCAACTGACGAACTTCCCCCTGCTGCCAGGCGTTGGCCCCCGGCAAAATAGCCGGTGCCGGAATATCAGCCCGGTTTTCCCTGTTCTTGGCCGTGGACACGTTGAACCGTTTATCCCGGTCGGCAACCATCCTGGGGTCTGTTTGGCCGTCTTTGGTGAAACCCATCATAATCATCGGGTGGCCAACGGGGAGGGTCAACTCACGGTCGGTGTGCCAGGTGTGGAATGTTTTACCGTAGGTAGACACCAGTTTTTCCATCAGTTCATGTTCGGCTACCTGCGGAATGCCGGGAGCAATCAACTGACCTGATTTTACTTCGTGTACATGACTATGCCAGAGCTTCCTTTCTTCGGCGGGCAGGGTTTTGAACAGCTTTTCGGAGACGATATATTCGACGCCCATGATCTTGGCGTTTTCCCCATTGCCATCGTAAATAACGCACTGGGTAAGGTCTTCGTTGATGCTTGAGCAATAATGGTGCGCTTCCATCTGGCTATCCATCTGGCCGTTGTAAAAATGAAAGCCATCCAGATACATGTTCAGCTTATTAAGCGGTGCTTTGTTCTGAAGTAGATCCGCACCCGTTTCCAGCGTTTTTGTTTTAGCCGTCTTTTCGCTGCCCGGCGACTGAACGTTTGAGGAAGTATTTTTTCCACCACAGTTCAGCAGAGAGAGAAGTACAATGATCGACAGAATGGATCGGGCGTTGAAGGAAGCCATCATAAGCTACATTGATAGGCTTACTCAACGACTGTAATGCGTCATTGTTTAGGGGTCACGAACGGATGTAAGGATTCGGTTCGTGCTGTTTAATTAAACGGCCTTATTCAGCCGTATGACAAAACAAACGGGCCAACCCTGAAACAGAGTCGGCCCGTTTAACTTTAGCTGTTGATGATTAGAAAATATATTTGTTCTCGGCAATCATGGCGTCGGCAATCTGGCGACGGGCGTCTTTCAGGTTCATCGGCTCAATTTTCGTGAACCGTTTCAACCCCATCAGCATACCGCGTAGCTCATCGCCTTCGGCAAACGATGTGATGGCCGCCCGACCCGCGTTGTTCACTTTCTCGACGGCTTCGTGCAGATACACCAGCGCCATTTGTTTCTGGAGCGCAACCGCTTCTTCGCCCTGGATGCCGATCAGCTTCTCAACGCGCAGCAGTACCGATTCCGCTACGTAGATTTCAATGGCCATGTCGGCTACGTTCATCAGGATTTCCTGCTCGTTCGAGAGGTTCATCATGAACTTCTGAACGGCAGCACCCGACACCATCAGGGCGGCTTTCTTGAGGTTACGAATAACTTTCTTCTCCGCAACGAACACGCCTTCTTCCTCGTCCGAATTGAAATCGGGGATCGACATGATCTCTTTAGCAACGGCCATAGCCGGGCCCATCAGATCGAGTTCACCCTTCATGGCCCGCTTCAGCAGCATATCCACGACGAGCATCCGGTTGATTTCGTTAGTACCTTCAAAAATCCGGTTAATCCGGGCATCGCGATACGAACGGTCCATAGGGGCATCGGCCGAGTAGCCCATGCCGCCGTACACCTGAACGCCTTCGTCGACCACATAATCCAGCACTTCGGAACCATGCACTTTCATGATGGCACACTCAATGGAGAACTGTTCCAGTGCTTTCAGTTTAGCGGAGGCATCGTCCATTCCCTGCCCTTTCAGGTCTTCAATAAGATCGTCGATGTTCTGACCGGCGCGGTACGAAGCCGTTTCAGATGCATATACCTTCAGCGCCATTTCGGCCAGTTTATGCTTGATAGCGCCGAATTGCGAAATCGCCGTTTTAAACTGTTTGCGTTCGTTGGAATACCGAATGGCGTTGTTGATCACCTCTTTCGAGCCCCCAATGGCGGCAATGCCCAGTTTAATCCGACCAATGTTTAGGATATTTACCGCGATTTTAAAGCCGTTTTCGCGCGAAGACAATAAGTTTTCGACGGGCACTTTACAATCGTTGAAAAAAATCTGGCGGGTGTCGGAGCCTTTGATACCCATTTTGTGCTCCGGCTCATTCATGGTGATGCCTTCATAACCCCGCTCAACAATGAACGCCGACAGGTTTTTGTCTGCATCAATTTTACCAAATACGATATACACATCCGCGAAACCACCGTTGGTGATCCACATTTTCTGACCATTCAGAACGTAGTATTTACCATCTTCGGTCAGCGTTGCTTTCGTCTTGCCGGAGTTGGCATCTGAACCCGAATCCGGCTCGGTGAGGCAGTAAGCGGCTTTCCACTCGCCAGAGGCCAGTTTAGGCAGGTATTTGGCTTTTTGCTCTTCGTTACCATAGTATACGATAGGCAATGTACCGATCCCTGTGTGAGCCGAAAGGGCCACCGAGAACGAATGCCCGGCGCCGGTTACTTCGGCAACCAGCATGGATGTATTGAAATTAGTACCAAAACCGCCGTATTCTTCAGGAACCGAAGTGCCCAAAATACCCAATTCACCGGCTTTGTCCATCAGCGATGAGATCAGCTCCGGCGATTTGGCATTATCAATTTCATTCAGACGCGGCCAGATTTCACGTTCCAGGAACTCGCGGCAGGTAGCCGCAATCATCTGCTGCTCTTCGGTAAATTCTTCAGGAATAAAGACCTGTGCTGCCTGCGTTTCTTTGATCAGAAATTCGCCACCTTTTAAGGAAGCTTTTGGTTCTGTCGCAATCATGTTGAAAAAAGAGTTTATTATGCTTGCATACTAATTCGTTAACAAATAAAGTCAATTCAAAATTAGTATGCAAGCATACTAATAATATTTTTTGTTTACTGTGTCTCTGCCTGTGTTCAACTTGGAACGTGGGTGTCAGAATGGGTCTTATTACCCAAAAAAATGCGCCGAACGGTCTAAAATTTAGTTACTTGCCTTCTTATCATCTGCCTATAAACTGGGGCACATCATGGTCATTGGTAAACCAATCCCTGTCTGATAATTTATGAGAAAATCACTACTTAGCTGTTTGGTTCTGATTTCGTTTTTGGCAACGGCTCAGGTGCCCTTTCAGAGCCTGAAAATCAATCCGCAGCGGATTCAAAATCGCCTGCTGGAGTTGTCAAAATTTGGCGAGCTGCCTAATGGTGGGATAGGACGGGTGGCCTATAGCAAAGCCGATCTGGAAGGTCGGGCTTACTTTATCGCCCTGATGAAGAAAGCCGGGCTCGACGTAACGATTGACTACGCAGGCAATATAATTGGTCGCCGGAAAGGGAAAAACCCGGCCTTGAAGCCCATCGCTTTTGGCTCGCACATTGATAGCGTTCCCAATGGCGGTAATTACGACGGCCCCGTGGGGTCAATTAGTGGGCTGGAGTTGATCGAGACGCTCAATGAAAACAAGATCGTTACCGAACACCCGCTGGAACTGATCATTTTTGCGAATGAAGAAGGGGGCACCGTAGGCAGCGGTGCCATGATCGGTAAAATTACCCCGGCTGCGCTGAAGTCGGTGAGCCAAAGCGGGCTAACCATCGCCGAGGGCATCCGGGCCATCGGCGGCAATCCGGATAGCCTGAGCAAAGTGGTTAGAAAGAAAGGGGACCTGACTGCTTTCATCGAACTGCACATCGAGCAGGGTGGTATTCTAATGACTGAAAATCAGCAGATCGGTATCGTCGAGGGTATCGTCGGGATTGAACACTGGGACGCAACGATTGAGGGCACGCCCAACCATGCTGGTACGACGCCTATGAATATCCGTCGCGATGCGCTGCTGGCAGCTTCCAAACTCATCATCGCGCTGAATGAGGTAGTTACGAGTCATGAAGGTCGGCAAGTGGGAACAGTTGGCAAAATCTCGGTCGAGCCGGGTGCGTACAATGTTATTCCGGGTAAAGTAGTATTGGGTGTAGAAATCCGGGATCTGTCGTACGATAAGATCTGGATGCTGTTTCGTGAGCTCGAGCGCAGGGCCAGCCAAATTGCCAAAGCGTCTGAAACGACCATTACCTTCGCGCAGTCGGGCGTGCCCGTTATCCCCGCGCTAACGGCTAAAACCATCCAGGACAAGATTAGTGGTGCTGCCAAATCGCTGGGGCTTTCTTACCGGTATATGCAGAGCGGGGCTGGTCATGATTCGCAGGAAATAGCGCAAATTGCTCCGGTAGGCATGATCTTCATCCCCAGTGTCGGCGGCATCAGCCATTCGCCTAAAGAGTTTTCGAAGGGCGTCGATATTGGTAACGGGGCTACTGTATTACTGCAAACGCTTCTGGCCATCGACCGGGCAAAATGAAAAACGTCAGCGCTTATGATTGTTAGTAAAACACTTCACCGGCGTTGGAATCAGGTAATGAACAGCCAGATGAGTGAGTATATACAGGTCGTTACCCGGTAATCCGCGTCTCACATTGGTTGCTACGTTCGTCAGGGTGGACAGTTCATACGTTCGGCTTTGGCCTGTGCGGGCATCGGTGGCTTCGTTACGTCGATCAGAAAGCATAGCTGCCTGTTCACTGGAGAGATCACTTTTATTGGGGTAAAGGCCACTCACATCGTCGAGGTAGTCGGTAAAGGTGTACCGAAAGCTTAGCTCGGCCGATAGGTTCAGGCTTTTGTTGAGCTTCCAGCGAAGACCCACCCCCACGGGTATAGCCAGTGTAATAAGCGGATAGGGCTTTGCGTAGCCGGGTTGCCCCTGTCCTTCGGTTCCCATTGGTTGTAAATCTGTCCAGTCGCCTAACCCATCGCCGGACAGGCGGGTGGGCAGCCGTGCCTGCGGATTGTGAGCCACCACCGCCAAACCCAGCGTAGCATAGGGGGTTAAGGACGGACGCTGCGAGGGACGTGTTGTTTCCGGATAAAGTTGGTAGATACCGCTTACGGCGACTTCTTTCAGGTCATTTCTGAAATGCAGGTTTCGCTGAAACTGGATCGGATACAGGTTCGGGTTGTCTTTCGTATAGGTATAATCGTCGCCAACTAAACGTACCCAGGTAAACGAGGCTCGAGCGGAAAAATAAGGTGTGAGATGACGAATGTAGTTCAGCCCAACGTTCCAGCGGGGCAGTGGGGCAATGCGCTGTACCAGTTGGCTTATAGGTGCCAGATCTCCCCGATAAATCGATGAACCCGCCCCGAGACCAATTTCGGAATAAGGGATAGCATACTGCCTGATACGACGCTGTGCCTGAACTTCAAGTAAACTTATGTGGACAATAAAGATTGCAATAAGGCTAAATTTCATACAAATTCGGTGAATAAGTAGCCAAACTATGAAAAAAAATTCCTTGCGGCAACGTTTGCCGAAAACTTCACCGTCTACCGATAATTCACCTCATTATCATTGAATTCCTCTCTGAGTTTGGTAATAATTACAAGGCATTGTTGACACAGAGCAGACCGTAATTGTATGAAAAAAATGGCTGGGTGCTGAACCTGATTGATCAGTTCAGCACCCAGCCATTTATGCTCTATTTTATTATTTATCCGTTAGTTCAGGCGCTCAAAAATTCCGGCAACACCCTGCCCGCCACCAACGCAGGCTGAAACCATACCGTATTTCTGATCGCGACGGCGCATTTCGTTCAATAGTTGCACCGACAGTCGTGCCCCGGTTGAGCCCAACGCGTGACCCAATGCAATCGCACCACCGTTCGGATTGATCTTTTCCGGATCTAAACCCAGTTCCTGAATAACCGCCAGCGACTGTGCAGCAAAGGCTTCATTCAGTTCAATCAGGTCAATATCGTTCTGTTGCAGACCTGCTTTTTTCAGGGCGATGGGGATAGCCGCCACCGGTCCGATCCCCATAATTTTAGGTTCTACGCCGGCGGTAGCGTACGATACCATACGGGCAACGGGCTGTAAATTCAACTCATTGACCAACCGTTCGGACATCACCACCACAAAAGCGGCTCCGTCTGATGTTTGCGACGAGTTTCCGGCCGTAACGGACCCACCTGCCGCAAAAACAGGCCTCAACTTGGCCAGACCTTCGGCACTGGTATCTTTCCGAGGACCTTCGTCCTGAGCAACGGTCCACTCACGTGTTTTTTTCTTGTTACTCTCCGCGTCGAAATACGTTTCGCTTACCTTAATAGGAACAATTTCGTCGGCAAATTTGCCCTCTTTCTGAGCGGCCAGCGCCTTCACGTGAGAAGCGTAGGCAAATTCATCCTGTGCGTCGCGGCTAATGTTGAACTGCTGGGCAACCTGTTCGGCCGTAAGGCCCATACCGATATAATAGTCGGGATGCGTTTTGGCTATTTCGTAATTCAACGCTGTTTTCCAGCCCATTACGGGTACCATCGACATTGACTCGGTGCCACCGGCAATGATACAATCGGCTAGTCCGGCGTGGATCTTTGCCGAAGCAATAGCAATAGCTTCCAGACCTGAACCGCAGTACCGATTGATGGTCATGCCAGGAACACTGTTGGGTAATGAAAGTAAGGCTATGTAGCGGGCAATCTGCATACCCTGTTCGGCTTCGGGTACGGCATTGCCTACAATCAAATCTTCAACGCGGGCCGGGTCCAGTGTAGGAACCTGGCTTAGTAAATGCTTGATAACTTCGGCCGCCATATCATCGGGGCGGGTAAAGCGGAGACCGCCACGCGGTGCTTTACCCACGGCTGTGCGATATCCGGCTACAATGTATGCGTCCATAAAGATGCGATGTTGATTTACTGGTTAAGCAGGAAATTCAAGACAATAACTGAATTTTCAAACGAAAAATTACAGTGCTTCGTCAAATTATTATGCAAGCATACTATTTTCTTTTGATAAGTGCAATTCTGCATAGCTTGTTTTAGGTACAGTCTCGCGGGTACTCGGGTTTCGGCTGCCGTGAGGATAATTAAAGGCAATGGACCTTTATATCCGTGGGCCGTCGTTGGTCCCATTCCGTTAAGCTCCAAGTTATGAAACCGAAAATTAACGCCTTCTTTCTATTGCTTACCAGTCTGCTTCTTGTTACGGCAACCGGTTGGATACCTTTATCAACCGCTCCTTTGTCGTGGAGCAGTACCGAAACAGCGCCCAAAGTGCAGCGGTATTTATACGTTGTCACGCCCGGTGTTCGCAATTACCTGGGCTATGGCGGGCACGGGGTTCAGGTGTTCGATATTGATAATAACCACCGGTTCGTAAAGTTCATTAAAACCGGTGGATTCAGTAAAGATGGCAAGCCTTCCAACGTGAAAGGCGTTGATGTTAGTTTGGCTACGAACTGTCTGTACATCAGTACGCTGGAAGCGCTTCAATGTATTGATCTGACTACGGAGAAGCTACTTTGGGAAAAGCAATATGAAGGGGGCGTTGACCGTATTTCGATCTCGCCGGACGGGCAGACGATTTACATGCCCTCGCTGGAGAAAGAGTTCTGGACGGTTGTTGACGCTAAAACCGGGAATATCATTAAAAAGATCATTACCAATTCTGGTGCCCATAACACCATTTACGGACCCGACGGCAACTATGTTTATCTGGCTGGCCTTAAGTCGACCCTGCTAAATGTGGCCGATGCGAAAACACATACGGTTGTCAAAAAAGTTGGCCCGTTTGGCGCCGACATTCGTCCGTTTACGATTAACGGAGCCCAGACACTGGTGTATGTGAATGTCAATGGGCTGCTTGGGTTTGAGGTAGGTGATCTGGTCAGCGGCAAGTTTCTGCACCGAGTGGTTGTAGAAGGGTTTAATATCGGTGAAGTGAAACGGCATGGCTGCCCGAGCCATGGGATTGGCATGACACCCGACGAAAAAGAAATCTGGCTATGCGACGGGGCCAATAATCGCCTTCATGTGTTCGACAATACCGTTATGCCGCCGATGCAGAAAACGTCTATTCTGGTCAAAGACATGCCGGGCTGGATTACGTTTAGTCTGGATGGCAAATACGCGTACCCGTCAACCGGCGATGTAATTGATGTGAAGACGAGGAAGATCATTGCCGGTCTGGAAGACGAGCATTATAATGATGTGCAGAGCGAAAAGATGGTTGAGATTCATTTCGCTGGTAATAAAGCCGTAGCAGCAGGCGATCAGTTTGGGTTGGGACAAGTAAAGAAATCAGCCAAGAACTAAGCGTAAAAAAGCCGCTCGTGTGAAACACGAGCGGCTTGTGCAATCAAAAGATCAATTAAATCCTGATCAGAAGTGACGATCACCGGCTTCGCGTTTGCCCAGCATCACGGCACCAACCATAGCAACCAGGAAGAGTACAGAGGCAAGTTCGAAAGGCAGGATGTAATCGCTGTAAAGCAACTGGCCTAAGTTTTCAACCAATCCTGTTTTCGCGCTGAACGAGCTGGCATTGACCGTGGGTACCTGTGCGCTTTTGGCCCGGAAAATCGTGATCAGCATAATCATCAGCAAGCCGCCAACGACCACCGATGCCATCTTAGTCAGGTTCGTTTTCGACTCTTCATCTTCTTTCCGTAGGTTCAGGAACATGATGGTGAACAGGAACAAGACCATGATGGCACCTGCGTAAACAATAATGTTGACAGCCGCCAGAAACTGAGCGTTCAACAGCACATAATGGCCCGATAAGCAGAAGAACGTAGCAATTAAGGCCAGTACGCTGTAGATAGGGTTACGCGCGGTAACAACGCCAATAGCACTAAACAGGGTAAGTACCGTCAGGAAAAGGAACAGATAGCCGGTTGGCGTCAGGGTCTTGAAAAAACTTAGAAATTCAGTCATTGTATAACTTAGTCGAATGAGCAACAATAGAAAAATGTCGGCTAGGTAGCAGCCCGTGTCAGGCTGGGCTCCGTTGGCGTAGCCTGCACTTCTGAATTAGCTACCCGAATATATCGGTCGTTCATGTTCTCGACCAGTCGATCTTTTCCGTAAATAACTTCGTCGCGCTCCTGGAAAACAGGAACCATCTGGTCATGACGAAGATAAACGGCCTGTTTCGGACAAGCTTCTTCGCATAAACCGCAGAAGATGCAACGCAGCATGTTGATCTCGTACACAGCCGCGTATTTCTCTTCCCGGTATAAGTTTTCCTCCCCTTTTTTGCGCTCTGCCGCTACCATTGAGATGGCTTCTGCCGGACAGGCTACGGCGCACAGACCACAGGCGGTACAACGCTCGCGGCCCTGTTCATCCCGTTTCAGGATGTGGTGTCCCCGATAAATGGGACCGAGGTATTTTTTTACCTCAGGGTATTGAATCGTCGGCTTTTTACGAAAAAAGTGGCTGATCGTGATGGCAAGCCCACCCACAATGGCGGGCAGGTACATCTTTTCGGCCAGCGTCATTTCTTTATTGCTGACTTGTTTGGATCGATTCGTTAGTTGCATTCTTTTCAGTATTCGGTTTATGGTAGTCAGGTTTCAGTCCAGGCGTCGGCATGAGTCAACGTAAAACCAGCAACCGGACACCAGTTAACTTAAACTTGTTGTGGAACAGCTTCCCGCTTTGGTGCCCGCGCTGAGGATAGCACCACCATCAGAACCATCACAATAACAATAGCCCAGGTTGCATATTTGAAATTGTACAACAGACCGGCACCCGTTATCACAACGTTGAGAATCGACAGCGGAATGAGCGTTTTCCAGCCCAGATTCATCAGTTGATCGTAGCGGAAACGGGGAAGCGTCCACCGAACCCACATGAAAAAGAAGATGAAGAAGAAAATCTTGCCGAAGAAAACCACAAAGCCAATGGCCGTTGCAATATTATGACCGGTAATGGCCCCCATCGATTTCTCGAGGGCACTGCCTACTTCGTTCATGAATGGATAGTGGAATCCACCAAAATACAAAGCCGAAACGAAAGCCGACGAAACAAACATATTGATATACTCGGCAAACAGATAGAAACCCAGTTTCATGGAGCTATACTCCGTGTGGTAGCCACCAACGAGTTCCGTTTCGCACTCGGGTAAGTCGAACGGGGTACGGTTACACTCCGCAAAGGCGCAGGTCAGAAAAATAACAAAGCCCAAGGGCTGAGTAAAGATGTTCCACTCGAAGAAACCAGCCTGCTGATCAACAATTGCCCGAACAGACAGCGATCCGGTCATCATCAAAATGGCAATCATCGAAAGGCCAAGCGCAATTTCGTAACTGATGTTCTGCGATGCCGCCCGGATAGCGCCCAGGAGCGAAAACTTATTGTTCGAGGCCCAGCCACCCACCATGATGCCATACACACCCAGCGATACAACGCCGAAAATGTACAGCACGCCAATGTTGATCTCTATACCCTGAACAGGAATTGAATAGTTATCGAACCGGATGCTGTCTCCAAATGGGATGACGGCACTTGACATCAGAGCCGTGAGCATAGCCAGACAGGGACCGAGGATAAACAGCCACTTGCTGGCCTGCGACGGAATGAAGTCCTCTTTAAAGAACATCTTGCCCGCATCGGCAATGGGTTGCAAAAGCCCCCACGGGCCTGCCCGGTTTGGCCCTAAACGATCTTGCAGGAAGGCCGCCACTTTCCGCTCGGCGTAAGTGGAGTAAGTCGCAATCAGGAGTGTTATCCCGAAAATGACGAGGATAATGATCCCTTTAACGAGTAATACGGTTAAGTCCATTTTGATAAAAATTTTGTTTCTGGTTAGCTAACCGGAAACCTTGATATAATTAAGGTTCTGGATCTAAGGCAGCGGGTAACACTTTGGCAAATCGCTCGGCCGGTAATTGTTGAATAGCCAGTTGCGATGTGTCGCGCTTATCGTCGATAGGCTTGTAATCCGCAGCGGCCAGGCGTTCGCCGAAGCTGGGTTTGATTGAATCAGCCCGGTATTTGTTGGCCGAAATGACGGAACTGCGGGATATTTTTGTGGGCCCTTCAATGGTCCAGTCGCTCGTCTTTTTCGTCTCGAAACGGCATGTGTTGCAGATAAACTCAGTTACTTCACTCCACTCGTTTTTACGGGCAGTTACCCGAATCACTTCATCACCCCGATACCAAAGGGTTACATTGCCTGAGCAGGTGGGGCAATTGCGGTGAGCATCGACTGGCTTCGTAAACCAGACCCGATTCTTGAAACGGTACGTTTTATCTGTTAAGGCTCCCACCGGACACACATCAATGACGTTTCCGGAAAAGTCATTATCGATGGCTTTCTCGATGTAGGTACTGATTTCCGATGCGTCGCCCCGATTCATAACACCATGAACACGCTTGTTTGTAATCTGATCGGCTGTGTAAACACACCGGTAACAGAGAATACAGCGCGTCATGTGCAACTGGATGAATGGACCGATATCCCGTTTCTCAAACGTCCGGCGATCTTCTTCGTAACGGGTGGTTGCTTTGCCATGATCGAAGGCAAAATTTTGAAGGTCGCACTCGCCCGCCTGATCGCAAACAGGGCAGTCGAGCGGGTGATTAAGCAGCAGGAATTCAACGACACCATTGCGAGCGTCGATAACCTGTGGGCTAGTCTCATTTTCAACGACCATGCCATCCTGAACTGCGGTCAAACACGAAGCGACCAGCTTTGGCATTGGTCGTGGGTCTTTCGCCGATCCGGCGGCCACGCGTACTAAACAAGCCCGGCATTTGCCGCCACTGCCTTTAAGTGGCTGGTAATAGCACATGGCTGGGGGAGCCACCGCTGGCCCTATTTTTCGGGCAGCCTGCAATATAGTTGTTCCCGGCTCCACCTCGACCTCAATTCCGTCGATGGTAACTTTTAAGAGTTGCGGCTTTATTTCCTGTTCAGCCATAATTTTTTACTAGGTTGACAAACAACAAGTTCCCGCGTGACCTTATTTATGCTTATAAATCTGATACACGCTTATTTCTTTCGTCAATACATAGTCATCTGCGTCAAACGTATAATCTAATGCAGAGAAGTACAACGAATTCTTTTTGGGAGTGATAATGAACCTTACCCCTCCCTGTTTAACTAATGAATCGAACTGACTAAAATCATACTTTTTGCTATCATACAAAAAGCGCGTAACATCGTCGGAGTAGGCTAACACATGGCGAAATAGCATTTGATGAAGCATCCACCCCTCGAAATCGTTACCAAAGCTGACAACGACTTTATCTTTTTCTAACAGTTGAGGCTCCACAAATTTTTTAACCATTAATTCATCCCGGTACATGAGTGCATAATGATCATTATTCATACTCATGTATTTCTCTATCTGCCTGCTTACAAAAAAGAGCATGGTCAAGCAGATCATCGCCGGCAATAAGTACCGACCTAACTCACTCGTTTGCGCATTTGATTCTTCATGACAAAAATACCAAAATATTACCAGCAAGCCGGTATAAGCGAATTCGTGATAATAGCCTACGGCTGCACCATGTTTAAACGCCGTTGCCGTGGCAAACCCGAAAAAAATAAATGTTGCCAGGGCGAGAAACCGTTTGGGATTATCTGTACCCGTGAACAACCATTTAATGCTGATTAAAAAGGATACCGCTATCAGCAAACTGGCGGTTGGAATCAGGTGTCGAAACGTGTAATCGTAAAACCAGTCTGGCGAAAGTGGCAACGCCAGATTGATGAAAAGATTTTGAAAAAACACCCGATAATCGCCCTCATCCAGTAACAATGTTAACGCTACAAACGTAACTGCCATTGACCCGACTGTGCGAATCAAGATACGCCAATGTCCAAACAAACCTAAGTAAATCAGCAGGATGGCCATGTGAATCATGCCGCTCTGCTTTACAAAAAAGCTTATTACTGACAGAATGACTGCTGTTAGAAAATAGCGATTCCATAGATTACTCTGGCCTATTCCCCGCAGCGCACTATATAGGTACGCTACGGTACACAAAAAGAGCAGACTGTCTGCCCGAGAATTGGTTAGGTGCCAGTGTTGCAGGACACCAAAAACAAGGCAACAAAACAATATCGTTTGTGTAAGTGCTAATCGAAGGTATTTATAAGCCGTTATAAACACCACGACCATCGCTAATAGCACAAACGCAAAAGATACCAGTCGGCTCAGTAATTGAATCTTGTGCGTATCTGTCGGATCCCAACCGGTTAGCTGGTATATATTCCCGACTATCTGACCGTAGATTGGCCCATACAGGGTAACCCAGAAAGGAATTGCTTCTGGATTGTAGTATAAAGGCCGTCCATCTGCAACCAACTGGATGCCAAATGTTGTGTGACGCTCTGAACCGGAAATATCAGGGAAATAGCTTGTGGATAATTTTACCCTCACAAAAAAAATAACTATCGTGCAGGCCAGGCAAAAAATTAAAGTCAAAAACAAAGCCTTCGTTTTGAAGGCATTGTACCAATTTAATACCAGGCGCTGCATGTAGGTGGTTTTACGTGATTACAGGCTTTTGAGTTTTAGAGTTTATCATAATTAGTTGAATAAGAGGTGTATTTAATCACCTTGCTGTGTTGAATTCGTCCACTTGCAATACTGTGGTCAGCCCCTTACACCAAGGCCATATCACCCCGATAAACCGCTCCGGGCTGGGTAGCTTCGGCAGGATTGTCGATATGCCACTGAAACTCATCGCGGAAATGACGAATAGCACTGGCAACGGGCCAGGCAGCTGCATCACCAAGCGGACAAATGGTGTTACCTTCAATCTTCTTGGCCACATCAACGAGCAGGTCGATATCCTGCTGGTGTCCGTGTCCGTGCTCGATCCGATGGAGGACTTTTTCCATCCAGCCAGTTCCTTCCCGGCAAGGACTGCACTGACCGCAGGACTCATGGTGGTAGAAACGGGAGAAATTCCATGTGTTCCGTACAATACACGAGGTTTCGTCGAACACGATAAAGCCACCCGATCCTAACATCGTACCCGTTGCAAAACCGCCGTCGGACAATGACTCATAGCTCATCAGGCGTTTTTCGCCGTTGGCTAACGTCAAAGCCAGATTAGCTGGCAGAATCGGAACGGATGAGCCGCCGGCAACGAGTGCTTTGAACTTGTGACCCGGCCGAATGCCGCCACACCATTCATCAGCATAAATAAAATCTTCGACGGGAACGCCGAGTTCTATTTCATAAACACCGGGTTTATTGATATGACCCGATGCCGAAATTAATTTGGTTCCCGTACTGCGGCCGATACCTACGCCCGCATATGCATCGCCCCCGTTGTTGACAATCCAGGCCGTTGTGGCAATGGATTCAACGTTATTAACGACCGTTGGGCTTTGGTAAAGTCCTTTTACGGCTGGAAATGGCGGTTTGTTTCGTGGGTTACCACGTTTACCTTCCAGCGATTCGAGCAGTGCCGTTTCTTCACCGCAGATATATGCACCGCCACCAGGCTGTACAACTAACTCCAGATCGTAGCCGCTGCCGAGAATATTTTTCCCTAAGAAGCCTTTTGCTGTCGCTTCGGCAATGGCTTTCTCAAGGATATGAATAACATACATTAACTCGCCCCGTACGTAGATGAACGACTTGTTCGCTCCCAGCGCAAACGATGAAATAATCATTCCCTCAATTAGTAAGTGAGGAATGTTCTTCATCAGGTAATGGTCTTTGAACGTACCCGGCTCCGACTCATCGGCGTTGCAGACCAGATAACGGGGAACGCCCTCCGGTTTTGCCAGGAAGCTCCACTTCATGCCCATGGGGAATCCGGCTCCGCCCCGGCCCCGAACGCCCGCTTTTTTTACTTCTTCAACAATGGCTTCGGGTGTCATTGTCTTTATTGCCTTCTCTACGGCCGTATAGCCGCCCTGCTTCCGGTATACATCGAACGTTTCAATGCCGGGAACGTTGATATGCTCAGTTAATATTTTGGTAGCCATGTGTGCGGTTATTTCGACAGTTCATCAATGATCTCATCCACACGTTCGTTGGTGAGGTGCATGTAATATTTTTCCCGAATCTGAAACACCGGTCCCATACCGCAGGCTGCAAGACACTCTACTTCCTTGAGCGTAAACTGACCATCTACGGTTGTTTGACCCGTATCAATGCCGAGTCGCTGCTTGAGATGAGCATACACCTCTTCGCCACCCATCAGGCAGCAGGGGCCTGTACGACAGTATTCGATAACGTGCTTACCAACCGGATTAAGGTGGTACATGGTATAAAATGACGCTACTTCATAGACCTCAATAGGTTGAATGTCGAGCATCCGGGCAACATAATCCATACCCTCAGGGCTGGTCCAGCCCTCCTGTTCCTGCAATAAATGCAATAAGGGTAACAAAGCTGATTTTTGCTTGCCTTCCGGATATCGGGCAATAATTTCCTGTGCCTTAGTGAGCCGTTCCGGGGTAAATGTTATAGTACTGTTGGTTTCAGTTGTCATAGTAAATGGCAAATTTAAGCATCCAGCTCACCAGCAATGACGTTCATGCTACTCATGATCACGATGGCATCAGACAGCGTCAGACCCTTACACATTTCAGGATAGGCCTGATAATAAATAAAGCAGGGACGTCGGAAGTGCAGCCGGTATGGGGTACGTCCACCATCACTGATCAGGTAGAAGCCCAGTTCGCCATTACCACCTTCAACTGCGTGATAGACCTCGCCGACGGGTGCGTCGATTTCTCCCATCACAATCTTAAAGTGATAAATGAGGGCTTCCATGTTTTTATATACCTCCTGCTTGGGCGGCAGGTAATACTGGGGCGCATCGGCGAAGTAAGATCCTTCGGGGAGGTTATTTATGGCTTGCTGAATAATGCGCAGGCTCTGTTTCATCTCCTCGTTCCGAACCATAAAACGGTCGTACGTATCGCCACTCTGACCAACTGGAATATCGAATTCAAAGTCCTCGTACGATGAGTAAGGATTCATAACCCGAACGTCGTAGTCGACACCGGCAGCACGCAGGTTTGGACCAGTAAAGCCATAACTCAATGCCCGTTCGGCCGAAATGCCGCCCACGTTCACCACGCGGTCCATGAAGATACGGTTACGGTTAAAGAGATTCTCAAACTCGTTCAACACTTTCGGAAACCGTACGAGCAGTTCTTTAATCTTACGAATAGCGGTAGGGGAGAGGTCACGCTCCATGCCGCCAATACGACCCATGTTGGTGGTAAGCCGGGCACCGCAAACTTCTTCGTAGATTTCGTAGATGTGCTCCCGTTCCTGGTAAATGTAGAGGAAGCCCGTAAAGGCACCGGTGTCAACACCCAAAATACCATTACAGATCAGGTGGTCGGCCAGTCTGGCCAGTTCCATCATGATAACCCGGATATACTGAGCCCGTTTGGGGACTTCAACGCCCAGCAGTTTCTCTACCGTCATATGCCAGCCCATGTTGTTGATGGGCGACGAGCAGTAGTTCATGCGGTCGGTGAGGGTAGTAATCTGATAAAATGGCCGGCGTTCGGCAATTTTCTCAAATGCCCGGTGAATGTAGCCGATGGTCTGCTCGCCCGACACGATTTTTTCGCCGTCCATTTGCAGGACGTTTTGAAAAATTCCGTGAGTAGCGGGGTGAGTAGGGCCGAGGTTTAGTGTTGTCAGTTCATTAACGTATTGAACCGGACCCTGCTCGGCAGGTAAGTTTTTATTCGCAATATCGAGTTCTTCGGAAACCATATTTAAAGAGCGAAAGAGCGAAAGAGTGAAAGAGCGACAAACAGTTGGTCGTACCGCATGTTCACTCTTTCGCTCCTTCCCTGTTATTTATCGTCCAAACAGTGCATCAATTTTGTCTTCCCGAGAGGCATCTTCCAACGGATATTCTTTGCGCATCGGGTGATAATCCATTTCTTCCATGTTCAGAATCCGGCGCAGGTCGGGGTGACCATCGAAAAGAATACCGAACAGGTCGAACGTTTCACGCTCCATCCAGTTGGCACCGGCAAAGACCGGAATAAGGGTCGGGATGTGGAGATCGTCTGTGGTTAAATAGACTTTGATTCGTATCCGGAAGTTTTTGGTCAGGCTATGCAGGTGATAGACAACGCAGAACTCTTTGCCCGTCGAATCAGGATAATGGATGGCCGTTATATCGGTCAGGAATCCGATTTGTAACGTTGGGTGTTCTTTCAAAAACCTGACTAAGGAAACGATCTGATCCCGGCTGGTTGAGCAGGTCAGCAGGTTATACGGATCATCAAAGTCCGTAACGTTCTCGCCAAACTGATTTAATATAATCTGCGCAACTTCTTCGTTGGTCAGCATTGTCAATGTATAAAGGAGTGAATGGGCAAGTTCGTGAATAGACTACATGGCCTGGTGCCGATTACCTATTCACGAACTCGTTCTCTATTGAATGTTGTATGAATTCAGCAGCTTTGTATACTCTTCCGTATTCCGACGGCGCAAAGACTCGTTTTTAGCCAGTTCCTGTACTTGCATAACGCCTTCCAGAATCTGCTCGGGGCGGGGTGGGCAACCAGGAACGTATACATCGACCGGAATAATTCGGTCAATTCCCTGAAGAACGCTGTAAGTATCAAAAATACCACCGCTCGATGCACAGGCACCAATGGCAATAACCCAGCGGGGTTCTGCCATTTGCAAGTATACCTGCTTCACAATTGGTCCCATTTTTTTGGCAATGGTACCGGCTACGAGCAACATATCCGCCTGACGGGGCGAAAAGCTGGGTCGTTCCGAACCAAAACGGGCCAAATCGTAATGTGAGGCCATGGTCGACATAAATTCAATACCACAGCAGGAGGTTGCAAAGGGTAATGGCCAGAGCGAATTAGCCCGGGCAAGTCCAATTATTTTATCGAATGATGTAGCCGAAAAACCGGGTCCATCATAACTCGCGGGGGCTTCAGCCAGCTTGATATCAGTTGCCATAAAAACAAGGTCCGCCGTTGCGGTTGTAGTTGCTTACCCTAACAACGAATAAATATGTTCGAAAATTCATTTAAAAGCTTATTCCCACTTCAGAACACCCTTACGGATAACGTAGTAGAAACCAGCCAGAAGTAACCCCATAAACAGAACCATTTCAATGAATCCGGTCATGCCAAGTCCTTTAAAATTTACGGCCCAGGGGTATAAAAAGATAACCTCCACATCAAACAGGACAAAGAGGATCGCAATCAGGAAATATTTGATAGAAATCGGGGTGCGGGCATCGCCCTGTACAGGTATACCACACTCAAATGGATCATCCTTTTTCTGGCTATTACGTTTCGGCCCAATTGAGTGGGTAACGATCATTGTCGTTACAATGAAACCAAGTGCCAGACCTAATTGAATAAGTACCGGTATGTAATCGGCCGGTAGGTAAGTTGCGTTCATATAGTTAGTTGACAGTACCTACGCAAAGGTAGCGATAAAACCAATAGACCCATTTATTTAAGGGGTATACGTAATGGCTAACAGGCGTCAAATATAACCCACAAGCGTTGTTTTATCAATTCATTCCGTAGTATAGAAAGGTAGTAAACAACGACAGCCCCTTCTTCGGAAGGGGCTGTCGTTAACAAGGCGAAAAACCAGTACTTATTGGTTGATAATGATCCGTCGGGATACATCAAATCCGGCCGACCGCACACGAACCAGATAAACGCCCTGGGACAGGCCCGTCAAATCAATGGCTTTTCGTTCGTTAAACGAAGGTACCTGTGATGAAAAGAGTTTTTGCCCACTCAGGGAGAATACATCGACGCTTGCATTAGCCAAATCTTCGATGGTCTCGATGGTAATGGAACCGGTTGTGGATGGGTTAGGATAAATACTCAACCCACCATTAGACCGATCGAAGGTAAAGGCTTTTGGGGTGCTAAATTCAGAATAACATGTTAACGCAGACCCATTATTAAGGGTAAACGTGGTTCGGGCACGTGCCGAGTAATTGGATGAGATAACCACTTTTGCCACCGCACCGGTCTGGGGAATTACTTCGCCCGCAGCCCGGCGCCAGTCGAACAAATCGGGCTGACCTCCTGTAGGTCTGGGTAATACAGCCTGCAGGCTATAAGCACCAATTTGTTCAATACTTGGTGTTGGTACTTTGGGACGAACCGTTAGGTTCAGCGTTGCGGGCTGTGCTGATTTACACCCGTAGATATTCACGGCCTGTAAACTATACGTACCCGATTGATTCAGTTTTATTGATTTACCAACGGTTGTCGTTGTACTCACACCCCATACTCCCGTGCTGTTTGCGCTTGTGTTGGCCAGTAAAGACAAGGTAGAGTCTGCGCAAACCTGCTGTTGGCTGTCAATAACCTTACCTGGCTGGCTGGCTAATGAAATGGTTGGCGTTACGGGCTGGATTGGTCCTTGCAGATCGAGGGCTGGAGACAGGTACGTGTTCCCAAAATTATCCTTTAATACGGCCTGGTAAACACCTGGCTGCGTAACGGTGATATTTTGTGTGGTCTGCCCTGTACTCCACGCAAAGGATTTATACAAATTAGGCAGACTTAGGGTCACACTATTGGCCGATGGTGAACACGCTACCGTGATAGTTGGCTGAGGCAGCGGAGGAAGTGGGCGTGAGCTTGAAAAGAAAACCGCGTTGAGACTTTCAAACCAGGCCTGACCCAGGTCATTCAGCCCTTTATCGCCCGGGTTGTTTGTGGCTCTGTTACCAAAGTGAACAGCGTCGAAGCGTGGAATTTGAATGTTGTCGGTGAAGGGACCGGCAAAAACGTTGTTGTTATACGTGTTGATTACGTCATTCTGAGCCTGAATGACGTTTTCGCTCACTGTACCGTTGCTGTATGAAGATCTGGCTAACACCCAAGCTGGATATCTGTCTGTATCCGCACGGGTTTTGTTGACCAGAAACTGCATGTTATCGGCATACTCTTTTCTTGACGATTTTAACGGAAAGTTATCATACTCACCCTGTTGCCACAGCACGGCCCTTAATCCCTGAAGTGAGCAATAATAGCGTAGCGCAATGACCAGATTTGAGTAAGGCATTCCTTTGGGAAAGTTCTCTTCGGGTGTTCCGAGCGCAAATAAGTTCTTTGTGATCAGACCAAGGGAGCTTTCGCGCCAGTTCTGAAGACTGGTTCCCTCCCAGGCTGTATTAATGAACAAGACGGGCACATTAAATTGCTTAACCAGTAAATCCCCCAGATAGCCCCAGCACCAGGCACTCTTTCCCCGTGGGCCGATCAACGACGTGGCGGTTAATTGCTGAAAAGATGGCGCCGGAGGATCACTCAGCGAGTTCGCTATGGTATTATCGTAAGTAACGCAGTTGACCCGGTCATCAACAGCACCAACGGCACCGTAATTCTGAAAGCCCTGTGCGTTTGACTGCCCTGTTATAATGAATACTTCGCCAATGCCAACTTTCCGAACAACATCGCTTGCTGTCGCGACACCGCCAATAAAAGCTTGCACTTCCAGCCGATACCAGCCACCTCTGGCCCGAATCGCTCCCTGGAAAATACCTCCCTGCGGATTCCGTTGGATAGTCACCCAGTTAGTATTGAGGCCCTGTCCAGTGGCTTCTACCTGCAGACGGGCCTGAATGCTATCGACGGGTTGGTATAAACTTCCCGACACATAGATGGTACTGGTGTTGTCATTCTCACGTTGAAAAATCGCCCGGCTTTCCGGATATGTAATTTTTAAGACCTGATTAGATGTCTGAGCTGATATACGTGTACCAGTAGCTAATAAGCTGATGACAAATAGATGTTTTAATAGGTAACGATTCTTCATTGGTTGTCTTTCAATAACTTCATATTGGGGATACTTGCTCTGGAGACAAGCTTGAAACGGGTTGAGCAATTCAATTGGTTTGATGTCCCAATATCATAGAACTGAGAGCCAGTGCATTTTCCCGGTAAAATGCAAAATTAACGCTAATACTTATGATTAAACGGTCTATCCAGAATAATATTACAATCCCAGCATAATTCGTTTTGAAACGTCGAAATCAGGTGATTGGACCCGTAAAATATAGGAACCGGATGTCAGGCTTGTTAATACTAACTGCTTTCGCTCATCAAGAGAAGGAACTGAAGTGGAGAAGACTTCCTGCCCGTTAATCGTGTAAATACTGATGACTGCATTTGTTAGATTTGCCAGCGTTTCAATGGTGATAATTTTAGCCGGATTGGGGTTTGGGTAGATGCTTAGTCCTTTGTTACTCACATCTACCGTAAAATTAAATGCCGGCGATGGCACCGAAAAACAGGTTAGCAGCTGTGAATAAACGATTGATGCCCGTGCTGTATAAGACCCGGACTGGTTTGCTTTAATAATAGCCGTTTGCGCTGCCAGCGAATCACTTCCCAGCCGCCAGCGGAACACAGTTCCATTCGTTGAGCTTACGGCCTGGAGCGTATAGGTACCAATTACATTAATGGTAGGAGAAGGGGGAAGGGGTCTTAACTCAACTGTTATAGAGCCTGCCTGAGGTGAAACGCATCCATTAACATCCCGGACTTTAGCCGTATAGTTACCCGCCGAGCCCGTTACAATACGTTGTGTAGAATCGCCGGTGCTCCAAAAAACTGTGTAAGGGCCATCAACCCGCAATGTAGCTCTGTCTCCTGCACAAATGATTGGAGAAGGGGCTGCAAGGATGGTTGGCGTTGCGGGCAGTGGGTTGACTTTTACCGCTATAACCGGCGAAAATGGTGATAAGCAACCGTTCTGATCAAGTGCCTGAACGGCGAAATTTCCCGAAGTGCCAACACTAATGCTGTTGCTATTCTGGCCGCTTGACCATACAACGGGATTGCTGCTGCTTGCACTTAGCGTAACACGATTGCCGTCGCAAAACGTTGTTGCACCGCCAGCTGTAACAGACGGCGTTTGCGGTAAGGGGTTTACCTGAAGCGTTAAAACGTCTGACTGTTCAGAGGTGCACCCAAACTGATTACTCGTTCGAACCGCAAAATTGCCCGATTGATTCAAGGTAATACTCCGGGTGGTCTGGCCACTTGTCCACTGGTAAGCAACATCCTGGGGAGCGGTCAAGGTTATAGTCCTGTCGGCGCAGAATGTGGTCGGTCCATTTGTGGTAATAATTGGTTTAGCCGGGACAGGATTGGCCGTAACCGCTATTACATTTGACTGAGCCGATGTACACCCATTTTGATCTGTTACCGTCAAAAAATAAGAACCGGAACTGCCAATAGTTACCACCTTATTCTTTTGACCATCGCTCCAGTTATACTGGATATTGTCGACATCGGTACGGAGCGTCGTGTTATCACCCTGACAAAAGACCGTGGGCTTTTCGTTCGTAATACTGGGTGTGGAGGGCAGCGGATTGACAGTTACGTTCAGAACATTCGATGTGAAATCGCAACCACTCACGTCACGGTAACGCACAAAGTAGGCACCTGCCGAAACAGTGGAGAAGTTACGTGACGTGGCAACCGTTGAATTAGTCTGCTGGTCCAGCCATGTCACATTATCGTAGTTCGTTGTCAGTGCCAGACTACTGCCAATGCAAACAGAAGGGGGCCTGTTATCGCTTGTTGCCGCTACCGGGGCGTCTGACACCCGCACCTGATTCGTAAATAACGTGTTCCCACGAGAATCTTTAACCTTTGCCCGGTATATACCTGCTCCCTTTGTGATGCTGTTACCTGACTCTCCCGACTCCCATTGGATGCTGGAGAAATTACCATTGACGGTAAGCAAAAGGGTATTGTTGGTGGCACAGGCGACAGAAATTGTAGGGGAGCCAACAGGAGATATAGGGGTAGAACGTTGGAAAAAGGAATCGTTCAGGCTTGCGCTCCATGCGTTCGCTAAATCGACAATGCCATTATAATCGAAGTGAACGCCTTCCGCATCATTACGTGGTGGCCGTCGGCGGGGTATCTGGATTAAATCTGTATTGGGACCCGCAAATACGTTAGCAGTTGAATTAATCACCTGGTTTTGGGCATCAATAATGACTGGATTGACGCCACCATCCAAATCGCTGTAACTTACGCGGGCTACAACCCACGATATGTTGTTATTATAGGCCTGCCGAGATTGATTAATGACGAACTGAAGATCGTTAACGTATTGATCTTTCGATGTCTTAAACTGGTTGTCGGATTCTCCCTGTTGCCAGAGTATGGCACGTAAACCCAGCGAATTGGCATAGAACTGCAAGGCAAGTTTTAAATTAATGTATGGCTGGCGGGCAGGATACGCACCTCCTATCCCATACGCAATGCCACCTTCAGGTACGCTTTCTCGCCAGTTACGTACCAGTGTTCCGGTAAAGGCAGCGTTAAAAAACATAACCGGGACACGTAACCTTTTTACAAGAAGATCGCCCAACTGTCCCCAAGACCAGCTACCTACACCTCTGGGAGCGATTGTAAAGCCGGATGAATTATCAAGTTGTGTAAATTCGGGTACAGGCGGTTCATTTGGAAAGCCCTGGTCAGGATACCGGTAATTAACACAGTTGACCAGGTCGTTAAGTGGGTTAGGTGCATCCTGATGGACGCCCTGCGCATTGGATTGCCCGGTAATAACAAATACTTCGCCAATGCCAACGCGCTCCACCACGGTCGAATTACCTACCTGCTGATCACCGTTCATTCCCCGCACTTCGAGGTTATACCACCCTCCGGAACTCGTTATGTCGCCGGCAAACACACCTCCCGACAAGTTATTCTGGAGCGTAGTCCAATCCGTTGATGAACCTATGCCATCCCGTGCCTGCAAGCGGGCCTCTATACGCTCAATCTGCGATGTATAATACCCTGTAACGCGAATAGTTGCCTGATTAGAGTTGTTTCGTTGCAGAACCGCCCGGGTTGTTGGAAAAGACACCTGTACCTGAGCTAAGGCAAGAACGGGTAGCAATAAAATAAATGCCGCACCAATGGCTACGGAAAAGTATCTCATACATCAAAAAGCGCAACAACCCTGGCAGGTCACTTGCAGATAAAGTTATGTAAGCACTAATCAGACTGGCTCGCTATTCGTCAGGTTTTGCCAGATCATATCTTTTAGCTCATCCAAACCCTGCTGACTAACTGCCGAAATATAGGCTACCGGTATCTTTTTGGGTAGGTCATCCTGCAATTTTCGCCGGGTCTCGTCATCGGCCAGATCCATTTTGGTGATTGCCAGCATTCGGGTCTTATCCATCAATTCCGGATTAAATTCGCGTAGCTCGTTTAGCAGAGTATTGTACTCCTGACGAATGCTCTCGCTGGTGGCCGGAATTAGAAAGAGTAAGATGGAGTTACGTTCAATATGGCGTAAAAAACGAAGTCCAAGTCCTTTGCCCTGCGAAGCTCCTTCAATAATTCCAGGAATATCGGCCATGACAAACGATTTGTAATCTCTGTAGGCTACGACCCCCAAATTAGGGACAAGGGTTGTAAAGGGATAATCCGCAATTTCAGGGCGGGCTGCCGACAAAACGGATAACAATGTCGATTTGCCCGCATTGGGAAAGCCAACGAGTCCAACGTCAGCCAGTAATTTCAACTCCAGTACCACCCATTCCTCCCGGCCTGGTTCGCCAGGCTGAGCATACTCGGGCGCTTGCTGGGTGGCAGACTTGAAATGGTCGTTGCCCATTCCACCACGTCCGCCAGCAAAAAGAATAATCTCCTGTCCGTCTTCAGTAATTTCGGCTAGTTGCTGACTCGTCTCAGGGTCTCGTGCAATTGTTCCCAGTGGTACATCCAGTATAACATCTTCGCCCTGAGCACCGCTCCGCCGACCACCTTCTCCAGCGACACCATTGCCCGCTTTAACGTGCTTTCGATATTTTAAATGCAAAAGGGTCCACAACTGTGAGTTACCACGGAGAATAATATGTCCACCGCGCCCTCCATCGCCCCCATCCGGGCCACCTTTGGGCGTGTGCTTTTCCCGGCGAAAGTGAACGGAGCCTGCACCGCCCGCTCCCGAACGGCAATTTATTTTTACGTAATCAATAAAGTTTGATGAAGCCATAGCAAATAGTTACCGCTTGACTGCTTCATCAATTTGATGACAGATCTCTTTGAAGATTGTGTCTATCTCACCAATGCCGTCAATCGCAGCGAATTTCCCCTGTTGACTATAATAGTCAGCAACAGGAGTTGTCTTGTCATTATATTCTTTTACCCGTCGCCGAATCAGTTCTTCGTTTTGGTCATCGGGGCGTCCGGAAGTTTGTCCACGCAACAACAGCCGTCGTGTTAACTCTTCACTATCAACAACCAGAGCAATCATGGTTGTTATTTTCGTATTGTGTTGACTCAAAAGTTGGTCCAAAGCAACAGCCTGTGGTACAGTTCGAGGGAAACCGTCAAAAATAAAGCCAGCAACGGATTGATTTTCTTCAAGTTTACTTTCAATCATACCAATTACAACCTCATCCGGCACCAGTAAGCCCTGATCCATAAGTTGCTTTGCTCGTAGCCCCAGTTCAGTACCAGCAGCAATCTGCGACCGAAGCAAATCACCCGTGGATAAGTGAACCAGATTATACTTGTTAATCAAGTATTCGCTTTGGGTGCCTTTTCCGGCACCCGGCGGGCCAAACAGTACAAGGTTAAGCATACGGCGTTTAAAGTAGTGTCAGTATAGATCAGTCAAAAATTTGCGCCCGCAAAGTTACACTTCCCATTCAGAATATTAGCTTTAATAATACTGCTCACAAGCTTTATTATTGATAAAATAAAAAAAGCGTAGGTTCGAACCTACGCTTTTTCAAATAACAGTCAAGAAATTCTATTACTTATCGGCTACTTTCTTTTTTGCCGGGGCAGCCTTTGGTGCTCCTTTGGCAGGTGCCGGAGCGGCCTTCGGACCTTCAAGCGCTTTCTTCACGCTCTCGTCATTCGGGTCAAGCGCCAGTACCTTATCAAAGTATTCCTTGGCTTTGGCATCGTCTTTTTTCAGAAGAGCAAAACCCGCCAGTGCTTTATAAGCCGTTATCAAATAGCGCTTATAATCGGTCTTATCCGTTTCATCCGGAGTGGTAGCTTGCTCGATGAACTTCTCATAAAGGGGGCCAGCTAGATCGGCCGCTTTCTCCTGTTCTTTTGGATAAGCGTAGTAATTAGCACCTGCACGATAGTAATAAGCCAGTGGGTACTTTTTACCATCGGCTTCAATACGAGATGCCATCTGCGCGAAGGCCGAATCTGCTGCCAGATAATACTGTTGTTTTACCTGACGAATCTGCGCTGTATCCATCGGTGCTGCGGAGCTATCCCGGCCTACACGTGGTGCAAACTGATAGTTGGAAAGACCTAACCACAAGAAGTCATTGTTCTGGGGCTTTTTATCGGTCGAAATTGTCTTTCTGTAGTACGAAGCTGCTTTATCGTAGCGCTTTGTCTTGTAGTAACGCTCACCAATCTCACGATACAGGTTCTCTGTCGTATCCATTGGTGCCGCTTTCTCCAGGTTAACAATGCTCAACGAATCGCTTTCCGGCGTACCTATCTGTGCATAAGCACGACCCAGGTATTTGTAATCGTCAGCCATTACTTTCTGAGGGGCTGTTGAAATGAAGCGATTAAGCGATTCAACAGACTCATTATTCTTACCTAAAGCAGAATAAGCCCAACCGTACATTCGGTCAATAATTGGGTTATTTATTTTGCCTTTCAGCTGATCAAGATAAGCGATAGCACCCTGATAATCCTGAGCCAGGAACTTATAACGGGCTACGTCAAGTAACATCTCCGGATCTGTAGTACCACTTTTCTGTACATACAGTTCGTAGTTCGAAGCGGCTGCTTTATAAGCACGCGAGTTAGCCAGGGCATCGGCATAAGCACGATACGTAGGAGCGAACTCAGCATCGCCCTGAATAGCTAGTTTAAAGAAGTCCTGCGCTTTCTGATAGTTTTTACCCCGCAGATACAAACGGCCAATCTTATAGTTGGCTTCGGCCAGGTTAGGATTGATTGCCAGTGCGTTTTCGTACTTCGTGATAGCATTACCGCCATCATTTTTCAGGAAGTACGCATCGCCCATCAGCATTTCGATCTCGGCGTTTTCGTTCTTCTTGTCTTTCTCGTCAGCAACCGTAAGCAGGCTTAGCGCAGCGGCTGGATCATTTTGCTTTGGCTGATCGAACAGAGTGTACATTTCTGCACCACGAATCAGAACGTCCTGGTTCTTGCTTTTTGTTTGCGCAACGGCATTGTCAATCAAGCCTTTAGCTGTAGCTCCATCACTTTTTGCCAAGGCTACTCCTGCCAGACCAATGTTGTTTAATTGGTTTTTAGCATCGGCAGCGGCACCTTTTTCAAACGTTGCTTTGGCTTTATCCAACTGCCCGCTTCGTAGATAATAGTAGCCCAGATAAAACTGATTATCAGCCGTCGGCGAGCTGGTGGCCAACTGCGTTAGCGTTTGGCCCGCCTTATTGTATCGCTCAGCTTCTATATCCTTCAGGGCCGATTGGACGTCCTGTGCAAACAAAGGAGTCGATAGTGTAGCCCCCACAAACAGGATGGTCATCAGCGATTGCTTCTGGTTGTTCATCATGTAATTCAAGTTGGAAATTAGGGAAATTGGTTAATGCTTATAAAACAATTGACAAAACTAAAAAATTGCGGTCGAACCAAAAAACTTACTTATTTGGTCAGATTTATGATTCGATCATATGGAATTCTGGGCCAAAGTCCCAATTTACGAATGATTAGCGAACCAGCATCTCTAGCTATATAATTAATCAAACCGCCACCTAAACCCGGATGCGTTTCGCGGCTTAAAATATAAACTGGTCTCCGTAAAGGGTAACGCTGCATGCCCAAGTCTTCCTGAAACGGTTGAAAATAGTCATCGCGGTTAACGGGGTTTGTTTTATTTGAAACACCCATGACGCGCAAATCCTTGGCTAACTCAACAGATAAAGGCTCATCACTATCACTGATCCAGTTGACACCAATGAAGCCAAGGGCCGATGGGTTCTTCCGGACGAAATCAATAACTTCCCGATTCGAGCGTGTTGTGAATATTCGCAATCCTTTTACGTCTTTAACATTAAAAGTTTTTAATACAAACGCTAGATTGCTTGAATTGTTATTATCAAAAACAAGGGTGATCGGGCTACTCTGATTACCTCCTTTAAGTTGTCCCCACTGATTTACCTGCCCACTGAAAATACGTTGTAATTCAGCCATTGTGATCAGGCTATCTGTGTTCGCTTTATTGACAATTAGCGCTACGCCATCCGTTGCAATCTTTTCTGTAGCCCCTTTTATTTTTCGTTGATTGAGTATAGCCCGTTCGTTAGGAGTTAGTACACGGGTTGTGAAGACTAGTCGTGCACTATCCTGAAGCATCATGTTTATTGCTTCCTGCTCTGGCGTGAAGACAACCTTAAAGTGAGCGTCTGGGTAGATGCCGGAGTAAGCAGAGGTCAATTGTGTGACCAACGGCTGAAAGGATTCATCGGCAGCAATAACAATATCCCCGCGTGATGGATTATCCAACGGTGGTTTCCCGTTGTCACAACCCAGGAGTCCGGCCAGTATTCCGGCGGCTGCTATAAGAACTAAGAATTGCTTACTCATCTTGCTGAAAACGCTGGTAGGCCCTATACGCTCGAAACGCTCCATATACTATCAACAATGCTCCCATCGAATAGCGTAGTAATCCGGGCTCAGGAAGCATCCCAAAAGACTGAGAGGAGGCTATCAGTCCGATGCCTCCTCCCAAGTATGCCAGCGAAGCTAGTACTGATATGTACAGTGTTAGCCTGGCTGGACCTCGATTCTGTCCGCGCATAGGTATTACTCCAGCGTGAAGTTGATCGGTAGGTTGTATTTAACCCGAACCGGCCGACCTGATTGCTTACCAGGGCGCCACTTCGGCATACCTTTCACTACGCGTTGTGCTTCTTCGTCTGTTCCGAAGCCCAGACCCTTTAGCACCTGAACGTCCTGAATACTTCCATCGGTGTTAACGACGAAGCTTACGAATACACGTCCTGAAACGTTTGCGCGTTGAGCTGCGGCTGGGTAGCGCAGATTTTTGCTTAGGTATTGACCAAGAGCGGCCATACCACCACTAAACTCTGGCTGTTGTTCTACCACCGTAAAGATTTCTTCTTCTTTTGGGGCAGCTTCAACGGCAACTTCCACTTTCGTTGGGGCAGCTGATGCTTCAGGAGCAGCAATTACTTCTTCAGCGTTCGGATCACCTTCCTGCGTTTTTTCAGCAGCAACGGCTTCTTTCAGTTCCTCCACGGCTGGTGGTGGCGTTTCTTCCGGTACTTCCTCATCCGGCTTTACTTCCGGTGGAAGGAATTTCACCGTGTTCACCTTCGGCAATTCGACCGGTGGTGGTGGCGGTGGTGGCGGTTCATTCGGGTCGATGGGTGGTGGTGGGAGTTTCATCAAGTCCACCTCCGTCATAGACACTTCTTTGGCTTCCGGCGTCAACGCAGTTATGATCGTTGGCGTCAGTACACCCAATGTAAACAGGACAGCACCAATAATGAGGGCTCTGGTTACAGTTTTAGGGTATGACTTCCGCAGGTCATAGGCACCATACGCTTGGTTCCGGTTGGCAAACACGATATCATCGAGTGTTGCCTGGGGGTTTACTTCTGCCATGGTGTTATACGTCTAATTTTGCTTTGTCTTTAAGGAGCTTTACTTCATCCGGAGTCAGTGCGTCCACAAGGGCATACCGCTTCAGTTTCGTAATCGCCATTTCATCCAGTACGTCAACCATGTTTTTGTAGGTCGATAGTTTTGTTGGTTTGATAACCACAACAAACTTTTCGCCACCTACTTTCTTCACGTTCTCCTGGAGGGCCTGACGAAATTCGTAGCCGTAACCGACGGTCTTTAATTCTGGGTCTTCGCCCGCAGCCTTACCGAAAATGTAGTAGGCTTTGTTGTCTTTACCCAGAAAGACGGTCATTACGTTGGAGGCCTTAATAGGCTCCGTTTCTTCTGTTTTTGTTTTATCCGGCACGTTGAGCGTCATCGAAGATGGTTTGCTCAGTGTGGTGGCCAAAATGAAGAAGGTAATCAGGAGAAATCCGAGGTCTACCATGGGGGTCATATCCACCCGGGTCGACGCTTTCTTTGACCGTACCTTACCACCATCATGTTTACCACCACCACCGCCGGTATTAATTTCTGCCATGTTTTCTTAACAGATTCGCGTGGTGAAAATCAACTATTGATGCAATCGCTACGCGCTTAATCAGCTTTCCAACCGGCTGGGGGAGCTTCCGTTCCCGTAATCAGGTTGAATTTGTTGATGTTTTGCGCTTGTAACGTAGCCAGTACATTCTTGAATTCCGGAAATTTAGCGAGGTTGTCGCCTTTCAACGCAATTCGAAGGTTGTTATTGGCCTTCCGGGCATTGTAAACCCATTCCTTCAACTCATTGGTTGGACCTGCTCCGGTCGAATCCGTTGGAATCCCGGCCTGCTTCACCTTAGCCTGCTGCTCTTTAGGAAGATTCAGGTAGGCCTTCAGTTGGTTGATGGGCAGACCAAAGTTCGACATCAGAGAAAACTCCTTCTTTTCGTTGTTCGAGAAGGAAAGACCTTTAGCAGCAGCAATGTTATCCAGCATGGCAATGCGGTTCTGCGCATTGTCGATACCGAAATAGACTTTGCCGTCTCTACCAAGACCAATGGTCATGATATCGCTGTCAGGGACTTTAATTCCGGAAATGGACGAAGGCGTTTCGATGGCGGCAGCATCCTGCGACCGGAACTGGGCCGTCAGGATAAAGAACGTCAACAAGAGGAACGCCACGTCGCACATCGCGGTCATGTCCACTGTGGAACTGGCGCGTTTTATTTTAACTGCTGGCATAAGTAATTAAACTATTAATAATGGGCTGCGAAGTTCTGCTGAATGCTCAGGCCGATTTCGTCAATGTTGTAAGTCAATACGTCAATACGGCTCGTGAAGTAGCTGTACATGATCGTAGCAATAGCGGCCGTACCG
Source organism: Spirosoma pulveris (assembly GCF_054781875.1). Taxonomy (NCBI): domain Bacteria; kingdom Pseudomonadati; phylum Bacteroidota; class Cytophagia; order Cytophagales; family Cytophagaceae; genus Spirosoma; species Spirosoma pulveris. The sequence goes on from NZ_BAAGTO010000004.1 coordinate 35,976, forward strand.
ATACCAAGAGCCGTGTTTACAAGGGCCTCAGAGATACCCGTCGAAAGAGCACCTGTATCAGGCTGGCCCGTAGCACCCATGGCTGCGAAAGCGCGAATCATACCAAGTACCGTACCGAGCAGGGCGATCAGTGTCGAAACCGAAGCCAGGGTAGCAATGATGGTCAGGTTTTTTTCCAGCATTGGCAGTTCAAGCGTCGTAGCTTCTTCCACTTCTTTCTGCAGGGCTACCAGTTTCTGCTCTTTGTCTAATTGAGTGTCGGTAGCTAACTGCTGGTACTTCAACAGGGCTGTTTTCACAACGTTGCCAATTGAGCCTTTCTGACGGTCGCACTCCTGGATAGCAGCAGCAACTTCATTGCGGTCAAGCTGGCCTTTGATTTTCCGTACGAAATCATCAATAGAACCTGAACCGTTGGCACGGCCGATCGTGATGAAACGCTCAATTGAGAATACCAGTACCGTTAGAAAACAGGTGAACAGAATTGGTACGATGAAGCCTCCCTTGTAGACAGTACCGAAGTAGTCGCCTGGAAGTGGTTCTTTCGTATTGTCGCCTTCCTGGAAGTGGCTACCATCACCGAAGACGAACATGTACGTCAGGATACCGATCAGCAACAGTACCGGAATTACGAATGCGGGGTTTAGACCACCTGACTTCTTTTTTGGTGCCGGTGCTTTGGCGGGTGCTGGAGAAGGAGTTTGTGTTTTCATTGGAACTGGACTGTAGGGTTAAAAATTAAAAGTTGGTTTACCCGGTAAAAAAAGTGAAAAATTTAGACTCTTTCGGTTTGTGCATCTAAATTTTTAAAGGAAATGCCTTCAAACCTCCACAAAAATATGAGTTTTCCAGCAATAACCGCACAATTCAATAAGTCTAATCTATCATCTTTATTGCAATCCAGCAGCAATTACTTGGATAAAAACCACTTACCGGCTTTTTTTTATCCTGGGTCAGGATAGACATAAAACCTTGTCATTCAACTCTCACATACAAAATCTCCTTCGCTTTCGGGGAGTAGCAGGTTAAGTCTAGGGCGGAGTGTAGTTCATAAAATAATTGTTAAGATTATTAATATGGCTTTCAAAGACTAGCCTAAATTGTTTTTAAGAGAGATGCCGGCAAAGCCTCAATTCCATAAACTCCGCGAAAAAATTTTGAAAAATTGTTGAACAGGGTCTTCCTGTGCAAAGGAGAAAGCCCGGCGTTAATAGCGAGCCCGGCGGAAAGAATAGCGCGTCATTGACCAAAACTGTATGCTAACGAACTCAGTATGCACTAGGTTTAGTTGGTGAAACCTTTACCAAACCACACTGTAGGCACCGTAATGGTCTCAAACCAGTAACGCCGTAATTGCAGTACATAATCCTGCCAGGCTGAATATACAGACGGCTTTCGGGTAAACAATGAGGCTCCCATCGAAAAAGCCTTTTCTACATTATCTGTTCCGTCATAGTACGAAAGCATGACCACAGGCAAAAGTCTTCCTTGTGGATGGTTGCGGAGATAATACAGGAAGTCAAAGCCATCCGGCCCTGTTTGCAAATCAATGTCCAGCAAGATGAGTTTTGGTCCCTTTCCCTCGAGACTTTCGACATAGTTCTGGGCTTCTGCGTAACTGGTACTAACCTGAAAGGAAGCTTCCGGGAAGTTTTGCCGAGCCGAACGCGTAAGTACTTCAGCAACAAACGGATCATCATCAACCAATAGGATCGAAAATGGAGATGAGGTAGTCACAAGTGAGCAACGTGGTTAATAAATAGACTGAGTAACGGTTTTAACGTACTAAATTAACAAATTCTTTAGACAAAGGTTTGCTCTGGTCGTTGCATTCAATGGAACAAATAGAGTTTATGAATTGACCTGACTAAACTATAGATTCCTGAAAAGATATAGAGGGTCATAATAAAAGGTAGTCTGTTTCCAAACTACCTTTTATTATGACCCTCTATCAATAAGGCAATTTAGGCCAGGTCAAAACGGTCGAGGTTCATCACTTTGGTCCAGGTTGCTACAAAATCATGCACGAACTGTTCCTGTGCGTCTTCGCATGCATAGACTTCGGCAAGTGCCCGCAGTTCCGAATTGGAACCGAAAATAAGATCGACACGTGTGCCGGTCCATTTCAGCTCGCCGGTTAGGCGATCACGCCCTTCAAACACATCCTGGTGATGCGAAGCTGCTTTCCAGGTTGTACCTAAATCGAGTAGGTTAACGAAGAAGTCGTTGGTAAGGGCTTCGGTACGCTTAGTGAATACCCCGTGCTTCGAGAAACCATAGTTTGTATTCAGAACACGCATTCCACCTACTAGAACCGTCATTTCAGGTGCGGTCAGCGTCAGCAGTTGTGCTTTGTCAATTAACATTTCTTCCGACGATACAGTATACTTTGTTTTCGAGTAGTTGCGGAAACCATCGGCTTCCGGCTCTAAAACGGCGAATGACTCAACATCTGTCTGCTCCTGCGAGGCATCGGTGCGGCCGGGTGTGAAAGGTACGACTACCTCATGCCCCGCTTTCTTAGCTGCTTGCTCAATGCCTACACTGCCACCCAGCACGATCAGGTCGGCTATGGAAACCTGCTTGCCATCCTGCTGCATGCTATTGAAGTCGTTCTGGATACGCTCAAATTTCTCCAGTACAGTTGCCAGCAGACCCGGATGGTTAACGTCCCAGTCTTTTTGCGGTGCCAGGCGAAGACGCCCGCCGTTTGCCCCACCGCGTTTATCGGATCCACGGAATGTCGATGCCGATGCCCATGCGGTTGATACCAGTTGAGAAATAGACAGGCCCGAAGCCAGTATCATTTTTTTCAGTGCGGCAGTATCCTGTTCATCAATCAGCTTGTGGGTTACGGCCGGAATTGGGTCTTGCCAGATCAACTCTTCGATAGGCACCTCCGGGCCGAGGTACCGGGCAACTGGACCCATGTCGCGATGGGTCAGCTTGAACCAGGCACGGGCAAATGCGTCTGCAAATTGATCCGGATTCTCGTGGAAACGTCTTGAAATGGGTTCGTAAACAGGGTCCATTCGCAACGCGATATCGGTCGTAAACATCATGGGCGCGTGACGCTTGGCCGGGTCGTGCGCATCGGGCACGGTACCAACGCCTGCGCCATCCTTCGGTCTCCACTGATGTGCGCCGGCCGGACTTTTCGTCAGCTCCCATTCGAATCCGAACAGGTTGTCGAAGTAGTTGTTGTCCCACTGCGTTGGCGTTGTTGTCCAGGCTCCTTCCAGACCGCTCGTGATCGTGTCACTGCCCCTTCCGGTACCGAAAGTGTTTCTCCAGCCGAGGCTTTGTTCTTCCAGGCTCGCACCGGCAGGCTCTGCTCCTACATATTGACCGGGATCGGCAGCACCATGGGTTTTACCAAATGTATGACCACCGGCAATAAGTGCAACCGTTTCTTCGTCATTCATGGCCATACGAGCAAAGGTTTCCCGAATGTCGCGGGCAGAAGCAAGGGGATCAGGTCGGCTGTTTGGCCCTTCCGGATTTACATAGATCAGCCCCATCTGAACCGCAGCTAATGGATTTTCAAGCTCTCGATCGCCAGAGTAGCGCTTATCGCCTAACCACTCGGTTTCAGCACCCCAATAGATGTCTTCCTCCGGCTCCCAAACATCTTCACGCCCACCAGCGAAACCAAAAGTTTTAAAGCCCATTGATTCAAGGGCGCAGTTACCCGTAAGAACCATTAGATCGGCCCATGAGATTTTTCGGCCGTATTTTTTCTTGACCGGCCACAGCAGCAGCCGTGCTTTGTCGAGGTTTGCATTGTCAGGCCAGCTGTTAAGGGGTGCAAAACGTAGCGTTCCGGCACCCGCACCACCACGACCATCGGCAATACGGTACGTACCGGCACTGTGCCAGGCCATCCGGATAAAGAGCGGTCCGTAATGACCGTAATCGGCTGGCCACCAGTCCTGAGACGTCGTCATTACGTCGAAGATATCTTTCTTTACGGCATTCAGATCAAGCGATTTGAACGCTTCAGCGTAGTTGAATCCCTTATCCATTGGATTGGACAGAGAGGAATGCTGACGGAGAATATTGAGCTTAAGTTGGTTTGGCCACCAATCCCGATTTCTCGTGCCGGCACCAGCGCTTTGCTTCGCCGATGCACCCGTAAAGGGACATTTACTTTCACCATTCGTGTTGTAACTAATGGAGTCTGAGGGTGTGCTCGCGTATATATGATCCGACATTTTTAATATATTTAGGTTTTGTGGAGTCAAATTTACACGAATTGATTGATAGTTTTTATTAATTGTTTTTATATCTATATAGCTAAAATCTATAAAGCTAAATTAGTGGATTGTATGATTAGTAATAACCTTGATTAGAACCAGCCATTTCTCATCAATCAAACTCGTTTACCGTCTTCAGGCAATTCTGTATTTGATTTACTATATGGTAAGGCGTTTGAAAACTAACAGACGAGCCTGACTAGCCCATTAAAAGGCGATTATGGGCCGATAGATGATCGGCCCATTTAGTTTACCGTTAGGACAGTTATTTACTAGGGACACTAACATTTATGTCTTGCTTACTTCAGCCAGTCCGATAAATCGGGGAAGGATTTGCGATCATATCGTTTGCTGTTCAGCCAAAGGCCGCCTTCTCTGTCTTCCGCGATACCTTGAATAGGTGTTTCAGGGAAAATTTGTGAGCGTTCTGCCATCATACCGATAAGCCCCTGCATGACCCGGCGCTCCCCAGCTACCAAACCACATGTTCCCGATTTGGTCCAGCGTGATGCTTTCAGCAATTTTTGGGGAAGCTTTTTTTACGAGCTGAGTGAGCGTAAAAATGTCTCCGATTTTAGCTGTCTCAAGTGGAAAGTTTATAAACGCTTTTCCATCGTACCGGCAAACGCCATTGCTTGTAATCAGCGTAGCCTTGTTATCGGCAATTCAACTACAAAACCTACTTCTTTTTGCAGAGACAGCTAACCAGACCAAGGGTATAAAGTCACGGTTAAACGAGCGGATACGAGTGAGTGAGCACACTGTAAATCAACCACAATTAGCTAGTAAAATGAAGAAGTAATGTGTAGTTGACGGAGTTCTAAGCCGCTCGCTTTGGGGTTGCGCCATATTGGCTTTTGTAGGCCTTGATAAAATGCGAGACACTCTCGTAGCCAATCTCCATGCTTACTTCAGACACGTTCTTGTCGGTGTTACGAAGCAGGAAGTGGGCGTGTTCGAGCCGTTTCCGGCGTATCCAGTGGCCGGGTGAAGTATGGAAATGCTCCTCGAAATCACGTTTGAACGCCGACAGGCTCCGGCCTGATAGTCTCGACAATTCATTCATGGATAGTGGTTTGAGGAAGTACGTGCTCATCAGGTAGTCGAGGTCGGTTTTCTGGCCCTGGTAAATGTGCCAGAGGATGGCCCGAAGGTGTTCGGTAGTGTCGAGTTCGAGCAGGTGGAGGAGCAATTCCTGCGACTTGAGCCGTAGTAGCTCATTCAGAAAAGGCGTTCTGGCACCAAAATAAGGCAGCAATGAGTTAATGAATGTGGCGAATGTAGTCGATGACGTAAAGGACAGAATCGGATCGTCGGGGAGGGGTGTTTGCAATCCTTCGAACAAGCTAACGTGTTGACTGACAAACTCTTTCAGTGATTTCTCGTTGACGAAAAATACCAGGCTTTTGTAGTTTGTATCAATGGATTCGTTCATCGAATAGCAGCCTCGCTGAAAGAACAGAATCTGCCCTTTGTGTACGTGCAATTCCTGCGTGGGTGAGGTAAATTTTTTCTCGCCTTCCAGCACAACAATAACGGCATGTTCTTCAAAAAAAACCTCGTTCCGTTCGGGATACACGTCGCTGCGGTAGGCTACAAACGTCATCTCCGAACCGTCGGGCCGCTGGATGTTCAGGGATTGAAACTGGTTGGCCTGGATGGAGGAGGGGACACGAAGCATGGCACTGACAATTCTACATAAACTGCTGGCATTTGTAGCGATTTACGCAGCTACACTAAAAACTGAAACAAGTCGGGTTGGTCGTTCAGGTACTCGAACACGATGTTCTGGTCGTGCATTCGCCGAATGAGCGGCTCAAAATCCTCCCGGCTCTTCAGCTCAATACCAACAACCGCCGGGCCCGTTTCCCGGTTTGTTTTCTTAGCGTATTCGAAGCGGCTAATGTCATCATTAGGCCCCAGCACGTTCAGAAAGTCGCGAAAGGCACCAGCACGCTGCGGAAACCGGATAATGAAATAATGTTTCAGCCCCTCGTACAGAAGCGACCGTTCTTTTATCTCTTCCGTGCGGGTAATGTCGTTGTTACCGCCACCCACCAGACACACGACGTTTTTGCCTTTGATCTCGTCTTTCAAAAAGTCGAGTGCGGCAATCGTGAGCGCACCGGCGGGCTCGGCTACAATGGCTTCTTCATTGTAAAGCTGAAGGATGGTCGTACACACTTTGCCTTCCGGAATGAGAACTACCCGATCCAGATTTTGACGGCATATTTCGAAGGTTGTCTCACCCACTCGCTTTACGGCGGCTCCATCTACGAACTTATCGATCTTGTCGAGCGTAACGACATGGCCCTCTTCTAGGGCTACCTTCATACTTGGCGAGCCGAGGGGTTCAACGCCAATAAGTTTTGTTTTAGGGCTCAGTTGCCTGAAAACGGTCGAAACGCCCGAGGCTAAGCCACCTCCGCCAATGGCCATCAGCAGGTAGTCGATCTTAAAGTTAGAATCTTTGAAGATTTCCAGCCCAACTGTGCCCTGCCCTTCCATCACCTGCACATCATCGAAGGGGTGAACAAATATGCTTTCGTGGGTATCGACAAATTCCCTGGCAGCATGGTAAGCATCATCATACGTATCGCCTACAAGAACGACCTCCACGAACTCTTTGCCGAAAAGTTTTACCTGTTTCACCTTTTGGTTGGGCGTGGTCGTTGGCATGAAGATAGTGCCATGAACGGCCATTTTCCGGCAGGCATAGGCCAGTCCCTGGGCGTGGTTACCCGCACTGGCGCAAACGACCCCTTTAGCGAGCATATCCGGCGATAGACTCGCCATTTTATTATAAGCTCCGCGAATTTTGTAAGAGCGGACGACCTGTAGGTCTTCGCGTTTTAGAAAAATCTTGGCTCCGTAACGGTCTGACAGATTGATATTCTCCTGAAGAGGGGTATGCGCGGCCACGCCCCGAAGCCGTTCGGCGGCCAGATAGATGTTGTCGAGGTCAGGGAATATGAATTTCGTTTCTCCTTTTGCTACAGTGCTCATAACGTAAAGTTAACTAAACAACGCATAGAGGTGCGTATAAACGTGATTGGGTTATTAGTTATTGATTTATCAACCGACGGTTAACAACCCAATATCTAATAACCCAATAACTAATAACCGGAAAAATTAGCTCCGCTCCGGACGTAGTGACCGAACCGCTTTACCAGCCTGCCACATTTCGGATTCGCGCAGTTCGGCCAGCTCGACTTCGAGTTTCTCGCGGTAGTCGGGCTGCGAGTTGCGGGTGATACTGATTTCGGCCTGCTCCTGCGTTTTTACCGAGTTGTACAGTTGCTCAAATACGGGCTTGGTCGCATCGCGGAAAGGCTTCCACCAATCGAGCGCACCGCGCTGGGCCGTTGTCGAACAGTTGGCGTACATCCAGTCCATACCGTTTTCGGCTACGAGGGGCATCAGCGACTGGGTCAACTCTTCAACGGTTTCGTTGAAAGCTTCGGAAGGGCTGTGGCCGTTGGCGCGCAGTACTTCGTATTGAGCTGCGAAAATACCCTGAATAGCACCCATCAGTGTACCACGCTCACCGGTCAGGTCGGAGGTTACTTCTTTATAGAAATCGGTTTCGAACAGGTAGCCCGAACCTACGCCAATACCCATGGCAATAGCCTTGGTGCGTGCGTTACCCGAAGCATCCTGGTAGATAGCGAAGCTGGAGTTCAGTCCTTTGCCTTCTACAAACAGGCGACGAAGCGAGGTACCCGAACCTTTTGGAGCTACGAGGAACACATCAACATCGGCAGGGGGAACGATACCCGTTTTTTCTTTATATGTTACACCAAAGCCGTGCGAGAAATACAGCGATTTGCCGGGTTTAAGCGCAGCTTTCACCGTTGGCCACAGTTCAATTTGAGCAGCATCGGAGAGCAGGAAGCAAATGATGGTACCTTTTTCCAACGCTTCTTCGATTTCGAACAGCGTTTCGCCGGGCACCCAGCCATCAGCAATCGCTTTGTCATACGTTTTGCCTTTACGTTGTCCAACGATAACGTTGAAGCCATTGTCGCGCATGTTCAGCGATTGGCCGGGGCCCTGTACGCCATAGCCAATAACCGCAATGGTTTCATTGGCCAGCACCTCACGGGCTTTTTCTAACGGAAATTCTTCCCGTGTGACTACTTGTTCCTCTACTCCTCCGAAGTTAATCGTTGCCATGTTTAATTGGTTTTGTACGCGTATTGTAGGATTGTGATTGGTTATAAATAATAAGCCCACTCGGCTTCGGGCAGGTATTCGACCAGGCCTTTTTCGGTCTTGCCGACCGCTACGCGACCTGAGCGAACAAACTCAAGAATTTCGTACTGCTTGAGGTATCCGAAAAAATCAAATATCTCAGTGTCGTTACCCGTTTTCTCGATCACGACGTAATCCAGGCCCCAGTAAACGACCCAGGCTTTATACTCTTTATTAATCGTCTCGACATCCAGGGATTTACTGCCCAACTGGGTCGAAATCTTGAAGAGCGCAATTTCGTTGTAGACAATCTCGTCATTGAGATAACCAAAAACGGCCATCACTTCCACAATCTTGCGAATCTGACGAACAAGTTTTTCTACCTCTTCCCGCGATTCGTGTTTGATCACAATCGTGAAGCGGGATACGCCTTTACGCTCCGTTTCCGAAACAGTCAGACTCTCAATGTTAATGCGTCGGCGGGTGAAAATGATCGTGATGCGGTTCAGCAGCCCGATGGTATTTTCGGTGAATATGCAGATCGTGTAGGTAGTCATCTTATTTAAGTCTAATCTGCGAAACGCTGGCTCCGGCGGGAACCATCGGAAATACGTTTTCTTCTTTTTCAACGATCACTTCGAGCAGGAAGGGCCCTTCGTGCGCCAGCAGCGTATCGAGTGCATCAGAAAGATTATCCCGTTGGTCGCAGGTTTGGCCAGCCATACCAAAGCCTTTGGCAATGGTAATGAAGTCCGGGTTTTGCAGTTCTACGAACGAATAGCGCCGTTCGTGGAATAACTGCTGCCATTGCCGTACCATACCCAGGAAATTGTTATTCAGGATAATGGCTTTAACCGGTTGTTTATTCTGCACGATAGTACCCAGCTCCTGTAAGGTCATCTGAAAACAACCGTCGCCAATGATGGCTACCACCTGCCGGTCGGGAGCGCCCACCTGTGCGCCGAAAGCGGCTGGTAAGGCAAAGCCCATGGTACCCATACCCCCCGACGTAACCAGGCTGTTCGGCCGACGGAACTGATAGTAGCGGGAGGCCATCATTTGGTGCTGACCGACGTCGGTTACCAGCACGGCTTCTCCTTTTGTCTTCGTCGACAGCATGTCGATCACTTCGGCCATTCTGATCTTACCGTCCAAGCTGGTCAGTTCCGGAACCGTGATGGTCTCGTTTTCGATCACGTCGAACTTCCGAAACTCGTTACGCCATACCGTGTGATCGTTTGGCTTTACGAGGGGTAACAAGGCTTTCAGTACTTCTTTGGCATCGCCAACTACAGGAGCGTCGGCCCGGATAATTTTGTCAATCTCCGAGGGGTCGATCTCAATGTGAACAACTTTTGCCTGTTTAATGAACTTGCTGGCATCGCCGGTAACCCGGTCGTCGAAGCGCATGCCAATGGCAATGATCACATCGGCCTGATCGGTCATCACGTTCGGGCCGTAGTTGCCGTGCATACCCAGCCAGCCCACGTACAAGGGGTGATTAGTCGAAATAGTTGATTGGCCAAGCAGCGTTGTGGCAACCGGAATGCCCGTTTTTTCGGCAAACTCGATCAGTTCAGCTTCGGCTTTGGCAATCTGAATACCGTGGCCAGCGAATATATAGGGGCGCTTGGCCGAATTGATCAGGTTAGCTGCGGTTTCGACCTGCTCTTGTTTCGGAATTCGCCGTGGCCGATAACTCACCAGGCTCTGGCAGCGTTCGTAGACGAAGGGCTTCGTCATTAACTCCAGCTGCGAGCTTTTGGTCATGTCGATCAGGACAGGGCCCGGCCGGCCCGACTGCGCGATATAAAAAGCTTTCGACAGAATTTCAGGTACTTCGTTAGCATCCGTAATCTGGTAATTCCATTTCGTAATGGGCATAGTGACGCCCATGACATCGGCTTCCTGAAACGCATCGGTGCCCAGTAGTTTTTTACCAACCTGACCAACAATGCAAACCAGGGGAGTAGAATCAATCAGGGCATCGGCAATGGCCGTTACCAGATTCGTTGCACCCGGTCCCGATGTAACAAGGCAAACCCCTGCACGGCCAGCTACGCGGGCGTAGCCCTGTGCGGCATGTCCGGCGCCTTGTTCATGGCGGACGAGAATGTGGTTTATTTGATCCTGGTAATCGTAGAGGGCATCATACACGGGCATGATGGCGCCACCTGGGTAACCAAAAATAGTTTCTACACCTTCAGCTAACAGGCATTTCATCAGGGCGTGCGAGCCGTTGATGTATGTAGCATCCGGAGCAGCCGCTGGGGCTGTATCTACTGCATGAGCGGTTTCCGGTTTAATACTGGCGATTGCTTCCATGATGTATGGTTAATTTAAAGGTCGTTTTCAGTTTGTTGATTTACTGTTGCTTATACCTATTATGCTTCATCCGTTACACAGCCTTCACTCGCCGATTTCACGTTGCGGATGTACTTACCCAACACGCCCTTGGTGAAGCGGGGCGCCGATTGTTTCCACTCACTTTTACGCTGCGCCATCTCTTCGTCCGAAATATGCAGGATCAATTCGCGGGTGGTGGCGTCGATGGTGATGCGGTCGCCGTCGTGTACGAGCGCAATAGGACCACCGTCGAAAGCTTCCGGCGTTACGTGACCTACGACAAAGCCATGGGTACCACCTGAAAAACGACCGTCGGTAATCAAGGCAACTTTGTCGCCAAGGCCCGCGCCCATAATAGCCGAAGTTGGTTTCAGCATCTCACTCATGCCCGGCCCGCCTTTGGGACCGGCGTTACGGATAACGATCACCTGACCGGGTAAGATCTCGCCTTTCTGGAGCGCGTCGATCACCTCACCTTCGTGTTCACATACTTTCGCTGTACCGTCGAAACGGAGCCCTTCTTTACCCGTGATCTTGGCGACCGAGCCCGTTGGCGAAAGGTTGCCGCGCATGATCTGAATATGCCCGGTTGCTTTAATCGGATTGCTCAATGGACGAACAATCTGCTGCGTTTCAAAATTCAGATCAGGTGCATCGGCCAGATTCTCGGCTACTGTTTTACCCGTTACCGTCAGGCAGTCGCCGTGCAGCATACCGTTCTGATACAGGTATTTCATCACGGCTGGTACGCCCCCGATTGCGAGCATATCTTCCATGTAATATTTGCCGCTTGGCTTCAGATCGGCCAGGAACGGCACCCGATCGCTGATAGCCTGAATTTCGTCGAGGGTTAATTCGATACCGGCGGCCCGGGCAATGGCCAGGTAATGCAGTACGGCATTCGTAGAACCACCCAGCGCCATCACAATCGTTAGCGCGTTTTCGAGCGATTTACGGGTGATTATATCAGCCGGGGTGATGTTGCGTTCGAGCAGGATGCGCATGGCTGCGCCAATTTTCTTGCATTCTTCCTGTTTGCCCTCGTGCGTAGCGGGGTAGCTGCTGCTGAAGGGCAGGCTCAGGCCCATCGCTTCAATGCTGCTGGCCATGGTATTGGCTGTATACATACCGCCACAAGCACCGGCACCCGGAATCGAATTCTTGATTACACCTTCGTAATCTTCATCGGAAATATTGCCCGCGTATTTTTTGCCCAGCGCTTCAAATGCTGAAACGATGTCTAATTTCTGTCCTTTATAATGACCTGACCGGATAGTGCCGCCATAGACCATAATGCCGGGCCGATCGAGACGAGCCATGGCCATGACGGCACCCGGCATGTTTTTGTCACAACCAACCACGGTCACAACTGCATCATACCACTGAGCTGCCACTACGGATTCTATTGAATCGGCAATCAGATCCCGGCTGGGAAGTGAGTAGCGCATGCCGTCATTTCCGTTGGTCATACCATCTGATACACCGATTGTGTTAAAGATCAATCCTACTAAACCGTTTGCCTGAATACCCTGCTTGACGTAGACAGATAGTCCGTTCAAATGCATGTTGCATGTGTTCCCCTCATAACCCGTACTGGCAATACCAATCTGGGGCTTCTGCATGTCTTCTTCACTCAGGCCAACCCCGTAAAGCATGGCTTTTGCAGCGGGATTACTGATTTCCTGGGTGAGTGTTCGACTGAAACGATTCAATTCGGTAGTATGTGGCTCAGTAATCATATTTAACATTTAGCGAAATTTCGCTGATAGTGTAATAACGCCGTAAATTAAGCCGATGTTTTTGGGAAAGGCAAGAAAAAACAGATTATTTGTTCCTTAAAATTCGCCTGTATTAATTTTGAACCATGACAACCGAAACTACTTCCCATTACGATCATTTGGAGCAAATGCCGGTCCACGATCTGCTCACGAATATCAATAAAGAAGACAAAACTGTGCCGCTGGCTGTTGAGCGAGCTATTCCTCAAATAGAAGCGCTGGTTACACAGATTGTTGCCCGCATGAAGCAGGGTGGGCGGCTGATTTATATTGGTGCCGGTACGAGCGGTCGACTGGGTGTCGTTGATGCATCAGAATGCCCGCCAACCTATGGCGTTCCGCACGATCTGGTTATTGGGCTGATGGCGGGTGGCGATGGTGCGATCCGGAAAGCGGTCGAATTTGCGGAAGATGATGCCGAACAGGCCTGGAAAGATATTGCACCCTATCAACCCGACGAACTTGATACCGTCATTGGCATTGCGGCATCGGGCCGAACACCTTATGTTATTGGCGGACTAAACGAAGCCCGGAAAGCGGGTCTTCTAACGGGTTGCATTGTCTGTAATGCCGGATCGGCAGTGGCGCAGGCGGCTGAGTTTCCCGTAGAAGTGGTTACCGGGCCGGAGTTTGTAACCGGAAGCACCCGCATGAAAGCCGGCACCGCGCAAAAACTGGTTCTTAATATGATTTCGACTGCCGTTATGATTCAGTTGGGGCGCGTAAAAGGAAACAAGATGGTTGATATGCAACTGACTAATATTAAGCTACAGGATCGGGCCGCCAAGATGGTCATGAGCGAAATTGGTGTCGACCGGGCGCAGGCAGAAGCACTATTAGCTCAATTTGGCAATGTTCGGGGCGCTATTGAAGGGTTTGCTCAAGCCAAATGACGCTGGCTGACGCTGGCGCGAGCATTAACTCGTGCCTTTTTATAAAGTCAGTATTCGCTGACGCAACCGAACCAGGGTACCGGACCGGCGTGAAAATGAAAGGCACGACAGGGCCGCGGGTGCGGTAAATACTCGCGCCGGCTTTTAGTTAAGTATTAAGCGAAATACCGGCTCGGCTAGGCCGCTCTTTCATCTGGTCTAGTTTGGTGAGAAGCGTTCCTGCTTCGGTCAGGCAGCGGATAAGTGAGAAACAACCCACTGATGGAATAGCTTTGGCTGCGAGCAGGGGGTGGGCATAAGCGTCAAGAACCAGATGCCAGCCCGTCTGTTTGCTATCTGGAAAATGCTGAAAGGTATAATCATGGATGCGCTTGAACCATTTCAGGCAGTCGGGCTGACGGGTGTGTACGTAACTTTTTAACAAGGCCGTTAACGCTTCAACCTGTACCCAGGCCCATTTCTGCTGCCAATCCGGGAAAATGGAGGCTTGCTGTTTAAAATCGACGTACTGATTCAAGCCAGCATTGGTTTCATCCCAGGCCTGATCGCACAGGCGCAGACACCAGCCAGCGACCTGCATCGCCAGCTTGCGATTGCTGTTGATACCCGGCGTGTTTTTAGACGATGCACTCGCTGCATAAAAGTCAAGAAGATAACTGGCTGTTTGGAACGTCAGCCCTACGTTTGATCGTCGACCTTCGGGGGTATTGACAAACGCCCCCTCGGCCAAGACATTGTTGAGGAGTGTTTCGGAACGTCGATCTAAAAACTCGTGCTGTATCTCATGTACAATACGGTCGGTTGCTTCTTTGCCAGTTTCTTCACTTAGCAGCGGTTGCATGTCCAGCGCCAGCCTGAGCAGGGAAGCGGCTTCGCTTAACTGCTGTACATGCTGAAAGCCGCCAACGTTTTGCGCCTGCTCAGCCTTACGATCAGCCCGGCGTTCGATCAGGTTAGTAAATGTCTGCTTGGCCAGCATCGCCCACTCATCCTCTCTGGTAGCACGATGGAGTTGCGCATAGGCCATCGTTGTAAAACAATCCGGAAGTAAATCGGCTGATTGACTAACCGGTCGACCTCGCCGGTCAAGTTGGGCGTAGCAGTCCAGACTATCCTGGTGCGCAAACTGGCTCAGGAAGGAGGCACCATGTCGGGCATGTTCGAGCCAGGCAGATTGCCCGTCGAGGTTATTATACAACCAGGAAAAAGCCCACACCTGCTGGGCCTGCAACGTAACAAATTTATCTCCTTCGATAACCTCTCCCGATCCTGATAACAGATCGAAATAGCCGCCACATAGTTCATCCCGGCCATTTTTGAGCCAGAAGGGAACAACCTGCCTTAACAAGGCCTGCTGATAGGTAGCGGAAAATTTCTGAAAATCGAGCACAAGAAGATGTATGATATAAGATGTATGATATAGGATGTATGATATAGCCTGCTGCCTAACCAGATACATCATATACCATACCTCCTACACCATATTAGTACACTTTCTCTACTTCGCGCGGTTCTTTTTCTTCAGGAAGGATGAACTTCATAGGTTTACCAACCTTACCGGGAAGCAGGGCAATGTCGAGCACCTGATCAACCGTATCCGCGTAGTGAAATACCAGGTCTTTAATATAAGACTGGTTGATTTCTTCGATGTCTTTTCGGTTTTTCGAGCAGAGAATTAACTCTTTTATACCCGCCCGGTTAGCTGCCAGAATCTTCTCTTTGATGCCACCTACAGGCAGTACTTTACCGCGTAAGGTCACCTCGCCGGTCATGGCCAGGTACGGTTTCACTTTACGCTGGGTATAAATAGAGGTCATAGACGTGAGCATCGTAATACCGGCCGATGGTCCGTCTTTAGGAACGGCGCCGGCAGGAATGTGAATGTGCAGGTCGTAATGACTGAAAATACGGTAATCGATCCCCAGATCATCCGCATGGGCTTTCAGGTAGGAGAGCGCCGTAACAGCCGATTCCTTCATCACATCGCCAAGTTGCCCTGAGAGTGTAAGCACTCCCTTACCCCGGCTCAGGCTCGACTCGATCAGGAGAATTTCGCCACCAACCTGTGTCCAGGCCAAGCCTGTTACCACACCAGCGATATCATCGTCGGCATAAAGTTCTTTATCAAAAATCTCGGCGCCGAGCATTTTGGGAATATCGGCCACCTTAATAGTGTGGTTGTATTCCTCCTCCATGGCAATCGACTTGGCCACTTTCCGGATCAGCGCACCAATTTTCTGTTCCAGATTCCGAACGCCCGATTCGCGGGTGTAGCCTTCAATAATACGTAGAACGGCTTTGTCCTCAAATGCCAGATCTTTAGGCTTCAGACCATGATCTCTACGCTGTTTTGGAATCAAGTATTTCTTGGCGATCTGTACTTTCTCCTCAACGGTGTACCCCGCAATGTCGATGATCTCCATCCGGTCGCGCAGGGCGGGGTGGATGGTGTCGAGCGAGTTGGCTGTAGCGATGAACAATACCCGCGAGAGGTCAAACTCCGTTTCGAGGTAGTTATCCATGAACGTCGAGTTTTGCTCAGGGTCCAGTACTTCAAGCAAAGCGGACGATGGGTCACCCCGGAAATCGGAACTTACTTTGTCGATTTCGTCCAGAATAAATACGGGATTGGCCGTACCGCATTTGCGGATGTTCTGAATGACCTTGCCCGGCATGGCACCGATGTACGTTTTACGGTGACCACGAATCTCGGCTTCGTCGTGCACGCCACCCAGGGCCATCCGACTGTATTTGCGGCCCAAAGCCTTCGCCACCGATTTACCCAGCGAGGTTTTACCCACACCCGGGGGACCGTATAAGCAAAGGATTGGGGCTTTCATGTCGTTTTTAAGCTTCAGAACGGCGAGGTATTCGATGATCCGCTCTTTTACTTTTTCCAGTCCGAAATGGTCCGTATCCAGAATCTTTTGCGCCCGTTTCAGGTCGAAATTATCCTTGGTGTATTCATTCCAGGGCAGGTCGACCATCAGTTCAACGTAATTCATGGTTACCGGGTATTCCGGTGCCATAGGATTTATACGCTGCAGTTTGGTTAGTTCCTTATCGAAATGCGCTCGTACCTCGCTCGACCATTTCTTCCGGTCGGCCCGGATACGCAGTTCGTCGATGTCACGATCCGGGTTTTCCATACCCAGTTCGTCCTGCAGGACCTTCATCTGCTGGCGAAGGTAATAATCGCGTTGCTGCTGGTCGAGATCAGAGGAGGCCTTCGACTGAATTTCGCGCTTGAGTTCAAGCAACTGGACTTCCCGAAGCATAAATTCGAGCAGCAGATTAGCTTGCAGATTGCCTTCCAGAGTTTCCAGAAGTCGCTGCTTATCGGCTACATCGGCATTGACGTTCGAAGACAGAAAGTGAAGCAAAAAGTTTGGACTTTCGATGTTATCGAGGGCGATGCGGGCTTCCTGTGGAATTTCCGGATTAAGTCGCAGCATCTTATAGGCTGCGTCTTTCAGGGATTGTAACAGGGCTTTACCTTCCTTCTTGGTTACGTTGGGGAATGAGTCGTCAATCTGGCGTACCTGGGCCGTCATGAAGGGTTCTTCCTGTGTGATTTGCTGAATCTCAAAGCGCTTTTTACCCTGTATGATTATGGTTATGTTGCCGTCGGGCAGCGTAATCATCTTAATGATATACGCAACGGTTCCAAACCGATAAAGATCATCAACTGTAGGTTCGTCTTTTTGCTGATTTAGCTGGGCAACGACACCGATGATTCGGTTTCCCTTATACGCTTTCTTTACTAATCGAATTGACTTGGACCGTCCAACGGTGACGGGAATAACCATCCCTGGGAACAAAACGGTATTGCGAACCGGCAAAATAGGGAGGTTTGCCGGTAGTTCGTAATCATCATCTAACCCCTCTGGCGACCCAAGCGGCACAATTTCTAAATTGTCCGAATCGAAATCGGTCATTAACAAACGGGTAGCTAAATCTTGGTCTAAATGCATAAGTATACTGCCAGCCTGGCAGCAATGAATATATGGTGCCTGATACTATAGGAAAGGCAAAAAAATGAAGTAGTTGCAAGGCCCGTGCCAACTACTAATGTATGACGAAGTGGCGGACTAATTGTAACAACTACAAAATTAACTAAATAGCATGCTTTGTAACTGAAAAATTTATCTATCGAACGAAATGTCTTGAGTGGCCTGATTTTTTCGAAAGACAAATGTTTTTTTCTGGCTCTGGTACTGAACATTTACCATATTAACTTGGTCGTCAAACAGTTCCATCAATGCATTCTGTTTTAATACACCACCCCGGAAAGGATCGCTATAAGGCATTTCCAGATAAATCCAGTGGGCATCTGCTTCAACTTCGTAGCCTACGTATTTGATTGGCTTTACTTGTTTCTGCGGGCTTGTATACACAAAGTGTGATTCAATATATTTTTCAATAATTAGATCCTGTTTTGTGTTACTACTCAAATTGACTTTTGTCTTGGTTGCTTCTGCCAATGCTTTCTCAAAATCATCCGTAAACAGTCGAACGCTGATTTCAAAAACACGCTCTTTGGGGTTATACTGCATTTGCGTCACGCTGGCATGAAACTCATGCACAGTCGTGCTGCCGGATAGCAGACTGGTAAGCACAAGTAAAAAGCCCGATCGAATCAAAAAATTAATCATAGAAGCAGAGCAAGAAAAAGGATTCGCAAAGCTGGAAGAGTATCCTCGTTTCCGCTGCGAATCCTCTTCCAACAAAGTAGTTGGTAAAAGCTTAAAAAACGGCTTTCAAAACGTCGTTGAAAATAGCAAACGCCATTAGTCCAAGTAAGATGACCATACCAACCTTCTGGGCTCCTTCCAGAAAACGATCAGAAGGTTTACGGCCCGAAATAATCTCATAACCGAGAATAGTAGCGTGGCCGCCATCGAGAGCCGGAATTGGCAGTATGTTGAAGAAGGCAAGCGCCATGGAGAGTAATCCGGTAACTGTCCAGAAACGATCCCAAACCCAAATGCCGCCAAAAAGATTCTGTGCAATGCCGATTGGGCCGCTCAGGGCTTTTGAGGCCGATACTTCGCCCCGGAAAATCTTGCCAAACCCTTTAATGTTATCGTAAACGACCTGAAACGCTTTTGCTGTACCTACACTCAGCGCTTCGCCAAAGGTGTAATCCTGTTTGGTAAGCGGGAGCAGAAATTCAGGATAAAAACCAATGGTGCCTTCTGGCGTGGTAGTCATTGTGAGGGTTGTTGCTTGTCCATTACGGTTGATTCCCAGTGTAAGCGGCTTATTTTTGAGGGGCTTTACCGCTTCTGTGAACTCATGGTAAAACTGAATCGGCTTGCCGTTGATGCTTGTAATGACATCGCCAGCCTTCAGCCCCGCTTTACCAGCCGGTTGACCCGGTACCAACTCGCCAACTTTAAACGGCTCAATCGGGTCAATGAACTGACCGGCCGCTTTCTTATCGGCCAGTTTGTCGACAAAATCATTGGGAATGAAAATGTCCTCTATTTTACCGTTCCGGTCAATGGTATACGAACTGTTGTCGCCCAGAAATACGTCGGAACTACGAATTTCGCTGAAATCCGTAATTGGCTTTCCATTCACTTTGATGATTTTATCGCCGGTTTGCAGCCCGATGCTCTTCGCCAGATCATAGGCAACGATACCATACTTGGCGTCTTTCGCGGCCAGATAGGTATTGCCATTCTTATAGGACAGAATCACAAAAATCAGGATACCCACAATGACGTTGACGATAATCCCGCCAAGCATAACGATCAGGCGCTGCCAGGCTGGTTTCGCCCGGAATTCGTAGGGTGCAGGTTCGGCATTTAAGTGAGCCGTATCCAGCGACTCATCGATCATACCCGTAATTTTTACAAATCCACCCAACGGAATGGCTCCGACGCCGTATTCGGTCTCGCCACGTTTAATACTCCAGACTTTGGGAGGAAATCCAATAAAGTACTGCTCCACCCGCATACCAAATGCTTTTGCCGCCAGCAGGTGACCTAACTCGTGTAAACCAACTAAAATAGATAAGCCCAGAATGAGCTGACCTGCCATTACTAAAATTTCCATGTATTCAGAACCGCTCCGTCGGCCCGTTATGTTAAAATCAATTGTGGGTGTATGCTACTGCGTTTACTTCGACCGCCCTTTAAAGGCACGAAATAAGATAATACCGAGTACGATACCTAAAATAAACCAAATCCAGTACGTCACGTGAATCGAAAACGTTGAGGTTGACAGATACTATACAAACAGTTAAACTAAACTTTTAATTCTCTCCAGCGCCAGTCGACGGGTTTCTTCATCGGTTTGAACGTAGTCGTCGTAAGTAGGGCTTTTGACGAAAGTGGTTTTGTTCAGACACGACTCGATGATTTCCGAAATCTCCAGAAAACTGATGTGGTCGTGCAGGAACGCGTCGACGGCTATTTCGTTGGCTGCATTGATAATGCAGGGTGCATTGCCGCCCAGTTTAAGTGCATCGAAAGCGAGTTGCAGATTTCGGAATGTTTTCAGATCGGGCTGCTCAAAGGTCAGGGATGGGTAGTCCATGAAGTTGAATCGCGGAAAGTCGGACTTGAGCCGGTCCGGATACCCCAGCGCGAACTGAATGGGTAAGCGCATGTCGGGCAGGCCCATCTGCGCCTTAATGCTGCCGTCCGCAAACTGCACCATCGAATGGATGATGCTTTGCGGGTGAACGATCACGTCGATCTGGTCGGCGGTCAGCCCGAATAACCATTTGGCTTCGATAACCTCCAGCCCTTTGTTCATCAACGTGGCCGAGTCGATGGTTATTTTGGCGCCCATCGTCCAGTTTGGGTGTTTCAGCGCCTGGGCTTTGGTAACTGTCGCCAGAAACTCCGACGATTTTCCCCGGAAAGGCCCGCCCGAAGCCGTCAGAATAATTTTCTCTATGGGGTTATGAAACTCTCCCACCAGGCACTGGAAGATAGCCGAGTGTTCCGAATCTACGGGGTAGATATTGACTCCCTTTTGGGCGGCCAACTGGGTAATGAGTTCGCCCGCCACAACCAGCGTTTCTTTATTGGCCAGCGCAATGGACTTACCCGCTTCGATGGCTTTGATGGTCGGCAGTAGACCCGCATAACCGACCATCGCCGTCAGTACCATGTCGATGGTATCCATTTGTACGACAGACGCGATGGCTTTGGCTCCCGCGTAGACTTTAATGCCCAGCGGATCGAGTGCCGCGAACACCTGCTCGTAGCGGTCCTCGTTGCAGATGACCACCACATTAGGCTTCAGCTCAACCGCCTGCTGAATGAGCAGTTCGGCATTGTTGTTGGTTGTCAACACCTCAACCTGAAACCGGTCGGAGTGGGATTTTATCACGTCGACGGCCTGCGTTCCAATAGAACCCGTTGAGCCGAGGATGGCGATGTGTCGTTTCTTGATTTCAGTCATTTAGTTATTGGGCAGCTACTGAATAGGCCGGTATTTGAAAGAGATTATCGCTTTACAAACGGTGCCACTTTCGTAGCTTACCTTATTCACTAACGTTTATTAATACATCTTTACACCGTTTGTCCGATAACTACTAATCCCTCAGCGAGTTTCCGGTCATTAGCCAGACGCGGCACTTTGTTTTGACCACCCAGCTTACCCTGCGATTTCATATACTGCTGAAACGCCCCGCGTGGGAGGCTGGTCAGTTTGAGCGGTTGCAGGATAGAACCCGTAATGAGGTCGTCGTAATATACGTTCAATTCGGTCAGGCGGTTGTCTACATCGCGGGCGAAGGCGGTCGGGTCGTGGGGCGGGGTGGCGAACTCGACAAGCCACTCATGATAAGGCAAACCCTCGTTCGGGCTAACCATTGGGGCGACGGTGAACTCCACCACTTCGGTTTCGGGGTGCTTCTGCATGGCAAATTGTAATGCCTTTTCGACTTCCTCGCCAATAACGTGCTCGCCAAAAGCCGATATGAAGTGTTTGATCCGCCCCGTTACCAACAGTCGATATGGCTCCCGCGACACAAATTTGACTGTATCGCCGAGGGAGTAGCCCCACAGTCCCGCGTTGTTATTGATGATCACGGCATAATTTTTTCCTAACTCGACTTCCTCGATGGTTAACCGGCGCGGGTTTTCCGTGAAGTATTCGTCGGTCGCAATAAACTCGAAAAAGATGCCGCTGTCGGCTAGCAGCAACAGGCCTTCTTCTGTCTGGCTATCCTGAAAAGCGATGAACCCTTCGGAAGCCGGATAAGTCTCAATGGAGTCGATACGTTTGCCGATGCTCTCGAACAGCTTGGCACGGTACGGCTCGAAGTTGACGCCACCGTAAACGAACACCGAAAAATCCGGAAAAACGTCTTTGATCAACTTACCGGTCCGTTGCTGAATCCGGTCGAAATACATCTGAACCCAGGGCGGAATCCCCGAAATCAGGGACATGGGTTGAGTGATCGTTTCGTCAATGATTCGTTCGAGTTTAGTTTCCCAATCCTCGATGACGTTGGTTTCGTAGCTGGGCAGTTGATTGGTGCGGAGGTAAGCCGGCACGTGGTGGTTGGCAATACCCGAAAGGCGTCCGATGTTTATGCCTGCTTTTTGGGTCAGTTCGGGACTGCCCGATAAAAAAATTAATTTTTTATCCAGAAACGCACTGTTCCCCGTTTCATTGATATAATTCAACAGTGCATCGCGGGCCGAATTGATATGATTGGGAATAGAGTCGTGGGTAATTGGAATGTATTTGGTACCCGATGTGGTGCCGGATGTTTTGGCAAAATAAAGCGGTTTCCCTCTCCAAAGTACGTCAGATCCACCGGCTAGAATCTGTTCAATATATGGTTTCAGGTCTTCATAATCCCGGACGGGAACCGCCTGCCGAAACTCCTGAACCGTGTTCACGTCCTGTAAGCGATGATCTTTACCAAAAACAGTTGCACGGCCACCCGCCATCAATTTCTGAAAACAGCGTTGCTGTGCTTCAGCGGGTTGATACATCCAGGCATGTTGCCGTTCTACGACAAACTTGGCTAATGGCTTACTCAGGATTGAACGAATTCCCATAATTACACAAAGGTAAAGTATAATCACAATCATGAATGATAGCGGGCCGCCTGTGCGTTGGAAAATGATACACAAAGCACTTTTGCCATCATTTACAATATGATTCGTAATTCATCATTCATCATTGTGATTAATAATCTATATTTTTGCACACATTTCAAAAAACAGTACTTGCTATAAGACGTTCTGCGTCAACTTATATTGATGGGACTTTTCAATTTTTTAACCAGCGACATTGCTATTGACCTGGGCACGGCGAATACCTTGATTATTCATAAGGATCGGATTGTAGTGGATGAGCCTTCCATTATTGCAATGGACAAAGTCAGCGGGAAAGTGCTGGCCATTGGTCACAAAGCCATGCAAATGCACGAAAAGACCAACGAAAACATTAAAACCATTCGCCCACTGAAAGACGGTGTCATCGCCGATTTTACAGCCGCCGAGCTGATGATTCGGGGGATGATTAAAATGATTGATACCGGCAGCAAGCTGTTTTCGCCTTCCCACCGGATGGTTATTTGTATTCCATCGGGTATTACGGAGGTAGAAAAGCGGGCTGTTAAAGATTCTGCAGAACACGCCGGTGCCAAAGAAGTGTACATGGTGCATGAGCCCATTGCGGCCGCTATTGGTATTGGCATTGATATTACCCAGCCCAACGGAACAATGATTGTCGACATCGGGGGTGGTACCACCGAGATTGCCGTTATTGCCCTGTCGGGTATTGTTTGTGAGCAGTCTATCCGCATTGCCGGTGATGTGTTCACCCGCGATATTGTTGACTACATGCGTCGTGAGCATAACCTCCTCATTGGCGAACGGTCGGCCGAGCAGATTAAAATGGAAGTGGGTTCGGCCTTACCTGAACTCGACAACCCACCTGCCGACTACGAAATCCGTGGCCGCGATTTGATGACCGGTATTCCGAAAGAAATTAAAGTTACCTACAGCGAAATTGCGTACGCGCTCGATAAATCGATCTCGAAGATTGAAGAGGCTACCATGAAAGCGTTAGAGATTTCGCCACCGGAGCTTTCGGCTGATATTTATACCAATGGTATTCACTTAACGGGCGGTGGTGCACTGCTGCATGGCCTTGACAAACGCCTGGGTGCTAAAACCAAGTTGCCGATCCATGTGGCCGATGACCCGCTCAAAGCCGTTGTAAAAGGTACCGGCGAGGTTATCAAGAACCTGGACATGTACCGATCGGTTCTGATTAGCTAATGTAGTGCCGGGCCACAGACCCGGCTGTATTGAATAAGCCGTACAGCCGGGCCTATGGCCCGGCGCTACTGTATATGGGAGAGTTAGTCGATTTTTTTGTCCGTAGCCGCAACTTCATTTTATTCGTATTGCTGGAAGTACTTTGCTTCTACTTCATTATCAATACCAGCAATTACTGGAGTGTTACGTATTTTAATACGTCGAATCGGTATGCGGCTCAGGTACTGGCCTTGTCAAACGCGGCCAATGAATACACCAGCCTTCGCCAGGTTAACGCCGATCTGGCCCTGGAAAACCAGCGGCTCAACGCTCAGCTGACGAAGCTGCTTCAAAGCAAACCGGCAGCGCCGGTACAATACCAGGCGGATTCTGCCTTTGCCGACCGGTTCAAGTTTACCGTAGCCAAAGTGGTGGACAATACAACACAGTTTGCCAACAACTACATCACCATTGATAAAGGTACTGATGATGGTATCCGTCCGGGAATGGGTGTTATTTCGCCAACAGGCGTAGTGGGTAAGGTGAAAGTGTGTAATCAACATTTTTCAGTGATTACGTCTATCCTGCATTCCGAGTTTCTGGTGTCATCGCAGCTTATAAAGTCGAAAAACATTGGCTCTGCCAAGTGGGATGGTGGTGACCCGCATCTGATAAAATTGAATGATATCTCACGGAACGAGATCCTTGGCAAAGGTGATTCGGTGGTGACCTCTGAATACAACTCAACCTTCCCCCCCGGCATTTTAGTAGGTCGCGTTCGTTCGGTTGGCGTTCAGCCCAATATGACGTTCCATGATATTACGCTCAACCTGGCGACGAATTTCAGCACCTTATCTTACGTATACGTTGTCGAAAATCGCCTTCAGGGCGAACAGGAACAACTAGAAAAACAAATCGAAAACGAAAAATAGCCTATAAGAAAATAAGTCAATAAGTTGGTAACGCAGGCCTCAGCCACTTGCCGACTTGTTGACTTACCGGCTTTCCGACATCTAAAATGACCCTACGCGAAATACTGTCTACGTCATTCCTGTTTCTGTTGTACCTGGTACTTCAGATACTGCTGGCGCGGAATCTGGTCCTGTTCGATTATGCTTTCTGTTTTATCTACATTGCCTGTATTCTGCTCATGCCAAATGAAATTAGCCTGACGTGGTTACTGCTGATCGCGTTCTTGACGGGTATTATTATCGACATGTTTTACAACACGTTAGGGATGCATGCTGCGGCTTCTGTACTAATGGCCTACTGCCGACCCCTGGTAGTGCGCTCCCAGATTGATGTACCGGGCCTGGAAACACGCATTGCTTTCTCGCTGCGTTCACTGGGTCTTAGTGCCTTTTTTCGCTATATATTTATCCTGACGCTTGTACATCATACGGCTCTCTTTTTCATTGAAGCGAATAGCCTGTCGTTAATTATTCCAACCCTTATTCGGGTGGGGGCCAGTACGTTATTTACGACGGTGAGTATAGTTCTGATTCAGTTCTTTACCAGAAATTAAGCCATGGCTGAAACGCTTATTCTCCCTCAAACTTCGGATAGGCAAGCTATTTACGATAGCCTGATCCCGCAGATAACTGCCCTTGTTGAGGGTGAGCCCGACCTGATTGCCAATCTGGCCAATATTGCCGCTGCGCTGAAAGAAGCCTTTGGCTTTTTCTGGGTTGGGTTTTATCTCAAAAAAGAAAATCAACTGGTGCTGGGACCGTTTCAGGGCCCTATCGCCTGTACGCGCATCGCCTTCGATAAAGGTGTTTGCGGGGCAGCTTACACACGTCAGGAAACGATTCTGGTACCTGATGTTGACCAGTTTCCGGGGCACATTGCCTGTAGTTCGGCGTCAAAATCAGAAGTCGTGGTACCGGTGTTTGATCGTGATGGCAACGTGACGATGGTGCTGGACGTTGACAGTGATCAACTGAACGACTTTAGCGAGGTCGACGCCAAAGAGCTGGAAAAGATTGCGGGCCTGATCATGACGTTCTGAACGAAAGACGTTTCATCAATCTGACTTGCCCGGCGGTTTACAACGGCGAGAAACATAAAATTTGTTAAGATCCCGTTAAATCGCTTCTCCTTCTTAAACCACAGAGCGCAGCTTCAGTCTTAGGTTCACAATAAACTACTGAAGAACCATGTTTAAGAAAATCGCTTTGAGTGGGCTGCTGCTCTCTTTCTTCTCACTTCCCTTGCTGGCACAACAAACAGCAACGCCTGATGTGCCTTCACAGACCAATACGCGTATGGGGCGGAACCGGCCTATGCAGCGTCAGATGGGTGACCCAGCTACACGTGCTAAAAAAATGACCGACCGCATGACCCAGGCGCTGGGGCTCGACCAGGCTACGTCGCAGAAAGTTTACGATGCTACCTTGACACGTGCGCAGAAGGTCAACGCCATTCAGGCTGGTTCGG
The DNA here is from genome assembly GCF_054781875.1 of Spirosoma pulveris. Taxonomy (NCBI): domain Bacteria; kingdom Pseudomonadati; phylum Bacteroidota; class Cytophagia; order Cytophagales; family Cytophagaceae; genus Spirosoma; species Spirosoma pulveris. Next base: position 62,126 of record NZ_BAAGTO010000004.1, read on the forward strand.
ATGATAATCGGGCTAAACAGCAAGCCTTGAAAACGAATGCTGACGAGTACAAGGCTGCGTTGAAAAGTATTCTGACACCAGATCAGTTCGCTAAATTAGATGCTATGAAAGGCCATATGAAGCACGGTCGTCGGGGTGCGGAGGGGGATAACGATAGCCAAAAGTAGGCGCATCAATAAAGAAGAAAGCTGGCTGGACTGGTACATAGATACTAGTTCAGCCAACTTTCTTTTTTGTAAGTATTCAAGGCGTTGTCTTCGTTATTTGCAGTAAAGTTTAGCTACTTAAGACTTTCCATCTAAACTTTAGCACTACTGTCATGGCATCCCCCCTTTCACGTCGGCTGTTTCTCAAACAGGCCTCTCTGGCAAGCGCAACAACTGTTGCGGCTCCAACACTGCTATCGGGCAGATCTTACTCGAAGGCGGCTGAAGCACCAACAATAGGTCATAACGGCTTTAAATACCGGGCCGTACCGGGCTGGGGGGTGCTGGATGCAGGCAAAAATCCGGTCAACGATTGCCACGAGATGGTACAGGATGCGAAAGGACGCATTATCCTGCTAACCAACGAGACGAAGAACAACATCCTGATTTACGATAAATCGGGAAAACTGCTCGAAACCTGGGGTCATAGCTACCCCGGCGGACACGGCCTGACACTCGGTGGCGAGGGCAATAATCAGTATCTGCTGATTTGCGATACCGATCGTAATCAGGTGATTAAAACCGACCTGAAGGGCAAGGAGCTAATGAAGCTGGACTACCCGAGAGAAACCGGTAAATACGATTATCCTTCGCAGTTCAAGCCAACCGAAACTGCCATTAATCCCGCTAATGGAGATATTTACGTGGTGGATGGTTACGGCTTAAATTACGTGACGCAATACGACAAAAATGGTAAACTGATCCGGCAGTGGGGCGGCAAGGGCGATACGAACGAAACCTTCGATTGTTGCCACGGCATTACGGTAGACCGTCGGGTAGCGGCTAACCCAACGCTGCTGGTTACCGACCGGCGGCACAATGCCCTGAAGCGGTTCTCGCTTGATGGTAAATACCAGTCGACGATTGCGCTGCCCGGCTCGTACATCTGTCGCCCGGTCATTCGAGGAGAGAATATCTACGGAGCCGTATTCCGGAGCACGTCCGATGCCTATCCGGATTCGGGCTATATTCAGATTCTGGACAAGAACGACAAAGTCATTTCCACGCCCGGCGGCTCGGCACCGACCTATCAGGACGGTAAACTGGCGGAGCAACGTAAAGACCGTACGAATTCGCCGTTCTTACATCCGCACGATGTGCTGGTGGACGAGGACGATAGCATTTATGTAGCTCAGTGGGCGTCGAAAAAAACATATCCTATTAAATTAGAGCGCGTTGCCTGATAGTCTGGCCTGACCTATGAGCGAGTTGATTTTGTTGCAAGCGAATCCATCCTCCCCCTCCGATTGGGTATTGTTCTGGGGGCATTTTCACCCACTCATTGTTCACTTGCCCATTGGCTTTTTGCTGATTGCCGGTCTGCTCGAAATTGACCGGCTGACCCGCCGTAATTCAGTTAGTCCGCACACTATTACGCTGATTTTGTTCTGGTCGGCGGTGAGTGCTACGATGGCTTGCGTGTTCGGCTATATGCTATCGCTGGGTGGCGGCTACGAAGAAGAAACCCTGAACGACCACATGTGGGAGGGTATCGGCGTGGCCGTGTTCGCCTGGCTGGCCTGGTCGGTAAAATCCGAGAATCTGGGTCGTATTTTTTCGTTTGCCCAACTGATGTATCTGCCCGCGCTGGGAATCGCGCTGCTGCTGCTGCTGGCGGCCGGACACCAGGGCGGTAATTTGACCCACGGCTCCGATTACCTGACCCAGTACATGCCCGGTCCCATTCGGGCCATAACTGGCGTAGAACCGAAGTTAAAAGAGTTGAAGGTTGAACCCATTACCGATGTCAATCAGGCAATGGTGTATCAGCAAATTGTCAACCCGATTCTTCATAGCCGTTGTGTACAATGCCATAACGCCGGAAAGTCGAAAGGTGGATTACGTCTGGATTCGCCCGAGATGATCAAGAAAGGCTACGAAGATGGGCCGGTATTTGTCGCGGGCAACAGCAAGTCGAGCGAACTGGTAAAAGTATGCCTCTTGCCTGAAGATGATGATCTTCACATGCCGCCCAAAGGTAAAAATCAGTTAAAGGAAAGCGACATAGCTTTGCTGACGTGGTGGATCGATCAGGGCGCTCCCTTCGACAAGAAGGTTTCCGATCTGAAAGTGAATGATGCTATTCGTCCGGTATTGGCATCTCTTGGCGGTGGTGGCCCAATAGAGAACGGAGCTACGTCGGTTGCTGCCGGTCCTGCGCCCGATTCGCCGGTGTTGACCATGAAAGTGCCAGCCGCTGATTCGAAAGTCATTGATGAATTGAAGAAGCTGAATCTGCTGGTGTTGCCCCTGTCAAAGGAGCAGAACCAACTGGAAGTAAGTGCCGTTAATGCCCGCACGTTCAGCGATGCGCAGGCGGCTGAATTACCCAAACTGAGCAACCAGATCGTGTGGCTCAAACTGGGTGATACGGAGATTTCTGACGCGGCATTGGCGCAGGTGGCCAAGCTGAAAAACCTGCAAAAACTCCATCTGGAAGAAACTAAGGTAACCGACGCAGGTCTGAAACAGTTGAAGGGACTAGCTTATCTGGAATACCTGAATCTATACGGAACCGCCGTTACGGATGCCGGACTCGCTGAACTGGCTGAGCTAAAGAGCCTAAAAACGGTTTATCTCTGGCAAACCAAAGTGACAGAAGAAGGTATTGCCAGGTTGAAAACGGCCCTGCCTAAGCTGGAAGTGATTGGGGGCATCAGCGAACAGGCCGTAGCCGAATTTGTAAAAGTGGGCGAACCTAAAGCTGGAGAAGCTAAGAAGTAAAATTGCGTTTGAGGACAATTGACGCGTGCTCCTTTTATAGCCATGCTCTTATTTCTATGGCATAGCAACTTCCCGTTTTGCCGGGTTTCTACTATTGCGTTGGACTTGAAACGCCGGCCCTGTCAGACCATAACTTATGAGGTGGCGTCGAGTCCGAATGCCTAAACATACCCTTAATCTACACCACTTACCTTTTCGTGGCTTCCTGACAAAATAGTCTATCATCAAGATAAGATAGTACGATTTTAACGTGCCTTATGGTGTTAAATTTGTAAATTCGTTTCATAATCAATCAGTTCGTTGGTATGCTCGTCTGGTCAGACATACGATTTAGGTACGCTATTCTCAGCGCAACGGCTGGCCTGTTCGGCGGGTCTATCTGGCTAACTTCCTGCCAGAGTTCAGTCGAAAAACCGGCCGAAATTATAGCCGTCGAAAGTACGCTCCCCGAAAAAGTTGATTATAATCTGCATGTAAAACCCATTCTGTCTGACCGCTGTTTTGCGTGTCACGGTCCCGACAAAGCCAAGCAGCAGGCGGGGTTACGCCTGGATACGCCCGACGGTGCTTACGAAGCCCTGGCGAAAAGCGGCCATAAAGCCATCGTGCCGGGTAATCTGGCCAAGAGCGAACTGGTTAGCCGCATCCTCAGCACCGATCCTGAGGAGATGATGCCCACGCCCAAATCAAACCTTACGCTGACGACGGAAGAAAAGGCAATGCTGATTCGCTGGGTCGAACAGGGGGCCGAATACAAAGAGCACTGGTCGCTCATTGCACCGACCCTGCCGGAGCTTCCGAAAGTAAAAGACGAAAAATGGGTTGTCAACGATATTGACCGGTTCATTCTGGCCAAACAGGAAGCGAAAAAAGTAAGCCACGCGCCCGAAGCTGATAAAACAACCTTGCTCCGCCGGGTCAGTCTCGACCTGACAGGCTTACCGCCAACACCCGCCGAAGTCGACGCGTTTCTAAACGATAAATCACCCAATGCCTACGAAAAAGTAGTTAATCGACTGCTCAACAGTCCGCATTATGGCGAACGGCAGGCGGTCGAGTGGCTCGATGTAGCGCGTTACGCCGATACGCATGGATACCAGGACGACGGCCTGCGTACTATGTGGCCGTATCGAGACTGGGTCATCCGGGCCTATAACCACAATCTTTCGTTCGACCGATTTATAACCTGGCAGTTGGCCGGTGATTTGCTGCCCAATCTCAATAGCTCGAAAGACAAGCGCGAAAAACTCATTGCAACGGCTTTCAACCGCAATCACCAGCAGAGCCAGGAAGGGGGTATTGTGGATGAGGAGTACCGAACCGAGTACGTTGCCGACCGAACCAATACTTTTGGGAAAGCCATGCTGGGGCTAACGGTCGAGTGCGCTCGTTGCCACGACCACAAATACGACCCCATCAGCCAGAAAGATTATTACTCACTTTACGCCTTCTTCGATAGTAACAACGACCGGGGGCAGATCCCTTATAATGGCGAAGCTGCCCCGACGATTACCCTCACCAAGCCCGAAACGGAAGCGAAACTGCGCTTTATCCGCGAAAAGCTGACGCCGGTTCAACAACAGCTCAATCTAAACCGGCCCGATTATCAGCAGCGTTTTGGGCAATGGTTGGCGAAAACGCGTGCCGTCTCATCCATTGACTCCGGTTTGTTGGCCCATTACACGTTCGATGAGGCCGACCGGACAGATATTGGGGCTTATGTAAAAGCAAAAAACGAGCAGCGGAAACTCGAAGACGAAAAGAAGAAACGCGAAGAAGAAGCGAAACGCAAAAAGGAGGGCATTGCCAAAGCCGGAAAGCCCGAAGATAAAAAGCCCGAGAAAAAGGAACCGCCTAAACGTAAAACAAAGGAAGAGCTTTGGGAAGACCCCCGTAATGCCTTTGCTAATACGGTTAACGATACCATACCTGCCCGATTAGGTGGCGACCCCGACAAGGTGGCTTATTCGGTGCCAGGTCGATTCGGAAAAGCCCGGTATCTGGCGGGCGACAGTTTCATTGAACTACCCGGAAACTTCGCGGTCTTCGAGCAAAACGAGCCGTTTACCATCAGCAGCTGGTTCAACCTGGCCAAGCCAAATATGGCCCTGACCCTGATGGGACGAACCACCGGACCAATGGACGGCCAGCGGGGCTACCAGCTTGATTTGCTGAGCGACGGTCGGCTCAAACTGGCGTTTAGTCATGTTTGGCCCGCCAATGCCATCGATGTTGAGACGGTTGAAAAAGTCCCGGTGCATCAGTGGTTTCAAGTCGCTTTTACCTACGATGGAACCGGTAGAGCCAGCGGGATTTCCCTGTACCTGAATGGGCGGCCACTTCGCACGAAGGTCATTGCCGATAACCTGATTCACAGTATGGTATACGGCAAGAACAAAAGCCATTGGGCGCAGCATCCCTTCTATGTAGGTCGGATGCACGATAACTTCTACAAAGATTTTGCCGTCGATGAACTGCGAATATACAAGCGTTGCCTGACGCCCCTCGAAATGCCTGCGCTGGCGGGTCAGCGGGATGCGCTCATGGCCGCGCTGCAAACGCCCGCTGCCAATCGAACACCGGCACAGCGGACGGGCTTGTATACGTATTATGTCAGAACGCAGGACCCCGTTTATAAAACGAATTACGCTAAGGCAATGCAACTGCGGGGTGAGCAAATCACGCTCTACACCAACTCCGATCAGTTGATGGTTATGCAGGAACGGTCGGTGCCGCGCGAAACACATTTACTCAAACGAGGGGCCTACGATGCTCCCGGCGAAGTTGTAAAGCCAGCTGTTCTACACAGTCTGAATCCGTTGGACGACGATATGCCCACGAACCGGCTCGGACTGGCGAAGTGGTTACTGGCCCCCGAAAATCCGCTGTTTAGCCGGGTGATGGTGAACCGCATGTGGCAGCAATATTTCGGGCAGGGGCTGGCCAAGAATAGCGATGATTTTGGAAATCAGGGCGCGTTGCCCAGCCATCCCGAATTGCTGGACTACCTGGCGACGAAGTTCCGCGACATGGGCGAATCGGGTGGGCAATGGAATACGAAAGCCATGCACAAACTGATCGTGATGTCGGCAACGTACCGGCAATCGTCGAGTGTACCTGAAAACGTTCGGGAAGCTGACCCGGATAATACCTACCTGACGCGCGGGCCGAGTTACCGTATGTCGGCGGAGCAGGTTCGGGATAATGCACTGGCAGCCAGTGGGCTACTGGTCCGGCAGATTGGTGGCCCGAGTGTATTACCCTATCAGCCATCCGGTATCTGGGAAGCCTTAGCTACCCGCAATGCCGTGAAATACGAGCAGGATCATGGCGATAGCCTGTACCGCCGGTCGATGTACACGATCTGGAAACGGTCGTCGCCCGCGCCTATGATGCTGAATTTCGACGCAGCCGAACGGCACACCTGCATTGTCAAACGGCAGAAAACGAGCACACCTTTACAGGCCCTTGTAACCCTGAACGACCCCCAGTTTGTGGAGGCTGCCCGGGTGCTGGCACAAAAAGTAGTGCAGACGGGGCAGTTCAATGCATCGGCGGTCGGCGCTACAGACGCCGGCATTACCGCTATTTTTAAAGCTGTCATCAGCCGCCCGGCACGCCCGGAAGAGATAAGACTGGTCAAACAGTTGTATGCCGAAGAATTGACGGACTTCAAACAGAATCCGAAACGGGCAGCGGAGTTGTTGTCAGTAGGGGAATACCCCGTAAATAAAAAGCTCAACCCCGCCGAACTGGCTGCCTGGACAGTGGTAGCGAGTACGATAATGAATTTCGATGAAGCAATTGTGAAGCGATAAGCGCTGGCGCGAGTATTTACTCGTGCCGGTAATCTAGCCAGCATTCGCTGGCGTAAGGAGATTGGTTAATCTGCCAGCGAACGCTGGCCAAATTACCGGCACGAGTAAATACTCGCGCCAGCGACAGAAGAAGTCAAACAGTTTATGGATATTCAGGACGAAATACACGACCAACTTAGTCGCCGAACCTTTCTGGGGAAATCCAGTGCTGGTTTGGGAGCCATTGCGTTAGCTTCATTGCTCAATCCGACCCATCTATTCGGTGGAGCAAGCTCGCCCGGCGAAAACCCGGCGGTGGGTAAGCCGCACTTTCCCCCAAAAGTGAAGCGGGTTATCTACTTGTTTCAAAGTGGCGCCCCTTCTCAACTGGAGTTGTTCGACTATAAGCCAAAGCTCGAAACCATGTGGGGGCAGGATTTGCCGGCTTCTGTACGCAATGGTCAACGGCTGACGGGCATGAGTGCCGGGCAAAGCCGGTTTCCATTGGCGGCATCGAAGTACAAATTTGCCCAGTACGGACCCGGTCAAATGTGGCTCAGTGAGTTACTGCCCCACACCTCAAAGATTGCCGGGGATTTAACCTTTATCCGCTCGCTGCATACCGAAGCCATCAACCACGATCCGGCAGTAACGTTCTTCCAGACGGGTAGCCAACAAGCCGGGCGACCTAGTTTTGGCTCCTGGATTAGCTATGGTCTGGGTTCAGACAATCAGAATCTTCCATCCTTCGTGGTACTTCTGTCCAAAGGGCGCGATGGTGACCAGCCGCTATATGCCAAACTCTGGAGCAATGGCTTCCTGCCTTCCGTGCATCAGGGCGTGGTGTTCCGGTCGGGGCCGGACCCGGTATATTACCTCAATAACCCACCCGGTGTCGACAAAACCAGCCGTCGGCGGATGCTCGACTATTTGGGTAAACTGCACCAGGAGCAGTTTAAGCATGTGCTGGACCCGGAAATAAACAACCGGATGGCACAGTATGAAATGGCGTATCGGATGCAAACATCGGTTCCTGAAACGCTCGATATTTCGAAAGAGCCAAATTACATTTTCGATATGTACGGTCCAGACAGCCGCAAGCCCGGTACGTTTGCCGCCAACTGCCTGCTGGCCCGTAAACTGGTCGAGAAAGATGTTAAGTTTATCCAGTTGTACCATCAGGGATGGGATCAGCACGGTAACCTGCCCAACGATATTAAAACGCAGGCGAAAAGTGTTGACCAGCCCTCGGCTGCGCTGATCATGGACTTGAAGCAGCGTGGTTTACTGGATGATACACTTGTGATCTGGGGCGGTGAGTTTGGTCGTGGGGCGTACTCACAGGGAAAGCTCACCCGCGATAATTACGGTCGGGATCACCATCCCCGTGCGTTTTCGGTCTGGATGGCTGGCGCCGGAGTAAAGAAAGGTATGGTTTATGGCGAAACCGACGACTTTGGCTACAACGTTGTCAAAGACCCGGTTCATGTTCACGATTTCCAGGCGACGGTCCTGCATCTGCTCGGCATCGACCACGAGAAATTGACCTTCAAAAGCCAGGGGCGCCGATACCGGTTAACCGATGTACATGGGAAAGTGGTGAAGCCGCTGCTGGCGTAGTTTAGTGATAAGCTGTTTTTCAATACATAATACAGAATTGTTCGCGTCTTTTTAGCACCATAAAGTAAGGAGCTACGTCTTTTCGGCGTGGCTCTTTTACTTTTGCGCCATGCTACAGCAACTTGAAATATGGATTCGGGCTACCGTTCGGTGGTTTGGTTACATACCTAACCGGGATTTATCAGGGTGGGTTTTGCTCATTATGGCTGTTTTGGTTGGGCTGGCCATCGATTTTGTCGTGACGCAAATCGTCCGGTTCATCGTTCGACGCCGACCCTTTCAGACGCTGGGTTTTCTTAAGGCGCATGTACGGTGGGCGTTCTGGTCCTTTATGCCTTCGCTCTGTTTCCTGCTGGCAACCAACATCCAGTCCGCGCGATTTTTACGTCGGCATCCGGTTGCAGATAAAACGGCCGAAGTACTTTTCCTAATCACATCAACCTGGCTTGTAGTTCAATTGCTCAAAGTAGGCGAGTTGCTGCTTGTTCGGCAGTATGATACGGTGCAGGATGTAAATTTATCGCATCGGAAATTTGTCACTCAAGTGCGGTTTTTCCGGAGGATACTGGCTGCCGGGATTATTCTGGTGGGCGGGTCGCTGCTGCTGATTTCCTTTCAGGGAAGCCGGAAGGTAGGGTTGAGCGTGTTGACGTCGGCGGGCGTGGTATCAGTACTAATTGGTTTTGCGGCTCAAAAAACGCTGGCTAACCTGATGGCGGGTATTCAAATTGCTTTCAATCAGCAGATTCGGTTGGGGGATGCCGTGGTGGTGGAAAAAGAATGGGGCCGCGTTGAAGAGATCAACCTGACCAGCGTCATTGTTCGTATATGGGACCGTCGCCGGTTGATATTGCCCATTACGTATTTTGTCGAAACGCCCTTCGAAAACTGGACTCGTTCTGATGCCTCCATCATTGGCAGCATCTTTCTTTATTTGGATTACAAAGTGCCCATCGACAAACTCCGCGAAAAGGCCCGACAGGTTGCCGAGAATGATCCGCTTTGGACCGGAGAAAGTTTTGCCGTACAGGTAACCGATACACAACCCACCTGCATTGTTGTTCGTATTCTGGTCTCGGCTCCCGATTCGCCGTCGGCCTTCGATTTACGTTGCCACATGCGTGAACAACTCATCGCTTTTCTGCGTGACGAGTACCCCGAAAGTCTGCCGCAAACACGTCTGATGCTGGCCGAAGAGTTGAAACCAGCTTCAAAAGATGTATGATATAGGGTGTATGATGCATTGTTAGAGATACATCCTACACCCCATAGCATACATTACTTACTCTTCCCACCCAAACGACCGCTCGATGGCTTTCTGCCAGCCGCGCATGAGCTTTGTACGCTGGGCGTCGTCCATGTTGGGTTCATACGTTTTGGCAATGCCCCAGTTCTGGCGTAAGTCATCCAGATTCTGCCAGTAACCAACGGCCAGCCCGGCGGCATACGCGGCTCCGAGGGCTGTTGTTTCTGTCATGCGGGGACAGATAACAGGGCCATTTAATACATCGGACTGAAACTGCATCAATAGCGAGTTAACAACCATCCCGCCATCCACGCGCAGGGATTTGAGCGATACACCCGCATCCTGTTCCATCGCCCGTACCACATCGACGGTTTGGTAAGCCGTTGCTTCCAGAACCGCCCGCGCAATATGGCCTTTGTTAACAAAACGCGTTAGGCCGGCAATAACGCCCCGGGCGTCGGCTTTCCAGTGGGGGGCATAGAGTCCTGAAAAGGCCGGTACGAAATAAGCGCCCCCATTATCCTCAACAGTCCGGGCCAGTGTTTCGATATCTGTGCTTTTTTTAATTATCCCCAAATTATCGCGCAGCCACTGTACCAGCGCACCCGTAATCGCTACACTACCTTCGAGCGCGTAGTGAACCGGCTCATTCTGAAACTGGTAAGCTACGGTGGTCAGTAGCCCACAGGTCGATTTACGAAGCTCGGTGCCAGTATTCATGAGCAGGAAACAGCCAGTGCCATAGGTGTTTTTGGCCTGTCCTGGTTCGTAGCAGGTCTGACCAACGAGGGCGGCCTGCTGATCGCCGAGAATACCCGCTACCGGAACACCCGGTAACACCTCCGATGATACTGTTCCATACACTTCACTGCTGGGGCGTATTTGTGGCAGCATGATGCGGGGCACTGTAAAGTCACTTAGCAGACTATCATCCCAGTCGAGGGTGTGCAGATTCATGAGTTGCGTCCGGCTGGCGTTGGTCACGTCGGTGAGGTGCAAACCACCATTTGTGCCGCCCGTCAGGTTCCAAACCACAAACGTGTCCATGTTGCCGAAGACCGCGTCGCCCCGTTCGGCATCTTCCCGTAGCCCCGGCACATGATCCAGTAACCACTTTAGTTTCAGACCGCTAAAGTAAGTCGCCAGGGGCAGACCCGTTTTCTCCCGAAACCGATCCTGTCCGTGGCCATTAGCGGAGAACTCATTGACCAGATCGGCGGTACGCATGTCTTGCCACACAATGGCGTTGTAGTATGGTTTGCCCGTTCGGCGGTTCCAGACAACGGTGGTTTCGCGCTGGTTGGTAATGCCAACGGCCTTGATATCCTGAACAGAGAGTTTACCTTTAATACGAGCCAGGGCAATCACTTCGAGTGTGTTGCGCCAGATTTCTTCCGGGTCATGCTCTACCCAGCCCGGCTGCGGGTAAATCTGTTTGTGTTCTTTCTGAGCAACGGAAACGATCTTGCCCTGTCGGTCGAAGACAATACAACGGGTACTGGTGGTTCCCTGGTCAATGGCGGCTATGTAGGAGGGCATAGGGTTTTTAAAACGTAGTAAGAAATGAGTTTTGGTACAGTTCCTGATGGTAATTACAGTGTAAACCAGTGAATCAGTAACCCGCCAACAACAGCGCCTGCCAATGGCCCCACAATGGGTATCCAGGCGTAGCTCCAGTCGGATGAGCCTTTCGCAGGAATTGGCAGGAGTGCATGGGCAAGTCGTGGGCTGAAATCGCGGGCGGGGCTCATGGCGTAACCAGTGGTGCCGCCGAGGGAGAGGCCTATACTCCACACCAGGATACCTACCAGATAAGGTCCAACACCAATGGCCAACTCCCCCAAATGTTTGGACGAAATACCCGCCAGACCCAGAATAAGCACCAGGGTAGCCATAGCCTCGCTCAGAAAGTTAGCACCCGGTTTCCGAATGGCAGGACCCGTGGCGAAACAGGCTAATTTGGCATCATGGTCAGGGGTGGCGGCCCAATGGGGCAGGTAATGCAACCAGACCAAGGTTGCTCCCAAAAAGGCGCCGATCATCTGCGCCGTGATGTAAGGCACGATGTGGCTGAAGTCGCTGGTGGCAACGGCAAACGCAACGGTTACCGCTGGATTTAGGTGGGCATCGACGCTGCCGAAAGCTTTGGCAACAAAAACGCCCATCGTCACCGCAAAGGCCCAGCCTGCGGTAATGACAATCCAGCCCGATGCTTCACCTTTAGTTTGTTTCAAAACTACATTGGCTACAACGCCGTTGCCAAGAAGTATGAGAACCATTGTACCAATTAATTCACCAAGAAAGGGAGATGTTTGCATTTGTAGAAATTGGTGGCTAAGCGGGTAGTGGTAAGTAGCTATTGGCCATACCAGCTATTGTGCTCAAGGTTTAGGAATAGTTTGTGCGAATTAAGTCATATTTTTGGCCCTATTCCAAACCCTTAGAAAAATTCATCTCCTGCCCCGTGCATTACAACCGGATTCCCTTTATCAATCCATCTAGTCATCCTTATGAAAAGCATCTTATTTACTGAAACCGGAAAGCCAACGGAAATTCTTAAGCTTACTGACCTGGCCGTTCCTGAACCGGGGCCGAACGATGTGCTTATCAAGGTCATTGCTGCCCCGGTAAACCCGTCCGATATCATGTTCGTCCAGAATCTGTACGGAATTCGTCCGCAGTTACCTTCCGGGGCAGGTTTTGAAGGGGTAGGTATTGTCGAAGCCCTTGGAGAAGGCGTTCAGATGCGAACGGGTATGCGGGTAAGTTTTACCAGCGTGGGCACCTGGTCCGAGTATGCCGTTGCCCACCACCGAAGCCTAATTCCAGTACCCGATGCCATCTCAGACGAAGTGGCCGCTCAATTGTTTGTCAATCCGTTTACCGCCTATGCTATGGTTCAGGATGCCGGTGTGCCGGAGGGCGGCTGGCTGATGCTTACGGCGGCTGGGTCGGCCTTCGGTAAAATGGTGATTCAACTCTGTGCCATGCGGGGTATCAAAACCATTGGTACGGTTCGACGCGACGATATGAACGACGAACTGAAGGCACTCGGGCTGACCGAGGTGATCAATACCGAAACCGAAAACATGGCCGCTCGTGTGAAGCAGATTACCGATGGAACAGGCGTGGCCTGCGTGCTCGATGCCGTTGGGGGCCATATCGCCACCGAAGCGGTTAAGTGCCTTGCCAGAGGTGGCACCATGATTATTTACGGGTTGATGAGTTTACAGGACCCTAATCTGAATGCTGGTTTAATGATTTTTCGGGAGTTGACCGTTAAAGGATTTTGGCTTACGGATTGGATGCGTCGGGTAGATAGTCACACCCGGCAAGAAGTGGCACAAAATGTGATAAGCTTACTGGCATCCGGGAAAATTCAAATGCCTGTTGAAGCGTCTTATCCACTGGAGCAAATTGCCGAAGCCGTCGAACATGCCGACCGGCCGGGGCGCCGGGGGAAGATCCTGCTAAAGCCTTGACAGCCATACGCTATTTTGCTCGGTTGATGAAGGAAGCTGCCTGGCGACAGGTTGCTTTCGCTAATTTTCTGTATGTTTTCGGGAGGCTTCCTTATCTTTGACAACAATATATCGTTCAGTACGTTTGTTTCAATAACGACCGCAGGTTTACTCACATCCACTTACTCGACTCGTTCGTATGCTCTTGCTCCAGGTTCCGGCTGTTGATACCACGGCCGCATCACTGTCGGCCACAACGGCTGCTCAACCCCAAACACTGCAATTATTTGATCTGGTAGCCAAAGGCGGTTGGGTGATGATTCCCATCGCGTTTCTGCTGTTTTCGGCTCTGTATCTCATTTTCGAGCGGTATTTCGTGATCCGGTCTCAAAGTCGGTACGACGCTAACTTCATCGATAACATTCGGGATATGGTGGCGCAAGGAAATATCAAATCGGCCGAATCATTCGCTAAAAATCAGCGTACTGCCATGGGCCGGGTGTTCGAGAAAGCCATTGGCCGAATTGGCTCTCCAATCCGCGAAATTGAAGGAACTATCGAAACGGTTGGTCAGATCGAGCTATCACGGCTGGAACGAAATATGGGCTATCTCGGGATTATTGCCGGTATCGCCCCGATGCTGGGCTTCATCGGTACCATCTCCGGTATCATTCGTATTTTCTACGACATCTCGTTATCCGATAACATCAGCGTGGGTATCATCGCCGGTGGTCTGTACGAAAAAATGATTACCTCGGGCTCCGGTCTGATCGTGGGCGTTATTGCTTACACGGGCTATCACCTGCTCAACATGATGATCGAACGGTTTACCCTCGCACTGGAAGTAAACGCCTTCGAGTTCATTGAAGTCCTTCAAAAACCAACGACCGAAACGGCCCGGATGCGGTAGAGTAATGCCGACCGAGACGGTCGGGTTTTGCCCAGATAACGTCTATCACGGCCGACCGGGACGGTCGGTACTACATTATGAAACTCCGACGTAAAAGTAAATTTGCTGCCGAAGTTGCGACTTCATCCCTGAACGACATCATGTTTTTCCTGCTGTTGTTCTTTCTGATCATCTCAACGGTAGCGAATCCTAATGTCATCAAGCTGTTGTTGCCTAAAGCGGCCTCGACGCAGCAATTGAGCAAAAAACAGGTAACACTGTCGGTTGATGCCGACAAGAAATACTACATCGATAAGAAGCCGGTCGATCCGGCCAATCTGGAAAATGAACTGAAGCAAATTATGGCCGGTATTGCCGAGCCAACCGTTGTGGTTCGTTTTGATAAGACCTTAACCGTTCAGGATTTGGTCGATGTACTGCAAACCGGGGCCAAGCTAAATATCAAAATGGTGATGGCCACCTCCAAATAAACCAAGCCTTTTGTATAATACAGACCGTCCCGGTCAGGTGTGTAAAGTTCAACCTTACGCACCCGGCCGGGACGGTCTGTATTGTATAAAAAAGTACGGTTAAACTATTTTATAATTCTTGTACTCGCCAATACGCCAGCCGGTCAATCGTTCTACCCAGGCCAGAACTTTAACCCTTGTGGAATAATTCTGCTGCCGGGTATCAAAGTCAAACTGGATATTATCCCGTTTAATACGCGCCTGCATCACAGCCGGATGCGTCCCTTCAAACAAGGCCAGCGAATCAATGTGCCGGGCAAACTGGAAGTTTTCTGCTTCTTTTTGGGGAATGTTCATTTGCTCGTCGGAATGCCAGAAGCGGTAAAAATAATTGTACTTCTTCTTTATCTTTTCCAGCGATTTTACCCAGCCGTAATGGTAAATGTAGGCATCAATAAGCTTGACTTTCAGCTTTTTATTATCACTTCGGCGAAACCCTTGTGCATCCCGATAGGCGTACACCTGATTGAACGGGCGAACAATCCGTATTTCGCGACGGTACCATCTTCTTGAATCCCCATAATAGTTGTAGGAACCATAGAAGTGGACGTATTTAAACAAAAGTCCTTCTACTTTGCTGTCGGTCAGGTACGTTTCCATCGCCTGTTTTACAACCGGAATGTACTGTTCGTGCATCACTTCGTCGCCCTGGATGTAAAAGGCCCAGTCGACGTCGGGCGAGATGGCCGCCAGCGCTTTGTCGGTTTCCTGAGCCAGTACTTTTCCGCCTTCCCGTAAACTATCATCCCAAACCGTTTCAATAATTCTGATTTTATCGGAAGGGATATTTCGGATCAACGCCAGGGTATCATCCTCCGAATTACCAACGGCCACCACGAATTCGTCGCAAAGCGGTAGAATGGAGGTGATGGCTTCAACGATTGGGTAATCATAGTGAATGGCATTTCTAATGAAGGTGAATCCTGCTACTTTCATGATGGTATAGGTCGGCGGAATCGTCGATTTAGCGGTCAAAATTAGGTAATAACCGTAGTTTTCGCGTTGGGTCAAATCAAATTAGTGAATACGGCGGTTTATAGGACAAACATAACCTGCCATGATAGCCGACTATACCGAAGCCCCTGTATGCCATATTGATGACCTGGCCGATGGCGATCTGAAAGAAGTGCGTGTGGGTGATACCGACGTGCTACTGGCCCGCGCCGATGGACAGTTCTATGCCCTTCACCCGAAATGTTCCCATTATCAGGGCCCCTTAGCGAAGGGATTGCTGAACGGACATCGGCTGGTTTGTCCGTGGCACAACGCCTGCTTCGACATCAGGGATGGCCATCGGCTCGAAGCACCGGCGCTGAATGGGTTGCCCACGCACGAGGTACGCATTGAAGGGGATCAGGTGTTTGTCCGACTAACCACAGACAAAGAGAGTCTGGAAAACCCAATGACCACTCCAGATACCGCCAATCCCGAAACCTATGTAATTGTGGGCAGTGGCGGAGCGGGTGCGTTTGCCGCCGAGGGCCTGCGCGAAGGGGGATTCAGTGGTAAAATCGTTATGCTGACTGCCAGTGGAGAACCACCGTATGACCGGCCAAACTGCTCAAAGGATTATTTACAGGGCGAAGCACCCGACGAATGGATGGCACTCCGCCCGGAGGAATTTTACCAAAGTTATGGTATTGAGGTTCGGACAAATCAATCAGTAACAGGACTCAACCCGCAAACGAAACAAATCGAACTCGCATCCGGCGAAACAGTTGTCTATAACAAGGCGCTTTTGTGTTCGGGTGGGAAACCCAATAAATTACCAGCTGTCGATACTGCCCTCAAGGGTGTATATACGCTGCGGAGCCTACATGATAGCCAGACTCTGCGCGACCTGGGAAAACAAGGGAAGCGGGTCGTTATTGTGGGTAGTTCGTTCATTGGCCTGGAAGGTGCCATGAGCTTACACAAGCTTGGTAGCGAAGTGGATGTTGTTGGTCCGGAAACGACCCCTTTTGAGAAAATTTTGGGTGCCCGAATTGGCCGGGTCATTCAGGGGTGGCATGAGGCAGCGGGCATTCGGTTTCATCTGGGTCGTAGATTGGACCATCTGGAAGGGGAGGCCACCGTTAGTGCAGTGGTTCTCGACAATGGCGAGCGCCTTCCCGCCGATTTTGTACTGATCGGAGCGGGCGTCAAACCCCAAACGGACTTTATAAAAGACATTGCCACCGAGAAAGATGGAGGAGTGCGGACCGATGAGTATCTGAAAATAACGGACGGCTTATATGCTGCGGGGGACATTGTCCATTACCCGACGACGGACGGAACACAGCGCATTGAACACTGGAAAGTGGCCGGTCAGCAGGGACACGTGGCCGGGTTGAATATGGCGGGGAAAGAAACCCCCTATGAGATGGTCCCCTTCTTCTGGACGAACCAGCAGGGGAAACGGATCAATTATGTTGGGCACACCACACAGGTTGACGATATACTATATGACGGAAACCCCGAAACCGACGAATCGTTTCTGGCTTTCTACGTTCAAGACCAGCAGATTAAAGCCGTAGCCGGTCTCAAACGCGATCAGGACATTATTGCTATCCGGGAGTTGATGCAGGCAGGCAGAATGCCATCGGTAGAAGCTGTCCGGAACGGAGTAAAGTGGGTTGACGAGCTTAAAAAAGCCTGATTCCACTGAAACCTGTTTACCTTTGTTATCGAACCGCACGAAATTTCGGTTTGATTATGACGCATCAACTTGTACTCAGAAAGCCACTCGCTTTTTTCGACCTCGAAACGACGGGCATCAACATTGCCAAAGACCGGATCATTGACATCTGCATCATCAAGGCGTTGCCGGGAGGTGAGGTGATCACTAAAAACCAGCGTGTTCATCCGGGGATGCCCATTCCGCTGGAGTCAAGCCTGATTCACGGAATTTATGACGACGATGTTCAGGATGCTCCTCCATTCAAGACCGTTGCCCGAACGCTGGCTCAGTTTCTGGATGGGTGCGATCTGGCAGGTTTCAACTGTAACCGATTCGATGTACCGCTGCTGGTTGAAGAGTTTTTACGGGCCAACGTAGACTTCGACATGAAGAACCGTCGGATGGTCGATGCCCAGCGGATTTTTCACCTTATGGAGCCGCGGAATCTGTCGGCTGCTTATAGATTTTACTGCAACAAGGAGCTGATTGGTGCGCATGGTGCCGAGGCCGATACCATTGCTACCCTCGAGGTGCTGGATGCGCAGGTACAGCGGTACATGGGTATGGTGGCAAAATCGGACAGCGGAGCCGATGTGGTATTCGAAAATGATATCGATATGCTTCATAGCCTCACCGCTAATAAAAACATCGACCTGGCCGGTCGCATGGTGCTTAATGAAAAGGGCGAGGAAGTATTTAATTTCGGAAAACACAAAGGTGCGCCCATACTGGAGGTATTGAAGAAAGAGCCTTCTTTCTACGACTGGATACTCAAAGGCGATTTTCCGCTCGATACAAAACGCCGGTTGACGGAAATCCGCCTTCGCATGTTCAGTAACGGAAAATAATGGGTCCGGCGATTTAATAGACGGGATTTAGGTATTTGTAAGTACCCTTAATCCCGTCTGAAAGCGCTGTTTATATCCTTTATGTTTAACGTATTCTCGTCAGGAACGTAAAACACCGTTACCGCAATTCCGAATAATCTTTACCTTTGCGGAACTTTGTATTAACCGGCAAGCCATGCAACCCACGCAGGACGTCCTCATTCCGGAAGTCATTCAGCAAATACCGCTCACGTACTACCTGATTCTCAGTACCTCACTGTTCGTCATCGGCATCATTGGTGTACTGACCCGGCGAAACGCTATCATCATCTTCATGTCCATCGAGCTCATGCTCAATGCGGTCAATTTGTTATTAATCGCATTTTCATCGTATCGTTCTGATTCGGCTGGACAGGTATTCGTCTTTTTCATTATGGCTGTTGCCGCTGCCGAAGTATCGGTTGGGCTGGCTATTATTGTCATGATCTACCGCAATACCCGCTCCATCGACGTAGGATTGCTCAATAAACTGAAATGGTAATATTTAGTCAGTAGGTCAGTCAGTTAGTTGGTAGCTGATGCATTATATAGATACGCACTGGATCGCTGGTGCAGTCGGCTACTCACCAACTTGTTGACTTACTAACTTACAGACTAAAAAAATGAAAATAGAATTACTCTGTGCGTTAATTCCGCTCTTCCCGCTTATTGGCTTTTTGATCAATGGCCTGGGCTTTCGTCGGGTGCCAAAAGGTTTAGCCGGGGCCATATCAACTGTTGCCGTTCTGGCATCTTTCCTGACTTCCGCCTATTTATTCGGGGCATTTCTGGGAAACGCCAATCTGTCCGCTAATGCTGGCCCGCAGATCGCTACCCTTTTTGACTGGATCAGCGTAGGCGATTTACACATCAACTTCTCGTTCCAGATCGATCAGCTATCGTTGCTGATGTTGCTGGTGGTAACGGGTGTTGGTTCACTAATTCACCTGTATAGCATTGGCTACATGAGCCACGATGATGGGTTTGGTAAGTTCATGGCTTTCCTGAACCTCTTCATTTTCTTTATGTTGCTGCTGGTGATGGGATCAAACTACGTCATTATGTTCATTGGCTGGGAAGGTGTGGGACTTTGCTCTTACCTGCTGATCGGCTTCTGGAACAAAAACATCAGTTACAATAATGCCGCCCGAAAAGCCTTCGTTATGAACCGAATTGGCGATTTGGGTTTTTTATTGGGCATATTCATGCTCATCAATACGTTCGGCACGGTTGAATACGTCGATATTTTTAAGCAGGCAACCAGTCTGGCGGTTGGCGACAAAACGATTCTGGCCATTACGCTGCTCCTGTTTGTAGGTGCCATGGGTAAATCGGCGCAGGTGCCGCTCTATACCTGGCTGCCCGATGCGATGGCTGGTCCAACGCCCGTGTCAGCCCTGATTCACGCAGCAACCATGGTAACGGCCGGCATCTATATGGTTGTCCGTTCGAACGTATTATATACACTGTCTCCGCTGACGCTCGAAATCATTGGTGGTATTGCCATCGTTACCGCGCTGCTGGCTGCTTCAATCGGCCTGCTGCAAAATGATATTAAGAAAGTACTGGCTTACTCGACTGTTTCGCAGCTGGGCTATATGTTCCTGGGTTTGAGCGCCACGGCTTATACCGCGGGCATGTTCCACGTTATTACCCACGCCTTCTTCAAAGCGTTGTTGTTCCTCGGAGCCGGTAGCGTCATTCACGCCATGTCCGACGAGCAGGACATTCGTAAAATGGGTGGTTTGCGCAAAGCCCTGCCCGTTACCTTTATTACGTTCCTGATTGGTACTATTGCCATTTCGGGTCTTCCTCCTTTTGCCGGTTTCTTCTCGAAAGATGAGATCCTGGCGCATGTATTCGAACATAACAAATTGCTGTGGGGACTGGGTGTTCTGGGTTCCGGCCTGACCTCTTTCTATATGTTCCGGTTATTGTTCCTGACTTTCTTCGGCGAGTTCCGCGGAACGGAAGAGCAGCGGCACCACCTGCACGAGTCGCCAGCTACCATGACGGCACCGTTGGTCGTGCTGGCGATTCTCTCCATTATTGGTGGTGGCCTGAACTTACCCGGTGGCGGCTGGCTAAGCGGCTTCATGGCCCCTATTTTCGAAGGCTCGAAGCAGGTAAGCCCCGAAGCATTCGCTGAATCGACCATCGAACACAGCACCGAGTACATACTCATGGCCGTTTCGGCCGGGGTGGCTTTGCTGGCGCTCATTATTGCCTATGTCATGTACATCAGCCGTCAGGCCGTACCGGCACCCGAATCGGCGGAGCGGTCGTTGCCTGAACAGGTTATCTATAATAAGTACTACGTTGATGAGCTGTACGAAACCATTATTGTCCGGCCAATTCGCGGGCTTGGCGATACCTTCTATAGCTTCGGCGAAGGGCTCGTCGATGGCATTGTCAACGGCGTGGCCTGGATTGTTCAGAAAATTTCGGCCCAATTACGATTACTGCAAAGCGGTTCCATCGGCTTTTACGTGCTGGCCATGGTCGTGAGTATAGTCGTCATTTTTGCCCTTCGGTTCTTTATTCGCTTATAATGCAGATCGTTGGCGTACTTAACGTCATTCGTCCATCGTATATCGTAAATCGATTATATGCTTACTTTATTCCTGATTCTTTTCCCGGCCGTAGCTGCTAGCCTGATTTTCTTTTTTGGGGGCGAACGAGCGAAGCAGGCCGCTTTACTGGCTGCACTGGTCGAATTCGCCTGCGCTGGTTATGCGTTTTTTAGCTTTACGCCCGATGCCAGCTCGCAGTTTGCCTTCGACTATCCGTGGATCGGCTCGCTGGGTATCCGGTTGAGCGCTGGAATCGACGGTATCAGCGTGTTGCTGGTTTTACTGACGGGATTGCTGGTTCCGTTCATTGTTCTGTCGACCTTCGATCGGACGTATAAACAACCCGCTACCTTTTATGCGCTGATGCTGTTTATGCAGGCTGCGCTGATGGGTGTGTTCACGGCCCGCGATGGATTCCTGTTTTACCTCTTCTTTGAGGCAGCCCTGATTCCGATTTACTTCCTGGCAGCTATGTGGGGAGGAGATAACCGGATTCCGGTTACGTTCAAATTCTTCGTATACACCATTTTCGGCAGCTTGTTCATGCTGATCGCGCTGGTGTATCTCTATTACCAGACGCCCCCAACGGCGGCAGCCGCCCACTCGTCAGCAATTGCTGATTTTTACAAGCTCAACCTGACTCCCCAAGCCGAAAACTGGCTTTTCTGGGCGTTCTTCATTGCCTTCGCCATTAAAATGCCGGTGTTTCCATTTCACACCTGGCAACCCGACACTTACGTCGAATCGCCGACACCGGCTACCATGCTGCTGGCTGGGATTATGCTGAAAATGGGCGTATACGGTTTGATCCGATTCATTCTGCCCATCGTTCCGCTGGGAGTGGAGACCTGGGGTAAAACGGCCATTATTCTATCCGTTATCGGTATTGTTTACGGCGCGATCATTGCTATTCGGCAGCGCGACATGAAGCGTCTGATCGCTTATTCTTCATTTTCACACGTTGGACTGATGGCGGCCGGAGTTTTCTCGCAAACCGAAACCGGTATGCAGGGGGCGCTTATTCAAATGCTGGCCCACGGTATTAATGTAGTAGGTATGTTTTTCGTTGCCGATGTTATATTCTCCCGCACCAGCACGCGTCAACTCGATCAGTTGGGCGGCATCACCCAGTCGACGCCTAAGCTCACGGTCTATTTCATGATTATGCTGCTGGGAAGCGTTGCTCTGCCACTCACCAACGGGTTTGTGGGCGAGTTTCTGCTACTGCATGGTGTTTATACCTTTAACCACTATCTGGGCCTGGCGGCTGGCTTCACCATTATTTTCGGCGCTGTTTATATGCTGCGGATGTTCAAGAAAAGTATGTTTGGCCCCACTACATCCCGTACCGAATCCTTTACCGATCTGACCACCTCCGAGAGCTGGGTATTTATTCCGCTGGTCGTGATGGTCTTCTGGATTGGTGTTTACCCGCATACATTCCTCAAAGTAACCGAACCCGCCGTGGCAAACCTGATGAAGTACATCGGTACAACGGCTGTGTCAATGAAATAAAAAAGTCTACGGTGCCTGGTTCCGGTCGTTTCAATGACCGACTATGAACCATAAATCGTAACTCATAAACCGTAAAATTTATGCTTCCCATCGTTCTATTATCGGTTTTTGGCATAGCGCTGTTGTTTCTTGGCTTTATGAAGTCGAAGGCGATTTTGCTGCCTGCAACCTTGTTCTTTCTGCTGGTCACCCTGGCAGTTAATTTCCTCGACTGGAACACAACCTACCTGTATTTCAACGACATGCTCCGGGTTAATAACCTGGCTATGGTCTTTATTGCCATTGTATTAGGCTCTGCCTTCCTGGTTGTGGCCTTGTTGGGTAGTTTTATCGAAAACGATGAAGCACAGCCCGCCGAGTACTACGGCATCATTTTGTTCTCGCTGGTTGGGGCCGTAATGATGATTGCTTTCGAGAATCTGATTATGCTGTTCGTTGGTGTTGAAATTCTGTCTGTAGCTATGTATGTACTGACCGGTAGCGACAAACGGAACTTACGTTCGAATGAAGCGGCTCTGAAGTACTTCCTGATGGGGGCCTTTACTACGGGAATTATGCTGTTTGGCATGGCGCTCCTCTACGGTGCTACCGGCTCGTTCACTCTGGCGGGTATTGGCGGCTACGCGGCTAACCAGCAGGGACTTTCGTTATTGCTTTACGTTGGACTGCTGCTACTGCTCATCGGCTTACTGTTTAAAGTGTCTGCCGCGCCTTTCCATTTCTGGACGCCCGATGTGTATGATGGTGCCCCTACGATTTTCACGGCCTTTATGTCTACCGTAGTGAAAACGGCTGGCTTTGCTGCATTATTCCGGTTGCTGTCGGTTTCGTTTGGTGGCGTATACAATTTCTGGTGGACAATTTTGGCCATTATTACCGCCGTTACCCTCATTATTGGCAATCTGACCGCCGTTTATCAGAATAGCTTTAAGCGTATGATGGCTTACTCCAGCATATCACATGCCGGATATCTGTTGATCGGTCTGGCTGCACTTGGCGCACAAACGAAGCAGGCTATCGTTTTCTATTCACTGGCTTATTCCGTAGCTACGATCTCGGCGTTTGGCGTGTTGCTGCTGGTGGCTCAACAAAAGAGTACACAAACGATCTCGAAAGAAGGTGTCTCGACCGAGAGTTTCGATACGTTCAATGGTCTGGCTCGTCAGAATCCTCTACTAGGTTTCGCCATGACGGTTTCTATGCTGTCGCTGGCTGGCATCCCGCTGACAGCTGGATTCTGGGGTAAGTTTTACATGTTCTCGACGGCCGTTGAGCGGGGCCAAATCTGGTTGCTCGTCGTTGCTGTACTGATGTCGGCAGTTGGTATTTACTACTACTTCCGGGTCATTATTGCCATGTATTTCCGCGACGGTGCAACTGAACCTATTCGGGTAGCACCTTTCTACAAATACGTATTGGTAGCGGCCACTATCCTGACATTGGGACTGGGCGTTGCTCCCGGTTTGTTACAGGGACTATTCTGATAAATGATTGTACAGGCCATATCCTAACTTTACATACAGGTTGGCTATCGAGTTTGTAATTTTAGAGTAGTAACCCAAATTTGTAACAAGATAAACCGATTACTTTTGTCAAGTAAAGTAGCCCGCGAGAGCCGTATCAATCCGCTGAAAGCGCCAAAAAACAAGATGTTCCTCTCGTTTTTTTTGACGGCTGTGTTTGGTGCATCTGTCAATTTTTTCAGCCAGATCTTATACCGCAAGTCGTTCGACTACTCAGCCAGTGTATTTCTTGGTTACTTGACCGCTACAATTGTGAGTTTTGTGCCGACCAAAATTTTTGCCTTCTCGGCTAAGCAGACGGGAAATACAGGTCGGGAACTGATAAAATTTGGGATCATCGCTCTGGTTGCCTGGGTTGTTCAGGTAGGTATGTCCGTAGCTACTCTGGAATGGATTGCCAATCCACTCTTTCCGAACATAAGTACATTTTGGCGGGAAAAAGGGTCTCACGTTGTTGGAATGGGATTCAGCTTTCTAGCGAATTACTTTGGACACAAATTGCTTACATTCCGAAGCACCGGAATGTATAATAGAATACTATCTCGCTCGTCTAAGTAGTAAAAAAAAGGTCTTTCAATAGGAAGTCTTATCTTCTATAAAGACAATTCTATATAGTACTATTTCTATAGAGATCATTGTCTTATAGCATTTAATTGCACTCACTATTGGATTACTCAGGAAAAAACTATATTTGCAATCGAAAACCTAAAACAATCACTGAAGGTAATGAAAAAAGTATTCGCCTTATTGTTCGTTGGCAGCATGCTGACATTTGCCGCTTGCCAGAGCAAACCAAAGACTGAAGAAACCACGACCGATTCGACCGCTGTTATGTCAACCGACACAACGACGATGACGGATTCAGCTTCGACGATGTCGGCTGATTCGGCTGCTGCTCCTGCAGACAGCGCGAAGTAATTCGTTCTTCTTCTTTACGATTTACAAAAAAGCCTTATTTTTATAGGGCTTTTTTGTTTTTTATACCTTGACGGATTCCTTCAACACGTATTTCCCACCAACCGCTGCTACTTATTGTTATCAGCTGTGGCAACAGTACAAGTTTACTTTTCGGGTTGTCAGGCCCCGGCGTACACGCCTAGGAGATTTTCGGGTGCTTCCCCATAACCAAACTCAGATTACAGTCAATGTCAACCTGAATCCCTATGCGTTTCTGATCACCTACGTTCATGAAGTAGCCCACGCTGCGGTGAACAGCCAGTATAAACGACGGACTCAGCCACACGGTAAAGCTTGGCAAACGGCTTTTCAGCAACTGATGCAGCCAATTATGACCGATGCCGTTTTTCCGAAGGAAATCTTGGAACCGCTTCGGCAGTATATGTCAAAACCAGCTGCCAGTACCTATGCAAACCCGGCTCTGATGATGGCGCTGCGCCAGCTGGATGTCCTAGAGGTAGCTGCTGCAACGGAGCATAAAATACTCCTTAGTCATGTACCCGAAGGGAAGTTATTCGCGTTTGGCAAAAAGACGTACTTACGGGGTACGCTTCGACGAACACGCGTCGTTTGTAAAGAGATGTCGTCGGGGAGGTCATATGCCATACTGGCTCATGCGTGGGTGGAAATGAAAGAATAATGAGAAAGCCGGGATGGACAAGTAGACTTACTGGACAGCCAAAACACTGTGTTTGGGTAAAACTGACTGTGGTTCTCTGCGTCCATTGTTTCCTGTTTATCTGTCAGTCACAAACACTGGCGCAATCTGTTTTGAAAACAGGTACGTGGGTTAAAATAGGTGTCACCCAATCCGGCGTTTACCGACTCAGCCAATCTCAATTAGCGCAGCTCAACCCCGCTTTTACCAGTGCTGATCCCCGCCGGTTGCGGCTATACGGAAACGGCGGTGCTATGTTGCCTCAGGCCAACGCCAGCCCACGTCCAGCCGATTTAATCGAAAATGCCATTCAGGTACAGGGTGGAGCAGATGGTCGGTTTGACGCAACGGACGCTCTTTTGTTTTTTGGGCAAAGCCCGCACGTTATCCGTTACGATTCAACAACCCACCGGTTTGTACACCAGCTCAATGCCTATTCCGATACAACCTTCTATTTCTTAACCATTGGCGATACGGCGGGTCTGCGTATGGCTGAGCGGCCATCGGGCAGTGTGTCGGCTACTCCGACTGTTACGACGTTTGAGGATTATCAATTTTACGAACAGGACTTACTTAAAGTACCTGCCGTACGTTCAGGCCGGGAGTGGCTGGCCGATTACTTAACCTTAGATACGACGAAGACTGTTTCGTTTGATGTTCCGGGGCTGCTGGCCAATACCCCCGTTCGGTTAACCGCTTCGGCCGTTGCTGGAGCACCTTCGGCCACGCAGTTCAGGCTTCAACTCAACGATCAGTTAGTTGGAACGATGCCCATGTCCACTATTTCGGGTTACGAATATGATTATCAGGGCGTTGCCCGAACCGACACATTTCTGGCCAGGCTGACAACCGCCGTTAATTCAATTCGGCTGGCACTGACATTCCGTAAAAATGCGCAGTATTCGGCACAGGGCTATTTAAACTTCCTGGCCTTACAAACCCGGCGCGAACTTCGGCAGTATGATAAGCCAACCTGGGTTCGTCGCTTGACGGCGGGTCAATATGCGGTTCGGCAGGCAACAACTAATCTGCGCGTTTGGGATGTGACGAATCCGCTGATGCCTGTTTCACAGGCCTATGTGTTATCGGCAGCCCAGGAAGCAGGCTGGATGTGGGCTAAAGTCAGCGATTATTTTTTATTTACCGATGCCCAGGTGCTGTCTCCTGCATCCTTGCAAGGAATTGCCAATCAAAATATACAGGCGCAGCCCGTCCCCAATCTGCTGATCGTGACCCCGGCGGCCTGGCGTGACCAGGCCGACCGACTGGCCCAGTTCCGGCGCGATCATGACAAACTTTCTGTGCTGGTCGTTACAACTCAGCAAACCTTCAATGAATTTGGCTCGGGCCAGCCAGATCCGACGGCGATTCGGGATATGGTGCGGTACTTTTATCAACAGCAGCCAACTAACCTTCGGTATGTGTTGCTCTTTGGCGATGCCACATTCAATTATCGAAATATAGGCGGCTCAGTGAGTCCGGCTCAACTGGCTAACATGGTGCCCGTTTACGAAAGCCGGGAGTCATTACATCCCGTACTGAGTTATTCGTCAGACGATTATTATGGGTTCATGGACAAAAATGAAGGAGAATGGCCCGAAAATCAGAATGGTGATTATAACATGGACATTGGGGTAGGCCGACTCCCGGCGAAATCCGCAGAGGAAGCTCGTACGGTAGTCGATAAGTTGATTCGATACAGTTCTGACCCGTCACTTACCGGCGACTGGCAAACCCGTCTGATGCTGATAGCCGATGATGGTGACTATAATATTCATCAGCAGGATGCCGATCAGATGGCTCGCAGCGTTGAGAAAACCGCCCCGGCTTACCGGCCACAGCGGGTGTTTCTGGACGATTATCCGCAGGAAAATACCAGCACCGGGCAGAAGGTGCCTGCGGTCAATAAATTGATAAATCAGGGAATTGCCGATGGCCAGCTTATCATCAACTACAGTGGTCATGGTGGGATTCTGGGCCTGGCCGATGAACAGATCGTTACGCTCCAGGACATACTTTCCTGGAAAAACAAACGCCTGCCCTTGTTTGTGACAGCTACCTGTCAGTTCGGACGTTATGACGACCCGAGCGTAAGTTCTGGTGCAGAATTAACCTTACTGAGCCGGACAGGTGGCGCAATTGGGCTTTTGACGACTACCCGGCCCGTATATGCCAATACAAATCTGCTGCTCAACCAAGCTTTTTATGATGCTGTTTTTAAGCCCGTCAATGGCCAGATGCCTCGTTTAGGCGATGTTATGCGAAGTACCAAGAACAACAGCTTAAGCGGTCCGGTTAACCGAAACTTCGCACTTCTGGGCGATCCATCCCTGCAGTTAGCCTATCCAACGGCGCAGGCCGTGCTAACGCAGGTGAACGGTAGGCCAGTAGCCGCTGGCCAGGCAGACACGCTAAAGGCTTTGCAGACAGTTCAGTTGTCGGGCGAAATCCGGCAGCAGACCCAGCGGCTATCAAATTTTTCGGGAGTACTCCGGCTGGCTCTGTACGACAAAGCCGTAAAACGAACGACCTTAGGTTTGGAAGCCGGCAGTCCGAAGATGACTTATCAGGTGTTTGCGAATCCAATTTTTGCGGGGCAGGTACCAGTGCTGCAGGGGAAATTCACGGCGAAGTTTACGATGCCTAAAGATATTGACTATACGGTTGGGGCAGGAAAACTCTATTTATATGCTATACAATCG
Organism: Spirosoma pulveris; assembly: GCF_054781875.1. Lineage (NCBI taxonomy): Bacteria > Pseudomonadati > Bacteroidota > Cytophagia > Cytophagales > Cytophagaceae > Spirosoma > Spirosoma pulveris. The sequence continues at coordinate 90,052 of NZ_BAAGTO010000004.1, forward strand.
GATAGTACCCTTGATGCGTTGGGCAGTTACGAAAGTTTACTGATAGGGGGGAGTGCTGGTACGGATACCCTTGATAATGAGCCTCCCACAGTAACGCTCTCTGCTGTGGGAGCCAGCAAAGAAGGAGAACGGATGCGGGTGGCTGGCCCTGACGTAACGCTGCGGATTGGTCTGGCTGACAACAAAGGCATCAATATTTCCCGTACCGGCCTGGGCCACGAACTCACTGCCCAGCTAAACGACCAGCCAGCGGTTATTTTAAACGAAAATTACATTGCTAATGGAGCTGACGGACGCCAAGGTGATGTTCTGTATACCTTCCGTGATGTTGCACCCGGCACATATACAATTCGGGTCAAAGCTTGGGACATCAACAATAATTCAGCGGAGGGTGCGTTGAGCTTATTAGTTTCGAAGCGCCCAGGTCTGGAAGTACAATCACTACGGGCAAGTCCAAACCCAGTAAGTGTCCAGACAACATTCGTAGCCGAATTGAATCGATCAGGTGAGCCACTAGACTGGACATCGACAGTATATAATCTTAATGGACATTTACTCAATCAACAGTCAGGGCAGTGTACCGATTGTGCCGCTGCGCTGGATGTCGGCGTCTGGACGGGCACCAGTCAATCGGGGCAACCATTACCAAATGGTACGTATTTTGTTCAGTTTCAGGTGCGTTCTGCAACGGATGGCTCAGAGGCTATAAAAACATGTCGTATACTATTAACTAAATGATTTCGCATACTTAACAGCATCTCACTTTTTGTAATCCAACCTTTCATTGTAATTTTGACCGCACAGGGCTGCTATTATACTATCATCAGTTGCTGTCGTTGACCAACTCTCATTATATGAAGCGCAATTTTTTCCGTGTTCTTCTCGGCGCATGTAGTTTTCTTTCGTTTGTCGTCTCTGCTCAATCTCAAATAACGACGCTTAATGGCGCGCAGCAAAATATCCCCACCTCATCGGTTCCTTTCTTAAATTTCACACCAGATGCCCGTTCTGGTGCGTTGGGTGAAGCGGGTGTAGCGCTGGGAGAGGCTGATGCGAATGCTATTTTCTGGAATCCCTCGAAACTGGTATTTGCCAAGCAGGACAAAGGAGCCTCCATCTCCTACACACCCTGGCTGCGCAACCTGATTGGTGACATGTATTATACTTACCTAAGTGGCTACTCTAAAGTAGGTAAGAACTCGGTGGTGGGCGGCTCACTCATGTATTTCGACTTGGGAACGGTTGATTTTACAACCGCCAGTGGCGTAGCTGCCGGATCGTTCAACTCGCGTGAGTATGCAGTAACAGCCACCTTCGCCCAGCGGCTTTCGCAAAATTTTTCGCTTGCTGTTGATTTAAAATACCTAAGCTCCAACTTGGCTGCGGGAAGCGCGAATGCCGGATTGAAACCAGGTTCAACTGCTGCGGCAGACATTAGTGCCTATTATCAGAATGAGTTTCGTGATAACGCAACGGGTAAGGGAATTGGCTGGGCCTTTGGTGGTATGATTTCCAACCTTGGTGGCCGGATCAATTATGGTGGTACCCAGAGTTATTTTATCCCGACCAATTTGCGGTTGGGTACCCGATTTACGCTGTTTTCAGACCAATACAACAAGTTTAACTTTGTACTGGATGCCAATAAGCTCATGGTTCCTACGCCTGATATCCAGGTTATTAACGGTGTACAAACAAACGTCAATGCCAATAAGAACTACTTTAGTTCTGTCTTTGGCTCGTTTGCCGATGCGCCCGGCGGTTTTAGCGAGGAACTGAAAGAAATAACCATTTCGACCGGTGTCGAGTATTGGTATAACGACCAGTTTGCGGCTCGAGTGGGATATTTTAACGAGTCGAACGCCAAAGGTGGTCGTAAATACGTAACAACTGGTATTGGCTTACGACTACAGGATCGTTTTGGAGTCGATTTCTCGTACTTGCTGCCCGTAAAACAGGGAAGCCCATTATCTGAAACGTTCCGGATTTCTCTGCTGTTCAATTTCAACAAAGGCAACCGGGTTGGCGATGATGAAGCCTTGTCGGATGACTCAAATTAATTAGTAAGCGTAAACAAACGAAAGAGTGAAAGAGCGAAGTGAGCCGGATGGCTTTTTCGCTCTTTCACTCTTTCGTACATATACAAACATGACGCTCGACCGTACACAATCACCCGGTTTTCAGGCTATCCAGGAAATACGCCTGCCAGCAGTACAGTCGCATCGACTGGACAACGGGATTCCTTTACACCTGATCTCGGTGGCTCAACAGCCAGTTTTGCGCCTGGAGTGCGTATTTAATGCGGGTACCTGGTATGAACAGGTGCCGGGAAGTGCCTTCTTTGCTATGAAGATGCTAGCCGAAGGGACAACCACCCGCACGTCGGCCCAGCTTAGTGAATACATTGACCGATACGGCGCCTTTCTGGAACTCAACAGTGGCCCTGACCGGGCCAGTATTGTTATTTATTGCCTCACCAAATTTTTGCCCGATGTGCTGTCTGTGCTTCGGGAAATGCTTACCGAAGCAACCTTTCCGCAGAAAGAGCTGGATGATCTTCGGAATATTACGCTCCAGAACCTGCGGGTCAACTACGAGAAGAATGCCTACCTGGCCGGCGTTCTGTTTCGGGAAAAATTATTTGGTGCCGACCACCCGTATGGTCGTAGTCAACGGCCGGAAAATGTTGAAAAACTCACCCGGCAGGATGTCGTCGAATTCTTTAGCCGGGTTATCAATGAGCGTCCATTTCAGATAGTAATGGCTGGTCATGCTTCCGAAAATGAAGTGTTATCGATTAACCGCGAGTTGGGTCAGCTGCCGCTTCGTACTGACGTAAGTCCGACTTTTGACGGTAATGCACACGTCGACGATGGGGTGCCCGTATTGGCAGATAAGCCTGACAGCGTTCAGTCATCAATTCGGGTGGGTCGGCGATTATTTACCCGATCGCATCCTGATTTTTTCAAGATGCTCGTCACGAATGAGATTTTAGGCGGCTATTTTGGCTCCCGGCTTATGAAGAATATTCGGGAAGAAAAAGGCTTTACCTATGGGATCTCATCAAATATGCCGTCCTTCCGACAGGATGGGTATTTCCTGATCGGAACGGATGTCAATAAGGAAAACACCCAGCAGACCCTGGATGAGATTAGAAAGGAAATAAAGACGTTGCAAACCGAACCCGTCTCGACGGATGAGCTGGAAACGGTACAGAATTACATGGCCGGTGAATTTGTGGGGTCGCTGAATACACCCTTTGAAATCGCTGACCGATACAAGGTGATCTTACTCGATGGAATGCCCGCCGATTTCCTGACAACTTATATTCAGAAAATCAGACAAGTTACTCCGGCCGATGTTATGGAGACCGCTAGTCGATACCTTGCTTCCGGCGATTTGCAGGAAGTTGTCGTAGGAGGCAAATAGGACCGTTCAAAAGGTTAATTAATAGTATAGTTGTTTCATAGGTTACAATGGTTGATCGTTTAGTAACAATACCTTAATTTTGGGGTTACACCCTTTATTCGAGGAATGATTAATAAAGTTGATCATTCCTTTTGTTCAGTAATAACTCATTTCTGTTGATGAATATCCTTCTCATTAGCATTACGGTAGTCGTAGCTTACCTGTTAGGCTCAATTCCAACGGCTGTTTGGTACGGTCAGGGCTTTTTCGGTCTTGACATTCGGCAGTACGGCAGTGGAAATGCCGGAGCGACCAATACATTTCGGGTATTGGGCAAACGCGCTGGTACGATCGTTATGCTGGTCGATGTGCTTAAAGGGTATACGGCGGCTATCCTGTCGACCTTACTCTGGTATGCCGATGTCATCACAGAGAATGAAATCATGACCTTCAAAATCGTGTTCGGTCTCGTGGCTGTTATGGGGCATTTGTACCCGGTTTTTGCTGGATTCAAGGGGGGCAAAGGCGTCGCAACCTTACTCGGTCTGGTACTGGCAACACACCCCGAAATGGCCGCCGTCTGCATCGGGATTTTTCTACTGGTCGTTATTGCTTCGCAATACGTCTCGCTGGGATCAATTCTGGCCGCTCTGGCTTTCCCGGTCCTGCTGTTACTGCAAATTTTTGGTGAGAAGGAAAGCCCGCTGTTAATCGTTTTCGGCTTTGTCGTTTTCCTGCTTGTTGTGCTGACGCACCAAAAAAACATCGCCCGGTTGATTCGGGGCCAGGAAAACCGCACCGTTCTGATTCGTTTGCGAAAAAAAAGATAAAACCGAAGGATGAGGTAGAACCGAAGCCTGATGCTTGAACAAATCAACGCCCCGACGTTGCGCAAAAAGTGCGTAACTTCGGGGTGAATTTTTAATGGTGCAATGCTATTCGATAATGACTACTTACCTGGAAACAAATAAACAGCGGTTTTTAGATGAACTGCTGGAGTTATTGCGCATTCCATCGGTTTCGGCCGATTCAAACTTCAAAGGCGATGTTCGTCGTGCCGCCGAGTTTGTAAAAGATAAGCTGGAAGCGGCTGGTCTGGACAACGCCCGGCTGTTCGAAACGCCGGGTCATCCGATTGTCTATGCCGAAAAACTCGTTGATCCGGCAAAGCCAACGGTACTGGTGTATGGTCATTACGACGTACAACCCGCCGATCCGTACGAGTTATGGCATACTCCTCCGTTTGAACCAACCATTCGTAACGAACGGATTTACGCCCGGGGTGCCTGCGACGACAAAGGTCAGTTTTACATGCACATCAAAGCCATTGAAGCCATGGTCGCTACGGATGGTTTGCCGTGCAACGTAAAAGTGATGATTGAGGGAGAAGAAGAAGTCGGCTCCGACCACCTCGGCATCTTCGTTGCCGAACATAAAGAGATGCTGAAGGCCGATGTGATCCTGGTCTCCGATACAAGCATTATCTCAAACGAAACCCCGTCTCTGGAAACAGGATTGCGTGGTTTATCGTATGTGGAAGTGCATGTAACGGGTGCTAACCGCGATTTGCATTCGGGGGTGTATGGGGGCGGAGTTGCCAACCCAATTAATGTATTGTGCGAGATGATTGCCTCCCTGCACGACGAAAAAGGCCGTATCACCATTCCGGGTTTTTACGATAACGTGGCCGATCTGAGCGATGAAGAACGGGCTGAGCTTGCCAAGGCTCCTTTCGACTTGGATGAGTACAAGCGCGATTTGGGTATCAATGATGTGATGGGCGAAGCGGGCTACTCGACTAACGAACGGACATCTATTCGGCCGACGCTCGATGTGAACGGAATTTGGGGCGGATACACGGGCGAAGGTGCCAAAACAGTGTTGCCTTCTAAAGCATCGGCCAAAATCAGTATGCGTCTGGTTCCGAATCAGACGCCGGACGAAATTACTGACCTGTTCACCAACCACTTCCTGTCCATTGCTCCTCCCGGTGTTACTGTAACTGTAGAGCCGCACCATGGCGGTATGCCGTATGTGACACCTGTCGATTCCGTTGAGTTTGAAGCCGCCAGCAAAGCCTTCGAAGATGCCTGGGGTAAGAAGCCCATTCCGACCCGAGGGGGCGGTAGCATCCCGATCATGGCTCTTTTTGAACAGGAGCTGGGGATCAAGTCTATTCTGATGGGCTTTGGGCTGGATAGCGATGCACTGCACTCGCCTAATGAAAGTTACGGTCTGTTTAACTTCTATAAGGGAATTGAAACGATTCCGTATTTCTACAAACATTATGCTGCCCTTAAACAGTAATAAGGTTTTCAGCAACTTGTTTTTCTATTATCCAGGCCTTTAGTTTATGAAAAAAACACTGTCGGTTCTTATACTGACTTTATACGTAGGAACAATAGCTTTAGCGCAAACACCCGTTACGCCACCCACCCGCGTCTTAACTCCTGCTGAACAACGACAAAAGGAGAAAATAGACAGGGAGGTACAGCGTGAGCGCCAGATAAGAGCCGAGTGGGCACAGAAACAGCGCGAGTACGAAGCAAAACAGGCCGAGAAAGAACGCCAGCGGCAGGCCAAAAAAGCAGGTAAGGCACCTGAGCCTGTTCAACCGCCTGCGCCTAAGCCGGTAACCGCCCCCGCTGCAACAACAACAACGCCCGCCGTCGATCAACCAGCGGCTTCGACACCACCTGCTGTGGAGCCGACCAAAAATGAGAAGCGCGAAAAACGCAGAAAGGAACCAGTTGTCGAGCCTGCGACCACAACCCAGCCTGCAACCGAGCCCGCGCCCATAGTGCCGGAGCCGGTGAAGGCACCCCGTCCCGAACGGGTAAAGCGGGAGCGGAAGGCCCGTCCGGTTGATTCGACGTCTGTAGCGCCGGTTAGTAGCCGTGAAGAATCGGTTAGCCGGCCAACGCAGGAGTTTCTTCCCAAAGGACACTTGTTCGACCCTATCTTACTGGACCCGCTCGAAGCACAAACGTACGGAAGTCTTCTGCCGCTTTACTGGACTGAAGGACAGAAATACAAGGGTAGCATTGTGCCGTTCGCATTCGGGTTCGCCAAACCATTTTACCGCCGAAGTACCGACGCCAGTCATGCCGAAGAGTGGGTACTTGATTTGGCATCCTTCACGCAGTTTGAGGCTTTTCATGACGACGTGACTGATAAAGCTCTTCGTCGAATTATAAATACAGATTACAAAATTAGTATCATCTATAATGTTCGCCGGGGAGAGCACAATTACCGTTTCCGGGTGTATCATCTGTCGTCTCATCTGGGTGATGATTACATCTATCGGAACAAACTAACGGCTCCGTCGCCTAACTCCGTGAACTACGAATTGCTGGATGCCACCTATAGTCGGGTTGTGAATAACTGGCGAGTGTACGGCGGGCTTGGAGTTGTGCTGCGTAAAACAGAAGAGCGTAAGCCACTGAGTGCACAACTGGGAGCGTTCTATAAAAAGCCTTCGACTAAAGCCACCCGGCTGGTGGGTGGTGCCGATATTAAGTTCTGGCAGCAAACCGATTTCAGACCAGGTATTCATGCCGGTATTGGCTTTGAGTTAGGACGAACACAAAATAACCTGACGTTCCTGCTGGAAGGTTACTCCGGTTTCCGGCCCTACAGCCAGTTCGAGCAGCAGCAAACCACCTGGCTGGGTATCGGTCTATACCTAAACCCGTTTTGATGTAGGCTATAAGATGTATAATGTAGGCTATATGATGCGGATCGCACAACAATTACACTGTGCGATTTACGGCCTACGTCCTACATCCCATATCCTACATCCTATATCATACATAACACATGGAATTATCTGCATTAACGGCCATCTCACCGGTCGATGGTCGCTATCGGTCACAGGTTGACGTGCTGGCACCTTATTTCTCGGAACTAGGCCTTATTCACTACCGGGTCAGGATCGAAATTGAATATTTCATTGCTCTCTGCGAGTGGCAGGTCCCGCAATTGAAAGGGGTTGACCCAACTCAGTTTCCGGCTCTTCGGGCGATCTATGAAACGTTCACCGAAACGGATGCACTACGGATCAAGGAAATCGAGAAAACAACGAACCACGACGTTAAAGCGGTAGAATACTTCATAAAAGAGAAATTGGCGGGTTCGCCGGTCGAGCCGTTCCTGGAGTTCGTTCACTTTGGACTAACCTCACAGGATATAAATAATACCGCCATTCCGTTGCTGCTGAGCGATGCGCTCGATACGGAGATTGTTCCGCTATATCGGCAGGTGTTCATGCGGTTGCAGGAGTTAGCTGAGTCCTGGAAAGACGTACCCATGCTGGCCCGCACGCACGGCCAGCCAGCCTCGCCAACCCGACTGGGTAAAGAGCTGCTGGTGTTTGTTGAGCGGATTGAGAAGCAGCTACACCTACTGGCCGACATTCCGACGACCGCCAAATTTGGGGGTGCAACGGGCAATTTCAACGCGCATGTCGTGGCCTATCCGGGCGAAGACTGGAAACAGTTTGGTGACAAATTTGTCGAGAGCCTCGGGATGGTTCGTAGCCAGTTCACGACGCAGATCGAGCATTACGATATGATGGCCGCTACGCTTGACTCCTTCAAGCGGTTAAACACGATCCTGATCGACCTCGACCGCGATATCTGGACGTATGTGTCCATGAATTATTTCAAGCAGAAGCTGAAAGAAGGGGAGGTTGGTTCGTCGGCGATGCCCCATAAAGTGAACCCCATTGATTTCGAAAATTCGGAAGGAAACCTTGGTATTGCCAATGCCTTGTTCGAACACCTGTCTGGTAAACTTCCCATTTCCCGACTTCAGCGCGACCTGACCGATTCGACGGTATTGCGGAGCATTGGCGTTCCGTTTGCGCACTCAGTCATTGCCCTTAAATCGCTGTTGAAAGGGCTCAACAAACTGGAATTGAACCCGGCGGCTATTTCGGCCGATCTTGACGATAATTGGGCTGTCGTTGCAGAGGGAATTCAAACTATTCTCCGCCGTGAAGGATATCCAAAGCCCTATGAAGCCCTGAAAGCCCTGACGCGCACAAATCAAAAAATCACGGCCGATGGTATTCGTGTATTTATTGATGAATTGAACGTGTCAGAGGCTGTAAAAGGAGAGTTACGATCTATAACGCCGTTTAGCTATACGGGCTTGTAGGGCCAACTTTTGTAATACCGACCGTCCCGGTTGGGTGTGCCATTGAGCAATACACTCAACACAACCGGCCGGGACGGTCGGTATTACTACATTACTCTTTCGATAGCTCCGTTGCTCGAACCTGAGCGGCTTTGATACCCGCTACGAGCGTATCAGCCAGGCCACCGCTCTCAAACTCACGCAGGGCTGCCTCGGTGGTACCACCTTTAGAGGCTACGGCTTTGATTAGTTCGTCCAGCGACTTATCGGCGGTGTTGATGAGGTGGTACGCCCCAAGCATCGTTTGTTTGACCAGCAGTGCCGAAACCGAATCGTCGAAGCCCATTTGCTTCCCGGCGTCGATCATTGCCTTCACAACGAAGTAAAAATAAGCCGGACCACTGCCACTGAGCGCTGTAACGGCATCGAGCATTGACTCATCTTCCAGGAAAATAGATCGACCGGTGGCGTTTATCAGGTTTTCAACCCGGCGCAGGCTGGTTAAATCTACTTCTTTAGCCGCCGTGAAGCCGGTGATGCCCATGCCCAGCATAGCGGGTGTATTGGGCATGGCCCGAACAACGAGTGGATGTCCTAATTTCTCCTGAATCTGGTTAATAGGAATACCGGCCATAATGGACAGGATCACCTGGTGCGGCTGTACAACCTCCCGCAGGGCTTCGTGAACACTGTTGAAATCCTGCGGCTTGACCGACAAAATAATCAGATCCGTTTCGCCAACGTGTGGACCAATTGTATCGACAACAACACCGGCTTTTTCATTTTTGAGCGCTTCAGAACGGTCTGCGCTTTTTTCAATAAGAAGTAAATTTTCCTTCTTTACCAGATCGTACTGCAAAAATGATTTGGCGAAGGCCATACCCATATTGCCACAACCCACGATAGCGATTTTCATTGGTCAATGATTGTATTGGTGAATGAGTCAGGGTTGATGAAGTATACGTTTGGCACTTGACCAAAACAAAAAGGTCAGGTTCGAGAACCTGACCCCACAAAACTAACGACTTGCGGTCAACTCATTGCCCACCTTTCAGAATTTCTTCCAATTTCTGTTCCAGGGCATCGCCCCGCAGGTTCTTGGCAATGATCTTCCCGTCCTTATCGAGCAAAAACGTAGCTGGAATCGCCTGAACGCCGTATTGCTGGGCCGCTGCCGACTGCCAGAATTTCAGATCCGACACGTGGGTCCAGGTGAGGTTATCATTCCGGATAGCTTTCGTCCAGTTGGCTTTCGCCTGATCCAGCGAAACGCTGTAAATGGCAAAACCTTTGTCTTTAAACTTGTTATACATCCGGACAACATTGGGGTTTTCGGCCCGGCAGGGACCGCACCACGATGCCCAGAAGTCGATCAGTACATACTTGCCCCGTAAAGACGATAGCGGCACGGGCGTGCCCGTTGTATCATTCAACGCTATTTCCGGGGCGGGCGCCCCTACCGATACACCTTTTATCCGGGCAACCCGGCCAATGAGTGATTTAGCGTGTGGGCTGTTTGGGTTTTCTTTCTCGAACCGTTGTGCCAGCGACTCGTACGTGGCAAAATCGGTGTCGATGTTAATGAAGTTCAGGGCGAATAAAGACACTAATGACGTTCCCATTTCGGGCAGCATGGCCTTTACTTTGTTGACAACATCCTGCTCGGCGGTTTGATACTCCTGTTCAATCTGCGAGACCCGTTTATTATCCTTCTTTTCGGTAGCAGCCGCCACCTGTTTGTTCCAGACCGCTACTTTCGCTTCCATATCCGTACGGAGCGTGTTGAGCTTGTTGTAATACTCCATGTTTTTGGAGCCCGTAACGGTTGCCTGCCCAGTCTGTCCGGTTTTAGCATCCATCCGGTAGCCATCGGCTACTACGTTCAGTGTTTCGCCCCCTTCTACCAATAACGCCATTTTTTGACCACCACCCACATTCAGGACAAATACCTCGCCCCCGTCGGCCACTTTACCGGTCATGGTAAAGGTGTTGCCGGCTGCAATTTTGGTCGAGTCCAGCTTGTGCGTTGGCTGCGAATTGGTTTCCAGATAGACGTAGCTGCCTGGTGTTGCTTTATTGACTTTACCCGTTACGGTAAACGGCTTGGTGGCCTGCGCATTAACCGTGAGGCTAATGGCGACCAGACCGGCTACGTTTAAAAATAGATTTTTCATGTACCTATAATATCTTGGCTAATAACTCATTTACCAATTTTGGGTCGGCCGAACCTTTCGATTTCTTCATCACCTCCCCAACAAACAGGCCCAACAGGTTTTTCTTGCCTTTCCGGTATTGCTCCACTTTGTCGGGCCAGGCTGCCAGTACCTCTTCTACCAACGTCTGGAGGGCGTCGGTATTGCGATTCTGTACTAATCCATTCGCTTTGGCAATGTCCTCCGGCGTTGCATTTGGTTGGTCAATCATCAGGGTAAACACCTGCTGAGCAGCCGTTTGACTGACGATGCCTCCGTCGACCAGATTGATCAAGGCCGCCAGCCGTTCTGCCGAAACCGGAAACTGACGTTCCCGCAGCGTTTTTTCGTTGAGATGACCTTTTACCGGCCCCATAATCCAGTTCGAAACGGCCTTATAATTTGCGGTCGTCGTACAGACGGCTTCGTAATACTCGGCCAGTTCTTTAGCATCGGTCAATAAGGCGGCATCATATTCGGGCAGGCCGTAGATCGTTGTGAACTTCTGATACAACTCGGCCGGAAGTACCGGCATTTGGGCCTGGATGTCGGCTAGCCATGCATCTGAAATGACGACGGGCGTCAGGTCGGGGTCGGGAAAGTAACGGTAATCATTCATCGTTTCCTTCTCGCGCATGGCATAGCTGAGTCCGGTGGCCGCGTCAAACGTACGTGTTTCCTGCGTGATGCGTCCGCCCGATTCAGTTAATTCAACCTGCCGTAGAAACTCGCTGTCTACAGCCCGCATCACATTCCGAATCGAATTCAGGTTTTTTACTTCAACCTTCGTGCCGAGATGTGTTGCACCTTTAGGTCGAATGGAAACATTGACGTCGCAGCGCAGAGAACCCTCCTCCATATTGCCATCGCAGATGTCCAGATACCGGACCAATCGCCGAACTTCCGTCAGGTACTGGCCCGCTTCATCGGCGGTACGAATGCAGGGATCGGTCACCATTTCGATAAGGGGTGTACCGGCGCGGTTATAGTCGAGCTGCGTAGCCCATGTATCGCCATCGTGGATGGATTTTCCGGCGTCTTCTTCGAGATGGATGTGGTGAATCTGAATGGTTGTCTGGTAAGGATGACCCGTAACAGGGTCTTTTACCTTAACTAAAATACCGCCACCAACGCAGATTGGCCCTTTATCCTGCGAGAGCTGGTAGCCTTTTGGCAGATCAGGATAAAAGTAATTTTTACGGGCGAATACGTTGTGGCGCGTGATCGTACTACCGCAGGCTAGCCCCATGCGCACAGCGTAATCAACGGCTTTACGATTTAGTTTAGGCAGCGTACCCGGATGCCCAAGCGTAATGACGCTGATGTTCGTGTTTGGCTCAGCACCGAACGCGTTGGTATCAGACGCGAATATTTTGCTTTGCGTAAGCAACTGGCAGTGTACTTCCAGCCCAATAACGGCTTCGTATTGAGACAGAACCTCCGGCGAAAGGGTCGCTTCGGCTATCATTGGCAGAAATTAAAAATTTTAGACAAAGATAGGGAGAAATAGAACAGGGGCTAGCAGCTACTTTGGGATGCCGTACCAGAGCACTTACAGGACATTGAGCCTATGCTTAACGTAGGTTTGGGCAAGCAGGGCAAACTTTTGTGGATTAGGCACTCTAACCCGCTCCCGCTGAATACGGGAAGCTGACAGTTGCTTAATTTTATTGAATAGCGTCTGGTAATAAATATACGCCAGATAAACGCCCATTCTGGCCCCTTTTGGTAGATTCATAATGCCAATGTAGGCCTCATCGAAGTCTTTCTGAATATCAGCTTCGATGAGTTTCTTGGCATCGAGACCGAAGTCTTTGAAGTCGACGCCGGGGAAGTATGTTCGTCCCCGATCAACGAAATCACTTTTAAGATCGCGCAGGAAGTTTACTTTCTGAAAGGCAGACCCCAGCTTACAAGCTGCTCCCCGAAGCCGGTCAAATTCGGCCAGGTCACCCTCGCAGAAAACCCGAAGGCACATCAGACCAACCACCTCTGCCGAACCATAAATGTATTCTTTGTATCCGTTGGCATCGTAATCCTGATAATATAGATCCATCTCCATACTCTTCAAGAAAGCTTCGATCAGTTCGTGGTCAATTTTGTACTCGTTCACCACGAGTTGAAAGGATTGCAGGATTGGATTTAGACTGATCCCTTCCTCAATGGCCTGATAGGTATCATGTTTGAAGCGTAGCAGGAGCGTCTTTTTATCATAATCATGGAACGTGTCCACAATCTCATCGGCATATCGCACAAATCCATAGATGGCATAGATAGGTAAGTGAAATTTACGATCAAGCGTTTTGATACCTAATGTAAACGACGTACTGTACTGTTCAGTAATGAGTTTACTGCATTCCAGTGCCGTTTTATTGAACAATGCCATCATAAAAATTAAGCGTATAGTATTATTTAGGGTTAAAAAGGAAGCCAGCGCATCGAAGAAATGGCAGATGACTCTCGTTCTTGTACTTTATGTCAGCAACTAGCTGAACTCTTTCGCGACCTCGTCGGCTACAACCAACCCTGATATGAGCGAAGGCGGTACCCCCGGTCCAGGTACGGTTAGCTGGCCGGTGTAAAACAAGTTAGTAACGTGTTTATTTTTCAGGGACGGTTTCAGAATTGCCGTTTGTCGCAGGGTGTTTGCCAGCCCATACGCATTGCCCCGGAACGCGTTGTAATCCTGCTTAAAATCATTATGTGCATAACTACGCTTAAAGATAACATGACTACGAATATCTTCGCCCACATAGGCTTCCAGGCGGTTCATTATCAGGTTATAATAGTGTTCGCGAGTCGCTTCATCATCGGTTAAGTCGGGGGCTACGGGAATCAGCAAAAACAGGTTCTCACACCCTTCGGGAGCAACGCTGGGGTCTGTTTTGGAGGGAGCCGATGCATAGAACAAGGGCTTGGATGGCCAGCGAGGAGACTCGTAAATTTCCTGCGCGTGAATTTTGAAGTCTTCGTCAAAAAATAAATTATGGTGCAGTAACCGGGGCAATCGCTTATTAACACCCAGATAAAATAATAAGGAAGAGGGCGCCATTACACGACTTTTCCAGTATGCGTCATCGTAGTTCCGGTCTTTTGCGTCGATTAGGCTTGTTTCAACGTGGTTATAATCGGCACCGGCCACCACCACATCGGTTTCGAAAATACCGTCCGAAGTGACTACGCGCTGGGCGTTCTTTTTCAATACATCGATCTTCTGTACGGTCTGATTCAGTAAAATTTTAACGCCCTTCTCTTCGGCCAGCCGAACCATGGCTTTTACGATCTCGTGCATACCGCCCATTGGATACCAGGTGCCCAGTGCCATTTCAGCGTAGTTCATCAAGCTGTACATGGCAGGCGTGTTTTCGGGCGTAGCGCCCAGAAACAGGACCGGAAACTCAACAATTTCCAGCAAACGAGGGTGAGTGAAAAATTTGCGGGCATGCGATGCAAACGATTGGAACACATCAAGCCGCGTAACATCGAATAGCAGTTTCAGACTTAAAAATTCGGTTACCGACCGGCTTGGCTTCCAAACGAATTTGTTCATGCCAACCTCGTATTTGTAAGATGCCTGCTTTAGGAATTGTTGTAGTCTGTTACCGCTGCCTGGTTCAATTCCTTCAAAAAGGGCTTCTAAATTATCCAGTCCAGCGGGGAGGTCTACGGCTTCGTTGGGGCCAAAAACAACTTTATAAGAGGGGTCAAGGCGAACAAGATTATAATAATCACTTGTCTTCTTGCCAAAACGGGCGAAGTAGGTATCGAAAACGTCGGGCATCCAGTACCAGCTCGGCCCCATATCGAACGTAAATCCTTCTGCCTCAAATACGCGCGCGCGTCCACCAGGTACAGAGTTTTTTTCAAGAATGGTAACATCGTAACCTTTATCCGCTAAGCTGGTTGCAGCAGCCAGCCCGGCAAATCCGGCTCCTATAACAAGAACTCGCTTGGGCATTAGTACAAGAATGATTGTTAAAAAGTGGAAAAGTAATTGATGAAGAATTTTGTTCAAGCTAAATGGCTTAAAATTTCTACAAAATACCTGTCCGGAAAGGTACGAACGGAGCTAGATAAATCCGTTAGCTGCTTCAATTAAGCACTAATACCAGCGTTACGAATACGTTAAAGTATCGGTAGTGACGGCGGGTACAAAATCTAATTTATTGATCTTGAAAGCCTTAAAACGAAAAAAGTTGGGTAGAAGCCTACCCAACTTTTCGAACCTTCCTCTTTTTAACCAAAAACTACTCAATCAATGAACCTTAGACGGCAGACTTTTAAAAAAGTCTCGTCTAGGCATTAAAATATGCGTAAACTTTTAGTTGTCCTTTCAACTCCTTGCGGGCAATGTGAATTCTGTTTTTCACAGTTCCGATAGGGATATTAAGTTTTGCTGCTATTTCATGGTATTTGAAACCACGGAAGTGCATCATAAACGGTGTTTTATATGTGTCTTCCAAACCATTTACGGCCCGGTTTATATCATCCTGAGCGAAAGAAGAGTAGGCCAGGTTATCGGTGCTGCTCTCAATCGAGTTAATGTAGTGAAGATTATCGGTCGTATCGATGAATGTGTTCTTGCGCACCATCCGTTGGTAGTTGGTGATGAACGTATTCTTCATAATCGTATAGAGCCAGGCTTTCAAATTTGTACCGTCGGTGTATTTGTCGCGATTCGTAAATGCTTTCAATAAGGTATCTTGTAACAGGTCATTTGCATCTTCAACATCCTTAGTTAAACGAAGAGCGAATGGACGTAGCGATTTAGACACTTTGCCAATATGGTTAGTAAATTCGAGAGCGGTCATGGCTGTTATAAGTTTTTCTGTTGAATCGATTGTACTAGCATTTAGACAAAAAGACGACCAGTCTTGTCGGTTTCCATTAGTAAGGGTACTCCCTTGTTAGTAAGTATCTGTTTATCAATAAGTTGTATTAGGTTAAATTTGGATTACAGTGCCAAAAAGGAATAGTGCCGTATTGTGGAGTGTGGAATATTTCCCCCATTCTGTGGAATCAATAGTGTGGATTTTGTTTAACAATTGTCTGTTTATATTCCACAAAACGTGAGAAGTCCCGCCATATTTCCTCTGGAAAGGGGAAAACGCGGGACTTCTCAGGTAAAATATAAAAATAAGATAACTAAATAGTTGTAAAATTAAATAAGCCCCTCTCGAAGAAGATCGTGTAGATGAATGAACCCCAGAACTTGTGTATCATCAGCAACAACTAGTTGGGAAATGTCTCTTTCCTGCATCAATTGTAGCGCTACGACAGCATATTCATCGGGATTTACGCACACGGGCTGGGTTGTCATGACATCCTGGGCGCAAAGCTCCCAGAAAGCATTGTGATCATAGGCCGTTCGGCGTATATCGCCATCGGTTACAATGCCTGCAAGAGTACCGTCTTTGTCGACAACCGCCGTTGCACCCAGTCGATTAGCGGAAATCATAAAGATAACCTCTCGAAGTGGCGTATCGGGCAGAACCTTGGGGCAGGTGTTATGTGGAAAAATATCAGCAACTTTCAAATACAGCCGCTTCCCCAGTGAACCACCGGGATGATAACGGGCAAAATCCTGCCGTGTAAAACCGCGGACTTCGAGCAAACTAACGGCCAGCGCATCGCCAATAGCCAGCGCAACCGTTGTGCTTGTTGTGGGAGCCAGATTGAGCGGGTCGGCTTCTATTTCTGCATACGCGTGAAGAACGTGGTCGGCATGCTTGGCCAGGTACGAGTCGCGGGCACTAACCAGGGCAATCAGGCGAACACCCGTGCGCTTCAGCAAAGGAATCAATACCTTAATTTCAGCCGTATTACCACTCTTTGAAATCAGCAAAACGACATCGTTGGTCTGAATCATGCCTAAGTCACCGTGAATAGCATCGGCAGCATGCATAAACAAAGACGGGGTGCCTGTCGAATTCATAGTGGCAACTATTTTCTGCCCTACCAGCGCGCTTTTTCCAACACCGGTTACAACCAGGCGGCCCGGCGAATGGAGGATCGTTTCGACTGTTTCATTGAATTGCTCATCCAGTAAATCAACGGCTTTACGGATTGCGTCAGCCTCGGCCAGCAAAACCGAACGGGCAATAGTCTTAGGATTTTTTATTACTTTCAACGTCAGTTTTGATAATAAGGAATGGTTTGCAGTGTATATTCGCTAACTTTATATAGCAAAGATACAGCAAGCGCATAGAGTAAAGTAACTTTTGTACGATTTGTAGAATGATGCAGGTTGATCAGTCGGTCCATTCAACTCTTAGAGAGCGGCTAAAGGAAATTTTCGGGTATAGCCAGTTTCGGGGCGAGCAAGAAGCTATTATATATAGTATTCTGGCAGGGCGGAATACATTTGTTATTATGCCCACTGGTGCGGGTAAGTCTCTTTGCTATCAACTGCCCGCTATTGTAAGTGAGGGTACTGCCGTCGTCATTTCGCCCCTGATCGCGTTAATGAAGAATCAGGTTGACCAATTAAACGCCTTTGGTATCAATGCACAATTCCTGAACTCAACGCTTTCAAAAGCGGAGATGAACAAGGTAAAAAAGGATACGCTTAACGGCTCTCTCAAGCTGCTGTATATTGCTCCCGAGTCGTTGACGAAGGAAGAAAACTTGGATTTTCTTAAGAAAGCGAACATCTCATTTGTTGCTATTGATGAAGCCCACTGTATTTCGGAATGGGGGCACGACTTTCGTCCGGAGTACCGGAAAATCCGGGGAATAGTCGATAACATTGGCAACTTACCCGTCATTGCACTCACGGCAACAGCCACGCCCAAAGTGCAGCAGGATATTCAGAAGAACCTGCAGATGGAAGATGCCAATCTGTACAAGACATCGTTTAACCGGAAGAACTTATACTACGAGATAAGGCCGAAGGTCGATGCCAAAAAGCAACTTATCAAATACATCAAGCAAAACAAAGGTAAGTCAGGGATCATTTACTGCCTGAGCCGTAAAACAGTCGAAGAGATTGCCGAACTGCTCCGGGTAAATGACGTAAAGGCATTGCCTTACCATGCTGGTCTGGACCCGGTTACCCGGATGAACAACCAGGATGCCTTTCTGAACGAAGATGTGGACGTTATCTGCGCCACCATTGCCTTTGGTATGGGCATTGATAAGCCGGATGTCCGGTTTGTTATTCACTACGATGCTCCCAAATCCCTCGAAGGATATTATCAGGAAACCGGCCGGGCAGGTCGTGATGGTCTGGAAGGAAACTGCCTGATGTTCTACAGCTTCGATGATATCGTGAAGCTGGAAAAATTCAATAAAGACAAGCCCGTTACCGAACGCGATAACGCCAAGCACCTGCTCACCGAAATGGTATCGTATGCCAACCTCGGGGTTTGCCGTCGGCGGCAGCTGTTGGGGTACTTTGGTGAGTTTATGGAGAAAGACTGCGGTTTCTGCGACAACTGTTTGAAATCGCCGGAGAAGTTCAAAGCACAGCACGAGGTTGTACTGGCCCTTCAAACCGTTCTCCAAACCGATCAGCGTTTCGACGTTGCTCACCTGGCCGATGTGTTAACGGCCACCAGCAATCAGTATGTGACCAGCTACGAACACGACCGTCTTGCTGTATATGGTAAAGGACTTGAGTTCAATGAAGATTGCAATTTCTGGTGTTCGGTCATCAAGCAAATTACCATTTACGGCTATCTCGAAAAGGATGTTGATAACTACGGTATTCTGAAGTTAACCCAGCGTGGCCTGAACTACATTGAAGATCCTTACCCGGTTACGCTCACAAAGGATCATGATTACGAGCAGCAAAGCGCTGATATAAAGGAGGAAGAGGACAAAGACTCGGCGCCGTCATCGGGTGGAATTGCCTATGACGAAGAGTTGCTGGGCCTGTTAAAAGCACTGCGGAAACGGCTTGCCAAAGAGAAGAATCTGCCACCTTACGTTATTTTCCAGGAGACATCCATGGAGGAGATGGCCACCACATACCCCACCACACGTGAGGAAATGGCCCAGATCAATGGCGTGGGTATGGGTAAGGTGCAGAAGTTTGGTAAACAGTTTATTGACCTGATTACCAAATACGTTGAAGATAATGACATTGAGACGGCTAAAGACGTAGTTATCAAGTCGACCGTCAATAAGTCGAAAGTCAAAATCTTTATCATTCAGCAGATCGACCGGAAAGTTGACTTAGATGAAATCGCTGAATCGAAGTCACTGAGTATGGAAGACCTGATGGAGGAGATTGAACACATCTGTTACTCAGGTACTCGGCTAAACCTCGATTACTACATTAATCAGGTAATGGATAAAGACCGGCAAGAGGAAATCTACGAATACTTCATGCACGCTGAGAGCGATAACATCGCCGTAGCCTTACGTGAATTTGGAGGAGATGATTTCACCGAACAAGACCTGCGCCTTATGCGCATCAAGTTCCTGTCGGAAGTAGCTAATTAAAAGTCGGTAAGTCAGCAAGCCGGTAAGTTGGTGAGTCAGTAGATGCATGTGTACTGACCGCACGGGTAGTCTCGTAACCAACGTACTGGCTTACCAACTTACCGGCTTACCAACTAATTTATGAATATACTAATACTTGGATCGGGGGGGCGCGAACATGCTTTTGCCTGGAAACTAGCGCAGAGTCCGTTATGTGATACACTCTTTGTAGCGCCGGGTAATGCCGGAACAGCACAGGTGGCTACAAATCTGTCAATAAGTTATAATGATTTTCCGGCCGTTGCTGAGGCCATTCGGGATAAAGAAATCAACCTGTTGATCGTAGGTCCTGAAGAGCCGCTGGTAAAGGGTATTGTTGATTTTCTTCGCGAACAGCCCGATCTATCCAGCCTTGGTATTGTTGGTCCCGATGCGCAGGGTGCCCAGTTGGAAGGTAGTAAAGACTTCTCCAAGCAATTCATGCTTCGGTACGGCATACCAACGGCCGCTTCACAAACCTTTACCGTCGATACGCTTCAGGAAGGGCTCGATTACCTGGAAAAACACGCACTCCCCATTGTTATTAAAGCAGATGGGCTGGCGGCCGGTAAGGGGGTCATTATTGCCGAAACAGTTGCAGATGCTCAAACGGCAATGCGGGATATGCTCGACGGGCAAAAGTTCGGGGCAGCAGGCAGTAAAGTTGTTGTGGAGCAGTTTTTGCGAGGCATTGAGTTGTCGGTCTTTGTACTGACCGATGGTGTTAATTATAAGATTTTACCTGAAGCCAAGGACTACAAACGCATTGGCGAGCAGGATACCGGGCCTAATACAGGTGGTATGGGTGCTGTGTCGCCGGTAGTTTTTGCGAGTAAATCCTTTTTACAAAAGGTAGAAGACAAAGTAGTAAAGCCTACACTGGCTGGTTTACAGCAGGAAAATATTAACTACCAGGGCTTTATCTTTGTTGGGTTGATGAAAGTAAACGGAGAACCCTACGTGATCGAGTACAATGCACGCATGGGCGATCCTGAAACGGAAGTCGTGTTACCCCGTATCCAAAGTGATTTTGCCGAACTGATGCAAGCTACGGCTGCTGGTGAACTGGACAAACTTAGCGTTCAGGTATCGCCACAAACGGCCGTAACAACCATGCTAGTATCGGGTGGATATCCCGGCGATTATGTAACCGGTAAAATCATTTCGGATTTAGAACGTTTAGAAGATGTGACAGCGTTTCATGCAGGAACGCTGGAAAAAAACGGTCACGTGTTGACCAATGGTGGACGGGTACTGGCGATTACCGCACAGGCCAACTCGCTTGAAAACGCTGTCAGGAAGTCGCAGGAAGCGGCCCGGATAGTACAATTTGACGGAAAACAGTACCGTAAAGACATCGGGCTCGACCTGATTCGGTACTCCGACTAACTGATTTGCGAATGAAACGGTATGATTCAGGCACCAGCGCCATTGTACTTAGTCGTTCGCAGGTCGTAAATTATATATATACATGTCCTGCAAATCTTGTGCAACCGGCGGGTGTGGAACCCAACGTGGCGCATCTGATGGCGAGAAAACAGCCACAAAAGGATGCGGTAGCGGAGGGTGTAGCACTGGAGGCTGCAATAAACTGAATTCGTTCGACTGGCTGAGTGACATCGCCATGCCGGGCCAACGATACGATGTAGTTGAGGTTAAATTTAAAGGTGGACGGAAAGAATATTACCGAAATGTTCATCTGCTTGATTTAACTACGGGTGATTATGTGGTGGTCGAAATGCAATCGGGCTTTCACATCGGCGCGGTCTCCCTTCAGGGGGAACTGGTACGGTTACAGGTGAAGAAACGAGCTGTGAAAATTAATGATGATACCAAAGTCATTCATCGGATCGCTACGCCAAAAGATATGGAACGCCACGAACAGGCCGTTCTGCGGGATTTGCCCGCTTTGTACCGCTCCCGCGAAATTGCCCGGGAACTGAAGCTCAATATGAAATTGTCGGACGTTGAATTTCAGTCTGATAATACGAAGGCTACATTCTATTATTCGTCTGAAGAGCGGGTCGATTTTCGTGAGTTGATCAAGATGCTGGCCGGTGAGTTTAAGGCGCGTATCGAAATGCGGCAGATCAGCCTCCGTCAGGAAGCGGGTCGGTTGGGAGGTATTGGCTCCTGCGGGCGCGAGCTATGTTGCTCGACCTGGCTAACCGATTTCAAAAACATCGCTACTTCGGCGGCTAGGTACCAGAATCTGTCGTTGAATCCGGCTAAGCTGTCGGGTCAGTGCGGCCGCTTGAAATGCTGTCTGAACTACGAACTGGATACCTACATGGATGCGCTTCGGGATATTCCAACGATTGAAAAGCCGCTGGAAACCCAAAAGGGACGCGCTTATCTGCAAAAGACTGATATATTTCGGAAGCTCATGTGGTTTGGCTACAGCGCCGAAAGTACCTGGCATCCGCTACCAATTATTCGGGTACTGGAAATCGTTGAACTGAACAAACGAGGTATCATACCCGAGTCGTTCGAAGTGTTGACGCCCATTGGTGAGAAGGAGCCGACTACGGCAGCAGCGCTCAACAGCGATCTGCAAAAGCTGGACGCCAAGTACACGACCCGGACGCCTTCGAAGAAGAAAAAGAAGAAGTCGAGGGGGCCGGAAAGCGGTACGCCAAGACCGGCCCAAAACGGTAAAGTCAATTAAATAACAAACCCCGACCTTGCTGGTCGGGGTTTGTTGCTTTTAAAAATCACCAGTATAGAATGGACTAAAGACGTAGTAACTGCTGTCGCGTTTGGCACGCTTGGGTGCGGTTTGTATGTTCAGGCGAAATCTGGGGAGCGGATAATCGGCCCGGAACCACTCGCTATAGGGCCGCTCCTGGGTATACAGCCGGGCAACTTCCCGAACATGAATGTCCTTTACATCGGCAACTGTGGCAGGAATGTTATTTATGGCAACTTCTACCGATTTGGCGTAATCGTCGTACACGCTCAGGTGTTCGTTCTTGGTTCGTTCGACCAGTGCGTCTTTATTATGGAAGAATGTCGCTTCGAGCAGCTGATTCATGTTGAACGAAAACGTCTCCCCGAGCGGATGCTTAGAAATCGCTGCTGCCTGGAGCAGCGTAAAGAACTGGTTTCGCTTCCTGCTGAATAGAATAGGTTCAGGACTCGTCTGAATTAAAATCTGATAAGGCTTGGCTTTCGTATCGACGTCAGGCATGTTTTCCCACTGGTGCATGACAAATAATTCGCTGACAAATTCAGGTGCCAGCTTCGACAAGGCATCAGCAGATACTGCTTTTCCATCAATGTAGACCGCCGATTCATACTTGTAATCGTCTGGCAGTATAAATTGATTGCCTTTAAGCTGTAGCACCACAGGCTTACTTTGAACGACCTCTGTTCCAAATTTATCAGTAAAAAGTGCCATATGGCGGTACCAGGTTGCTTTGTCTTCTAAATCAACGACCATAGCCCGCGTTGGTGTGTTGGCTGCCAGCGTTTTGGGGCTCCATACATGACCTGGTATGTGAATCTGTTCCTTAACCTTGTGCTGGCAGGCAAATACCATGCTACCCGTTAGTATGATCCAAAGAGCATAGCGCCACCATGCCCATGGCCCGGAGCGTTGGCTGTTGATCATGCCAACCCGCTGGCGCAAAGTTGGTCCGCTGAATTGGTTGGTGAAGGAATACATGCAACTGTTTTATTTATCTTCAGTGGTGTAGATTAAGAGCGCAGAGGTAAAGGATTCTTTTTTTGCCGGATTGTACTGTAATTTTTTAACGACTGAATATAACTGATTGACTTTCCAGTTGCTTATAGCTTCCCGTTCTACCGGCTCGTTATTGATAAAAACTTTAATAGCCCCCAAATCTTGATCGACTGCTAACGAACCATCCGTGTTAACAGTCAGGCCACTGTTTCGAGTTGATTTACTTTTAAAGTACTCTTTTGAGTATGTACTTGCACCGTTTCCCAAATCCTTGAACTTCCGTTCGCCGTCCTGAATCAAGTAGTCTAGCCGATGAGCTTGAATAAATTGGGCAACACCCGCTTCGTCTAGGGCCGCCGTTTTGCGTAGAGCTTCCGGAAAATCATTTTTGTAGTACTTCAAAGCACCTGTACCGGCACTGCCGGCTTTGGGACCAGTGCCAAGAAGTCCGGCAATGGATGGAATGGGTTTGCTGTCGTCTTCTGTTTCGTCACAACGCGCCATTCCGCCCGATGCCCGCTGAATAGTAAACACAATTCGTTCTATGTATGCATAAAGCGGATCATACTTGACTTCGTTAAGTTGCATAGTGCTGCCATGTTTGGCAAACTCCTGCTTCATTATTACAAAATCGTCAAATGTTGTTTTAGGGGTTACTATCCAGTATAAATAATCTCCCTGATAAGCCATGTAGCGGGAAGGGCTGACTCGAGTCGAATCTTTTTTGGTTTGCTGACTGATGGAGTCTACCGTTGATTGGGCCGGCTGAATGAGCTGTATATCAAGAGTACGATCGGCCGGGAGAGTCGTCGTTCTGTCAACGGATATGTCTTGTTCTTCGATCGGCTGGGGCATTTTTTTTAACGGTCCACTTAGCAAGGCCGAGGAAACCTTGCTGGGCAAGTGTTTGGCTAATGCGTTTAGCTGAGGCCGCGCAAAGGCAGAAGCTACAGTTAAGGCAGCCAGTACGAGAACAGGGTACTTGAGCCAGCTTAATTGGGTAGATTTAGATCGGTTGAGCATGACAATCCGGGATTTGAGTTGCGACCTGTTAAAGTGGTTTGTAATAGTCGATTGACCACCGGATAAACTCACTTTCAGTAAATTATATTGATACAGTTTCGCATCGACGCCCTCCGCCAGTACGGTCTGGTCGGCGCTGAACTCAAGCGTCTGCTGAAGCAATTTTCGAAACAGATAAGCCGCCGGATTGTACCAGAAAAGAATACAGACAAGCTCGGCCCCGATCATATCGAAGCTGTGCCGCTCGCGCACATGAACCCGTTCGTGCCGAAGAATCTGATCTAATTCATCAGGTGTGTGCTGGTTTGGATTAACAAATACCCAGCTAAAAAAGGAGAAAGGAGAGGGGATGGCGGCACTTTGCACCAGTATAAAGTCGGTAGAACGCTCCTGGATAGACCTTCGGATAAGTTTGCGGAGAGAAAACAACTGACCAATGAACCGAATAAGGAGCAACAGGACACCAAGAAAATAAAGCAGGACCAGCCCGTTTTGCCATGACCAGACAAATTGCTGCTGTTGCGCCTGAAAAGCCCGATAGGTCTTTAAGTTGGGAAAGGTAATCGTTACGTCAGGGTAAGGAGTGCGCGGCTCTGAAAGCACTTTGGGTATAATAACCTGAGCCGTATGCTGCATGACCGATCGAACCGGCTGCGGACGCCAGTCAGGGAGTTCGAGTAATGGGAGGACAACCGAGCTGGCCAGACCCAGCCACAACGCCAGTCGATTGGCACCAAAAAAGGTTTCCCGCCGGAGCAGTATATAGAAAGCAACACTTACAACGGCCAGCAGGCCATTGACCAACACAACATAGCGTAACGTTTCCATAGCGGTAACAAATCCTGGATAGTGCCCGGCTAATTTTTTATAGAAACCGGACGTTAATCCGGGAGAGTACCACTATTTCTTCTCGATCATCGCCAGGATTTCCCGCAGTTCATCGGCAGAGATCTTCTCATTTTGCGCAAAGTAACTGACTAGATTCTTATAGGAGTTATCGAAATATTCATCGACCACTTTGGTAAGAACAAATCGATTCTGGTAGGCTTCTTTACTGATTATCGGGTAATATTCGTGGGTGTTACCGTATGCTTTATGGCCGATATATCCCTTTTCTTCGAGGTTGCGTACAATGGTCGAAACCGTATTATAATGCAATGGCGGGTTTGTAAACTGGGGCACCATATCTTTTACGTACCCTTGCTCCATCTTCCAGAGCACCTGCATAACTTCTTCTTCTTTAGCTGTTAACTTTTCCATAGAACAAAGCTAAAACTATTTTTATCGTTTGCAAACTAATTAAGTAGTTTTTTGGCGTTTGAAAAGCCAGCCGCCCCGTTGTAGATTTGTGTACTATATTGAGTTAGGTCTATGAAACGATTGGGGTTAGTATTACTCGTGGCGTTACTGGTCGGCAGTTGCGACACAAACGCCGTTTATAAAGAATACACCGATATTGAGGATGGAAAGTGGTATATTAAAAATGCACCTTCGTTCACCTTCGAAATCAAGGATACATCGGTTCCCTACAACATTTACTATAATCTTCGCAACAGCCTGTCATACGGATATTACAATCTTTACCTGACTCGCTACCTGCGCGACGCTTCTGGTAAAGAACTCGAATCCCGTCTGGATGAGTTAATTCTGATGGACCCTAAAACGGGCAAACCTAATGGCGATGGCCTGGGTGATCTCTTCGACCACAAGTTCCTGATGAAGCGTAACTACCGTTTTCCAAAACCCGGTAAATATACCATGCAGCTAAAGCAGTACATGCGTCAGGACCCGCTGCTTAACGTCATGAGTGTCGGCATTACGGTCGAAAAAGCCGCTCCTTCTCATTAAACCGACTTGTGCTGCTAATGGTAACTGATTTTTTGCGTAAAAACCGGCTCTTTTTTCTTCCATATGCTTTCCTGCTGCTGCTGTTTGGCGTACTCCAACTGATTTTTTCCCAGGAGCAGCTAATGCAATGGGTGAACACGCGTAATAGCCCGGCTGCCGACGCTCTTTTTCCGTACATCACCTACCTGGGCGATGGGATTTTTTTTGCTGTGGTCTGTCTGCTTCTCGTTTTTTTTAACCGGCGTATCGGGTTGATGGCCTTCGCCAGTTTCGCGCTGTCGACTTTAACCTCCGAATTTCTGAAGAAAGTGGTCTTTAAAGGTTCGCCCCGTCCTCTAAAATATTTTGAACATTCAAGCTTTCAATATCACCTCATCGAAGGCCTGGATATTTTCAGTTATAACAGCTTTCCATCGGGGCATACTATTACGGCTTTCGCTCTGTTTAGCCTGATGGCGTTTCTGGATGACAATAAAAATAGGGGCTGGATTTGGCTGTTATTGGGTGTTCTGGCGGGGTATTCGCGCGTTTATCTATTCCAGCATTTCGTTGAAGATGTGTTTGTTGGTTCGTTGGTTGGCACTATTTCGTCGGTGATTATATTTCGATTAATGTGCAATTGGGCGACGAAAACGAAGCTACCGTCAGATAAATAGCTTGCCGTTTTTGCCTACTTTTGTTTAGAGCTCTGCCGAACCATTGCCAAAGCTGAGCCGTTACCTCAATATTACCAAATCAACGTGCATCGACAAACTCCCTCATGAGCGACGCCATCAAACATGAGTGCGGTATTGCCCTGATCCGGCTGCGCAAACCGTACCAATATTACATTGACAAGTACGGTACAGCGCTCTACGGCGCTAACAAACTTTACCTGCTTATGGAAAAGCAGGTGAATCGCGGGCAGGACGGCGCCGGTATTGCCAACATTAAACTGGATGTACCAGCCGGGCACCGCTACATCAGCCGCTACCGTTCCGTCGATCAACGGCCCGTAACGGACATCTTCGAGAAGGTTAACAAGAAATTTCGTAAAGCGCTCAAAGGCAACAAAGAAAAAGCTAAAGACGCTAAGTGGCTTCAGGAAAACATCGCTTTCACGGGCGAAGTCTGGATGGGTCACCTCCGCTACGGCACGCACGGAGCGAACGAGATCGAAAACTGCCATCCCATGCTTCGACAAAGCAACTGGCGCAGCCGGAATCTGGTCGTGGCGGGTAATTTCAACATGACCAATGTTGAAGAGCTGTTTGATAAGCTCGTTTCGCTGGGTCAGCATCCGAAGGATAAGGTTGACACCGTAACGGTGATGGAAAAAATCGGGCACTTCCTGGATGAAGAAAATCAGCGGGTGTTCGAGCGGTTCAAGGGCATTTATGAAAACCCCGATCTGTCGGATATTATTGAAGATAATCTCGATTTACAACGCGTTCTGCACCGTTCCTGCCGTGATTTTGACGGCGGCTATGCCATGGTTGGCATGACTGGTTACGGGGCGGCTTTCGTAGCCCGCGACCCGGCCGGTATTCGTCCCGCTTATTACTATGCCGATGACGAAGTTGTGGTGGTTGCATCCGAAAAACCAGCCATTAAAACCGCTTTCAACGTCGACTACAGTGCCATACAGGAAGTAAAACCCGGTCATGCACTTATCGTTGACAAATACGGTGAGTATAGGGAACAGGAGTTTGTAAAACCCATTGAGAAGAAATCATGCAGTTTCGAGCGGATCTACTTCTCACGGGCTACCGACCCCGATATTTATAATGAGCGCAAAACGCTGGGAAAACTGCTGATTCCGCAGATCCTCGAAGAAATAGACTACGATCTCGAAAACACGGTCTTTTCCTACATACCAAACACAGCCGAAACGGCTTTCTTCGGTATGGTAGAAGGATTGGAAGATTACCTGGCCAAGCAGCGTAAGAAAGCCATCATGGACGGTATCCTTTTCGAAGAAGAACTGGACCGGGTGCTGTCATTCCGACCACGAATTGAAAAGCTGGTGGCCAAAGATGTAAAACTACGCACCTTTATTGCCGACGATTCGCAGCGGGACGATATGGTGTCGCATGTGTACGATACCACCTTCGAGGTGATCAAGAAAGGCAAGGATAATGTAGTTGTGGTCGATGACTCCATTGTTCGGGGCACTACGCTGGAGAAAAGCATTCTGCGAATGCTGGATCGGCTTGGTCCCAAGAAAATCATCATTGTTTCTTCGGCCCCGCAGATTCGATTCCCCGATTGCTACGGCATCGACATGTCGAAGTTCAAAGAGTTCATTGGTTTCCGGGCGGCACTTGAGCTACTCCGCGACCGGGGACAGGAAGATTTACTGGAGGAAGTGTACGGCCAGTGTGTAGCGGCCATAGAGTCTGGCAACGCAAACAAACAAAACTACGTTAAGGCGATCTTTGAGCCGTTTACACACGACGAACTATCTCGTAAGGTTGCGGAAATCGTTACCCCCGCCGACCTGAATGCTGAGATCGCCGTTGTTTACCAGACCGTTGAAAATCTCCATAAAGCCTGTCCAAACCATTCCGGCGACTGGTACTTTACGGGCAACTACCCAACTCCGGGCGGCAATAATGTTGTGAACAAGGCCTTTGTGAACTTCATGGAAGGGAAACTGGTAAGAGCGTACTAAGATTTAGTATAAACGTAAAGTGGGTGGAGTAAGTGAAAGCAGGTCAGTATAGAACTGCTTTCACTTACTCCACCCACTTTACGTTTATACCAGTTACTTCTGCCAGATAAGGGCGTTTATGTTGGCACCTATCTTTTTGCCCTCAACCAGGCCGGTTTCGTTGTCTTGTTTGGTATGTATGTTACCATAGAAACGCGAATCGGCTGATTCTTGGGCTGCCTGTGTAAATGATGTAAACGAACGCGCCTTGAACTCAACATTCCGGGTGGCATCTTTTGCCCGGTTACTATGCGAATCGTCCGTAAACGCAAAGTTTTCGCCGTAAATTGCATTTAACACGGTAGCCGCCGACGATGACTGGGTGGCATGGCCGGATGGGTAGCCTGGAAAAGGTGGCGCTGGCCAGAAGGGAATCCAGTTTGGGTCGATGGCCAGTCTGACGTATGTGTAAGGACGCATATTATTGTAAGTGTACTTACAGCGCCAGCAGAGCGTAAAGGCATCGGCGACCGCAATTCCTGTGCGCGCGAAGGTCTCAACCGCTTTTGCAAGTGTGGCTTTGTCGGTCAATGCGGCAATCCGGGCGATGTTGTACGAGTGGCCGGGAGGTGTAAACGTTTCAGCCGGGTTATCGGCCCACCAGACAGCAATCTCTTTCTCAGTTTGAGTCAGTCTTTTTGACTTATTATACACATCCATGTACTGGCCAAAAGTTTCCGATTTTGCGTCTGTTGAGTACGGCAGCGGCTTAGGCATTGGCAGTTCGTCATTGGTTTTCACGAACGTTCTGTTTTGACCCCAATAAGGTTGCATAGGAATCTTCTGCCCGTTTTCTGTGGGCTGCCAAAGACCAGCACCCGTGGGCACAATGTAGCTGGCCGGAAAGTTTCGGCTGTAGCCAGCGTCACCCCCGTCGGACTTGGACCAGTCAAAAATTGCATCCGCAATTTTTTTTCCAAACTCAATTGAGCGTTGGTTAACGGTTTCGTCGGTATCCTTAAATGCTGCTTGTAGTGCTGTTTCCAATGAATCCAGTGTAGTCTTGTTGGCCGCACTTGTTGTTGGGTAAAGGTTTCGTAAAATGGTCGCTTCGGCCGCGTTGGCACTTAACGCCCAATTGTAAACTTTACCGGATTGTGCCTGAGGTAATGCAGTAAGTCCCTGCAGCTGGCCCACGAGTGATCGCCGGGTTGTTATGCCGGGTACGACTGCTTCATATAGGGTAAGACCCGCGTACCCATAGGCTCTGGCGGCCACCGGAGGAGTGAATCCGGGGGTTGTTCTCGTTAGTTTGAGCTGTAGAGCCGCCCATTGAGTGGCTACGTTACCTGTATATAAATCAGCCGTTTTGCCCAGTGGCATCAGGGGTTCCGGGTCTGTTGGCTGTACCCGACAGGACTGTAAAAAAGACAATACAATCAGACTAAGCAATAGACCACTCCGGTTACTCTTAAAGGCGACGGGGTAATGAGAGCCCCTGATTTGGAGAAAGTAAAAAGGTGAAATCATAAATTATTACGGCATAAGATGTACTACCAAATAAATAGGAGTCTGAGCTTCAATTAGAATTAGCAAAAATGTTGCCAGATAGATTAATACGGTGACTCGCCCCGATTGTCTGTGTACACGAAAACATAACTTTCGGCGTACCTTTGATTAATAGACTAATCACTATTTATTCAATGCGTATTCCTGAAGAAACCGTCGAACGAATTCGCCAATCAGCCGACATTCTGGAGGTAATAAATGATTTCGTGTCGCTGAAGAAACGAGGTAGTAACTACATTGCCTGTTGCCCGTTTCATAATGAGAAAACGCCGTCATTTAACGTTAACCCAACCCGGCAGATCTATAAATGCTTTGGTTGTGGGAAAGCGGGAGACTCCGTGCGTTTTATCATGGATATTGAGAATATCGGGTACGGTGAAGCCTTACGCTATCTGGCCAAGAAGTACGGCATTGAGATCGAAGAGCAGGAACAAACCCCAGAAGACTTGCTACGGCAAAACGAACGGGAGAGTCTGCTGATCGTTCTGAATTTTGCTAAAACGTTTTTTCAGGAAACGCTTAAAACAACTGACGAAGGTAAAAGCATTGGCCTGAGCTATTTCCGGGAGCGTGGCTTTACGAATCCTACCATGGATGCCTTTGAGCTGGGCTATACGCTTGACCAGTGGGACGCGCTTTTGAAAGAGGGATTGCGCCGTGGATATAGCCGGGATCTACTGGAGAAAGCCGGTCTTATCCTGGTAAAAGAAGGTTCGGCCGGGGGCGATAGTAAAGCATTTGACCGGTTCCGGGGACGGGTTATGTTCCCGATCCATAATGTGTCGGGGCGGGTCATTGCTTTTGGGGCGAGGATTCTAAAAACCGATAAGAACCAGCCCGGTGGCGCGGCACCTAAATACCTTAACTCGCCGGAAACGGCAGTTTATCATAAAAGCCAGGTTCTGTACGGCATCTATCAGGCCAAACAGGCTATACGGCAGGAAGACGTCTGTTACCTGACCGAAGGCTACACAGATGTAATTTCTCTGCACCAGGCTGGAATTAAAAACGTGGTCGCTTCGTCGGGAACATCCTTAACAACCGACCAGATTCGCTTAATTTCACGCTTCACACCGAACGTCACTATTCTGTACGATGGTGATGCCGCCGGTATCAAAGCGGCTTTGCGTGGGCTGGATATGGTACTGGAGGAGGGCTTGAACCTTCGCCTTCTGCTCTTGCCGGATGGCGAAGACCCGGACAGTTACGTCCACAAGATCGGGGCCGATGCGTTTAAGACCTATATACGGGAGCATGCTCAGGATTTTATCGACTTTAAAGCCAGCCGGTGGCTCACCGAAGCGGGCGACAATCCATTAAAACGGGCCGAAGGTATCTCCGACGTTTGTGTCAGTATCACCAAAATTCCGGATGCGCTTAAACGCCAGACACTGTCTCAGCGGGTAGCGCAGGTCTTTCACGTCAGTGAGCAATCGGTCATATCGGAAATAAATCGACTGTTACGAAAGCAGCAGGATCAGAGCAAAAAGGATTCCGAGCGTCAACAGCGAACAGGGGATTCATCCGGTAGAAAAACAACGGCGAACCCTGTGTCGGCGCCCTCCGGTGAGCCTTCTCTCGATGACATCAATTCGCTTCTGGATGGCTTTGCTCCTGATCACCCTGACATGGATTTTCCGGCCGAAGCGGTAGCACCGGGCAAATTCTTTACGGATGAGCGCACAAAAGGCGTCAGAGCGCCGTTATCCTACCAGGAAGAGGAATGTGTGCGGTTACTGATCAACTACGGTGTACGCGAACTGGAGCCGGGTATAACGTTGTGTCAGTACGTACTGAGTGAACTGCATGATATTGATTTTCAAACACCCCCTTACAACCTTATTTTAACGCTCTTCAGGGAAGCGTATTCGCGTGGGGATATTCTGACGGCCAATGATTTTCTAAATCGTCGTTCTGAGACATCAGAATGGCCGGGTGGGGCGGAAATTCAAAATCAGGCTATTCACCTAACTACACCGCGCTACGAGATTAGTGAAGGATGGTTAAAGCACGAAATCTTCGTCCCGTCGGAAGAGGAGGTTGGAATTTTGGCCGATGCTGCTTACCGGAACATTCTGCGTATTAAAAAACTGCTGGCCGAACAACGCATGGCAACCCTGCAACAACTGCTCCGGGAATCGGGCAATAAATCGCCGGAAGAAGCCGATCAGTTGTTAACGGAATTTATGCACTTTAAACGGATAGACATCGAAATATCGAGTCTGCTTGGAACTGTTATTTCTGGCTGATGGTCATAAAAAAAGGCTCCAACTTACTAAAGTGGAGCCAACCTTTATCAATAGGGAGGGGTGAACACTAAGCTTGAGCTACTGTAGAGACACCAAGTAACTCGGCATCAATTTTTCGATTCAATTCATCCAGCAGACTGGCATGAGAGTGAAGTTGACCTGGCTTTGACAATTGATTCGACTTGCCTGGTTTTGAACCAGACATGTCCAGTAGTAAAGTCATCATAACATCGCCCATGTGCTGGCGTAGTTCGATGAGTCGAGTTAAACGAGCCCGGTTTGCCGGTGTATGCCGACGGCCCATAGCCTGTAAAGTAGTAATGATTCGATCCAATTTAGCGAAGCGATAATGAAATGCTTCCGTTGCCTGTGCCCACGCCAAAATGACTTTCTGGATCTCCTCTTCTGAGGCTTCGTAGCCAAACGATATTGCTGATTCTTCCTGATTCATCGCCCGATGGTCAAATGTGTTTTTTGCAATTGGATAACCAAAAGTAGACCTGACTTTATGCTGAAAGCAAGCCGTTATGCGTGAAATCACCATTTTCCCGGACGAAATCACCCAAATTGTTTCATCTAATTGGTTGATTTCGTCCGGGAAAATGGTGATTTCAAACATTGAGTGTTACAGAATAGTATGCAACTGTGTTACATTGATCCATCTATACGTGAAGAATGTCATGAGCCAATTCGTCAGTGATGAGGAGATCACTAAAAAATTCGCGATTCGCCGACGAGACTTTTCTATTCTCGTTGCGCAATCAGAACAGTTTAATTGTGAAGTATTGAGTCAGCTTTTGAAGGAGCAAGGCTACAATGTGGTGGGTCGAGCAGTGGAGATGGAAGACACACTCCAGCAGATTCGGGTTAAGCGCCCCCAATGTGTTATTCTGGAATCAGAGATTTCAGGACAGCGTAGCTTTGATATTGTTGAGCAGATGCAGGAGTCGAACCAGCAGACTAAATTCATTTTATATACCCGAAATCCAGATCTGAGAGTGGTAGCCAATGCCATGAAGATTGGGTTCTTTGGCTTTCTGTATGCCACAGATGGACTGGATGAATTGTACCGGTGTTTCCAAACAGTGAGTAACGGGGGGTGCTACTATAGCAACGGGTTCATGAACTTACTTAAGAACTTCGGTTTGGAAGTAATTTCTGATAGAACGCGTGATGAACTCAGCCGATTAACGCAGCGGGAGCGTGAAGTCTTACGAATGATTGCCAATGGTAATACAGCCAGTGAGATTGCCGAGAAATTAAACATCAGCTATCGAACAGCCGTAAATCATAAAGCACATATCGCAAAAAAACTGGAGCTGAGCAGTTGCCGCCAGTTACCAAAGTACAGTATTGCCGTCAAAAACTATCTGTAAAGGTAGTTTCGAGCGGATCTTTGCTGGAGAGGGGGCGCTGATTGTTTTGAAGCCACTCTCTGAATTCCTGCATTCGGGCTCGGGGAACAATTATATCATGTCCCTCGAGCGTGTTTAGCCGGACAATATACTTGCCATTTTCCCAATAAGCGTAGTTTAACACCGCCTGCCGGTTAACAATATAATCACGCTTAATACGGAAGAACTGAGTGGGATCTAATTCCGCTTCGAGGTCATTGAGCGTTTTACTAATTAAATAGCGCCCTTTTGCTAACTCAGCATAGTAAAATCGCTCTTCAATAGTAAAGTAATAAACATCGTTAACCGGAAAGTCTAATTCGCCGATTGAATTTTTTCCTTTTAAATAAGACAAGTACGGTGATGGGACAACTTGTTTAGGTGAAAAAGTGGCTGACAAAGCCAAGGCTTCTTGAGCGACTTTTGCTGCTTCGGCCTCAGCAGCTTCAAGAGCTTCACGACGCTGTTTAAGATAGTCCTGGAGCAGAGATATGTTAAGTGCAATATATCCCACCAGAAGGATTGGAAATAGATAGATAAAGTATACGTTCCATCGAAACGTATCGACTATGTATTTCTCCCAGTAACCACTTATTGAATAGTCAGGAAAAAAGACCAGCAGGTATCGAACGGTTTGGGTAATCGGATTGAAAATCCAGAAGGCAATCAATAAAACCGGGAGAAACTGTAGTTGGTAATTTCCAATCGACCGCCAGTCATTTTCAATACTCTTTAGATTAAGCCACCGATGGAAGAGATTAACGAGAGCTATTGTAATGAAAAGAGTAACCAGCTCAGGAATAATTAACGAGCGCAGCAATAGGCTTACATAATGCAAATAGCCACCGGCTTCCTGCACTTTGTATGCTTTTATGTTATACCCAATAGACCAGGATAGAGCCTCGATTAGCAGTACGATGCTCAGCAGAATCAATACGCCATTGATTGGTTTTCTTAGGAAGCCCCGCGTTAATTGAATTTCCTTCATGCTGTCTCCTTATTCAAAACTCCTACTAAGATAGTGGTAATAAT
Source organism: Spirosoma pulveris (assembly GCF_054781875.1). Classification (NCBI taxonomy): domain Bacteria; kingdom Pseudomonadati; phylum Bacteroidota; class Cytophagia; order Cytophagales; family Cytophagaceae; genus Spirosoma; species Spirosoma pulveris. The sequence continues at coordinate 124,686 of NZ_BAAGTO010000004.1, forward strand.
TAACTAATTCCAAGCGCTAATTCGGACATTTTTCACCATTGATGACCCTTGATTAAGCCGGTAGCTTTGTATCAACAAAAACGAACTACAAACACAAGCCAATCAATAACCATCATGAAAAAGCAATTCGCTATCAAACCAGCCCAAGTTGTAAAAGCAATCTCTAACTCAGTCGCTAAAGCCGAATCAGCTAACATTCTTAAATTTCTTGGCGACACTCCCCGTTGCTGCAGCGAATGGGATTTGGGTCCAAGCGGTAAAATAGTGGCCACCCGCTAATCTGTTTATGCCATGCTAACAGCAAAGCAACTTTACAAACAAGAACTTGATTACTGCCGAGAACACTTCGAGAAGGTAGACCTTGCCAAAGAGCAAGGCTACCTCATGAAGTTCACCACGTTCTCCGCCACAATTGAAAACATTTTGCCGGCAATACCCCGCCAAAAACATGCAACCATGTTCAGGGATCTATTGTTGCAGCAAGTTTTCACCACCTTCGATCAGCAGTTTTTGAGCGCTGGTGACCTGGTAAAACTACGTGGAAGGCGGAAAGTAGGGAGTAAAGCAGAAGGCCCTCGTATTTACTGTACTTACCATCTTGGATCTTATCGCTTGCTCACGAGCGTACTTTTCCGGCAGGGAGTTGATTGCGTGCTGCTTGTAGGCAGCAACATGAATCGAAGTCAGGGCGATGGCATGGCAGAACACATAGCAGGATTACGTAAAAAGCATGGTTTAACGAATGTATTTCGAGTAGTTGAAGCCGGTAGCCCATCTGCAGGGTTGACCGTTCTCCGGGAGCTAAAAGCCGGTCGTTCACTGATTGTTTATGTTGATGGCAGTCCGGAAACCTATCCCGAACCTGGAGAAGAGACACAATTTTTATCTGTACGATTTGGTCAGCGCCATGTTCTAACCCGTAAAGGGGTTGGCTATCTATCTCATGCAACAGGAGTTCCCATCGTGCCTGTCGTTAGCTATAGAGGTGCCGATCGTATGAATACCCTACACTTTCTTGAGCCGATCCGGCCAATTATACAGAGTGACCGGGAGATCTATTGCCAGGAAGCGTTGCAACAGTTATATGATGCATTCTGGCCCTTTTTGAACAAGTATCCCGAACAATGGGAAGGGTGGAATTACATCCATCTATTTTTAGAACCTGAAAAGATAAAAAACAGGACATTCAGACGTACTGGATGCCAACCAACTTTTAATGAAGAACGATATTCGCTGTGTGATCTTCAGCAGGCCCCTATCCTCTTCGACAGACAGAATTACCAGACGTATGAAATAACAGAAGACTTACGGGACCTCCTCATGAACCTGCATAAAATCGACTCTGTACAGGATGTAGTTGGACAGGAAGTATTTGGAGAGTTATTAGAAATGGAAGTCCTTTGCTAATATAATCTATTGTTTAAAAGACAAACCTCAGAACAATTGTTCTGAGGTTTGTCTTTTAAACGGTATGGTAAAATTTTACTATACGATTAGGTATTATTGCTAACTTCTATTTCTTCTCCTGTCTTATTGAAAAACTTAAAGTTAACAATACCTAAAGACGTATCCTTGACAATCTTAACCCAGGTTTTGTACTTTACATACCATTGCATCTGTCTTGAGTAGATACCTTTAGTATAATAAGCGTATAAAAACGGATTCATAGAAATAGAGATGCCACGTTCATTTTGCTTCGTCAGCATATAATCGAGGTTATTTTCAATAACATCGGTTACCAGAACGCTAGCCTGAATGGTGCCGGTACCTCCGCAGGTTGGGCAAACCTCGCGGGTAACAATGTTCATTTCTGGTCTAACCCGCTGTCGGGTTATCTGCATCAGGCCAAACTTCGTTAATGGGAGGATGGTAAACTTCGAACGCTCCGGCTTCATTTCATCGCGCATGATGTCTTGCAGAAGTTTCTTGTTTTCTGCTTTCTTCATGTCAATGAAATCAATGACGATGATACCACCCATATCACGCAATCGAAGCTGGCGAGCTATTTCTTTAGCAGCTTCGCGGTTTACGCTAATGGCCGTTGCTTCCTGGTCCTCTTCCGAATTTGATTTATTACCGCTGTTGACGTCAATAACGTGCAACGCTTCGGTGTGTTCAATGATCAAATAGCCGCCACCAGGTAAGCTAACGGAGCGTCCAAACAACGATTTGAGTTGTTTTTCCAAACCTAATGCTTCAAAAACCTTGGTCTTACCGGTATGGAGTTTAACGATTTTCTCCTTATCCGGGGCAATAGTATGAATGTAATCCCTGATTTCGTCGAACGATTCACGGGTATCCACGGTAATGCTCTCAAACGATTCATTGAGCATGTCGCGTAAGATAGACGAAGCCCGATTCATTTCGCCCAGAATTCTGTCACGGGGTTTCGCTTCTGAAAGCGATTTAATTGCCTGATCCCATTTGGCAAGTGAATGCTGCAAATCTCGATCGAGTTCTTCAACGTCTTTGTCCTGCGCAACGGTACGAACAATTACACCAAAGTTTTTAGGCTTAAGCGACGACATGAGCCGCATGAGCCTTGACCGCTCACCACGGTCGGTAATTTTTTTGGACAGGTTGACCCCATCCGAAAACGGCACCAGGACTAAATAACGTCCGGCAATAGAAATATCGCAGGAAAGGCGTGGACCTTTGGTCGAGATAGGTTCTTTAACTATCTGAACCAGAATGGGAGCGTTCTTTGTCAGTACCTTATCGATTTTCCCAATCTTATCGATAACCGGCTCCAACTGATTCTGGTTGAGCCGCCCGGTCGTGACGCGCTTGGCGATTACGTCTTTAACAAGCTTGTTGAGCGAATTGATATTCGGTCCCAAGTCCTGATAGTGCAAAAAGCCATCTTTCTCATGCCCAACGTCCACAAAAGCAGCGTTGAGGCCTGAAGATAGTTTTTTGACTGTTCCTAAGTATAGATCGCCAACGGTAAAGCTGCTGTCTAACTCTTCTTCGTGATACTCCAGCAATCTCTTGTTCTGCAAGAGCGCAATCCGATCACCTTTCTGAGTCGAACTGATAACTAATTCATTACTCACAAGATGAATGTACGGTTAGAATGGCAATATAAAAAGAAAGAAGCCACGTTCGGACTTTACAGACCGGCCGAGGCTTCTATTAAAAGTTTGTAGTTTGTAGTTTTCAGTTGAAGTTAGGTAATGCACTGGCCATTAGGCTGCTGCTCATCGTTAAAACTACAAACCACAAACTACAAACTATTTTTTCTTGTGCCGGTTTTTTCTGAGCCGTTTTTTCCGCTTGTGTGTGGCAATTTTGTGCCGTTTCCGTTTCTTACCGCAAGGCATAGTTAAACAGTGTTTAATGGTTGAAAATACGTGTCGGCCGATCACCTGATCAGGCCCTTAAAATCAATAAATAAGGTAAAATGAATAATGTACTATCTCTAATCATTATTCATTCTGCATTATTCATTTTGAAAGCCGCTCTTCGTACTCGCGTACAGCCGCTAAAATTTGCGGGTCTTTCTCCTGCTTTTTCACCTGAGCCAATACCTGTTTTGCTTCCGCTTTCTGACCGGCTTCTGCTAAACTGATACCCAGGTAAAACTGTGCTTTCCGGCTGGTAGGGTTATTCACCAGAATCTGCCGGAATCGCTCTATAGCCCGTTCATACTGATTTGACCGCATGGATAACAAGCCCAAGTTGAACAGAGCCAGTTCATTTGCCGGGTCCTGTTTCAATACTTCACGCAGCAGCATGATTCCCTGCATGGGCGTATCCGTATTGACATAGGTCATAGCCATGTTAGCCTTGGCCGACAGCAAATTCGGGTTTTTAGCCAGCGCCTGCTGGTAAAACTCGCGTGTTTTCTGGCCTAAGAGAGCGGTTTTTTTATCATCTACTGCGAAGGTATACGCTTCGAAGTGTTCGTCGCCTGCACGCAGCAGGTTCCGCTCATTGGGCTGTGCCATGGCCACTAATCCAGCATAATGAGCCGCGCTGTCATAGCGGGTCAGGTCGCGAAAAAGGGCAATCAGTTTCTCTCCAATGGGTTCTTTCTGGGTTGGGCCTGCCGAGGCAAACTCAGTTTCCAGTGTTCGTAAGCGCTTTTGTTGCTCCGGCGATATTGGCTTCTCATGGATTGCCGAGGCATCGGCTCCTTTTCCTGTAACGTTAAGCGAATCAGTACCCGACTGCGCAACTGTGGGCGTTTGCGTCGCATGACCTCCCTCGCTGGATGCACTAAGCTGCTTATTGTCATTGCGCACAACCACTTTGGGCAGGGAGTACAACCCGGCCGTCAGGGCCGAAGCCAGTACGATAACAAACAACACAGATTTATTCATGGGGTAAAGTCGTCATGATGCAAACGCCCAGACTTGCTCAGTTTTCGTTAATTGTTTACTCAGCTGCTACTTTAGCTTTGTCGCTGGTTTTCACCTGTTCAACAAATACTTTGGCGGGCTTAAAGCTCGGAATGAAGTGCTCGTCAATTACCATAGCGGTGTTTTTAGAGATATTCCGGGCTACTTTCTTGGCTCTTTTCTTATTGATGAAGCTGCCGAACCCTCTCACGTAAATGTTCTCTCCCTCGGCCAGCGAGTCTTTAACTACTGAAAAAAAAGTTTCCAGTGTGTTGGTCACTTCTGCCTTGTCAATTCCGGTCTTATCGGAGATCTCGGCAATTACATCTGCTTTCGTCACGACTTCTTAAACTTTAACGTTTACTGTATTGTTGAAAATTGGGCTCTCAAAAATGGGAGCACAAAGGTAGGGGTTTCCCATAAATTATAAAACCCTGTGCTTCCGTTTTTATAAGGTAACGTCTTATTTTTCTTGTTTATTTTGGATTGGCAATCAGACTCTAACGATATCGAAATCACTTTTGCTCCCACACTTGAGCAGTGGTATGCGATCCACAAACGTGACCTCCCCTGGCGTCATACGCTTAATCCCTATTATATCTGGTTGTCTGAAATTATACTCCAGCAAACCCGTGTGGCGCAGGGTAAACCCTACTATGAGCGCTTTGTAGCCGCCTACCCGACCATCTCGGATATGGCTACTGCCGATGAACGTGAACTGCTTCGTCTCTGGCAAGGCCTGGGTTATTATTCACGAGCTCGAAATCTTCACCAGACTGCCCGCCACATAACGGAGAAATTAGCCGGTAAGTTTCCGGACACCTATCATGACTTGTTGAAAATGAAGGGGATAGGTGCTTACACCGCGGCCGCTATTGCTTCTTTTGCGTTTGGTGAACGGGTGCCCGTCGTTGATGGGAATGTGTATCGGGTACTGGCCCGGGTGTTTAGTATTACAGAAGACATTACGACAACAACGGCTAAAAAAACGTTTGCCACATTAGCGATGCGGTTGATTCAGGCGTCGGTAGATCCGGCTACCTATAACCAGGCTATTATGGAGTTTGGAGCGATCCACTGTACACCTGTCGCACCCGACTGTTTGCTGTGCCCCGTTCAGCAGCAATGTGTTGCTTATTTAACTGGCCGTCAGCACCAGTTACCCGTTAAATCAAAAAAGGCTCCGGTGCGGGAAAGATTTTTCAGTTATCTGGTTTTTCGACAAAATGGACGTCTGGCACTGCATGAGCGAGTGGCCCGCGACATTTGGCAAAACCTGTATGATTTTCACTTAGTGGAAACCGATGAACCCAAAACTGCGTTGCGGGATATACCCTTATCCGAACCCATCAGTAGTTTAGTAAACGAAGGAAAGCTGGTAGATGCTCCCGTTGAAGCGACGCAACTGCTGTCTCACCAGCGACTACGGGCTACTTTTTTTCTGATTGACTTACCGGAAAAGGCTGTCGGCAGTTTGCCGATTGATTTACAGTGGTATTCAATGGAGGAAATAAGTATACTACCCAAGCCCGTATTGATTACAAACTATTTGGCGAAACAGTTTGCATGAGTCGGTATATTTCAGTATCTTTAATCTTCTTTAACACTACCCATTTTCGTAGATAACCAACAAAACCAAGAGCATGGCAAGTCTTAACAAGATGACAATCATCGGCAACTTAGGTGCTGATCCTGAAGTACGTTATCTGGACGGTGGTGCTGTTGTCGCGACGTTTAATGTGGCAACGACCGAAAAATATACAAATAGAAACGGCGAGAAAGTAGAGCAAACCGAGTGGTTCCGGGTTGAATTATGGAACGAGCAAGCTAAAGTCGCCGAAAAATATTTAAAGAAAGGGAATTCCGTTTACGTTGAAGGCCGCTTGCGGACAGAGTTGTGGACGGACAAAGAAGGGAAAGAGCGTACTTCCCTGCGTGTGCGGGCTAATACCATGCAGCTTCTGGGAAGCCCCAATGACGGGCGCTCAGAGGAACCTGCGTACGAGGCTCCGCGCCAGCAGGCGGCCCCGGCACAAGCGGCTCCCCGCCAGCAATCCGCACCGCAGGCCGCTCCCCGTCAACAGGCGGCTCCGGCCCGTCGGGAGCCCGAACCAGTACCGTTTGAGAGCAACAGTGGTGATGACGACTTACCGTTCTAAACTACGCAGCGCTCAATTGTTGAACGAGATTTGATATACATGGACCTTAGTGATCCTCTTCCTCGACAGGTGCTCCTGGCCACAGACGGCTGGGGCACCTATTTTGATTTATACGGCCCCTATACGGCCTTAATTTTATTGCTGCTTACACTGGCTGGTTTGGTATCAGCTTCAGAGGCCGCTTTCTTCTCGTTGTCACCCGATGATCGTGCCCAGTGCCGCGATAGCGTATTGACTGCCGATCGTCGTATTGCCACCCTTCTCGAACGGCCCAAGCGACTTCTTGCCTCACTCGTTATCTTCAATAATTTACTGAACATTGCGATTGTGGTCATTGTCACTTACCTGACCTGGCAATTTTCTTTAACATCCCGGGCGGAGAACTGGGTATTGCCTGTTGTGACACTCGTAACTACGATTGCCATTGTACTTTTTGGCGAAATTGTCCCTAAAGTATACGCCAGTCAGAACAACCTTACCGTTGCCCGAAAAACGGCATCGCTGGCCCAGATTGGTCTGATGGTCTTTCGCCCATTGGCCATGGTGCTGGTTAACTTAAGCAATCAGGTCGACAAACGGATCGAGCGCAAAGGCTACAAGCTGTCTGTTGAAGAACTAAGTCAGGCAGTTGAGTTGACGGGTACCAACGCGACCGTTGAAGAAAAGGAAATCCTTAAAGGAATTGTTAACTTCAGCAACCTAACCGCACGGCAGGTGATGCGGGCAAGGCTGGATATTTCAGCTGTTGAGGATGATCTGACTTTTAGCGAACTGATGGAGCAGATCAATCTATCAGGGTATTCCAGAGTACCTGTTTACAAAGAGTCGCTCGACCAGATTGAAGGTATTCTTTACATCAAAGACTTACTGACCCACATTCACGAAGATGATTCTTTTCATTGGCTGTCATTGCTAAGGCCAGCATTTTTCATTCCTGAAAACAAGAAAGTCGATGACCTGTTGCAGGATTTCCAGAAAAAGCGCGTGCATATGGCGATTGTCGTTGATGAGTATGGAGGAACGCGCGGTCTGGTGACGCTCGAAGATATAATCGAAGAAATCTTTGGCGACATCAATGACGAATTCGATGATGAGACACCGCTGGGCTATCGACGGGAAGATGAACATACGGTGGTATTTGAAGGTAAAATACCGCTTACCGATGTATGCCGGGTATTAAACGTTGATGCCACTACATTTGAAGCGGTGCAGGGGGAGAGTGAGTCGCTGGGCGGCTTGCTGCTTGAACTATTCAACCGGCTACCTAAATCGGGTGAAGAAGTGGTTTATTCAAACTTCACGTTTCAAATCGTATCGGCAGATGATAAGCGGATTAATGAAGTGCGTGTACGAAAGGATGATACTGTAAAGCAGGAACAGGTATTGGCACCATCCAGATAGTGAGCATTCCTGCTTTGTAGGACTAATATATACTGTTTACGTCGGTTACTATTAGCTAACTGAAAGCCAGAATAATAGTACCCGCCGATGACTATTTACATAACCCGATTAAAATCTGTTGTCAAGCGAAGGACTATACCCATAGTCCACGGCCCATGTTGTAATCATCACCAATACGCTTGATCTCTACGACAGAATAGGTTAGAAAACCATGCTTACGTAATTCGCCGAGCCGCCGTTTTTCGAGGTAAGACAATTTCCCGTCTACCAGTACGCCAAAAACCAGCAGTCTCTCCAAACTACGCTGTACAGAAGCCGGCGCTTTAGCTAACTTTTCCAGGAAATTGTCGCTTATGGGCATATCTGCTTGTAGAGCGAACCGATCGATGAGGGTTTCTGTAAGCAGGAAGTGCGCATAATTGTATTGTCGTTTTAAAATAGAGACATACTGCAGCGCTTCCAGGATCAACGGGCTAAACTCATCATTCTTGCCCCATTCTTCATGCAGTTCATGTACAAACTCGCGAATAGTGGTTGGGGCCATTACCCGAACTTGGGCTTCGTGGAGTACATGCCAGGAGGCCCACGCGTTCCAGAATGCGTAAATGGGCATCCCGGCCAACTCGGTCACCTGCCGCAGGGCATATTGGCCGAAGAAGCGTTTTATAAAAAACTTCAAGGCAACACTGCTGAGCGCTGCTTTGGCCGTATTTATCAGGAAGAATAGCGTAAGCCCCCAGCGTGGCATGTTTAGGTAAGGGCTGATACCAAGGCGTAGAACACCTCTATTCGTTTTTTCGAGAGCGGCCTTGGCTAATGCCTGCAAGTGTCGTTCGTACTGCGCATCATGAGCGTTTGGGAATTGGCAAACGTGCATGATCATTTTAACCCCCCGCAGGTTAAGGGCAACCAGCAGATAGACTTCCAGATACACCAAAAGCAAGCCATAAAAGATGGTAACCAGGGGTAAGGCGAAGACATTACCAAAAAGCCTGAATGTGGTGTTGGTGAAGAGGTATGGCCACATATATTGAGGCCCGTACAACAATAGAACGCCCATAACTCCTAAAAAGGAAGCCATGGTTAGCGTAACGATTTTCGTTCGGCGAATAACGCGACTTTCAACAGGATTCAGTACGTATGGTTCATCGGCTGGATGGGGTGTATCGAGGGACTGGCGCAGGTAGCGTAGCGCCAGGTGATCGAGTGGACCTAGGCTATCATTGGGTGGCCGAGTAGACATATTCTTAACGTTGACAGTGAGTTAATCTGTAAACTGCGAAAGGGCTACGGTTGTTACCAAAAGGAACGCTAATCGTTGAAAGTAATTGATTGAACGGTAGTTACAACATGATAAGTATATGTTTTAGGAACGCGGCTTTGTAAAGTAGATATTAATATGTTTCCCTATGAAACGGTTTCTTTTGTGCTGCCTGATTGCAGGACAAGCAGTGGCTCAGCAGGTAGCCCCATCGCCTAAAACTACGCCGGCCCAACAGCGTGTTAAAGATGAAATGCTCGATGCCGCAACGGCGTTCGTAACCTTGCTCTCCGCCGACCAGCGAAAACAGGCAACCTTCCCGTTCGATGATAACGAGCGCTTCAACTGGCATTTTGTTCCGCGTGAGCGTAAGGGCTTACCCCTGAAGCAGATGAGTCCGGAACAACGTCAGGCTGCCATGGCCATGCTTAAAACGGGACTCAGTCAGCAGGGATACGACAAGGCAACGTCCATTATCGACATGGAAAATGTGCTTCGTGTTATTGATAACCGGCCGCCTAATGATGTTTATCGTGATCCGGAAAATTACTCGTTCACTATTTTCGGGGAGCCGGATGCAAAAACGCCCTGGAGCTGGCGTATTGAAGGGCACCATCTGTCTTTACAGTTTATGTCGCTGACCGGTAAGGTAATTGCGCAGACACCCACGTTTTTCGGCAGCAATCCCGGTGTGTTACGGTACGATACCAAAATGGCCGATAAGCGCATGTCTGACCCCCGCGTGAACGACCTGCCGCAGAAAGGAAGGTCCATATTAAAACAGGAAACCGAGCAGGCTTTCATCCTGTTGAAATCGCTCAATGAAGAACAGCGGAAGAAAGCGGTCATTGCCCCTATAGCTTATCCCGATATCGTAACCAGCAATAAACGGGTTGCTACAATCGACAAAATGGATGGGCTGATGGTGTCTGAGATGACACCTGAGCAACGGAAGCTGTTCATGAACTTACTACAGGCCTACTTGACCAATTACCGGATTACGCTGGCAAAGCAACAGATGGATAAGCTAACAAAGGCTGGTCTGGATAACCTGCACTTTGCCTGGGCTGGCGACCTGACGCCCGAGTTAGGCGATGGGAAAGGCTGGTACTACCGTATTCACGGGCCTACCATCCTGATCGAGTACGACAACACGCAAACGAATGCTAACCACATACATACGGTAGTTCGGGATTTGACCAATGACTGGGGCGAAGATTTGCTGCGGCAGCACTACCAAAGTAGCCATGCTGTCAAACCCTGAGGGCCATTTAACAATTTTTAAGCTAGATATAAGGCAGTTTCTTCGTAATTTGTGAATATTTTTTGTTCATACTTCATGAAGAAACTCCTTATCAGCGCATCCGTTTGCCTGCTTTCTATGGCAGCATCGGCGCAGGAAACGCAGTGGTATCTGCAGGATAAAACCAATAATACCGCCGGTATAAGTGTTGAACGTACCTACCGCGAACTGCTCAACGGTCGTAAACCAACCCCCGTCATTGTTGCCGTTATTGACGGTGGCATTGATACCACCCATGAGGACTTGCGTCGGGTGTTGTGGGTCAACCCTAAAGAAATTGCCGGAAACGGGAAAGACGACGATAAAAATGGGTACGTGGACGACGTTCACGGCTGGAATTTTATCGGTGGTAAAGACGGACGTAATGTCGATTTCGAAACCGCCGAAGTGACGCGTCTTTATGCCCAGCTAAAGCCAAAATACGAAGGCAAAGACCGGAAAGCCCTAAAGCCAGATCAGCAGAAAGAATACGATCTATACGTAAAGACGAAGGCGGAGGTTGAAAAAAACCAGACCAAATACAAAACAGAATATCAGGGAATCAGCCAGTTTTATAAACAGTATTCAGAAGCTGTTGCCACGCTGAAAAAAGCCCTTAACGTATCCAAGCTGGATACAATTACCTTGAGTAAAGCGGCCGATACACTATCCGATGTGTCCCTGAAACGGCCTGTATTGGGTATACTCCGGTTGCTGCGCCAGCAGAATGCGCCAAATACCGATGTGGTAATGGGTGAGTTGGAAAAGTACAATGACCAACTCAAATCACGCGCTGAATACAACTACAACCCTGATTTCAACAGCCGCACGATCGTAGGAGACAACCCGGACGACATGAACCAGCGGGATTACGGTAATCCTGATATCGCCGGTCCCCGGCCTGATCACGGGACGCACGTTGCGGGTATCATTGGTGCCGACCGGACCAATAATCTGGGTATTATGGGTATTGCCGATGCCGTTCAGATAATGGGTGTTCGTGCCGTTCCTGACGGTGACGAACGCGATAAAGACGTAGCCAATGCCATCCGGTACGCGGTCGATAATGGTGCCAAAATCATCAACATGAGCTTTGGTAAAGATTATTCACCCCAGCGTAAAACCGTTGAAGATGCAGAACGGTATGCCCTCTCAAAAGGCGTTTTGATGATTCATGCGGCCGGTAACGACGGAAAAGACATCGACACTGCTGCCAATTACCCCGCTCCCCGCTTCATTGACGGGTCGGCTATTCCAAACGTGATTACGGTGGGTGCCAGCGCCGAGCCGAACACCGCCGATCTGGTGGCCAGTTTCTCAAACTACGGAAAACAAAATGTTGACGTGTTTGCGCCCGGTAAGGACATTTATTCGACGGTGCCCGGCAGCAAATACGAGAACAACAGCGGAACCAGTATGGCATCGCCCGTAGTAGCTGGCGTAGCGGCTGTTCTAAAATCGTACTTCCCTAAACTGACTTACGCCGACATCAAACGGATTATCCTTGAATCGGCAACGCCTTATAAAACCAAAGTAACAAAGCCGGAATCTACAGATACCGTCGACTTCTCGACTTTGTCGAAAACGGGTGGCGTTGTGAACCTGTACGATGCCGTAAAGCTGGCTCTGGCGCAGGATGCAGCGACATCAGGTAAAGGAAAATAGCAGTTGCAGGGGCTGGAAGTAGCCGGTAAATAGCATAAGCAGCGGGAATCTCTAAGCCAATGGTTAAGGGTTCCCGCTACTTTTTTATGAACCGATCTAGTTGGGTGAAGTGCCCATCGGTAAGCCGAAGGATGTAGGTTCCCGGCGCTAGGTCCACTATGGAAATAGCCCCTTCAAACTGTCCATTTTGTGTTTTCAACAAAAAAGGAGGTTGTAGCAAAACGCCCCGTAGGTCGTATAAGCTTACCTGCGCCTGTTGAACGACCGAAGGATTACTGTACCGAATTGAGAGTGTATGCTCGGCTGGGTTAGGGTATATAGTAAATGCAGCCAATGGATCTGGAGTTATACCGGTCACAACAGTAGTCTGTACCAGTCTGTCCGTCGACCAGCCCATGCATTTCTGCTGGGTTATGGCTACTTTGTACGTGCCAGCCTGAGTGACCGATAACTTGAAGTCGCGGGCATTTACTAAGCTTTGCCCATCCCGGTACCACTGGTAGTGGTATGAGGTATCGATCGGTGCTATGAGTGTAACGGAGGCACCCTGTGGTAGAATAAGTTCCGTTTCTTCGGGTAAGATGGTTACCTCGTTCACGGATGAAAGAAGCACCTGCGCTTGTGGCGATACATACTGACAGCCATCCTTTGTTAAGCGTACTTGATAGGCGCCGGGCTGGGTTACGTTCAAATTGATTGAATGCGCATCGGCAATAAGCTGGTCATTGTGTAACCAGTCAATAACGGCGTCGTTGGTAGTTGTAAACTGTTGTACGTCAGCAAGGCGTAACGGGATCGTATCGCGGGTAACGCAAAGCCATTGAGGACTGGCCGGTGTTAATGTTAAGTTCAATGAACGAACCTGTACCTGAACCGGTAGTGAAACGGCCGAGCAGCCGTTCACGTCGGTAACTTTTACGAGGTAAGAGCCGGCCAGACTCGTCTCGTACGTATCCGATTTCGCGTTGGCAATAGCCACGCCGTTCCGTAGCCATTGATACTGTAAGCCAGCAGATTTAGTCGAGGCCGATAGAATAATAGACTTGCCCGCGCAAATAGTTGTGTCCTTAGCCGGCTGGATTGACGTGGCTAGTTGGCAATTAACCCGGCGAAGGCCGCTTATCACCACCGAAAAAGGCTGACTGGAATAGGTCATTGACCCTTTATGGGAAACAACCAGCGTATACGTTTGACCTGCTACCGGATCGGCTATGTAAACCTGCTCTACGTTATCCCGGTTGTTATCTCCGCGTTTGGCTGCCTGCTCCGGGCGAGCGGGGTCAAGAGTAAAGGGTAGGTTTGTTTGCTGGCCGTTGTTAACCCGTAAATCAAGATCATTGATAAGCTTAGGGCTCCTGTTATTGAGTGAACTGCTCGACAGACTCGATGCCGTTGCTTCTGGGTCGGTCCAGGAAAGGGTTATGATCAATGGTTCGTTACCCTGGGCGACAATGGATTGGGTAAAGGTGCCGCCAGAAACCAGGGACTTTTCCAGGATGAGGTGCGCCATATCCTGATTTAACAGCACACGGGCGGCAGCATTGGTGTTCAGTAAACCCCAGCCAAACTGGTAGTTAGGCCCCGTTGCAGGGCCAGGCCGGGTGGCGGTGTGCAGGGCTAGTCCCTTAAGCGTTGCGGCTCGCATGAACTGCCCGCTGGCTGGCATGCCTGGCCCTCTTTTGATAGCATATAATTCCTGTAGTAAGAACAACGACCCGGCTACATTGGCCGAAGCCATTGACGTACCGGTATAGTTGCCGTAAGTGGTATCGCTGGTGGATATTGACGAGAAAATTCCCGTTCCAACGCCTAATAGATCCGGTTTTATACGGCCATCATCAGTAGGTCCCCAACCGCTAAAAGGGGTTGAGCCAATTAGGGTCGGCTTGCCCTGATCGGTAAACGATAGCGTAGCGGCACCAACGGTCAACACATTTTTGGCCGTTGCTTCGCCCGGAATCACGTCATACGCATCGTTTCGGCTACGGGGTAGGTCACTTTGAACGGATGTGTTTTTTAGAAAATAAGGTGTTCCGGCGGGAGGTCCGGTTTCGCCACGCTTATTATCCGCCGAACGGACCATCAGAAAAAATGGGTTGTTGTACGCAATCTGGTCCAGGTCGCTGGCTTTTGCGGTATAAAAACCAAAGAGGTAGTCTTCTGTGGGACTGATAGTCGTATTTCCCCACCATTCCCATTTCAGATCAGGGTTGGTGCCGGGTCGAGTGTCGTTATAGACCCAACCGGCAACCGGCCCGTAGGAGTGATTGGAAACCAGCAGGCCAGGAGCCGCCTTTGTTAGCTCGGTGATGTCGTTCGTGTAATCCCACACCGTCAGTTGCGCTCCAAAAGCCATTCCTTTTGCTTGTTCACGTACGCCTTTACCGATCAGGGTTCCCGCCAGGTGAGTGGTATGGTCGTTTACGGGCGTTGTATTATCCTGCTGTACAATCCGGCTGCTGCCCGTTGTAGTGCCAGCAAACTCCTGGTGCGATGTCCGTACCCGCCCGCCATCCCATAAGCCAAGCCGACCGTTGCTAACGGCGCTATTGCCCGACAGCGAAATGGGCAGGGAACCTGTACCATATAAATCCTGAGTTTGTGTTCCCCTGGCTGCTTCTGCATTATGGAGCGTATAATAAACGGGTTGCCCCAGTGCATCTACCTCCATCAAGGTCAGCATTCGCTGATTGGAATAGTTTTTGCTAAGGGGCCAGCGATGCTGCTTTGCCAGTTGACGAGTACGCTTCTGTAAACGATCATACCGTTGAGTCAACGCCTGCTGCCACGTTAGTGTAGCTTTTGGGCCGGGCAACTGCGCATGAACCCGGTTCATGAAACTACACATAAACCACAACACAAGTACTGGAAAAGCCCAAGTACTGCGTTGTGGTTTACGTGTATTGATAAAATCGTATGTCTGTAATAGCTGCAGAGGGGTAGACGTTATTGCTTGCGAATCCGTTTCACCCGAACGTTTTGCGCCCGGTCGTCTTCTACAACCACAAAAAACGTACCGCCTGGTAAGTCTGCAACATCAAATATTGTTGAATAACTTTTTCCATCCCGTTGAAGGGTTCCCGTACGAACTGTTTGACCCGTGAGGTTCGTCAGACGCACCGTAGGTACTTTGGTCGAAACGGAAACATCGGCCAGCGAAACTGTAATTTGCCGAGTAGCCGGATTTGGATACACGCTCAGGTTAACATCGTCCGTAATGGGTTCGGTTGCCAGAATGGTCAGATAAACGTCACCTGAAATTAATTCCCCACAGCCATTGACACTACCTTTCACGGAATAACGCCCGCTTTTTACGACCGTATAGGTTGGAGAGGTGGCGCCGGCAATGGGTACGCCATCGAGCAACCACTGAATATTGGTTGTCGCGTTCGACGTTAGCGTAAACCCATTGGTCGTAATGGTGGGCGTTTGCGCTGTTTGCAGGGTGATGGCTACCGCAGCCGAATTGACCGGCAGGCAATTGTTTGATACCTGAACAATGTAACTTCCGGCCGCAGCGGTCAGGAGTGTACTGCTGGTGGCACCCGAAATAGCCTGTCCGTTTCGATACCATTGATATGTAAGCCCGGTTCCTGTATTCGCCTGCAAAAGAACACTGGCTCCCTGACAAACGCTGGTTGAGCCGTTGGGCGTTATCGTTGCCGTAGTACCTGTACCCGTTACCGGAGTAACTGCAACGCGTTGCGGACCGGGGCAGTCCAGCGATCGGACGCTCATGTTATAAAAATAATACCAGGCCGTTTTTAAGGTATCTGTCGATGTGCCGCTGTTAAACAGAGCCCCTTTGATAGTAACGACCGGCTGACCACTTTGCGTTTTTAGCTGATAGGGTAGCCCCGTAACGGCCGAATTACTTCGGAAAATAGACGCCCCATCCCCGTAATCGATCGTAATCTTATAATCGCCCGCTGCCGGAATTCGCAAATTTAACGGGTAAACGGCACCTTCATCGTTCGGGTCGTCGGGATAGGTGCCGCCACTGGATGTTGTCAGACTTTGGGTGCGGGTAGGTGTCACATCCAGCGTTACGCTCGATACGGCGGTGTTGTCGTACTTTCGAACCGTGAACGTAATTGTGCCTGCCGAGCCGATATACAGCCGGGCACTTTCAAGCAGGAGCGGCACCTGTGTGGTAATGAGCGGGGCAGGTTGGAACGCCGTCCCGTACGATCCGCCCCCAAACGCGTTTTTGTTGACTGGGCCGATTGTGCCCGAAAACGTGTTCAGTGAAGCATAGAGCTGACCGCTGGCGGGGATCGACTTAACTGCCACCTGGTTGCCTGCTGCCACCAGATTGCCGCCTGTTGGAGCGTCGTACCAGAAAGCCGTTCCTTCGCCTATGTTCCGGAGTGAAATGGTCGTATCGCTGCCGCAGCGAGTGACCGAAAACACGCCGTTTGTTGGGGCGAGGGCTGTCGAACGGGTTACCGTAAGGTTATTGTTTGCTGCATTCTGGTCTGTGCCAAGGCCCGACGAGATGATGAACTGGTACGTTTGGCCGGGAGCCAGTACGACGCTGGCCGGTAGTTGAAGAGAGACGGTACTTTCCCGAAAGGCGGTGAGCTCAGGAACGGTACCGCTGAGGGTCGTAACGGGGTTGTTGCTCGCATCCGTAATCCGAACACTGACTGGCACATTGGTCTGGTTTGCCGTACCATAATTATGAAGCCGGACCGCTACCGTAAGAGTAGAACCCGTCTGAGCGCAAAAATTCGACTCGGGCGAAACAAGTGCCATTACGCCTACATCGTTCGTTGTCTGGATTACATTCAGGACATAGTCCTGCGTTTCGCCGTTGCCGTAACTACCACAGGCTACAACGGAAGCGGTATTTTCGGTTTCGACAGCTACAATACGAAAGCGTACATTCTGGGCCGTCTGGACATTGGTGGGAATGGTTACCGTGGCGGTAAACTGGGCGGAGTTCTGCAACACCCCCGATACGGCCACGGTTTCGCCCGCGTCGTCGAAGCTTCCGTTCTGATTCCAGTCGGCGAAGGCTTTCACGATTACGTTACGCGTCGCGCCACAAGTGCCTAAGGATACGGTGAGCGGAATCTGCTGTCCAATCTGTACCGTGCCAACAGCTTGTGAGAAATCAGTATAGGACGTACAGCCCGCAGCTCCTGCCTGGTTGATATTGCTGAATTGTACCTGATTTATTTTTGTGTCGGCCGTTGAGGTGGCTCCCGACGTACAATACGCTTTTCCACCGATGCCGCTGACGAGCAGGGCATAATCCTGCTTGTTCCCGCCTAATGTGCCCTTGCTGGTGACGGTAATCGTGTAAGAACGGCCTGGTATTGGGTTGCTGATCAGTACCTGCTCCACGTTATCGCGAATATTGTCGCCCCGTGTAGCCGCTGCCGATGGGTTGTTAGGATCAAGTACCCAAGGGAGGGTAGTGGTGGTACCATCGCTGATGCGTACATCGAGGTCGTTGACAAGCTTGGGCGTCCGGTTATTCAGGTTCGCGGCCGAAACCGTGCTGGCGGTACCGGCGGGGTCTGTCCAGCAAATGGTAGAAACCAGCGGTCCAAGTCCAGACGCCACCACCGTTAGCGAGTAGGTTTCGGCTTGGTCGAGGGTACGCTCATCGAGCAAGTGATTCTGGTTGGTGTTTAAAATGACCCGTCCGGCCTGTTCTGCATTTAACAAACCCCAGCCGTATCGATAATCAGGACCGGGGGCTGTACCGGCTTCATCGGCCGTATGCAGGGCAAGCCCTTTCAGGGTGGACGACCGCATGAATTTCCCACTGTTTTGTTGAGAATATAATTCCTGCAGAAGCAACAGGGTACCCGCTACATTGGGCGTTGCCATGGAGGTGCCGTCATAAACGACATAGGCGCTATCGCTTTCCGAACTGGACGACAGGATACCGACGCCAATGCCGGAGATGTCGGGTTTGATACGGCCATCGTCTGTTGGCCCCCAACTGGTAAAATCGCTCAGCGGCACATCCGCCGATTGATTATAACCGAAATTCAGATTCCCAACAGCCGCTACAGTCAGGATGTTTTTCGCGTTGGCGTATGTACTGATCTGGTCATATCCCTGCTGGTCATCACGGGCCTGCGTACTGGTATTCCGGCTGCTGCCGAGGTAATAGGGCTGTCCGGCACCGGGTCCGCTGGAACCGTGGTCATTGCCTGCGGCCTTCACGATCAGGTAGTACGGCGAATTTTGCGCGATCCGGTCCCAGGTAGCCGTTGCGGAGTTATAAAAACCGAACTTGTAGTCTTCAGTTTTACTGACGGTGGTATCGCCCCACCATTCCCATTTTGTCGTGGTGGTTCGGGTGTCGTTATACACCCAGCCTGAATTGGAGCCGTAGGAGTGATTCGATATGAGCAGGTTAGGGGCTGCGGCACTCATCTCGGTCACATCGGAATTGAAGTCGTAGGCGCGTAGGTTGGTACCAAAGGCCATGCCTTTTACCTGCGGATTAACACCGGCAGCCATCATAATACCCGCTACGTGGGTTGAGTGACTTACCAGCGTAGCTGACGAATCGACCTGCACAACCCGGCTGCCCGTTCCATTCCGGAACTCAACATGGGTCTCCCGAACTCTGCCACCATCCCAAACCCCGAGTTTATTGGTTAGTGTACTTCCTGAAAGCGAAACGCTCAGGCTCCCGCCCGCATACAGCGAATTGGTTCGGGTGCTTATACCTGCTTTTGTGGTGCTGTATGTCGCATCATAAATGAGTTCGCCGGTAGCCGTAATCTCGCGCAGCATCATGACCCGACCGGAGGGCGAGATTTGCTTGATGGGGCGATTTAGCCGCTGCGCTGCCAACACGGCTGTTCGGTAGTTTTCGGTTTGGGCCTGTTCAATCGTTTTTCTAAGCTGGCTCTGTTGTACCCGCTGCGGGGCACTGTACTGAGGCAGAGATTGTGCCGTTAAAAGTGAGAAAGTGGTCGACCCTAAAAGGACGGTCAACCCACCAGTGCGAGACCATAAACGTTGAGACATAAATAAGTATAATAAAGCCGATACAGCACTCAATGAAATACGTATACTCTTTACGTAAGACAGTGGGATTCTGTTGCGTAACCGTTTGGCTGTATCGGTTGTTTTATTGACTTTTTAATGCCTTACTTTGGTTTGCCATATACCCAGGAAACGGGTACCGAATTGCCCTTTCGGTAGTTCACCTTCTGCAAAAGCCATTGATTGGACTCTTTAGAATTGGCCTGTATCGCTCCGGCCGCCAAGCCACCTACCGCCCCAAACATGATGCTCATAAATAGCGGTGCAGTCCCTGAGCTGGCATAGTTAGGCCTTGGCCGCCAGTAAAAGAAGTCATCACCTTCTTTCATCATCTTGTAAAAACCCAAGCCTGTGGCCCGCAGCAACATAGTGCCGTCCGAAACGGCAAATAAACCGTCTGGTCGTAACTTGGTTCTCTTCTTGTGTTTTTCGTCCCAGGTATATACCTGTATTCCGCTTTTTCGTTCGTCAATTTCCAGCTCAGCAACGGGTTCCGGTTTGTTTAATTTAAACTGCGTGTAATTTCTGTAGATACCGGCTTGCGCATGGCTGGTGGTATACATGGGCAGTTTATGTTTTTCTAGGCTATCGAGAACCAGCAGATCCTGATAGCTATACCTGGTTATCTCGGCTGGTACCTGTTGCCCGGCTAGTTGGAAAGCCTGTTTCGAAAGAAGACAAAACTGGTCACTAACCGAGCGTAGCAAAGCTTTGGTAACATCCCGCCCTGTGTTTGTGTAGATGGTGTCAATAGTCATCAACTCAGTGAACTGATCCGCAGAGTTTGACGTAAAAAGCTGCATAAACAGTCGGAGTCGCCCTGTTTCATTGCCGGTGCTATGTGTCTCATTGAGAAAGAATTCATTAAGAACTACGACAAGGGGCGTTTTCAACGCCTGACTCGTTGAATCCCTAAAATACGCTGCCAGACTGTCGGCAAGGTTCGCACAGACGATTTCCGTTGACTTGTTGGAAGCTCCGCTCTGAACGAGGCCAAGGAGTTGATTTTGACTGCGGTTATAAATGACTTTAACCGATTGAAAGCCTGTGGTTGTCCCTTTACAGGAAAAGTCGAAGTTTAATTCGGTCATTTGTCCGAACGAATTACCTACCGTTACCAGGAAAAGGTAAAGTGTAAAAAATCGCATATTGATTTGGTGGGGTTAATAAGAGAAGGTTATGTTCCAATTTCAGGAAATAGCTTTCCTGATTTTTAGAGGCCAAAATGTGGAAATTTTCATGTATTTACAAAAAGATATAAAGAATACTCATTACTATTTTTTGTGACAGATAGTCTTTACAAAGAGGCCTCCTGATGGCGATCAGTAGCTTTTTTCGTTACTGAGTATACTTAATGGTATTAAGCCAACTTACCGATTCAGATAGGCAGGGCAGTAACTGTTGTCTGTGCCGGTCGGCTGAACTGACTTGGCTAAAATTTAATCCCCAAATCTCTTAAACGCTTCGTTACTTATCTTGTCATACCGCAATAGCCAATGGGTACCCATCATGGACAAACTGACCAGACAGCAACAAACTCGTTATCTGTTCGCCCGGGCGGCTTTTGGAGCCACTCCCGCCGAGTTAACCGAAGCAGACCGAAAGCCCCTGCGAAAAGTAGTCCGCCAACTGTTCAGAGATAGCGAAACTACCGCAGAATTGCGCGTTGTGGAACCCGAACAAAACGAAACAAAGCAGCAGTTGAAAGGTATGTTGCGCGATGGGCAACTCGATAAAGAGATGCTTAAAGAGCGCATTCGGGATAATGCTGAAAAGGTGCGGGATCTCAACCTGTTGTGGATTGACCGGATGGCCACGGGTAAAGGCGCATTGCGCGAGAAGATGGCCTTGTTCTGGCATGGTCATTTTGCCTGCCGGGCACAGGGCCGGAATCCGCTGCTCATGCAGCAGTATGCCAACACACTTCGGCAAAACGCCCTGGGTAAATTTGGTGATTTACTGATGGCGGTTTCCAAAGAACCAGCCATGTTGCAATTCCTCAATAACCAGCAAAACCGGAAAAACGCCCCTAATGAGAACTTCGCCCGCGAGGTGATGGAACTCTTCACCCTGGGCCGTGGCAACTATTCGGAACACGACATTAAAGAAGCGGCCCGCGCGTTTACGGGCTGGCAGTTTACGCCCGAAGGGCAGTTCGTGTTTCGGGAGCGGGTTCATGACGAAGGCGAGAAGACGATCTTTGGTAAAACGGGCTCCTTCAAGGGCGAAGATGTGGTGGCGATGTTGCTCGAAAACCGGCAGACCGCCCGCTTCGTTACAGCTAAAATTTACCGCTTTTTTGTCAATGAGAATGAAGACAAAAACCGGATCGATGAACTGGCCGATCAGTTTTACAGGAGCGGCTATGACATTAGCGGCCTGATGGAGCAGATCTTTACCGCCGACTGGTTCTACGACCCTAAGAACATCGGCGCGCACATTAAATCACCCGTAGAGCTACTGGCTGGCATGCGTCATACCCTGGGTGTTCAGTTCGACCAACCTCAGCCGCAGATTTTCGTTCAGCGAACACTGGGTCAACTGCTGTTTTATCCACCCAACGTAGCCGGTTGGCCGGGGGGTAAAAACTGGATCGACTCATCGAGCCTGTTGTTTCGAATGCAGTTGCCCAACTACGTCCTCAAAGCCGCCGATGTGCTGGTTCGGCCTAAAGAAGACGGCGATGTGAACACCCAGTTGTTGGCCCGTAAAGGAAATGCGAAGTTTCGAACGACCGTCGGCTGGGCCGATTTTGAGCAGGCTTTTGCCGATACACCCGATGCCGGGCTAACGGATGCCCTGACGGCAGCACTGCTGCCCTTTCCGCTACGTCCGGACCAACGAATCGTACTTGAGAGTCAACTAAAACCCGGCCAGACACGCCCCGAACGCATTCATATGCTAACGGCTGCCATCATGAGCCTGCCGGAGTATCAACTCACTTAATGGCGAAAGATTGAAAGAGCGAAAACCAATCTGGAAATGAAAAAAGGTAATTGTCCGGAGTTTATTAAACCGGAAAGCTTTCGCTCTTTCAGCCTTTTACTCTTTGACTATGAACCGTAGACACTTTCTCAAACAGTCGGCATTTACAACGGCGGGAACGATGCTGATTCCGCACTTTCTAAAAGCCTATGAGTCGCAGATGCTGGGGAAAGGCCCGGCTTCAACCGGTAAGATTCTGGTAGTTGTACAATTGTCGGGTGGGAATGACGGGCTCAATACCGTTATCCATTACCGGAATGACATTTATTACCGGGAGCGCCCAACTATTGCCATCCGGCCCGAAAAAGTGCTTCAGTTGAACGACGAAATAGGTCTGCATCCGGCCATGGGACCCCTGAAAGCGTTGTATGATGACGGCCTCCTGACAGTGATCAACAACGTTGGTTACCCCAATCCCGACCGATCTCACTTCCGCTCGATGGACATCTGGCAAACCGCCAGCGATTCCGACACGTACGTAAATACAGGATGGATAGGCCGCTATCTGGATGCTGCCTGTGCCGGGAAAGCCCAACAACCGTATCGTACCATTGAGGTCGATGATACCCTGAGTCTGGCTATGAAAGGCAGTAAGTTAAATGGCATGGCCGTGCTGGAACCGAAAAAGCTGTACAATCAAACCCGAAGCAGCCTCGTTACGGGGCTGAGCAAGTCGGGAGCGCAGCCACATGCCGCACACGAACCCGAATCGGTAGCGTATCTTTACAAAACCCTCGCCGAAACGGTCTCCTCTGCCGACTATGTCTATGATAAAGTAAGCCGAACGAGCCAGCCGACCAGTTCGGTACCCGCCGGTACTGTGCTTACAACCTATCCGAACCATGAGCTGGGGAACCGGCTTAAAACCGTATCGCAGCTGATTCAGGCTGGGGTCGATACGAGCGTTTATTACGTGTCTATTTCCGGGTTCGATACGCACATTAACCAGCCCGGTCAGCAGGAGCGGCTGCTGGGGCAATATGCCGAAGCCGTTGGAGCGTTTATGGCCGATCTGAAAACCGCCGGACGTCAGAACGATGTGCTGCTGATGACTTTCTCGGAGTTTGGTCGGCGGGTGAAACAGAACGCCAGTAACGGCACCGACCACGGCACCGCTAATAACGTGTTTCTGATTGGGGGCGGTCTGCCCGCCCGGCGCGTCCTGAATGAGGCTCCAAATCTGACCAGGTTGACGGACGGTGACCTTACCTATTCCGTTGATTTTCGTCAGATATATGCTACCCTGCTACATGACTATCTGGGCGTTGACGATGTGGCCATTCTGGGCCGCAAATTCGATGGTCTCAAGATTATGTAAGTAAGGAGGTGTTCTGCCATTTCGCCCGGGGCAGTTTTTCCGACTTTTTCTAAACTGAAAGTCGCGTACAGGGTTAGAACATGGAATAAGCCCATTGACTGACTATAGAACAAAAAAAAGGGAAATACGGGCAGAATGTGCCATAAACTCCGTTATTTCGCAGAGAGTCAATTCATAATCTTCTAAATGGTAGGTATAATTATGGGAAGCCTCTCCGACCGCAAGGTCATGCAGGAGGCCGCCGACGTGTTAACAGAGTTAGGGGTAACGTGGGAAATGGACATTGTATCGGCCCATCGCACACCCGAAAAAATGGTCGATTACGCGAAAGCAGCCCGCAGCCGTGGGTTACGGGTAATTATCGCCGGGGCGGGGGGAGCGGCACATCTACCGGGCATGGTTGCTTCGCTGACAATTCTGCCCGTTATTGGAGTTCCGGTTAAATCCAGTAATTCAATTGATGGCTGGGACTCCGTGCTGTCTATTCTTCAAATGCCCGGTGGCGTACCGGTCGCCACAATGGCCCTGGATGGCGCCCGTAATGCCGGTATTCTGGCGGCTCAGATCGTTGGTACATTCGACGAAGCCGTTGCCCAAAACCTGAGTCAGTTCAAGGAAAATTTAAAGGAAAAAGTGGCCGACATGAGTCGCCAGTTAACCAGACCCTAATCCAATCCAGTTTTCGTTATGGATGCCGACAATAAATCCGCCAATCCTCGTCCGGCTGGAAATTCAAGTTTACCCGCTATCACGCTTGTCGTGCTGGTGGGCCTGATTGCCGCGTTGCTTTACGTTGGTTACGGCTATATCACAGATGATACCAATGGTTCGGATGAGTTAACCAATGTGGCGCTCGATACCGTTACGCAGCAACCAATCGCTCAAAACGAACCGGAAATGCTGATGACTCCCCAGGAGCAGGATACGTCTTCGCAGCCGGCTCCCGTCGATTTATCGCAGGCAACACCACCGGCCGATGCGCCCGAAGCAAACGCGAAAGCGGAAGAAGTAGCCGAAGACAATCGGGAAACAACCGGCGGCAAACCCGGTCCGGACGAAAAAGCGATTGAAAAACCGGAAGCGGAGCGCCCGAAAGCGGAGAAACCCGTCGAAAAACCAAAACCCGAGAAGCCCAAAACCGACGAGGCAGATAAAGCCAAAGTAGACCGCGTGGCGGTCAAACCCGGTGGCGTATCGAGTACGTACACTGTTGGTGCCGGAGAGACCTTTTATGGTGTTGCAAATCGGTATAATATGAAGATCAACACCCTGAAAGAACTGAACCCCGGTGTATCAGAAAGCGATATCAAAGCGGGCGTCACCAAATTAAAGGTGAAAGCCATGGCTGTTCATACGGTTGGTCCGGGCGATGTGTTGCGGGTGGTGGCGCAGAAATACGGCGTCAGCAAGGAAGCGATCATGCGGGCCAACAGAAAAGACAAAGATATCGCCACCCGTGGCGAAAAGCTGATTATTCCCTTTCCTGACAAACAGTGATTTTTAGTAATAGGAGTGAGGAGCTAGAAGTTACTGACGTATGCGAGGCTGGCGCGGGTATTTACCCGTGCCTTTTTATTTCGTCAGTATTTACTGACACTTTGTTGACTACCGACAGCGAATGCCGGCTATATGAAAGGCACGGGTAAATACCCGCGCCAGTTCACGCGAATTTGCCGTTCAAGCCCGCGCCAGTCTCGCCCGCGTCAGCAACTCCTAACTCCTCAATCCTTAAAAAAACTCATTTCCGCTCATACACCAGCCCTAGTGTAAACCGGAAGTCATTGTTTTGGAGGCCGGGAGCAATCAGGCTTTCATAGGCGTTGGCAACCGTAGAGCGCAGGCTTGTGTAGGCCGTCAATTTGATCTGTACACTCAGGCTGGCATTCCACCGTACATTGTACTGGCCTAGTGCAGGCTGGTAAAAGGTGGTATGGGTAATCTTAAAGCGGTCCTTGTCGAAAGAGTATTCGCCAAACAGGCGTAGTGAGTTACGAACGATGGAAATATCGTTGAGTTCGATGAAATCGGTTCGCTCATGCATCACCACATCCGTAATGGAGATATACGCTCGCTGGCGGTTTAGGAGTTTGTACCCCAGTCCACCGGCTGCCGTCCAGCGGTGGTTGATCTGCCGGAGGTTACTGCGCTCATAGGAGCCAAAAGCCAGATAGTATAACTTTTTTTGAGATCGATAGGTGGTTCGGAAATCGCCGAACCACTCTCGTTCGGCCAGCAGCTTATTCTGCTTTCCATACACAAACGACGGATTACTCGATAGCTTAAAATAATTGCTTAGCTGGTAGTCGAAGGAGCTGGCCAGTTGTAGCAGGGTGCGGTTCACATTGCCCGCCGTTACGGTTCCATCAGCACTAAGGCGGTAACGGAAGATGCGCGTTACGGGCTTCGGTAGTTTTGTTGAATCTACTTTAGGCTGGGTAGCAGCGGTTGTACTTGAATCGGTTTTACTGACTTTGCTGGAGTCGGGCAGCGACGGCCGCAGCGGGTCCGGCTGCTCTACAATCTGGGCATACGAGCCAATAGACGTGAAGAAAAATACGGATAGTAGAACGATTAACGGGAGGTTTTTCACAGAAAGCTGAGATGTTGAGGGCGCAACTTAGAAAAAAAAGATACATTTGACGACTGGCCGATCGGTCAACTTATCCTATAACCAACTACTCCGTTACGCCTTTTACCATGACTCGCTGGGGAATTTTAGGACCGGGCCGCATTGCCCATAAATTTGCACAGGATCTGCTTACGCTGCCCGATGCTCAACTGTATGCAGTTGCGTCAACCAATCTGCAACGTGCCCAGGAGTTTGCCAGCCAGTACAATGCCCCCCATGCGCTGGGTTCGTACGAAGACCTGTTATCGCTTCCCGATCTGGATGTGGTTTACGTGGCCACTCCGCACACGAAACATCACGAAAATGTGCTGATGCTGCTTAAAGGAGGGATACCCGTACTGGGCGAAAAACCACTTGCCATGGACGGCGAACAGGTTCGGGAAATGGTCGATCTGGCCCGAACAAAGGGTGTATTCCTGATGGAAGCCCTCTGGAGCCGGTTCATGCCGGGTGTGGTGAAAGCGCTGGAACTGGTTCAGGCCGGAGCTATTGGCAAGGTGGTGTCCGTAAAAGCTGATTTTGGGTTCAAAGCGCCCTTTTCGCCCGAAGGCCGCCTGTTCGACAAAGCGCTGGGCGGTGGTTCGCTGCTCGATATAGGGATCTACCCGCTGTTTTTCTCTTATCTGATCCTGGGCAAACCCCAAACGATCAAAGCCTCCGCTATCTTTGGCCCAACGGGTGCCGACGAACAATGCGGTATGGTGCTTACCTATGGTGATGGACAAATTGCCTTGCTGGACAGCACCTTGCAGGCAAAAACGGATTGTGTTGGACTCATTCAGGGCGAAACGGGTCAGATTCGCGTACACGGCCGTTTCCACGAAACGATGGCTATTTCGCTGGAACCCGCCGAAGGTGAGCCTACCGTGTTTGACTTTTCGCGCACTACGCACGGCTACGACTACGAAGCCGCCCACGTGATGCAATGTCTGGCCGAGGGGAAAACCGAAAGCCCGCTCTGGTCGCTTACCGATAGCCTGAACCTGATCGATCTGCTCGACGCCGTCCGGGCGGAAGCCGGTATTGTTTATTAAAAACCCAACCCCTGAGGGGAAATAAGACTAACTCGACACCGTTTATTAAAGCCCCCTTTATGTACATTGGGGGCTTTTCTCCTTTATGCGCCCGACAGATCGGCTTGCCGAGCGCGGAGTTTCCGACGGTAAAGTAAACGTCTACTCGGGCGTGTAACTTATCGCAGAGGAGCTGTCTTGTACGCCGAGTTTATTTGCTTCACACAACAGACTAACTGCCTTTGTTACAACCTCATCCTTGTTTAGCACGCCAACGTGCTGGTCTACAGATGTTTCTTGTCCATCGTAACCGTAAAACTACGAAGTAAGGAAATTACTGTTCGTCGGACTAGAAAACAGTGTTTATAGCTCTGCTTTGTTCTTCAGGCGAGCACGTAGGGCAACGCCAAAGAACATGAGTGAAGTAATCAGGAAGACAGCTTTTGAATAGGGGTTATCAAATCCAAGACCCAAAACAAAATATGGAAAACCAAGTACGCCAAAGCTGCTGACCTTGCCAGTCGTGGTAAAGGCAGCCCGATTGGTCAGATACACTCCCAAAAAGACACCCGCCAACATCGTATAGAAGGGAATGACGGAAATGTCGCCGGTTGCTGCCCAACTATTGGTTTCGTTTTTCTGGATAGTCCAGAGGATGACAAAGATCACTAGCCCGAGCAGTGTGCCTAACAACCCAAATTTGAGCGTTTGTTTAAAAGTGTCAGGCTTATTGGGCATTTAAATAGGATGGCAATAAACATACCCATCAAGGCAGACGCAAGTCCGACTACTGCTAACAGGAAGAGAGGGTGAGTCATGATGAGGTAATTTTATTTGTTAAAAGGTCAATTTATGCGCCAGAATCACCATGTTACTCCTCAAACCACGTTTTGTCTGGAGTTGAGTTCTTTCTTTATTGCTTTTAAACTGTTCCAGTTTAGAAACAGTATTGGCATAAGTGCAAAAGGAATCACGCCCAGACTGATGCTCGTTGCATCAAGTCCTTTTTTGATTGCCAAAAGCACGACCATAACTAGCAGTACCGAAAGCACCCCCGCCAACATACCCGTTGCGAGCTCTGTTGTTTTTTTGTGTTTGAGCAAAGCCTCATTGCTCATCTCTTCGATTTTCTGGCTTTTCATTCGTCTCATTCAGTGTTAAGAAAAAGTTACTTTATAGGGGGCGTTTACTCTGTCGCCGAGGAGCCGGACTTGGGAGCCCAACCTATTCCAAGCGGAGTGTTTTCGTTGTCGGCCGAAACCCGAAAATGTAAGTCTAAACGCTACCTCCCAAGAGGTTTGGCCTGTCGCCGAGACGATGGCAAACACGCGTTTTACTTGCTTATTAAGTTCACCCAACGACCGCAGGTGCTGATGGATTTGAAGATAATTAACTGAAAATTAGTTACTTATAATCATTGTGTCCATGTTTTCGTTGGGCTGACTGCCTGAAAATGGGGGCGAGCAACCTGTCGCACGAGGCCAACCCACGCGGAGCGAACTACGCCTTGATTTTACTCAAATAATACAGCGAGAACCCACCAATGAAAAAATGACTAGTGAAAAAAGGCAATGATTCAAGACCTATAATTCCCTGATTGTAAGCCATCAGGTCATGTACAGCGCTAATGGCGTGATTGACCAAATTACAAATTAAAACTGCCTTCAACGTAGCCGAATCTCCATGATGGCGAACCAGAAAATTTAGAACCGCTAAGGAAAAAATAAGTCCTCCTGAATGGTGAAATGAGATTTGTAGGAAGGGTATCCAATGATGTCCTTCAACTATAGAATTTGGAGGGAACGACATGACAAACCCCGCAAATGCAGAAACGATGGCAGTAATTAGGAAAAACAGTGAACGTTTCATGGTTAAGTTACTGGAACTGATTTTTTAAGTTTGCCTTCTCGGGGCGTTCAAATTGTCGCCCAAAACCTGACTAACGCACTCCGATTAACCCGACACACAACACCTACACGGGGGCTGATGGTGAGCGTAGCGAGCCTTTACGACCTTCGTCTGTTGGGTGTCGCTTATGAGTGCGCGGCCCGCTGCTTATCGCCCGAACGCTGGAACGTCTGACCCGCGAACTTATTGACAACACGCAGTCCAGGCCTTTTGGCCATCGAGTGCATGGCCCGCAACTTGTCGCCAGCCATCGCAGAGCGTAAGTTTGACCTATGAATACCGACACGCTGCCTGTTGCAGAGGTTTCTGTAGCCTATAAGAACCAAACCGAACACCTACCCTTTGCAACACACCACTTATCATCGAGACACTGACCCGCCAATAAAAATGAATCTTAATTACTTAACGTTAATTGGTACGAACAACGACCGGCTAATCGTAGTGCCATCACCCAAAGTACCTGCTATGTTATAGCCTGTTGCCCACACCGTATTATCATTTTTAACAATAAATGATATTCCTCCGTTAGGGGCACCACCACCAGTAGCCATGTATTTTACGTTTGTCATTACTTGAACAGCACTGTTCCTATCTGTATTCGTACCATTCCCAAACTGTCCACCGTTGTTTGAGCCAGTAGCCCAAAGTGTATTATCAGTTTTGAGGATTAGCGTATGGAAAAGACCTGTCGAAACATTTTGAACGCCATCCATGATTTTAACAAAGCCTCGTTGCTGAGAATTATTGCCATTGCCCAATTCCCCAAAGCGATTGTTGCCTGCCCCCCAAAGAGTATTGTCCATTTTCACTGCCAAACTAGATTCTCTACCCGTCGAAATAGACCTAACGTTATCTAATAACTTAATAGGCGGATAGTATTGGAAATTAGTTGCTGGGTTTAATTGACCGTAGAGATTATCTCCACTGCCCCACAGTGTGTTGTCCGTTTTAAGAATCAACACATGGCCACCATCTCCGACTGAAATATCTTTTACACCGTCCCAAACTTTGGTCGGGACGTAAGTATTATTTTGCGAACCGTCAATCCGTTTTACCCCTTCTCCAAATGCCCAGAGAGTGTTATCGGTTTTTATCACATAACTACTGAATCCTACTACATATAAAGCTTTGCCGCCGTCCATTATTTTAACCGCAGTAAGTACATTACCACCGTTAGTTGAACCATTGCCAACTTGTCCAATACTATTGTACCCGGCAGCCCAGACAGTATTATCGTTTTTAAGAAATAGCATGTGGTTAGCACCTCCACCTGCAATATCTTGAACACCATCCATTATTTTTTTGAATATATTTTTGTTATCAAAGGCTGCTTCACCAATACCAAAGCGTCCGAAGTCATTCCATCCAGAGGCCCACAGCGTACCATCAGTTTTCAGAATATAAGCTGAAGTTTGGCCAGTAACAACTATCCGTTTCACGTTTACAGCTTCCTGAATAATGGGTACAGGTAGCGAGGTACGGCTATCATTTTGTTGAGCCAAAAGAGCTGAATTCACTAACGCATTATTATTGGTAATGGCGACATCGAAAATGCAGTTACTCAAAAATGGCTCTGAACTTACACCAGCAGCACGACAAACGCTCTCGGCATTTGCTTTCTGGGCCGTAGTCAGTGTTTGCAAACTGCGTGGGAAATCTTTCTGCGTATATGTATCTGTACTTTTCCCTGCATCATAGTAGAAAAGCGAGTTGGCTTGAGTAATTCGCCAGCTATCTGTATAGACAGGATAAAGTTTATCAAAAGACAGGCTTCTATTGACGAGGATGTTTTCACCTGAACGGGTCAATATGTCGTTGGTTTTATCCCCGTCATAGTTGCCAAGAAGCCCAATTACTTTGCTCTTACGGTTGTCGGCCAAGTAGATGAAATAGTCGAGGTAATCAACGTTTTGAAAAACGACTTGAACCACATCGCCGTTTTTGTTTATAATGTTCAGGGCATCAACATTATTCAGTTTGGTTTTGGTGATGGATGCCCCGTCTTTGAGTGATAAAGTTGTAAGGGCTGTTAAGTCCTGTGCCTGCTTATTAATGAAGAGCTTATACGGTTTCACAGTTACGCAAACGACATCAGTTCCTGTCTGAATAGCGATGCCCGTGTTCATCGTAACGTACCCCGTTTTATAAGCGTCTTCTTGACGTACTTGTATCTCGAAGTTATCAATTGTAGATTTAGTTGATACGAATTCGCCATGCCCCTGAAAATCATAGCTTACCCCATCGAATGTTAAAAAGTGTGGGTCACCAGTACCGTGAGCAGGGTTTGATTTGGGGAGATTTTTATAACCATTATAAACATCTCCTGCGGATGTTGGATTTTGTGGGTTAAGCGCATCATTAACTGCCTGTCCTACAAGTGGCAATAATTTAGCTCCCGCTTTTCCTAAATCTATCGCTTGTTCCTCACATTGTAGCCCTACACCTATATTTAATGCACAATCCTCTCTAGCGTTTGTTATTGCCCTTACTGTCTCGTCAACTACAACGTTCATTGGTTGCGATTGTTGAGCATAAGCACTATTTGATAATGTTAGCGATTGCAGTAATGAACTTAGCCAGTCTTTCTTTGTTTTAATATTCGAAAACGCAATTTCCGCTTTTCCTACCGTTATTAATTCCAAAACTTTATCAGACGACAATGATGAAGTTTTGGAATAACTACTAACTATTTTAAGTTGTTCTTCAATAAAAGTAGATAGTTTTTTATTGTATATTTTAGGGTCTTGTATATTTATCAAATCTACTGTTTTTGTAATAATATTGTCTATTTCAATATTTGAAATTGTGTTGAATTTTATGGAGAGACCAACTATAGTACTTCTCTTAGTTGAGCCAATAAAATTAGTTGATAAATCAATTAAGATAACATATCTCTCATTGATTTGATTTGTTGCCGTAAGTACAAATGTAGTTGTAGAATTTCTTGAGTCAGGAGCTACTTGATCTGGTTCGTTTTTTTTACACCCTATACCAACTACACAGAAAAGTAAAATAACCAGAAGTGAGCGAGTAATTAATGGCTTCATGGCTTAGATATGTTATGTGGTTGTGATAGCAATACAAAAAGTCAGAATAACTTTATTTGGCTCCGGTGGCGTGCCTACTGTTTGCGGAGAACTGGCAGCGCGGAGTGGTTTGTCAGATTAAGTCTTGACTAATACAATTTAATGAGGAAGGGTTGCGCCGTAACTTACGGCACTACGCTCAACAATTTGCCAAGTCCGACGTATTTCAGTATCTTGCTCATTAGCAAGAGCTTGAAGTTTATTTGTTGCCTCAACATAATCGCTGAATGGTGTGATTTCAGAATCACTTAGCGTTGCTACCAATCCAGCCGCGGCCGCTAATCCTCCATATTCTTTTAATTCATTTCGGGCTTTTTCAATTTTAGCTCTGTTTTCCCAGGCATGAATATGATCTACATAAGCGACACCAAAGTCTTGTGGACATTGTGTTATGTCTATGTTTCTCATAGCAGATGTTCGACTTCCATAGTCACTAATGTTAGAAGTTCTAGCATCTGATTGTAAAACCGAATTGATCGCATTTATGTAAGCAATTTTTTGTCTTTGCTCCGCTTGTTCTTGTTCAATACGTCGTTGTTCAGCTTGTTCCTGTTCGATGCGCTGTTGTTCAGCCTGCTGACGTTCATACGCTTGTTGATCTTCAGAAGAACCACAAGATGAAAAAATGAGGGATAAAGCTCCTATCAGCATTATCCCTAACTTTTGTGTAATTTTTTTCATGGTTGCTTAATATGGATTGACTGCTTAGTTGAACTCATTTCTCTTGTCGAAGTCGACTTACAACGCCTGTCCAACCCGGCTGGATTGTCTATAGAAAGCGGGCAAAAAAAAGCTACCATGTTGGGCCGTTCTCCCTGTCAGTTGCTACACGGAATTGGAAACTAACAGCACAAGGTTTGCATTCCCAACTCAATTTATTAACCAGTCGAGATCTAACTGACTTGCCTATCCGGGGCGTTTATCCTGTCACAAGTAACTCCAAGATGGAAGCCTAAAAGCCGACCTGTCGAGCCGTGCAACCTGTCGCACGAAACCTGACCGCTACGTTACGTACTGTTCACTTCACCCAACATATCATTGGATGCAAAGTCACTAAACAACTATTCTCTGTATACCAGTTGGATAAAGTTAAGTATCTGTGTAAAATCGACTTTAATCGTAGTGTGAACAATTATGTCACAATCGTAATTAATTAGGTTTACTAAAACAAATACAATTGCTCATAAAAGGTTTATTTATAGGATTGTCAAAAAATAAAATATCCGGATAGTGATGGTAAAGTGCCAAAGGAGAAGAGCCCCTAACCCCCAGAGGACTTAAACTAACTCGATACCGTTTGTTAAAGCCCCTTTTGGGGGTTGGAGGCTTTTCTCCTTACCTTTGCGGCATGACAGATCGGTATGCCCAGCGCGGAGTTTCCGCCAGTAAAGAAGACGTTCACAACGCCATTGCCCAGCTCGATAAGGGGTTATTCCCCAAAGCTTTCTGCAAAATTGTGCCCGATACGCTGGCGGGTGATCCGGATTTCTGTACCATCATGCATGCCGATGGAGCCGGTACGAAATCATCACTGGCTTACTTATACTGGCGCGAAACCGGCGATCTGAGCGTCTGGAAAGGCATTGCCCAGGATGCCGTCGTGATGAATACCGACGATCTGATCTGTGCCGGAGCTACCGGACCCATGCTGCTGTCGTCGACCATCGGCCGTAATAAAAACCTGATACCGGGCGAGGTTATTGCGGAAATCATAAACGGTACCGAAGAGGTGCTCCAGATGCTCCGTGATCATGGTATCGAAATCTATAGCACCGGGGGCGAAACCGCTGATGTTGGCGATCTGGTTCGTACGGTTATTGTCGACAGTACGGTCATTGCCCGGATGCGTCGCGACCAGGTGATCAGTAACGACCGGATTCAGGCCGGGGACGTCATTGTCGGTCTGGCGTCGTTCGGACAGGCAACGTACGAAACAACCTACAACGGCGGGATGGGGAGCAACGGACTCACCTCGGCTCGTCATGATGTACTGGCTCACTACCTGGCCGGTCAATACCCCGAAAGTTTCGATCCGTCCATCGATACATCCTTGATCTACAGCGGTTCCAAACGGTTGACGGACACCGTATCGACCGGAAGCGTCGACACTACCGTTGGCCAGCTTATCCTGTCGCCTACGCGCACCTATGCCCCCGTTGCCAAACGCCTGCTGGATGAACTCCGGCCCCAGATTCACGGGATGGTTCATTGCTCGGGCGGGGCGCAAACGAAAGTGCTGCACTTTGTTGATAACCTGCACATTATTAAGGATAATCTGTTCCCAATTCCGCCCCTCTTTCAACTGATCCAGTCGGAGAGCGGTACGAGCTGGCAGGAAATGTACAAGGTCTTCAACATGGGGCACCGGTTAGAAATATACCTGTCGGAAGCTTACGCACAGCAGGTCGTTGACATCTCGCAATCATTCGGTATCGACGCCCAGGTGATTGGGCGGGTCGAAGCCTTTGCCGGGAAACAGGTAACTATACGAAGCGAAGTCGGTGAATTTGTATATTAAGTGACTTGTTAATTTTATTGATACCTTGCAAGAGCCTTGATGTGATAAGCGCATTGAGGCTTTTGTATGAAGAAAGCGCTGTGCATTAGTCTGCTTTTTGGGTGGCTGCCAATAGTGTCTGTCTGCGCCCAGACAACGCCTTTCACGGCTTCCTGGACATTTGAGGGTAATGATAACGGTACCGCATCGAGTGGATTGGTCACGGCATCCAGCGTTACCTATACGGGCGTAAACCGGCTGGCGGTTAACCCCTACACAACGGGCTATGTAAACCTGGGCGTTAACGTGCAGAACTGGTCGACTGCAAGCTGCAATCAGACCGAATACGTTCAGTTTTCCGTTCAGCGCGTTGGCACGGCTACCCTGACGCTTACTTCCCTGTCCTTTGCCTTCGCTCGTTCGGCTCAGGGACCGACGCAACTGACCGTACGGTCGAGTGCCGATGGATTCGGCAGTGATATCCATTCACAAGGGGTCAATACAAATTTTCAGGTAGCGTCTATAGCCCTGAACGGGGCAGGCTTTATGAATCAGGCGGGTGCTGTGACGTTCCGCATCTATGCCTGTAATCCGGCCGCCGGGGGCGGGACACTTAAGCTGGATGAGATTCAGATAAATGCCAGTGTGCTGCCGGTTACCTTACTGTCGTTCAACGCAACCCCCGAGGGAGACCGGGTTCAACTCGCCTGGGAAACGGCGAGTGAGCGTAATGCCAGCCACTTCAGAGTTGAACGCAGCCCGGATTTACGTGAGTTCGTCACCATTGGCGAGGTTGCTGCCGGAGGTACCACCAACGAGCGGCAATATTATGGCCTGACCGATTCTAATCCCTTCTCCGGGATCAACTATTACCGGCTGAGCCAAGTGGATTTTAATGGTTCAGTGCACACGTATAAGCCTATATCGGCCATCATCCGGCAGTCCGACCCGGTGGTGGCCGTGTACCCAAATCCGGCCAGCCCCGACCGTATTCATGTCCGGCTCTGGAATGCCGATGTAACAGCCATTCGATTGCTTTCCGGTACAGGTCAGCCAATTGAGGGACGACTGGAACGCGGGTCGGGTGAAGCCGATCTGCTTTTCGCGCGTCCTCTATCGCCGGGCGTATACTCGCTGGAAATACAGTTAAATGACAGCATTAAGCTAGTTAAAGTGCTTATTCTGTAAGTCTCGAGTAGCACATTATCCCGACAAAATGACCGGACAGTCGGTTTTTCGGGCAAAAGGACATCAAAGGCGAAACTTAATAATTCCTTAATTGATCCGGGTGTATTTTTGGTAAGTCAAGGTATTTAATCAAACTCAACGATGAATCGAATTTTACAGTTGCTGTTCGCTGCCTCTTTATGGTTGATGACCAGTGCGGGCTTTGCCCAGACAACGCTGGCTCAGTGGAATTTTGAAGGAACACCCGGTTCACTAACAGCCGCTGTCGCCCCGACAATCACCGCCGACAATGCCGCTTTTGGATCGGGCGTAACCAGCGTTACGTTCGTAGCCGGCAATGGGGGTGGACGGGCTTATACCGGAACGGGCTGGAACGTAGCCAGCCCGGATGCCAACAAGTACATCCAGTTCAGCCTGGGGCCAGTGGCCAGTTACACCATGGCTCTAGCGCAGCTAAGCTTCGATGAACAGCGGTCCGGCACGGGGCCGACAACCTGGACACTGCGATCCAGCCTGGACAACTATGCCACAGACATTAACACCACGCCCACATCGACCACGTCACCTACCTCAAGTGGTTCATTTACGTCGCGGGTGGTATCGCTGAGCGCCAGTACCGCCTTCCAAAATCTGAGCACGCCGGTAACCTTTCGGATTTATGGCTATGGGGCCAGCGGCTCGGGCGGAACCTGGCGATTTGATAATGTCCAGGTAAGCGGAAGCACGGGCCCCAGTGACCCAACGGCACCGCTTATTTCGGTGATTCCGGGCTCGCTGCTTGCTTTCGCCACGGTACCCGGTACGCCTTCATCCGCCAAATCGTACACGGTTTCCGGGGCAAATCTTGCGAGTGATCTCACCATAACCGCGCCAACGGGCTATGAGGTGAGTAAAGACAACGGAACTACCTATGCTGCCACGCAAACGCTTGCCCAATCGGGCGGAACCATTACGCCAACGGCCATTAGCGTCCGGCTTACGGGAGCGGTCAGCGGTACGGTAAACGGCACAATCACGAACGTGGCCGGTGCTGTGTCGCAAAATGTGACGGTGAGTGGCACCGTCGATGTGGCCAATGGTCCGGTGTCGATTGCCACAGCCCGCGGGCAGGTTGGTACTACGGTAATCATTCAGGGGCGCGTAACGGTGAGCAGCCAGTTTGGGGGCAAATTATTTTATATACAGGATGATACCGGGGGCATAGCCGTCTACGACCCCACCACTAGTTATGGAAACCAGGTACAACTCGGCGATCTGGTGCAGGTAAGCGGACCGGTAGCGCTCTTCCAGGGAAAAAAAGAAATCAACGGTGTGACGGCGTTTTTAAAGGTCAATGCTACCAACCAGCCCGTTACACCCCAGGTCATTACCATAACCCAGCTTACTTCCGGGGCCTTTGAAGGGCAATTGGTGGCTGTTCAAAACGCAACCATTGGAGGCTCGGGCGGAACCTTTCAGGGAGGAGCCGCCGGAACTTACCCGCTCACAACCAGCGATGGTGCCGCCGAGTTGTTCGTAACGAGTGCGTCCGATCTGGTGGGGGCAACGAAACCTACGGGGGCGCTGTCGGTAACGGGCATTGCCGATCGCTACATACCAACCGATGCATCGAAGAATGTAGTGCAGCTTAATCCCCGCGCCATTTTCGATATTCCCGGCTCGGAAGTGGCACCGCCACCGCCAACCATTACCACCTGCCCGGCCAACCGAACCATTACCGATAATGACCAGACGTTAAGTGTGGTGAGCTGGAACCTCGAATGGTACGGCTTCGATGGCGGTTCGTATACCTGTACCAATGGCTCCAGAACCTATGCCGATAACGGCCCAACGAACGAAGCTCTTCAGGCGCAAAACGTTCGGTCGGTGATGGATGCTTTCAATGCCGATATCTATGTCTTGCAGGAGGTGAGCGACAAAGATCTGCTGATCGCCAATATGCCAACGGGGTATGCCCTTAGCTGTTCGGATCAGTACACATCGTATTTCTTTCAGGATTTGTGCGATGCCAGTGGGAATCCGCAGGGATTCAACCCGACGAACCTCAACCAGAAAGTCTGCGTAATGTACAAGACCAGCGTAGTTTCGATGATTCCTGCCGAAAGTAAACCGTTGCTGGCCGATAAATACAGCTATACCACAACGCCCCGCAGTGATGCCTGGGCATCGGGTCGCCTGCCTTACCTGTTTGTTGCCAATGTAACCGTGGCCGGTCAGACCCGAAAATTACATATCGTGGATGTCCACGCTAAATCAGGCTCGGCGCAGGCTGATTATAACCGTCGGAAACAGGATATCATAGACCTCAAAACGGAATTGGACGCTACTTACGGAAGCGCTAACCTGATTATGGCTGGTGATTACAATGATGATGTCGATCAATCCATTGCCGCCGGTAATCCGTCGTCGTATGCCAATTTCGTGAGCGATGCCGCGAACTACAAAGTAGTTTCCAGCGAACTAAGCACGAGTGGCTGTAACACCGATGCGAACTTTACCGATGCGATCGACCATATCACGGTCTCGAATGAACTGGCGACGGCGTACATTGCCGGATCGGTTGCTTCTGTTCGGCCAGCCGTTGTCAATTACGCTCTCACTACGTCAGACCATTACCCAACCTTTGCCCGGTTCTCGTTCGCCAATCCCTTACCGGTTCGTCTTTCGTCTTTCGGGGCAAAGGCCATTGGCGAGACCGTTAGTATATCCTGGACAACGGCCAACGAAGCGAACAGCGCCTATTTCGAGGTCGAACGGAGTGTTGATGCGCGTGAGTTCGGGGCGATTGGCCGCGTGACGGCTGCGGGAAATGCACAAGCCACAAAAAACTACGGTCTGGTCGATGAGCATCCCCTGAGCGGCACCAATTATTACCGATTAAAACAGGTTGACCTTGACGGGCAGGTGGCTTACTCGACCATCGTATCCGTAGTGATGGACAACCTAACGCCCACCATGGAACTGCTGGGTAACCCAAGCGAGAATCAGGCTATCCGGGTGGCTGTTCGTAACCTGCCCAACGCTGTATATCGCTTAACGACCTCCACCGGACGTGAGCTTTCTATGCAGAGCCAAACCCAGGCAGACGGATCGTTGCTGTTCACAACCACACAGACGCTTAACCCCGGCGTATACCTGCTGCGGGTCGATTCGGGAACGACGCGCATTGTCCGGAAAGTGGTAGTGAGGTAAACCAGCGTACTGACTGCCGAGGGATGGTCTAAAAAGATAAGGCGTGCCACGGTTGGAACCGTGGCACGCCTTATCTTTTTAGACCAAAACCGTGATACGCCTTGTCTCTTAGACCAAAACCGGCTCCTGTTCAACGGGCGTAATTTCTTTTAGTTCAACCCTCGGCGGTAGTAATTTGTACAGTACCGGCGTCACAATGCGGGAAAGCAGGGTGCTGGAAATCAGACCGCCAATCAACACCCAGGCCAGCGGAGAATACAGCGGATTACCCTCCAGAGCCAGTGGCATTAACCCGCCAATAGCCGTTAGGGAGGTTAGCACAATGGGCACAAACCGCACTTCGCCCGCTTCTTTGATCGCGTCTACCAGCGGTACGCCCCCTTCGCGCAGGTGGTTGGTGAAGTCCACCAGTAAAATCGAGTTTTTAACCTCAATACCAATCAGGGCGATCAACCCAATGATGGCCACAAACGAGAAGGGGTTGCCGGTCAGCAGCAGGGCCGCAATAGCGCCAATAATACCCAACGGAATAACCGACAATACAATCAGCGTGCTTTTTATAGTGCCGAACTCCAGAATCAGCACGGCCAGGAACCCGAAAATCGTAATCAGGATAATGGTACCAAGGCCCCCAAACGACTGCTCGCGGCTTTCCAGCTCACCCGCAGCCACGTACCGGAAACCGGCGGGGAACTTCATCGCATCCAGTTTCTGCAGCACATCGGTATAGACATTATCGACCAGGAAGCCCGTTTTAACGAAGGCCGTTACGGTCACAAAACGATCTTTATCGTAATGCCGGATGAGGTTGGTACCTGTCTCGAATTGCAGGTCGGCAACCTGACGCAGGGGTACCGCACCACCGGTTACACTATTTACGTATAAGTTGTCCAGTACAGACTGGTCGGTAAGGCGTCCTTTGGGCAGGGTGACGTTGATCGTGTAATCGTCATCGTCGTTGGGGGCTTTGAACGTACCGACATTCAGACCCGCAATAGCCAGACGGATGGTGCGGTTTATATCCGCGATGGACAGGCCCAGTAAACCCGCTTTCTCTTTATTGATCTTAACGCGGAGGTCCGTTTTTCGATTGGCCAGCGGGTTGTTTACGTAAATGGTACCCGGGGTTTGTTTCAGAACAGTCTCCACTTTAGCGGCTACTGTCCGGAGGGTGTCCAGATTCTCGCCAAACACGCGGATGGCTACCGGCGCTTCCTGATTGGGCCCCTGCTCAAAATCTTTAACTTCGATTTTAGCGTTGGGATACAGTGCAAACTCATCGCGGTATTTATCAATGATCGCTCGTTTTTCGGGGGGCGCCACGTCATTAAGCTGTACATAAAATTGCGAGAAGTTGGCCGACTCATTCCGTTGAATGATGTTGTAATATATGCGTGGGTTGCCCCGGCCAACGTTTGTGGTAAAATGCTGAACGGCGGGGTTGCCTTTCAATTTGCCCTCGACATACCGGGCCACCCGGTTCGTTTCGCTCAGGCTACTGCCGTCGGGCGTTTCGATGTTGATCAGGAACTGCGGTTTTTCGGAGGCTGGAAATAGCCCAAACCCTACTTTACCGGCCAGCGACAGGGCACCACCAAAAATAGCCAGCGCGATCAGTAACGTAACGACCGGGCGATCCAGCGCAACGTTCAGCAACCGGCTGTAAGAACCGCTGATGAGCTTTTTTAACGACCGCATAAAAATATTGCCTTCCGGATTGTGCTCTTCTTTCAAAATTCGGCTCGACAGAAACGGCACGATGGTCAGGGAAACCACCAGCGAGGCCAGAATGGTGGTCACGACCGCCATGGGCAGCGACCGGATAAAATCACCGGAGGCTTCGGGCAGAAAGAGGAGGGGTAAAAACGCAAGAATCAGCGTAACGGTACAGCCAATGACCGCCAGCGTAATCTGGCTTGTGGCTTTGATGGCTGCTTCCTTTTTAGAGTACCCGGCGCGCAGGTACCTTTCGATGTTCTCCACCACCACGATGCTGTCGTCGACCAGAATGCCCAACGCCACAATTAAACCAACAATACTCAGCTGATTGATGCTGTAGCCAAAAGCGTTGAGCAGCGACAAACCAATGGACAGCGAAAGGGGTATGGAAATCATAACAACCACAGCCGCCCGAAAACCCAGTGGCAGCAAGGTGAGCGATACCAGCAGAATGGCAATGGCAAAATCGAGCGCAAAGTGCGACAGCCGTTTGTTGACACTGGCGGCCTGGTCGAAATTCTTGACCAGCTTGATGTGCGGAGGGAGCGATTTGCCGAAGTCCTCGATAATTGGGTTGATCTTTTTCCCCACCTTATCAATGTTTTCGCCTATTTTCTGGCTGGCCGTTACCAGTACCGCCCGATGTCCGTCGAGCCGGGTAATGTGCGTTTCGTCTTCGAGGTTGTAGTCGACATCTGCAATGTCGCGCAGGTAGATGATTTTCTGCGCAGCTACGCCGGGCCCGCTGCTCGATACAATGGTATTCCGAATCTCATCCAGCGACTGGTAGTCGCCGGCCGTTTTTACGTTAAATTTGCGGCTGCCTACCTGAACGCTGCCACCCGGAATGTTTGCATTTTCAGCCTGCAATGCGCCAATAACCCGGTTGGTCGTTATGCCCTGCTGAGCCATCTTTTCAATGTTGAGCGACACGCGCACAACGCCAGCAGCATAGCCCCAGTCCTGAACATTTTTCAGGCTTGTGACTTTTTCGAGCCGTTTCTTCAACTCATCGGCGTAGTTGCCCAACTCCTTGTCTGAGGCTACTTCAGATTGCAGTGCCACTTGCACAATATTAACGTCGGAGGGCGAAAACTTAAGGATATCGATCTTGAAAACATCGGTGGGAAGTTCCTGTTTCAAGGCCCCCACTTCCCGCACCACTTCCTGGTATTTTTCGTCCGGATCTTCGCCATATTCGTAGGAGATACGGAACACAGCCAGTCCGTCGTCTACGCTGGTGATAACGTGTTTGATATTGTCGAGTTCGTTGAATCGCTTTTCGGCCGGGTCAACGACCAGTTCTTCCATATCGAGGGCATCGGTGCCGGGATAAACGACGGCTACCGCAAACTCGGGAGCAATAAATTCGGGGTCTTCGCCCCGGGGCATGTTCAGCAGGGAGTTGACGCCAAGCGCGGCCACCCCCAGAAACAGCACCAGCATAAACTGCCAGTTCTTGACGGAAAAAGATGATAGGTTCATGATTCTCAGTGTAGCTCTGTGCTAGCTTTGTGCATCTCTGTGGCACAGCTATTACACTGAGGTGCACAGAGAGACACAAAGATTCGCAGAGGATTATTTGACAATAACAGTCGATTCTTCAGTAAGAAAGGCGGAACCCGCCGTAACTACGTCTTTGATGCCGGATAGCCCATTCGTCAGCAAAACCTTGTCGCCCTCCAGAAATCCGATCTGTACCGGGGTTTTGCGAACATGTAACGGTCCTGTTGCTGGTCGATTATCGGCCAGTACGTACACAAATCCATCTTTTCCGTTGCCTTCTACAATGGCTTCAACCGGCACAAGGACGTAACTACGGCTCTGGCTGGGGACAAGCGTTACCTTGGCGAACAGGCCGGGGGCAAATTTGGTCGTACCAGGATCAACGCGTACTTCCACTTCGTAGAGTTTGTTGACCGGATCGGCAGCCTGTGCCAGTTCCGTAACGGTGCCGTTAAACGTTTTGCCGGGATAAGCGTCGAGGCTGATGCTGGCCCGATTGCCCAACCGTAGCCGCGCCCAGTCTTTGTCGGATACGCCCACACGCACGACCCAGTCGCTGCGTCGGTTTGAGGAAATCAGGTAAACCGATGCACCGGCGGGTACAAACTCCCCGGCATTGGTCACCTTGCGGGTAACCGTTCCGTCTACTGTCGAGCGAATCTGTGCATAACTCCGGTTGAACTGAGCAATGGTCAGACTCTGTTTCGCCACGCTTGTGCCCGTGGTGGCATTTTGAAGTTGTTCGAGAGTGGCGGCTGTGTCGGCGTAGAGGCTTTTCACGCGGTTAAGGTCACGTTCGGCTTTTTCATTGGCCAGCTGCGCCTGATTGACCTGAGCATTGATTTCGGTCAGGTCGAGGGTGGCGAGCAGTTGCCCTTTGCGGACGGATTGCCCTTCTTCCACAAACATCCGGTCGACGATGCCGCCAACCTTAAACGATAACCGGGCTTCCTGAGCCGACGAGACCAGGCCGGAAGCCACAACCGGCTCAGCCCGGACAACCGTACTGACCGGCGTTAGTTTAACGGGAATAACGACGTCCTCGGCGGTTGGTGCTGCCTCATGGGTGGGGGCTTTATCGGCTTTGGTGCTGCACGACTTGGTTGCGACAGCCAGTAACAGCGGGAGAAGAAAATGTATTGGTTTCATGTGGTCAATTGTTTGCTAATAAGTTGACTAAGTCACTTGAGATAGGAAGGAGTAATTGCGCTGTACCGATCGTATTATTGCCCGACTGCTACGGCGCGGTCCAGCGCGGCCCGTTTTACAAGTACGTCCATACGCGCCAGTGAATGCTGAAGCTGAGCCGTAAGCCGGTCATTCTGGTAGCGTAGAAACTCGATCAGCAGCGATTGCCCATTGCGGTATTTGCTGTCGATCACTTTAAATGTCTGGT
The DNA here is from genome assembly GCF_054781875.1 of Spirosoma pulveris. Taxonomy (NCBI): domain Bacteria; kingdom Pseudomonadati; phylum Bacteroidota; class Cytophagia; order Cytophagales; family Cytophagaceae; genus Spirosoma; species Spirosoma pulveris. The sequence goes on from NZ_BAAGTO010000004.1 coordinate 168,254, forward strand.
CGGCGTTGGCCACTCCGCTTTGCGTAGCGGCCAGACTTTCGGTGGCTGCATCCAGATCGTAGTAAGCCTGTACTACCTGCAGCTGAATCTGCCGCTGCACTTCCGTCAGCCGTGTTTGAAGCGCATCGGTCTGAATTTTAGCCTGTTGGATCTTCGACCGCTTTTCGTACCCCCGGAATAGATCCCACTGTAAACCCACCTGCGCCACTACGTAGGCCTGATTCTGGAACGTGTAGCCAAAACCTTGGAAACCAGTATTGGCGCCGACAAATACGTTTGGAATTTTAGCGTTGGCTTCGGCCAGTTTCACCGCCGTTTGGGCCGCTCCCAGTGAGCTTGTTACCTGGGCCAGCTCCTGCCGACCCAGCAAGGCAGCCCGTTGCAAATCGGCCACGTTTTCCGGCGACTCGGGCAGAATTTTCGTGAGGGAAGAATCGACGTCAATGGTGGCCTGCAAGTCGCGGTTCAGCAGAAAATTGAAGTAGGCACGGGCCGTTTCGCGGTTTTTTTGTGCCACGGCGAGTTGCTGATCAACCTTGCTGGTTTCGTAACGGGCTGAGGTCACCACTTCTTTGGTCGCCACATTATTACGGACCAGTTTCTCGTTCAGTCGAGCGAGTTCTGTAAGCACATCGCGCGAGTTCTGGAAGATACGGATAGCATCCAACGTTTGAAGATACTGGTAGTAAGCCGTAGCGATGGTGTAGCGCAACTCGTTTTCAACGACTCGCCGACGGGCTTGCTGCGAGGTAAGTAATTGTTTCTGAATAAGGTAGTTGTATTGAATGTCTGTATTGAAAATGGCGTAGCTGACACTAAATTTTGTGTCGTGAAAATTGTTGGGAGCCAACAACTGGTTAACGTTCTCGATGTTTGTGGGAAACCTATCCGAGCCCGTCAGCTGATTGAGGGCTTTGTAAGCGGGATTGAGCAGATCGCCCACCGGGAACTCCAGTCGACGGCCACCTGCCGCCAACGAATAAGTCGGGCTAAAAGCTACGCGCGGGTAAAACAGGGATTTTGCCTGGTTCAGGGATTCGGTAACGCGGCTAATTTCCAGCGATTCCTGCCGGAGCGCCAGATTGTTGGTCAGCCCTTCCCGAACATATCCCTCCAGTATTACCGAAGCGCCGGTTGGCGCGGGTTGTGCTGCTATCGAGAGAGGGATCAATAGTCCCAGATAGCGAATGTGCCTGGTGATGAGACTTGTAATCATGGGTCAGTTAATGAACAGTGTTTAGTGTATGGGTAAAAAAATTTTATAGCCCTTTTCGGAGCGTTTCGCAGAACAGATTGAAAGCATCGTCCATAATTACGGGTACATCGCATTCGGCAAACATGCCCAGCCGTTTCCGCAGAAACAGAGCGGTATATCCATGAATGCCACTCCAGATCATCATCGACGTCGACTGAACGTCGTGTTTCTGAAAAACACCGGCATCCATGCATTCCTGCACGACCTGCATGAGCAGTCCGAATGCCTGATCGCCTTCCACCCAGTCTTCCTTATCGAGCTTATCCATGGGGGCGGTCATGATAAACATCAGGTCGAACAATTCCGGGTTCTCCACCGCAAACCGGATATAGGAGCGCCCCATTTCGACCAGTTTCTCGAAGGGGTCGTTCAACAAACGTAACGGCTGAAACTCGGCTACCATCTTGGCAAAACCGCGCTGGTGCAAAGCAAACAGCAGTTCATTCTTGTCTTTGAAATACAGATAGATTGTAGCGGGGCTGTACTCAATTTTGTCGGCAATATTGCGAATGCTAACCTTGTCGAACCCATTCGTCAGAAACAACTTCAGGGCCGCTTCCAGAATAAGCTGCCGCATCTCTTCACGTTCCCGTTCTTTTCGTTCTGTGATTCCCATTGGTTGGTTAGTTAACAATGCAAACTTACTGAACAGTGTTCAGTAAACAAGTAAAGCGTGCTATTTTTTCGATTGGATTGAGTGAGCGGTAGTATTTAAGGATATAATATGGGCTATTGATTAAGGATAAGTGATTGTTCAGGTAGATAGCGTTGAGGCTTAGGTCAACTAGCTTTCATTTACTGCTGGAGTTGTCGTAATTGAAAGCTCATCTATCCGCAATTATTTATATTTATAAAATGGCTGCCCAGCAGAATCTAACGCGCACGCTCAAGCTGATCCGGCTATTGAAACAGCGCCCCGGTAAAACCCTGGCCCAGTTGGCGCAAATTCTTGAATGTGCTCCACGTCATGCCCGACGCTATATAGATGCCTTGGAAGAGGCCGGCTATTGCACTGACAAGGAGGGAAAACGACCGCCCCGTTTCTTTATTTTTGAAGACGAGCGAAAGCAGCAGGTTCCTTTCACAGAAGAGGAGGCCCAACTGTTACGGCAGGCGTTGGCTACGCTTTCGGAGACTAATCCGCTTCTGGCTCCGCTCCGCCAGAAAATTTATAACCAGTCTACCTTATTGCCGCTTGCTAATGGACTGGTCGATCAGCACCAGAGTCAGGTAGTAGCGCGACTGGCCGAAGCTGTCCGCAACCGGCAGCAGGTGCGGCTGTTGCGGTATCATTCGATCAACAGTAATTCCATCGGCGACCGGCTGGTGGAGCCGTATAGCTTCTCCGAGAATTTTACCCGGTTGACGGCCTTCGAGCCCGAATCCGACATGGTGAAAACGTTCAAGACCCAGCGTATCGAAGATGTTCTGTTGCTGGAAACTCCGCAGACCAACCCACCCAGCGAAGTGCTTACCGACCCGTTCGACTGGCCGGGCGAACCAAGAAACGTAAAACTACGACTCACCTATCAGGCCTATCACTTCTTAACGGAAGAATACCCGTTGACTCGACCTGATCTGATGAAACAGCCAGATGATGAAAATTATCCGTACGTATATGCGGGTACGGTACGCAGCTGGGTAGGCATTGGCCGGTTTGTGCTGGGCCTTCCCGGCCAGGTGCACGTCGATAGCCCGGACGCGTTTCGGGACTATTTGCGGGGAAGGGTGGGGGAGTTTAGTTGGTAAGCTCTTAATGGTTACCCTAACCCATTAGACGTCGAGCTTGCTTTTTCGGCTCTAAAGCGGAGGTAATCCATAGCTTCGGCTAGCTTGATTGGGTCGTCAATACAATCGGCTACAAGTTGGCTAACCAACGTTTGTTGCTGCTCTGACAAAGATTGAAAACGCTGAGCTGCTGTATATGGAACGGGAATTTGAATGATATGCATGTTAAGTAGGCCATCTGAGTGTTGCTGCCGAAACAATAAAGATGAATAAAATTTTGTGACAAGCTGTGTCACTTTTCGAGAATTACTTTGCTCACAAGAAAATAAGAAGAGGTATGCAGGATAAAGCAGTTGCCGCCATCGGTCGGCTATCCTTACAGAAGAGCGGACAAACTGAGCCGTATCAGTTGTACGTGGAGAACATGTTTCCCGGAGCAGGGGTGAATTATGATGTCCTGCTAGCGGTGTTCTCTTTCACTACCGAAGACAGCCAACTTATTTGCCGCTTCGAGGGAGTTGATACAGAGAAAGCGAATGAAACATCATATCAGAAGTACGTATACCGAAAGGGAGCTGCTAATGGTGGGGACGTAACGTTCACGACGAAAGCGGGCGATTTAGCGAAGAAGCTCAACACGCTGGTTGGCAATCAGGTCAAAAAAGCCATTGCGCTATGTCGGGTTTCCAACTATCAATACGACTTAGGCATGTTGCTGGCTTTGCAAGATCGCCTTACGTCTGACTATGACACGATTCTTCTTGCCTTACAGAGTGCGTATGCCCTGATGGATAAGAAGCGGCAGCAGTCATCCGGGTTGAGTTTCTGTTTCGAGTTCGATGGGGAGCGTAAGTATCTGGCTGACTTCCCCATTTTTCAACAGCAGGTTCTGTTGCATGGTACGTCGGGTAAATCAGAAAAGTACAACGTAACGTCGCAGGGGGCTAACCAGCTTTGCTCGATCTGTCTGCAAAATAAGCCTTTGCTACATGGCTTTGCGTCGCCATTCAAATACGCCACGGTTGATAAGCCGGGTATGGTCAGTGGGTTCTTTAGTCAGCGTAACAACTGGAAAAACTATCCTATCTGCTCTGACTGCTCGCTTGATTTTGAGTATGGTCAAAAGTACGTCGCGCAGAAACTGAAAAAGTACTTCTACGGCACCAGCTATTACGCAATTCCGAAAACCGTATTGAGTACCGACAAAGGCGGATTGGAGAAAGCACTTAAGCTAATCACTGAGCTTGAATTTCAATTGTCTGAGGCCTCGAAGGAAAAGCGGGTTGAAGACCGAATCATGCAGGAGATCGGCAAAGAGGCCAACTATTTCACACTAAACCTCCTGTTTTTTGAAGAGAACCCAACGACTAAAGCGATCAAGATCAAACTCTTGTTGGAGGAGATTGTTCCATCCCGGTTTCGCACGTTATTCTCGACCGTGCCCGAAATTATTAACCAGCAGCCCATTTATAAAAATTCGTATCGAATCAAGAATGAGCCGCAAAATCTGACCTTCTCCTTTGGCGTGTTCAAGCAGTTTTACGAAGATGATTTCTTCGGAATCGTGAACGATGTGTTCGTTGGGCGACCTATCAACCGGCAAACGCTCTACAGCCGATTCATGGCGGTGATACGGGCCAACTATAACAAAGCTCAAACCTCAGACGGGTACGTAGAGCCCGTAAACCTGACCGTATTGAAAGCTCATTATTTATTGAATTATCTGTCAGAGTTGCAGTTAATAACCACTAATCCCCAAATAAATATGATTTCAGAAGAAACCAGTGTCGAGAAGGCTGACGAAAAATTTGGCCGTGCCTTCGACGAAACTACGTTCAAACAATTCGTTGCTGACAATCCTCATTTTTTGGATGACAACTACAAAGTTGGGGTGTTCGCAGTAGGTGTATTGGTACGTTTACTACTTAACATTCAACGGCGTGAGCTTGACGGAGGTACGCCTTTCGAGAAGAAGTTGAAAGGGTATAACCTCAACCCCGAGACGCTGAAGGGTATTTATATCGAAGCCTTAGCCAAGCTGGCTCAGTACAGAGATTACGGCAAACGATACGATTCATTGAGTCAAATCATAAGTGAGTATTTCATTCTGAATAGCTATAAACTACCCACCATTTCGAACAACGAACTCTCTTTTTATTTCGTGGCAGGCATGGAAATGGCCAGCCGATTCCGTACCGAAGCCCAACAAACCAACACAACTAATTCTACTAACTAACATGGCAACACTCCTATCCAAGCGCACGGAGATTCTATTCCTTTACGAAACGGAAAACGCTAATCCTAACGGCGATCCGCTGAATGAAAATCGTCCTCGGTATGATTCCGAAGAAAATAGAGTATTGGTTTCGGATGTTCGTCTGAAGCGTACTATTCGGGATTACTGGTATGAATATAAAGGCTATAACGGCACAGATGGGAGAGACATTTTTGTGCGCGAAACCAAGTACGAAGATAAGGGAAAGACGTTTGTTGCAGATGGGAAACGAAGGGCTAGAGATTTTCAAGAAAGCAAGCAGACGGTTCTAGACCGGTGCATTGATGTACGAACGTTTGGCGGTGTTTTACCTCTCGACAAAGACTCGATTACACTGGTCGGTCCAACGCAGTTTCAGATGGGTAAATCCCTCAACAAAACTGACATTATCACAGACCAGGGAACGGGTGCATTTGCCTCGGGCGACGGAAAGGGACAGGCAACATTCCGTACGGAGTATAAAGTGCCTTACGCCCTGATTGGCTTCAACGGCATTATTAACGAGAAAGCGGCTGCTTATTCGCAAATGACCGACGAGGACAAAGCGTTGTTGTTGGAAGGAATTTGGGAGGGCACTAAAAACCTGATTTCACGCTCGAAGTTTGGACAAACTCCTCTGCTGCTGATCACCGTCGAATACAATGAACCGTACTATATCGGTGGATTACGGCAACGGCTGAAACTGATTACAGAGAAGAATGAAATGCAACTGCGTAGTACTGACGACTACACGCTCGATGTATCTGTTCTGATGGCTGAACTCGTTTCCCAAAAAGATAAAATCAGCAGCGTTACGGTACGGATAGATCCTCGGTTGAAAACGTCACAACCACTCACCAACGGACTTCTTGCGCTATGAACGACAACCGCCTGATCGTCTTTGAGTTGTCGGGCGAATACGGTCACTTTCGCAAGTTCAACACCACAACGTCACCGCTAACGTACCCAATTCCTACCCGAACGGCCTTAACGGGCGTGTTGGGGGCTGTGTTGGGCGTTGAGCGGGAAACGGCTCCCGGTCGATTTGCTGATAATGCCTTGCCTATTCAGGAGCTTTTCAGTGCCGATGTTTGTCAGTTGGCCGTCCAGTTACTTGCGCCCGTTAAGAAGGTAAACATTGGCTTTAACCTGCTGGACACGGGCAATTCGTTTTATGAGATTCGCAAAAGTGGACGTACCCAGATCGAGTTTGAGCTTCTAAAGAATCCGGCTTTCCGGGTATTTGTCCGACTCAAGGACGGGGTTCTGTTCGATCAGCTAGCCGATCGGTTGATCACCCGTTCGCACCATTTTACACCCTATTTAGGATTGAGCCAGTTTACGGCGACCCTTCAGGAAGCGCGAATTACAAGTGGTGTTGTTCGTACCGCTTCGGCTGGGTACGTACCTGTGCAATCGGCTGTGAATCTGTCATTGCTGACTACGACGCCACCCATTGAGTTTGACCAGACAGCCCATTATTACGTAGAAACAATGCCGATTGAACTTAGTCGTGATCGGGTCGTAATGCGGTACGGCGAAGTGCTTGTCAACGCCGATGGTGGTTCGGTCATGGTTCAGGCGAACGAATGGTTTGAAATACCTGATTTTGGCAATATTCTATTTCTCTGATGCTATACTCACACCCCGGCGTTCCGCTCATTGACCACACGCAAAACGTGGCCGACTCATGCCGTAACCTACTACAAAGTCGGGTAACCAACTTTGATTTACCCACTGGTTTATTGGCTGATGTAGGCTATCTGGCCGGGGTGTGCCACGACATAGCGAAAGGAACCAGGTACTTTCAGCACTATCTCTTAACGCCTGACCATCAGGTTATAGGCCCTAAGGAACACGCTTTACTGTCATCATTACTGGCAAAACAGGTTGTGTCGCAATATCTGTCTGCATTCGAGTTGACGGATACTGATCGCCAACTGTTGCCGTACCTGGTATTCACGGCGGTGAAACGTCACCACGGTAATTTGAATGACTTCAAAACGGAGTTGTCACTCGATACCAAAGCCGATATTTTATCCGAACAAATAGACGTTTTTGACGATGAACCGCTGATTCAGGAGATTCTTGACGAACTAATGGTTGTAGTCAATTTTAGATTCGACTGGCAGCCTTTCAAAAGATATATTCAAAAAAAGGAATACGTTGATGAATACGGAGATTTTGAACTGGATTTCTTTGATCTCGGTGACTATGACAGCTTAGCGCACGACGCTAAAAACCGTTACTACTACTGGCATCAATTGTTCTACGGAACGCTGCTTCTTTCTGATAAGTCAGACGTAATCTTAAAAGGAATCACTGGTCAGGGTGACGAACGACCTTCACTTTCTGCGCTAGATAATTACCGAAAACGGCGCGGGTTTGATTCGCCCAAAACTGTGTTGGACGGTCTGAAAAACCAGGCGTACCATGAAACGCTGGCAGAACTGGAGCAGATATTTTCGGTAAACCAGCATCTGTACTCTATCACATTACCCACTGGTTTAGGCAAAACGCTGACCTCATTGGCTGTTGGGCTGGCGATGCAGCAAAAGTTGGGTTTGCTGGCTGGCCGACTCGTCATTACAATTCCGTTTACGTCGATTATCGACCAAAACTTCAGCGTATTTGAGGACGTCTTTAACAAGCCATCATCAGATATTCTACTCAAACATCACCACTTAGCAGAACCAGCTTATAAAACAGGTGATGATGTACTGGATCAGGATAAAAGTCAGTTTTTGATTGAAACATGGCAGTCGGGAATCGTCGTGACAACGTTCGTTCAGTTGTTGGAATCGCTCTTTTCCAATGACAAAACGAAATTGCTCAAGCTGCCTAATCTCGTTAACTCGGTCATTATTCTGGATGAGATTCAGCAGATTAAGTACGAGTTATGGCCGCTGATTCGACAGGCGTTTACGACCCTTGGCAAACGCTATAATTGTTACTTCATCTTAATGTCGGCTACGCAACCGTTAATTTTCAAGCCTGATGAAGAGATTACTGAACTGGTGCCCAACTATCGCTCGTACTTCCGAAACGATCTGTTCAACCGAACAAAACTCATCAACCGAACGAATCAGGAGGTTAGCTTTAATGAGTTTACGCAGGACGTGATCACGTATTGTGACGATCACCGGGACAAAAATGTGCTGGTCATTCTAAATACGAAGAACGCAACGTTAGAATGCTTTAAAAAAGTAGCAAATGCGCTGGACCCTGAAACGGTAGATGTGTATTACCTCACTACGTTGATTACGCCTTTTGAGCGCAAACGGATTATTGACCGGATTAAGAATTACGCAGGGCCAAAACAGCAGGTCATTATCTCAACCCAACTGATCGAGGCCGGTGTCGACGTGTCGGTCCACACCGTATTTCGGGCAATGGCTCCGCTTGACTCAATCATACAGGCGGCTGGTCGGGCCAATCGATACAATGAAAAGGGAGAAATCAGCGAGGTGTTTTTGTATGCTATTACAGAGATGAAGCGGGCAAGTGGTATGGTATATGGCGGTGATCTGCTGGTTAAAACAGGTAATGTCCTGAAGTCCATAACTGAGGTTGATGAGCACGGCTACCTGGAGTTAATAGAGGCTTACTTCAATGAAGTAAAAAAGCAGGCCGACGTGTTGGTGTCGCCAGAACTGACTGCTCTACAGGCATTAGATTTTAAGAAAGTTGGTGAATTTCAGTTTGTAGAAGAACGAGATACTGAATCAGTTTATGTGCAGCTTAACGACGAAGCTGAAAGCCTCTGGCAACAGTACGTTGTGATTAGTGAAAAGAAGGACTTAAAGCCTTACGAACGGAAGCGAGAGTTCGCTCTAATAAAAGCCAGGTTCTATGAGTACGTCGTAAACATACCGCTACCCTATGAAAAGAGTGGGTTGAAAGCCAAGCAGATTGTTTTTGATGGCGAAAAAGAGTATTTCTTTTATGTGTCGTATCAGAATAACCCGTCTTCGTGCTACACTTATGCATTTGATGATTTTCGTAACAATACCGGGTACGTTCCTATTGTTCAACCACACACGTTTAATCACTAACCACTCCATGCCACACCTTACCCAAACCCTGATTCCCATCACGACTATTACCTTTCCCGAAATTGCGTTGCGTACGCGGGATGCGCATAAGCTGCGGGGCTATTTCGGCGAGTTGTTCAAGGAGCATTCGCCCCTGCTGCATAACCACCTGGAGGCCGATATGCCCGCCGAAGCCGATGGGGCCGTGGCTGTAAAGTTTCGGTATGCCTACCCATTGGTGCAGTATAAAGTACTCGATCAGGTACCAACGCTGGTGGGGCTGGGGAGGGGGCTACTTTGCTCACGCAGTTGTTTTTGCAGATGCGGGAAGTGAAAATTGAAAACGAAACATTCCCCGTACTGAGCAAGCACATTCGCCATGAACAGGCACCCATTGGCCTTGCGGATGACCTCATCGAGTACCGGTTCGAAACGCTTTGGATGGCGCTCAATCAAAACAACTTCCGCGACTACCGGCGCTATGCCGAAGCCGAACAACACGCCCAGCTAAAACGGGTGTTGACCAGCCAGCTCCTGGCTCTGTTTCGTGAATTTGGCCTATGGCTCGAACCCCACGAACGCATCATGGTACGGCTCTCGGTGCAGGAACGCAGCACCCAATTTAAAAACCAGACCATGATCGCCTTTGCGGGCCACTTCCTGACGAACGTTATCTTGCCCGATGGCATCGGTCTGGGTAAGGCGGTGTCGAGGGGGTTTGGGACAGTAAAAAGGGAGGAAGGAGGAAAGGGATAAACTGACCACCCTTTCTCGCCTTTTCTCCCTCCTCCCATTCCTCCCTTTTTATGCAACTCCACATCAGCACCTACGGGACATACCTGCACGTAAAAGATGCCATGTTCGACGTTCGGCGGAAGGGCGAGGATGGTAAAGTCATCAACGCGACCTACTCAGCCGAGAAGGTGACGCATATTCTGCTGGCGACGGGCACTTCGCTCAGTACGGATGCCGTTCGGCTGGCCATGCGCCATAACGTTGACATCGTGTTCATTGAGCAGCAGGGCGACCCCATTGGGCGGGTGTGGCACGCCAAGCTGGGGAGCACCACCAAAATCAGAAAGCGGCAGTTAGAGGCTAGTCTGGGGCCTGATGGGCTCCGGTGGGTGCGGTCCTGGCTGCTGGGCAAGCTCGATAATCAGACGTGCTTTATTCGGGGACTGAAAAAACACCGTCCGCAACATGCCGATTTTCTGGACGACAAACTGACCCGTATGGAAGCCTTGTCCCTGTCGATCAGTACGCTGGCGTCGGCAAGTGGGCAAACGGCAGGTGCCACCTGTGTAGCCGATGTGGCCGATACGTTGCGCGGGTTGGAGGGTACGGCGGGTCGGTTATATTTCGAGACGCTGAGTTATGTGTTGCCGAAAGAATACCAGTTCAACGGGCGGAGCAGTCGGCCCGCGCAGGATGCGTTCAACGGGTTTCTGAACTACGGCTACGGTATGCTTTACGGCAAAGTCGAAAAAACGCTGATGATGGCCGGGCTCGATCCCTATGTGGGGTTTCTGCACCGCGACGATTACAATCAGCTGAGCATGGTGTATGACTTCATTGAACCGTATCGGGGTTGGGTCGATGAAGTGGTGTTTCGGTTATTTACGGCCAAAAAAGTCAATATCAGGAGTGCCGACCGGTCGCACGTGAGTGAAGTGGCAGGATCGCGGGCATCGGTATCTACCACTGCCGGGCTCTCCCTGAATGCCGATGGCAAAGCTTTACTGGTGAATGCCTTCAACGAATTTATGGACAATGACCCCATTCGCTACCGGGGGCGGAACCTCGTCCGCAGTCATTGTATGCAACTCGACGCGCATCAGTTTGCGAACGAACTCATCGGTAAAACGGGTGGACTGCCCGACCTTGTAAAGCTATGATTGTGTGGGTACTCTACGATATTGTTAAGGATAAGGCGCGTACGAAAGCGGCCAAACGCTGTCAGCAGGTGGGTTTGTACCGGGTGCAGTTTTCGTGTTTTCTGGGTACGCTGACGCAGAACCAGAAAGACACTCTGCAACTTCAACTGGAAGAGCTAATCGACGAAGACACCGACAAGGTGTATATTTTTTCGATGAGTCGGGGCGAGTTACAGCAAACGGCTTTGCTGGGGCAGGCCTTCGACAAAAAATTAGTCACCGACGAAATCAAGGCGTTGTTTTTTTAGCCATGACCCTCACTCCATCGCACATCATCGAGTATTTATTCTGTCCGCGTTTTACGTATTTCGAGTATGTGTTGGCGATCCCACAGTATGAGGAAAAGAATTACAAAGTGATGCGGGGGCGGAACCTGCACGACGAACGGCTGGAGCGGAATAAAGACTACCTCCGTAAACGACTTGGCCGTCCGGGGGCACCGGTCACGGAGAAGTATGCCGATCAATACCTGACGAATGAGCTGATTCGGGGCGTGGTGGATGAGGTGCTGGGCTTCGGTGATAGGACGATGGCTCCGCTGGATTACAAGTTTGCCGAGTACAAGGATAAGGTGTTTGAAACATACCGGACACAGTTATACTGTTATGCCTGGCTCATAGAAGCGAACTTCGGTCGGCCGGTTGACCGGGGTTTTCTCGTGTATACGCGTAGCAACAACCGGGTGGTGGAGCTGCCGATTCGCGAGGAGAACAAAGCTGAAGTAAAACGGGCAGCCGAAGCGATTTTTATAATTATTGATCGAAATTTTTATCCGAAGGCTACTAAGGCGAAAGCCCGTTGTGTAACTTGCACATACCGAAATATTTGTATTAAGTAGGCGTATTCCGGATGGCAACGTATTTTGATAGCTTTGAAAAAGGGCTTTAATTTATTGATTGTCATTAAGTTATGTTTACGGAAAACGCCTGGAAATTACCCGTTTTATATGTACTTTGACCTGCTAACAAACAAAAAAGAGCATTCGCAGGAAGGGTTTATTCCCTTGCCAATGAGCGAATTACGGCTCCCGACGTATTCCAGAGGCTAATCCACGAGAAGAAGGATTGAAACATGGTTCTGTCGGTCATCTTCTGTACGTAGTCGATAATTCCAGAGGCTAATCCACGAGAAGAAGGATTGAAACGTAGCCATACCGTGTGACAGGTTAATTGTGAATAATATTCCAGAGGCTAATCCACGAGAAGAAGGATTGAAACCCAAACGAGCAGACGGCGGAACGGAGGTATCGAGCAATTCCAGAGGCTAATCCACGAGAAGAAGGATTGAAACTGTTATCTGGTAAACGGTTCTCGCCAACAACCTTAAATTCCAGAGGCTAATCCACGAGAAGAAGGATTGAAACCGCCCTACCGTCTACAACTACACTGACCGGCAGTTGGCCGCCAAACATTCCAGAGGCTAATCCACGAGAAGAAGGATTGAAACTTCGTCACGGTTCGGCTGAGCCGATTCATGTGGAGCATTCCAGAGGCTAATCCACGAGAAGAAGGATTGAAACCAGTCATACCAGAAATGCTTGATTTCGCTTTCTCAATTCCAGAGGCTAATCCACGAGCTCAATTCCAGAGGCTAATCCACGAGAAGAAGGATTGAAACAGTTTCAAAAACAGCTACTAGCTACCCAAAAGAATAATTCCAGAGGCTAATCCACGAGAAGAAGGATTGAAACCAATCAGCTTCGGGCCAAAGAATCGCCCGAACATATATTCCAGAGGCTAATCCACGAGAAGAAGGATTGAAACTACGACAACTGGGGAAGGGTCTACACCCTCCCCGGTGCTATTCCAGAGGCTAATCCACGAGAAGAAGGATTGAAACCACACAAAGACTCGGTACGGGACAGAGGAAAGGGGAATTCCAGAGGCTAATCCACGAGAAGAAGGATTGAAACTTTTAGATCGGGCAAATCTTCATCCGATACTTAAGCCATTCCAGAGGCTAATCCACGAGAAGAAGGATTGAAACCCTAATAATATCGTTGCTGTGATTTGACAGACAAATATTCCAGAGGCTAATCCACGAGAAGAAGGATTGAAACCTGTCAGGTAGTTGGTCATGATCTTTCGGAGAGTCGATTCCAGAGGCTAATCCACGAGAAGAAGGATTGAAACGATTTCTATCAGACGATCGCCAATCTGAACGGACGCATTCCAGAGGCTAATCCACGAGAAGAAGGATTGAAACGCTCGTCAACCCAAGGGATTGCTATAAGATCACAGTATTCCAGAGGCTAATCCACGAGAAGAAGGATTGAAACGGTTGGCGATCGTCTGGTAGAAATCCAGCCCGTCGATATTCCAGAGGCTAATCCACGAGAAGAAGGATTGAAACTCGACGATGCCGGATACCGGGTATTGAAAAAGGCGAATTCCAGAGGCTAATCCACGAGAAGAAGGATTGAAACCGATGACATGACGTTGGCTGATGTGGTACTGACGGTATTCCAGAGGCTAATCCACGAGAAGAAGGATTGAAACGATTAACTTGACGTATCGATACTGGAAGTGGCACTATTCCAGAGGCTAATCCACGAGAAGAAGGATTGAAACCCAAACGAGCAGACGGCGGAACGGAGGTATCGAGCAATTCCAGAGGCTAATCCACGAGAAGAAGGATTGAAACGTTATTGGTCTCTCGGCACCAATAACGGCAACTTTATTCCAGAGGCTAATCCACGAGAAGAAGGATTGAAACACAGCCTGTACACGGCCAAAAAGGACGACTCCGGGGTATTCCAGAGGCTAATCCACGAGAAGAAGGATTGAAACCTTCAGGCTGGGCAAACAGAAACAGCCCTATCAACAATTCCAGAGGCTAATCCACGAGAAGAAGGATTGAAACTATATATGCGTGTTCCCACATTGATCGGATTTGCGACATTCCAGAGGCTAATCCACGAGAAGAAGGATTGAAACGGGAAGGGTCTGGTGGAAAAACTGATGAAGAACAATAGCAGATTATCAACGCCTTTCGCCGAATCGCAAACGCTGCTTTTAACTTGTTTTCCATACCGTACCCCTCGTTTATACAGGTACACGTTAATCTTTCTGCTACGTTTGTTATCTAATGGCTAAACGTAGCGAAAATCATAATGAAATCATTCCTGAGTTGGATTTGTACTGCCACCCTGCTGTTAGCATTCACACTGCCGGTTGTGGCGCAGAGCTCCAAAGGATATAATTTGGGGGATGCCGTAGCCGATTTTCGGCTTAAGAATGTGGATAGCCGCCAGATTACCCTGGCCGATTATAAAGACCAGCGGGGCGTAATTGTAGTCTTCATGAGCAACCATTGCCCGTTTGCGAAAGCCTACGAAGACCGTCTGATTGGTCTTGACCGAAAATTCGCGACGCAAGGGTATCCGGTGCTCGCCATCATGCCCAACGATCCCAAAGCGTATGATGACGACTCGTTTCAGAATATGCAGGTTCGCTCACGCGAAAAGAACTACCCATTTGCTTATGGAATGGACGAGACGCAGACAACGGCTAAGGCTTTCGGCGCTACCCGTACACCCGAAGTGTTTGTGCTGAAGCAAACAGGTGGGCAGTTCATTGTTGAATACGTAGGAACGATTGATGACAGCCCTCAGGACGGAAGCAGCGTACAACGTCGGTACATCGACGAAGCCGTCAGTAGTCTGCTGGCCGGCCGGCCGGTGCAGTCGCCCATTACCAAGCCTATTGGTTGCGCTATCAAGTGGAAAAACTAAGAGAAATCCGGTTTGTGTAGTACCGAAAGCCCAGGTCGGTACTACACAAACCGGATTTCTGGCATATCATTTGCGAACCAGTTCGTGAGAATCAACTTACTCAATACGATTATGATCAAACATCCATTAACACTAACACGAATCAAGAACACGGCCGGTACGCTTATGCTGGTAGCTTCATTGGCATTACTGCAGGCTTGCGGATCAGACAACAAGAACGAGTCGCGTACGGAAGATGCTCTCGAGAAGACCGGGGATGCGATCTCGGCCGATACCAAAGATGCAACGGCTGAAGCCCGCGAAGATTTGAAAGAAACGGGGGATAAGGCCGAAGCCAAATCCGATGAAGTAGCCGCCGACTTCCGGCGCGAACGGGATGAGGCAGTGGCCAAAATGAACGTTCAGAAGGATAAACTGGATGCTAAAATCGATGAATTAAAGGCAAAAGCTGATAAACAAAGTGATAAGGCGAAAGCTGAAACAGATCGGCAGCGCGAAAAGCTGGAAGAGCAACGGAAAGAACTGGGCGAAGATATCGACCACGCTAAAAACGCGACAGCCGATGCTTGGCAGGATGTTAAATCAGGATTCAAACAGGCTGGCCGCGAAATAGGCGATGCGTTTGATAAAGCAGGCGACAAGCTGAAGCGAGATAACAACTAAACAACGCATTTTCGTTACCAAACTTGATAAGGTGCTGGCTTTCATGGAAAAGTCGGCACCTTATTTGTTTAGAAGAGTGTAGAGCCTTTTCCTCAGATTTGAGGATAGATATACAGTTATCTCTTGTATTCCAACGGGGAAAATTGTTATTTTGCGGGCTAAATTGACTGTTAAAAGCGAAATGTCTGTCATTAATAAGATCAGAGAACGTTCGGGACTGGCTGTTGGTATTATTGCCGTCAGTTTGATTCTGTTCATTGTGGGTGGTGATTTGCTCGGAGGCCGTAGTTTGCTCTTCGGCGGAAACCAGCAGGAAGTTGGTGAGATTGCTGGACAATCCATTGATTATCAGGATTTCAATGCCAAAGTGGACGAGCTGAGGGCGCAGTTTGAACAACAAAGCGGCCGGGCGCCTGCTGAGCAGGATCTCGTACAGATCCGGGAGCAGGCCTGGAATCAGCTTCTGTTTGAAATCGCCTATCAGAAAGAGTTCGACAAACTGGGCCTCAAAGTCACAAGTGAGGAACTGGTCGACATGGTGCAGGGGAACAATATCAGCCCGGCCGTTCGTCAGGCGTTCACGAACCCGCAAACCGGTGTGTTCGACAAAAGCTCTATTATCAGTTACCTCAAAGGCCTGAAAAACTTACCGGCTCAGCAACAGGCTGCCTGGGCTGGTTTTGAGAAAAACCTGGCTTCAGATCGACTGCGTGAAAAGTACGAAGGCTTGATGCGCCTATCGGTTTTTGCCACCACGGCCGAAGCACAGAAAGAGTACCAGGCGCAGAATACAAAAGCGAACGTGAAATTCCTGTTCGTGCCCTACTACACCATCAACGACACGACGGTGAAAGTGACGGATTCGCAACTGGAAGATTACCTTTCGAAGCATAAAGATGAATACCCTGGTGCAGATAGCCGGTCTATTCAGTATGTGACATTCTCGGTCGCTCCGTCCAAAGAAGACAGCTCAGCCCTGTATACACAAATTAAATCCCTGGCTCGTGGCCTAGGTGCTGCTACCAACGATTCGACTTTTGCCCAGCAAAATAGCGACGTTCGGGTACCCCTTTACCTAACGGCTGGCGAAATGCCGGAACAACTTCGGGCTGCCATTCCAACGTTTGCTCCCGGTGGTATTTATGGACCTTTCCGCGAAGGAAACACCTATTTTATTTATAAATACGGCGGTACCAAGCGCGATACCAGTTACACGGCCCGTGCCAGCCACATCCTGATTCAAACGAAAGGGTTGGCGGATTCAGCCAAAGCTGATGCACGTCGCCGGGCAGAAGGCATCCTGAAGCAGATTCAGGGTGGTGCCAGCTTCGAAGCCCTGGCTCAAACCAACAGCGATGACGGTTCCCGTTCGGTGGGTGGCGATCTGGGTTATTTCAAGAATAATGGCCAGATGGTGAAGCCGTTTGAAACGGCCGTGTTCGGTGCTACGTCGGCTGGGTTGATTCCCCGCCTGATCGAAACTGAGTTTGGATACCATATCATCAATGTGACGCAGCCAAAAACGAATGTACTTTACCGCATAGCGGCCATTGGTAAGGCAATCACGCCAAGCCAGACCACCCGCGATGAAGCGCTGCGCAAAGCAGATCAGTTTGCTTCGGATGTACACTCCAAAGAAGAGTTTGACGCCAAGGTGAAAGAAGATAAATCGCTGGTTGTGGCTACGGCCGATCGTATTCCGGAAGGTGCTAACCAGATTAATGCGCTAACGGGTTCGGAAGTGCGGCAGATCGTTCGGTGGGCGTTTAACGATAAAACGGACATAAACACGGTGTCGGAGCCGTTTGAAGTAGGTGATCAGTATGTTATTGCCGTCCTGACCAACAAGACGTCGAAAGACAAAGTGAGCATCAACGATTTCCGGAATGAACTGACGGCTAAAGTTCGCAACGAACTGAAAGGCGAGCAGATCATCAGCAAACTTGGTAACGCCAGCGGTACGCTGGAATCCATTTCGCAGAAGTACGGTGCCGGTGCTCTGGTTGAAACCGTTGAGGATGTTAACCTGGCAACGGGTTTTCTCCGCAGCGCCGGTGTTGATCCTGTTGCCCTCGGAAAAGCGTTTGGTCTGAAACCCGGTAAGCGTACGAAGCCATTTGCCAGCGAAGGTGGTGTTATAATCATGGAAACAGTTTCCGTGACGCCTGCTCCATCCATTGCCGATTACGCGCTCTACAAAACGCAAATTCAGCAGAACAATACCCAACGTGTTGGTTTCTATATCAACGAAGCCATTAAAGATGCGGCTAAAGTTGAAGACCGCCGGGCTAAGTTCTATTAGTGTTTAATTAACAATGTATGAAAAGCCCCCGTCTGCTTCCAGACGGGGGCTTTTTTGTCGTAACGTAGGTTCCCACCCGCGCCACGGGCGCTATTTAACCTGCTCCTGCAGATACGTTATCATTTTAGTTAATGCCCGCGACCGGTGGCTGATCAAACCTTTTTCGTCGATCGTCATTTCAGCGAAGGTGCGGTCGTAGCCATCCGGCAGAAAGACGGGGTCATAGCCAAAGCCCCCCGACCCGCGTGGTGCCGTTACAATCTGCCCCTCGATAACACCTTCGAATTGGTGCACGACCGGTCCGGCATCCCGCCCGTGCAGTACCAGGGTAAATACGGTTATAAACCGTGCCTTGCGGCTGGGCTTATTGGTCAGATTGGCCAATAGCTTCTGAATGTTCCTTTCACTATCCCGGCTACCGGAGTAAAAGGCCGAATCGACGCCTGGCTCGCCGTTCAGCGCGTCGACTTCCAGACCGGAGTCATCAGCAAAACAGGAAACACCAAAATGCGTCCAGACGTAATCGGCTTTCTGGCGTGAGTTGCCCGGAATTGTCCCGGATGTTTCGGGCAACTCATCGGTACAACCGATGTCCTGAAGGGTTTTAAGCGTGAATGAGCCGCCGAGTTTAGCGGCCACTTCGGCTAATTTATGTTGGTTGTTCGTGGCAAAGCAAAGTTCCATAGTAAACAAAAAAAGCCGTTTGCAGCGATAACTGCAAACGGCTTTCGTAGAATAAAGGAATACTTACCGGCCGGGCTGCGGCATACCGCCGGGCTGTCCGGGCTGACCTTTCTGGATATCGATCAGGTCGATGTCGAACAACAGAACCGAGTTCGGCGCAATACCCTGATTGCCACGTGGGCCATAAGCCAGCGTAGACGGAATAATCAGCGTAGCCGATTCGCCTTTATGTAGCTTGCTTACACCTTCTTCCCAGCCTGGAATGACCATGCCAACCCCAATTTGGAACTGAGCTGGCTTTCCACCCGCCTGTGGGTTTGTGCGTGAGCTGTCGAATACTTTGCCGTCCAGGAGTTTACCGGTATAATGCACCTGCACGACATCACCTTTATTGGGTGTGGGGCCAGTACCCGGCTTGGTGACTACGTAATAAACCCCCGATTCTGTTTTCTGGGCTTTACCGGCCAAACCGTTTTTAGCGATGTAGTTTTCGATAATTTTCGCGTCAACGCCTTTCTGCCTATCAAAATCAGCCGCCTGTGCTTTCTTATACTCGTCTTCGGTCTGTACATTCAGGATCTTCACCGCAATCCCAATGTCGGTGCCTTTTTGCACACCTGGAGGCAGGGGTTGCATGGCTTTGGTAAACAGCGAGTCGGCGCTAACGTAGAATGTAGCGCTATCACCTTTTCCCAGCATGGTTAACCCTTCTTCATACGATCCTTTGAAAGGCGGTACCTGCAACAACATCTGGAACGGAGTGCCTTCTTTGTGGGTATCGCGCAGAACAGAATCCTTGTTATTCATCAGAGTCAGGTGCAGGGTCAGAATATCACCAACCTTACCTTTACGATTCCCTTCTGTTTGCTCGTGAATTGTGTACTTCAGGCCGTTTTCCGTCACCTGTTGGCGGTTTTTACCGCAGGCCGCTACAACAGCGACGAGTAGGGCGGCTTTCCCGAAATTTTTAAGAGACATGTGAGATTACTTGGTTTATACGTAAGATGTTTACGGTACTGGATTCATCGTTTACGGGAATACTCGCACTGCATCGGCTTACTACCGTAAACTGCAAACCGATTACCGTAAATTTTTCTATACTGTTTCCAGCAGCAATTGCTGGTACTCGGGTAATACGGTCAAAAGTTTCTGTTCGGTATCGGCAAGGGACAATTTAGTACGTCCACCGGCTGCATTTCGATGCCCTCCGCCATTAAAATGCTTACTGGCCAGATCCCGGACGGAGAAATTACCTATAGAACGAAACGACATACGAATTTCATCATTCCGGTCGATTAAAATAGCGGCCATAACTACGCCGTCAACTGCCAGAGCATAATTTACCATCCCTTCCGTGTCGCCGGTTTTCGAGCGATATCGCTTTAGTTCGGCGTCGGTCAGGGTAATGTAGGCAAACTTATACTCGGGTAATACCTTGAGTTTTTCGTTCAGAACGTATCCCAGCAACCGAAACTTATCGAGGGTTACGTTGTCGAAAATACGCCGGTGGATGCTGCTAACGTCGATCTGCAAATCCACCAGTTCGGCGGCCATGCGGTGGACATTACCCGTGGTGTTGGGATGCCGAAAAGACCCGGTATCGGTCATTAATCCCGAATAGAGGCATTCTGCAATGGGCACATCGATCAGGTGTTTGTCGCCCAGGGCGACAATAAGCTGGAAAACCAGTTCGGCCGTTGCGGCTGCCGTCGGGTCCCACAGGGCCAGGTCGGCAAATGATTCCGGTTCGAGGTGATGATCGATCAGAATTTTACGTGCCCTTGACTGCCGCACCATGGGTGCCAGCTCGCGGATACGTTCGAGTGCTGAAAAGTCGAGACAAAAGATAACATCTGCCCGCTCAAATAACTCACTGACCGACACACGCACTTTCTCATCAAACGCAATAACGTTTTCGTTGCCGGACATCCAGTGTAAATTCTGGGAGTAGTCGGTCGGTGTAACAACCGTTACCAGATGACCTTTCTTACGAAGGTAGCCCGCCAGCCCCAGCGATGATCCCATGGCATCGGCATCGGGGTTCTGGTGAGTGGTAATCAGCACGTTTCGGGCGGCTCCGCCGGGCGGTAGTCCGATAATCGCGCCAATTGCGTCAATATCTTGCATATACAAATGGCCACAGCCATAATCGAAACTCAAAAGTACGAATAATACTAATTCCGACAGACGATTTGCCCCGATGCCCGGCAAGTTTGTCGCGTTGACTGTCTTTTGACGGTGCATGCACCGCTCCTTCCCGGTCTACGTACACATTAGCCGGTAAAACCCTACCTTTGCCCCAAGCTACGCAGGTTAGTCGAATTGACAGTACTGCATAAACTGGGTGAGCGCTTCGTACATAGAAGGAACTCACGCAGAAAAATAAATCTCGAACAGAAAAACTTAGAATGGCAACGAACCGAACGTTCACGATGATTAAGCCCGATGCCGTAGCAGACGGGCATATTGGTGCAATTATCAAGATGATTGAAGAAGCGGGCTTCCGCATTGTAGCAATGAAAAAAACGCAGCTCACGGGCGAACGGGCTGGTCAGTTTTATGCTGTACACAGCGAACGGCCATTTTACCAGGGTCTTTGTGACTACATGTCGTCTGGTGCTATTGTACCGATGATTCTGGAAAAAGAAAACGCTGTTGCTGATTTTCGCAAGCTCATTGGTGCTACCAATCCAGCGCAGGCCGAAGAAGGCACCATCCGGAAGCTGTATGCCAAGTCAATAGAATCGAACGCCATTCACGGTTCCGATTCAGACGAGAATGCAGCGATTGAAGGCAATTTCTTCTTTGCTTCGACGGAGGAGTTTTAGTAGTAGGAGCGAGGAGTTGCTGACGCACTGGCGAAATACATGTGTCAGCAACTCCTCACTCCTATTTTAGAATAATACTTACAAAACTCCTTCAATGCGCACACGTCGCATTTGGGGGCGCGGGCGAGGCACACGTAGCGACCATGCAAAATGAGCCAGTGGTGCGCCTTGGGAACGTGTTGTTTTGGAATGTGCGCCGTGAGTGCTTTCTCCACAGCCAGCGGTGTGTTTGCCGTTAATGGAGCCAACCCGAGTCGGTGCGATACACGAAACACGTGCGTGTCGACGGCCATTGTCGGTTCGTTATAGACAATCGACAGTATTACGTGGGCTGTCTTACGGCCAACGCCGGGTAAGGTCTGTAGCTCCTCTACGGTGGCCGGAATTTCTCCTCCAAACCGATTCATTAACGCATTGGCCATTCCAACCAGGTGTTTTGCCTTGTTGTTAGGGTACGAAACACTCCGTATATAAGAGAATACCTCTTCAACCGAAGCCGCAGCCAGCGACTCGGCTTCCGGAAATCGGGCGAAGAGAGCCGGTGAGATCTGATTGATACGTTTATCTGTACACTGAGCCGACAGAATTACCGCTACCAGTAATTCGTATGGATTGCTAAAGTGAAGTTCTGTTTTTGGGTCGGGGTAATGCTCTGTGAAATACTCAATAAAACGCCGAAACCGTTCTTTTTTCTGCATAGTTGTAGCGTAGCATAGCCATAACGTCGCATAGCCGAAGGCTAAACTGTAACTACAATAGCTATAGCTTAGCCTTCGGCCGTGCGGCCTTTCGACCACGTTACATAGTAAACCCATCTGCCAGTTACGTATGTCGTAACTTAGCAGGCGGGTTTGCCGGATGGTTTTTTGAATAATTGAGAATTGATTGAACCGTGTTGACACGTGGCTGACGTTCAATTCTGTTCATCAAAGCCCTTAATTCGAGGGCTTCGAGGAAAAACGTCATCAGGTCCGGTTCAGACATTAAAGCGTCTTCAATGAGCAGGTTTTCCTCGGGTGAGGTCTCCTCATAGACATACCGGACTACATCATCTTGGGTAAATGTTTTTATCATAACTCGGCGAACGTTTGCTCAGTTGTTTGCGCAAATTAATTAACGCATAACGCATACGTCCCAAAGCCGTGTTGATGCTGACGCCGGTTGCATCGGCAATCTCTTGGAAACTCATTTCCTCGTAGTGCCGCATGATAAGCACCTGACGCTGTTGTTCTGGCAATCGCTGTATCAACTCGCGCAAATGCTCGTGTGTTTCCTGTCGAATCTGGAGTGATTCAACTGAATCCTCCGCAAACTCAAGCGTATTGAAAACACTGCTTCCGTCTTCAAACACCACACTGGGGTAGCGTTTATCTTTTCGGAAATAGTCAATGGCCAAGTTGTGAGCAATTCGAATGATCCAAGGTAGAAATTTTCCCTCCTCGTTATATTTACCCGACTTAATGGTATCCACGGCCTTGATGAACGTGTCTTGCATTAGGTCTTCCGCAATGTACTGATCTTTGACAATCAGGTATATAGTGGTGTAAATTTTCGATTTGTGCCGTTGCACTAATTTGGCAAAGGCTTTTTCATTACCACGGATGTACAGGGAAATCAACTCACTGTCGTTTACCTGGGCTTTTTCCATTTTCAGTAAGACAATTAGGTAACGTAGAGCAGTGTTCCGATAGTGTATGGAGGAGTTATGTTTTTTGAAAATTTTCCTTGTTCCAGCCTTAAAAGTACTAAAAAAAGGCATTTAACTGCAAGTAATCGGTGCAAAAAATCTGCCAAACGGTACTTTTTTCAGCAAAAAAAATTAATTAAACAAATTACGTGAAAAAGTAGCAATTATACTTGCAAACCTAGCTTATTCTTGGAAATTATTGTACTTACGTCTGATTCTATAGTATAGATTCCAAAATCGGGCGATTAGTTTAAAATAAATTTAACTTTTTTTTAAAGTTGACAAGTTTGCAGTCGCTGCATTAAAGTCTGCCCGCAACTTCGTGCGTTTACCGTCCTTTCAGGTGAGGCAAATTAATGTTGCCGATACATCAATAGTGTTTTTAACAAGGTGGAAAGTTTAGACAAACTATTGATTTGCTATACTAAATGACTACTTTAGAGCTTCTTATAAGCTAATGGGTAAGCTGATAAGTGCCCTATGAAATCACATTGGCTTTTTATTCTGTTGCTGGGGTGGGGCGCTACCTGCTTTGGGCAACTGCATCCAAAACTGCCGGAACTGAATTTTGATCGGCGGGGGGATACCGTATACATGGATAGTTTATTGACTCTTGGTCGTACCTATCGGCAAATGGCGGCTACCTTGCCGCGTAGCCTGAGTACGGATACGGCACGTCTGGAAGGACTCCGGTTTATGGCCCTTGTGTTTAAACAGATGCGCGGTGAGCAGCGGGATAGTAGTTTTATATATGCTTCTCAATTGGTCGATCAGGCCTTACGCTACCATAATACGTTATACGCTGTGCGGGGCTTGATGTTACAGGAATACTACCTTCGAACGGTTAAAGGTGATTACCCTCAGGCACTGCGGATTAACCAGCGGGCATCGGAACTGTGCATAAAGCTGCCTCGTGAAAGCTCTCCACGCTGGCAGGTGCAGATGAATATGGGGGATATTTATCTGCTGATGAAAGAATATGATAATGCCCTTCAAAGCTATCGCCTTTCCCAAACCCTGCTTGGGTTTAATACGTCTCTAACCCCAAAAAATCGCAAACTGCTGATTAGCCAGGCTGTTACGCAAATTGGCGAAGTGTATGAAATTAGAGGCCAGTATGAGCAGGCTCGCCAGCAGTATGAAGCCAGCCGGCAGATGGCGATCGAGGCTCGCTCCCAAATAAATGTAGCGTATACGAATGAGCGGTTAGGCGATTTTTTTATCAGCCGTCATCAGCCCGAACAGGCAATCAAATTCTTTGACGATGCCCTTGCTGTGTGGACTCAGCTACATGACCGGGCTGGACAGGCCGCCGTTTGGGCAAGGCTGTCTGAAGGATATACCTTGATAAATAAACCGGACCTGGCCATTGAGTTTGGTGAAAAGTCCGTTGCTATTGCGCGGGAGTCGGGATTTATACGCATTCGCCAGCTCGCTACGCAGTCTCTCTACCAGGCGTATCGGTTGGCTAATCAGCCCGCGAAAGCCCTGGCCATGTATGAAGAGTATAGTGTACTCCGCGACAGTCTGACAAGCCTTAAACGGGTTGAGGAACTGTCGGCAGTGCAGAAGAAGTACGACATCAATCAGGTGCGTCTAGCCGCCGATAAAGAGCGGCTTATTCAGCAGCAGCAATTTATTAACCTGCGTCGGCAGGCAGAAATAGCCCGCTTACGGGCCGAAGCCGAACGGGAGCAATTGGCCGGTGAAACCCGGATGACGCAACTGCAACAGCGGATCGAAACAGAACGACTAAAAGCTGAAGCACAGAAAACCCGGCTGGAACAACGGGCTCATATTGATAAACTGAGTCACGACATTGAAGAGGCTAACCTGATGCGGGTGATTCTGGTAGGCGGCCTGGCCATGCTTCTGGGTTTTGTTGTTCTCTATTACCGTAAAAATCGACTGATCAATCGGCAGAAACGAGAAATAGAAAGTCTAAACTGGGATTTGGAAGATAAAGTGTTTGCCCGAACGGTGGAGCTGAAGCTGGCCAATGACCAGTTGCGGGCCAAAAATCGCGAGATTGAAGAAGCGCTCCTGCGCGGGCAGACGCTCGAACGGAAACGAATGGCCGCCGATCTGCACGACAGTCTGGGTGGCTTGCTGGCTGCTATCAAAACCAGCATGTCGGCTCTTAGTCCTTCCCACATGACAGACCGGGAACAGCAGATTTATTATAATTTGCTCAACATGACCAAAGAGGCATTCGCCGAAATCCGCTACCTGTCGCACAATTTGCAGCCCGACGAGTTGGAGAAGCAGGGGCTGTCGGAAGCTCTAATGCGGCTGGTCAACAAGCTCAACGTTACTCAGAAGATCATTTTTCGACTGGATAATGCCGAATTACCTCGTCTGGACAAGACCGCCGAGTTCAACCTGTATTCAATCTGTATAGAACTTTGCAGTAATATTCTACGGCACTCGGAAGCTACCGAAGCGGATATTCTGTTCCGGCGGTTCAACAATGAACTGAATATGATCGTGAAGGACAATGGTTGCGGCATGAATCCGGCCAATGCAACCGGCATGGGACTTCATAACATCCAGGCCCGGATGGACCTGATTCGGGGCCGGTACGAAATTCACTCCGAAGCGGGAGAGGGAACGACCTTTATTTTTATTCTGCCCGTCTCGCCCAACCTCACAGCGGCTTAAGGTTGAACCTTTCCGTTCACCAGAAACTCATTTTTGTCGAAAAGGGGCAGTTTCTGGAATCCCGAAACCGTGTATTCCTGTAATCCCCATTGGTTATTGGCCGTTGGCCCGCTGCTCAGGATAAGATGCCGTTCCGACGCATACAATGGATTCTTTGTCTGCAAAACAGCCTCAATCCGGCTAGGCTTGCGGGTGGTCGAGTCTAGCCGCACCTGAAGTGACCGCACCGTTAGCCGCTCTTCCGAGTTTTTGAGTGTGTATTGGTAGGTCAGCGAATCGGGGCGGGTTATCTGGTAACTGCTGCGGAGGGCAGGTTTATTAATATCGACCTGCGTAAATAATTCCAGCTCACGGCTCCAGTTGATTTCGTTCGTCGTTTGCTGATTACGTTTTTCGTTGATGGCAACCGTCTTTCGGGTAAGGGGTTTCCGGGTCGAAAGGTCGCTGATTTGCCCTTTTACGTACGTCAGCACATCGAAATAAACATTCGGTTGATTTGGCTGAGCGGGGTTAGTACAACCACTGATTGACAGTAGGGATAGCAAAAGAACGGGATAAACAAAACGCATAAAACAGGTTAAAATAGCCTCGAAAGAGATAGGCCTTCCGGTACCACCAACACGAATTTTTACAAATCGGTTTGGGCAATCAAATTCTGAACCAAATTTGCAGTCAGAACGCTTTCTAAGTAAACAGTTTGTAGTTTGTGGTTTGGTGATTACAGTTGCCTGCCGGATGGGTAGATTTTCCGCTGGCAATTGAACAAACGTCAAATCAGAAGCCACAAAAAAACAACCTCATTCATGGAATACGATGTTATTGTGATTGGTTCGGGGCCGGGGGGCTATACAGGTGCAATCCGTTGCGCTCAACTCGGACTGAAAACGGCCATTATCGAGAAATACCCATCCCTGGGCGGTACCTGCCTGAACGTAGGCTGCATTCCATCCAAGGCGCTGCTCGACTCGTCGGAGCATTATTACAATGCCGCACACACCTTTGCCGAACACGGTATCAAGCTGGCCGATCTACAGGTCGATCTGGCACAGATGATTGCCCGCAAAGCCAGCGTGGTTGACCAAACGACGAAAGGGATTACCTTTCTGATGAAGAAAAATAAAATCGACGAACTGCACGGCGTCGGTTCGTTTGTTGATCCGCATACCATCAAAATTACCAAAGAGGATGGGTCTGAGCAGATCATCAAAGGAAAAAATATTGTGATTGCCACGGGATCGAAACCGATGTCGTTTCCATCCATGCCAATCGACAAAAAACGGGTGATCACCTCCACCGAAGCCCTCACGCTTCAGGAGATCCCCAAACACATGATCGTGATCGGAGCGGGCGTAATTGGTGCCGAGTTAGGCTCGGTATATGCCCGGCTGGGTTCGAAAGTGTCGTTCGTGGAGTTCGCCGATTCGATGATCCCTACAATGGATAAAACGATGGGCAAAGAACTTCAGAAAGCGATCAAAAAACTCGGTGCCGATTTCTACTTCAGCCATAAAGTGACCAAAGTTGAGAACACCGGCGATGAAGTCATTGTAAGTGTCGATACACCCAAAGGCGAGCAGATCACGCTTACCGGCGATTACTGTCTGGTTTCGGTGGGTCGTCGTCCCTACACCGACGGGCTGAATCTGGAAGCGGCCGGTCTGAAAACCGACGCTCGGGGTAAACTCGAAGTAGACAATCACCTCCGCACCAGCGTTCCGCACATCTATGCGCTGGGCGACGTAATTCGGGGTGCCATGCTGGCCCACAAAGCCGAAGAGGAAGGTACGTTCATTGCCGAAACCATTGTTGGTCAAAAGCCACACATTCACTATCGACTCATTCCGGGTGTGGTATATACCTGGCCGGAAGTGGCTTCGGTAGGCTACACCGAAGAAGAGGTGAAGCAGGAAGGCATTCCCTATAAAGTCGGTTCGTTCCCATTCAAGGCGCTGGGCCGTGCCCGCGCGAGTATGGACGTCGACGGGCTGGTGAAAGTGCTGGCTCATAAGGATACCGACGAGATTCTGGGCGTTCACATGATTGGTGCCCGCACAGCCGACATGATTGCCGAAGCCGTTGTCGCTATGGAGTTCCGGGCATCGGCCGAAGACGTGTCGCGCATGTCGCACGCCCACCCGACTTATACCGAAGCGTTCAAGGAAGCCTGTCTGGCCGCTACAGACAACCGGGCAATCAACATGTAAGGTGCCTACGATAAAAAATGCACAAGCCCGGTTGCTCAAAAGCAGCCGGGCTTTTCTGTATATTGCCCTCTTAACCAATACAACCGCCTGCCATGAAAAAAACAATTACTCTTCTCTTTACCCTGTTGGTTGGCTACGCCCAGGCCCAAACCGCCGATTCTGTAACCATTCGAAAAATTTACAACGAAGCCCTGGCCAATGGCAAATCCTACGACTGGCTGCGCTACCTGACCAAGCAGATCGGTCCGCGCCTGAGCGGCTCCGCCGGCGCTCAAAAAGCCGTCGACTGGACGAAGCAGGTGATGGAGAAAGAAGGCTTTGATCGGGTGTTTTTACAGGATGTACTGGTGCCCCATTGGGTGCGCGGGGCTAAAGAGGTAGCCTATATTCAAAATGGGAAACAGAAGGTGACGGTGCCGATCGCAGCTCTGGGCGGTTCTGTAGCTACGGGTCCGAAAGGCGTTGAAGCGGGTGTGATCGAAGTGAAAAGCTTTCCAGAGTTACGAGCACTGGGACCGGATAAAGTGAAAGGCAAAATTGTCTTTTATAACCGCCCGATGGACCCTACTAAGATTAACACGTTTGAAGCCTATGGCGGGGCTGTCGACCAACGGGCCAATGGCGCTACCGAAGCTGCCAAGCTGGGTGCTGTTGGTGCCATTGTTCGGTCGATGACTAACGTACACGACGACAATCCGCACGTGGGCGGTATGCGTTATGGAACGGGCGTTCCCCTGATTCCTACGGCGGCTATTAGTACCAATGCGGCCGATCTGTTGAGCAAGTCGCTGGCCGAGAACCCAAACCTGACTTTCTATTTCAAACAGAACTGCGAAACCTTGCCCGATGCCAAGTCATATAACGTAGTTGGCGAGATCAAAGGCAGTGAGAAACCGGAGGAGATCATCGTTGTTGGCGGTCACCTCGATTCCTGGGATCTGGCCGAAGGGGCGCACGACGACGGGGCGGGTTGTGTGCAGTCAATTGAAGTATTACGAATCATGAAGGCGCTGGGTATCAAGCCAAAGCGGACGATCCGGGCGGTGATGTTCATGAACGAAGAAAATGGACTTCGTGGGGGTGTTCAATATGCTGACCTGGCCAAAAAGAATAACGAGAAACACATTGCCGCCGTTGAATCGGACAATGGTGGATTCACCCCACGCGGTTTCGGTATTGTGGGTACGCCCGACCAACGGGCTAAAGTAATGCCCTGGAAACCGCTGCTGGCTCCTTATGGCCTGTTGGAAATTGGCGCGGGTGGGGGAGGAGCCGACATTGGCCCGCTGGCTCAGTCTGGTACGGTGCTGTTCGGCTTCAAACCGGATTCGCAGCGGTATTTTGATTACCACCATACCACCGTCGATAAATTTGAAACGGTGAGCCAGCGGGAGCTTGAACTCGGTGCGGCTTCTATGGCGGCTTTGGTATATCTACTGGACCAATACGGGCTGTAGCAGGTAGTTTTTCGGGAAAGTTCTGGTTATTTATGCTGTTCCTGCAAAACATAGCCTGAGCTTTCCCGGGTATTTTAGAAGCTGATAATAATCTTTCTTTTGTCTGATATTTTCCGTTAATTTTGTAAATTCTAAGCAACTAATTTTGCCATTGCTTAATACGCCAACTTGTTATTTAATCGTATGAACTTTTCGCTTCGCTTTGGTTATCTACTGGCAGTTCTGCTGGTCGGGTTGACCGCTTGTCAGAAGCCCGCTACCCCGGCTGAGTATAACGCAAAGGCTGCCAATCCCGAATACTATAATTCGGCGTTGAACAAATTGACAGAGGTCGTTATCCACGACATTTTTTCTCCCCCCGTTGCCAGTCGTATTTATTCATACGCCAACCTGGCTGGGTACGAAGCGCTGGTACCCTTTGATAGTCAGTACGAATCGCTGGGGGGTAAATTGAAGCGATTTCAGAGTGGGCCAAAACCGGAACCGGGTAAGGAGTACTGCTTCCCGCTAGCCAGTGCCCGTGCTTTCCTGACCGTTGCCCGCGCGCTGACTTTCTCAGTCGATTTTTACGATACATTCGAGAAGCCTTTTTACGAACAGTACAAGAAAGATGGTGTTCCAGATGAGGTTTATGACCGCTCGCTGGCGTATGGAGAGGCCGTTGCCAAGCATGTTCTGGATTACGCGGCTAAAGACAGCTACAAGCAAACCCGCGGCTTCAAGCATACGGTTACGAATGAAGAAGGGTCCTGGGTGCCAACTCCGCCAGCGTATATGGACGCGGCCGAGCCGCAGTGGAACAAACTCCGCTGCTGGGGTATGGATACCTGCAACCAGTTTATGCCCCCCCGTCCGTTCCCCTACAACCTTACCAAGGGCAGTCCTTATGCCAAAGAACTGGATGAGGTTTATCAGATCGGTAAAAATCTGGATAGACAAAAGCAGGATATCGCTTATTTCTGGGATGATAATGCATTTGTCATGAACGTAGCCGGGCACGTAATGTATGCCAGCAAGAAAATGACGCCCGGCGGACACTGGCTGGCAATTGCCCAAACCGTTGCCCGCAAGAAGAAACTGGGCCTGATGCAAACGGTCGAAGCTTATGCGCTCACGTCCTTTGCGTTGAGCGATGGCTTTATTTCGTGCTGGGACGAGAAGTATCGCAGCAAAACGGTTCGGCCCGAAACAGTCATCAATAAGTCAATGGACCCTAAGTGGACGCCTTTCCTGCAAACACCTCCCTTCCCGGAGTATCCAAGCGGACACAGTGTAATCTCGACGGCTGCCGCCACCGTACTGACAAACCTCATGGGTGATAACGTCGCTTTCACTGATTCGACCGAGTTTCCGTATGGCCATGGTGTACGGTCGTTCTCCTCCATCCGGGCTGCTGCCGACGAAGCGTCGATCAGCCGGTTGTATGGCGGCATCCACTATCGGTCGGCGCTGGTGAATGGACAGGTAGAAGGCGAAAAAGTAGGTAAATGGATCGTCGAAAAAATTCATACCCGCAAATCGGCAGTAGCGCAACGCTAGTTTACCGGTTTACCGACGTACCCGCTTATCCTTGTGACAACGAAGTGCCGCTTGTTGGTATACTGGCCGAAGCCGCTGATAGGGTTTGCTACGGGAGGGGGAGAGATGCTACTGGCCGTTCTGAATGGCGTTGGGGGTTAGGCCACCACTGAAGACCGGTCAACTGAGGTAAAAATAAGCCGTTTACAAACAGGTTCAATGTTGACTTCGACAGCTGAATCTCTGCTGTAAACGGCTCTATTTTTTTGTTACCATTGAGCTACAGGGAAGTGAGAAGACTGAAGTTCAAGTTCTACATCTTTAGTATGAATCGCCATCTTGTTCAACGAGATATAGATGGATTTGACCGCGTTTTCGATGCGGTTCCAACCTGCTTCGCTCCGTAGGTCAATGCTAATCATGGTACGGTCGTTTTGCGCCATGATGGTCAGATACGTCATAGCGCCAAGGATAATCGCCGAAATGGCCTGAGTATCTGCACCCTTTACGAAAGAGAGCTGGCTAACCAGTCGTGTCATTTCCTCATCCTGTGCACGGGCTGTTGTTTCGGCAATAGGGTCGTTCTCGATAACACTTGCTTTAAGTACTTCGCGGGCGGCTTTGAACGTACGGAAATACCGATAGGTTTGGATTACCTGCCGATACCAGATTCGGGCAATATCCGATTCGTGTAACGGGCGAATCTGATCTAAGACGGAGGGGGAGAATATCGGGAACAACTTCCCCATCTTCACATAGTATTCGAACAGGCCTTCCATGCCACCAAAATACCTGTATATAAGTACTTTACTAACATTTGCTTTCTCCGCAACTCGGTTCACGCCTACGCCTTCGATACCACGTTCGGCTATAACTTCTTCCAGAGCTTCAACAATACGCTGGGTGGTCTTTGCGCGGTTCCGCCTGATTTTTTCATCCTTGTCCATGATGATTGCATTCATAATAAGTCAGTAATTCAAGTAGATGTCACCCCTTGGACTAATGGTGTTAAGAAAAGTCACTTGAGGTCACTATTTCTACAAAATCAGGTTTTATACAAGTGTCAATTCGTACACGTAATGCACAACTATCCTAAGTTTCAAGAGTCAATTTTATAAGAAGTAACTTTTTGCCTACTATTTATCTTTCAACTGTATTTCATTTTTAATTAATTTAATTCTATTATTTATGAACAAATGTTTAATTGAATTGCTATATGAGATGTAAATAGTAATTTATTGGTCAATTCGTAAATACTATTAGGTATCCACAAATCGTTTGCCGAAAATTTAGTGTATTATTCTAATCTGTAAATTTTTTGTCTATAATCATGTACATTGATAAATTATAAGTAATTGTGCCTTCATCGATTATCGCTCAGCGAAAAAGGAGAATGAAGCTGTAAAGTGGTTTGGCCTCCACTGTTTGTGTTATATAAAAATCTATATGTAGTTAAAAATTGACAATTGAGGTAATTTAAAGGAAAAGTGAATGAGTAAAATAGCCATACAAGCAGCTCCGTATTATGAAATATCTGTCAATTATTGCTATGTATTTATTCGTACAACTTTCTTTTATAAAACGAGTGCGCGTTTATTTGATAATACTGGTTCTGTCAGGCGCTAAACTTGCCAATGGTCAATCATTAACAACAAGCATCCGGCTTAATCAAGTAGGATTTTATCCGCAGGCAACTAAAATAGCCGTGGTGGTCAATGAAAAAGACGCGTCTACAACAGTCAAAACTTTTCAGATTACATCGCCCGATCAGAAAAAAGTTGTGTTTACGGGTACATTGAGTGAACCTAAAAAAAATCAGATCTCAGGCAAGACAAGCCAGTTCGCCGATTTTTCGCCCTTTAAACAGAAGGGGACATACCTAATTGTCGTACCAGGTCTGGGACACTCGTATCCGATCGAGATTCGGCCGGATGTACACCGGGCCGCAGCCATTGGCGCTCTGAAGGGGTTTTATTACCAGCGGGTGTCTACCGACTTACCCAAAAAGTATGCCGGTAAATGGGCTCGCCCGGCCGGTCATCCGGATACACGGGTGTTGATTCACCCCTCAGCGGCTTCGCCGGGGCGTCCGGCAGGCACGGCTATTTCATCGCCTAGGGGCTGGTATGATGCGGGAGATTACAACAAATACATTGTGAATTCGGGCATTACGGTGGGTACGCTACTTTCTTCGTACGAAGATTTTCCTGGTTACTTTAAATCGTTCGATACCAACATTCCGGAAACGGGTAATGCTGTTCCCGATCTGCTGGACGAAGTGCTCTGGAACCTGCGCTGGATGCTGACCATGCAGGACCCGGCCGATGGGGGCGTCTACCATAAACTGTCGAACCCAAGTTTCGATGGCATGGTCATGCCGGATAAAGCGGTGAAAGACCGCTACGTTATCCAGAAAAGTATTACCGCCACGCTAGATTTCGCTGCCGTACTGGCGCAGGCCAGCCGGGTGTTTAAACAGTACAACAAAGCATTGCCCGGCTTGTCGGACTCCTGTCGGACGGCGGCTGTGAAGGCCTGGAAGTGGGCTGAGCAAAACCCCAATGCCGTTTATCGTCAGAACGAGATGAATACGCAGTTCGACCCCGATGTGGTAACGGGGAGTTATGAAGATCGCGATGCGAGCGATGAGTGGGTTTGGGCCGCCCTTGAACTGTATGTGACGACAAAAGATGATGCTTATTATACGGCAGCAAAGCTCAAATCCGACGAGAAACTGAGTTTGCCCTCCTGGAACCAGGTCCGTTTGCTGGGTTATTACACACTCGCCCGCTTTTCGAATGAACTTACGCCACTTGGCAAGCAGGGAAACGCATCGGTGAAAAAGCAACTAGTTGCCTTTGCCGATGACCTTATTCAGGGAACAGACCAGCAGGCGTATGGTACGGTAATGGGTAAATCGGCGCGGGATTATAGTTGGGGGAGTAGTTCCGTTGCGGCTAACCAAGGTATTGCACTCATTCAGGCGTATAACCTCACCAAAGATGGCCGTTATCTGCGCTTTGCCCTGACCAACCTCGACTATCTGCTGGGCCGCAATGCAACGGGCTATTCATTCCTGACGGGGTTTGGCGACAAATCGGTGATGAAGCCGCACCACCGCCCCTCCGTAGCCGATGGTATCGACGAACCCGTACCGGGCCTGTTATCGGGCGGACCAAATGGGAATGCACCGAAGCAGGATAAATGTCCCGGTTACACCGCTACCTCGGCCGACGAAACGTTTCTGGATGATTCCTGTTCGTATGCCTCCAACGAAATCGCCATTAACTGGAATGCGCCACTCGTGTATCTGGCGGCAGCTATCGAAGCGTTACAGACAAAGTTGTAGTGCCCACTTCTCCGGCCGATGCTTCATGTTCGATCCTTACGTATACTGATAAGCCCACCAGATTAGCAGCCCCTGGAGTGGCAACCGGCCCCAACGGAGCCAGGCGGGAAGTTTGGCAAATCGACTGGAAATAGCCATGTGAACATTCGCCGGAAAGATAGCGATCAGCAGTAGAATGAGCCCCCAGGCAGACAGCGATCGGGTAGCTGGAAAAAGCAGGCCAACGCCCAGCAGAACTTCGGCAATACCACTTAGAATAACCATCAAGTTATGCGCCGGAATGTAGGGCGGCATGATAGCCAGATAGGTTTTTGGACTGATAAAATGGTTCAGCCCGGCAGCGATATAGACAACGGCCTGAATGTAAAGACTTAAATTCGACATGCGTGTTTAGATAGCGGCTCTGGCAACCTCGCCAGAGCCGTACTAAGCTAGTCGATAAACTTGACTTTGACGCGTTACTCAACAACATGCCCTACAAAACCGGCCGTGTTATCCAGAATGAGCCCCCCGCGCCGGAAACCCAGGCCGCAGCCTTCGCCCGCGTAAAAAACACCGGCCTGATACGAATTTCCTGCCGAGTCTTTCGGGAAATCGACGTATTCCTGATAGATTTTAGGGTAGTCGCCATAGTCGCCCTCGGTAGTCTGGCGCTCGCTGCCGTCCGGATTTAGAATACGGGTGTTGGCACCTTCCCGCCCAAACAATACTTTCTCAACGCAGGGTTTTCCGGCCAGTGGTTTTGTGTCGGTTTCGAGCAGAAGGGGATGATTGGGATAAAGCTCCCACAAGACTTTCAGGATGTACTTGGACTGAAACAGCAGCGTATAGGCCGGGTTCAGCACAACGGCCAGTCGCTTGCGCACTATCTCGGTCAGAATCTGGACCAGTTCGGGTTCATCTTCGGCGATGGATTCCCAGGGCACGAGCTTAAACCAGAAGTCAAGCTTTTCGAACTCGCCGTTTTTCGGGTTTTGCCAGAAAATGCCCTCTTCAGCCGAAAAATCAACGTTATCGACAAAATCGAATTCGATATCATACCCCGCTTCCCGGGCCGCTTCGCCCAGTAAGGCTACGTTGGCGTCGTCTTCGGGAAAGCCCCGCATGGCCGAGAGCAGCAGCGTTGGCTGCAAGTCGGGGTTTACGGCCAGCAGTTCTTCAAACTGGCCCGTTAAGGTCTCAAAGACTGCGTTGAACTGCTGGCTGTCGTCGAGTCCGTTGGCGCGCAGGTGTGCATATTGAACAACGGCGGTTTCGGGTAAGCAGGTGGCAGTGTCGGCGTTGAACTCGATTAGCTTGATAGGTTGCCCGTTAATGCCCCCGGCCAGATCAAAGCGGCCGTAGAGGTGAATATGGCGATCGTCGTTCCAGGACAGTTTTATCAGGTCGATCAGGTTGTCGGGAATGCCCGCTTCGGCAAATCGATTCTCGTCGATGATCTGCTGTCCGGCGGCTATGAACATCTCAAATAATTCATTGGCCGCTTCATAGTAGGCATCTGCTTCGGGAGACTTTATGGTTACAACTTCATTGGACAGATAAGGCAGTGTATCCTGGCCAAGCATCCAGTCCCAGCCAAGATTTCGTAACTGGGCGTCCGGAGATGTAGGTAGTGATTTAAGAGAGATCATAGCAAGAGTCCTTTAACTGGTGAATTACGACACGTATCAATCTATTTGTAACTCCACAGGCCGGTAGTTGGTCATGAACCGGCCCGCAAATCTCGTTTAACCTGATGATTCGACCCTATTTATTTTTTGCCAGTGTGTTGCTGGCTCTGACAGCCGGTTCATCGTATGGACAATCGGCCCCGAAAAGCCAGCCGGTTTCGGTCATTTTCGACACCGACATGGGGCCGGACTACGACGATGTTGGGGCCATTACCATGCTTCATGCCTATGCCGATGCGGGCCAGGCGCGCATTCTGGCCACCATTGCCAGCACCAACTACCCGAATGTGACCCCGGTGCTGAGCGTACTGAACACGTATTTTAACCGCCCATACATACCCATTGGCGTCCCAAAAGGAGAAGCCGTGGGTGATAAAGACACGCAGCACTGGTCCGATACGCTGGTGGCGCGTTACCCGCACAAGGTCAAGTCGAACAGCGAGGTGCCGGATGCCGTGGCGTTATACCGTCAACTGCTGGCCAAACAACCCGACCAAAGTGTTACCATCATTACGGTTGGTTTTCTGACCAATCTGGCCAATCTGCTCAACTCTTCTCCCGATCAGTACTCCAGCCTATCGGGCAAAGAACTCGTGACAAAAAAAGTAAAGAAGCTGGTGAGCATGGCAGGCAAATTCCCGAGTGGTCGGGAGTACAACGTCCATCGGGATGTGGCTTCGTCGAAGACCGTTTTTGCGAACTGGCCCACGCCGATTCTCATGAGTGGGTTCGAAATAGGCGAGAAGATCCACTCCGGTTTGCCACTTACGCAAAACGCCCGTATCCGGAACAGTCCGGTAAAAGATGTTTTTCGAATCTCGCTGCCCAAAGCCGCCGAGGACAAAAATGGTCGGATGAGCTGGGACCAGACCGCTGTTTTGGTTGGGGTAAAGGGCTATGCACCGTATTATACCGTTAAATCGGGTCGGCTGACGATGAACGCCGACGGGTCCAATGGCTGGAACGATGCCGGGAAAGGGCATGAATACCTGGTCGTAAGCCGGCCCATCTCTGAGGTCGAAACGCTGATCAATGAGTTGATGCAGCATCAGCCGGTAAAACATTGACGCAAAAAACAGGCGGTCGAGTGGGTTGCGGTGAGCAATTTCGGCGCTGTGCGTGTTATCTTTCTATATGACAGAATCAGTAAAGGATGCGCTTCGCAAGGCCGCCATGTTTTGCGCGTATCAGGAACGTACGCAGCAGGAAGTCCGCGACCGCCTGAAGGAGTGGGGCATCTGGGGCGACGATGCCGAAGAGGTAATTGCCGAATTGATCCAGCAGAACTACCTGAATGAGGAGCGCTTTGCAAAGTCTTTTGCGGGGGGGAAATTCCGGGTGAAAGGCTGGGGAAAGCGAAAAATAAAGCAGCACCTGCAGCAGCGGGGTATTACAGGCTACAACCTTGACCAGGCCATGAAGGAAATCGCTCCCGACGACTACCGGGGCACACTCTCGGATTTGCTGGCCAAAAAACGGCAAAGTCTGCGCGACGATAACCCGTTGGTTATTAAACAAAAGCTGGTGCGCTATGCACTCAGCAAAGGTTACGAATCGGAGCTGATCTTTTCTGTATTGGGCGACGAATAGCGCAGGATGACCGGGAGACCGCGTTTTAAGGCTGCGAATAACGTGATTGGCCCACTGTCCTACAGTTGTTTTCCCCCAACAATTGCCGGTTCTTTGCGGGTATGAAGTCGCGAAAAGTCTCTATTGTTCTGATCAATTACAACTCGCATCAATTTACGTACGACTGCGTCGATTCGATTATTGAAAAGACCGCACCCGTAGCCAGTGGTGGCGTTGACTATGAGATTGTCATTGTCGATAATAACTCGGTCGCCACGGATTATGACGCATTATTGCCCATCGTGAGCCGAGCCCCGTCTACCGGCCCGCGCATTCAACTGATTCGGAGTCGTATTAACCTGGGCTTCTCGGGCGGGAATATGCTGGGTGTACAACTGGCCGACCCTACAGCCGATTATTATTATTTCCTGAACAACGATTGCGTACTGCGAACCGACGTATGTACGCAGTTAGCTGCGTTTATGGACAGTACACCCGATGCGGGTCTATGTGGCGCGCAGATGTTTGCCGGCGACGGCTCCCGGCAGGTGACCTTTGGCTATTTGCCCACGCTGGGCAGTAAAATTCTCGGCCACGGGTTTGTTCGGTCGCTTAATCCGGCCCTGTACCCCTCCGTCCGGCAGGTATATACCGAGCCTTTACAAGTGCCGTTTGTGATGGGCAGCACGCTTTTCGTCCGGGCATCGGCTTTCAACCTGATCGGTGGCTTCGACGTATCTCATTTTCTCTATGTCGAAGAAGAGGACCTTGCCAAGCGGCTGCTGCTGAAAGGCTACAAATCGTATCTGGTGCCGCAGGCGGAATACGTACATTTTACCGGGCAAAGCACAACCCGCAACTATGACATCGAGAAAGAGTACTACATCTCTCTCTTTCATTACTTCCGAAAGTACCATACCTGGCCCGAACGGGCATTGTTCAGAGCTTACTACGTCATCAAGAATGGGCGGAAGTTTCGCCGGGATCCTATTTATGGGCGTCTGGCCTGGTTTATTGGGCGGGGCAGCCCCATGCGGGAGAGTTTGCGTTACCGTCAGGTAATCAACTAGCGAAGGAAATGGACTTCCTGATAAAACAAACGCCATATCCTCAAGATATGGCGTTTGTTTTATCAGGGAATAAGTCGTCAGACAATTAAAAGTCAGCGTCGAACGTAATGCCTTTCGGTTCTTCGGCAACGGCAACAGGGGCCGGGTTCTCGGCGTCCTGAGGCTGTAACGAAGCGGCTTTCATCGCTTTGAATTTCGACATCACCTCGCCACGCTGGTACTCACCAACCCGCTTCTCGAAGAAGTTGGTTTTGCCTTGTAACGAGATCATATCCATAAAATCGAACGGATTGGCTACGTTGTACATTTTTCGCAGACCGAGCGTCACCAGCAGGTGATCGGCCACGAAGGCAATGTACTGCTTCATCAACTCGGCGTTCATTCCGATGAGCGATACAGGCAGCGCATCGGCTACGAACTCCTGCTCAATCTCAACGGCATTCCGGATAATGTCGTAAATCTGCGACTCAGGCAGCTTGTTGACGATGTGGTCCGTATACAGCATGCAGGCGAAATCGCGGTGCAAACCTTCGTCGCGGGAGATCAGCTCGTTCGAGAATGTGAGGCCAGGCATCATACCCCGCTTCTTGAGCCAGTAAATGGAGCAGAACGAACCTGAGAAGA
Source organism: Spirosoma pulveris (assembly GCF_054781875.1). NCBI lineage: Bacteria > Pseudomonadati > Bacteroidota > Cytophagia > Cytophagales > Cytophagaceae > Spirosoma > Spirosoma pulveris. Next base: position 207,478 of record NZ_BAAGTO010000004.1, read on the forward strand.
AGATACCTTCGACCACGGCAAACGCAATCAGCCGCTCGGCAAACGAACCGTTATCGATCCAGCGCAAGGCCCATTCGGCTTTTTTCTGTACGCAGGGGATGGTGTCGATGGCGTTCAGCAGCCGGTCTTTCTCAACGGGATCTTTAATATAGGTGTCAATGAGCAGGGAGTAGGTTTCGGAGTGGATATTCTCCATCATCACCTGAAATCCGTAGAAGCATTTAGCCTCGGCATACTGTACCTCCGAGAGGAAGTTGACGGCCAGGTTTTCATTGACAATCCCATCCGACGCAGCGAAGAACGCCAGCACGTGCGAGATGAAGTGGCGTTCGCCGTCGTTGAGGCTGTTCCAGTCTTTCATGTCTTGGCCGAGGTCGATTTCCTCGGCGGTCCAGAACGAGGCTTCGTGGGTTTTATAGTATTCCCAAATGTCCCAGTGTTTGATGGGGAACAGTACAAAGCGGCCTTTGTCTTCTTCTAAAATCGGTTCAATTACGTCAGTCTGTACCATGTATCTGGAATGCGTTGTTTTATGTAAATGTTCAACCGGGCGAATGGGCTGAGCGTCGCTCTAAGCGATGAAAATCGGATTAACAAAATTAGGCTTTCTGCCCGCTTCTGCAAGCTGAATGAGTCATATACTCAGGAAGAGACAAATGATAAGATTGTGTAATGTTCTGGTAATCAGAAGATAGGCTTTTTGGAGTATGAGGAAGTTCTTGAAATAGTTCAGTGTTACGAAGAGAGAGGAAAACTGTTTCTGCCTTTTGTTAATTTAGGGCTGAAAAGGTTTCGTAATAACGTAAGTTGATTGGCCTGAGTGCTGTAAGTCATTTATCGAAAATCTGATCCAAATGATATTCCAGAAACTCTTTGCGCGGAAAAAATTTGCTTGGATATCTGATAGCGATATTGTCAATCTTGCCAAAGTGCTCCTGAAAATATGGCTCTTTACTACGTCTCTTTAACTTTTCAGCCAGGATAACTTTATAATCGGTACTTACCCCAATAAAACCTCTGTCAAAAGCGTCATCATATAAGGAGGACAAGCATAAGCCATTTTCAGGGTTTACACGTGTTCGTTCATCTTTCGACCAGGGCACAATGTGACTGGCCCTGAGCATCTCGGGGATATTGATACCAGAAATCGCACATTTTGAGTCAAAATTATTCAGGACGGCACTCCTAAAGAAGTTTTGACCCACTCTCGTTTTGACGGAACGAACCACATCCTTACCACTTCTATTTTGCCACTCGTGTTCATCACTTTCTACCTTCTCTTCAAGGGGAATGTGACGCTTTTCAGCCAGAATTTTTTCGCTTTCATAGGCGAGTTCAGCCCAATTGCTGACAAACTCTTTAAAAATTTCTGCATCAAGTTTACTGGCGTGCGATAATCCTTTGATGCCACGAGTCTGCTGAACTGGGTCAAAACTCGCGAGATTCTGCATTTTTCGTCCCACAGACCCTTTAGACCGTCCTATAAGTTCAGCCAGTTCACGCACTTTAGGGTTTCCTCCGTGGATAGTGCCGTATGGAATTTTGAAATAAAGATTGAATGCAAGAATGGTTTCCTCTCTAGTCCATAAATCGGTTCGTGCCATACGTCATTTTATAGGTTGTTAAAGTACCCCATGCCCGAAAATATTGGTTTTGTTCTTAGCGAGTACTACATCTGGTTTTGCCGGTAGCTTTTCATTATTTAGGCTCTATCAAATCGTCGTTCCGAAAAAGGAGCGTTTATTTTTATACAACTACTTCTGTACAGGCTTCGTCTCAGAGCCAGCGTTTCACCCCGTTATGATGCGGGCAGGTGCCCCTAATAGTGAGTTGTGAGTAGACGTATTTACCAGATGATATCCACTAGGTCCTGATAGCGGCTAAACTTTTCATCAGCGGATATGAGGGACATTTGTTCGGCTAAAGCTGTAGCCAGAAGTAATCTGTCAAAGGGGTCTCGGTGATCGTCGAAGAATGGAATTCGTTTATAAGCTGAAATATGAGCAAGTGAAGTAGGGAGTATTATAAACCCATCGGTTTCAGCCTTTTCAATAAGTTCTTCGGTCTGAATTGTGAACGTAGGTAATCGATTGACTACCTGTTTGATAATAACCTCCATGAAGCTTAGATGGCTTACGAATACGTCATTTTTCAGATCTTCGATAAGTAGCCTGATTGACTTTGGTAATTGGGGATCGTTTAACTGAAACCAAATAAAAATTTGCGTATCGATCAGTAATCTCATCTTACATATAATCGCTTAGATCAGTAAGCGGCTCGTTGAAATTGGCAGGGATAGAACCGCGACCCTCTAGAGAACCTGCTTTACGCTTTTTTTTAATAGCATCAGGTTTCTCCTCTAAAAACGTCACAATCACTTTGGTTGGTTTTTGAACGGGCGGAACCTCGTCCCAAATAATCTGACCGTTGTCGTAAGTTCCTTGAATAGCGGTTAGCATAGGTACTGCGTTTTTTAGTAAATATAGTAAATACAGAGTGAGTTGTGTTCCTGTGCCCGACGGCTCGTTCGCTATTGAATGAGGCTTCCTATATAACGTCATTGACGAGTACTTTGTCTCAAAACCAGCGTTTCACCCCGCCATGGTGCGAGCAGGTACCGCGCCTTGACTGGCTGAAACTGTAAGTGCCATCCCGACACTCGGCTGTAGCACCCGCCGGGGGAGCTGTGTAGAAGGTCGGCGATTGAACCCGGTTGCCTGCGCTATTGGTGTAGTAGTCAACCGAACCGGCTGCCGGGCGAGTCGGTCGATGGGTACGATGATGCCGAACCGGGATTCGCGAACGATAGGCCGGGGTTTGGGCTTCGGCGATCCACGAAACCGCATTGATTAAGAAAATAACTGTGAGGAGCAGATAGGGGCGCACAGACTTGAAAACGTTGAGCAGAGGTTAGGCGTAAGCATTTGTTCGGTATGTTATCTCTATACATTTCCGGATGGCTGCTTTGGCCAGATTAAATGTTTATTGACTCTCTTGAGCTGCCAGCAAGCTTTCTGCCGGGATGTGTAACTGTTGAAACAGGGTTTTTATCATCTTCAGCGTTAAAGGACGCTTACGATTCAATACCTCTGATAAGCGATTTTTACCTCCTAGTAAAGCAGCTAACTCTTTTGATGACAGACCTAGTTCGTCGGCCTGATAGCGGATTGCATCAATAGGATCTGGAGGTAAAATAGGGGTTGTTTTGTTCTCATAGTCATCTGCTAAAATTGAGAGAACCTCCAGCAGATCAGCTTCCGGCGAATTGGGTGGACAATCTAGTAGCTGGTCAATCTGTGCCATCACCTGTTCATACTGACTGGCACTTTTAATGGGCCTGATTATCATTTCGCTCATGGTTTCAGAGGATTTGTATGTCATTTATCGCATCGGAGAACCGAATATAAGCAAGTTGGATGTTGTATTGAGAAAAGACAAAGACAGTATTTGTTTTTACAAAAATTCCCGGAAACTACCCCCGCTCGTTTTACGTTGTTGTTTAGAATGAGCCAACCGAACGTGACAGAAGAAAAAACGACCGAGCGCCAGGCCGGTCTGACTGATATTGACCTGACGGGCTACGACCAGATCGAAGTGCTGGGTGCCCGCGAACATAACCTCAAAAACATCGACGTCGTTATTCCCCGCAACAAGCTGGTGGTTGTAACGGGCATCAGCGGAAGCGGTAAATCGTCGCTGGCCTTCGATACCATTTATGCCGAAGGGCAACGTCGATACATGGAGAGCTTTTCGGCCTATGCCCGCTCGTTTATCGGCGATATGGAACGGCCCGATGTCGACAAGATCAATGGCCTGAGTCCGGTGATTTCCATCGAGCAGAAAACGACTTCCAAGAACCCCCGGTCTACGGTGGGTACCACGACCGAGATTTACGATTTTCTGCGTCTGCTCTACGCCCGGGCGGGTGAAGCGTATTCGTACGTAACGGGCCGGAAGATGGAACGGCAGTCGCAGGACCAGATTATTGATACCATTCTGGAACAATACGAGGGTAAGAAGGTCACTTTGCTGGCTCCCATTATCCGAAGCCGCAAAGGGCATTACCGCGAACTGTTCGTCCAGATTGCCAAAACGGGCTACACTAAAGTGCGGGTAGATGGCGTGGTGCAGGACATTGTGCCCAAGATGCAGCTCGACCGCTACAAAATCCACGACATTGAAATCGTTATTGACCGGCTCGTGCCGAAAGCAGAGGACCGCTACCGGCTCAGTCAGTCCATACAAACGGCCATGAAGCAGGGTAAAGGTGCCATGCAGATGCTGGATGCCGACGGAAAGCTGGTCTATTTCTCGCAGAACCTGATGGACCCCGAATCGGGCATCAGCTATGACGAACCCTCACCGAACTCATTTTCCTTTAACTCGCCTTACGGAGCCTGCCCGGTGTGTAATGGGCTGGGTGTTATTGAAGAAATAACGGAAGAATCGGTCATCCCCGATAAGTCGCTGAGCATTAGCCGGGGCGCTATTGCCCCCCTGGGCGAATACCGTGAGTTGTGGATATTTAAGGAGATCGAAGCCATTCTGAAGAAATACAAGCTGAACCTCACCTCGCCGGTAAACAAATTTCCCGACGACCTGATGCATGCCCTCATGTACGGGACTGAAGAGGAAGCCACCGTACCCTCAAAGAAGTATGTGGGCGAGGATTATTACAGTTTTAAGTTCGAGGGTATTGTCAACTTCCTGAAACGCCAGCAGGAAAACAGTACCGATAAAATTCAGGAGTGGCTCAAGGACTTTATGGTGATAAAGTCCTGCCCGGAGTGTCATGGTGCCCGATTGAAGAAGGAGTCACTCTTCTTCAAGATCGACGAAAAAAATATCTCCGAATTAGCCCGCATGGACATTTCGGAACTGACGGCCTGGTTCGACGGGGTAGAAGACCGGATGACCAACCGTCAGAATGTGATCGGGAAAGAGATTCTGAAAGAGATCCGCAAACGGATTGGTTTCCTGCTCGATATTGGCCTCGATTACCTGACCCTCGACCGCCCCTTGCGGACACTGTCGGGTGGTGAAGCGCAGCGTATCCGGCTGGCGACCCAGATCGGGACGCAACTGGTGGGTGTGCTGTACATCATGGACGAGCCGAGCATTGGTCTGCACCAGCGCGACAACGTAAAACTGATCGACTCGCTCAAGAACCTGCGCGATCTGGGTAACACCGTTCTGGTGGTGGAGCACGACAAAGACATGATGCTCGAATCGGACTTTATCCTCGACATCGGTCCCGGTGCCGGGCGGCATGGCGGGCAGGTTGTCAATCAGGGAACACCCGACGAATTTCTCCAAAACAAGTACATCGGCGTGGCGGGCAGCAGTACCACCGCCGATTACCTGAGCGGCCGACGCGCCATTGAAGTCCCAACCGAACGCCGGAAAGGCAACGGGAAGTTTCTGGTCATCAAGAACGCAACGGGACATAATCTGAAGAATGTAACCCTACGCTTGCCGCTGGGCCGAATGGTCACCATCACGGGTGTGTCGGGCAGCGGTAAATCGTCGCTGATTCACGAAACGTTATTCCCGATCCTTAATCGCCATTTTTACAAGTCGAAGCGCGAGCCGCTGGCGTTTAAAACGGTGGACGGACTGGAGCATCTGGACAAAGTAATCGAAGTCGATCAGTCGCCGATTGGTCGAACCCCACGTTCCAATCCGGCAACTTATACAGGTATGTTCTCAGAAATCAGAACCCTGTTCGCCGAACTGCCCGAAGCCAAAATCCGGGGATACAAACCCGGTCGGTTCTCGTTTAATGTGAAGGGTGGCCGTTGTGAAGATTGCGAAGGGGCAGGCATGAAGAAAATCGAAATGGAGTTCCTGCCTGATGTTCACGTGATGTGCGAAACCTGCAAAGGCAAACGCTTCAACCGTGAGACGCTGGAAGTCCGTTTTAAAGGCAAATCCATTGCCGATGTCCTCGACATGACCGTTGAGCAGGCGCTGGACTTCTTCGCCAGCCAACCCAAAATTCTCCGCAAAGTAACGACGCTGAACGATGTGGGTCTGGGCTATATTACCCTTGGGCAACACGCCACGACATTATCGGGTGGCGAAGCGCAACGGGTGAAACTTGCCGAAGAACTATCCAAGAAAGATACCGGTAAGACGCTCTATATTCTGGACGAACCTACCACCGGCCTCCACTTTCAGGACATCGCGCACCTGCTCGACGTGCTGAACAAACTCGCCGACAAAGGGAATACGGTCCTCATTATCGAGCACAATCTGGACGTCATCAAGGTGTCGGATCACCTCATCGACCTTGGTCCGGAGGGCGGTAACAAAGGTGGTAACATCATTGCCGAAGGTCCTCCTGAAAAGGTGGCCGAGGTGAAGGGAAGCTATACCGGCAAGTTTTTGAAGATGGAATTAACGGGCGAGAAGGCATAAAAGCTGTTATCTTCGCTGGTCTAATACAGCCTGAGAAAACCGTTTTATGCGTAACCCTTTCTTTTACATCTTGCTTTTAGTGCTGGTCGTTCTGGACGGCTGGCTTCTTTCGCACCCCAACCTTATCGGTAAGGCTGGGGTGTTCTTTTTTGACTACTCTTATCTCGCAACGTTCCCCAAAGCGTTGGGAACCGTTGCGGTGGTTGTTGGCCTGTGCCTGCTTATCGTCTGGGCCGTAGGGCAGTTGAGTAAGCCTGTGGCTTTGGGGATTACCGTAGCGTTACTGGCCGCATCGGCCTATTATTTATTCCAGAGTTTTACCCAATACAACACAGGTATTTATAAGCTAACCGGTGCCGGTTTCCGGGCCGGTGCTATCCTGCTGCCGGGCCTGATGGTGCTGGTATTTGGGGAGGGTCTGCTACGGCGGTTACGGTAGGTGTCCGGGCCAATCCAGAGCTTGACCCGGTTACGATTTGATTGCTTATACACTAATGTCGAATCACATTCATCTTGTATTCACCTTTTTGACAATGTGCCAGAAAAGAAGACTCAGTCATTAAAGAGCGTTTTACAAAGTATTAAAAGTTTTTCAGAGAGCTAGTGTAATCAAATTCTTTAAAGAACAGGCCCATTTTGGGCCGATAAGAATTACGACCGCCTGGTGCGCGACCGCAACGAACTCCATCGCATCGTACAATACGTTATACAAAATCCTATGAAGGCCAGGCTATGTAACCACTGGCAAGATTGGAAATGAACATACATAAACCCTGAATATAATGATTTCGAGCAATCTTTGCGCTGTCTGGACCAGGCTCTGGCTTGGCCTTGGCTTATTTTCCTTTATGCTGATAGGGCCATACCAAAGCTTGGCCCAGACGGTGTACCTCCTCCGTCCCGACCGCGTTTTCGATGGCGAAACCATGCACGAAGGCTGGGTCGTGCGGGTGAAAGACGATAAAATTGACGCCGTTGGTCCAACGAACAGTATTTCGATAGCGGGCGCTACGGTTGTCGATCTGAAAGGAACGACCTTAACACCCGGTCTGATTGAAGGTCATTCGCATTTATTGCTGCATCCGTATAACGAAACCCCCTGGGACGATCAGGTGCTGAAAGAAGCCCGCTCGCTACGGGTGGCTAGGGCCACTGTTCATGCTAAAAAAACACTCGAAGCGGGCTTCACTACCGTGCGCGATCTGGGTACCGAAGGGGCCGATTATGACGATGTCGGCTTGAAACAGGCGATCAATAAAGGCATTATACCGGGGCCGCGTATGATGATCGTAACGCGGGCGCTTATCGCCACCGGGAGTTACGCGCCTAAAGGGTTTAGCCCCGACATCGACGTGCCGCAGGGAGCCGAAGAAGCCGATGGGCACGACGCGCTCATACAGGCTGTTCGGCGGCAGATCGGCAAAGGAGCCGACGCTATCAAAATCTACGCCGATTACCGCTGGGGACTCATGGCCGAAGCCCGCCCAACATACACCCTTGAGGAGATTAAGCTTATTGTCGAAACCGCCCGAAGCAGCGGCCGGGGCGTGGTAGCCCATGCCAGTACGGCAGAGGGAATGCGCCGTGCTATTCTGGGCGGCTGCGAAACCGTTGAACACGGCGATGCCGGAACCCCGGAGATCTTCGCCCTGATGAAACAGCACAGTACGGCACTTTGCCCAACATTAGCGGCTGGTGATGCGATTAGCCAATACCGGGGCTGGAAAAAAGGGCAGGACCCCGAACCCGAACGGCTTAAACAGAAGCGGGACATATTCAAGCAGGCGCTGGCAGCTGGCGTCACAATCTGCGCCGGTGGCGACGTGGGTGTCTTCAGTCATGGCGACAATGCCCGCGAACTTGTATTGATGGTCGACTATGGTATGAAGCCAATCGACGTTATGCGTTCTGTTACTTCCATTAACGCCGACGTTTTCAAATTAACGGATCGAGGTCGTATTCGGCCAGGTTTGCTAGCCGATTTAGTTGCGGTTCAAGGTGATCCAACAAAAACAATCACCGATGTACAACGCGTTCAGATGGTTATGAAAGGGGGCGTTTTTTCAAAGCGTTGACCGGTAAACTTATGGGAAAAACTTTCGGTTATAGCTTAATACAAACGTAACATGGCTTTTTTTATACAATTTCATCTGTCGTTTGGGTTTTTGGACTAATTTCGCCGGACATGTCCTTACCTCACTGAGCCGCTGGTTCGGTGAACTCGTTTTGTTGGTTTTACAGTTGTTTTCGGACCGCTGCGATACCCCGACGAAACGGGTTCATTTCGTTATGAGGTATCCCAATGCTTAAAAAAAGCCTAACTCATTATCTCTGATTCTCTACCCTGTTTTTTGTATGGCAAACTCCGCTGAATTAACCGTCGATGGTAAAACATATTCATTTCCAACCTTAGAGGGAACCGAACATGAAAAAGCCTTCGACATCTCGAACCTTCGTGATCAGACTGGCTACGTTACTTTAGATCGTGGTTATAAAAACACCGGTGCCACCAAAAGTGCCATCACATTCCTGGATGGTGAGTTGGGCATTCTGCAATACCGGGGGTACTCTATTGAAGATTTAGCCGCCAAGGCCTCATTTCTGGAAGTTGCCTATCTGTTGATTTACGGAGAACTGCCAACACAAGAGGAGTTCTCCACCTTCGAAACGGCCATTCGACGGCACACGCTGGTGAATGAGGATATGCGGAAAATTTTCGATGGTTTTCCGGTTAAAGCGCACCCAATGGGGGTTCTGGCATCGCTGGTAAGTGCCATGAGTGCCTTTTATCCCGACCTGGAAAGTGGTAAGGAAGAAGATAAAACCGACTTGCACATCATCCGGTTGCTGGCCAAACTACCAACCATTGCTACCTGGTCCTACAAGCGGGCACTGGGTCACCCAACCAACTACCCTAAAAATACCCTCGACTATATCCCGAACTTCCTGAACATGATGTTCTCGCTGCCGGTCGAAGAGTATAAAGTTGATCCGGTCGTTGCCGAAGCTCTTAATGTTCTCCTTATCCTACACGCCGATCACGAACAGAACTGCTCCACATCGACAGTTCGTCTGGTAGGTTCGTCGCAGGCCAATATCTATTCGTCTATTTCGGCGGGTATCAGTGCTTTATGGGGACCCTTGCATGGTGGTGCCAATCAGGAAGTGATTGAAATGCTCGAAAACATCAAAGCCGACGGTGGTGATGTGTCAAAGTATGTCGAAATGGCCAAGAACGCCAAAACAACGGGCTTCCGTCTGTTCGGTTTCGGGCACCGGGTGTACAAAAACTTCGATCCCCGCGCTAAGATCATTAAGAAAGCCGCTGATGATGTACTGGCGAAACTGGGCGTGAACGACCCTGTTCTCGAAATTGCCAAAGGTTTGGAAGAGGCAGCCCTGAATGATGAGTACTTCGTATCACGCAAGCTGTACCCGAACGTCGATTTCTATTCGGGAATCATCTACCGGGCATTAGGCATCCCAACGAATATGTTTACGGTTATGTTCGCCATCGGTCGTCTGCCGGGCTGGATTGCCCAATGGAAAGAAATGCGCGAAACGAAAGAGCCCATCGGCCGTCCGCGTCAGATTTACACCGGTTCCACCCTGCGGGAGTTTGTCCCGATTGAGAAGCGGTAAGTTTTCTGTAGTACTTGCATAAACGAGACGGGTGGCAAAATCATTTGCCACCCGTCTCGTTTATGCAAGTACTACAAAACTACTAATCGTCGATTTCGCCTTCGTCGTCGTCAGCCGTAGCGGCCAGGACGGGATCAAGGAGGGCATCCTGATCATCAGCGATTTTTGAGCGGATTTTGCCTTCAATTTCGCCCATTAATTCGGGGTTATCGAGCAGCAACTCCTTCACGGCGTCACGACCCTGTGCCAGACGGCTGGTGCCGTAAGAGAACCAGGAACCTGATTTCTTAACAACTTCCATTTCTACAGCCAGATCGAGGATCTCACCAACTTTAGAAATGCCCTGGCCGTACATGATGTCGAACTCAACCACTTTGAAAGGAGCAGCCAGTTTATTCTTGACAACTTTCACTTTCGTACGGTTACCTACTACGTTGTCGGCACCTTCTTTAATCTGACCGATACGCCGGATATCCAGACGAACCGATGCGTAGAATTTAAGGGCGTTACCACCGGTAGTTGTTTCGGGGTTACCGAACATCACACCGATCTTTTCACGCAGCTGGTTGATGAAAATACAGCAGCAACCGGTTTTGTTGATCGTACCCGTCAGTTTCCGCAAGGCCTGCGACATCAGACGAGCCTGAAGACCCATTTTGCTTTCGCCCATTTCGCCTTCAATCTCGGCTTTCGGAACAAGAGCGGCAACGGAGTCAATAACGATGATATCAATCGCGCCGGAGCTAATCAGGTGTTCGGCAATTTCAAGGGCCTGCTCGCCATTGTCGGGCTGTGAGATAAGCAGGTTTTTTGTATCGATGCCAAGCTTCTCGGCGTAAACCCGGTCGAATGCGTGCTCGGCGTCGATGAACGCTGCCAGACCACCTGCTTTTTGCGCTTCAGCAATGCAGTGCATGGTCAGCGTCGTTTTACCTGACGATTCCGGACCATAGATTTCGACGACACGGCCACGGGGCATACCGCCGATGCCTAGAGCTAGATCTAATCCTAATGAACCCGTAGAAATAACCGGAATGTCAACGACTTTGCTTTCGCTAAGACGCATAACCGTGCCTTTGCCAAAGGCTTTATCCAGTTTTTCAATGGTTGTTTGAAGGGCTTTTAATTTACTGTCATTAGCAGATGCTGTGGCTTGCGCCGTATCTGATTTTGCCATGTTAGGATGGTTGTTTAAACAGATAAAATTACCCAAAAATGGGCAGATTACCAAATGACTTTTGAAAATAGTTAAGGGGTTTCGACACCTGTACCGTATCAATCAATATATACTGAATAAGCCCGGCAACTGACTCATTTTCAGGGCAGTTGCCGGGCTTATGTCGGGCAGTATTTTAACGCAGCGTATCGGCCATGACGGGCTGTTGATCGGGCGCTGGCTGCTGGGTTTGCGGCTGTGCCTGCTGGGGCTGAGACTGGCCCTGCTGATAGCCCGGATAAGCAGAACCATCGCTGTAGGGACGAGCGGGAGGACCAACGATTTCTACACTCGTAATGTAGTATTTGGTTTCGCCATTCCAGGGAAATTTCAGGATCTTCTCTTCGTAATGCAGCGTTACCCGCTGACCTGTTTTAACGGCCTGAGTGACCTGAGCAGCTACGGCGTCATCTTTCACCGAGAAATCAAAATATTGGGGAGTTAATGAGCCCGTTTCGCCCGAGAAGCCGCCTACGTTCAACACGCCTTCGTAGGTTTTGAAGAGAAAGCCCCGACGACTGAACTTGGAAACCGTTCCGGCTCGTTCGCCATCACTGTAACTCCAGCCGGTGAGCGCATAAAGAACACCGAAAATCACTAACAAAAACAATAGAAAATATAATAGTCCTCGCATGAGTATGGTTTGTTTAGTGGCAAATAATCAGCACACAAATAGACAACATTTTCTGGCAAGTTCTGTTTCAGGACTCTGTTGACCATGAATTATTGATTAAGTCACGTAGCAATCGCTATCCTTTTTCTAAAGTTTTGCCCTGTATTTCGTTACTTTGTGGTCGGTTAGCTAACCAGCCTAATTGCTTGGTAGTCAAACCCGACAAACCGGTACGCCGGAGCGATAGAAATTTTTTGTTGTTAACACCTCTTATTATTTTGCAATGAGTACCATCCAAAGCATTCATGCCCGGCAGATCCTGGATTCACGTGGTAACCCGACTGTCGAAGTGGACGTCCGTACCGAAAACGGTTTTCTGGGACGGGCCGCCGTTCCATCGGGCGCATCGACCGGCACACACGAAGCTGTCGAACTCCGCGACGATGATTCCAAAGTATATGTGGGTAAAGGCGTTCTGAAAGCCGTTTCAAACGTCAACGAACTGATTTATCCGGAACTGGTCGGCATTTCGGTCTTTGAACAAAGCATGATTGATAAAATTATGCTTGAGCTGGACGGTACTCCAAACAAAGGTCGTCTGGGCGCTAACGCCATTCTGGGCGTATCGCTGGCTGCTTCCAAAGCGGCTGCTCAGGAAGCCAATCTGCCACTCTATCGTTACATTGGTGGTGTAAATGCCAACACGCTGCCCGTGCCCATGATGAACATCCTGAACGGGGGTTCGCACGCCGATAACTCAATCGACTTCCAGGAGTTCATGGTTATGCCCGCCAATGCGGCTACCTTCTCCGAAGCGCTACGAATGGGCACCGAAATCTTCCATACGCTTAAAGGTGTATTGAAGAAAATGGGCCTTGCTACCAACGTAGGTGACGAAGGCGGATTTGCCCCAAACATCAAATCGAACGAAGAAGCGATTCAAACCATCATGCAGGCAATCGAGAAGGCTGGCTACCGGCCGGGCGAAGATGTCTGGATTGCCATGGATGCCGCTACATCGGAGTTCTACGATGCGGAAACGGGTATGTATCACTTCAAAAAATCGACCGGCGACAAACTGACCTCGTCAGAAATGGCGGGCTTCTGGAAAGATTGGGCTACCAAATACCCAATTCTCTCGATTGAAGATGGTATGGCCGAAGACGATTGGGCAGGCTGGAAAGCACATACCGACGCGCTGAAAGGCACGAACGTACAACTGGTTGGCGACGACCTGTTCGTAACGAACGTGACGCGTTTGCAGGAAGGTATCGATAAAGGCATCGCTAACGCCATTCTGGTGAAAGTAAACCAGATCGGCTCCCTGACCGAAACGATCGACACCGTTAACCTGGCGAAGCGGAATTCCTATAAAAACATCATGTCGCACCGTTCGGGCGAAACCGAAGACGCTACCATTGCTGATTTAGCTGTAGCGCTCAATACGGGCCAGATCAAGACGGGTTCGGCGTCGCGTTCGGACCGGATGGCGAAATACAACCAGTTGCTCCGTATCGAAGAGGAACTGGGCGAAACCGCTTACTTCCCGGGTCTTAAATTCTAGCAAAGGGAATGGGGCAGAGGGTTTGGGGCATGGGATAATTTCACCTCTGCCCTGAACCCTCTGCCCTGAACCTTCTCCCCTATGTTAAACCGTCTTCTTCGCTTCGTTCGAAATTTCTACGTCGCTACCGGCCTGGGCTTGTTGGTGTGGATGACTTTTTTCGACGCGAACGACTTGCCAACACAGATTCGCAACTGGTGGCAGCTTCGAAAGCTCGACGGTGATGCCGCGTATTATCAGGAAAAGATCAAAGCTGTACAAACCGAACGGCAGGAAGTGCTCGGCAACGACCGTCTTCGTGAGAAGTTCGCCCGCGAAAAATACCTGATGAAAAAGCCGGGTGAAGATGTATTCGTTATTGTCGACGAACAAAATGAACAGTTGGAAAAATAGCCTAGGGCCTGGGGCGCGGGGCATAGCGTTAACGATGCGCCTATGTTCTTCACCCCATGCTCCCTGCCTTTAGCCCCATGCTAAACGTTCTCTTCGTTTGTTATGGCAACATCTGCCGGTCGCCGGTGGCGGAGGGGGTGTTTCGAACGCTGGTGGCCGAGGCCGGGCTGGATAAACAGATTCAGACCGATTCTGCCGGGACAGCTTCATTTCACATAGGTCAGCTACCCGATCGGCGTACCCGCGAAAACGCCCTTGAACATGGCCTTACGCTTACCCATCGTGCCCGACGGCTGATTGGCGAAGACCTGGCCCTGTTCGATTATTTTGTGGCGATGGATGAAATGAATCTGGAAGCCATCGAAAAGCTGAATTACCGAAGCACAGGCCTTCATACGGCCGATACCATTTTTTTACTTCGGGAGTTCGATCCGGATGTAAACGATCAGCCCAATGTGCCGGACCCTTATTACGAAGGGCCGGACGTGTTTGAAGAGGTCTACCAGATTACCCTCCGATGCTGTCGTCAATTGCTTACTTATCTAGTGCAGCAACATAACTTAAATGAGGGAAAGAGCGAACCGGAACGCCGGACCGGAGCGAAAGAGTGAGAAGAGGGGCCGAACGGCTTTCACGTTTTCGCTCTTTCACTCCGGTCCGGCGTTCCGGTTCGCTCTTCCGCTTTTTAATCTTTACTTATCATGGACAAAAAAGTAATTCTCATCATTCTCGACGGCTGGGGTATTCCGCTGAAACCCGAAGTTTCGGCTATTGAAGCGGCCAATACACCGTTCATGAATTCGCTATACCCCAAGTATCCTCACAGCAAACTGGAGGCTTCCGGACTGGCCGTTGGGCTTCCCGCCGGTCAGATGGGGAACTCCGAAGTTGGGCACATGAACCTGGGTGCGGGCCGCGTCGTTTATCAGGATCTGGTGAAAGTGAACAAAGCCGTTGAGGAACACACTCTCGATACCGAACCTGTACTGGTTAACGCGCTGAACTATGCCAAAACCAACGGTAAAAAAGTGCATTTTATTGGTCTGGTGTCCGATGGGGGCGTTCATGCCCATATTGAACACGTAAAAGGCCTGTTGTCTATCGCGCAGGGCCACGGTCTGACCGACGTATTTGTCCATGCTTTCACAGATGGCCGCGATACCGATCCCAAAGGCGGCATCGGCTACCTGACCGATCTACAGGCGCATATGGCTGTATCGACGGGGCAGATCGCAACGGTCATTGGCCGTTACTATGCTATGGACCGCGACAATCGCTGGGAGCGGGTTAAAATTGCCTACGATGCCATGGTGAAAGGCGAAGGCACCAAAGTGGCCGCTACCGATATTGCCGCGTCGTTGCAGGCGTCGTACGATGCGGGCGTGACGGACGAGTTCATCAAGCCACTTATCGTTGCCAATACCGACGGTTCGCCAGTGGCGCTGATCGAAGAGGGCGATGTGGTGCTGTGTTTTAACTTCCGTACCGACCGGGGTCGCGAAATCACCCAGGCTCTGACGCAGAAGGATTTCCCGGAGCAGGACATGAAGAAACTATCGCTGGAATACATCACTATGACAAACTACGACAGCGAGTTTGAGAATGTGAAAGTCATTTTTGATAAAGACAACCTGCAAAACACAATTGGTGAAGTTATTGCCGGTGCCGGCCGGAAGCAGATTCGTATTGCCGAAACGGAGAAGTATCCGCACGTTACGTTCTTTTTCTCGGGCGGTCGCGAAGAGCCATTTACCGGTGAGAAACGCCTGCTGTGCCCATCGCCGAAAGAAATGGTTGTGCGCGATGCCAATGGCGTAGAAACAACGATTCCCGTTAAGACCTACGATCAAAAGCCGGAAATGGCTGCGTATGATATCCGTGACGCCATTATTCCGGAACTGGAAAGCGAAGAACCGGACTTCATCTGTCTAAACTTTGCCAACACCGACATGGTAGGTCACACGGGCGTATTTGAAGCGGTGAAGATCGCTGCTGAAACCGCCGATGCCTGCGCCCAGGCCGTAACCGAAGCAGCTCTGGCGCACGGCTACACCACCATTATCATCGCCGACCACGGTAATGCCGAGTTCATGACCAATGAGGACGGTACGCCCAACACGGCGCATACAACCAATCTGGTACCGTGCATACTGATCGATAAAGACTATCACCCAGCGTTAAAAGACGGTAAACTGGCTGATATTGCCCCAACGATTTTGGAATTGATGGGCGTCCCGCAACCCGCCGAAATGGGTGGCGTGAGCCTGATTGTGAAGTAGTGGTTCAAGAATTTTTTTGTCATCCCGACGCAGGAGAGATGACAAAAATAAAAAGGCCGCCCCGACATTCGGGGCGGCCTTTTTTATCAAATACTAAACGATTACATATCGAACAGAATCCGGGTTGGGTCTTCCAGGATTTGCTTGACGCGAACCAGGAAGCTAACCGATTCTTTACCGTCGATAATCCGGTGGTCGTACGAGAGGGCTACGTACATGATCGGCCGGATAACGATTTCACCATTGACGACTACAGCGCGCTCAACGATGTTGTGCATGCCCAGAATAGCCGACTGAGGGGCGTTGATAATCGGCGTCGACAGCATCGAACCGAAGGTGCCGCCATTGGTGATTGTGAACGTACCGCCCGTCATTTGCTCGATAGTCAGCTTGTTTTCACGAGCCAGACCAGCCAGACGAACGACTTCTTTCTCAATTTGCGCGAAACTCAGCTGCTCGGCATTCCGGATAACGGGAACAACCAGCCCCCGATCCGAAGAAACGGCAATTGAAATGTCGCAGAAATCGTTGAATACCATCTGATCGCCGTCGATTTGGGCGTTTACCGCCGGGAAATCTTTGAGCGCAATACAAACGGCTTTCGTGAAGAACGACATGAAGCCGAGGCCTACACCGTTTTTCTCCTTGAACTTATCTTTGAATTTATTCCGCAGGTCCATGATTGGCTTCATGTCTACCTCGTTGAAGGTAGTCAGCATAGCCGTTTCATTTTTAACTGCTACCAATCGGCGGGCAATTGTCCGGCGAAGGGAAGTCATTTTTTCACGGCGCTGGTTACGGCTACCCGGTGCGGAAGGAGCCGCCGGAGCAGGTGCCGGAGCCGCTGGTTTCGCGGCTGCTGGCTGAGCAGCCGGGGCTGGAGTTGGTGCCGGAGCGGGTGATGCTTTCATCGCATCTTCTTTCGTAATCCGTCCGCCAACGCCGGTACCCTGAAGCTGTTGTGCATTAACGCCTTTCTCGTCCAGAATTTTAGCGGCTGCCGGCGATGGATAATTCGCAGCATAGCTCGTACCATTCTGTCCGTTGGCCGATGTATCGGCAGCAGGGGCACTTGCAGCGGGCTGTGGCGCGGGGGCTGCGGCCGGAGCAGGAGCTGAGGCACCCACTTCTATTTTAGCGATCAGCGCACCAATGGGCAGCGTCTCACCTGCTTCGGCCACAATGCGGAGTATACCGGCAGCTTCGGCGGGGAGTTCGAACGTCGCCTTGTCGGATTCGAGTTCGCAGAGAACTTCATCGAGGGCAACCTGATCGCCATCTTTTTTGCTCCACGAGGCAATGGTCACTTCCGTAACGGATTCGCCAACGGCCGGAACTTTCATTTCAATGACACTGGTAGCCGCTGCTGGAGTAGCTACAGCCGCCTGTGCGGGTTCCGCTACCGACTGCATTGCTGGAGCAGACTGGGGCGCAGGCGCTTGCGGAGCCGGAGTTTCAGCTTTTGCGGGCTCGGCCGCGGGCGCAGTTGCCGGGGCGCTGCCATCTCCGTTGATGGTGCAGATGCTGGCTCCAATAGGCAACACATCGCCTTCCTGTGCCAGAATGTGCAGAACACCGTCGGCTTCGGCAGTGAGTTCAAACGTTGCCTTGTCGGAGTCGAGTCCGCAAAGTACATCGTCCATTTTTACGTGGTCACCTTCTTTTTTATACCAGGTACCAACAGTTACTTCGGTAATGGATTCCCCCACGGGTGGGATTTTCATGTCAACGGCCATATACTTAGTTGTAAGTGAGCAAGTTGCAAGTGGCTAAGTTATACGGGTAATGCGCTGGCGCAATTACGGACAACCTAAGCACTTGCAACTTACAACTGTTTTTATTCAAACGCTCTTCGAACGATGTCGGCTTGTTCCTGAGAATGTATTTTTGGGTAACCGGTAGCGGGTGAAGCTGAGGCTTTCCGCGAGATGATCGGATAAGTCAGTCCAATGCGCAGCAGGTACGTCCAGTAACCCATGTTTTCCGGTTCTTCCTGTACCCAGAAAATCTCGGCTTTCTTGTACTTCTCCAACACCGCGTTCAGTTGTGTTTTGGAAAGCGGTGCCAACTGTTCGATCCGTACAATGGCTACGTCATCGCGCTGGTCGGCCTGCTGCTTATCGAGTAAGTCATAATAGACTTTACCGGTGCAAAGCAGCACTCGTTTCACCTTTTTAGCCTGTGCGTAGCTGTCGTCAATGATTTCCTGGAACGACCCTTTGGTAAGGTCTTCCAGCGGAGAAACACATTTTGGATGGCGCAGCAGCGACTTAGGCGACATGATAACCAGCGGCTTCCGGAACGTCCAGGCCAACTGACGACGCATGGCGTGGAACAGGTTAGCGGGCGTTGTGATGTTAGCTACTACCATGTTGTATTCTGCGTAGAGCTGAAGGTAGCGTTCAGGACGGGCGTTGGAGTGCTCCGGTCCCTGGCCTTCGTAGCCGTGAGGCAGCAGCATCGTTACCCCATTCTGAATCCCCCATTTCGATTCGGCAGCGGCAATAAACTGGTCGATGATGAGCTGGGCACCGTTCGAGAAGTCACCGAACTGCGCTTCCCAAATCACCAGTGCATGCGGGTTAGCCATGGCGTAACCATATTCAAAACCCAGTACACCGTATTCTGACAGCAAGGAGTTGTAAATCTGAAATTTCTGCTGATCCTCCTGAATGTAATCCAGTGAGGAGTACGAGGCATTCGTCTCAGAATCATGCAGTACGGCATGGCGGTGCGAGAATGTACCCCGCTGCACATCCTGGCCACTTAACCGAACGGCTCTGCCTTCGAGCAGCAGCGAGCCATAGGCCAGCAGTTCGGCCGTGCCCCAGTTCACCATTTTGGTGTCGTTGAGCATCGTCTGCCGATCTTTCAGAAGCTTGTCGATCTGCTTCAGCGGCTTAAAGCCTTCCGGTAATTTTACCAGTGCTTTACCAACGGTTTGCAGCGTTTCGGCCGGTACGCCCGTTTCGGGTGACTTTTCGAAGTCGGATGGTTCACTGAAACGAAGTTCGGACCAGTCGCGGTCGAGTCGCAGTGGTTTATACGGAATTTCGGCTTTTTGCTTAACGCGGTCGAGCCGGTCCTGCAACTGCTTCTTGAATTCCGTATCCATGCGCTGCGCCAGTTCGGCATCGACATCGCCCCGCTTGATGAGCAGGTCTTTGTAGATCTCGCGTGGATTCTGGTGCTTGTCGATGATGTTGTACATCGTTGGCTGCGTGAACTTCGGCTCGTCGGCTTCGTTGTGGCCGTAACGACGGTAGCAGACCATATCGATAAACACATCCCGGTTGAACTTCTCCCGGAACTCTACCGCCAGTTTGGCGCAGAAAATAACCGCTTCCGGATCGTCGCCGTTGACGTGGAAAATAGGTGCGTCGATGATCTTGGCTACATCCGAGCAATAGATCGACGAGCGGGCATCTTCAAAATCGGTGGTAAAACCAATCTGGTTGTTGATCACAAAGTGAACGGTACCGCCGGTTGTGTAACCCGCCAGTTTCGCCATTTGCGTCACTTCATAGACAATACCCTGACCGGCAACGGCAGCGTCGCCGTGGATCAGGATTGGCATGATCTTCGTGAAATCGCCCTGGTATTCTTCGTCGGCCTGGGCCCGCACAAAGCCTTCCACAACGGGGTTAACCGCTTCCAGGTGCGATGGGTTAGGAGCCAGCTTTACGCTGATCTGCTTGCCCGACTTAGTTTCGGTCAGGCTCGAATAGCCGAGGTGGTATTTAACGTCACCATCGCCATGCACCTGATCGGGTACGTTTCCTTCAAAACCATCGAAGATCGACTCGTACGACTTGCCCAGAATATTGGCCAGTACGTTGAGCCGTCCACGGTGCGCCATACCAATCATTACTTCTTCAACACCCATATCGGCCGCCTGGCTGATGATGGTGTCGAGGGCCGGAATGGTCACTTCACCGCCTTCCAGCGAAAAGCGCTTCTGCCCGAGGTATTTTGTGGCGAGGAAGTTTTCAAAAACGGTGGCTTCATTGAGTTTTTCGAGGATACGCTTCTTTTCATCCAGAGTAGGCATGAAAACGAGCGCTTCTTTCTCAATTTTGTTACGCAGCCAGTTTTTTACATCCAGCTCGCGGATGTACATGTACTCAAAGCCAATTTCACCGGCATATATTTTTCGCAGCGAATCCATGATAACCCGCAGCGTAGCCGGTCCGATTCCGAGCAGTTTGCCTGATTCGAAAACGGTGTCCAGGTCGGCTTCGGAGAGCGCGTAATCGGGAAGATCGACGCGGGGTTGCCGGTCTTTGCGTTCCCTGAGCGGATTGGTTTTCGCGAGCAGGTGGCCACGTGACCGGTATGCCTTGATTAAGCTGGCAACCGATACCTCTTTTTCGGCGTGGGATGCATCCACTGGTTTGGCCGTGGTTTGGCCATTGCCGGATGAGCCGTTCAGCGCGGCACCGTTGCTTTTGCCAGGCTCGGCCTGACTGCCGGTGCCGTTTCCACTGGCTTTTTCACCGTAGGTGAGTGAAAACTCGAACCCTTTAAAAAATTGCTGCCAGCTTTCGTCAACTGTCTGTGGGTCTTGTTTATAAGACTGATAAAGTTGATCTACGTAAGCCGCGTCGGAATTGGCGATATATGAGTACTGATCCATGACGGGGGCGCGTCGTTGTTTTGACCCGCAAAGGTAGCGTATCAGCTACAGAGTTGGCCCAAAATTTATTGATTTTATCCTACCAATTGCTGATAGCTATCCGTTTAAGCGAACAACGACCTGAAAAATTGAATTTTTTGCAAAAATAAGTTCTGAAAAGAGAACTATAAATGAAACCATATAGTGCGTTATAGGTTCTGACGCCGACAAGAAAACCTATTTTTTACTCAAACAAAAAGCCATCCCGGTGGAGATGGCTTTTTGTTTGAGTAATGAACGATTAAACAGCCACTTTTTTGCGACGGGCCGCCAGCGGGTGAGCCGACATGGGTTTGTGTTCATCGAGGTTAATGACGTGGAACTCGCCACCCGCCAG
The DNA here is from genome assembly GCF_054781875.1 of Spirosoma pulveris. NCBI lineage: Bacteria > Pseudomonadati > Bacteroidota > Cytophagia > Cytophagales > Cytophagaceae > Spirosoma > Spirosoma pulveris. Next base: position 228,617 of record NZ_BAAGTO010000004.1, read on the forward strand.
TTGAAAATCACGCTCGTAATTATGCAGGTTTTCCATGACGGTATGGTCTACGAACCGGGCTTTGTGTAAGTCGACCGTGACGTGCTGACCTGCTTCCTGCGGGATGGTGTCCAGTTGCTTTTTGATCGACAGGTAATTGGTAAATACAGCCGCTCCGGTGATGGTTAGTGTATGGTGAGATCCCTCGGAAACAAGCTCCTGCTCGGGGTTGAAAAGGTATTTGATTGGCAGGCCGAGTGCCAGCTGGATAACAAACTTGGCTGCAATACCTACCGCAATGCCTGCCAGCAGGTCGGTAGCCAGCGTAGCTATAATTGTAATCACAAATACGATCAATTGCTCAGCTCCGATGTGGTGCATATGGCGAAACTCTTTGGGAGCAGCCAGCCGGAACCCAACGGCAATCAGGATAGCCGCCAGGGCTGCTACCGGAACAAGTTTAATGAGCGGAACAAGGGCCACCACAAAAAGCAGCAGGAATCCGCCGTGAAAGAAGTTTGCCCAGCGGGTTTTGCCGCCATTGGTCAGGTTCGCCGACGAACGGGCCACTTCTGAAATCATTGGCAGACCACCGAGGGCTGCTGATACCATATTGCCTACGCCGACCGCCGTTAAGTCCTTGCTTAAATTCGATTTACGCTTGTAGGGATCAAGCAGGTCGATGGCCTTGCCCGTCAGCAGCGACTCCAGCGAGCCAATAATGGTGAACATAGCGAGGTATTTCAGAGCAATGGGCAGCATGTCGCCCGACCAGGCTCCAAAGTTTGCATTGTACGACAGCTTAAACTCGCCGGGATTGACCAGTGGTTTAATGGCGCTGTATAGTTTTGTATCAGACAGGTGGAAGTATAATCCCAGGGCAACAGCTACAACGAGTACAACCAGCGCGGGAGGGATTTGCTTGATCGCTTTGCTTTTGATGTTCGGCCAGCTAAAAAGAATAACCAGGCTGACGAGCCCGATTACTGCGACGTGCCACTCCATATGGCTGAGACTGTGGGGCACCATGGCCAGCAGTTCCAGAGGTTCTTTGCCTTTTAATTCTGAAGGGGCTATACCAACGGCCAGGTGAATCTGCTTCGACATGATGATGATACCAATAGCCGCCAGCATACCGTGAACGGCCGACAGCGGAAAAAAGTCGGCTAGTTTGGCCACTTTCAGCACGCCCATAACCACTTGCAGGACACCAGCCGCTATGATAACACCCAGGGTCAGTTTCCAGCCCAGTTCGAGGTCACCCTTTCCTAATTCTTCCACGCAACCGGCCACAATCACAATCAATCCCGCTGCGGGACCTTTGATGGTTGGCTCTGAACCGGCAAAAAACGCAACAATCAACCCACCAACGATGGCTGTCAACACGCCCATAATCGGCGGGAAATTACTGGCCGATGCAATACCAAGACTGAGTGGCAAGGCAATCAGCGAAACCAGGAATCCGGATAATAAATCGGACTTCCAGTTTTCTTTCAACCCGGCAAGGCCTTTTGCCGGAACAACGTGAATAATAGGTTTGACTTGTGCTTCCATTTAGGTTATCAGTTGCGTTCAGGGTCTAAGACCGGACAAGATTCAACAACTGATATTAACCTGCTATTAAGGTCAGATTAAAAACTAGTTAATGATAAGCTAAATGTATAAAAATATTGATTTTGTTTGGTAAAAAATAAATTGGTAAAATATAATTTGCTTTTTTGAGGCATTGAACTAATTCTATAGACTTTATGACATATTAACGTATAGTCCTTAGACCTCTTGTTTATTAATTTTTGCTTAAAGCCTTTTAAGCTTTGTCTACGACGCAATTTAACGCAGTGATTACCTGCTTCTGATTCACTGGTGCGTATATTTGACGGTAAATTGCGTTGTAAATCCCGCTTATGATTGTTGGTGCAGATTCTACTTCTCAACCTATTTCTCCTCCTCAGCGATGGCATCGTGCATTGGGCATTCGGCCGGAGGAAAGCCGCACGGTGGGGTTATTTTTTATTCATAACTTTCTGCTTGGCATTGGCACCATTCTCATTTATGTAGCAGCCAATGCCATTCTGCTCGAAAACCAGCCTGAAACCAGCCTTCCCATTGCCTATATAGCCTCGGCTGCCGCTATGATCGGTGTCGGTCAAATCTATGCGTATTATGAGCATCATCTGGCTCTGCGCAGCCTGGCCGTTCGGGTGCTGATTGCCGCCGTTGTCATGACCATTGTTGTGGCCATTCTGGTGGTCGTAGGTCATTCAATCATGGCTGCGGTAGCCATCATGACCGGTTACCGACTTATCTACCTACTGACAAATCTGGAATTCTGGGGGGTCTCGGCTGTTGTATTCGACACCCGGCAGAGTAAGCGGCTATTTGGCGTGATTAGCTCCGGCGATATGCCTGCCAAAGCCATAGGCGCTATTCTGGCCGCCCTGGTACATGCCCATGCCGACGTGCTTCGGTTACTGCTGGTTGCATTCGGATCCTTTCTGGCGGCACTTTACATTCTTCAGCTAACCATCCAGTCGCACGATATTCACGCACCACAAGGAGCTGACCGGACTGCCCGCCGGGAGCCGTCCCGATTAATTGGCAAGCGGTTTGGCGGTAGTGAGCTGATTTTTTACATGTGCCTGAGTCTGGCGGTGATGGCGGCCGTGGCAACAGAAATCGAGTATAATTTCTTCATTAACGTAAAGCATCGCTTTCACGACCAGACCGATGTTATCCGCTACGTGAGTTATGTACTGGCGCTGACATATGGAGTTGCTATGCTGGTGAAGTTGCTGATGTCGCGGCAGGTTCTCGACCGGTTTGGCATCCAGCGTTCGTTATTGGTACTGCCCTGGCTGGCATTAACGGGGTTGATTGGTTTGATCGGGCTACGCTATTTTACCAGCAGCGAAACGGTTTCGCTGATTTACTTCTGTGGCCTGTATCTGGTTTTCGAAGTAGCCCGCCGGGCGCTGTTCGACCCGGTATTTCTGGTTTTGTTTCAGCCATTACTCCCTCCTCAGCGGCTTAAGGGGCACACGCTGGCTAAAGGATTATACGAACCAATTGGCCTGGGCGTTGCCGGATTGCTCATTTATCTGCTACATACAACGCTCGAAGCCGGTGGAGCCCTAGTCTGGATTACGGTACTGGCCGGAGCAGTATGGCTGTTGCGCCATACGTACAAGCGGTATCTGCACGAGTTGACAGATGCCATCGGTCGGCGGTTTCTGGAGCGCGATCAACTGGCTATGCCCATGGTAGCGCAGGCCAGCCTGCTCCGGCAATTGCAAAGTAATCGGCCCGACGACGTACTAACGGCAATTAGCTGGCTGGATGCTCACAATCCCGAAGAACTTAGCCGACAGATTCCTTCACTGCTGGCGCATACCAGCCCCGGTGTCCGCCGGAGAGCGCTGGCGGCAGCCGCCCGAATGAAACAGGCCCTTCCTGTGCGTCAGGTAACGCACATTGCCCTGACAGACGATGACCCGGCCTTACGCCAGCAGGCAGCTTATCTGCTGGGACGGCGCATAAACGTAGAAGCTGCCGAGCTGGCTCCGCTGATCAATCATACCGACCTCTCCATCCGGCGGGGCGCTATCAATGGAGTACTGGAATTAAACTCACACGATCCGGCGGCTCTTGCAGCGTTGACCAAATTAGCTGCCGATTCCGCCCCGGCACTTCAGCAAATAGCCTTGGTACTTATTGCTAACCTAAGGCTAAACAGCTTTGCTGCGCTGGTTAAAGAACGGCTGGAAAGTCCAAATGCCGATGTTCGCAAAGCCGCTATCAACGCGGCCGGCCATCTGTCCAGTGCTGGCCTGACGCAGTATTTGCTGGATAATCTAACGCACAAGAGTATTGGACGAGCCGTTACCCAGGCACTCAAGGCCCGTGGAGCCGAAACCGTGTCGGCCCTGCGTCAGGTACGGCAGTCGACTACCGACCGGCTGGTGCTGGAGCGTATAGCGGCTGTTTGCGGAGCCATTCTGACGCCCGAAAGTCGCCACCTGCTGAATGGGCTGGTGCAGCAACCCGATGTAGTTGTGCGAAGTGCCGCCCTCCGCGCCTTGCGCCGGTTCCCGAACGAACCCGAAGACGATGCGCTCTTTCGCGCGGTTATGCACGAAGAGATAGGGCTAGCGCAGCGGCTCCTTCACGGGAGTTTGACGGATGCTGCCCTGACAAAAACACTGGATTATGAACTGGCTGTACTGCTGCAGCGGCTATTCGATGTGTTGATGCAGCTCTATGACTCGGAAACCATTGCCGGAGCTCGCCTGGGTGTCGGACATCCGGCCCGCGAACGGCGCGCCAATTCACTCGAAATGCTGGACAACCTGATTCCACGGGCCACCTATCAAACACTTCAGGTACTGGTAGATGACCTGCCCCGCGCCGAAAAAAATCGCATTCTCGATGCTGAACTGGGGCCGTTCGATGATCAGGAACCCATTAGGGCGTTTGTGTTGCGGATGGGTGAAACCGTTTTTTCACCCTGGACGATTGATGTCGTTCTTCGGACACTACCCTCGGCCGAGGCCTTGCAGGCCCGGCAGTCTCAGGAATCCCGTTTTGGTACTTTATCTCCTTTGCTTATGTCGCACGCCACCCATTCTACCGAGCAGATTTCCGCTTACGACCGGGTATTGCTATTGTCTCAAGCCAGTCTGTTTGCCCAAACGCCCGAAAACGTTCTGGCCAGTATCACACCAATTATGAAAGAAGAGGAACACAAGGCGGGGGTATCTATTTTTCGGAAGGGTGATCTGGGCACAGGTATGTACGTCATCTACACGGGCGAAGTGGCTATTCTGGATGGCGAAACGGAACTGGCCCGATTTGGTCGGGGCGACTTCTTTGGTGAGTTGGCGCTGCTGGACACCGAATCCCGTTCGGCTACGGCAGAGGCCATTACCGATGTCCGCTTGCTGCGTATTGACCAGGACGATTTCTATGATTTAATGGAAGAGAGGGGGGAGGTGCTGCGGAGTATAGTGAAAAGTTTGTCAGGTCGGATTCGGCGGCAGAATGAACTACTAGCCAAGCGTGTAACAGCCTCGTGAGACGTGTAACCTCTTGATTAGAAATGTAGTCCATAAGGTTTGTCGGGCTATTGTTCGGCTTCGGTTTGGTTTCTATCTTGCACGACCCGCACACTACAGCCAAACCCCAACCAGACTCAATGAATCAGGATGAAATATTCTCGTCGTTTATAACCTTAGTTATTATCTGGCAGGTACGGCGATTTCTGGATACGAAAAATCGTACACCCCACTGGGACAGTGTACTTCAGCGTTTCTGGATCGTCAATGTCTCCTTCGTCATCCTGAGCACCGCAATTCATGAAGATTTCCCGCTACGACTTATCTGGATTGTCGCCCTGGTTGCGGTTGTCTACACCGTAAGGCTTATTAAAGATAACCAGTCGGCACGGACCCTCTTAATTGCTCTGGCGCCCTTTATGTTCTTCGTCTCTATTTCGAAGATCATACAGGACCTATTTCCGGATTTCGCCAAGGCACACGACGATTTTTTCGATAACATAACCGGGTTCGCATCTTTCTGGCTATTTGCCTTCCTGTTCGTCGCCAACCGGCAGAAAAAACAACAACTGAAAATTGACGAAGAACGCGCGCTGGAAGCTGAGCAACGGCGCATCATTGAAGCGAAGAAGCAGGAACTCGAGTATCTGGTTGCCGAACGAACGGCCGAAATTACCCGGCAAAAAGAGGAGCTGGAGTTAGCCCTGGTCGAACTCAAATCGACGCAGACGCAACTCATACAAAGTGAAAAAATGGCCTCGCTCGGCGAGTTGACGGCGGGTATCGCCCATGAAATTCAAAATCCGCTCAACTTTGTCAATAACTTTTCCGAAGTCAGCATTGAGCTGATTGACGAGTTGGTGGACGAACAGGTTAAACCCGACCGCGACACCGAGCTTGAAGCCGAGCTATTAACCGATCTGAAGCAGAATCTTCAGAAAATAAATTATCATGGCGGACGGGCCTCCTCCATTGTGAAAGGGATGCTTCAGCACTCCCGGACCAGTACCGGGCAGCGCGAACCTACGGATATAAATGCCCTGTGCGAAGAGTATCTCCGTCTGGCTTATCATGGCTTACGGGCAAAGGATAAAAGCTTCAACGCCCTCTTTAGTACCGATCTGGACCCGTCGCTGGGGTTAATCAGTCTGGTCCCACAGGACATCAGCCGGGTACTGCTCAATTTATTTACGAATGCTTTTTATGCTGTTCAGCAACGCCAGAAACAGGAAGGCCCCTTGAGTTATCACCCAACGGTTATCGTGAGCACCCGCTGTACCAATAATGAAGCGGTGATTACCGTAGCGGATAATGGAACGGGTATCACCGACGAGGTGAAGCAGAAAATTTTTCAGCCATTCTTCACCACCAAGCCCACGGGTGAGGGCACCGGACTGGGGCTTTCACTTGCGTATGAAATTATTACGAAAGGGCATGGCGGTACGCTGGAGGTCGAAAGCAAAGTGGGTGAGGGCTCTAAATTCATTATAACACTGCGAAGCTGAGAGTAACCGGTATAGTTTATTTGTATATTACCTTTTTTAAGTAACAATGAATACATCCTCCTGAAGTGAAATCAAGTAATCAACGAATCTTCATCATCCTATGCGTAACGTTTACATAGTCCTTTTTTTAGTTTTCATCCATTGCACGGCTCACGGGCAAAACGCGCCCGCAACTACGGCTCCCGCTTCACCTGCCGACCTTGCCGAACGGATTAGAATGCTTGAAGAAAACCTCCGCATGGCTAATCAGGGAGTAACAAAAATCATTGATGACCTGCTTTGGTACCAGAAGTTGGGCGATGTGGCCATTATCGACAAAGTCCGGTATGGCAGCAAACCACCCCACGTTATCAAAAACCCAACGGGGCAGGGGGCTAATAACCCGGTTGTTATACCGGCCTACACCTTTACGCCAAAGAAGTTTGCATCGGCAAAGAAGTTGCCCTTGCTCGTTTTTGTACACGATGGCATTCACGGAGATTTCAGCACATTGTATGCCCACGTTGTCCGGGAGCTGCTCGATCAGGGTTACCTGATCATCGCGCCTGAATACAGAGGCAGTGCCGGGTATGGCAGTGAATTTTATAAGCAGATTGACTACGGCGACTACGAAAATGATGATGTGCTGGCCGGAAAACGCTGGGCCGTCGAAAACATGGCGCAGGTCGACCCGGATCGCATAGGCATCATTGGCTGGAGCCATGGCGGTATGATTTCGCTGATGAATATTTTTGACCACCCGGACGATTACAAGGTAGCGTATGCCGGCGTACCCGTAACCGATATCATTGCCCGCCTTGGCTACAAGCCCCAAAACTACCGGACAATATTCTCGGAAGCGACGCATATCGGTAAAGATCCGTCCGAAAATGTGGCTGAATACCGTCGGCGGTCGCCGGTCTGGAATGCACAGAAGCTCAAAACACCGTTGCTCATTCATACCAATACGAATGATGAAGACGTAAACGTGCTGGAGGTCGAATCGCTGATTAATGCCCTGAAAGCACACGACAAGAAATTTGAGTACAAGATTTATCAGGACGCTCCGGGTGGGCACAGTTTCAACCGGCTCGATACGCGGCTGGCGCACGAATCGCGCGAGGAAGTCTATCGGTTTCTGGCCCGTTACCTGAATCCACCTGCCGCCACCCGTTGACCATGAACCAGAGTAAACCTACAAAGGCGTAGGCTAAATCATTTATCTTTGACTGGAACCCTACCCTTCCTTATGATGAAAATTTTAGTAGTTGACGATGAGCTAGACGTAAAAGACCTTTTTCTACAGCGTTTCCGGCGTGAAATCCGCAGTGCCCAGTTTCAACTGGATTTCGCGAACTCGGGCGAAGAAGCGCTTACGTACCTGGAAGGTCATAAATCGGAAGTTATTCTGATTTTATCGGACATTAATATGCCTGGTATGAGCGGTTTTGAACTGTTACGGCATATTCGGGCTGATTTTAAGACTCCTCCGTCGCCGGTGGTCATGATGATTACGGCCTATGGTGATCCCGATTCGCAACAACAGGCTGTTGAACTGGGGGCTAATGATTTTCTGACAAAGCCACTCGATTTCACAGTCCTCAAACAAAAACTTCACGATTTAGCATGAAGGCCAAAATATTGGTGGTTGACGACGAGACGGATCTTGAGTTATTGATAAAACAGAAGTTTCGACGACAGATTAGAGAAAAGCAGTACGAATTCGTGTTTGCCCACGATGGCGTAGAGGCATTGGAAATGCTGGCGCAGCAACCCGATGTGGACATGGTCCTGACCGACATCAACATGCCCGGTATGGATGGACTGACGCTGTTGATCAAGCTCCATGAAAGCAACCCAATGCTCAAAGCGGTCATTGTGTCGGCTTATGGCGATATGGATAATATCCGGACAGCCATGAACCGGGGGGCGTTTGATTTCGTAACGAAACCGGTCAATTTCGAAGATCTGGAACTGACCATGCAGAAGACCATGGAGTACGTTGCTCAGTTGCGACAGACACTCCAGGCAATCAAAGAAAATAATATTCTGCGGATGTACGTCGATGAGTCGGTGCTGACGTTCATGAGCCGGGCCGAGTTTGAGACTGCCATTTCAGCCAGCGAAACCGTCTTGGCCACCGTCCTGTTCATCGACATCTGCGGATTTACCGCCATTTCGGAGCGTGAGTCGGCCGATACGGTCGTGCGGCTCGTCAACCGATACTTCGATGTGATGGTCAAAGAAATTATTGCCCAGGGCGGACACGTCGATAAGTTTATGGGCGATGCCGTAATGGCTGTTTTCAGGGGCGAATACCACTTCGACCGGGCTGTTGAAGCGGCATTGGCTGTTCGGACGCAGATTGCGGCTCTGGAGGATAATTTGCCCAACCATCCGAATTACCACCCTCAGGTATCCATCGGGATCAACACCGGCGAAATGGTATCCGGGAATATTGGGTCGGCTACACTCCGGCGGTTAGATTATACCGTTATCGGTGATGCCGTCAATATGGCCCAGCGCTTACAAACCGTTGCTCAGGCCGGTCAGATTGTCATCGTTGAATCGGCCCAGCGGGAAATAGCTGAATCGTTCACCTGCGAGCGTATCGGCGAAGTGACCCTCAAAAATAAATCAGCCCCCGTGGTGGTGTACAATGTGCTGGGGTGAAGAATGATGTAGGATGTATTGTTTTCTAGGCCAGATACATCTTACATCGTTCTCTCTACTCTTCAGCCAGTGTTCTGGAGATGTTCATGCGGTAGACGCCCAGAGCGGGCAGGGCAGCCGCGAGCAGGCCAATAAGGATTGCTACGCCGAGCAAAATCCACTCTTCGGGCAAGATGCCGAATGCGGCCAGATTATAGTGGTACTCCGACGAAACGCTGCTGGAAAAGAGCCACAGCCCCACACGGCTGAGCAGGATGCCCAGAACAAAGCCGATCAGAGCCAGTACCAGACCTTCCAGAAGCAACATTCCGAAAAGCTGCGCGCGGGTAGCACCCATCGATAGCATCAGGGCCATTTCGTAGCGTCGCTCTTTCAGAGAGTTGTACAACGAAACGAATACACTAATGCCGGAAATCAGCATAATGACGATAGCCAGCCCGCGCAGGGTTTCGACACCCACGCCAAGTAGGGAGAATAGCCGGTTTATTTCAATATTGGGCAGGGCTGCCTGAAGTTTGGAGTTGCTGTTGATACCCCGAGCCAGCATCATACCCAGCGGATTCCGAAACTTGATAAGCATGCTTGTGATCTCGCGGGGCTCACCGGGCTCCTCTGTAGGTCCGGCACTCGGCCCGGCGAGCATTGGTCCCGCCACCGGCCCGGTTGCCCGTGGTTCTTCATCAGAATGTTCCCCTTCGTGTTCCTCATGATGCTCGTGAATGGCCCAAACGCTGGACAGGGGCGTTACAATGAGCTGGTCGGCAACCGTGTTGGTGGGACTCAGGATACCAACAACCTTGTATTTGGTGTCAGCGTGTACGTCGCCGTCTTTATCGAGGCCGTGGGAGCCCGAGAACATATCCCCGATTTTCAAGCCGGTAACGGCTGCAACCCGTGGGCCGATCACCGTTTCCAGTGGCTTCTCAAAAAGCTTTCCCTGAGCTACGGTAGCGCCAAAATGATCGAGGTATTTCTTGTTGGTTCCAACAATGCGAAACGACTGGTAATTGTCGCCCATCGACAGGGGAATCGCCGTTTTGATCATTGGGTTACGGGTTAGGCGTTCGGCTTCATCGAGCGGAATGTTGCCCGTTGGGGAATCAATCTGGTAGATACTGGCCAGAATCAGCTGGAGCGGGCTGCCTTTGGCCCCAAGCACCATGTCAATTCCTTTTATGTTTTTGCGAAACTGATCATCCAACTGCTTGTTGAGCAACAGCAGCAACGAAATAATCGTGATACCGAATGTCATGAGCAGTCCGCTTAAGAAGCTGCTCAGAGGTTTATCTTTCAGGTTACTCCAACTAATTCGGAACAGATTCATTGGCTATCAGGATTTAACCGTAAAGGGCGCAAAAACGTAAAGAAAGGCTTTTTTTGCATGTTTTGTCGTGTGTCGGAAAAGCCGCTACAGATCCAGTTTGAAATGATGACTGGTAATATTGAACCCTTTGTTCAAATACAGCCGGTGGGCATCGTAGCGGGCCGGGTTCTGACCCGAGTCGAGCGATATACACTGGCAGCCTAGTTGGCGGGCCTGATCAACAACAAAATCGACCAGGGCGCTGGCATATCCCTTGCCCCGTGCGTTTGGTAGCGTGGACAGGTCATCAATGTAAATCGTTTTGCCGCAGTACAGAAAATTCATTATCCGATAGCCCACTACGGCCGGAGCAGGTTCGGCGGGGTCTTCGGCCGGAACAAAGGCCAGCACAAAGCGTTCGTTGGCTTGCTGGAAACGGATTTGCTCAAAGGCCTGTTCAGGGCTCAAATGACTACGCAGCGCCAGCATAGCCGGTAAGCAGCGCCGGATGTCGTCGTCCGACCGGGCAATCGTAGGGGTCATAGCTGTGCGCGAATGTCAAGTAACAAGGTGTCGCCCCCGCGTGCCAGAATGGCTTCGGCTAATGAATGCCCCAGCAGCGGAGACTCTACAGCGGAGCCGGAAAAGGTTTCGCGCAGTAGCTGATCGCCATCCAGACTCACGAGTCCGCCCGTCAGGCTAACGGTTTCATTGTCTGTCCACTGGGCGAGTGCAAAGGATGGAATGCTGCAACCACCTTCAAGCCGGGCCAGAAAAGCTCGTTCGGCCCGTAGGCAGGCCGCTGTAGGCGCGTGGTCGATCAGGCGCGTAATGGCTTCGGCTACGTCGCTTTTCAGGGCATCTTTCGCCACTTCAATAGCAATACTGCCCTGCCCAACGGCGGGTGTAAATTCGTCCAGGGGCAGGCGTTCCACAATCAGGTCGTCGTAGCCCATGCGGTGTACACCGGCGTAGGCCAGCAGCAGGGCATCGCAATAGCCTTCGTCGAGTTTACGGATTCGGGTTTGCAGATTTCCCCGCATATCGACTGTAGCAATATGCGGACAGTAATGTTTGAGCATGGCTACCCGACGCGTTGATGAGGTCCCGATACGAAACGATTCGCCCCCCTGTAAGGAAAGTGATTTGTTACGACTGACGAGAACATCGTTGGCTGGCTCACGCTCGGTAAAGGCAATGATGTGTAAGTCGGCCGGGAGGTTGGAAGGCAAATCTTTAGCGCTGTGCACCGCAATGTCGATGGTTCCGGTACGGAGTTGATCTTCCAGCTCCTGGGTAAAAACGCCTTTGCTGCCAATCTTGGCCAACGAGCGGTCGAGTACTAAATCGCCTTTGGTTTCAATCAGGACTAATTCTGAGGTAAGGCCTCCCTTTTCGAGTAATGCCTGTATATGTTCTGCCTGCCATACGGCAAGGCGGCTGCTTCTTGTACCAATTCGAATATGCATGATAGAACAAAGATACGGCATGAAAACCAGCTTTCAGACAGGAAGCCAAATTGTGGTAAGGTGTAGAAAGACAACCACATACAGACCACAAATAGCAACACTATTCTTCTACAGACAAAAAAACGGCAAAAAGGGGTAAATATGTCCGTATCGTGCCAAAACGGCATTAAACAGGTGATTTCGACCGGATTTTGCTGACATCCTGACTGAAAAAAATGGGATTAATTCATTAGGCACGACGTTTGTTTATTAAGTAGTTACTTGAACAGTAAACAACATCCACTATGAAAGCGATAGAAAATGTGTTTAAGGGAACAGGCGGTCAAATAGACTTGCTAAACACGCTCTACGGTGGTTCCACTCAAACAACCATGAATGTTGAGCGTGAGGATGAGCGTCTGGTTATTACCCTCACGGCTCCCGGCGTTAGTGCCAATTCGTTTAATGTACTTGTCGAGGGCAATAAACTCGTTCTCTATACTTTGCTGGTCAGCACATCCAGACAGGCACTGGATAACGAAAACAACCAGCGATTGGCAGTACCTATGTTTTTACGCGTGCTGGATATTCCCTCTTTTGTTGATGTCGATCAAATTGAGGCCGTACACGAGCATGGTCAGGTAATGGTTATGCTGCCTTTTAAAGACAAAGAACACATGCACCGCCGAATTGACATCAAGAATCTTTTTTAATCTATACCCTGCATTTCCATCCGGGACATCTACATTGGTCCTGTAGCCTATAGATGAGTTCAAAGCCGCTTCTACGGAAGTGGCTTTTTGATTTTACAGGAGTTCAGTATATTGGGTCATTTACCGCTCAACACACTGTTTATGCTTCGTAATACGTTTACCAACCTCCTGATAAGTCTGGGTCTTTTCGTTGCCGCATCCACTCAGGCTCAAACCCTTACGGCTGATACCGGCTGGCTCAAAGAAAAGCTCAATAACCTGGTAGTTGATAAGGAAGATTCCGTAAACCCTCAGTTCGACTTCACTGACTGTCAGATGAGCATGAAGGTCGATACAAAAGAAGAAGGAATTAGGGTTAAGCTGGACATGAACTGGCCGCTGAAAGAAATTAAAAAGGTAAGTTACAAGCCAGCCAGCGGGGGAACTTACACGCTGGTACTCGATATTCCCGGTGATAAGGTAAAAGGAAAAATGAAAGTCGGGATTTTCTCTAAAAAGATCCGTTCAAAAGGAGAAGATGGGCACACCTCCTTCGATCTGAAGACTACGGACGAAAAGCTGGTGCAGGACATGAAGCAGCACTTCGAAAGCGCTATCAAACAGTGTCAGGCCAAATGAGCAAGTAGTTCGCCGGGGCAGGGGAGGACTGTCTGGGCAAAGTGTCTGAACAAGCACCGACCTTCGTATCTAGCTAAACAGGCGTGACGGCGAGCAGAATACCCGACAGCATCAGCAAGCCGTCTACGCCGATATAATACAGATAATCGGAAGCCTTGCGCAGAAGCCGCTGGGCCAGCAGGGTCAACAAGCACATGGGCAGCCCTATACAGAGGACGTTCCAGACCGTAAAGCCATGCTGATACAACGCCACCAGAGTCAGGCCAAAAAAGAAAACGACACTGTAAAAAAATCGGTATAACTGTGCATCGGTTAGTCGGGAAGCCAGGGTTAGCCACCTCGATTGGCGATCAACATCCCGGTCGCGGTAGTCGAACCAGAGCGCGATACTGTAGATCAGCAGAAATCGATTGAGAAACCAAAGTGCCATCAGGAATCCGGTAGGCCGTTGAAGCGGAGAAACGACGAGAAAAGGCAGCACGACCGTAACATACGTCCAGACGAAGGTAAGATACAAGCTTTTCAGGATCGCAATTCGGCGGATGGCCCGGAAGGGTGGGCTGTCGATTTTGGGTGCCGAATACAGAAACGTAATCAGCACTACGGGTAGCAGTTCGATCAGATACACCCGCAGGTACCACAACATCCATACACCCGTTAGCGCAGCCCCTATAAACAGGCTCGCCAGAATTGATCTATACTGATAATTCCAGCGGCCCCGTCGGGTGTAGTCGGCGGACGAATCGGTCAGGAACCAGTGCAGCGAGTAACTGCCCAGCGTACCGACAAACGTAAACAGCAGAAACGATTCCGGTAAGGTGAGCCGAAACAGCCAGGCGGTGGTTTGGCACATCACGACCGCACAGATGGCTATGTAGACATTGCTGAAAAGAAGAAACTCCAAAATGATGGTGGAAACCCTGGCAATCCGCCTTATCATCCCCAAAATATAAGCCGTTGTCGTTATCATCAATTGGCGTCCCGCAGGTGTTAGGGGAAATTCCTTTTACTAACAGAACTGGTAGAAAATGGTTTATACGGGTAAAGGCCACGGACAGAATCCGGTCCTGTTGGTAAACAGTATATTATGAAATTACCCCCGACGATTAGCGTACTCTTCCTGTTTTCTCTGTTTTGCCTGACGCCCGGCTGGAGCCAGCAAGTTCTCGAAAAACCCCATTCAACTACACTGAACCTGGCTGGTCCGGACGAACAGTTCGGGCCGTTATTTGACGCCGTCCAGTTAAAGGCTGTTTTCCCGGACTCTAAAACATTTGCCGATTGCACGCCTAAATTTCCGGCAGCGACCATTCTGGCCAACTACGAAAGTGCGCGGCAGCGCAAGGATTTCGATCTGAAAGCGTTTGTTCTCCAAAACTTCACCCTGCCTGTCAAACCGGCCTCAGGCTATACGAGTAAGGCGGGACAAACGGCCCAGGAGCATATCACCGACCTATGGCCCGTACTTACCCGGCCTGCATCGCCCGCTGCCCAAACAGGCACACCCGCCGGTTCATTGATTTCATTGCCGAAACCGTATGTGGTTCCCGGCGGGCGGTTTGGGGAGATCTACTACTGGGATAGCTATTTCACCATGCTGGGCCTGAAGGCCTCCGGTCAGACGACCCTGATCCGGAACATGATCGACAATTTTGCCTACCTGATCCGAACGTTCGGTTTTATTCCGAATGGCAACCGGACTTACTTTTTAGGCCGGTCGCAGCCGCCGTTTTTTTCCTTGATGGTTAATCTGCTCAGCGAAGTGCAGGGCCGCCGGGTGCTGGTTACCTACCTGCCTGAGTTACAAAGAGAGTATAATTTCTGGATGGACGGCCAGGAACAATTGACCGCCGAGCACCCGGCTCACCGGCGGGTGGTGCGGCTGGAGGACGGCGTTTACCTGAATCGCTATTATGACGATAAGATGACACCCCGGCCGGAGTCGTACCGGGAGGATGTTCAACTGGCCAAACGCACTAAAACGCCGGCCATACTGTATAAACATATCCGCGCCGGGGCCGAATCGGGCTGGGATTTTAGCAGCCGATGGTTTCGCGATGGAAAGAACCTGAGAACGATTCATACAACAGACTTCATTCCCGTCGATCTGAATGCGCTCCTATATAATCTGGAACAGACGCTGGCCGAAGGCTACCGGCTGAAGGGCGACAAAGTCCTTTCGAAAAAGTACACGGTTCTGGCGCAGCAACGACGTGACGCTATTCAGCGCTATTGCTGGAATGCCAAAAACCAGTTCTTTTTTGATTACGATTTTGTAGCGGAAAAACCGTCGACGGTTTATTCACTGGCAGCTGTTTATCCACTTTTTGTTCGGATTGCGACACCTGCCCAGGCGCAGGTAGTAGCTCAAACGCTGGAAAAATCGTTTTTAAAGCCTGGGGGGTTGACAACAACCCTTGTTCGCACCGGCGAGCAATGGGATGCGCCCAATGGCTGGGCACCCTTGCAATGGTTAGCTATTCAGGGCCTTCGAAACTACAAGCAGGTTCCGCTGGCTACCAAGATCAAAATGAATTGGGTAAACGAAAATCTGCGGGTTTATAAAGCCGCCGGCAAAATGGTGGAGAAGTATGACGTTATCAGCACCGCAGGGGCAAAGGGCGGAGAGTACCCTAATCAGGACGGCTTCGGCTGGACAAACGGGGTGCTCTTAAAGCTACTGACCGAGAAATAGTCGACGTTGAGTTGTAGTGCCGCCGGGAGTAATCAATACGTCATCTCTCCCGGCGGCACTACAGCTAAAAGCAGAAAAAGCCGCCTGAACTAAATCAAGCGGCTTTTTTTGTAGTCCGAGAAGGATTCGAACCTCCACAAACAGAACCAAAATCTGTCGTACTACCCTTATACTATCGGACTGTTTTGTAATTGCGAGTGCAAAGGTACTTTATCTGATGGGTTAAAAGCAAGCACTGGCACAAAAAAAAAGCCTTTTTTATGCCAGTACGTAGCCTTTTAGTTGATTTTCAGGAGCCTATACAATCTTAAATACCGGCAATCGGCGTGGCAGGACTGATCTTTTTTATCAATCCCTGCAGCACTTTACCCGGTCCGCACTCATAAAACTCCGTAGCGCCGTCGGCTACCATGCGTTCAACGGACTGGGTCCACCGCACGGGTGAGGTCAACTGAGCAATCAGGTTGGCTTTGATTTGTGCCGGATCGGTAGTGGGTTCGGCGTTGACGTTCTGATAAACCGGGCATCGGGGCGCACTGAAGGGCATATTTTGAACGGCTTCGGCAAATTCGGTCTGCGCTGGCTCCATAAACGGCGAGTGGAAAGCACCGCCTACAGCTAACAAAACAACGCGTTTGGCTCCGGCAGCTTTCAGGCGCTCTTCCGCCAGTTGGATACCCGCCACACTGCCCGAAATAACCACTTGGCCGGGGCAGTTGTAATTGGCTGGTACCACAATCTCTTCGGTAATTTCGGCGCATACCCGTTCAATGGCCTCATCGGCCAGACCCAGCACAGCCGCCATCGTCGACGGCACCAGTTCGCAGGCGCGTTGCATGGCCGTTGCCCGGACGGAGGCCAGCCGCAGTCCATCTTCAAAGGAGAGCACACCAGCGGCCGTCAAAGCGGATAGCTCGCCCAACGAATGACCGGCTACCATATCAGGTACGAAGGATTCATTGGTCAAGGCCATAACCACACCGTGCAGGAAAACGGCGGGCTGGGTATAAATCGTTTGTTTGAGGTCTTCATCGGTTCCTTCAAACATAATAGTGGTCAGATCATAACCCAACACCTCATTGGCCTGGTCAAATAACCGGCGTGCGGCTTCGGACTGTTGATAGAGGTCTTGCCCCATACCTCGAAACTGGGAGCCCTGACCGGGAAATACGTATGCTTTCATAATAAAGATGAACTAACTGATGGTGCAAAATAGCCGGATAATTATGGTTGTTCAAAAGGTAAATCCATGTTATCGGACTAATGTTCTGTTTATCATTGGTTTATTGGACGCCAAGCTGCCTGTTGGAAGCAGCAGCTTTATCGCCTGACAGCTATCTAATTAAAACCTTATCAAGTCGAACAAACATTTAGAACACACTGTTGAGAATGTAGAGCAATAATGCAATTTATACCGACTGTAAATAAAGTTATAAAACGGCTGATAATACCGCTTAACCTTGTTTCCATCGGGATTGTGCTTTAGCTTTGATGCGCCGTTTAAAGCGGCTTTTCTTCAATAGTTTACCACTAAATTTTTCGTGTCGTTCACCGTATGGCTTGGGTAACACAAACTCTGTCCAGCTCCCTCGGCCGCAAGGTCATTATGTCGCTGACGGGACTGTTTTTAAGTACTTTTCTGATTGTACATATGGCTGGTAATCTCCAGCTGTTCAAGGGTGATGGCGGGAGGGCCTTCAATGAGTATACGTACTTCATGACCCACAATCCGGTTATTATGACCGTTTCCTATTTGCTTTACACCTCGATTCTGGTTCACGCGCTGATGGCCTTCGTGCTAACGCGCCATAACCAGGCATCGCGGCCCGTGAAGTATGCGTACAGTAAGCCGGAAGCGAACAGTGACTGGTCGTCCCGGAATATGGGTATTTTGGGAACCATCCTTCTGTTATTTATCATTATCCACATGCGTACATTCTGGTACGAAATGCACTTCGGTTCGGTCCCAATGGCCGAATATGACGGCAAACAGTATAAGAATTTATACGCTGTGGTGCAGGTAGCTTTTGGGGAGTGGTGGTATGTACTCCTGTATGTTGTCTGTATGGTTGCGCTTGGGTATCACCTGGCTCACGGGTTTCAGAGTGGTTTCCAGTCGCTCGGTGTTCGGCATAAGAAATACACGCCCCTCATTGAGACGCTGGGTAAATATTTCTTTGCGATCATCATTCCATTGGCGTTCGCTGCCATGCCAATCTATGTGTTTTTACAGGTTCACCATATAATTTAATGGGTTAATGAGTGGATAACACAGAGGCTACTTTAGCTGGAAACGGTCTATTCACTCAGTCACTCATTCACTCATTGACAATTGGACAAATGAAACTGGAGTCAAAAATCCCCGCAGGTCCCTTAGCCGAGAAGTGGTCCCGGCATAAGTTTTCGCTGAAGCTGGTCAACCCGGCTAACAAGCGTAAATACGAAATTATTGTAGTGGGTACAGGGCTGGCCGGCGCATCGGCGGCAGCTTCGCTGGCTGAGCTGGGTTATAACGTCAAGGCGTTCTGTTTCCAGGATAGCCCCCGTCGGGCGCACTCAATTGCCGCTCAGGGTGGTATCAACGCTGCCAAGAACTACCAGAACGACGGCGACAGCGTATTCCGGCTGTTTTACGATACTATTAAAGGCGGTGACTATCGGGCACGCGAAGGCAATGTGCATCGCCTGGCCGAAGTTAGTGTTAACATTATTGACCAATGTGTAGCCCAGGGTGTTCCTTTTGCGCGTGAATACGGCGGTACACTGGCCAATCGTTCGTTCGGTGGTGCTCAGGTGTCGCGTACGTTCTACGCTCGGGGTCAGACGGGTCAGCAACTGCTGTTGGGTGCTTATTCGGCGCTGAGCCGTCAGGTAGCCAACGGGAAAGTGAAATTGTACCCACGGACTGAAATGCTCGACCTCGTGGTTGAAGGTGGTAAGGCTCGTGGTATCATTACCCGTAACCTGATCACCGGTAAAATCGAGTCACATTCGGCGCACGCTGTGTTGCTTTGCACGGGTGGCTATGGCAACGTGTTCTATCTGTCGACAAACGCGATGGGCAGCAACGTGACGGCTGCCTGGCGGGCACACAAAAAAGGCGCTTTCTTCGGGAACCCCTGCTTCACACAGATTCACCCAACCTGTATTCCGGTATCGGGCCACTACCAGTCGAAACTGACGCTGATGTCGGAGTCGCTGCGGAACGATGGCCGGGTGTGGGCACCCAAGTCGAAAGAAGACGCCGTACGCATCCAGAAAGGCGAAATAAAGCCGACGGATCTGGCCGAAGACGCCCGCGACTACTTCCTAGAGCGCCGTTATCCGGCCTTCGGAAACCTGGTTCCCCGCGACGTAGCCTCGCGTAACGCCAAGTACGTTTGCGACGAAGGTCGGGGTGTGAGTAAAACCGGTCTGGCCGTTTACCTGGATTTTGCCGATGCCATCAAGCGTGACGGTCGGAAAACGATCGAAGCCAAATACGGTAACCTTTTCGAGATGTACGAAAAGATCACCGGCGAGAACCCGTACGAACTGCCGATGATGATTTACCCTGCTGTTCACTATACGATGGGCGGTTTGTGGGTCGATTACAACCTGATGACGACGATTCCTGGCCTGTACGCGCTCGGCGAAGCTAACTTCTCCGATCACGGCGCTAACCGCCTGGGTGCTTCGGCGTTGATGCAGGGTCTGGCCGATGGGTACTTCGTTATCCCGTACACCGTTGGTGACTATCTGGCAACGATCGGACCGGCGGATAAAATCCCCGTTGATTCGCCAGCCTTTAAGGAGGCTGAACAAAAAGTACAGGCTCAGATTCAGAAGTTACTTTCCATTAAAGGGGAGCGCCCTGTTGACGAACTGCACAAGGAACTGGGCCACATCATGTGGGAATACTGCGGTATGTCGCGCACGGCCGAAGGGCTGAAGCTGGCCAAGCAGAAAATCCAGGCCCTGAAAAATGAGTTCTGGACCAATGTAAAAGTGCTGGGCGATTCTGACGAAATGAACCAGGCACTGGAGCAGGCTGCTCGCGTAGCCGACTTCATTGAGCTGGGCGAACTGATGGTGGACGACGCGCTTAACCGCGAAGAGTCCTGCGGTGGTCACTTCCGTGAGGAACACCAGACACCCGATGGCGAAGCCCTGCGTGATGATGAAAATTTCGCCTACGTTGCTGCCTGGGAGTATCAGGGTGATGGTCAGCCCGAAGTGCTTAATAAAGAGATTCTCGAATTCGAGAACGTGAAACTGACACAGCGGAGTTATAAATAATAGTTGGTAACCACTGACTGTAATCATGAAAATTAACCTAAAAGTCTGGAGACAGAAAAATAACGATACGCCGGGTAAACTGGTTGATTACCATTTGGATAACGTATCGGAAGATATGTCTTTCCTGGAGATGTTCGACGTCTTGAACGATTCGTTAACCCGGAAAGGTGAGGATCCTGTTACGTTCGACCACGACTGCCGCGAAGGTATTTGCGGCATGTGTTCAATGTACATCAACGGTCGGGCGCACGGGCCGCAAACCGGTGCGACAACCTGCCAGCTGCATATGCGGTCGTTTAGCGATGGCGACACCATTGTGGTTGAACCATGGCGGGCACGGGCGTTCCCGGTCATCAAAGACCTGATGGTCGACCGGTCGGCGTTTGACCGGATCATCCAATCGGGCGGATACGTGTCTGTCAATACGGGTTCGGCGCGTGATGCTAACGAAATCCTGATTCCCCGCACCATTGCAGACGAAGCGATGGACGCTGCGGCCTGTATTGGTTGCGGTGCCTGCGTAGCTGCCTGCAAAAATGCATCGGCTATGCTGTTCGTTTCGGCAAAAGTGTCTCAACTGGCTATTTTGCCACAAGGGCATTCGGAGCATAAGGAACGGGCTGAGCGGATGGTAGCGCAAATGGACGCCGAAGGATTCGGAGCCTGTTCGTTTACAGGTGCCTGTTCGGTTGAGTGCCCAAAGTCTATTTCACTCGATCATATTGCCCGCATGAACCGCGAGTATCTTGGCGCCAAGTTGTCTTCCGAAAACGTTCAAGGCTAAGCAAAGCCTTTTATTAGTAAGTAAGTCCGACGTTCTGAACTGAACGTCGGACTTTTTTTATGGGTGTCCGGCAGGTGTTTTAGGGTAATGGGTGCTGAGTAAACAGGGAATAAAATCAGGTAAAGCGTTTAGTTCAACGTGCTATTGATGATGCATTTGGGAAGATCAAAAATTGTATTTCTAAAATTAGTAATCGGCTACTTAGGCTAATTCAGAAAAGGTCGTGTAGCTTTGTCTCCTTATTAGTGGATTATGGCGAGTGAGCTTTTCAACCGCAGGGATATCCTTGCTTATTTTATTGTTGCCGCAATAGGCGCTTCCTTACAACTTGTAGCGGGCAGTTTATTTCAGGAGTGGTTTCAGTTTAGTTACGAACAAGCCTTGCTGGCTGGTTACGTCATTGCTTTTGTGGTGGGCTTCTTTCTGACAAAGCTTTTCGCCTTCAATGCCAAGAACTCAACCAAAACCCAGCGGGAAGCTATCAAATTTACACTAGTCTCTATCGTTTCGTGCTTGATTACGGTCTATGGCTCTTCATTCCTATACGACTACTCGGTTAAGAAATTTGAGGTTATAACCCTTGTCGTTCCCTTTTCGGTAAAGCTTGTCAATGTTAATAAATTAGTCGCTCACACGACAGGCATGGGCGTGAGTTTCTTGAGTAATTACGTATTGCACAAGACATTTACCTTCTACAATACTGGCTTTTACGAACGCCTGAAACGGCTGTTGAACTTGTAAGGCCGGATCGTTCAGCCATCGAGCCGATCCCGGATAGAACACCTCCTTTCTTCCTGAGAACCTTTTCCCTGTGGATAACCAACCAAAGGGTTAGAAATCCTTGTGGCCTTTCTTTGCTAAACAGGGCTGACAACTAAGCACGGCTCCATAGAAAGACTTATCTGCTGGCTGACGGTTGAGCAGAAGGGATGATTACGGGTTATAACACGCTGGCTCATAAGGCCCTGCTCGATTGTAGGGCTGCTATTCACAAGACGCTTTGCCATGGACAGACGGAATTTTATTACGATTGGTGCGACGTCCCTCAGCCTTTTGCCGCTAGCTGGATTTACAGACGTTTACGCTAGCGCAGTTCGCAAACCGGCCTGGCTGCTCGACTGGATTGCCATCAACGACCGACAACTGCCGAACTATGGGCTCATAAAGGTGACGGATGCGAACAGCCCGTATGTTGGAGGCTACCTGAACGATGCCGACATGCCGAACCCGCAATCCACAAGCGGGTTTCTGATGAAAGCCGGTATGCTGTTCGCAACGCCCGAATCAAGCTATCACCAGTCGGCCAAACTGCTGTCGGAAATTGAGGCTGCGGCTCAATGTATGCTCAAATTTCAGCATTCGGACGGTACGATCGATTACCTCGACACGAACTTCCATTCAACACCCGATACGGCCTTTGTGCTGGAAAATATCGTTCCGGCGTATAGATTCCTGAACGAGTCGAATGCGAAAGGGACAGGTACCGCCCTGGCATTGCTGAAAACATTTCTGACCAGGGCTGGTGATGCGCTGATTGTAGGAGGCATTCACACACCTAACCACCGCTGGGTCGTCTCGGCAGCGCTGACCAAATTAAATGAATTGTTCCCCGATCTACGTTATACAAAACGCATCGACCAGTGGCTGGCCGAACATATCGACATCGACCCCGACGGACAGTTTAACGAAAAGAGCACGAACAGTTATTCGCCTATTGTGGACCGGTCGCTGATTATTATGGCTCGTGGCCTGAAAAAAACGGAATTGTTCGAGCCCGTCCGCCGGAATCTGATGATGACCCTGTATTACGTACATCCCAATGGCGAGGTGGTTACGGAAGGGTCGAATCGGCAGGATAAAGGCACGATCGGCAATATGTCACGGTATTATTACTGCTACCGCTACATGGCGTTGCTCGACAAAAACGGCGAGATGGCGGCTATGTGTCGGCTGATTGAAAAGACCACACCGAAAGAGCAGCTGGCTGGTTATCTCGATTATTTCCTGGAAGATCCTACGCTCTGGAGCGAACTGCCCGCCAGCAAACCGCTGCCAACGAATTACGCCAAAGCCTTTCCGTATTCGGGTGTGGTACGAATCCGGCGAGAGGGGTGGGATACTACGCTGCTGTCGAATAATGCAGCCTGGTTGACCTTTCATAAAGGCAATGCCGTTTTGCAGGGAATGCGTGTAGCTGCGTCGTTCTTTGGCAAGGGGCAATTTCAGCCTGCCAAAATTGAGCAGCAGGGCAATACCTGGGTGATGCGCCAGTCGCTGGAGGGGCCGTATTACCAACCCATAGCCGCCGATAAAATTGATGCTAACGGCGACTGGGATAAAATGCCCAGAACCGACCGGCCTCAAAGTGAAATTCAGAAACTTGACACCACCGTTACGATCACCGAAGCCAATAACGGGCTGCGAATCGACATCGACCTCTCGGGGACGGATAATGTTCCGGTAGCCTTGGAGCTGATTTTTCGGCCGGGCGGCACGCTGGGGGGCGTTACCAAACACCCTAAAAAAGACAATGCCTTTGTCTTCTCCGACGAAGCGGGCACGTATACCGTTGGTGCCGATACCATCCGGTTCGGGCCGGGTAAAGCGGAGCACAAAGGTGTGCAGCTGCGGGGCGCGTTACCGGCGATGGATGCGCCAACCGTTTATTTGACCGGGTACACGCCGTTCAAACACAGTATATTCCTGGGGTAAACTGCTGATGATAGAGTTTGTGGTAAACTACCCCACCCCAACCCCTCCCCTTGAAATAAGGGGAGGGGCTAAAAGTGATCAGACGGAGCCCCTCCCCTGTTTTCAGGGGAGGGGTTGGGGTGGGGTAGTTTGCCATACAAACTTATCCAAATCCCTAACTATATTCTCCTGTCAGGAGAAACTGACTGTTCCAGGCATGAGTCGATTGAGTCGTTTACTTTTTTTGCTGCTGCTTCCTTATTTGCAGTCGTTCGGGCAAAGTCCTTCCCATACACTCTGGTACGAGAAGCCCGCGACTGTTTGGCCGGAAGCGTTACCACTGGGGAATGGCTACATGGGTGCTATGGTATTTGGCGATCCAACCCGAGAGCATCTGCAGCTAAACGAAGGCACGCTTTATTCGGGCGACCCGACCGGGACGTACAAAACACTCAATGTGCGGAAGGAATTTAGGCAGGTCAGCGCGTTGCTGGCGGCCAAAAAGTATCAGGAAGCACAGGCGCTGATTGCCCGCGAATGGCTGGGCCGAAATCACCAGCTCTACCAACCCATGGGCGATTTCTGGATCGACATTGACCACAAAAAGGAGGCCATTACAAACTACAAACGTCAGCTCGATCTGGCAACGGCCACCGCTACGACGCAGTACAAAGTCGGCGCCACTACCTACACCAGAACCTATTTTGCCAGCTATCCCGACCACGTCATTGTGGTGAAACTCGCGGCAAATGGTCCCGGTAAAATCAATTGTTCGCTCCGTTTATCGACGCCCCACGAGTCAACAGCCAGCTACAGTGTACAAGGTAACACGCTGACGATGCGGGGAAAAGTGCCCGGTTTTGGCCTGAGACGGACGTTTGAGCAGGTTGAGAAATTGGGCGATCAGTACAAATACCCCGAAGTCTACGAGAAGAACGGCCAACGCAGACCGGGCATTGAGAACATGCTTTACGACCAGCAGATAAACGGCCTGGGTATGGCGTTTGAAACGCGGGTAAAAGCTATCAATACCGGCGGACGTATCAGCCGGAACAAAAATACGCTAACCGTTCAGGATGCCTCAGAAGTGGTCTTTGTACTATCAGCGGCCACCAGCTTTAATGGCTTCGACAAAAGTCCGGCCTACCAGGGCATTGATCCCAAACCGATTCTCGATCAGCGGTTTAAAACGATCGCGAGAAAGCCCTACGCTGCCTTATACCAGACGCATCTGGCCGACTACAAAAGGCTATTCGACCGGGTTGACATTCAATTAGCGGCCGAAACCGAGCAATCGAGACGCCCCACCGATCAGCGCGTCGAGCTTTTTGCAAACGGAAAAGATCCATCGTTTACGGCGCTCTATTTTCAGTTCGGGCGTTATTTGATGATTGCCGGGTCGAGGCCGGGTGGTCAGCCACTCAACTTGCAGGGCATCTGGAACGACCAGATGACACCTCCCTGGAATGGCGGCTACACCATTAATATCAATGCCCAGATGAACTACTGGCCCGCCGAACTAACCAACCTGTCGGAGTGTCAGGAGCCGTTTTTCAAGGCGGTGAAGGAGCTGGCCATCAACGGGCGCGAAACGGCCCGGAACATGTACGGCAACGACGGCTGGGTGGCGCACCACAACATGGACATCTGGCGTCATGCCGAACCCATCGACAACTGCAACTGCGCCTTCTGGCCCATGGCGGCCGGGTGGCTGACGAGTCATTTCTGGGAGAAATACCTGTTCAGTGGCAATAAGGAATTTCTGAAAAAAGACCTGTTTCCCCTTCTGAAAGGGGCGGTTCAGTTTTATCAGGGCTGGCTGGTGAAAAACGAGCAGGGTTACCTGACAACGCCGGTAGGTCATTCGCCCGAGCAGAATTTTCTGTACGAGGGCAACAAGCAAGCCACGTTCAGCCCCGGCCCAACGATGGACATGGCCATTGTGAGGGAGTCGTTTTCGCGCTATGTCGAAGCCTGTAAAGTGTTGGGTGTGAACGACGATTTTACGGCTAGTGTCAAACAGAACTTAGCGCAGTTGCTGCCGTACCAGATTGGTAAATACGGCCAGTTGCAGGAGTGGCAGGACGATTTTGAGGATGCAGACGTGCAGCACCGCCACTTCTCGCACCTCTACGCCATGCATCCCAGTAACCAGATCAATATCCAGTCGACACCCGAGTTGGCGGCTGCGGCCAAGCGGGTCATGGAACGTCGGGGCGATGGTGCAACGGGCTGGTCGATGGGCTGGAAAGTGAACATCTGGGCGCGTTTGCACGATGGCGATCACGCGTTATCGCTGCTCACGAATTTGTTCAAACTCATTACCACCGAGAAGACGCATATGGCGGGTGGCGGGACGTACCCCAACCTGTTTTGCGCCCATCCGCCGTTTCAGATCGACGGAAATTTCGGGGCAACGGCAGGTATTGCCGAAATGCTGGTGCAGAGCCACGCGGGCGAAATTCATCTGCTCCCCGCTCTGCCGCAGGCCTGGCATACGGGCAGCGTAAAGGGCCTCAAAACGCGTGGGGGCTTCACCGTCGACATGGAATGGAAGGCGGGCAAGTTGACCAAAGCCATCGTGCATTCAGTCCTTGGGGGCACCTGCCGAATTCGGACAAATGAGAAGATGAGCGTGCAACCGGCCGGTAGTAGTGCCTCAGGAAACGTGAATCCGTTATTCAGCTTTGTCGACGCCGGGACGCCACTCATTAAAGGCCAAACGAAGTTAGGGCAGAGGCCTTTGGTAAATGGATTTACGATTGAGTTGAATACGGAGAAAGGGAAGACTTATGAGGTTCGATAGGCCACGTTTTTTGTCATCCGGCGTTTTTGTCATCCCTCCTGACGTCGGGATGACAAAAACGCCGGATAATATAAGTGCGAGATGGCAAAAAATCCTTTGTGATGACAAAAAGTAGAGTCGAGAATTTTAAAAACATAGTACGATGAATAAGTATGCTTTCTATGTCTATATCGTTACAAATCCCGAAAAAACGGTGCTGTATACAGGCATGACAAACGACTTAATCAGGCGATTACAGGAGCACTATGAGTCGAGAGGGCAATCCGAGAAATTTGCGGGTAAGTATTACTGTCATTGGTTAATTTATTGGGAACATCATCAGTACGTAAACAACGCAATCATGCGTGAAAAGGAAATTAAAGGCTGGAGAAGGGAAAAGAAAGTGGCTTTAATCAATTCAATAAATCCCGAATGGAGATTTCTAAATGATGATATTCAGCCATAATGAAAAGGCTTCTTTGTCATCCTGCTCCTTTTGTCATCCCGACGGTAGGAGGGATCTTCGCTAGGAGCAGGTGTTGTTGGCATTTACCGAAGATCCCTCCTGACGTCGGGATGACAAAAAAAACAACCTACAACCATGAAAAAACGTACACACTATATACTCGCCCTCACCGCCACGCTCAGCCTCACACAAGCCGCTGTTGCCCAAAAACAACCCGTCGACCTCGTTAATCCGCTGGTCGATGCGGCTAATTCGCGCTGGTTCTTTTTTAACTCGGCTTCCCGTCCGTTTGGCATGGTCAACCTCAGTCCCGACAATGGAATCAATGCCGACTGGGGCGCGGGCTATCGGTATCATCAGGACAGTATCAAGTGCTTTAGCCATATTCACGGCTGGCAGTTATCGGGCGTGCCGGTGATGCCAACGACCGGGGAGTTCAAGGGGCATTTGGGCGCCGAGCAGTACGGCTCGCGGTTTTCGCATCAGAAAGAAATCGTAAAAGTCGGCTACCATAAAGTGGTACTTGATGCCTACAACATCACCGCCGAACTGACGTCGACCACCCGTGTCGGCTTTCACAAATACACATACCCAGCTTCGGCCCAGAGCCATATTCTGTTTGATTTCTCCACCTTCCTGGGGCCGTCGGATACGCAGAAAGGCTACGTGAAAAAGGTGAGTAATCAGGAAATTGAAGGCTACGCGATTATGGCGTCAACCGTTCGTCGACCGAAAGTACTGCCCGTTTATTTCGTCGCCGTTTTCGACAAACCGTTCGATTCGTTCAGGGGCTGGCGGAACGGAAAGCTGGAAACGATCAATGGCGTGATTGAGGGTGAACGCGTGGGGACGTACCTGAGCTTTAAAACCAAAGCGGGTGAGGTGCGGAAGATGAAAGTCGCCATTTCGTACGTCAGCGAAGAACAGGCCCGCATAAACCTCAAGACCGAACTGCCGCACTGGGATTTCGAGAAAACCGTGCAGGAAAGCCACTCTGACTGGAACAACTGGCTGAGCCGAATCGAGGTGCAGGGCGGCAGCGACACCACCCGAAGCCGCTTTTACACCGACCTCTGGCATGCCCTGCAAGGCCGACGCATTATCTCCGACGTAAACGGCAAGTACAGCGACATGACCGGTCCCGAACGGCGCATCAAACAGATTCCGCTGGATGCCAACGGTAAACCTAAATTCAATCACCACAACTCCGACTCGTTCTGGGGGGCACAGTGGACCATTAACACGCTCTGGCATCTGGTGTACCCGGAGGTTACCGAATCGTTTGTCAACTCGATGGTGATGATGTATCAGGATGGCGGGCTCATTCCCCGTGGACCGGCGGGCGGCAACTACACCTACGTGATGACCGGTGCTTCCACCACGCCTTTCATTGTGAGTGCTTACCTGAAGGGCATCCGGGGCTTCAACATCGAAAAAGCCTACGAGGGTCTGCGCAAAAACCATTTTCCCGGTGGCATGATGAGCAAGGCGGGGTACGAACACAACACGTTTAAAGGGGGCGGCATCGAATTTTACCTGGATCGTGGGTACGTTCCCCACCCGATGAGCACGACCCGCTACGGTTTCCATCAGGACGGCTCGACTCAGACCCTGGAATACGCCTATCAGGATTATACGCTGGCGCAGATGGCCAAATCGCTCGGTAAAACCGACGATTATACCCTGTTTATGAAACGGGCGCAGAACTATAAAAACATCTGGAACCCTAACCTGGGCTGGATGTGGAACCGAACGCTGGGTGGTAAATGGGCCGAACCGGTCGATATTCTGCGCTACGATAACGGCTGGGAAGAGGGCAACGCGGCCCAGTATACCTGGTTTGTGCCGCATGATGTACAGGGGCTGATTACCCTCATGGGCGGACGGGAAGCCTTTACCGCTAAGCTGAACAGCTCGTTCGAGAAAGCGCAGCAGCATGACTTTGTGTCGGGCAAGTCGCACGACAAAGAGACGCTGGAAGAACTGCGCCGGGTATTTCTCAACTACGGTAATCAGCCCAGCATTCAAACGGCGCACCTCTTCAACTACGCGGGAGCACCCTGGCTGACGCAATATTGGACCCGGCAGGTCGTCGAGAAAGTATACAGCGGCCTCTCCCCCGATTACGGCTACAGTGGCGACGAAGATCAGGGGCTGATGGGAAGCCTGTCGGTGCTGCTCAAAACGGGCTTGTTCTCGACCAACGGCGGCACCACGCCCGAACCTTTCTACGAAATCAGCAGCCCGATTTTCGACAAGATCACGATCAAGCTCAATCCGAAATATTACAAAGGAAAACAGTTTGTGATCGACGCGAAGAACAACTCGGCGCAGAACCTCTACATTCAGTCGGCGCAACTGAATGGGAAGGCCCTCGACCGGCCCTGGATGCTGCACGAAACGGTCGTCAACGGCGGCACGCTGACCCTGCAAATGGGCGACAAACCGAACAAAGCCTGGGGCAGCAAACCCGAGCAGGCACCCGTCTCGATGTCGTCGGAGGCTGCAAGACGATGAAGTTTGGTGAAAATAGGTGAGATGAATTTGTCATCCCGACGCAGGAGGGATCTTCGCTAGGCGGACTATTTTTTACTTCTACCGAAGATCCCTCCTGCGTCGGGATGACAAAAGACTCATAAAATAATTAAGCCTTAGTCCTTATGAAGCGAAATACGGCAGCGGGTTTAGTAGTGTTCATGCTGGCTATTTGTTTGGCCGGGTTCGTTGCGGACCCCATTGAGGGGGCGTGGGAATACACCATCAAGCTGGACGAAGAACTCTCCGGCACTCTGACGCTGAGCCGAAAAGAAGCGACCTACATCGGCGTTTTACGCTCATTTGAATACGGAGCCATCCCCATACAACCGTTGACGATTGAGGGTAACACGCTGAATGGCCGCTTTATGCTTCGAAAAACAGCCTACCAGCTAACCGGCGCGTTTTCCGGCGATACGTTTACGGGTACCGTTTCGTCGGCCACAAAAACCTATCGGATAACCGCCCGACGGCCGGTAGAACCTGCCGTTGCCTACAAGCCGCCCACCGTTTCCTACATTCTGACAGATCAGGAAGTGAGCAACTCTGAAACCAACCTCGACCATGCCGGGTTACTTGCGGATTTCGACCGGGACGGATTTACCCGTGGCGAGCGGATTTATAATGCGATCTGTATCAATTGCCACGGCCATCCGGAGTCGGAAGGGTCGATTCCCATGTCGCATAAGTTTTGGGCGCAACGGTTCAAGGCAGGATACGACCCGTTTTCGATGTATCAGACCATTACCAAAGGATACGGATCCATGCCGCCCCAGATGACGCTCAGCCCGCAGGAGAAGTACGACGTAATCGGGTATATCCGGGAGAATTTCGTCAAGGAAAAGAACCCCGGGCAATACCTGCGCGTAACGCCCGGCTACCTCGCCAGCCTGCCAAAAGGAACGTCGAAAGGGCCTGCCGTGCAGCCGTATCATCCGTGGTCGGACATGGATTACGGGAATTTCTTCATCAACACCTACGAGCTGGCCGATTCGGCAACGGGCATCAAACGGTTTCACTCGCCACGGCCCGTGCCCTACGCGGATGAATATTACCGGAAGAATAATTTTGCCTATAAAGGCATTGCCGTGCGGGTCGATACCGGAGTTGGTGGCGTATCGGCCGGGAAGGCCTGGATGATCTTCGACCACGATGTTATGCGCGTTGCCGGTGGCTGGACGGGCAAAGGGTTTATCGACTGGGAGGGTATTCTGCTCAACGATAATCACGAAACCTACCCCCGAACCATCGGCCAGCTGCACTTCGAAACCCCCGTTGGGCCGGGCTGGGCAAATCCCGTTACCGACTCGTTCGACGACCCTCGATTTACGGCGCGGGACGGTCGCCAGTTTGGGCCGTTACCCAAAACGTGGGCCAACTATAAAGGGTTGTATCATTACGGGAATGCGGTCATTATTGCTTACAGCGTCGGTCAGGCCGCTATTTTGGAAAAGCTGGGGATGGAGACAGTGGAGGGGCAACCAGTTTTTACCCGAACCCTGACCATCAATCCGGCGCAGCAGCGGCTCAAAACCAGAGTGGCGCGGGCGGGCACTAACGTGGCAGTCATCGGTACCGGTGCATCGCTGAAAGAGGAGGACGGGTACGTTGTGCTACAGCTTTCGGCTACGGCGAAAACGACCGTCAAGCTGTTCATGGCCCGGTCCGGCAGTAAACCCCTGAACGAGTTTGCCGCCCGTTCACCCAAACCCGAATCACTCGATAGGTACACCAAAGGCGGGAAGCCGCACTACCCGCAAACGCTTTACACGACCATTACGCCGGGGAAAAACGACGGGTTGTTTGCCGTCGATCAACTGTCGCCACCCTACGACAATCCGTGGAAGTCGCGGATGAAGCTCAGTGGTATCGACTTCATGAGGAACCCCAATGTGGCGGTTTTATGCACCACGGATGGCGACGTGTGGCGGGTTACGGGCCTGACCGATGCCAGGGGGCGGCTTGGCTGGAAGCGCATCGCGTCCGGGCTTTTCCAGCCGCTGGGCATTAAAGTACTGAACGAAAAAATATACGTTACCTGCCGTGACCAACTGGTGCTACTCCGCGATCTGAACGGCGATGGCGAGACTGATTTTTACGAAAGCTTCAACCACGATCATCAGGTAACCGATCATTTTCACGAATTCGCTATGGGCTTGCAGGCTGATAGGGAAGGGAACCTGTATTACGCCAAAAGTGGCCGTCACGCCCGCGAAGCCCTGATTCCCCAGCACGGAACCCTGCTGAAAGTTAGCAAAGACGGCGCTACTACACAAATTATTGCCACTGGGTTCCGGGCCGCTAATGGCGTATGCATCAACCCCGACGGTAGTTTCATCGTGACCGATCAGCAAGGCTACTGGAACCCCATGAACCGCGTCAACTGGATTGACGGCAAGGGAAAATTCTACGGTAATATGTGGGGCTACAACCCGCCCAACGACTCGACCAAAGCGGCTATGGAGCAGCCGCTGGTTTGGATCGATATGGAGTTCGACCGGTCGCCGTCGGAGTTGCTCTGGGTGGATAGTAAGAAATGGGGCCCGCTGAACGGTAGCCTGCTCAGTTTTTCATACGGCTATGGCAAGATTCAGCTGGTGCTGCCCCAGGACGTGAACGGCCAGAAACAGGGTGGCGTAATCGACCTGCCGGGCGTTAAATTCCGCACCGGCATCATGCGCGGGCGCTTCAACCCCGCCGACGGGCAACTGTATGCCTGTGGCATGTCGGCCTGGGGGACGTCGCAAACGATTAAAGGGGGCGATTTCTACCGGCTTCGCTATACTGGAAAACCCGTCCCGCTGCCCACTCGGCTGGGGGCCGAAGCCGATGGCGTTACACTGACGTTTGCCAGCGAGCTGGACGAGAAAAATAGCCGTAATCCCGGAAATTATACCGTACAGTGCTGGGATATTCGGAGGAGCCGGAAATATGGGTCAGACCGATACAACACGCAGACGATGACCATTGCCAATGTGAAATTGAGTCAGGATAAAAAGACCGTGAAACTTATGCTCCCCGACATAAAACCCACCGACATCATGACCATTGCCTATTCGGTGACGGATGCGAAAGGGCACCTCTTTAAAGGCAAGGTGCAGAACACGATTCACCGATTGCAAAAAGCCAACAACCAGCTTTTCGCCGGGGTCAGGTGATGAGTTGGCTTTTGTCATCCCGACCGGTCCGCCGGTGCGGCCAGGAGGGATCTTCGGTAAACGCTAACAATGCCTTCTATTACCGAAGATCCCTCGTGCCTCGGGATGACAAAAGGGAGCATAATTAACTTTTTAGATCAGCCATAATTCACGTCAACTACTGTGAGAATTATAAAAAACTCCGAACGTAAGATGATACAGTTCCGGCCGCAAAGCTGGCTGCTGCTTTTTCTGGTTCTACTGCTCTTCACGAGCGGTAAGCCAGCGGTTGGACAATCTGTCAAACGCCCGAATATTCTGTTCATTCTGGCCGATGACATGGGTTTTTCGGATATTGGCTGCTATGGGGGTGAAGTCAACACGCCGAACATTGACAAACTGGCGGCTGGCGGCATCAAGCTGCGGAGCTTTTACAACAACGCCCGCTGCTGCCCAACCCGGGCCTCACTGCTGACGGGGCAGTACCCGCATACCGTCGGCATGGGCCTGATGGTTACGATGCCCAATGCGGCTATTCAGCCGGGGAGTTATCAGGGATTTCTGGATGCGCGTTACCCGACCATTGCCGAACGGCTGAAAGAAACAGGCTACAGTACTTACATGCTCGGCAAATGGCACGTGGGCGAACGGCCCGAACACTGGCCCCTGAAACGCGGCTTCGACCATTATTTCGGCCTGATCTCCGGCGCGTCGAGCTATTACGAAATCGTCCCGGCCGAAAAAGGCAAGCGGTTCGTCGTGCTTGATAATCAAGAGTTTACCCCGCCAACCGACGGTTTTTACATGACCGACGCCTTCACGGATTATGCCGTTCAGTACCTCAACCAGCAGAAGCAGCAACAGGCCGACAAACCCTTTTTTATGTATCTGGCCTACACCGCCCCCCATTTTCCGCTGCACGCTTACGAGTCGGATATCGCCAAATACGAAAAACTGTACGCGCAGGGGTGGGATGTGACCCGTACCCGGCGCTACCAAAAAATGCAACAGCTCGGGCTGATCGACAAGCGATACCAACTGACGCCCCGCCCTGCCGATGTACCCGCCTGGAAATCAGCCACCGATAAAGCACAGTGGATTCGGAAAATGGCCGTGTATGCCGCCATGATCGACCGGATGGACCAGAATATCGGTCGGCTCATCAAGACCTTAAAAGCCAACGGGCAGTACGACAATACGCTCATCGTGTTCATGTCGGACAACGGGAGTTCCAACGAAAATATGGAAAGCCGGAAGCTGAACGACCCCACCAAAAAGATTGGCGAGCGCGGCTCGTACGTCACGTATGATACGCCCTGGGCCAACGTATCGGTTACGCCGTTTCGGAAATACAAGCGATTCCTGCACGAGGGCGGCATGATTACACCCTGCATTATGCAATGGCCACGCGGCATCTTGCCAAAAACGGGCTACGTTGAGGGCGTCGGCCACGTTATGGACCTGCTGCCCACCAGCCTTGAACTGGCGGGCGTTCCCAACAAAGCGTCGCCAGCCAGCGATTTGCCGGGTAAGAGTCTGTCCTATCTGTGGGCTAACAAAAAGACTGAACCGCGCACCTATTGCTGGGAACACGAAGGCAACAAGGCCATCCGCAAAGCCGACTGGAAGTTGGTGAAAGATACCGAAGACGCCGATTGGGAGCTGTACAACCTCAAAGCCGACCCCTGCGAAACCAACGATTTAGCCAAAAAACAACCCCAGCTCGTAGCCAGTCTGCGCGCCGACTATGATAGCTGGGCGCAGAAAGTAGGTGTTCGCGAGCGTCCGGCCGGGAAGTCGGAGTAGCGGGTTGCAACAGGATCAATCTACACGCATAACATCTATACCGAATGATATTTACGCATTACCAGCTGCACGATGTGTGGCGTCAGCAGATTTTTGGCAATTTTACAGATTCAATCAAAACCGAAATCCATCATCACGGTGTTGTGATATTGCGAGTCTTTCCGGAAAAATAAACAGACGAATACTCAATAAATATGGCTAAGACAAAACGCTTTACGTTAGCAGTTGCCTCCTTAGTATTGCTTGCCAGTGGTATGGTTGGTTTTCAACAAATCTCTGGCACCAAACCTGCTTTTTCGCTCGATGATTATCGGGTGGAAGATGGATTCGAGCTAAAACTCATTGCGTCGGAGTCGTTGCTGAAAGCCCCCGTCAGCATGGATTTCGACAACAAAGGTCGGATGTGGGTGGTCGAAATGATTGGCTACATGCCCAATCTGGAAGGAATTGGTGAGGAAGAACCCACCGGCCGAATCACTATTCTGGAAGACCGGAACAAAGATGGCGTGGCCGACCATGCTAAAGTGTTTCTGGATAAACTCGTGCTGCCAAGAGCCTTGGCGTACGTGTACGGTGGACTCTTGTATGTCGATGGTCCCAAACTGTGGTTCGTTGAGATCGTCAACGACAAGCCAGGCAAAAAAACACTGGTCGATCCCATTTATGCCGAAGGCGGCAACGTGGAGCACTCGTCGAACGGGCTGATGATGAACATGGATAACTGGATTTATAACGCCAATTATAACTTCCGGTATCAGCTGAAAAACGGCAAATGGGTGAAAGAACCGACCACCGACCGGGGGCAGTGGGGCATCACGAGAGATAATTTCGGGCGGCTTTATTACAACAACAACTCCACCAATTTGCAGGGCGATTTCGTGTTGCCCAACAAAGTAATCCGAAACAAATACTTTAAGCCCGTTATCTCGGAGCATCAGCGTCTGGCTAGCAATCGGGTATATCCCATTCACCAAACGTCCGTCAACCGAGGCTACCAAACGGGTGTGCTGGACGAGAAGGGAATACTAAAAGAAGTGACGGCGGCCTGCGGTCCGCTGGTGTATCGAGGTGGTGCGTTTCCGGACGGCTTCAATCAGAATGCGTTCGTCTGCGTGCCCGAAGCCAACCTGATCAAACGGAACATTCTGACCTTCAAAGGGCTTCAAACCACGGCCAGTCAGGCAACGGAGGGTAAAGAGTTTATAGCCTCGACGGATGAGGGATTCCGGCCCGTAAACCTGTTCGATGGCCCCGATGGTGCTATCTACGTGGTTGACATGCACCGGGGCATCATCCAGCACAAGGCGTATATCTCGCAATACCTGAGCGAACAACTGGCCAGTAAAAAACTGGATACGCTCCAGAACGCGGGCCGTATTCTGAAAATAACGAGCAAAGCCAACAAACTCAATCCAGTCCCCGATTTCACCAGGGCGACGACGGCGCAGTTAGTCGCCTTGCTCAGTAGCCCCAACGGTTGGCTACGGGATCGTGCGCAACAGGTATTGATTCAAAAGAGAGACCTGACGGTTGTCAATCAATTGCTCGCGTTGAGCAAAGGCGGAAACGAATTATCAACGGCGATTCATGCACTGTACGTGCTGGATGGTCTGAACGCCCTTACGTTCGATAATCTGAGCGCCATTGTAAAGCAGTCGAAGCAGCCCGAAACCATCGCGCACGCCCTGGGCCTTCTGGAGCGATTCGCCACACCACAACGGGTAGCCAGCATGAAGACCATGAGCACCGAACTACTGGCTCGGAACAACGAAACGATCGACCTATACCTGTCGATGGCGCTGAACCCGTGGCTGAAGCTGTCGGATGATACCTTCCTGCCCATTCTGTCGGAAATAGACAAAAAATACGCGACGCAGAAAGTTGTTCAGGAAGCCCTGACCAGCGGCCTCGATGGAAAAGAAGAGGTGTTTCTGGCATCGATGAATCCGAGCGATTTTCTGAAAAATAACCTGACGCAGACCATCAATAATCGGCTGAAAAAGCAGATGAACTCGATTTATGTGGTCGAAGTCAACGAGGTCGATAACCGCACAAAAGGCTTGAAACTGTTCCGAACCATTTGCGCGACCTGCCATGGGGCTGATGGAAAAGGGATTCAGGATCTGGCCCCGCCCCTCAAAGGCTCCGAGTACATCGACGGGTCGATGAAGCGGCTGGCTTCCATCATTCTCCACGGCGTCAGCGGACCGATTCACGTGAACGGTAAACTCTACCAGCTGAACAACGAGATGCCCGCCCTGCTTAATAACAAGGATATTAGCGATCAGGACATTGTCGACATTATTCAATATACCCAAAACGCCCTGGCGAAAGAAGGGAAACGGGTTTCAGCCGCTGATGTCAAAAAAATGCGAGAGCGCAAACCCGCCGGGAGTGGCGTCTTGACAGAGAAACAATTGCTTGAAGATGATTTCGAGAAGTAAGCAGGCCAGGATTGTCTTAGCGGCAGTTTAATATTGTTGCTATTGTGTAAAAAAATCACTTTCTGAAACCACTTAGGTCCGGGAAGTGATTTTCTTTTTAAATGTATACAGGTATATATAGCTCCGGGAACGTTACCGGTAACGATTGCATAAATAAATAAATCAATAATTTATTGATAATATCCCAGACAAAAAGGTTAGAATTACTTAAAACATATCCGTATAAATACTTATTTTCAGTAACCTGTATGTCAAAAATGGTAACGTCTATATAAAGATGCGCTTGGTTGACTGATAGGATTGTTTCAATATGTATTGGTTACGGTTTTGGCTGTCATTAGTTGCTACCCGCTATGCAGTCTGACAGCTTGCTTCTTCTTCAAGTTTTCTACCATTTCTAACCTTTTACCTTATGTCTAACCTTTTACGGTACAGAAGCAGGATGCTCGTTGCGGGTGTTCTGTGGGCGATGATTTTTGTGGCTCAACTACAGGTCTCATTCGCCGGTAAGTCTGCCAATTGGCTTACTAACAGTGCTTTACAGAAAATTTCCGGTACAGTGTCCGATGAGAATGGCGCTGGTTTGCCGGGCGTGAGTATTTTGAAAAAAGGGACCACAACCGGCGTCACGACCGATATCAGTGGTAAATACAGCCTTGACGTCAATACGGGCGATGTGCTGGTGTTCTCGTTTGTCGGTTACCTCAAAGAAGAGATTAAAGTAGGTAACCAAACGGTGCTGAACGTTAGCCTCAAGCCCGATACGAAAGCACTGGAAGAAGTAGTCGTAACGGGTTACGGAAATCAGAAACGGGCTGAGTTCGTCGGTTCGTCGGCAGCTATTAAATCGGCGACTATTCAGGAAATGCCCGTTACCAGTGTAGAAAGCGCCATGCAGGGCCGCATGACCGGTGTGCAGGTGCAGCAGAGTTCGGGCCAGCCGGGAGCCGGTGTCTCCATTCGGGTGCGTGGCGTAACGTCCATTGCGGGGGGCAATGAGCCGCTGTTTGTTATTGATGGTGTGCCGCAGTACAACAACGATAACCGGGCACTTAATGGCCTGTCGGCCTTCAATTCGAGTGACATTGAAAGTATCGAAGTGCTGAAAGATGCTTCGGCAACGGCTATTTACGGGTCGAGAGGGGCCAATGGCGTGGTGCAGATTACCACCAAAAGCGGCAAAGCGGGCCAGAATAGAATCACTTACGACGCTAGTTTTACCAATCAGACCATCCAGAAAAAGCTGGATCTGATGAACGGAACACAATACCTGGATTTCGTTAAACGATACTACACCAACTCGAACCTGGCGATTCCGGCGGAGGTGACCAACGCCACCAACGCCAATACCGATTGGCAGGATCAGGTGGTGCGGTCGGCTTTGCAGCAGAACCATACGCTGAGTTTCTCGGGCGGCACCGAT
Organism: Spirosoma pulveris; assembly: GCF_054781875.1. Taxonomy (NCBI): domain Bacteria; kingdom Pseudomonadati; phylum Bacteroidota; class Cytophagia; order Cytophagales; family Cytophagaceae; genus Spirosoma; species Spirosoma pulveris. The sequence continues at coordinate 266,930 of NZ_BAAGTO010000004.1, forward strand.
AAAACCCAGTATTACGTATCGGGTAACTACCTGACCCAGCCCGGCATCATTCTGGCCACCAACTTCTTCCGGGGCTCGCTGCGTTTCAATCTGAATACCCAACTGAACTCACGGGTGAGCCTGCGGACGTATATGACCGTCGCCCGGACCCAGTCGAACGGGTTCTCATCGTCCGATAACTCGCCTACTCGTTATATGGGCAAAAACGGCGTTGGGGCTATGGTACTGGCCTCGCCTACGGTAGCAACGTATAATGCGGACGGGACCTACGGCAACCCGCGTCCGTTCTCGTTCAGCGGCATCGACGTAGAAAACCCGCTGGCTTTTACGAAAGAGTCGCTGGATCGGAATACCGTAACCCGTTTTCAGGGCGGGATGGATTTCAGCATCAAGCTGATTGAGGGTTTAACGAACACCACGCGTTTCGGGGCCGACTACTTTACGGCCCGTGGCGACTTGTATTTCCCGATTGTTCTGGCGCAGTTAAGCTCCGGCGTGGGCATTGGCCAGTTGACAACGACCAACTCCATCAATGTCGTCGCCGAAGATTTTCTGGAATACAAAAAGAAATTCGGGAAGGTCGATTTCGAGGGTGTTGTCGGCGGATCGGTTCAGGCGGCCCAGCAGGACCTTATCCAGTTACTGGGATCGAAATACATTAATGACGATTTGAAAAACTATAACTTTTCGGCGGCAGGTAGTGTATCCAAACCCGTAACCGACATTGTTAAGAACAACCTCGTTTCGGCATTTGGCCGGTTGCGTTTAAATTATAACGACCGGTACTTATTTTCAGCCAGTCTTCGGCGGGATGGCGCGTCGGTCTTCAGTAAAAACAACAAGTACGGTATTTTCCCGTCGGTAGGGTTGGCCTGGAGAGCGTCGGAAGAGGCATTTATTAAGAAGTTCAGCGCCCTGTCTAACCTGAAAGTACGCGGCAGCTGGGGCCAATCGGGTAACCCCGCCATTCAGCCTTACCAATCGTTGCTGGTTGGCAACATCATCAACACGGCGCAGGGAGCCGGTTCGGGGTTAGCGGTTGGCCTTTCGCCCACGCTGCCCAACGACAACCTCACCTGGGAAACCACCACGCAAAGCAACATAGGCCTCGATGCCGGGCTGCTCAACGACCGGTTCCGGGCGTCGCTGGACTTCTACGTCAAGAATACCCGATCGCTGCTCGCCACCGTTCAGTTGGCACCGTCAACGGGGTACAACACTATCATCGACAACGTGGGCGAGGTGCAGAACAAAGGGTTCGAGCTGGAGTTAGGTGCCGATATTCTGAACACCAACGACCTCCGCTGGATGATCGACGCCAACCTGTCGATCAATAAAAACAAAGTCGTTGCCACCAAAAACAACCTGCCGTTCAGTTCCGGCAATTCCCGAATCACCCCCGGCGACCCGCTTTCGGCGTTCTATGGCCCGAAAACGAAAGGGATGGATGCCAAAGGCGAACTGGCTTTCGAAGACCTGAACAACGACGGTATTATTGACGGCCGGGATAACCAGTTGCTGGGCAGCCCCTACCCAACCTCGATCATTGGCGTTACGAACAGCATCCGCTATAAGCGGGTCAACTTCACCATGACCTGGTCGAGTGTGCAGGGCAACATTATCGACAATCAGCTGCTGTTTACGTCGGCGACACCCACGCCCGCCTACAACCGGGTTGCCAACATCTACGACTACTACCCGAACCCCAAAGCATCGGACATTCACCGACGGTCGGAACTGTTTCTGGAAGATGGAGCCTACATACGGATGCGAAACATCCGGCTGGATTACCGGCTCCCGATGGGCAACCAGAAAGTTGTCAAAGCGGCCAACGTCTACCTGTCCGGCCAGAACCTGATTACCCTGACGAAGTACAAAGGATACGATCCCGAAGTGAATGCTTTTAGCGGCAATTCGCTGCAGCAGGGCGTCGATAACGGGGCTTATCCCGGCGTTAAATCCGTCACACTGGGTCTTTCAATCAGTCTTTAATCTTAACTGACATTCAGGCAATGAAACATACATACATTCTCCCCCTCACCCTGGTTTTCCTGATGGGCGTTTTGTCGGGCTGCGAAAAATTACTGGACGAAGTACCCCCCGCCAAATACCAGATTGCTGTGTTGAATAAGCCCCTGCTCGATGCGTTCGTCATCGGGGCCTACGAGCCGCTTTCCCGTTCGAGAGGTCGGCTTTGGGAGTCGACCCTCACGCGCGACGTGGAAGGGTGCGCCGAGTACTGCCAGTTGCCCGCAGGCGGTGGTACCAACTACATGAACTACAATTTTGAGCCGCAGCGTGGAGATAATACTGCCCGCTGGACCACTTTCTACGAAGCCATCGGCAAGGCAAACCTGATCCTGAAGACCATTGAGGACGACAAGACGCTGGCAACGGACATCAAAGCCCCGTTCAAGGCCGAAGCCCTGTTTATTCGGGCAACCTGCTACTGGTGGCTGACGCGCATGTTCGGTGCCGTACCCCTACGCCTGACGCCTATTGCGAACTCCAACGATACGGCCCTGCCGTTGTCTGATTCGAAAGTGATCATCGACCAGCTCATCAAAGACCTGGCGTTTTGCGAAACGGCGTTGCCGCTGAAAGTAGTGGATGCCAGCACCGGACGGGCTACCCAGGGCGCGGCTAAAATGATGCTGTCCGAAATTTACCTCTGGAATAAAGAGTACGCCAACGCCCGCACCAAAGCCAAAGAGGTGATCGATAACAAAGCCAAATACGGCTACGATCTGGTCCGGTCGCTGGAAACGCTCTATTCCCCTTCGGCACCAACCAATTCCGAAGAAATCTTTGCCATTAAATTTTCGCAGCAAAAAGCGCTGGGTTCGTTCCTGCCGACTTACGCTTTTGAAGGCCGTGCACTACAGGCGGGGCTTGCCGCCCGGGGTATTTCGGCGCTTATGGTTCGGAACGCGCCGTTGATTCGGAACTGGGACCGGAAAGATTTGCGCCGAAGCTGGAACCTGATTGACTCCATTACGATCAATGGCGTAAAAATCAGGGCCAATATGATTCCCGATGCGGCCTTTATGTTCGGTAAGTATCGCGACGGAGCCGCCCCGGAAGAAACCGCTTCGGGCAACGATTTTTACCTGTACCGTTTTGCCGAAGCCTACCTGATTTTTGCCGAAGCAGAGAATCAGCTCAACGGACCAACGGACGCAGCCTACGACGCCGTCAATCAGGTACGACGGCGCGCCTATGGTGTCGATTTAGCCCGCGCCAGCACCGTGGCCGACTTCCCGACTGGCCTCACCAAAGCGACTTTCGACGATCTGATCTTCCAGGAGCGGGGCTATGAATTCATGTATGAATGCAAACGGTGGTGGGATATGGTGCGTACCGGCCGGGCCGATGCGCTGGCGAAAGCGGCCGGTAAAACACCCACCGGCGGAAGCATTGCTCGATTCACGTATTTCATACCCGATGTCGAGCTGACCAACAATCCATTGATCAAGTAAGGCTGGACTTCACCTTATCTTGACCATGCCTCCCGCCTAAACCGGGAGGCTTTTTTGTGCGTAAGGCTATGGGGTAGAGATGGCTTGTTTCGCTCTTTTCAACTATAAGCACACCATTTTTTCAAACGGCTTACATATGCCCTCCCAAACGATCACTAAACTCCTGATTCGCTCGTTTCTTCTCACGCTGGGCATGCTCGTTATCTGGTGGGGGCTCGATTCGTTTTTCAGTGGAGCAGTCTGGGCCGGGATGGTGGTGAGCAAATCGGCGCTGGTGGTCGAATACTGCGAATTCAACCATGTGGCCCGGTTCTTTCACCAGCCCATGAATACGTATTCCAATCTGGCGTACTTCTACTTTGGCGTACTGATTCTGCAAATCGCTATGGACGATCATAAACACCAGGGGCTGAAAATTCAGAACCGGCTGGAATCGTTTCCCGCGCTCTCGGCCCTGATGGGCATCTGCTTTATTTACCTGAGTTTTGGCAGCGCCTTTTTTCACGCATCGCTGACGTGGATAGGCCAGCGGGTCGATATGAACGGCACGTATGGTATTACACTCGTTCTGGTTAGTATAGCGTTGTATCATGTGTTGTATAAAATTAGATTGACGCAACCCGTTAAAAACGTCTGGGTCATTGCTTTAGTCATTGTTGTACTCCTGTTTTTGAAAATTGCTTTACTGATTTCCAGCAGTGTTTTGTTGCCTTCACTAATTCTGGCCCTGCTGGTAGGTATTGCGGTAAATTATCTCCAGTTCAGGAGAAAACGCTCGATTCTGTTAGCCATTGCCAGCCTGGTGCTTATGGTGGTTGCCGTTCGATTTCGCACCCTGGATGTGCAGAAAATTGGCTGCGACCCGCATTCATTGATACAAGGACATTCGATTTGGCATTTGCTGACGGCGCTGAGCAGCGTTTGCAGCTATTCGTTCTTCCGATTTACTAAACCCTAGACCAACTACTTGTTAGCATGAAGCGTAACCGATTGATGATTGGCACGATGGCTTTATCCGCGTTTATCTATGCGTGTAAAGTGCAGATGGCAACGAACACGCCAGCTGGTAGCTCCGCTTCGGTGGCGGCTGCTTCTGCCGTCGATAAAGATACCACACTGCCGCTGGCGCCGTTTGCCGTCACGGCCTTAACGCCCGAGCAAAGCCAGCAGGCGTTTGTGCTGCCCCCCGGTTATCATATGGAACTGGTGGCCAGCGAGCCGATGATTACTGAACCCGTGGCCATTGCCTGGGACGGTAACGCCCGTATGTATGTGGCCCAGATGGAAACCTATACGCAGGACGCCGACGGCACCGGTACGAAGGACAAAAAAAGCCGGGTGATGCTGCTGGAAGATACCAACAACGACGGCAAAATGGACAAAAGCTCGGTGTTCATCAAAGACCTGATGCTGCCGCGTATGATCCTGTGTGTCAACCACGAACTGCTGGTGAACGAAACCGATACCTACGATATTTCCAGCTATAAAGACACCAACGGCGATGGCGTTGCCGATGAAAAACGGGCCGTGTATACCGTTGGGAAGGTGGCCCCCGGCAACCTCGAACACCAGCGCAGCGGGTTGGTCTGGAACCTGGACAACTACATCTACCAGACCGTTGATCCCATCCGGTTCCGGTATGTGGGCGGGATGCTCAAGCCCGATTCTCTGCATAGCGGCTCCAATGGCCAGTGGGGATTGACGCACGATAACTACGGTCGGTTGTTTTACAGCCGGGGCGGGGGCGAAAACGCCGGATCGGGCTTCCAGATCAACCCGAAATATGGGGCGCTGGAGTTCGCTGATGCCTACAACGAAGAAACCTTCAGCCCCGTCTGGTCGCGGATTTCCAATCCCGAAGTGCAGGGTGGTCCGCCCCGCTTACGTCCGGACAGTACGCTGAATCACTTTACGTCGGGAAATGGCCAGTCTATCTTCCGGGGCGACCGCCTTCCGGCCGATCTGGTGGGCGATTACCTGATCAACGAACCCGTCGCGCGGATTATCCGCCGGGCCAAAGTCGTGAACCGGGACGGGAAGACCTACCTGGAGAATGTCTATAAACACAAGGAATTTATCGCCAGCACCGATTTCTTCTTCCGGCCCGTCAATACCTACACCGGTCCCGATGGTCTGTTGTATATCATCGACATGAACCGGGGGATTATTCAGGAATCCAATTGGACGAAAAAGGGGACGTTCCTTCGGAATAAAATCGACCAGTATGGCATCGCGAAAGTCAACCAGCGGGGGCGAATCTGGCGTTTGGTACACGACGGTTATAAACCCGGTCCTAAACCCCAGATGCTCGACGTTCCGGCGGCCGATCTGGTGAAACACCTGGATCATCCAAATGGCTGGTGGCGGGATAATGCCCAGAAGCAGATCATACTCCTCGGCGATAAGTCGGTTGTTCCGACGCTGAAACAGATGGCTGGCGGTCAGAAAGGGGCTTCAGCGCTAGGCCGCCTGCACGCATTATGGACGCTGGAAGGCCTGGAGGCCATTGATAAAGATATGCTCTATACGGCTCTGAAAGATACCGATGCGCAAATGCGACGGGCGGCTGTCTGGATCAGCGAACGTTATCTCAAACAGAATGACGGCGACATGATTGCCCATGTAGGCCGTCTGGTGAATGATGAAAATTACGACGTGAAAACGCAGTTGATTTTATCGCTGGGAGCCAATAAGAATGAGCTGGCCCGGCAACTGGTTCAGGATATTCTGGCCCGGAATTCGGGAAACGAAATGCTGGCCCGCGCCAAAAACAGCATCGACCGTAACGAAGATGCCAAAGTTTACGGCATGAAACTGGGGGCATTTACCGCAGCCGATCGGAAGCTGATCGTGAGCGGGGGTGAGATCTATAAAGGCATGTGTTCGCCCTGCCACGGGGGCGATGGCAACGGCTTGCCCACCAACGCGGCACCGGCCCTACGGGGAGCCAGACACGTGAACAACGACCGGGACTACGCCATTCGGATTTTGCTGCACGGCCTGAAAGGCCCGATTGAAGGGAAAGAGTACCCCAGCGAAATGGCCTCTATGAAAGACAACACCGACGAATGGATTGCTTCGGTTGCCAGTTACATCCGCTACGAATTTGTCGGTACATCGACCCGCGCCATAAAAGGGCGGCAATCGGCGGTGGTACAGCCTGAAGAGGTTAAAAAAGTACGGGAAGCCTACGCATCCTCGCGCGGAGCCTGGACAATCGACGAACTGGAAAAACAACTCCTGCCCACAACGACGTTGAAGTAGGAATTTGTGTAGCACCAACCGTCGGTGCATCCTGGTCAGTATTCCTATAAAGTTAATTGAACACAGAGAACATAAAGATTAAATGGCTAGTAATCAACAACTATTCTTTGTGTTCTCTGTGTTTATAACCTAATCTTTTGCCGCTACACACATGAAAGAAGACAACACCATTAACCGCCGGGATTTCGTTGAAAAAGCCGCCACCGCTGTGGCCGGTTTTATGATCGTTCCCCGCTTTGTACTGGGCGGCAAACGTCCCGACGGCACCAAATACCTGGCACCCAGCGATGTCATTTCACTGGGTTTTATCGGTACCGGTAAGCAGGGGAAAGGCCTGATGTCGTCGTTTCTGGGTACGAACGAAGCCCGGATCATCGCCATCAGCGAAGTCTACAAAGCCAAAGCGCAGCAAGGTCTGGATCGGATCAAAGCTCATTACGAAAAGAATCCTCAATCCGGTAAATACGCCGATATTCCGGTCTATACCGATTTTCGGGAACTGCTGGCCCGGAAAGATGTCGACGCCGTCGTGATCGCCACACCCGACCACTGGCACGCGGCTATGGCCGTTCGGGCGGCTCAGGCAGGGAAAGATATTTACTGCGAAAAGCCATTGGCCCTGACCGTGAAAGAAGGCCGGGCGATGGTCGACGCGGCCCGTAAATACAATCGCGTGTTTCAGACGGGGAGCATGCAGCGGTCGTGGCCGGAGTTCCGGCAAACGGCCGAGCTGATTCGCAATGGCTACATCGGCGAGGTAAAAACCATTAAAGTGAACGTCGGCCCGCCACCAACGGCTTACGATCTGCCCGCCGAGCCCATTCCCGATGGGCTGGACTGGAGCAAGTGGCTCGGCCCCAATGAACCCGTTGCCTTTAACTCGGAATTAGCCCCACCGCTCTCGAAAGATGTGTTTCCCAACTGGCGCAACTACCGGGAGTTTGGTGGCGGCATGGTGACCGACTGGGGTGCCCATATGTTCGACATTGTGCAGTGGTCGCTGGATATGGACAACAGCGGACCGGTAGAGGTGATCGCGCCCGATGGTAAAGATCACCCATTCCTGACCTACAAATACGATAACGGCATTGTGATGACTCACGAAAAATGGGACTGGAACAACGCCATCCACTTCGTCGGAACGGAAGGTGAAATTAAAGTGCAGCGGAGAAAGATTGAAACGACACCGGCTTCGCTGGCCACGAAAGAGATCGGAGAGACCGAAAAACACGTGTACCGCAGCGACAACCACTACAAGGATTTTCTGGATGCCATGCGTAAGCGCAGCAAACCCATCTGCGATGTTGAGGTTGGCCACCGCACGGCGTCGGTTTGTAACATAGGCAACATTGCGTACCGGCTCAACCGCTCGCTGCAGTGGAACCCAAAGAAAGAGCAGTTTAAAAATGATGCCGAAGCCAACGCGCTGCTGGGACGCCCCATGAAAAACGAGTGGGGGATAAAGATTTAAGTAGTACCGACCTGTGTAGTGCCGAGCGTCCCGGTCGGGTGTGAAGTAATTTGCCTTACACCCGACCGGGACGCTCGGCACTACACAGGTCGGATGTCAAAAACAAAGTCTTTTATGCCCGGATTTATCAAATGGAGTGTCGTCGCAGGCATCATCGGCTGTGTGCTGATTTGTATTGGCATGGCGATGAGGTCCGCTACCCCACAACCACCTAACATCGTATACATCCTGGCCGATGACCTGGGGTATGGCGACGTGTCGGTCTATAACCCAACGGGGAAGATTGCTACCCCTAACATTGATAAACTGGCTGCACAGGGTATGCGCTTTACGGATGCGCATTCGCCTTCGGGTGTGTGTACGCCTACCCGGTACTCCCTGCTGACGGGGCGTTATCCGTGGCGCAGTCGCTTACCCGTGGGCGTTTTGCGCGGCTATAGTCGAACGCTGATCGAAGCGGATCGTCCAACGGTGGCCTCGTTGCTGAAACGGAATGGATACCAAACGGCGGTCATCGGCAAATGGCATCTGGGCTTAGACTGGGTTCCGAAGAAAGGCAGCGAGTCGGTGCTGGCGTCGGCGGGGTATGGCATCCAGTCGGAGATGGACCCGGCGGTGATTGATTTTTCGCAGAATCCGGCACAGGGACCTAATACAATAGGGTTCGATTATTCATATGTGCTGCCCGCTTCGCTCGATATGCCACCCTACTGTTACCTGGAAAATCATAAACTGACCGAATTGCCCACTGGCTACACCAAAGGCAACAAAATAGAGTCGGGCTACGCGGGTCCTTTCTGGCGCGAAGGCAGCATGGCCCCCTCCTTCGATTTTCATGGCGTACTGCCCCGATTTGTTGAGAAAGCGGTTGGTTTTTTGAACCGCCAAACCGCTCGAAAACCGTTCTTTCTGTATTTACCGCTGGCGGCCCCCCACACGCCCTGGATGCCGACAAAAAACTATACGGGCAAATCGAAAGCGGGCGAATATGGCGATTTTGTGCAGCAGGTCGACGCGGCCGTGGGGGAGGTGTTAACGGCTCTCGAAAAAACGGGATTGGCCGGTAATACCCTCGTTGTTTTTACCAGTGATAACGGGCCGTACTGGCGCGATGATTACGTGAAGCGTTTCGACCACAGAGCCGCTGGCGGGTTCAGGGGTATGAAAGGCGATGCGTTCGAAGGGGGCCACCGCATTCCGTTTATCGTTCGCTGGCCCGGCACCGTGAAAGCCGGAACGGTGAGTCAGGCCACCACAACGCTGGCTAACCTGACGGCGACGTGCCGGGAGATTCTGGGTAATACCAATCCCAATCAGGACGATAGCTACAGCATCCTGTCGGTGCTTTCGGGGAAGAGCAAGGATGTACCGAACCAGCCGGCCGTCGTGCATAGTTCGTCAATCGGTTTCTTTGCCATTCGGAAGGGAGATTGGAAGCTGATCGAAGGGCTGGGCTCGGGCGGTTTTACAGACCCCAAAGAAATCAAACCCAAAGCAGGCGAGCCGATCGGGCAGTTATACAACCTCGCCACCGATCAACTGGAAACCACCAATGTGTACCAGCAACATCCCGAAAAAGTAAAGGAGCTAACGGATTTGCTGACGAAAATTAAAGAGGGACATTGATGTAAAACCAATTACCGGAAACGACAAGGGCGGCAAAAGAGTATTTTGCCGCCCTTGTTATGTCTCAAAAAAGAAGACACGACTTACACCGTAGCGCCCTCTTTCAATCTTTCAGCATTTTCAGCGATGCGGAGTTGCTCGATAAATTCGCCAATACCGCCATCCATAACCGCAGGCAGGTTATAGACCGTAAGCCCGATGCGGTGGTCCGTTACGCGGCTTTGTGGGTAGTTATAGGTTCTGATCTTGTCGGAACGGTCGCCACTGCCCACCATCGTTTTACGCTGCGAGGCAATCGCATCATTATGTTTCTGCAACTCAATCTCATAAAGTCGTGACCGCAATACCGTCAGGGCTTTATCGAAGTTCTTCAACTGTGAACGTTCGTCCTGACACTGCACCACCAGCCCCGTTGGAATGTGCGTTAACCGCACGGCCGAATAGGTGGTGTTTACCGACTGACCACCCGCTCCCGACGAACAGAACGTGTCTTTGCGAATGTCGTTCATGTTAATGTCCACGTCCACCTCTTCGGCTTCGGGCAGTACGGCCACGCTGGCGGCCGAGGTATGAATCCGGCCCTGGGTTTCGGTAGCCGGTACACGCTGCACCCGATGAACCCCCGACTCGAACTTCAGTTTGCCGTACACATCTTCCCCCTCGATTTCGGTGATGATCTCTTTATAACCACCGGAAGTACCTTCCGTAAAATCGACCAGCGACATGCGCCATCCCATTTTCTCACAGAACCGTTGGTACATACGGAAAATATCGCCCGCAAAAATGGCGGCTTCGTCGCCCCCGGTGCCGCCCCGAATCTCGAGGATGACGTTTTTGCTGTCATTCGGGTCTTTCGGCATCAGCATTTCCTTGAGCGTTTCCTCCAGATCAGACCGGCGGGGCAACAGTTCGTCCAGTTCGCCTTTGGCCATTTCCCGAAAATCTTCGTCCTTTTCGGTGGCGATGATTTTTTTTGCATTATCAATCTCTTCGAGCAGTTGAAGGTACGCCTGGTACTGCACGACGATTTTTTCGAGGTCCTTATATTCTTTACTCAACTTCATAAATCGCTTCTGGTCCGAAACCGCTTCGGGCTGCACGATTTGTTGAGCTACTTCGTTGAAGCGTTCGCGGATGGCTTCTAACTGATCAAGCATATATGTATAACTTTTTTTGTCATTCCCCGGAACGACAAGAGGGTGTATCTGGTAAGAAAAACAAAATTACGAAAAATCCGTGGTCCGGCATTCTGTAGGTCGGTGCCCCGGCAGTTTAGCATTCGTTAAATGCAACCAAGCTACTAACGAAATCGTTTTCCAGACAAATGACGAAACGCTATTCCTTTAAGTTCCTGTGTATGATACGCCCGCTACTTATCTCCGGTTTATTAATCAGCCTTTTGATCCAATGCAATCCAGAGCGGGTTCGCTATACTAACGAGTTGAAGCAGGAAATGGCCGACTCGAAAATCAAGCGGATCACAAACGCCGATCTCGTCGAAACGGTCGATGACCTAGGCGGTAAGGTAACGGCTGTACTGGAAAAAGAACTCACGACCCAGCTTCAGAAAACAACGGACCCCGCCGACCGTACCAAGCTGTGCCAGTTACAGAATCTGCCCCGCACCAAAGCCATTGCCGAACGCTACGCGCTGGATATACGCTTGCTGGGCGAGGCCGATATCCAGAACAAAGGACTGAGTGCTAAAGAGCGGGAAATTCTGGATGCTTATCTATACAGTGCCAAACAGAAGCAGTCGCCGATCTCCAACATCCAAAAGCTTACCGACACAACCTACGTATACAACAAGCCCGTTGCGCTCAGCAGCCCCATTTGTGATATTTGTTTCGGCAAACAGGAAACGCCCTTCGCGGTCTGGCATCTGGGTTTCAACAAGCGGGAAGTGGTCCGGCGGATGAGTGCGTCGGTTAAGAAGAAGTCGTCGTAAGGCTGTGGCTGGCGTTAGTTGCCGTCGTGCCTGTACTCACCACCCACTCAATTAATCGTTTTGCGGTTTCTGCCGGGTTATCCTCAGCCGTTTCAATCGTTTGAATGGTGGACGGGTCGCGGTGGGAAAGGCCGTGCAGGTACGCTTTGTCGTAGTAGTCGAGAGTCAAATCGGCGACGGTGGCGTAATCATGATTAGTCAGCGCATTGAGGGCGTCCTGCGTTACTTTGCCGCCCAGCCGTTTGCGGATTCGCTCGGTGGCTTCAACGAGTAGGCCGTGGTCGATGTTGGCGTATTCGGTTACCAGACGAGTGACGCGCTCAGCCTTCGGAAGGTCGATAAACGCTACCGGAGCCGCCCGCATCTGCTGCCAGAGGGCCATCGGAATAAAGCACGATCCGATGTTTCGGCTCTCATCTTCGAGCCAGATTCGGCGGCTGGTATCCAAGGTTAGCAGCGTCTGGAAAATCAGGTTTTCGAACTGCTCCGATGCGGGCTGCGGGCGTTGACCAATGGCTCCGTACGATGAGCCTTTATGGTTGGCAAGCCCTTCCAGATCAATAATCTGTTCACCCTGTCGGGCCAGCTCTTTCAGAATATCGGTTTTGCCACTACCCGTTTTTCCGCCCAGAATAATCAGCTTGAGGGGTTGGGTAAACGAGTCGAGCACGGCATTGCGGTAAGCTTTGTAGCCACCCACCAGCGTTGAAGCAGCTAGTCCGGCGGTGTCCAGCAGCCAGGCAAACGACCCGCTGCGCATACCCCCGCGCCAGCAATGCACCAGTACTTCCTTGTCTTGTGGGTTCAGTTTTTTCGACTGCTTGACAAAGTCGGCCAGCTTCGGTCCAACCATACTGAGGCCCATCAATACAGCCGCGTCTTTGCCCGCATTTTTGTATTTGGTACCCACCTGGGCCCGTTCATCGTTGTCGAAAAGCGGAATACTCACCGCCCCCGGAATATGCGCATGGTCATACTCCCCCGGCGACCGGACGTCAATGACCGGCAGGGTGCGCGCCTTGCCTAAAAACTCTTCGACGGATAGTTTACGGACCATATCTGAACCAGGATTTATTTGATTTTTTTGATGGGCTATGATTTCACTAAGCAACTGTTCTGGCTTTTTGTATTGGTAACTGCTCAAACTTTTGTTGCATTGCTAGATTCATCATTCTAGGAAAAACGCCTGTTGCCTACGCATTCATATAAGTTTAAACGGCTACTGAATTAATCAAAGTTGCCTACTTTTAAATCATAATCCCGCTTTCAAATCATAGTCTGTCAAATTAATCAGCTAAATCCCGGTCAAGGCAGCGTAAATACATCTGAATCGTGTTCTCCAGTCCAAAATAAAGGGCATCGCAAACAAGCGCGTGGCCGATGGATACTTCCTCCAGGCCAGGCACCTGCTCATCAAAGAAGCGCAGGTTTTCCAGGCTCAGGTCATGGCCCGCGTTTAGGCCCAGGCCCAGCTCAATGGCGCGTTGAGCCGCCCGAACAAACGGTGCCACGGCGGCTTCCCGGTTTTCGGCGTAGTGGGCCGCGTAGGGTTCCGTATATAATTCAATCCGGTCGGTCCCTACGGCTTTGGCCCCTTCGACCATGCGCTCATCAGCATCGACGAAAATAGACACCCGAATGCCATCGGCTTTGAATGTATCGACCAGATACCTAAGGTGATCGGCGTGGCGGATGGTATCCCAGCCCGCGTTGGAGGTAATGGCATCGACCGCATCGGGAACGAGCGTCACCTGGGCGGGCTTCACCCGTTTCACCAGTTCGATGAAACGCTCGTCGGGGTTACCTTCAATATTGAATTCCGTCGTGACGACCTCGTGCAAATCCAGCACATCCTGATAGCGGATATGCCGTTCGTCGGGGCGGGGGTGAACCGTAATTCCCTGCGCACCGAATCGTTCGCAATCGAGGGCGACCTTCACCAGATCGGGGTTGTTGCCACCGCGTGCGTTACGGATGGTCGCAATTTTGTTGATGTTAACGCTTAAACGTGTCATTTTTCAATGAGCGAGAGAGTAAAAGAACGAAAGAGCGAACCGGAACGCCGGACCGCAGTGAATAACGTTGTCTGACTTCGTAACTTTGCCGAAACAGTGAAGGTTCATTGGTTTTCTACCACTCTTTCGCTCATTCACTCTTTCGCTCTTTACATTATGTCTTTAAAACAACAAATTGACGCCGATATAAAGCAGGCTATGCTGGCCAAGGATCAGGATAAATTGCGGGCCTTGCGGGCTGTAAAATCAATGATCCTGCTCGAGGAAACCAAAGAAGGACAATCCGGCGACCTGAAGCCTGAGGATGAAACCAAAATTCTGACCAAAGCTGTAAAGCAGCGGAAAGATTCGGCGGACATCTACCGGCAGCAAAACCGCGCCGACTTACTGGCCGTTGAAGAAGCTGAAATCGCCGTTATCGAACAATATCTGCCCAAGCAGCTTTCGGAAGATGAACTGAAGGCGAAACTTCAGGCCATCATGACCCGCTTGGGCGCATCGGTGCCCTCCGATCTGGGTAAAGTAATGGGCGTTGCCTCCAAAGAACTCGCCGGGCAAGCCGATGGGAAAGCCATCTCGGCGATGGTGAAAACGTTATTAGCATAGGGAATAGGGGTAAGGGCAGAGGGTTTAGTCTTGTGTCCCGTTCCGAACCCTCTGCCCTTATCCTTCTGCCCCCTGCACTATGAACACGCTCGATTTACTCATGCTCATTCCCCTGGCCTGGGGGATTTTTAACGGATACCGCAAAGGTCTGCTCGTGGAGATCGTGGCGATTATCGCGTTTGTGGTGGCCATGATTGTCGGGTTTAAATTTCTGGCGTTTGGCATTGACCTGCTTAGTCCCTACATCAGCCGCGAACTGGCCCGGAAAATCCTGCCATGGCTGGGTTTCTCCGTCATCTTTTTTCCGACGGTGATCATGATCAACCAGATGGGATTTGCCATCCGTCGGTCGTTAAAGTACTCCATATTAGGCACGTTTGATAGCGTGGCCGGGGCCACCGTTGGCCTTTTTACGTGGGTTTTTGGAATTAGTGTTATCCTTTGGTTGTTCAGTTATATGGGCGTGAAAATGCCCGCCCGCCAAACAGAAACCGCCTTTTTATACCCATATATCCGGCCCATTGCGCCTAAAGTGATGGACAAAGCCGCTGTTTGGGTGCCCAAAGGACTGGAAGAGGGGAAGAAATGGAGAAGTAGCGCCGACCGTCTCGGTCGGTTGAATTAGCTTCAGCCGATCATTTGCTGTTCTACTCATTCAAATGGGTACGCATTTTGTACAAATGAGTGTGTTCAGAGTCTCTCCAGAATACGCTCATTTTTGCAAAATGATGAAAAGTAAAACTTTCCTAAGTCTCTGCCTCATAACATTCTTGCTAGCTACAACTACTTGCGCCCAGCTACAGGGACGTGTGTTGTCGAAAGAGAATCAACGAGCTATACCATACGCTACTATTTATCTGAAGAATAACGCCATCGGTGCCCATGCCAACGAAAAGGGTGAGTTTGTCATAGACGCGAAAGGCATTACCAACGATACGGTCTATATTCAGTCTATTGGCTATAAGACTCTACGAATAGCCTTGCCGGATGCGCTAAACACGACCTCGTTTCACCTGAGCGAATCACCAATTACCTTACAGGCCACTAACGTCCGGAAACGAAAGCAAATAAACTCGCTTTGGAAAGGCGCTATTGAAGACCATAAAGGCTTTATTTTTGGTCAGATGGGTGGTTCCATGTTGCGGGAAGTTGCCTTATACATCCCGAATGATGAGAACAAAGAAGGCCTTTTAAATGCAGCAGGCTTCTATATCGTGCGCTTTGGAAAGCATAAAACCCCGTTCAGAGTTCGTGTTTACGAGCCGGATGGCGACATGTCTGGCAAGGATTTATTAACTGAAAATGTGGTAATCCATGCCAGCGGGTCGAATCGCTATTGCACGGTAGACTTGCGTAAATTCAATATTCCCTTTGGCGAAAACGGCGTTTTTATCTCCATGGAATGGCTCAATCTGAATGATAAAAAATACTACTACGATGTAAAGTACCGCAATAGCAAAGCGGTGAATACATTCTATGGCCAGCAAATAGGTCTTTCCAATGAATTCGAAGAATTACAGGGACGTGTAAGAATCAATCAGGGCGACTGGAAAACGATGAAAATGGGGTATGCATCGCCCATGTTTAAGGTGAAGATTGATTTTTACGAAGACTGACTCAGGAAACTTTGCCAGTCTGTATAGCTGTTGTACCAGTATAATGAAACAAGATATTCGTAAACTGACGGCGGTTCAGTTAAAAGACTGGTTTACTAAAAACGGCGAACAGGGTTTCCGGGCCAAACAGGTGCACGAATGGCTCTGGAAAAAATCGGCGTCGTCGTTCGAGCAGATGACAAACCTGTCGCTGTCGACGCGGGAGGTGCTGAACGCTAATTTCGAAATTCGTCCGCTCACCGTCGATCAGCAGCAGAAAAGCAACGATGGCACGATCAAGTCGTCATTCAAGCTGTTTGATGGTAATCTGGTTGAGGGTGTTCTGATTCCGGCTTTGCGCAATGATGACTTAGATAGAATGACCGCCTGTGTATCGAGCCAGGTGGGCTGCTCGCTGACGTGTAAGTTCTGCGCCACGGGCTATATGGACCGGAAGCGCAACCTCGATGCGGCTGAAATCTATGACCAGGTGGTAGCTATTGACCGGCAGGCCAAAGAAAACTACGACGCGCCCCTGACCAACATCGTGTACATGGGCATGGGCGAACCGCTGCTGAACTATAAAAACGTCCTCGAATCCGTCGACCGCATCACCTCGCCCGATGGCCTGGGCATGTCGCCGAAACGAATTACCGTATCGACGGCGGGCATTGCCAAGATGATCCGGCAACTCGGCGACGACGAAGTAAAGTTTAACCTTGCTTTGTCGCTCCACGCGGCCAACGATCTGAAGCGCGACCAGATCATGCCGATCAACGAAAGCAACACGCTGGAGGCTCTGGGCGATGCGCTGACGTACTTTTACAAGAAAACCGGCACGCGTATTACGTTTGAGTACATTCTCTTCTACAATTTCAACGATACGCTTCAGGACGCTCAGGAGCTTTGGAAATTCACCAAGCGTGTACCCGCCAAGGTCAACATCATCGAATACAACCCCATTGCCGAAGCCAATTTCAAGAATACCGATCCGCAAACGCTGGACAAATTCGCCGGATATCTGGAAGACAAAGGCGTTATCGTAAACGTCCGCCGGAGCCGGGGTAAAGACATTGATGCCGCCTGCGGGCAGTTGGCCGGGAAAAAGGCGTAGAGACCGGTCCGCCGTGGTCCGGCATTCCGTTGCGTCTGTCTTGTAGAGACAATACTTCGCGTCTCATAAAGGCCATTCTTTCCCTTATAAAAGCCTATTTGTAATAGGCTTTTTTCTTGTTCCATAGGCCATTCTTTACTCATGTCCAGGCTGAGACGCAAAGGATTACCGCAACGGCGGACCGGTCACTACTTAACAATTTGGTAATATTGCTCTGCCTAGTTTCCCGTACTTTTGTGGCAATCATAGGCTTACGGACCCACCGTCGGCAAAACCATAGAAGATACACCAATATGTTTGGATTAGAAACGGATGTTTTTATCCTCCTCTTTATCAGCCTTTTCGCTGCCTGCGCCTTCGAATTTGTTAACGGATTTCACGATACAGCCAATGCCGTTGCAACAGTTATATACACGAACTCCCTGAAACCGACGGTTGCCGTTGTGTGGTCAGGGATTTGCAATTTTACAGGTGTCTTGCTGGGTGGCATTGGCGTTGCCATGGGCATTGTCAACCTGCTCCCGGTTGAGTTACTCGTCGATCAGAACGTATACCATAGCGTAGCCATGGTACTTGCCCTGCTGCTCAGTGCTATTATCTGGAATCTGGGTACCTGGTATTTTGGCCTGCCCAGTTCGAGTTCACACACCCTTATTGGCTCTATTTTAGGCGTTGGCCTGGCATTTGCTACGATGCCCGAGAACAAAACCGGAGCGGCCGTTAACTGGGATAAAGCCATTGAAACAGGTTACGCGCTGTTGTTATCTCCGCTGTTAGGCTTTAGTCTGGCCATCGTGCTGATGTTCATTTTGCGTCGTTCGGTACCGGAAGAGGCTAAAGATCAATTATTTAAAGAGCCTAAGAAAAATACGGAGCCGCCTGCCTGGGTGCGGGCTATATTGATTGCGACCTGCTCGCTGGTTAGTTTCTTTCACGGCAGCAACGATGGGCAGAAGGGCGTGGGCCTGATTATGCTCATCCTGATCGGCATCGTTCCTTACCATTTTGCGGTAAAGGCCGATCTTGACCCGCGCCTGATGCAGACGAACGTTACGGCCATTCAGCAAACCATGAGTGCGCTGGATTCAACGCATCTGTCATCGACGAACCGCGCTCGTGTGGTTCAAACCAATACAGAGCTGGCTGAGTTAAGTGCGCTGGTAAACGGCCGACTTGTTGACGGTAAAATTCCAAACGAGAAACGGCTGGACGTCCGTCGGGACTTGCTCCTTATTAACAGCAACATCAAAAAGATTACGGCCGATGAAGGATCAAATCTCAGCGCGGCTCAGGTAGCTCAATTAAATAAGAACTTAGGTGAAGAGGGCGGATTGCGTCGGTTTACGGATTATGCACCGCTTTGGGTTATATTGATGATTGCCCTATCGCTGGGGCTTGGCACCATGATTGGCTGGCGCCGGATTGTGGTGACGGTAGGCGAGAAAATTGGTAAGCAACACCTGACGTATGCCCAGGGCGCATCGGCAGAGCTGGTAGCGGCCATGATGATTGGTATGGCTTCCTGGCTGAAACTACCCGTGAGTACAACCCATGTGCTTTCGTCGGGTATTGCCGGGAGCATGGTAGCTAACAAAGGCGTCAAGAACCTACAGGCGGGCACGGTCAAAAATATTGCGCTGGCCTGGATACTTACACTGCCCGTTTCGGTGCTTTTATCGTTCACACTCTATATCTTCTTCCGCTGGGTATTGTAGTTACACGGCTGAAAAATTGATGACAGGGTATAAACAAGAAACTAAACGCCATAGCTTGAAGCTATGGCGTTTAGTTTCTTGTTTATACCCTGTAAATGTTACTGAACCCATTCCGGGGCATCCTGCTCGATGGCATGACGGACTTTGGCGACGATCTCGTCAACGGTTTCGTCGGGCCCGAACTGCATCGGTTCTTTAAACTGAACCGTAAGGAGTGTGTTTCGTTTTTTGAAGCGTAATCCTTTCTTATCGAAGGCTCGCCGAAATCCATTGATAACGACCGGCACCACAATGGGCTCATTATTCTTGATGAGGTGCCCTGTGCCCTTCCGTACCGGCGCATAGGGTGTCGTTGTGCCCTGCGGAAAGCTGACAACCCAGCCGTGGGCCAGTGCTTTGGCAATCTTCTCATTGGCCGAATTATCCACTGCCCGTTGCACCTCGCGCCCCTCGGCCCGCCACGAACGTTCGATGGTCAAAGCGCCACCCGCTGCAAAAACGCGGGGTACAATGCCTTTTTTCATCGTTTCTGAAGCCGCCACGTAGTACTGCCTCGCCCTGGGCCCGAACAGGTAGACAGGGGGTAAAAGGGTGTTTTGAAAGCCCCACTTCACCGCACAGAAGATGTGAAAAAACGCAATAACATCGGCAAAATACGTTTGGTGATTGGATAAAAACAGAACGTTGTTGATTGGTAAATTCTCCAGATTTTCTGTCCCTTCAATCTGAATCCGGTTCACAACCGTGTAGCGTGCGTAGGTTAGCCAACCAACCAATCCAATTATTATTCGTCTGAACAGCAATGAGTTACCAAAGGGGTCGCACTCGAATAGGCCAAGTATATCCAGCGGCATCAGGAACTTGGGCAGGTAACTGAATTTAGTTGGCTTTATGTACTTCATTTTCTGGGTAGGAATCGCAACTAGCTGGTAAAGTTACAAGTATGCTACAATGTTTTAAAGAAAAAGTGCAAGTCCCTGATTTACATGTGAAACATGACTGAATGACCTGGGGCTTCAGCAGCTATCGGGAAGGAAGAAAAACTTTTTTTTTAGCCGAATTAATCCTTTCGCTGGCTACCTCCTCTAACCATCAAATTCGCAACAATAACCAATTCGCCTATTGCCGACAGTTTACACAACCAGGTTCAGGTTTCTATTTTTTCTCATCTATTTTCCCTTTACAACCATGAAACGAATTGTGCTTGCCGGTGTCATTGCTTTGTTCGGCTTATTTGCGGCCCAAAGCACCTTTGCTCAAGTTCAGGTCGGCATCCGGGGCGGTGCTAACTTCGGCTTTGCGTCGAAACCCGAATACCTGGGTAGTTTAACTCCAGACTTCTATTCATCCATCGGACCAACCGGTGCTCTTTTCCTTGATATTCCGCTCAGTGATCGCGTATCGTTCCGCCCGGAGGTGTCGTACATACGTAAGGGTGTTGCTATAAAAGAAGGCTTTGATATTAATCTGGGCGGCTTCTCGCTGCCAATCGGGGCCTCGATCGCTTATCAGTCACAACAGATTGAAGTGCCCCTATTGTTTAAATTTAACCTGACCGATGGTCCTGTTCAGCCTTACTTTATCGCTGGTCCGGCCGTAAGTTACGCCTTCGACGGCCGTATCCGTACCCGTGGATCTGCTCTGTTCACGACAAAGCCATTTGATATAGATGTTAATTACGGCGGTATGCTAACCCCCTGGGATGTTAGCGCCGTGGGCGGCTTAGGGCTGGCCGTGGATGCCGGTGCCGGTAAGTTCTTTGTCGAGGGTCGCTATACACATGGGTTCACCCGCCAAGTGCAGGTACCGGTTGTTAATGTCAACGTTCGAAATCGTGGCGTAGCCGTATCGCTGGGTTACTCATTCCCGATTGGTTATTAGTTGATTGGTGGAATGAGTGAGGTAAGTTAATGCCCACTATCACTGCACTCAATTAACTTACTCATCACTCCACCACTTCACTACTCTACCATTCCCATCATTCACTCATTTTTTTATTGAATCAACCTGAGTTAGTAAAGGCGGAGTCTCTCGACTTCGCCTTTCTTGTTTAGGATGAGAATGTAGTTAAAATCAGGGAATTTTGGTTGCTTGAGTGAAATTTCACGGTTGAATTGTATTAATTTTACTTCTCGTTAATTACCAAACCGCACGGGCGTCCCCGTTGTACTTGCGACACTTAACTTATGGCAATGGTATCTGATTTTGTTCATTCAACTGCTCCCGAACCACACCGTATTCGGACCCGGCAAATTCTGAAATCGCACCCTGAAATTAAAAAGTTGATTGGGCAAAAGAACCCGACTACAATTTGGGTAGCGCTGGGATGTGTAATCCTGATGACCGGTATGGCATACCTGGTTCGGGATCAATCGTGGTGGGTGATCGTGGCAGCTGCCTGGTTTATTGGCGCTTTTCCCGCGCATACACTCTTCGTATGTATCCACGAAGCGGCTCACAATCTGATTTTCCGCAAACCGTCGGCCAACGCATGGGCGGCTATCTTCGCGAACCTGCCAACGGTTTTCCCCACGGCATTAACCTTCAAGAACTTCCACATCAAGCACCATGCTTTTCAGGGTGTTCACGAACTGGACGCCGATTTGCCGGACTGGTACGAAGCCAAGCTGATTAAAAATTACTCAATCGGTAAGGCCATCTGGTTGTTGTTCTATCCTATTTTCCAGGGTATTCGCACCCTGCGCATGAAAGAATTGGCCGTTTTCGATAAGTGGGTCATTGCCAATTTTATCGTTCAGATTACGTTCGATGTACTGATTGTAACGTTTTTTGGCTGGAAAGCGCTGGCGTTTATGGTGCTTTGTCTGTTCTTCTCGGTGGGTCTGCATCCGCTGGGTGCCCGCTGGGCGCAGGAGCACTTTTTGACGCTCGATCCACAGCAGGAAACATACAGCTACTATGGCCCGCTGAACGGCCCGAACCTGAACGTTGGTTTTCATAACGAGCACCACGATTTTCCGTCCATTCCCTGGAACAAGCTGCCGGAAATCAAGAAGTCGGCACCCGAATATTACGAATCGCTGAAGTACCATACGTCCTTCATAAAACTGTTCTTCCTCTTTCTGTTCGATCAGGAGATTTCGCTTTACTCGCGCATTGTTCGCAAAGAGCGGGGTCGTGTTCCGGTTTCGGATCAGTCGAGACCCGATCTGGAATTGGTGCAACAACAGGCAGTATCCGTTGAAACGGCTGCTTAACGGCCAGGAGTAATTGGCAGGAAAGACAATACGATTAGTAAGAAAACCCCCATTACGCAAGTGATGGGGGTTTTTGTTGTTCGATGGCGTGCGAGTTAGACTACTGAAAGAGTAGAAATAACTACGTATGTTCCTTAGACTAAGTGTTCTTTCCAGAATTCACAGAAACTTAATTTATGTTTGGTTGCCGAGTGAACTGTCTATGTCAACTTTGTGGCTATGTCTGAGCAAGAGCTAACCGATACCCAATTAGTGGCCCTGCTTCGTGAAGATAGCGAGGAGGCATTTCGCACATTATACGAACGCTACTGGTACGATCTTTTTGCGCTGGCAAAGCGCAAACTTCGCGACGAAGCAATGGCTTCCGACATGGCGCAGGAGCTGTTTCTGCGGCTATGGCAAAAACGTAGAACACTACTCATCAATAATGTAGGAGCGTACCTGACCACTTCCCTTAAGCACCTTATTGTCGATCACGTGCGCGCTCAGTTGCAGGGGGAAAAGTATGCCAGTCACTTCGTTTATACCCCGCCAACCGATACCCTCAATACGCTTCACTCGGTGCAGTTCAGCCAACTGACCGAATCGCTTCATCAGGCATTGGAGCAACTGCCCGACAAAACCCGCGAGGTGTTCGTCCTCAACCGATTCGAGCAACTAACCACCCGCGAAATCTCTGCGCGGCTTGGTCTTTCAGAAAAAGCTATTGAGTACCACCTGTCCCGTTCGGTTGCCTTCCTCCGTGCCAACCTGCACGATTACGCCACGGCTGTGGTGCTGACCACGTTATTGACCGCTTAATATATTCATAACATACGGGTCTTAGGGTATTTTTCGAGTTGTTCGTCTGGTACTTTGAATGCGGCACAATTGAAGACGGTACCGTTGCCAGATGATATGGACCCCAAAGCGCTACAAGCCCTATTAACCAAATACCGGAACGGCGATGCGACCGACGAGGAGCGGGCGCAGGTCGAAGCCTGGTACGATGCGCTGGATGGAGACGCCGAACCCGCTTTGCCCGAAGCCGGTAAGCGAGCATTCGTCGAGCAGCACTGGCAACACATGGCAGCCCAGATCAGGCAAGCGCCAACCCACCAACGGATGCCAGCCTTGTTTTACCGGCTGGCTGCTGCTGCTGTGCTCGCACTGGGCATTGGGCTAGGCTGGTATTTTCTGATGAACCGTTCACCGGAAACGGGTGCCGGACAGCTAGTGGCTCAAACGGGTAAGTCGAAGCTGATCGATAGAACGAATAAGTCGGGTAAGCCGCTTCGGGTAGCGTTGCCGGATGGCAGTACGATTACCCTCCAGCCGGGCACCCAACTATACTATCCCGAACAGTTTGCCGAAAATCGGCGCGAAGTCCGGCTGGTGGGCGAAGGCTTTTTTGACGTTACCAAAAATCCGAAGCGCCCATTTCTGGTCTATGCCAATGGGCTGGTTACCAAAGTACTGGGCACCAGTTTTACCATTGTGGCCCATGCCGGAAAGCCCACCGCCGAGGTAGTCGTTCGGACGGGCCGGGTGGCGGTTTATCGGCAGGCGGATCAGCCGGAAAAGGCGTCTGACATGGTACTGATTCCCAACGAGAAAGCCACTTTCTTCCGGGCGGATAGCCGGATTGTCAAATCACTGGCCGATCATCCGGTGGTTGTTCGGCCTCAAGCCATCAAAACTCACTTTGTGTTCGACAACACGCCTGTGGCCCGCGTGTTCAGGGAGTTGGACGACGTATATGGCGTAACCATCTCGTTCGACACTGACGCACTCGTAAACTGTACACTCACGGCTAATCTGGCCAACCAGTCATTACCTGACCAATTGAACATGATTTGTCTGTCCATTGGGGCTACCTATCAAACCAACGGTACGCATATCCAGATCAGCGGTCGTGGCTGCCCTTAAAACCAAACCAGCTTACAAACAACTACTTATACTTTATGAAACGTTTTCTTTCGCTATTACTCAGCGTTCTGCTGAGTGGTAGTCTAGTCCAGGCTGTGCCCTTATCAGCACAGGAACTGATGAATCGCCCCGTTTCCATAACGGTAGAAGGCGAGACGGTACGAACGGTATTGCAGCATCTGGAAAAGGCTGTTGATGTGCGTTTCGTGTATAGCCCGCGTGTGATTGGTGCTGAAAAGCGGATTTCGATCAGTGCCCGCAACGAACGTCTGGCGAGTGTACTCCAGCGGTTGTTTACGCCCCAGAACATAGCCTGGGAGGTCATCAACGGTCAGATCATTCTGAAAAAAGTGGATGGACAAAGCAGCCTGCTGTTGGTCCCGGCTTTTCAGATCAGCCGGGTCGTAACGTTCGACCAGCCCCGGCGCATCCTGTCGGGTGTGGTGCGGGATAACGCCAGTAACCAGCCGCTGCCCGGTGTGAGCATTGTCGTGAAAGGTACCACCCGCGGCACCTCAACCAATGCTGATGGAAGCTTTTCGCTGAATATTCCCGATGCCGGGGGCAACCTGGTTCTATCTTTCTCCTTCATCGGGTACGAAACGCTGGAAGTACCGGTCAATGGCGGTCAGTCGACGCTCAACGTAACCCTCAAAGAAACGCAGAACGCCCTGAGCGAGGTGGTGGTAGTCGGTTACGGTACCCAGAAGAAAGTGAACCTGACGGGAGCCGTATCGCAGGTGCTGGCCAAGGAACTCGAAAACCGGCCGTTGAACAACATGTCGCAGATTCTTCAGGGGATGGTGCCCAACCTGAACATTACCTTCAGCACCGGCCAGCCGGGGCAGGGCGGCAACCTGAACGTGCGTGGCGAAACGTCGATCAATGGGGGCGGGCCGCTGGTGCTGATCGATGGTATTCCCGGCGACATCAACCGCATCAATCCCGCTGATGTGGAGTCGGTATCGGTGCTTAAAGATGCGGCTGCCTCGGCGATCTACGGCGCGCGGGGTGCGTTCGGGGTTATTCTGGTGACGACCAAAACGGCCAAGAATGGTAAGACAACCATATCGTACAGCAACAATTTCGGCTGGTCGGCCCCGACGGTCAGTACCAAATTTTTGACCAATGGCTACGAATATGTGCGGATGAATGACGAGGCTTTTACGCGGGCTACCGGCAACAGCTACACCCGTTATTCGGAGGAAGATTATAAGGAGCTGGAAGCCCGGCGGTACGACAAAGTTGAAGACCCATCGCGCCCCTGGACGGTCATTAAAAACGTAAACGGAAAAGATATATACAACTACTACGGGAATTACGACTGGTGGAATACGCTCTTCAACACGACCGAACCATCCAAACAACACAACATCAATTTGTCGGGCGGAACCGATAAAGTCAATTATTTTCTGTCGGGGTCGATTTTCGAGAAGGACGGGATCATGAAGATCAATACCGATAAGTTCACATCCTACACCCTCCGCAGCAAGATCAACGCGCAGCTAACGCCCTGGCTCAAAGTCGGCAGCAATATCCAGTATTTCGACTCGAAGTATAAGTATCCGGGCCTGGAAGGGGGCGCCAACGCCAACTTTGTGGGGATCACGGTGCATGCCTTGCCCGCTTACGCGCCAACGAACCCCGATGGAACGGCTACCTATAATACCCTGAAAAATAACTATTCCATTGGCGACGGGCTGTACGCAAACCTGCTGAAAGGCGTTGCCGGGGGCGAAAAACGCGTGCACGAGCTAACGGCGATCAACTCGGTAACCATCGACTTTACCAAAACCTGGAATCTGGTCGCCAACTACTCCTACTCGTTTTACATCGCCGACGACTGGTACCGGTCGGCGGTGGCGCAATACTCCATCCAGCCGGGTATTCTGACTACGGTGCCCAACTACAACACGGATCAGTACCGAAAAACGTTCTGGTTCGATCCAATGAACGTGACCAACGTGTATTCGTCCTACAACCATACGTTCGGGAAACACTACGTGGCAGCTACGGCGGGGATCAACTACGAATCCAAAAAGCACCAGCGGCTGTTCGGAGCTCGCAAGAATTTGCTCTCCGAAAGTCTTAACGACCTCAACCTGGGCACGGGCGAACAACTGTCGGCCGGTGATTCGTATCAGTACTCGCTGTTCGGGGCGTTTTATCGACTGAACTACGACTATGCCGGTAAATACCTGCTGGAGGTGAATGGCCGGTATGACGGAACCTCACGCTTTGGCGAAGGTCGGCGGTACGGTTTCTTTCCGTCGGTTTCGGCAGGCTGGCGGCTGAGCGAAGAGCGTTTTTTCGATCCGCTGAAGGGCATTGTCGATAATTTCAAGATCAGGGCTTCGTACGGTACGCTGGGCAATCAGTTGCCGTCCAACACCAGTTCGGCCAGTTTTTACCCGTACATCTCCATCATGCCAACGGCGCAGTCGAGCTGGATAACCAACGGACAGAAGTTGTCGTACGTGAACAGCCCGAACCCTATTTCGCCGGACCTTACCTGGGAAAAAGCGACCACCTCCAACCTGGGTCTGGATGCGGGTTTGCTGAAAAATCGACTGAATTTATCCGCTGATGTTTACATCCGGAACACAACGGGTATGCTGGTGCCGGGGCAAGTGCTTCCGGCAGTTTACGGAGCTACGGTGCCGACTCAAAACGCCGGCGATTTGCAGACGAAGGGCTTCGAACTGTCTATCGGCTGGCGCGATCAGGTTAAGGTGGCGGGTAAACCATTTGTCTACAATGCGTCGTTTGTGCTGTCCGATTCCAAATCGATCATCACTAAATACGACAACCCGAACAAGATCCTGTCGAGCCGCTACGAAGGGCAGACCATTGGTGATATCTGGGGCTATTCCATCGACGGTTATTTCAAAACCAACGAAGAAGCGCAGGGGTACACCGTCGATCAAACACTTGTCAATAAGCAGCGCCTGAGCGCTCCCGGCGACTGGAGCAAACTGCAGGCCGGTGATCTGAAATTCATTGATACTGATGGGAACGGCAAGATCGATCAGGGAGCCAACACACTGGCGAATCACGGCGACTTGAAAATAATTGGCAACGACCGGGCACGCTACCGCTACGGTGTTAATCTTGGTGCCAGCTGGAACGGCTTCGACATGTCGGTGCTGGCGCAGGGTATTCTCCGGAAAAACTGGTATCCGGGCAACAACGCCGATAAATTCTGGGGGCCATATTCGCGGCCGTATTACTCCTTTATCCCCGAAAACTTCGAAGCTGACGTCTGGACCCCGACGAATACCGATGCGTATTTTCCGGTCTTGAGAGGCTATACCGCGCTAAACGGTGGTGGTGATCTGAACGCTGCCAATGATCGATACATTCAGAACATTGGCTACCTCCGCCTGAAAAATGTGGTGATTGGCTACACATTGCCCGAAAGTCTCAGCAAAAAGATCAGCATAGCCCGCGCCCGGATTTATGTAAGTGGTGAAAATCTGCTCACTTATACGCCCCTGCGTTCCAAATATATTGACCCGGAGCAACTCGATGGCGATGCGACAAACGGCAGAACCTACCCGTTGTCCAAGACAATTTCTGCCGGTCTGAATCTCACGTTCTAGGTCAATCCAACTCTTCGTACTCCGATGAAAAAAATCTTAAGTATCCTGGCAATAGCCCTTGGCTTGTCGGCCTGCGACCTGAACATGCTGCCTCAGGACGCCATTTCGCCCGAAACCTTTTTTAATACCGAAAACGACCTGCTGCTGTATACTAATTCATTCTATAACGCCCTGCCATCGGCCGAGGACGTGTATAATGAAGACGTCGACAATGTAGTTAAAAACAGCCTGCGTGATGAGTTGCAGGGTACGCGGATCGTGCCTACCAGCGGGGGTGGCTGGAGCTGGGGCACGCTGCGCAATATCAACTATTTCCTGGCTAATTCGGGGAAATGTCCGGATGCCAAAGCCGTAGCCAAATACAACGGCCTGGCTCGCTTTTTCCGCGCCTATTTTTACTTTGGCATGGTAAAACGTTTCGGTGATGTTCCCTGGTATTCGAAACCCATTGAGGTGATGAATCAGGAGATGCTGACCAAACCGCGCGACCCCCGGGCCATGGTCATGGATTCGGTAATGGCCGATATCAATTATGCCATTGCCAATCTGGACGCGTCGCGGCAGGTGACGACCGTTACGAAATGGACGGCCCTGGCGCTAAAATCCAGAATGGGGCTGTACGAGGGGACATTTCGTAAATACCATACCGAATTTGGCTTGCCCAATGCCGATAAATTTCTGGACGAAAGCATTGCGGCCTCGGAAGAACTGATGAAGAACAGCGGGTACACGATTTACAAAGCCACGCCCGCCACGGCCTATGGCAAGTTGTTTTCGTCGGATAATGCGATTCCTGACGAGGTGATTCTGGCCCGCGATTTCAGCGATGAACTACAGGTGTACCACAACCTAAACTATTACACCATGACGGCTTCGTACGGAAAGCCCGGCCTGGAAAAGAAGCTGGTCAACAGCTACCTGATGGCCGATGGCACGCGCTTCACCGATATCAAAGGCTACGAAACCATGCAGTTTGCGGAGGAGGTACAAAACCGGGACCCTCGTCTGGCGCAGACGATTCGCACGCCGGGCTACACCCGTATCGGCGAAACGACGCCACTGGTGCCGGAGTTTGGCGCTACGGTTACCGGTTACCAACTGATCAAGTTCGTTTCGGCACCCAAATGGGATACGTTTACCAAAGACATTACCGATATGCCCATTTTCCGGTATGCCGAGGTGCTCCTCAATTTTGCCGAAGCCAAGGCCGAACGGGGTACGTTGACCCAGGCCGATCTGGATCTATCCACCAAACTCACCCGCGACCGCGTTGGTATGCCAAACATCAACATGGCTGCTGCCAATGCCAGCCCCGATCCGTATCAGGCGCAGCAATACACACAGTTAAAGGGAGCCAATACGGGTGTCATTCTGGAAATACGGCGAGAACGGCGCGTGGAGTTGGTCATGGAAAACTTCTTCCGCTGGGACGACATCATCCGCTGGAAAGAGGGGCAACTTCTGACAAAGACCTTCAAGGGGATGTATTTTCCGGGTCCGGGCAGTTATGATCTGGATAAGAACGGCAAAGTCGACCTGGTTATTTACGAAGGCTCCAAACCATCCGTACCGGGGGCGCAACTCCTCAAGCTGGGCAGTGAAATTCTACTGGAGAATGGCAATAAAGGCGGCAATATTGTAGTGAACGGGCACATCAACAAAAAATTCAACGAGAATCGTGACTACCTGTACCCCATTCCAACGCAGGAGCGGCTGCTGAATACTAAGCTGACGCAGAACCCAAATTGGGAGTAGGGGTAGCCACCGCCTTATTGTCGGGTTTGAGAACCCGACACCACGCAGACATCCTAAACGCTTAACCTTATACACCAATATGCTTTCTGACAGACGATCGTTTCTTGAAAAAATGGCGCAGGTCGGGGCGCTGGGTTTGCTGCCCGCGGCTCCGGCACTGGCTGCCGCGTCTTCCGTTTCGGCAGAGGAAAAGAATCATTTTGTGGCCGGGCCGTATCTGCAAAACATGGGCACCCAGGGCGTAACCATTATGTGGATTACCTATAAAAACTGTTTTAGTTGGGTCGAGTACGGGGCCGGGACTTACACCAGCAAACGGGAGTTCGGCTACAACAACGGGCTGATCGAAGCCAATAACCGGATCAATAAAATAACCCTGTCGGGGCTGGCACCGGGGAGCGATCATAAGTACCGGATCGTATCTACCGAAATACTGGGTTACAAAGGATCGAAGGTGGAATTTGGCGAAACCATCACCAGCCCCATGTACGGCTTTAAAACCCCGGCCGAAAATGAGGAAGAGTTTAAGACCGTTATCTTCAACGACATCCACGACCGTCCACAGATCATCCCTCAACTGCTGTACCGGCACGGCTATACCGGTAATAAACGAGATTACGATTTTGTCGTTTTTAACGGTGACTGCTTCGACTGGGTGACCGAAGAAAGTCAGATGGTCGAGCACCTGATCAAACCTGCGGTCGATATTTTCGCATCGGAGATGCCGTTCATCCTGACGCAGGGTAACCACGAATGCCGGGGTAGTTTCTCCCGTCATATTCCCGCCTATTACGCCTACCCCGACGATAAGTACTACTATGCGTTCACGCGTGGCCCGGTGCGTTTTGTCATTCTGGATTCGGGCGAAGACAAGACCGACGACAGCGTCGAATACGGCGGACTATCGGCTTTCGACCGATATCGGGAAACGCAGGCCAGGTGGCTGGAAAAGGAGATAGCGAGTAAGGACTTCAAAAAAGCCCCTTTTCGGGTAGTGCTCATTCATATTTCGCCTTATCACTCCGGCGATTGGCACGGCACCATGCATTGCCGTCAGGTTTTTGGCCCGTTGCTGAATAAAGCAAAAATCGATATTCAGATTTCGGGCCACACACACCGGTACGGCACCCACGATGCCAATACCGATCATAATTACCCGATCGTGATTGGAGGAGGGCCGCTGGAAGGAAACCGGACATTGATAAAGCTGCACGCCACCAACAAAGAACTGAATCTGAAAATGATTCGGGATGATGGCGAAGTGGTAGGGAAGTACACTATCTCCAGAAAGAATCGTACGTGAGTGGTTGTGTGGTCAGTTTTAAGAAACTGACAGCACTACAAACTATACCCCTAATCAATCATTTATGAAACTAATTAACAGTCTGCTGCTCGTTCTTCTTTCTTTCACTTCCCATGCCTACGAAGGCCAGCCGGAAGGAGCGAAGAAAGCAAAAAGTCTCAAGGTAATGACCTACAATATCCACCACTGCAATCCACCTTCTGCCGGAAGTAAGATTGATGTGGAGGCCATTGCACGCGTTATTACGGCCCAAAAACCTGATTTTGTTGCTTTGCAGGAAGTCGATGTGAATACCGAACGGTCGGGGAAGGGGTTGAATCAGGCGAAGGAACTGGCCCGGTTAACGGGGATGAACTTTTTCTTTTCCAAGGCCATCGACCACCAGGGGGGCGATTATGGCGTTGCCGTTTTGTCCCGGTTCCCCATCCTCGACTCTACCCGGTTTATCCTGCCCGTCGATCCGGCTATTGGGGGCGAAACCCGAACAGTAGCGGCCGTAACGGTAGAGCCGACAAAAGGAAAACGAATCATTTTTGCCAGTACGCATCTGGATTTGAAAGAACCCAACCGGCTTACACAGGCGGAGTTACTGATAAAGCACTTCGGCGGAACTGCTCTGCCCGTTATTTTGGGGGGCGATTTCAATGCTCAGGCCGACAGTAAGGTTATCCAGCTCTTTGACCAGACGTTCGTGCGCAGCTGTCAATCCTGTGCACCCACCATTCCGGTTAAAAACCCTAGCCGTGCTATTGATTTTGTCCTATACAAACAGGACGGCTCCCTGAAGAGTGTGTCGACCAGCGTTATTGACGAACAGTACGCATCCGATCATTTGCCCGTAGTTGTTGAGCTGATGCTTAAGTAATTGCGATGCACAGGTCGTAAGATGGGTAGCGACAGTGAGCTGACAAGCCGGGAGAAAAGATGAGCACACAGCGTTTTTTTCTGTTGGAATTGCCCGGCCACCAATAGATAGATATACCAATATTGGCGGGTTGTATGCCCTTACTTTGTGGTCTGTATGATTTATTCAGCACAGCCGACGTTTTAACGCATACCAACCCCATGAATCTATTAAACTTCCTCAAAGCAAGCCGATCGTTCGGAATAGTATTTTTTGTTGTCCTGTGCCTTGGCGGCTGTACGTCAACCACCACCGATCCGCAACCCGCTGCGGACCAGTATCTGGTTAGCAGTACTATCGTAGCCACCGTTTCCAAGGATCAGCTAACGGCTCAGGCGTCAGCCATTAGCCCTCTGTATGCACTTTTGCTAAAGCAGGGTATCTCGGTGATTAAACTCGTTTACAAGACTAAAAACTGGGATGGTTCGGCCATTCAGGCATCGGGTCTGCTGATTGTCCCCAACACAACCACTGCCGTTCCC
Source organism: Spirosoma pulveris (assembly GCF_054781875.1). Classification (NCBI taxonomy): domain Bacteria; kingdom Pseudomonadati; phylum Bacteroidota; class Cytophagia; order Cytophagales; family Cytophagaceae; genus Spirosoma; species Spirosoma pulveris. The sequence continues at coordinate 298,935 of NZ_BAAGTO010000004.1, forward strand.
ATGATCAGTCAGCAGCACGGTACCATCTTCGATGATGCCGACGCACCTTCCAATTTCGGCCCGGAGAGCGAGGCTTATCAGTTCGCTACGATTTTTGCGTCTATCGGCTACATCATGGTCTGTCCGGATTACATTGGTTTCGGGGCATCCAAGAATCTGCCGCACACCTACGAGAACCGGGCGAGTCTGGCACAGGCCAGTCTGGACATGCTGCGAGCCGCCCGGGAATACATAAGCAGCCGTTCTGACGTTAAATGGGATTCTCGTCTTTACATGGCGGGTTATTCGGAAGGGGGGTATGCAACGATGGCGTTGTACAAAAAGATGCAGGATGAGGTGCCCACGGAATTTAACCTGCGGGCGGTTTCATGTGGCGCAGGGGCTTACGATAAAACCAGTTTCATGAAAGCGCTGCTGACGCAGAAGTCGGCGGGGGTAGCGCAGTGGAACCGGGCATTTTTGTGGGTGCTGCTAAGCTACGATCAGATCTACAAACTGAACCGGCCTCTGTCTTTCTACTTTAAAGAGCCTTATTTGACAGATATCCAGAAAAACCGTCAACTGGCCACTCTGGATGTAAGCTTCGATCAGGTACTGACCGATTCGTTCAAGGCGGGTATTTTGAACGGAACGGATACGGCCTTCCTTAACGCCGTTGCCGACAACAACATCTACGACTGGAAGCCCATGACAACCCTGCAACTGTACCATGGGGATGCCGATCCGCAGGTGTATTACCTGAACTCCAAGAACGCTTACGATGCCATGCAGGCGCGTGGAGCAGGAAAAACAGTTCAACTCTTTACCAGTGCCGGTAAAACACACGTTCAAACGATTCCGGATTGGCTGGCGGGAACCTATACACTGTTTACATCGGTGCAGTAAACACCCAGGTGCCGGGTTGCCTGGAAATTAGTTACTTGATTCATCGCAAAAAATGGCTGTATGGAGGTTGGCATCAAGTCAGTTCCATACCGCCATTTTTTACGTTGAAAGGCAAAAGATACCGTCCTGTTTTACAACGTCAGCGTATTTTTCCCCGTTTTGAATACATGGATCTTTCCTTTCCAGACAAAGCTGCCGGTGGTTTGGGGCGGAAGGGTTACGTCAGCCCGTAGCGCACCTTTCTGTAAGGTGTAACTGACGGCCACTTTTCCATTGGGGTGTGGAATCTCACCGCTGATCGTATTGCGGGAACTCAGATGGGATGCAATCTTCACGCTGGCAAAACCGGGAGCCGCGCTTTCAATACCGAGAATCGTCCGGAAGAACTCTATAATTGAGCTGGTTCCCCACGCGTGGCAATCCGAGCGCGGAGTGTTCACATCCGATGTTTCGGCGTAGGTCGAAAGCCCTATAGTTACATTTTCCTGCCATTTTCCGAGCCACTTCATATAGTCGTCGAGAAGTAAAGGTCGCCCCGAGCGGGTGCCTAACCGATTTGTTTTCCGTTCACAAAGAGTTTATACCGGTTATCGCCCTACACATGAACCACGAACGAAGCTGGTTTGCTGGCTAGCTCAATGGTTTTCCTGAATTTAATGACGCTATAGTCTTGCAGGGTAAGGTTCGAATCAGCCGTAAACCGGTTGATGGGTCGGCCCGGCCCCGTGATCCACTGGGCTTTCCAGGGTTTCTGCATCAGTTCTTCCCGAATTTGCCGGGCCAGCACCGAACGAAGCAGCACGTTGCCAACGGCGATAAGCAGCGTAAAGATGGCTTGGAATACGGTTCTCATCGAAATGGATTAGTGGGTTCAGGAAAAAGAGTGGCGCATCACGAACAAATGCCTGATGCGCCACGATGGATGTACTCGTTATGCATACCCATTCAGCTATAACCGAATGATTTTCAGTCTTGTATTATAACTTCCCGACAGATCGCCACACAGCCAGTTCCTGACCAAAACGGTTATCTATTACCGCACAGGTGGTGTCGATCCGCATGGTAGGTCGGGTTCTAAGGTTATAGGCTGGCCATGTGGGAACGTCTTTGGCGGCCGGTTTGCCGGTCCGGGCGAAGGTGGTCCATAATTCGGCAAAGTGGTGGGAAGCTGTAAAACGCTCGGGCCGGTTACCCCCAAAAAAGCTTTCTTTGGGCGCAGAACCGTCCCGGGGCGGAATTTCATTATTGAACTTGAATGAAATGTCCATCGCGTGGGGTGTACCCATTGCATAGTCGCTACCCGGGATCTTCTTCTCGGACTTGTACCCGAAATTGTACAGATAGACCGGTGCCCCGCCTTGTTTCACCTTTTTCTCCGCAATGTCTACCGAGCCTAAGCCCATCATAGTAATGGATGAAATAGCGACGAAAATATCCGGTGCGGTGGCGTTGGGGTTGGCTTTCCGGTAGGTGTCAATAATTTTGGCGGTGTCTCCGCCATACTGGGGTTCCAGCTTTTGCGCCAGACTGTCAAAATCCAGTTTGGTAAACTCGGTATCCTTGCGTTCCCAGGCGAAGAAGGTGTATTCGTCCTCATTCCAGCCAACCAGCAGCGGTTTATTGCGTGATAGAGCCGGGGCCGCGGGGTCGAAGGGGTGATGCGGCAGCACAACACCATCAACCACCGGGCCAAAGCCCCCGTAGTTTCGGCGCATCATGCCCTGGTTTTTGTTTTTCTCAATGAAGGGTGGAACAAACGGCAGTTTTGCCTGCATCGCGAGCAGATCCGAAGCCGGTACATCCAGCAATTTTCGCCAGTCTTTGGGAGCAATGTTCAGTTCTTTCAACAGCATGGCCGTTGTTTCGGCGGCTACTTCTTTGGGTGTCATCCGAACGCCCGGCCCGCTTTCGATAGAGGCCTTGTTGAAGTAGGGAGCCGCTTCGGGCATGGCGTACAGGCAGGACGTTTTGGCCCCGCCACCCGATTCGCCCCAGATCATGACATTGTTCGGGTCGCCCCCGAACTGCGCAATGTTGTCGTGTACCCATTTGAGTCCGGCGGCAATATCCAGCATGCCCATATTGCCCGATCCGGCGTAATCGGCACCACCAAGCTCATCCAGGTACAAGAAGCCCAGCAGTCCCAGCCGATGGTTGGTTTCAACAACTACAACGTCGAAGTTCAGGGCCAGGTTTGAGCCATCCTGGCTCGCCGAGGCCCCTGAACCAATCACAAATCCGCCACCATGACTGTAGAACATGACCGGCCGCTTCTTATTGTCATTGGCGGGGGTCCAGACATTTAAAAACAGGCAATCTTCCGCTGGAGCAGGCTCATTTCGGCGAGGTGACTGGATGGCTGGTGCACCAAATTGAAGGGCATCCCGAACGCCGGTCCAGGGTTCGAGCGGGGCGGGTCGCCGGAAGCGTCGGTCGCCGGAAATACGGCCCCCATATGGAATGCCTTTAAAGAGATTGACTCCTTCTTTGCGTACACCTTTTATCCGTCCATACGTAGTTTCTGCCTCAACAAACGCATCGGCTTTGCCATGGAATGAAAACGCATACCCGGGTAAAGAGGCCGCAGCTGTAGCGAGCGTCAAGCGGCCTAAAAAATCGCGTCGGTGTAGCTTGTCCATCGGGGAAAGTAGTTAGTTCTTTATGTATTATTGCAAAAAGACAAAAATATATTTAATTAATCTAATTGAATTTTCTTATATTCTGATAATCAAAGCTGATCAATATACCTGCTTCAACCATGAGCTTGTCCACCAATTGCCGCGTCGTAACTTGTGGCTAGGATGCTGTTTTTCAGGACAATTTTTTTGTTTAACGGCCAGATGAACTATGAAATTAACAACCGAGTATTTACAGGAAACCCTGCATGGGCGGTTCGAGTATCTGTTGCTTCAAGAACTGGTCGAGGTGGGTCAATTCAGGCGGGTTACAGTCGGATCTTACCTGATTCGGCCCGGTGAGTACATCCGTTTTGTTCCATTCATCATTCGGGGGGCGGTTAAAATCATGCGTCCCGATCAGGAAGGTCGGGAGGCATTACTGTATTACCTTGGGGGTATGGACGCCTGTGCCATGTCGCTAACCTGTTGTCTGGGCAGTAAGCGGAGCGAAATTACGGCTGTCGTTGAAGAGGAAACCGAACTGATCGCCATTCCGGTTGAGAAAGTGGATGAGTGGTTATGCCGGTATTCCACCTGGAAGCAGTTTGTATTCCAAACATATCAAAAACGGTTCGACGACTTGTTGATGACCATCGATGAAGTGATTTTTCATAAACTCGATGAGCGCCTGCTGGCCTACCTTCAGAAAAAAATAGCCAGCTGTCAGTGTACCGTTTTGAACATTACACACGAAGAAATTGCCCGGGAGCTGGCTACTTCACGCGAGGTGATTTCCCGATTACTAAAGCAGCTGGAAAAAAATGGCCAGATTCGGCTCATGCGAAATAAAATAACCATGCTGGCTTAATTACTGGTTGGGTTCGTGGCAGTGCTGGGTACTTGTATCATCGGCAAACGGGCTGTATAACAGTTAATTACCTACTTTTTCAGGAGCGCGAGCTTATGTGACTTTTGTCACAGAACTGATCTGTAAAAAGTCAGTTCTTCGTCAGAAAAACACTACATGAAAAAGAACATGGGTTACCTCGATCGAACCGTACGGGTTAGTGTGGCAATTGTCCTGATTGCTTTATACGCCTTGGGTATCACTTCCTGCGTTTGGGGCATTGTCAGTGTGGTACTGGCTGTCATATTCATTATTAGCAGTCTGTTGGGCACCTGTCCGGTTTATTTACCTTTTGGTTTCAGTACGAACCCGTCGAAGAAAAGGGCATAGGCGGCATTCAGGAATACCTGATGCAACTCAACTTTGCGGCCCTCAGGGAAACTCGCCGACTGCCGCTGACTAATTGTGTATGCCAAAAACACGGCTGTATCTGTACAATTAGTGCCAGAGTACTTTACTTATTTGTTTTACTGTTCATCGAAATGAATGAACAGTTCTTTGTCTGGTCATAATGGGTTGAAAATAACTGTAAGGGTTAATTGTGGCGAGCTTTTTGATTCTCAAATCTGGAATCTATCTACAAAATATGGAAATTATTGTGTTTAAGGTCTCTTAATGTTACGCTATTATGGTATACTAAAAGAATAAATTAGCTATTGATAGACACTGTAATACATCATTGTATTAGTGAACAGGTTATTTGTAGAATGCGTTTAAGCCGTATTTCCAAAATCTGGCCCATAAATTGCTAGGACAGTTTCATGCTATAGTTTTCCTGTAAATAGGTAGATAAACTCTAGCTGTTAAAACGTATCATTATATGTTATGAAACGTGTCCTGTTTTCTCGTATTCTGACACTCCTGTTTCTGCTGGGCCTCTTTACTGCAATTGCACCGGGCTGCAGACAGACCGTTATCTATCCATTTGTCCCTGCTCCGTCGGTCATTGTCTGTCAAACTGACGAATCGAACCTTTGTAGTTATGACTACGCCAGATCAGCCGATTCGTTACTGGCAACCAATGGCTGGCACAAGGATTTTGACGATAACTTCGATCAGAGTCCGGTCGACCCGGAGAATGCCAACTGGAGGCCTTGGATAGGGGGAAGCTTTAACAATGAACTACAACTCTACACCGACAAGCCGGAAAACATACTGATTAGCGAAGATCCCGAAGACTCCGCTAATAAATTACTGCTAATCAAGGTTAAGAAGAAGAAAGTAAAGGGTTATAAGTACCGGCAGGATATCGATGAGACCAGGAAGGAGTTTGATTTTACCTCAGCCCGAATAGAATCGAACGCTCTTTTTACGCCCAACCGTACCCGTAGTCAGTTGCGGGTAGCGGCCCGTATCAAATTGCCTGCCGGCTACGGCATGGGATCGTCTTTCTGGTCTTACGGAGACAACTGGCCGACCAATGGGGGCATTGCCATTGTACAGGCCCGTGGTCAAAATCCGTACGTTTTTCAGAATGCCTACTTCTACGATAATGTACTTTACCGGGCACTCATCCCTCAGGAGGGAAGAACGATAACCAGCACCTCCAACTTGACGGACCGCTGGCATGTGTATGAAATGATTTGGCAGAAAGATTCTCTGACGTTCTTGCTGGATGGGCAGGTAATTGACACCAAGCAGGATGATGAAGTGGAAAAATTGTTTGAAAAACCACAGCGCATTACGCTTAATCTGGCAGTTGGTGGCGACTTCTTCTTACGCGAAAATGCCCTGCCTACCGCCGACCAGATACCGCTCAATGACAACGAAGGCATCATGCAGGTCGATTGGGTAAAAGTGTACGCAAAAGAATAGGCAGTACACCCGGTAAAGCCGAAAATTATAAACGGTTATCTACAGCGACTGGCTTACTTTGCCAAGCTCCTGCTGACGTAGTACGCCCCGTACTACTCAAAAACTACAGCCACAAAACTCTCGCTGGCATCCTTCCCTTTCAGTAGCCACTTCAGGGTGCTATTCAGCTCCATTTCCCCAATTTCTATCACTTTTGCGCGGCTTTTTTACCATTCACTGATTTTGTCAATTTCTTACTTGTACATTTTGTTTTGATTCGTATATTTGAAATCTTTGACAACTGTAAATATCAGTTAAACTGCTCATTATGAGTAGGTTTGCTGGTTTTCTTTTGCAGATGTCGGCGCGCCATCCACGCTAGTTTTTAACCGCTATTGTTCACCCTCTTCCTGACGTTCGGTCTGGCCTTCTAAAGGCTGGGTTGAATGCTATTGAACCATGAAAGTCTCGCCGTTGCAACCGTTTCAAATCGTGTATTCGCTGCTGGATCACGAGTTTCTGGGCTACCTCATTGAGGCATTTGTTGTGCAACGTAATAGCAAAGGCGAACTGACGCTACAAAACCAGACCTTGTCGACCCAAAATGTTGGGGAATTTGCCAAAGGATTGGACGAGCGGGATTTCGAACTGGTTAAACTCATTGATAGTATTCAGCAGGATACCATCGTCAAAAAGTTCAACACCCGAAAGTTGCCCGCCGTTGATTTTTTTCTGAAAATATACGACTCGCAGAAAGGGGATAAGCTGATTCAGGAGGCCATCGGCAGTTACCTGGAAACCATCAAGGCTAAAATTATGGCGCTGCTTCCCGGCAAGCCTTTTTACATTATGGGCAATGATGGCAACCCCGCTTGGGAGTCCATCATTTGGATGCCCGAACCGGCACGGGTGCATTTTCACTTTGTCCGGAACGCCGACTCTACCCATTATTTCCCCATTATCCGCTATCCGGTAGGCCCACGAGAGGGCGGCCCACGAGAGGGCGGCCCGAAAGATGGTAAAGATGGTGGTTCGGTGGATACGGAGCGGGTTGAGTTTCAGTACAAAGATGCGCTCATGATTTGTGATGAACCGGCTTATCTGCTGGTCAATAACCGGCTTTACCACTTCAGTAAGAACGTTGATGGTAAAAAGCTGCGGCCCTTCTTCACGAAAAATCATATTGTCATTCCCCGCAATATTGAGCAGCAGTATTACGAGCGGTTCGTTACGCCCCTGATTGCCTCGTACGATGTATATGCGAAAGGATTCGAGATCCGAACCGAAGCCATGGAGCCGGTGCCCGTCCTGACCGTGGCCGAAATGGTGCAGTCGAGTAAGGCCGTTCCGGTGGCGTTGTTTCAGGATGGAGTTGACGTTATTGACAATGAAGATGTCGGCAATCAGCGGATCATGTTCGATTTGTCGTTTCAATACGGCGATTTCACCTTTCGGTACGATAATTTCGGCGCATCGGCCAACGTAAGTCTGGAAAAGAAGAACGACGAGTATGTCTTCCATAAAATTCGTCGGGACCAGCGGCTGGAACGTTTGAAGCTTACGTTTTTGCGGGAGTCGGGCCTGGATTTACGGCATGGTCGGCTGGCGTTGTCAAAATCCGAAGCGTTTAGCTGGCTGGCCAATAACAATAGCCAGTTAAAGGAGGCCGGTTTTTTACTTCGCCAGGATGCACAGGATACCAAGCGCTACTTTCTGGGCTATTCGAGTATTAACGTATCCATTAAGGAGGGGCGCGACTGGTTCGATATTTACGCCAATGTTCGATTTGGTGAGTTTGAAATTCCATTCCTGAAATTGCGGACGCTCATTCTGAACAAGAAGCATGAGTTTACCCTGCCCAATGGCGAAATAGCCGTAATTCCCGAAGCCTGGTTTACCAAATATTCCGAACTGTTCGGCTTTCTGGAGCACCCAAACGGGATTGATGAAGACGAGCGCCTGGTCCTGCACAAGCACCACCTGGCACTGGTACAGGAACTGGAGCGCGAAAATCTGGCCACGACCATCATCAGCCGGAAGCTTGAACGGCTACGCGATTTTGAGGAGATTGAGTCGTTTCCGTTGCCCACTCGCTTTATGGGTAACCTCCGACCTTACCAGCAGGCGGGCTACGACTGGATGAATTTTCTGCGGCAGTATCGATTTGGCGGGTGTCTGGCCGATGACATGGGCCTTGGTAAAACCGTCATGACACTGGCTATGCTGCAGGGCCAGAAAGAAGCGGGTGTAACTGAGCCAAGTCTGCTGGTAATGCCCACGTCGCTGTTGTATAACTGGGAACTCGAAGCCCGAAAGTTCACCCCCGACCTGCGCGTGATGGTCTATACCGGGACTTACCGCGAGAAGAATACAGCCCAGTTCGACGACTACGACCTTATTCTAACCTCGTACGGAATTGTCCGGATCGATATTGATCTGTTAAGCGATTACCGCTTTAACTACGTCATTCTCGATGAGTCGCAGGCTATTAAAAACCCATCTTCACACATCACCAGAGCCGTTATGCAGCTTAATAATGCATTCCGGCTCATTCTGACGGGTACACCGATCGAGAACAGCACGATGGACCTTTGGTCGCAGATGTCGTTCATCAATCCCGGCTTGCTGGGTAGTCAGTCATTCTTCCGGAATGAGTTTCAGATACCCATTGAAAAGCGGCACGATGAGGCCAGAACCGGCAAACTCTACGGGCTCATCAAGCCATTCATGCTCCGGCGGAACAAGGCGCAGGTAGCCACCGATCTGCCGCCCAAAGTAGAAAGTGTACTCTACTCCGATATGACCCCCGATCAGGCGGCTCAGTATGAAGAAGCCAAGTCGTACTACCGAAACCTGATCTTAGAGCGGATTGAAGAGGAGGGTATTGCCAAATCGCAGATGATTGTGTTACAGGGCCTGACCAAGCTTCGGCAAATTGCCAATCACCCCCGTATGGTCGATGCCGAGTACGAAGGTGACTCAGGTAAGCTGGACGATATGCTGATGCGGCTGGAAAGTGCCATGACAGAAAACCATAAGGTATTGGTGTTCAGTCAATTTATTAAGCACCTTACGGTAGTACGGCAGTACCTCAAAGAGAAAAATATCAAGTACGCTTATCTGGATGGATCGACAGTTGACCGTCAAAGCCAGGTGGAGCTATTCCAAACCGACGATTCGGTGAAATTATTCCTGATCTCTCTGAAGGCCGGTGGTCTGGGGCACAACCTGACGGCTGCTGACTATGTGTTTATTCTGGACCCCTGGTGGAACCCCGCCATCGAAGCGCAGGCCGTTGACCGGGCCCACCGAATTGGTCAGCAGAAAACGGTCTTCACGTACAAATTCATTGCCAAAAACACCGTTGAGGAGAAAATTCTGTCGTTGCAGCGGGCCAAACAACAACTGGCGGGCAGCCTCATAACAACGGAGGAAAATTTTATGAAAGCCCTTACAAAAGAAGATATTATGGTGCTTCTGGAGTAAGCTGATAAAAGAAATAATTTTTTCAGGGAGGATTTTAGCTGATTGTAGTTATTAACCCGGTTATCAACCGTTCACGCTAAAAAACTCAACGTATGAATGCGAAAAGTATCTTAGGTATTATCCTGACGCTGGCTGGTTTAATAGGTCTTATTTACGGGGGTATCGACTTCACCAAAGGGGGCGTTTCTCAGGCGTCCTTCGTTTATGTTATTCTCGGCGGCATCTTTTTCTTCGCCGGTATCGGCCTGGTGAGAAGTACAAGAGTGTAGTTGGTAGGGTGGTGGAGTAGTTCATAGGCAAACAGACTCCACCACTCCACTACGTCAGGTAGACGCCCATCCGCTCTTTATCCGTCAATACAACGTCGACGTGTTCGGTCAGGGTAGTGCTGAGTTCGTAGCCTTTGTAGTCGGCGGCTACCGGGAAACGCGGGTGATTACGGTCAACCAGCACCGCTACCTGTAATTTACGGACGGGTTGGCTCAGGAAGGGCTGTAAGCTGAAGGCCAGCGTACGGCCGGTATACAGAACGTCATCGACAATAATAACGACAGCATCCGTATAACTGGTTACGGGTGGATCAACCGTTACCGTTGGCTGTGCTTCCTGTGTTTTATCGAAATTCAGCTGAAGCAGACTTACTGAAAAAGGAGCAATGGCCCGCAATTCCTGCGCCAATGCCTGCGCCAGTACGTAGCCTTCTCCGGAAATACCCGCCATTAGCAGCGTGGTCTCTTCAAAATTATTTTCGTATACCTGAAAGGCGATTCGCCTGATCTTTTGCTGGATTTGTTCGGCGTTCAGGATAAGCGTTGGCTGCACGGTATTCATAAGCGAATCGTAAAATAAAATGACCCCGCAAAGATGGGGAAAAGGCGCTAAGCAGTGAAATATAGGGGCGGGGTATTTAGTTGGCATAGTTTTCGCCTTTTGTGGTGAAAAGAGAATTATGCTCTCGACAGCTATGAGCCTATTATTTAGTTTTATGTTTAGTTTATTGGTGGGTATATACCCTGCCCTACGACTGGTTGAAGCCGACATCACCCAAACGGTGGGCACCTCCCTGCGAAGTGGCGATGCCGGGCAGTTATCAGCTCGTTTCGCCAAAACAATTGAATTGGTGATTGACACCGAAAAGGTCGACTTTAAGGCTCTCCAGGCCACCCATGCCGAACTGATTTTACGGTCTTTTTTTCGTAAATACCCACCGCATAGTTTTCAGTTCGTATACCGGGGTTCGTCCGATCGGCTGCGATACAGCACCGGCACGTACGAAACCGATGGACAGGTCTATTCTGTATATGTGCTGATACGCCAGACGAACCATCAATACGCCATTAACGCCCTGCACTTTCGGAAAGAGAAGAAAGATTCATGAAAGAGGATGTAGGATGTATTGCTTTCGCGGCCAGCCAGCTATATCCTACGTCTTACATCCTACATCATACATCTTTCTCTTATCTTTGCACTTTCATGTAGAGGTGCTATGATTGTTAAGACAAAAAAATACGCGTTAGACCAAAAAACGTATATTAATATTGCCCTGCGTCAATGGGTAAAAGACAACTGGAAATGGGGATTTGTGCCGCTGGCACTCATTTTACTGAACGTCGTGCTGAGCCTGACGAACATCTATCCGAATTACTGGATCTACATCGTTGTTGTGCTTCTCACCATTCTGTATGTGCTGTTCTGGGCCGTTCAGATTACGGGCATCGCCCAGATGGAACAGAGTAAGGCCTTATTTCAGAAATACATTTATGAAATTGATAGCCGCCAGATTTTGATGCGCATCAACGTCAAAGAAGGCGGTATTCTGAAATGGAGCCAGATCAACGGTGTGTTTAAAGACAAGGATGCCTACATCCTGTTTCTGGACAATGCCGAAGCCATGTCGAATGTAAAGGCCAGTTGGATTGCCAAAACCGTAACCAAAGGACTCGCGAAAGCGCAATTCCTGTATTTGCCCTATAACATCTTTACCAGCGAAAATGACCTGCGCTTCATGGATGCTCTGCTGAAACGCAAGGGGCTGTTGCCAGGCAGTGTCCCCGCCGAACCGGTAAAATAAGGTATATTTTCAATAGAACGGTTCGCCGTTGCTACGGTTCGCTGTTGCAACGGCGAACCGTTTCGTTTTATACAGACAACAGAAGACCCATGACTGCCCATCAATATCTGATACGGATTTTCCTTTTTCTTGTTGCCTTCCCGGCCATTAGTCAAACCCGAAAAAATGTGTCGCTCGATGACGTGTGGGGGCGCAATCAGGGTGTATTCAGCCAGCGTACCGTCGAAGCAGTCAACTGGATGAAGGCCGGTGGTTTTTATACCACTCTCGATGGTGGAAAAATCAGTAAGTTTTCCATTACCACCGGGGCGCCCGTAGAAACCCTTTTCGACGCGCAGCAGGCAACGGTGTCGGGTACGGCAAAACGGGTTAGTGTAGAGGGTTACCAACTATCGGCCGATGAGCGGAAGATGCTGATCACCACCCAGGAGGAGCCCATTTACCGCCGGTCGAGCAAAGCCGATTTCTACGTGTATGACCTTAGCTCAAGCCGCCTGACGCAGGTAAGTAAAGGGGGTAAGCAGCAGTACGCGACCTTCTCGCCCGATGGTAAACGCGTGGCGTTCATGCGGGATAACAACCTGTTTGTCGTCGACCTGATTACTCAGAAGGAAACCAAACTTACTACCGATGGCAAGCTGAACGCCATCATCAACGGTGGTGCCGATTGGGTATATGAAGAAGAGTTTAGTATGGCACGTGCCTTCGAATGGTCGCCGGACAGCAAGCGGCTGGCCTGGATTCGGTTCGACGAAAGCCGCGTACCCGAATACGACATGCAGCTTTGGGGAGGGCTGTATCCGGTAGAATACCGCTTCAAATACCCGAAAGCGGGCGAAGCGAATTCCCGTGTGTCGGTTTGGGTAGCCGATGTGCTCACCGGCAAAAAAGTACAGGCGCAAACGGGCACCGAAACCGATATTTACCTGCCGCGCATCCAGTGGACGAAAAATCCGGGTCTGCTGTCGATTCGGCGGATGAACCGGCTTCAGAACAAACTCGACCTGCTTCACGTAAATGCGGCAACCGGCCAGGCAACGACCGTCCTCACCGAAACAAGTCCTACGTACGTTGACCTGGAGTTTACGGACGACCTGACGTACCTGAATGATGGCAAGTCGTTCATCTGGAGCAGCGAACGCAGCGGCTACAAGCACCTGTATCTGTACAATATGAACGGACAGCTTATTCGGCCCATTACCACCGGTAACTTCGAGGTGTCCAGCGTATCGGGCGTTGATGAAAAAACGGGCACGATCTTTTTCACCTCTACGGAAACCTCCCCGCTCGAACGGCATCTGTACCGCATTGGCGTAGATGGACAGAATAAGCAGCCACTAACTTCGCTGCCGGGTACGTACACGGCCAATTTCAGCCCCGATTTTGCCTATTATTTGCTATACCATACATCGGCAAACGCGCCGGTGCGGGTTAGTCTGCGGGATACTAAAACAACCGGCGACCTTCGGATGCTGGAAGCCAACGAAGCTCTGAAAAGCCGTTTGGCAACCTATACCATTACGCCAAAGCAATTTTTTCAAACCAAAGCGGCCGATAGCTCCCCGCTCAACGCCTGGATGATCCGTCCGGCGAACTTCGACAGTACGGGTGCCAAAAAATACCCGGTTCTCATGTTCGTCTATGGCGGTCCGGGTTCGCAGACGGTAAAAAATGATTGGGACAGCCGCGACTTCTTCTGGTACCAAACCCTGGCGGATAAAGGTTATATCATTGTATCGGTCGATGGACGGGGTACGGGTGCTCGTGGAGCCGCCTTCCGAACGGCCACTTACGCCCAACTCGGCAAGCTCGAAACCGAAGACCAGATGGCCGCTGCCCGAAATCTAAAGACCCTGCCCTATGTTGACCCGGCCCGCGTGGGCATCTGGGGGTGGAGTTACGGCGGGTACATGAGTGCGCTGTGCATGACCCTCGGAGCCGATGTCTTTAAAGCGGGCATCTCCGTGGCCCCCGTTACAAACTGGCGGTTCTACGACACCATTTATACCGAGCGGTACCTCAAACGTCCGCAGGAAAATGCAGCGGGCTACGACGATAATTCGCCCGTTACGCACGCGGCCAAACTGCGCGGCCCGTTTCTACTCGTACACGGCACCGGCGACGATAACGTACATTTCCAGAATTCCATCGCCTTCGAAGATGCGCTCATTGCCGCCGGCAAACAATTTCAGTCCTTCTATTACCCTAACCGGAATCACGGCATTTATGGCGGCAATACCCGCCTTCACCTCTACCAGATGCTGACGGATTTTGTGGAGAAGAATCTGTAGAATAGTTTGCGCCTGAACGACAGACAGGTAATCGGACAATAAAATTAGTAAGCTATTTAAGTGCCAAACAGGCTTGCCAACTGAAGGTCCGCATCCCCGGTCTGGCTCCTCACGAACAGAAGATACAAGAGAAGCCGGGAAGTGACCAGTAGTAGCTCCATCCCTTTTTAGGGCAGGGGTGGGGCTACTACCCATTTGTTCGGGTCTACAACCGGCAATGGATAATCCTGACCGAGTACTACCCCATACGCTTCCTGCTGTTGAGTCGTTAAATTCGAAACGAGGTGTACCTGATCGTTGGGTACCTTGGCCAGTTCGGGGAGCCAGTGTTTCACGTAGTCGCCCTGCTCATCATAACGAAGAGCCTGGCTGAGGATGTTAAAATAGCGCGGCTGTCCGTTGCTGTACTGACGCGGGTCATTGCCGACACCCGCCACGTAGTTCCAGTTGCCCCAATTGCTGCATGGGTCGTAGTCGATAAGTTTACTTTCGAAGTAAGCGGCTCCCCAGGTCCAGTCGAGGCCGAGGTCGTTCACCAGAAAGCTGGCTACATTTTGTCGCCCCCGGTTGCTCATGAAGCCCGTAGCATTCATCTCGCGCATGTTGGCATCAATAAAGGGGATACCCGTCTGGCCTTCGGTCCATTTCTGAAACAGGTTCTCGTCGCGTCCGAAGGTTTTATGAAGGTCATGTTTAATACCGCTCCGTTTGAAGATCCGGGTGCCAAACTTGAGCGCCACAAACCGGAAAAAGTCTCGCCAGAGCAGTTCGAAAACCAGCCAGTAAGTCGAATCGTTACGAACACGCTCGGATTCATAGCGACGAATTTCTTCGAAGACCTGCCGGGGCGACAGGCATCCGGTAGCCAGCCAGGCCGAGAATTTGCTCGAATAGTCGTCGCCCAGCAAGCCGTTTCGGGTTTCTTTATAGGTGGCAATCAGGTCTGTTTGCCAAAGGTACCGGTCGAGTCGGGCGAGTGCTACCGTTTCGCCCCCTTTGAAGGGCACTGCGCCACGGGCATCGGGTTGGTCAACCCGATTCGATTCCGCATCGTCGAACCCAAGTGCCGGTAAGGTTGGAATTTCGCCGGGGTCTATAGCTGGTACAAGGGCGATACGGGTCGGAGTAGCAAACGCTGGCCGGATGATAGCCTTCTTTTCAAGTTGTTGTCTGAACTTGCTGAACACATCGGGCAACTGCGAAATAGTAAACGGTAAGTCCCGTACGTGGTAAAGCGTACTCATCCAGAACAGCTCAAAGTCGATGTTGAGCGGTTTTAACTTCGTACTCAGCCTGGTTTCCTGGGTGGTTTCCTCCTGGGTAATTTCTTTGCTGGCGTACACAGCTGTTGCCCCTATTTCCTTGGCAAGTTCGGCCAGCACATCGGCAGGTTCCCCTACACGTACAATCAGGTCGGCTCCCTGGCTGCGGAGCGACTGGCGCAGGTCGGCTACACTTTCGAGCAGGAAATTAGCCCGGAAGGCCGACATCCGGCGAAACCCCAGCTGCGAATGCCCGGTAAACCAGCGTGGGTCAAACACAAATACAGGAAGCACCTGATCCGCGTTTTCAAGCGCCCGGACAAACCCCTCGTTGTCGTGCAGGCGAAGGTCGTTACGAAACCAGTAGAGGATGCGATTCATGACTAACAGAGAACGGTTGTCTGTTACTAATGGATCACACCCTCTACTGGTTCACTACGCACCAAAATTAGGTCATAAACTAAGCCCGAAGGGATTGACTGTGGATAACCGGGGGTGTAGCCCCCGGCTTTTGCGTGCGGGACTATACCAACCCCCATCGTGGTTGGGGTGGGCCGGTGACCTCCGGGCTACGATCCGAGGGCTGCGCCCCCGGTCATCCATAGTCAACCCTCTTCGGGGTTGGAGGATCATTTGGTGGTGATGGAGACTGTTTTGTTGGGTTTGTCGACGTCCATCCGGGCAATTTTGGTGGTGGGGACAGCCGAAAATTCTTTCGCGCTGACTGGCTTTCCATCAATAAGAAAAACGGCTATATCCTTGAAAGCAGATTCATTTGAGAATGAAGCCCCATCCTCAAACTGAAAATTAATGGGCAGGTTGTATTTCACATTCACAAGCTCGCCATTATGTCTGGCCGGTTTCCAGTTGGGCATGTTTTTTACGACCCGTACCGCTTCCGCGTCAGTGCCATAGCCAATGCCTTTCAGGATTTGTACATCGGAGATCTCGCCTGTTTTTGTGACAACAAAACTGACAAACACCCGTCCATGAACATTCGCCTTCTCTGCGGCTTCGGGATACTTCAGGTTCTTCTCGATGTAGGCTGTAAGACCTGGCATACCTCCCGGAAATTCGGGCTGCTGCTCAACTACGGTAAAGATTTCGCCCTCTACTTTTGCCGCTTTCCGGGCGGAGGCTTCGGCGGTGGTGAGAGCGGTCTGGTCCTGCTCCGATTGAGTACACATGGTCAGCAGGGCGGCCAGGGGCAGAGCGATGACGTAGCCGAGAAGTGCCCGGCGATGGGTTTGCGGTTTTTGTAACATAACGATGCGTTGTTTAAGGGTTGATTTAGAAACAAAGGGTGTTGTCAGGGCGGTCATGGGCACATCGAGTGCATAGGCCACTAGTTGTTGCGCATAGGTGGGTGGAGCGGAAAGTCGATTGTCGGACGTAGAAGGGGCGGCAATCTGCCGAACGGCGGCCTGGTCGGCCAGAAATTCGTGTATTTCCTGAAGGGAGCGTTTGTACAGCCAGAGCACCGGGTTGAACCAGAAGAAAGCCTGTGCCACTTCCAGAAGCAGCACATCGGCGGTGTGGCGCTGGCGGATATGAGCCTCTTCATGACGCATCAGGGCTTCGGGTTGCGTAGCGGCATCAGTCTTGTTAAGGACCAGATAGCGGCCGAACGAGAACGAAGGCGTTTCGTTAGTCGGGAGTATTATGAGCGTATAAGCAGGGGTGCGAATAGCCGTACCGCGCCGGATTAGGCGAACGAGCGAGCCTAAATGGATGCTCATCCGGACCAGCATAATCAGCACACCCAGTCCGTATAGCAGCCATAACCACTGCGACGCGGTGAGGGTATCCGATTGTGGTTGGGGGCTGCCAATGATCAATGTTGGCAAGGTAATGGTGCCCACGGGCAGGGAGTCGCCCGTTCCGGTGGGTAGCTCGACCAGCGGCAGCAGCAGCGAAAGCCCCACCGATATGAGCAGATACGCCCGGTTCATGCCGAAGAATGTATTCCGGCGCAGCAACAGCGCGTAGCAACTGTAGAATAACAGCAGATACAGGCTGGCGGTTAAGAGATAGGGGAGCGTATTCATTTCTTTTTCGTGGTTATAACTACGACACCATGTTTACCTTTTTCGCCGTAAACCGCTGCCGATTCCCCTTTCAGGACCGTGACGTTATCTATCTCATTTTGACTGAGGTGACTGATACCGCTTTTGGCTTCGACACCATCAACTATATACAGCGGATCGCCGGCGGTGAATCCATTACTTCGTATCGTGATGTTTGCGCCGGGCTTTCGGAGCGAATCGGGTAGAGGCATCGCATATCGATTCTGGCTGCCAGCCGACATGGAATTGTCTACTTTTAATCCTCCACTTTTGCTGTTATTCTGAACTACGGACTGCTCCGACCCCGCTTTTATGTCAGACATAACCTGCCCCGTTCGCTTATCTTCGGTTTTCTTTTCGAGCGAAAACTGAATGGGGAGGTTGTACATAACAGACACTGTCTTTCCCTGTTGCTTTCCCGGAATCCAGTTGGGCATTTTACTCACAACGCGTATGGCTTCTTCGTCGCAGCCTCCACCAATGCCCTTCAGAACCCGCAATTCCTGAATAGCGCCGGTTTTGTCGACAATAAACTTTACATAGACCCGGCCCTGTACTTTGTTTTGGCGAGCTTCTGTCGGGTAGCGTAAGTTGCGGGCGAGGTATTGACTTAATGCCTTCATCCCACCCGGGAATTCGGGTACCTGTTCAACAACCATGAAGACTTCATCGCCTGTTTGAGATACCTGTTTTTTAGAGGATGGAGCCGATGTTGGTTCGGAAGCAACTACGTGTGCCTCGTTTAAGTCATTCGATTGAAGAGCTAAAGCAACACCAAGGGCAGTGCGCCCGTTAACAGGTATAACATCTGTTTTGAAGCCAACAAAACTGAACGCTAATGATCCATTTTTAGGGACGTTCGTTAGTGTAAATTCGCCAGTTGCGCTTGTATTCGTTCCTTTTCTTGTGTTCACAATTAAGACGGAAACTCCCGGCAACGGCTTCCCATCCACTGAACTCGTCACTTTTCCCGTCACGGTGATTCCTTCATCCTGAAATGAGTCCACTGCGATCGTGATCTCTTCCCGCGCCGTAGTCATGGCCAGTAGACTAAAAGCCAGTGGAAGTACCAGCGCGTATTTGCCCAGCGCCCAGCGGGTCGTGGCTCTCTGTTGCAGCATAATAATGCGTTGTTTAAGGAGTGACGGATTGAAGAAACTGTTCGTCAGGGTGTCGGGACTGCTCAGGCTTAGGTGCGTACCAAACGAATAGTCGACCAGAAATTGGGCGTATTCCGTTGGTTGGGTAGCGGGCTGGTCGGCCAGGAATTCGTGTACCTGACGCAACAGACGGGCAATGAGCAGCAGCGTCGGATAACCCCAGAATACAGCCTGAACAATACCCAGGCTCAGTACATCGGCGCTATGCCATTGGCGAACATGCACCAGCTCGTGCCGAGTAATCAGCGCATTGTCAGTATCGGCGGGATTCAGGATAACGTAGTTGAAAAATGAGAAGGTCGGGAGGGTCGGGTCGTTGGGTTTTACCACCACATACCCATCCTGTACCTGCCGGGGCGACTGCCGAATCAGCCGCAGCAGCCGCCCGGTCCGGATACCTAACCGTGTCAATAACGTCAGTGCAACGAGTCCATACCCCCACAGCGCGAGTTGCTCCCAATCGGGGCCGGCGTCGGGTTGGAGGGCTTCGACCGTAGCTACCGGGATAGGGGTGATAGGCAGCGCCATAACGCCCACCGGCATTGGAAGCGTTTCCACGGTTTTGGCGGGTAATGTGACTAGTGGCAGGGTCAAGGAGAGAACCACCGAAGCCAGCAGATATGCCCGGTTCAGTCCGAAAAACGTATGCCGACGCAGCAGCATCCAATAACAACTGGCAAACAGCAGGCCATAGAGGTTGGCTTTGAGGAGGTAGTCGAGGGCGTTCATTGATCTTTCTGTTTGTTTAGGAGCTTAATGATTTCGTCGGCTTCAGATAAACTGATGTTTTTATCCTGTACGAAAAATGACACCAGTTTTTTGAGCGAATTATCGAAGTAGTTCGCCATGAGTTGTTCCGTTTGAAAACGCCGGTATTCTTCTTCAGTAATCAGCGGAAAATACTCGTGCGTTTTCCCGTAAGCCCGGTAGCCAACCAACTCCTTCTTTTCCAGAATCCGGATAATGGTCGACACAGTATTGTAGGCCGGTTTGGGTTCGGGCAGTTCGGCAAGAACATCTTTGACAAAGCCTTTCTGAAGCTGCCAAAGCACACGCATAATCTCTTCTTCGGCTTTGGTAAGATCGCGTATCGGCATGATGTACAGTGATTTATTGATTATGAACGAAATGTATGACTAATAGTTTAGTTTTACAACTAATATATTAGTTAAATTTTTGTTGAAACTAAAAAATGCCCTTTCTGACGTCAGAAAGGGCAAGTCGTTGGCGTTGCTGGCGCACTGCTGGCGCGAGTATTTACTCGTGCCAGCAGTGCTCATTTAAATAAAGGGGCGTGAATCTTCCGCAGTGTTTCGATGGGTATTTTAATTACCTCGCGGTCGTAGGTGAGCAGACCGTTTACTTCGCCTTCTACATCCGTCGTTTGGGTATACACAGCTGCCGAAAGAGCCTGCTTCTGATAGTATTCCACGATTTTGGCGTACTTCTTTTGGTAGGCTTTCAGTACTTCATCGGCCGATTGATAGGTCTGGTAGCCCCAGTTGCGCATCTCTGGATTCCAGAGATGGCCTTGTACCGGCCAGCCGATACCGCCAAACTCTCCGATAACCACTACCCGGTCGGTTTTGGGGGCGGGTGCGTTGGGTTCCGGCTCGTAGGTATGAATGTCGTAGAAATCGCCCGCGCCGAGGTCATTCCAGCCGCTGCTGGCGTTCACGGTCCGGCTGGGGTCGAGGGCTTTTACCCAGTCGGCCAGGCGTTTGTTGTCGTACTGGCCCCAGCCTTCGTTATGCACCACCCAGGTTACAATGCTGGGGTGGTTGTGCAGGCGATTCATCATCCGGCGCAGTTCCAGCTCAAACTGTTCTTTGCCCTTCGATCGGCGAATCGGCTCCGACTGATCGCCGGGGGCTTCGTTCTGCCCTTCCAGAAAGCCCGACGGCATGTCTTGCCAGACCAGCATACCCAGTTTGTCGCAGAGGTAATAGTAACGGTCGGGCTCGACTTTAATGTGCTTACGGAGCATGTTGAACCCGGACTTTTTCAGGAAGTCAATTTCAAACGTCATTGCTTCGTCGGAGGGGGGCGTCAGCAAACTGCCGGGCCACCAGCCCTGGTCGAGGGGGCCGTTCTGAAACACAAATTTATTGTTCAGCAGCAAGACCGGCTGGTTAGCGACAGGTGTAGCGACGCCTGGCCCACGACCCATAGCGATCTTCCGCATGGCGAAGTAGCCCGTAACCACATCGAGCGGATTGCCCGTTACGGTAGCGCTGGCAAACGCTTTGTTGAGTGCCTCATCCTGGCGGGGACGTTTGTTGCGGGGTGTATCGCCGAAGGGGTCGGTTACAGTAACCAGTTCCGCTTTGAGGTCGTACAGAAATGGGCTGTCGGGCGACCAGAGTTTGGGATTTTTCAGCGAAAGATAGCCCGTTCGTCCGGCCCGAACCAACGTGGTTGCCACCGTTCGGTTTCCATCCAGTGCCGTCAATCGAATAGCGGTGGTGTAGTTGTTGGCGGGCTTGTCGAGCAGCACATCGACCCGAACGCGCCCCGAATCCAGTTCAGGAGTCAGTTTTACCTCGTCGATGTAAGTTTGTTTCGGCACCGGCTCCATCCAGACCGTTTGCCAGATGCCCGACACGGGCGTGTACCAGATGCCGTTTGGATTCAGCAACTGTTTACCGCGTGGCTGCTCGCCCGTCGATGTTGGGTCGGTTACGCCCAGCACCAGTTGGTTCTGTCCATCTTTCAGGTAGTCGGTAATGTCGAAACTAAACGCATCGGAACCGCCCGTATGCGATCCGGCCAGCCCGCCATTGACCCATAGGCTGCATTCATAATCCACCGCGCCGAATTGGAGCAGCACCCGTTGCCCGGCCCAGTCGGCAGGCAGACTAACCGTCCGGCGATACCACAGGCGCTGATCGGCGGTGAGGGGCTTATTCACTTTCGACACCGTCGACTCAAGGCAGAACGGCACCAGGATCTGCCCCGAAAACTCCGTTGGCTGAGGAGCGGTTTTGGGTGTAATGGCGTACTCCCAAAGACCATTTAAATTCTGCCACTGTTTCCGAACCATTTGCGGGCGCGGATATTCACGCCAGGCGTTCTCCGGTGTAAGCTGTTTCTCCCACCGGCTCATGATCGGGGCAGCACGGGGCGTGTTTTGAACGGATGCCGCGGTTTGGGAATAAGTAAGCGTCGACGCCCAAAGGAGGCCCAGTGGGGTGAGTAAGAATTGGTTGAATCGCATGGGTTATTATAAAGGTTTAGGGTTCTTTTCACCCATTCCCTCCTTGAAAACAGGAGGGAATGGGCCGACGCTTCGGTTTGTAGTGCTGTTAGTTTTAAACCTTACTTACTCAGTTTCCCTTCCAGCATTTTGATGTAATACCCACCTACAACCGAGCGAGCCTGAAAGCCGACCTGTTTCGCGTTGATGGTTTCGTGCCAGTCGGAGAGGGGTACGCGCGTCGGGGTTTCGTTGACGTACTTCCAGACGGGCTTGATGAACGCTTCAAAATCGCGGTCCGATTTGGCGAGCGTGGCCGTCCAGACAATCCAGTCTGACTTAGTGTAAGTCTTACGACTATCGAGCGGGAGCCCGTAGGTGCGCTGCTTGGTCAGGTAATAGGCGATTTCCGTTTGGGGAACTTCTTTTGGGAAGATGTTCAGGTTCAGTAGTTTATCCCATACGAGGTTGTATTTCTGGCTCCAGGTGTCGTTCTGGTTCTCGAACGTCAGATCGTAGTGAGCTTTCTGGTTAAGGGTTTTGTCCATGGCAAGCTGCTGCCATTTGACGGCCATATCCCGCGCCGTTTGCAGGTAGCTTTGACCGGTGGCTTTGTCGCCCAGTTGAGTGGCCATCTTTCCGTAAGCCGCAATGCCCAGAATCGCTTTGACCGATAGGTTGGCATTGCGGGCAATATGACCGGCGAAATCATCCGTACAAAGCTGATTGGCCGGGTCAAAGCCGTCTTTTTTGAGGTACTCAACCCAGGTTGTCAGGGTTTTCCAATGTTGTTTGGCGTAATCTGCGTCCCCTTCGGCTCCGGTAATGGCCCCGGCCAGAATCAGCATGTTACCGCTCTCTTCCACGGGCATATCCTCACCGTAAGTCTGGCCGTTGGCTTGAGGGTACGTTCCGACATCGTGGGCGGCAAACGGCTTTTTCCATCGGCCACTCTCCGAATACTGGAAGATAGGCTCCATCATACCCTTGAGCAAGGCTGGATTATATAGCAGGAAAAGCGGAGCCGAAGGGTAGGTGATATCCACCGTGCCAATGGAGCCGTTCGAAAAATTCTCTTTCGAGAGAAAGAGCAGCTCTCCTTTTGGACCGGCTACGATTTTATGGGCAGCAATGGCTTGCCGGTATGCCAGCGCGCATAGATCCGCGTACTCTTTACCACCGGCCCTTTTCGCGTCGGAATAAAGGCGATTGTCGAATTTTGCACATTTTTCCCGAAGTCGGCCGTAGTCTTTTTCGGCGGTCTGCAAGAGCGAAACCATGGTGGCTTTCTCATCCCGACGCCACCACGGCCGCAGATTTTGCTTAAAATACTGCACCGAATACAAATCGTCGTACCCCAACATCAGATGTTTCTCGGCGGATTTCGACACGTTGCCAAAATCGAGTACGCTGGCAATAGCCACGTCTACGGCGGCTCTTGGCTTGTTGCCCGGTACAGCGGCTTTGGTATCAGTAGGAAGCTGGCCATTCGTCAGGAACGCCTGCTTGAGGCCGGGCGCCATGCCGTTGGCCGTCTGATTGCCCGTTTCCTGCGGAGCAGCCAGGTAAGCATACCCCCAGTCGATGCGTATATTGTCGCCTTTCTTGGCCAGAACGGGCTGTGCCTCGGTACCAACGGTCTGAAAGAGCAGCCCTGGTGCCTGTCCCGCTTTCAGGACAACCTCCTGGCCTATCGTATTCGTTGCCATTGTCCCGGATTCACTCAGGTAAACCTGCACCGAATGCGGCTTGCGGTCCTGCGAACGAACCTCAAAAGTAACATACGTAATCGGGCGTGCGGCCACCTCTACCTCATCAAGCAACAAAGGCGACATGAAATTGACGAGCAGGCTCACTGGCCCAGCAGTAAACTGATAGTCGGTTTGGGTGGCCGATACCGTCACGCCCGTTTGGGTTGCTGCGGTGATCGTTTGGGTTGTGATGGGATTCAGAATCCCGACATCGATGAAGGAACCGCCCCGAGGGCTCACACAATGCACCGCCAGTACATTTTTACCTTTACGAAGCGCTTTCTGACCTGCCGCAGATAGCGGCAGATTAACGTACTCGCTGACATAGTCGGGCCTGTCGAGGATTTTCGTGCCGTTCAGGTAAACGACTACATCATCGTCGTGATTGATGGCCAACAGCAGCTTCGCCGGGTCGGCTTTACCATCGTACGTGAACTCCCGGCGGTAATAAATGCCGTCTTTATCGCTGGTAACCCATTTCGTTTTGGCTTCGGGCGTATCGCCGAAAGGACCTAGTCCCGACTGCCAGCTGCTGGCATTAAAATCGGCTTTCTCCCAGCCGTTAGCGGGCTTCTTCGTCGTGTACTGAGCCGTGTATGACTGGGTTTCGCCGGTTGGCAGAATGGCCTCGTAGTTGGTGGGTACAGCTCCCAGAAACTGATACGCATTACCGTCTACCCGGATAATGCCTTCCAGCGATTGAGGTTTACCGGTCCAGTGCCGCGTGGGCGAATCGGTTAGCTTGTCGGTCATGCTCCAGACGCTGAAATAAGGGTCATGCGTAATGAGCGGGTAGGCGGGTGGACGAAGGTTTTGGGCCGCAAGCTGGCCGCAAAAGAGAGAGTAAAGAAGCGTAATGAAAAGTGCCGAGTTTTTTTGCATTGGAACTAGCTGGTTGGTAGATACACGAAAATCATCCACAACATAAACCAGATGTCGGCAAACCTTTACTTATAGGACGGGAATAATTTGGCACCGTCCGAATTGCCCGGCTGCTTTGCGTCTTGCGGTGATACGCCTTATCGTATAAAGACTGGAGTAGACATTGAGACAAAGCCGTCGCAAAGCGTTATAAGGCGCTTTTTGCAACCGATTGTAATTCATGAAAGACAATTCTGGTACTTACAACGGGTATAGTTTAAGCTTGGTCGGTTGATTGTTCACCTCTTTGGTAGTAAATGGTATATAAATCATTTATTATTAAATTATTCTTTTCGTATTCTTTTGCAATCGGTTGCAAATATGAAAATTATGGGGGACTTTTATCGTCACGGCTCATGGTTATCCTTTCCTGAGCTTACAAAGGGTAGATGAATTGATTATCTGCCTTATTCTTCCCAAATCCTAAACGTTTAATCTCTACTATTTTCGATGAAACAGGTAATCGTAATGACCGCTGTGTTGTTATTGACCGGCTTGGCGTCGGTATCGGTTGCACAGCAGATATCGAAGGAAGAACTCATCTTCCTAACGCCCGAATGGAAAGGGGAGCGATTCCCCGATGGCCGCCCCAAAGTACCGGATGCCATTATCAAACGCATGAAACTGGTAACCCATGAAGAAGCCTGGGCAGTGATGAAAGGCGAAAAATACCGCTACCAGTACGCGGGCGACTGGCAAACCATCAACCCCGACAGTGTATTGGTAGGCCGCGCCCTGACGGCAACGTTTATGCCTGGTCGGCCGGATGTACACCGGGTAACGGACGAGAAGGGACATACCAAAGACGGGCGGGTGAAATCGCAGAATGCCTGGCCCATTGACATGCTCGTGAAAGGCGATGTGTATGTCGTGGACCAGTATGGTATGCACGAAGACGGCCCAACCATCGGCGATAACCTGGGCAACTCGATTTACGCCAAAACGGGCAACGGAATCGTGTACGAAGGAGCCCTTCGGGATGTGGCTGGTCTGAAAGAAATTGGCGGTTTTACGTCGTACTTTCGGAGCTATCACCCTTCACACCATAACCCGGAAGGGGATTTGAACACCACGCTGGTAGGCATCAATCGCCCAACGCGCATTGGAAAAGTGATGGTCATGCCGGGCGATATCGTGCTGGGACGCGATGGCGGTGTGGCGTTTATTCCGCCCCATCTGGCCGAAAAAGTGGTGAAAACATCGGAGATCATCCGCTTGCGCGACATGTTCGGGCACCTTCGGCTGCGGGAGCAGAAATACACACCGGGACAGATCGACTCCCGCTGGTCGGATGCTATCGAGAAAGATTTTTCGCAGTGGCTCAATGCCCACGTCAGCGAACTGCCCGTACCGAAAGAACAGATTCAGGAGTATCTCAAAACCCGCACCTGGTAGTTGACTTTTGTACCAGGCAGCCAGACGCTGTTTGGCACCTATTAATTGAAACCTTTCCTAAAACATGACAACATCCCGTCGTTCTTTCTTAACCAAAGGCGCCATTGCCAGTGCCCTGGCGGCCACTTCCTTATCCACCTTCGGCGAGGGGTTGGAAACGGCCGTTCATAATGCCCCGCTTTCCTCGGCACCCTCCGACCTGAAAATCACCGATATCAAGTGCGGCTACATCCGAAATGGACACAGCCTGTTTGTGAAAATCCATACCAACCAGGGCATATGGGGCTGTGGCGAAGGCGTTGATGCCACGCCCGGAACGTATCACCTGGTGAAGATGATGGGCGAACGCATCAAAGGCAAAAGTCCACTCAACGTCAATCGCCTGTTCGAAGATGTTCGAAAAGCGGGTTTCTTCGAAGGGGCCCAGGCAGGCATGTATGTATCGGTGCTGTCGGCTATCGAAACGGCCCTCTGGGACTTGACTGGCAAAGCCCTCGGCATGCCCGTATACCAGTTGCTGGGCGGTAAGTTCCGCGATAAAATCCGGGTTTACTGCGACACCGGGGCCTATCGCGAAACCGATACCAGCGCCGAAGCCTTCGGAAAAAGTGCCAAGCGTGCGGTCGATATGGGCTTCACGGCGGTAAAATACGACATCGACGAGCGCAACGACCCGAATAAATACGATGCCTACAACTGGACCGCCAGCCAGGGCGAACTGGAGCGGATGTACAACCAGATTGCCGGTGTCCGTAAAGCCGTTGGTCCGAAGATCGACATCTGCGTGGATATGCACGGCAAATATGATGTACCCACGGGTCGCCGGGTGGCCAAGATGATGGAGCCGCTGAATCTGCTATTCCTCGAAGAGCCCATCCCGGCCGAAAACCCCGAAGCGTACCGCCAGATTCGGGAGGCATCCAATACGCCCATCTGTGCGGGAGAGAACCACTACCTGGCGCACGGATTCCGCAAACTACTCGAAATCGGGGCTGTCGATATTATCATGCCCGATTTACAGAAAGCGGGTGGCCTGGGCGAAGCGCAGCGGATTGCCAACCTGGCTAATCTATATTACGTACCTTTTGCTCCGCATATGGTGGCCTCGTACCTGGGTGCCATGGCGTCGAGCCACGTCTGTGCATCGGTCCCCAACTTCCTGATTCTGGAATGGCAGATTTACTTCCATGAAGAGCCCATGTTTAAAGAAATCGTCACCTTCGATGGGCCGATGGTCGAGAAAGGATTCATTCCGCTCTCCAATAAGCCGGGTATCGGTGTCGAGATCAACGAGGAAGGCATGCGTAAATACGCACCGAAGGACGTGCCTTTCTTTGTGTAGGTAGTGTAACGCGGCTTTCCTCCAGCCCGGAGAAAGCCGCGTTACAAATCAGCAAGTTGAACGTGTGGATAAGTTACGATTTACGCACTGAAAGTTGTGGATAACTCTTGTGAGTGTGGATAAGCCTGAACCCATGTAGTCATGCAGAGATTCCGGGCCCAATAGGCAACCGATGTCGACACACTATGCCATACAGTAATTAAACGGGCTAAGGATGTTTTAGAGTAGTCTTGCCGACACTCACATTAATCAAACTTGTTCCATTGACTACAAAACCCACTCCCGTTGCTGCCGATACCCTGAGGCCTACCGGCGGTATGTTACCCGCTGCCAGCAATTACCGCTGGGTCATCGTTGCGCTGTTATTTTTTGCGACAACGATCAACTACCTCGACCGCCAGGTCATTAGTCTTCTGAAGCCCATTCTCGAAAAAGAATTCAGCTGGACAGAGTCAGATTACGGCAACATCGTTACGGTCTTCACGTTCTTTTACGGAGCTACCACCTTACTGGCTGGCTATATAATTGACCGGGTGGGTACTAAGCTGGGATACATCGGGGCCATTCTGGTCTGGAGCCTGGCGGCCATGGGTCATGCGCTGGCCGGTAGTACGTTTGGATTCATGATTGCCCGTGGCCTGCTGGGCATTGGAGAAGCTGGTAACTTTCCGGCGTCGATCAAGACCGTGGCCGAATGGTTCCCCAAAAAAGAGCGGGCGCTGGCCGTTGGTATTTTCAATGCCGGAGCCAATATTGGCGCAGTGGCGGCCCCCGCCGTGGTACCCTGGCTGGCACTCATGGCAGGCTGGCAAACGGCCTTCATTGTGACCGGAGCCCTGGGCTTTGCCTGGATCATAGCCTGGTGGTTCATGTACGAAATACCAAGTCGGCATAAGAATGTTAACGAAGCGGAACTGGCCCACATTACGCAGGAAACGGCCGCCGAATTTGCCACAGCTGGTGATGCGGCTACCGTAACAACGGCCGATGGTGAAGCCGTGAAGTACCCCATTTTTGCCAATAAAGCTATCTGGGGCTTCATGAGCGGCAAACTCCTGACCGATCCTATCTGGTGGTTCTTCCTGTTCTGGCTGCCATCCTATCTGGCTAATATCTACCACCTCGATCTGAAAAAACTGGGTGCTCCACTCATCGTCATTTATCTGGCGGCAACCATTGGCAGCGTTGGCGGGGGCTGGCTCTCGTCCATGCTGATTCGCAAAGGCTGGCACCCAACCCGGGCGCGGCAGTGGTCGATGGCATTGTTTGCTATATGCGTGATGCCGGTTATGCTCATCAGTCAGATGAATAGTATGTGGCCGGTAATCGGTATTTTGTCGCTGGCGGTTGCCGCTCACCAGGCGTGGTCGGCCAATATTTTCACGGTAGCGGCCGATCAGTTTCCGAAGCAGGTCATTAGCCGGGTTGTGGGACTGGGTACGATGGCCGGAACGTTAGGCGGTGCCGTTTTCCCCTTGATCGTCGGCCGTATTCTGGATCATTACAAGCTGTTGGGTAGCCTGTCGGAAGGCTATTACATCATCTTCTACATCGCCGGTTTCGCGTACCTGGTGGCCTGGACGATGTTATATATTTTTGTTTTTAGCCGCGTAAAAACGAAGTAAAAGTAGCCTATTAATGATAAATGCCGGTATTCATGGGCCAGGTCGATCCGCTCGACTGGCCCATTTTGCTGACATTTGTGACGCAAGAATTGACCTTAAACGAGTAGCCCGGACGTGGCCGTCCGAACTTGCTGTGGTGTTGGGCCGAGTGGCCGGTGCCATCTCAAACCCGACACCACAATGGACTGAGATACCGTATTACAATCAACAGAAGAATAGCGTACAAATGGGAATGTTACAAACAATGCGCTGGTTTGGGCCGAATGATCCGGTCTCGCTGATGGATATTCGGCAGGCTGGTTGCACCGGGGTCGTGACGGCCCTCCACCAGATTGCGGTAGGCGATCTGTGGACCGTCGATGCCATCAACGAACGAAAACAATTGGTCGAAGCTGATAATGACCGGTATTTGCCCTTGCAGTGGGCCGTTGTCGAGAGCCTGCCGGTACACGAAGACATCAAGAAGGGGAGACCCACCCGCGAGGGATACATCGACAACTACAAACAGTCGATTCGAAATCTGGCTTCTTGCGGCATCAAAACGGTCTGTTACAACTTCATGCCCGTATTGGACTGGTCGCGCACCAACCTCAATTACGAAATGCCCGACGGCTCGCGGGCGCTTCGGTTTGTGTGGGAAGACTTTGCCATCTTCGACCTGTGCATCCTCAAACGCCCCGGTGCCGAAGTCGACTACGAACCCGAAATTATCGAATCGGCTCATCGGAAGTTTAGCCAGATGACACCCGAACGCATCGCTGAGCTGTCGAACATCGTTCTGCTGGGCTTACCCGGTTCCGAAGAAGCCTTTACCCTCGATACCTTTCAGGGCTTACTGAATGAATACGCCACCATCGGCGATGCCGAACTTCGGCAAAACCTGTATTACTTCATTCAGCAGGTGGCTCCTGTGGCGCAGGAAGTGGGCGTCAATCTGTGCATTCACCCCGATGATCCGCCACGTCCGCTGCTGGGTCTGCCGCGTGTAGTTAGCACCGAAGCCGATCTGGCGCAGTTGATGGCCGCCAGCAACGTGACGGCCAACGGCATTACATTCTGCACCGGTTCGCTGGGTATCCGGCCTGATAATGACTTGCCTGCCATGATCCGACGGTTTGGCGAGCGCATCCATTTTATCCATCTGCGCACAACCAAGCGCGAAGAAGACCCGCGCAACTTCCACGAAGCCGACCACCTGGCAGGCGATGTGGATATGTATGCGGTGGTAAAAGAAATCGTGCTGGAACAGAAACGGCGCGCCCAACAGGGTATCGGCGAAACGTCTATTCCCATGCGCCCCGACCACGGCCACCAGATGCTCGACGACCTGCACAAAAAGACCTATCCCGGTTATTCGGCCATCGGTCGGTTGCGGGGACTGGCCGAGATAAGGGGATTGGAAATGGGTATTGAACGGAGTTTGTAGAAAATGGTGCAGGTTCGTGCCGAGCTGGCGCGAGCATACGCTCGTGCCTTTTATGGAGTCAGTATTCACTGACGCAAGCGAATGCTTGCAACATAAGAAGGCACGAGCGTATGCCCGCGCCAGCTTGGCACGAAACCGCGCCAGAAAACCAACCTGAAAAAATGAAACGAATACTATTTTGCCTTCTATTCATCAGCCACCTGGCCTTCTCCGACGATGGCTACCGGCTCTGGCTGAAATATGACCTGATTAAAGACGTACCCAGGCGGGAAGATTATGCCCGGTCGGCGCAGTTTATTACCCTAAATGGTACGAGTCCTATCCTGAAATCGGCCGCCGACGAACTTCAGATGGGTTTGCAGGGCTTACTTGGCAAAACGGTGCCCATCATTGCCAATGCCGGCAATCGGACCGGGGGCATTGTGCTGTCGGTGGCGAGTGCGCCCAACGCTGGTCTGCAGACTCTTGCTGCGGACGGTTATCAGTTGACGGGTCGTAAATCGGGGAACATAACCGTTTCCGGAAAGACTGCTTCGGGCGTGTTGTATGGTGCCTTTGCCTTGCTTCGGCAACTGCAAACGGGTCAGTCTCTCGACAATTTATCGTTGGTCAGCAATCCGAAAATCCAGTACCGGATGCTGAATCACTGGGATAACACCAATGGCACCATTGAACGGGGGTATGCCGGTGAGTCGCTCTGGAAATGGTACGAACTACCCGCTACCGTCGACCCGCGCTACCGCGATTATGCCCGCGCCAATGCGTCGCTGGGCATCAATGGCACGGTTGTCAATAACGTGAATGCCAGCGCCCGTTTCATGACCGCCGAATACATCGAAAAGGTGGCGGCTCTGGCCAACGTGTTCCGGCCGTATGGCATACGGGTGTATCTGTCGGTCTATTTTCCGGCGGCCAAAACCATTGGCGGCCTGAAAACATCCGACCCACTTGACCCAGAGGTGCGGAAATGGTGGGTCGATAAAACCAGAGAGATTTACAAAGCTATTCCCGATTTTGGGGGCTATCTGGTCAAAGCCAACTCCGAAGGTGAACCCGGTCCGCAGGATTACGGCCGCACCCACGCCGACGGGGCCAACATGCTGGCCGAAGCCCTCAGACCGTATGATGGCATCGTAATGTGGCGGGCCTTCGTCTACAAAGCCGACCCCAAAGCCGATCGATTCAAAGCAGCTCATGAAGAATTTACGCCCCTGGATGGCCAGTTCGATAAAAAGGTCATTGTGCAGGTGAAGAATGGTCCTATCGATTTCCAGCCACGCGAACCCTTCTCGCCCCTGTTCGGCAACATGCCTAAAACACCCCTGTCGATAGAGTTTCAGATCACGCAGGAGTACCTCGGTTTTGCTACCCACTGGGTCTATGAAGCGCCCCTGTTCAAGGAATGCCTGGAGACCGATACCTACGTGAAAGGCAAAGGCTCACCGTCCGGAGGAGCAACGGTGGCGAAAGTAGTTGACGGAAGCCTGCACCAATATGCCATGACGGCCATTGCGGGAGTCGCCAACACGGGTGCCGATCGGAACTGGACCGGCAACCCTATGGCCCAAGCCAACTGGTACGCCTACGGTCGGCTGGCGTGGGATCATACGTTGTCGTCGGAAGGGATTGCGGACGAATGGGTAAAGATGACCCTGACGAGCGAACCCAAAGCTGTGAAAACCATTACCGATCTGATGCTCAAGTCGCGGGAGATTTATGTCAATTACAACACCCCGCTTGGCCTGTCGCGTCCGTGGTCGGGTGTTCATTTCGCGCCTGAACCCTGGCAGGAGAAAAGCGTCCGCCCCGATTGGACGGCTATTTATTACCACCGGGCCGATTCTGTTGGGCTCGGCTTCGACCGGACGGCGACGGGCAGCAATGCGCTGGCGCAGTATCGGCCCGAAGTCCAGCAGCAATGGAACAACCCCGAAACCTGCCCGCTGCCGTATCTGCTGTGGTTTCACCACGTGCCCTGGACAAAGAAACTAAGTACGGGTCGTACCCTCTGGGATGAACTCTGCACCCGGTTCTATACTGGTGCCGACTCGGTCGTGTGGATGCAGAAGCAGTGGGCGCTGGTGAAACCCGCCGTTGATCCCGCTATCTTTGCCGACGTAACAGGCCGACTGTCAACCCAGCACAAGGAAGCCATCTGGTGGCGCGATTCGTGGGTGCTGTACCTCCAGACCTATTCAAAACAACCCATTCCGGCTTCACTCCCCAAGCCCAATCGGACGCTGGAGGATGTCAAAGCCTTATCCGAAATTTATAAATTACGCTAGTGGAACAAGAACAACTTACGCAGCCTAATGGCCAATCGGCCAGCCTTTCCGTTTTTTCACTCAATGGAAAACTCGCTCTGATTACCGGTGGGGGTAGTGGGATCGGCTTCGATATTGCCCGATGCATGGTGCAGGCCGGAGGAACCGTGGTCATCACCGGTCGGCGGGAGCAGCCGCTGCAGGAAGCGGTTGCCACCCTGGGCGACCGGGCGCATTATGTGGTCAACGACGTAACCGACCGGCCCTTGCTCGATGATCTCGTTGAACGCATTGAAGCTGAACACGGACCCATTGATACGCTGGTCAACAACGCCGGTATCAATATGAAAAAACCGGCACTGGACGTCACCGACGAAGACTTCGACCGAATTGTACACACGAATCTCAACTCCGTTTTCAGCCTGACGCGGGCTTGTGCCAAACGTATGATGGCGCGCCAGAGCGGGTCGATCATCATGATCTCATCCATGGCGGCCTACTATGGCATTGATCGGGTGGCGGCTTACGCAGCTTCAAAATCGGGCGTGGAAGGCATGGTGAAAGTGCTGGCGTCGGAGTTTTCGGGCAACGGCGTTCGGGTCAATGCCATTGCGCCGGGCTTCATCGAAACGGCCATGAGCAAAACCGCGATGGGTGGCGACCCCGACCGCTTCGCCCGCGCCATGCGCCGGACGCCCATGGGTAAGTTTGGTCAGCCCGAAGACATTGGCTGGGCCGCTGTTTTCCTGGCCTCCGAAGCCGCCAAGTACATCACGGGGGCCTCGCTGCCGGTGGATGGCGGTAATTCGATTGGGTTCTGATGACAGAAAGCTTATTATGAAGGTGTGAAATTTTAGGCATGTGTTTCGATGGTATGGCCTGGTGTCGTTACTTTGGGCATATCTCCCGAACCTATGGTACAACGCACCATCTTACCCTTATTTATTGGCGGTTGCCTGTTGTGGCTTTCGTCTGTGTGTCAGGCGCAGAAAAACCCCCGAAAAGTTCTGTTCGTTATCGTCGACGGGATTCCGTCGGATGTGATCGAAAAGCAACCTACACTCAATCTGGATGCCATTGCTAAAGTTGGTGGCTATGCCCGGGCGTATGTGGGTGGTCAGAAAGGCACTTACTCGCAAACGCCAACGATTTCGGCAGTGGGGTATAACAGTCTGCTTACCAGCACCTGGGTTAATAAACACAACGTTTGGGACAACAGCATCAAAGCCCCCAATTATCAGTACTGGACTATCTTCCGCTTCTTCGAAAGCCAGTATCCGCAGAAAAAAACGGCCGTTTTCTCCACCTGGCTCGACAACCGGACCAAGCTCGTTGGCGAGAGCCTGCCCCAAACCGGCAACCTCCGGCTTGATTATTCCTTCGACGGTTTTGAACTCGATACGCTTCATTTTCGGCACGACAAACAGTCGGAATACATCCACCGGATCGACGAGAAAGTGGTGGATGAAGCCAGCCGCTACATCCGCGATGAAAGTCCCGATCTGTCGTGGGTCTATCTGGAATACACCGACGATATGGGCCATAAATACGGTGATAGTGAACAATTCTACAAGGCCGTATCCATCATGGACGACCAGATGGGCCGACTCTGGAAAGCCATTCAATACCGCCAGAAAACGTTTGGAGAAGACTGGCAGCTATTCATCACCACCGACCACGGGCGCAGCGCCGACACCGGTAAAAATCACGGGGGGCAGTCGGACCGGGAGCGGGCCACCTGGATCGTTACCAATGCCAAAGACCTGAATGTGCAGTTCAAGAAGAACACCCCCGCCATTGTGGACATCATGCCGACCATGGCCCGGCATCTCCAACTCACGATTCCGAAAGAACAGGCTTTTGAACTGGATGGCGTACCCTTAACAGGCAAACTATCCGTTACGGAACCGACCGCGAAAAAGGAGGGTAATAAAATTGCGCTGACCTGGAAAGCCATGGAGCCCGACGAAACCCTGAAAGTCTGGCTGTCGACCACCAATCACTTTGAAGAAGGCAAGCGGGACAACTACCTGCTTATGGCCGAAGTTCCTGCCAAGGCTGAAGCCGCTACTCTTGATGTATCGGCACTGCCCAAAGGGTTTTATAAGATCGTGCTGGAAGGCCGGTACAATGCGCTCTCGCGGTGGATTGTAGAGTAGTATGTTAACAGATAAGGATGAATAATGTAGATAGAATAAATTTGATTATTCATTATCTCACTTCACCCGCGTCCATATCTTGGATTTTCCCAGGAAGCTGAGGCCCATTACGTAGCCCCGAAGGTCAATGGAATCATGATCCTTGAGAGTTACTTCGCAGTTGTACGTTTTGCCGTCTTCGGGGTTATAAATTTCCCCATCACTCCAGACGTTGTTGCCTTTGTAGGTCAGGTTAGTGAGCAGGACCATGTGCATGAGCGGGCGGCTTCGCAGCTTTTCGTCGGGGTTTGCTTTGTCGACCTTCAGTTTGTTGGTGCCCGGTTCATTGGGTTCCAGCATCCAGACCAGCTTGCCAAAATACTTGTTGCCCTGTTTATAAATCTGAACCTGATTCCGCTTCTTCGAACTCAACCACTTACCAACCAGCGCATCCGGGTCGTCGGGATCGCTGGCAAACGACGGGAGTGAAAGACAGACGAGCAGGAAGAGGACAATCAGGCGGAACGGGTTCATACGTGAGTGATTTGCTATATAAACGCAGGAGACCGGTTTTTGTCGATTCAACTACGATTAAATTTATAACAAACAGGCTGATTCCAAGGGAAAGCAGCGTACTTGTTCTTGTTTGATAGGATTAAGCGAACATTGTTTAATCCGATTCAAAAAATAATCTCTATTACGCTCTATACACTACACCCGCATCAAACGCCTGGCAGAGATCATGTCATCTCTTTAAGCGAAAGCCAGTAGAGCCCGGCAAAGATCAGACTGAAAAATACACCGAAAGACGTGTTCAGTGCACCTACCCCCACCAGCGCTACGGGTAATACGAGACCAACCACAATCCCGGCCACGTAGATCCAGAAGCCGATCTTACGCAGCCGGAACATCAGAATGGCCCCGATGAGTGTGAGCAGGGAATACAAAAATTGGGCAACGGCGAGCGACTTGATCTCGTCCGGGTCGCCGGGGGCGGGCGCGTCGGAGGAGCGGTCTTCGAAATACTGCTTGGGTGCGTCTTTCTTTTTGGCCGGGTCGGGCTTCGACTCGACGTATTTTGTTTCGGCTACGGCATCGGCTTGTACGAACGAAACGGCCGAATCGATCAGGCCCCAGCCGCAGCTAAGGAAGGTGAGTATGCAGAGGAGAGTTACTAGTTGGGAACGCATAGAATTGTAGCGCGGGTGGAGACCCGCATGGGCTAATAAAAAGGGGGCTTCCGGTCAGGCCGCAAAAAAACCTTATTTTCGCGGCTGAGTTTCTTTATCACAACGAAATCCAAATCCGATGACTCTGCAAGAACTAACCGAGCAAATCCGGTCCAAAGTTACACATGCCGACAACATTAACGCTACGGTTAAGATTGTCACCGATCAGGGGCCTATCTTTATTGATGCTACTCGGTCACCAGCTACGGTGTCCAACGAAGATAAACCGGCGGATTGCGATTTGCAGGTAAGCATCGACAATCTCGTAAAAATGGGTACCGGCGACCTTAACCCCATGATGGCCGTCATGTCTGGTAAGCTCAAAATAAAAGGCGACATGGGTATCGCCATGAAAATGGGGCAAGTGATGGGGTAAAGGCGAAAGAGTGAATGAGTGAAACAGGGTCTTTGGCGCTGAGTATATTGAACTGGATATACGGATATCAGTAGTCTGGTAAGTTTTTAAGCTTACTACAATTCATTACACGAGCGGCCTTATTTCGCTCATTCACTCATTCGCTCATTCGCCTTTATGTCTACCTCTCGTCGTAAGTTTCTGGAAAACAGTGCGCTGGCAGCGGCTGGTTTTTATATAGTTCCCCGCCATGTGCTGGGTGGAAAAGCAGCCGATGGGTCGCGCATTATTGCCCCGTCCGATAAACTCAATATCGCTGCCGTGGGCTGTGGCGGCAAGGCCGATGTGAATGTTCGGCTGGCATACAACAACGGCTCCGACAACTTTGTGGCCCTCTGCGATGTCGACGACCGGCAAGCCAGGAAATTCCGGGGGCAGTTTCCCAACGCACCTTATTTTCAGGATTACCGGGAGATGTTCGATAAGGCGGGCAAGACTTTCGACGCCGTTATTGTGAGCACGCCCGACCATATGCACGCGCCCATTGCCATGGCCGCCATGCAGATGGGGAAACACGTGTACGTCGAGAAACCGCTGACGCACGACATCTACGAAGCCCGGATGCTCACCCAGGCGGCTGCAAAGTACAAAGTCGTGACCCAGATGGGTAATCAGGGCAGTTCGGGCGATGCCACGCGCATCATCGAAACGGCCATCCAGAAGAATGTTATTGGCCATGTGCAT
Source organism: Spirosoma pulveris (assembly GCF_054781875.1). NCBI lineage: Bacteria > Pseudomonadati > Bacteroidota > Cytophagia > Cytophagales > Cytophagaceae > Spirosoma > Spirosoma pulveris. The sequence goes on from NZ_BAAGTO010000004.1 coordinate 335,861, forward strand.
ACCGTATATTGCTGGACCAACCGCCCGGTTTGGCCGCAGGGCGTTAAATCACCGAAAGAAAAAGGGGAGTCGCAGCCGGTACCTTCGGAAGTAAACTGGCCGCTCTGGCTGGGCACCGCCCCCATGCGACCTTACCACGAAGCGTACATGCCCACCCGCTGGCGCGGTTACTGGGATTTTGGCACCGGAGCCCTCGGCGATATGGGTTGCCACTTTATGGATGTACCTTTTCGTGCTCTCAAGCTCAAATACCCCACTTCCGTTGAATGCAGCGTGGGTTCTGTATATGCCGATTTCTTCGAAGAAGCGTTCTACGACGATAGCTGCCCACCCTCATCGGCTATTCACCTCACGTTTCCATCCGAGGATAAGAAAGTGAAAGAAATAAAGTTTTCGTGGTTTGATGGCGGTATTCGGCCCCAACTACCCGAAGGTGTAGCCTACAGCGACGTATTTCGGGAGATCGATGGCGGCATGCTGTTTATCGGCACCAAAGGTATGCTGACGGGTGGTCTGTTCGGGAATAATCCCAAGTTACTACCCGCCGACAAGTTCAGTGGGAAAGAGCTGCCTGCTCCCGAAAAACCGTTGGTCGAAGGTAAAACAGAAGGCCATCAACAGCAGTGGGTGAAAGCCTGCAAACAGGGCTATGGCGCGTACACATCCTCCTCGTTCGACCAGTCCGGCCCGCTTACCGAAACCGTGTTGATGGGCAATCTGGCCACGCGCTCTTACCTGGCCCGCGAAGACGGCAAGTTCACCGGTCGCAAAAAGCTCTTCTGGGATGGCGATAACATGAAAATCACCAATTACGACTACGCCAACCAGTTTGTGAAACGGCAGTATAATGGGGGGTATACCCTGTAGGCGGTTGTTAATCGTGGAGTGGTGATGTAGTACAACAGGAGAATGGTCGATGTCTGACGGTCAACTATTTTACTACCTCACCACTCCCTTATTAACTGATGTTAACTACTTGTTTATTAATCGCACTCCGTTTACATTAGTGGGGACTTCACCCGCTAATGATACGTTTGCAACACCTGATTTTGTCGCTCTTACTTGTTTGCCTGGTGGTGCTACGGCTATCAGCGCAACCATTGAGTCGACAACCGGTGATTGTGCTGCCAGAAGATAGTGACAGGTTATCGCTGGAGGGAACAATGGCGTATCTTCGGGATTCGTCTCACACCCGAACCCTGTCAGCTATCATTCAGCCAGCGAATGCAGCCGCTTTCCGGGCCATTACCTCGCCGGTTCCCAACTTTGGGGTTGTTACAGGTACACAAACGGCTACTCCCATCTGGCTTCGGTTTCGTCTGAAAAATACGCTGAGCCAACCCCAGGCCTGGCTGGCTGAAATTGATTTCTGGTGTTTCGATGAGCTTCAGCTTTTCGTCGTGAATGCGCAAAACCAGGTCTTGTCGACCTCACCGACGATTGGCTGGAAAACGCCCGCCGGTCAACGCATCAAGAACAACCGACATTTCTGGTTCCCGTTTACGGTGCCTGCCGGTCAGGTTGTAACGGCTTATTTACGGGTGGTCAAACATCGGGGTTCGCAGGTGGTGCCGGTCGAACTGGTACGGGCATCGGCTTATGAGTCGGTGGTGCAGGAGAGTTATTTGTTTTGGGGCGGGGTATTGTTTACGCTAATATTCATGGCGGTGATGAGCCTGATTTTCTTCCTGACCACGCTCGACCAGATCTATTCACGCTATGTTTTCTGCCTCCTTGGCCTTGTTGGTTTTTTCGTCATCAACGATGGATTCCTGAATCAGTTTGGCTTTGCTGCCCAGTTCTGGATGCCCCGGCAGAACGTCTATTTTTTGTTCCCGCTCGTTCTGTTCTATTCGCAGCTGACATTTGTCCGGCGGTTCCTTAGTTTATGGCGTACGCCTTCGCATCGCTGGCATATCATTGGTACGGGGGTTCTCTGGAGCGGATTTTTATGCCTTGTCGCTCTAACCGCCGAGTGGTTCACTCCCCTCACACCCAGTATGGAACTGGTGCTGATTCGGTTGTTTACGGCGCTTTACTGGCTGCCGCTGCCGGTTATTATCGCGTATATTATTGTCAGCATCCGGCGCCGGTACCATGTGCAGGAAGCCTGGTTGTATCTGGTAGGTATTTTGCCGTTTTACACCCTTAACCTTGGGCTGGTTTTTGCCAATTTCGGGCTTCTGCCAACGTTCAGACCGGTGTCCTGTTTTGCGTATTACGCACCGGCGGCTTTGTTCGAAGTGCTGGCATTGATGGTGGGCTTGGCCTATCGCTATAAGATTAACCGGGATCAGAATGAAAAGTTGATCAAAGAACGCAACATCCAGCAGCAGCGTATGTACGAAACCGACGTGCAGACACTGGCTCTTCAAAACAGCCTTTTGGTTGAAAAAGAGCGTATTGCCCGCGATTTGCACGATAATGTGGGGGCTCACCTGGCCTTCATCGTGACTAATCTGACGCACATCAGCGCCCAGGTAGAGAAAAAACCCAGTGCGGATGGGCAGCGGCTGGCGAGTCAGCTTCGTACCATCGTGACCCACACCCGGGAGGCCGTCAAGCTCCTGCGCGAAACCATCTGGGCCATCCATCAGGAAAGTTTTACGGTGGAGGAATTCGCCGAGCGACTCAACCAGTATATCAACCGCTACGTGCACGAAACCGACGGTCTGCACGTCGATGTGCAGGTGTCCGGTTCGCACTCGTATAAGCTGAGTTCGTCGCAGGTGCTTAACCTGTTCAGGATTGTACAGGAAGCGCTCAACAATGTGATCAAACATGCTCAGGCCAGCCGGGCCATTGTCCAGCTATTCGTTGAGGACGATGGACATATCAACTTACGTATTCATGACAACGGCCAGGGCTTCAGCTGGACGGATGAAGCCCTGGCCCCCCATCATTACGGTCTGCGGAACATGGAAACGCGTGCTCAGGAGCTGGGCGGTACGTTCCGGATTTTTGAAGAAGAAGGAACCACCGTGGAGGTGGCGGTATAATAACCAACCTTAATCTTTTGACTGGGTAACCCGATAATCCATGTACTTTCCTTCAACAACAGCACCCTTGAATAGCTTGAAATACTCGGCGCCCTTTTGGGCACCATACATTTTTTTGATCAGTGACTCAATGCCGTAATCCGCTCCTTTTATTACGGGATCCATGATGAACAGATACCGGTAAAGCCCGTCAGCGTCGGCACCGACGGGGTGCATCACCCGCGTTTGTTTAAAGACCATTTGCTCCTTTGCTGATAATTTGCTGGCACCCGGCCAGAAAATCTCATGAATAAACCGCTCATATTGGGCCCGTTTGTCTGCCTTAACAGGGTAGGAGATTATCCATACCGTTTCATTGGTTTTGGCCGCGGTGTGAGTGGTTTGTGCTGCTGCCGGTAAGGCAAACAACGATACTGTCAGAAGCAATTGGAGGGTCTTTATCATGTTGGTAAGGTAAATAGGTTTGGTTCGCTGGTAAGGTAAGGTATTGTACGAGGTTAAATCGTTTACTAAAGCTGTTTTTAGGCAACGGTAGGTAAATTCGTTTTGCTGGTACTACTATGCTTTATGTAAGGTGATTTTCGGCTTTAGCCAACACATAGCGGAGTTAGCGGGTTGTTTACCTAACCGCTTACTAAAGACTAACTCAACCTATGAATCAGGCATTACTCAACCACCGAATGCTGGGGGTCACATTCGGCCCCGATGGTGCCACCGCTCGTGTCTGGGCTCCTTTCTCGCAAAGCGTCGTGCTTCGCCGATATAATCGGCCACTCGATATTCCGCTTGAAAACGATGGTGCCTATTGGTGTACGACAACGGCCCAGCTACAACCCGGCGATACTTACAAAATTGTTCTCAACGACAGCATCGAAAGGCCCGACCCCGCTTCGCTGGCTCAGCCCGAAGGGGTTCATGGCCCATCGGCAGCAGTAGATACCCGAACGTTTGCGTGGACCGATGCCAACTGGCCTAACTTCCCGCTGGACGATTACCTGATCTATGAGCTGCATACGGGCACGTTTTCGCCCGAGGGTACTTTCGCAGGTATTGAAAATCGGCTCGATTACCTGGTCGAACTCGGTATCAACGCCATTGAGATCATGCCCGTTGCGCAATTTCCCGGCTCCCGAAACTGGGGGTACGATGGGGTGCTGCCCTATGCCGTACAAAATTCCTACGGCGGGGCCGAAGGCTTGCAGAAACTGGTCGATGCCTGCCATAAACGGGGGCTGGCCGTGGTGCTCGATGTCGTGTATAATCACATTGGACCCGAAGGGAACTACCTCGAAGATTTCGGCCCCTATTTCACGTCCAAACACCTCACGCCCTGGGGCAATGCCATTAACTTCGATGATGATTACAGCGATAGCGTTCGGCGGTATTTTGTCGAAAATGTGCTGATGTGGTTCCGCGATTTTCATATCGATGCCCTGCGACTGGACGCCGTTCATGCCATTTGCGACGCGGGTGACCCGCACATCCTTCGCGAAATGAAACAGTATGTCGATGCCCTGATGGCGCAAACCGGTCGGCAGCACTACCTCATTGTGGAGATGGACCAGAACGAAACGCAGTTCATTCAGCCGCTGCTGAACAACGGGTATGGTATGGATGCCCAGTGGAACGACGAATTTCACCATGCCCTGCGCGTAACGGCTGGTGGCGAACGCAACGGCTATTATGCCGACTACGACGGTATTCAGCACCTGGCCAAATCGTATAAAGATGCCTATGTGTATGACGGTACCTACATGCCCCGGCGCGCCCGGATTGTGGGGAAATCGACGGCGGGGCATGCGGGGCGGCAGTTTGTGGTGTTTTCGCAGAATCATGACCAGATTGGCAACCGGATGCTGGGCGAGCGACCCAGTCAACTGGTCAGCTTTGAGATGCAGAAGCTGATGGCCGGGGCCGTGATGAGCAGTCCGTATCTGCCCATGCTGTTCATGGGTGAGGAGTGGGGCGAGCTGAACCCCTTTCTGTACTTCGTGAGCCATTCGAACCCCACTCTGGTGGAAGCCGTTCGGCAGGGGCGCAAAAAAGAATTTGCTGATTTTCAAACTGATTTTGAGACTCCGGACCCGCAGGACGAGCGCACCTTCGAGCGGTCGAAGCTCCAGTGGGGACGGCTCACACAGGAACCGCACCAGACCCTCTTTCGGTATTACCAGACGCTGCTGGCCCTGCGGAAGTCGTCGTCGCTGCGTCACCCGGATCGGGAATCGGTGGCCGTTGTGGTAGATGAAATTCGCCAGACCCTTACGCTTTTTCGGCAGCATAAGAAGGAAGAAGGCAGTACGTCGGATACATCGGAAACGGTCGTTTGTTTGATGAACTTCTCCAAAGAAGAGCAATCGCTGACGTTACCGGCCAATGAAACCCAGTGGCGCAAGCTCCTCGACTCCGCCGATCCTCAATGGCACGGCCCGATGGCGGCTCCGGCCCATGTGGGGGGTAGTGCGGCCGTCGTGCTTCAACCGGAATCGATCCTGATCTTTACGAATTGTGAGTAAAATCGAAACTATTTACAGGTAAGGGCTACGTAAAAACATATTCTCCGGAATGAAAGTAGCGTTTGGCTGCAAATGGCTTTTACATCATGAAACGCTGATTTTATGACCGCTATGGTAAGGGTCGGTTGGGTTTGAATCCAACCGTGAAACAACTACCCAGGCATCTGAACCCTCAAAATCAGTTTGGACCGCCAGGCGGCTCCAGTGTAAATCGATTATACTCCTGATTAACATGAAAAAAAACAACGTTAGCCCGACCGGTAAAAAACTCCTCTGGCTCGGCGCGCTGGTGCCCACGCTTTGCCTGCTGGGCTATCAGGTTGAGAAAGATCCGATCGACCGGCGGATCAAGCGGATGGACCCTGCTAAAGCCGCCCAACTGGCGAAAGCCATCGAAGCCACTGTAACGCCTGAACTGGCCGCCGGCCTTAGCCTGAACCTGTGGGGCGTCGACTCGCTGGTGGCTGACCCCATCGGCATCGATATTGACGACAACGGGCGGCTGTTCTACACCCGAACCAACCGTCAGAAAAACTCCGAGTTCGACATTCGGGGACATCAGGATTGGGAAATAGAATCCAACCATCTGCAAAGTGTTGAGGACAAACGGGCATTTCTGCACCGGGTACTATCCCCTGAAAACAGTAAGAAAAACGAATGGCTGAAAGATGTCAACGGCGATGGCTCCCACGACTGGCGCGACATGACCGTCGAGAAGGAAAACATCTTCCGGATTGAAGATACCAACGGCGACGGCGTGGCCGATATGACGCAGTTGGTCGTCGATGATTTCCACGACGAAGTGACCGACGTTGCCGGGGGCGTTATGGCCAATGGCAACGATCTGTACGTGGCCGTGGCTCCCGACCTGTGGCGCATGCAGGACAAAGACGGTGACGGTATCGCCGAAACAAAAACGTCTATTTCGCACGGCTATGGCGTTCACGTGGGCTTTAGCGGCCACGGCATGTCGGGCATCGAGATGGGGCCGGACGGAAAAATCTACTGGCAGATTGGTGATATTGGCTTCAACGGCAAAGGCCCGGACGGCAAGAAATGGGAGCATCCGAACAGTGGCGTCGTCGTGCGATCGAACCCCGACGGCAGTGACTTCGAAGTGTTCGCCCATGGCGTTCGGAACGTCCACGAGTTCGTTTTCGATGAATATGGCAACCTGATCAGCGAGGACAACGACGGCGACCATCCGGGCGAAAAAGAGCGGCTGGTGTATATCGTGAACGGTTCCGATACGGGCTGGCGCAGCAACTGGCAGTACGGCAAATACCGCGACCCGCGCAACAACACCTACAAGGTGTGGATGGACGAGCAGATGTACAAGCCGCGCTTTGAAGGGCAGGCCGCTTACATTACGCCAACCATCACCAACTATGTGAGCGGCCCCGCAGGCATGAAATACAACCCCGGCACAGCACTGAGCCCGGCCTACAAAAACATGTTTTTCGTGGCCGAATTCGTTGGCAACCCGGCCAAGTCGGGCATTCACGCGTTCAAACTGAAACCCAAAGGCGCTACGTTTGAACTGGGCGAAGAGAAAAAAGTGCTGGGTAATGTGCTGGCTACCGGCATCGACTTCGGTCCGGACGGTGCTTTGTACGTAGCCGACTGGATCAATGGCTGGGACACGAAAGATTACGGCCGCATCTGGAAACTGGACGATAAAGCCGGTGCTGGTTCTGCCGAACGGAAATTAACCCAAACCCTGCTGGCCGAAAAATTCGCGGGCCGCTCCGAAGCGTCTTTAGGCGACTTGCTGAAGAACCCCGATATGCGTGTTCGGCAGAAAGCCCAGTTCGAATTGGTGAAACGGGGCGCTAAAGGTGTTGAGGTATTGACCGCATCGACCAAACAAACCGGCAATCAACTGGCGCGTGTGCATGGTATCTGGGGCATTAGCCAGCTGGCCCGTCAGGATAAACAGTATGGCCAGTTGCTGATGCCATTGCTTCAGGACAGCGATGCCGAAATTCGGGCGCAGGCCGCCAAATGGCTGGGTGATGTTCGTTACAAAGAAGCCGGTGCCGCTTTGATTCCGTTACTGAAAGACAGCAACAGCCGGGCGCGGTTCTTTGCCGCCGAAGCCCTGGGCCGCATCGCCTACGAACCGGCCATTCAGCCCATCATTCAACTGCTGGAAGCCAACAACGACGAAGACGCCTACATCCGCCACGCGGGTAGTCTGGCGCTAGCCCGGATCGGCAAGGCTGAACCGGTAATTGCACTGGCCAGCAGTCCATCGCGAGCGGTACGCATTGCTGCGGTGGTCGCCCTTCGGCGCATGAACAGTCCCGGTATCGCTGCCTTCCTGGCCGATAAAGACGAGTTTGTCGTGACCGAAGCCGCTCGTGGTATCAACGATGATCTGTCTATTCCTGCGGCTTTGCCTGCGCTGGGTAAAGTACTTCAAACGACGAGTTTTACCAACGAACCCCTCATCCGACGGGCCATTAACGCCAACCTGCGGGTTGGTACGCCGGAAGCCATGCAGACGCTCATGATGTATGCGCAGAAAGACGGTAATCCCGTAGCCATGCGGGCCGAGGCTATGGACGCGCTTAGCACCTGGGCCTCACCATCGGTACTGGACCGGGTCGATGGCCGGTATCGGGGCGTGGTTAATCGCGATGCTGCCGCGCTGAAAAGCAAAACGGGCGATGCGTTTATTAAACTACTAGGAAGCTCAGAGCAGTCCTTGCGGCTCAGCGCCATCAAATCCATTGAGCGAATGGGCCTGAAAGAAGCCGGTGCCGCGCTGTTCAGCCGGTTGACGGAGGATAAAGAGCCCGCCATTCGCATTGCCGCTTTGCGGGCGCTGGCTTCGCTGAACGACGCACAGCAAAGCAAAGCTATTGAGGTGGCGATGGCCGATAAGGAGAAAAGCGTGCGGGTGGCAGGTCTGGATCTGCTGAGCAAAACCAGCATGGACAAAGATCGGATGGTGACGCTCCTTACCGACGTAATTGCTAACCGGACGACCGAAGAAAAACAGGCGGCTCTGCTCACGCTGGGTAAACTACCCATTAAAAATACGCAAAAGGCGTTCGATCCGTTGCTGGCTAAACTACAGGCCGGTTCGCTCCCCGCCGAATTGCAACTGGAGCTGGGCGAGGCCATCGAGAGCAGTAAATCGCCCCAGTTGGCCGCCCGGTACAAAGCGATCAATGATAAAATGTCGCCCGATGCGCTGGCGGCTTCGTTCAAGGGTAGTTTGATGGGGGGTGAACCCGACTTAGGACGTCGGATTTTCTTCCGTCACCAGACAGCGCAGTGTATCCGGTGTCACTCCTACGATGATCTGGGCGGTAATGCCGGTCCGCGCCTGAATGGAGTGGCCAGCCGACTCACCCGCGAGCAGTTGCTGGAAGCTCTCATCAACCCAAGCGCGCGACTGGCCCCCGGTTTCGGAACCGTCACGCTGAAGCTGAAAAACGGTAAAACCGTCAGCGGTATTCTACAGGGCGAAACCGATACGGACGTGTCCGTAAAAGTGGGCGACCAGCCGGACGTAGCCATTAAGAAAGACCAGATCGCCAAGCGCACAAACTCGCCATCGAGTATGCCCGAAATGAAGTACCTGCTCACCAAACGCGAGATTCGCGATGTGGTGAGCTTTCTGGCAACGCTGAAAGAAAATAACTAAGCCGTTTGCGCGGCAAAAAGGTTAAACACCGAACAGGGAGAACGTGGAGATAAATAGCTCTGTGTTCTCCCTGTTCGGTGTTTAAACCTATTTTTTAAGAATACGCGTAATCGTTATACGGTTTTAAGCGATTTTGCTGTTGACGTATAAAAGCAACTTCCCGCTCAACGTATGCCCTTTCGCTTTGTTATTTTGGCCGCTTTTAGCCTGTTTGTTTTCACAACGTCTGCTCAGGTAACGGATCGTTTTGCCATTATTCCCAAACCGGCTCAGCTCGAAGCGGGTACCGGCCAGTTTACTCTTAATAACGCCACAACGATTGCCGTACCCGCCGGACAACCCGAACTCAAAGCCATTGCCGATACGCTCGCGAACAAGCTGAATCGCACCGCCGGGCTCAATATTTCCGTTCGAACAGCCTCCGGTCCAACGGGTAACAGCGTTCAATTCGTGCCCGTAACCGATGCTGCACTGGGAGACGAAGGCTACCGCATCAACGTAACCGAAACCCGTGTAACGCTCGAAGCGTCTAGCGCCAATGGCTTTTTTTACGCTGTTCAGACGATATACCAACTGTTGCCTAATGCCCTTACCCCCCTGCCTTTAACCCTGCCCACTTGCCGGATTCAGGACCAGCCGCGTTACCGGTATCGTGGGATGAACCTCGACGTGAGTCGGCATTTCTTCTCGGTGGAGTACATTAAGAAGTACCTCGACTTGATGGCCCTGCATAAGTTCAACAACTTTCACTGGCACTTGACCGACGACCAGGGGTGGCGGATTGAAATCAAAAAATACCCCAAACTGACGGAGGTTGGCGCCCAACGACGCGAAACTATTATCGGCCATTACGATGACTCCGACCCACAGGTGTTCGATGGAAAACCGTATGGTGGCTATTACACCCAGGACGACATTCGGGAAGTGGTGCGGTACGCGGCTACGAAATACATTAACGTCGTGCCCGAAATTGAGCTGCCCGGCCATGCACTGGCAGCACTGGCATCGTATCCCGAACTGGGCTGTTCGCCGACAGGGCTCAATGGACGGCCGTATCAGGTGGCCACCAAATGGGGTGTATTTGAAGACGTCTTCTGCCCGACAGAAAAGACGTTTGCCTTTCTGGAAGACGTGCTGACCGAAGTAATGAGCCTGTTTCCGGGAAAATACATTCACATTGGCGGGGACGAATGCCCGAAGACCGCCTGGCGAAAAAGCGCGTTTTGCCAGCAACTGATTCGGCAGAAAGGACTGAAAAATGAGTTTGGATTACAGCGCTATTTTGTGAACCGGATCGATAAGTTCGTAACGGCAAAAGGGCGACGGATCATTGGCTGGGACGAGATTCTGGAAGGCAACGGAACATCGCTCCGCCTGTCGCCCAACGCGACCGTTATGAGCTGGCGCGGGACAAAATACGGCCTCGACGCAGCCCGCAAACAGCACGACGTGATCATGACACCCGGCCAGTACTGCTATTTCGACCATTTTCAGGGCGACCCGGCCACGCAACCAACGGGCTTTGGCGGGTCGCTGCCGCTGTCGATGGTGTATTCGTATAACCCAACGCCCGCGACCTTGTCGCCTGCTGAAGCGTCGCATATTCTGGGCGTTCAGGCCAACCTCTGGACGGAGTACATCGACACCCCCGATCAGGCCGAGTACATGCTCTGGCCCCGCGCAGCCGCCCTGGCCGAAATAGCCTGGAGCCCACTAGAACAGAAAAACTACGACGACTTCACCCGCCGGCTGACGATTCATTTCGACCGACTTACAGCGTTAAACGTTAATTTTGCCCGGACGTTTTTCGACGCGAAACCATCGGCCAAACCTACCGCAGAAGGCAATGTCGTCATAACGGTAACGCCAAGTAAGGAGTCGTTGACTGTACCGGCTTCTGTCGTTCGGTATACGCTGGATGGCAGCATTCCCTCGGGCGAGTCGCCCCGGTATGAGCAGCCTTTACGTCTCGACAAATCGACGCCGGTTCGGGTGGCCACGTTTTCGGGTAACCGGCCGCTGAGCCAGTTGGCAAATGTACAGGCCGAGTACATCGTGTCGAAGGCAACGGGTAAAGCATACACGCTGCTGTATGGGCCCACGACCGGCCGTCCCGACCGGAATTTCATGCTTACCGATGGCACGACCGGCAGCATGGGCGGCTATGAAGTGGCGGGTGTCGTTTCGTTCATCAATGATTTTGGCGCTGTCCTCGACCTCGGGCAGTCGCAGTCAGTACAAAGCGTTCGGGTAGGTTTTTTGAAATATACCGCTCGGAATATCTGTCTGCCCAAAGAAGTCGAGATTGCCGTTTCTGAGGATGGAACGACGTTTACACCGGTGCTGACGACGAAAACAAACGCGGCCGAAGGGGGCAAACGAGGCATGGCCCGACTTCCGTTCGACTTTGCGCCAACGACCGCACGCTATGTTCGTATCATTGCCAGAAACGTTCGGCAGGTTCCGGCGGGGCTGCGCAATCCGGGCAAAACGGCGCAATTGGCCGTGGATGAGATCGAGGTGGAATAGGTAACTGTGGCACGACGCTAAGCGAAAATTCCATAAGGTATTCTGAGGTCGCTTAAAATAAAACGGACATAGGAAACTATTCAACCATGGGCTTTGGTTAGCAAATCAAACAGGCTGAACAGACAAGTCTGTCTAGCTTTCTTAAAAGATGACTATTAACGGTAAACCAAGACCCGAACCATCAGCCGTACGCCAGCGCATTCTCGATACGGCGGCCCGGCTGTTTCATCGGCAAGGGTATAACTCAACGGGTATCAATCAACTTATTGAGGAGGCTGGGGTGGCTAAAGCGAGTCTCTACCAGCATTTCAAGACAAAAGATGATATTCTGAAGGCCTATCTGATGGAAACCAGTCAGGTCTGGTTCGAACAGGTAGAAAAGACCATAAGTGGTCCATCGACGACGAAAGAGAAAGTGCTCGCCCTGTTCGATATGCTCGGTGATTATTCAACCAGTGTTGATTTCCGGGGCTGTAATTTTCAGAATGCACTCGTGGAACTGGACATAAACGAGACCGCTACCCGACAGTTTATCCAGGGACATAAATCACGCATGGGCCAGGTGTTTGCTGACTTACTACCGACCGCCGGCCCGGATGTTGCCGACGAAGTGACACTGCTCTTCGAAGGTGCGTTGATCACCAGCCAGCTCTTCCATAATCTGGAGCCGATTCAGACGGCCCGGCGTATTGTGGAGCGAATGCTCTAATTTTTTTACCCTTATGCAGACAGACCGGTCTGTATTGTATGAATACTTACTCTAAATCAACTAAAGCGATGGACACGATGGATGAAATTAATGACGAAACCCCTTTTGTACGGGAAGAATGTGGCGACACGATGTGGGATGACGTACTGGCCGAAAAAGAACAGCAGGAAGCTAAGCGCTTGCCTTTGCCACCCTTTACGCTCGAAACGGCTCTGCAAAAAGTGCAACTGGCAGAAGATGCGTGGAATAGTAAAGATCCCGAAAGAGTAAGTCTGGCTTACACTGTCGATACCGAATGGCGTAATCGAACCGATTTTATCAACGGTCGAGAGGAAGTCAAGGCCTTTTTGACCCATAAATGGGCCAAAGAACTGGATTATCGGCTGAAGAAAGAACTTTGGGGATTCCGGGAGAACCGGATGGCTGTTCGGTTTGAGTACGAGTGGCATGATACCGATGGGCAATGGTATCGCAGCTACGGAAATGAGCTATGGGAATTTGATGAAAACGGGCTCATGAAGAAGCGGTTTGCCAGCATCAACGACGCGCCTATTCTGGAAACCGAACGGCGTATTGGCTAATCATTCAGAACAGTAATCACCTCCACGAAACGCTTAGGCATCATGGCACGCAATTACGCATCATTGGCATTTACGGAGCCGGTCAAAGCGGTACAGGAACGCTATGGCAGTCGGCAAACCTACGACCGCCTTGAACGAAACACCCGATTCGTAGGCTTGACGGACAACGAAATCGACTTCATTGCCGACCGGGATAGCTTTTATCTGGCCAGCTATGGCGAAAACGGCTTTCCTTATATTCAGCATCGGGGTGGCCCCAGGGGCTTCCTGAAGGCCATTGATGACAAAACGCTGGGTTTTGTTGATTTCCGGGGAAACAAGCAATACATCTCAGTAGGCAATGTGCTTACGCACCCGAACGTTTCGCTGATTCTGGTCGATTACGCCCATCAGGCCCGACTGAAACTATACGCAGAAGCCGAGATCGTGGAATTGGCTGACCGACCTGATCTGTTCGCTCTTCTGGACCCTGCCAGCTACAGGCACACCCCCGAACGGATGCTGTTGCTGCACGTAAAAGCGTTTGACTGGAACTGTCCGCAGCACATCACCCCGCGCTATACCCTGGACGAAATCAATGGGTTACTGGCCAGCCAACGTGCCCATATCGCCCACCTGGAAGCGGAAATAAAACGGTTGCAGGGTACATAAAATCAAGGGATAACAGCAGTCGAAATCAGATTTAGCCGACGATTATTAAGCGAAATGGTTGTTTTTCCGACAAAACGCTTGCTTCTTGTAGCTATATATTATAGTTCATGTCTGACAACCTACCGAACTCCCTTTCTACGGCCGATGTGGCCAACGAGCCGACAGAATTTAAACGGTCGCTAAGCCTGCTCGACTCTACGCTGATTGTTTCCGGCTCCATGATTGGTTCCGGCGTCTTCATCGTCACCGCCGATATGGCCCGTAACCTGGGTTCGTCGGGCTGGCTATTGATGCTCTGGGTGCTTACGGGCGTGCTAACCGTGGCGGCAGCCTTGAGCTATGGCGAACTCGCGGGCATGATGCCCAAAGCGGGGGGGCAGTACATCTATATTCAACGCGCATACGGCCACCTGACCGGTTTTGTATACGGCTGGACGGTCTTCACAGTTATTCAGACGGGCACCATTGCGGCCGTGGCCGTTGCCTTTACCAAATACACCGCCGTGTTTGTTCCGGCCCTCGGCCCCGACAATGTTCTGCTGGCCCTCGGCCCGATCAAGGTCACGCTGGGGTCGCTGTTTGCCATTTCCAGCCTGGTATTGCTGACCTGGCTCAATAGCCGTGGGGTACAGAGCGGTAAATTGATTCAGAACGTATTTACGTCGGCTAAGCTGATCGCGTTGCTTGGTCTGATTATCGTTGGGATCACCATCGGCCTGAGTACGGGTCTGCTATCGACCAACCTGACTAATGCCTGGGCGGCCAGTACGGTTACCGCCACGGGTGAGGTGCTGCCGCTGGCGGGTATCGCGCTGGTGCTGGCCTTCGGTACGTCGATGATCGGGTCGCTGTTTTCGGCCGATGCGTGGAATAATGTCACCTTCATTGCAGGCGAGATCAAGAATCCCCGCCGGAACATTCCGTTGGCGCTGTTCTTTGGAACGCTCATCGTCACTACGATTTACTTTCTGGCCAATGTCTCGTACCTGTCGCTGCTGCCGCTGAAAGGACTGCCAACGGCTACGGATATTATGGGGCGTGGTATTCAGTTTGCCGATGCCGACCGGGTGGCTACGGCTGCCGTCGAAACAGTATTCGGGAACGTGGCCGTGGCCGTTATGGCGGTACTGATCATGGTGTCGACATTCGGCTGTAACAACGGGCTGATTCTGGCCGGAGCGCGGTTGTACTACGCCATGGCAAAAGACGGTCTGTTCATCAAACAAGCGTCGCACCTGAACAAAAACGCGGTGCCGGGTCGGGCACTGTGGCTGCAATGCATCTGGGCCTCGCTCTTGTGCCTGTCGGGCAAATACGGCGATTTACTGGACTACTGCACCTTTGCGTCGCTGCTGTTCTACATCGTCACCATTACGGGGCTGTTCCGGCTGCGTCGGACGGAGCCGGATGCGGAGCGGCCGTACCGGGCGTTCGGGTATCCGGTGGTACCGGCCCTGTACATCGTGGCGGGCCTGACCATCTGCGGAATTCTGCTCTATACCAAAACCTTCAATACGGGCATGGGCCTGCTCATTGCCGGGCTGGGTATTCCGGTCTATTTCTTCACGAAACGGAGCTAGTTTGATAGTTTAACGCATCTGTTGCGTTACAACTAGCCATTTTGAACCAATAAAGGCCGTAACTTACTGAGTTACGGCCTTTATTGGTTATGGAGTATCGCGCGCCCATGGGCTGTCGTCAGGAGATAGCATAAGGAGTTTTTGCCGTTTTGCACGAACGACCCATTTAGTTGTATATCTCCTGTTCTTAATAGTACTCCAATTCCGTAACGTCCCCATTTTGACGGATACGTACTGGTAAGCCATCAGAGCGGTATTCATAGGTTAAACCCGGAGCTAACTGCGTATTGCGGCTTAGAAATAGGGCAGCAGGATAGTAAACCGTGTTAAAATAGGGGTTACGGCCCGTGTCATACGCGTAGGTAAACGTGCGGTCAGATAAGTCAGGAGACGCTACGCTGCTTTGTTCTCGGATAGCTATCACATTGGCACGGCTGTCGTACGTAAGTGTTTGGGTAACTGCCAATACGTCCTTGGCATCGTACCGCAGCACGTTTATAAGTTGCCCCTGCGCGTTATACGCATACACGCTTTTACTACGAAAATCCCAGTTTCCATTCAGCTTAAGATACGTCCGGCTTTCAGTAATACGCCCGGCTGCGTCGGTTGATAGCTCGTTGTAACTCGTCCATTCTACCGGGCCAGTACAATTATAGACACTGGAGTACCCGCAGTTATTGGCGAATTGCTGTACATAAAGTAAGCGGCCATCCTTGTCGTAACGATACTGAACGGCTGATTCCACGGCATCAAAACGGAAAAGTCGCCATTCGATTAACTGGCCGCGCTCATTATAACGCCATTCACCACTGGTTTTGCCGTTCTGGGTTTCACGCTTTAGACGACCGGCGGCAGCGCTACCCTCTTGAATCGATTGGTACGTAGTAGGCAGGTCGGCAAGGGATGTAACAGGAGCATCCAGGGGTGAGACGTTACTTTGCTCCCGGCAACTAACGGTAAGCAGTAAAAGACTTACAAACGTAGAAAAGCAGCGCATAAAGATTTTTGTTAAAAGTAACGCACAAAACACAGACCCTTAACGACCGTAAAGGGTTGGTTGATAAGACCACATGGCAAACCTGCACTTCTACATTGTTACTATGACGGGGCTGCGCCGGACGGAGCCGGATGTGGAGCGGCCTTACCGGTCGTTCGGGTATCTGCAGGAAGGTAACCTTTGGGCGGTCATGAGTATCCCGACAACTATTCGGCGCACAGGCGGTTTGTGAAGCATAGACATACGGGCTGATGACAAACTTTCAGGAGAATGAAACATTACGCATGGAAGCCTTCAGCGATGGTGTTTTCGCGATTGATATTACGTTGCTCACCTTCCAGCTTAAAGCTCCCAGCCTGAAAGACGCCACTTCCAGCTACAATCTGGGTATTGCGCTGCTGCATCAGTGGCCTAATTACATTGCGTATTTTATTAGTTTCACGAGCATCTTTATCATCTGGCTCAATCACCACCGGATGTACAACGTGGTTCGGCGGAGCGATGTCCGGTTCATGTTCTACAATGGGTTGCTGTTGCTGCTGGTTAGTATCGTGCCTTTCACGACCTCCCTGCTGGCCGACTACCTGAATACCCCTGCCCACCAGCTTTCGTCGGCGTTGTACCTGTTTCTGTTCTCCGGAATATCCTTTACGCTGTTCTGCATGTGGAACTACGCCACTAAAGATTTTCACCTGCTCAAACGCCCGGCGGCTCATGTACGTGTTCAGTCCGTTCGATCGAGTTTACTCATTAGTACCGTTGTCTATTTCGTTGCCACCGGGTTGTCGTTTCTGGTGCCGTTTCTGAGTGTTCTGGTGGGTTTGGGCATGGTCGTTTACCTGTCCCGGTTAAAATATCACCGCGACCGGGTCGTTTAATAATATAGTATTACTATGGTATTTATAGATAAATTTCGTTCTCTCTGGATTGGGTTGCTGATCGGCCTGGTGAGCGCCTGTACCGGCGTCGGCCCAACAGCCAATCTGTTCCGCCCGTCGTCGCCCCACGACCAGTACGGGCAGTCGCTCAAACAGGCCAAACTTGATCAGACGGCTCTCGGCACCGACTGGCTCTCGGCCGGTGAGCGTGCCCTTCAGGATTCGCTCAAGATCACGGTTCCGTACCGCGAAAGCGGCTATTTCGCGGCTAACAAAGCTTTTGCCGTGGGCTATCGGCTCGATGCCCAGCGGGGCGACCGGTTTCTGGTACAGGTCGAAACAAAAGGCCAGAAGGAAACACAGGTGTTTATTGATGTATTCGCGCTGGAGAGTCGGGGAAAAAGCAGTCTGATCGCGGCTTCCAAAGCAGATACCAACGTGCTCGCGTGGGAACCCCGCCGAACGCAGACGTACCTGATTCGCATTCAGCCCGAACTGTTACGGACAGGGAGCTACACGATTTCCATCACCCGCGAACCCGCCCTGAGCTTTCCCGTTAAGGGGCGCGACAGCCGCCAGATCAGCAGCTTCTTCGGTGTGGCGCGGGATGGAGGTCGTCGACGGCATGAAGGGGTCGATATTTTTGCGCCCCGGGGCACTCCCGCACTGGCTTCGGTCGATGGCGTTATTTCGGGGGTGGGCGTGAGCAAACTGGGCGGTAACGTGGCCTTCCTGACCGATAATGACCGCAACATCCGGCTCTATTACGCCCACCTCGACCGCTGGAACGTCACCAATGGGCAGCGGGTATCCATTGGCGATACGGTTGGGTTCATTGGCAACACCGGCAATGCCCGTACCACGGGGCCGCACCTGCATTTTGGTATTTACGGCTTTACGGATGGCGCCACCGATCCCCTGCCGTTTATTCGGATGGGACGTGGCCCGGCGCGTCAATCGTTGCTGTCGGCCAACCGGCTTGGTGATTCGGTGCGGGTATCAGCGGTCCGATCTGTCGTTCGGTCGTCGCCCGGCAGTGAAGGTGCTGCGCTGCGTGAAGTAGCTAAATCAACGGCGCTTACTGTTCTTGGCGGAACTGAATCCTGGCTGCGGGTCGAGTTGCCGGACGGCCTGACCGGCTATGTCGCGAGTAGCGCCACCGAAGCCGAAAAACGCCCACTCCGGCGTCTGGTATTGCCTACATCGCGGCCCCTGCTGGACGCTGCCGACGCACAGGCCGCCACGATCGCTACCTTACCGACGGGTGTGGCTGTTGACGTGCTGGCCACGGCCAACCCGTTTCAACTGGTTCGTAGTCCGGATGGGCAAACGGGCTGGGTGATGGTGGGGCCGTGAGGATGGGATGATCCGACGGACGCTTCGGGCACTAAACACAACAGCCCGTCCGAGCAATCGGACGGGCTGTTGCCTTATGTTATTAGCTACTTCTTAAGCTGTTTGCTTCAGGCTCTGTACTTTGGTCAGGGCTTCTTCCAACTGGGTAAGCTGCTTCTGCAAATCTTCTTTGATGTAAGCCGGGATATGATCTTTCTCGATGGCATCTTTGTACGACTCAACGGCCGCGCTCTCGCCAAACTCAACCGAACTCAATACCGTTTCTTTATCTTTTCCCGTGATGGCGGCTTTGATGTCGATCCAGGCACGGTGAATTTTGCTCGATATATCCGTAGACGTCGCGTCAGATACCGCCAGACCGTCGATGCGAACGATGTGTTCGGCCAACTGGCTGCGGAAATTCTGGCTCTGGACAACGTAGTGCCGGAAGAGGTCGTCTAACTGCGGGTCCTGTGTATCGTCAATCGCTTTTTCGTACCCCTGAATGCGGTCATTATTGATTTTGACCAACTCATTGAGATCGTCAACAATTTCTTTATTCGTAATCATAACAGTCAGTTTTCTATAGTTGTGAACTTTATCTACAACTACAACCGCGACTGATTGTTTATCGGGCGGTATTGGTTTTACGGAAAGATAATATGCGGGCGCATTATCGAACAAACGGCCTGCTCATCCCTTCACTTACCCCACTACTCACAAGTAACTGCCGAAATTCGGCGGGTGTCTGGCCGGTTTGTTTTTTGAAAAAACGAACAAAGTAAGATGGGTCGCTGAACCCCAGTTGAAAGCCTATTTCCTTAACGGATTGGGTCGTATGCGTCAGCAACCGCTGCGTCTCGATCAGCAGTCGTTCCTGCCAGAGCTGGCTGGCGGTTTTGCCAACCACGAGTCGGCAGATATGATTGAGGTAATTGGGGGTAAGGTTCATCTGGCTGGCATAGGCACTTACTTCCCGAACGGTGAGAAACTGGTTTTCGAGCAGTTCTTCGTACTGCCGAACGCGGTCGTACAGGTGGGTATCTGTCCCGATCTGCTGCTCATGATACAGTCGGCTGGCGGTTTCCAGCAGGATATGGACGAACGACAGAAATACGTCGGATCGGTTGGCTTGGTGGGCTTCGTATTCCTGATAGGCATACGCCAGCAGATCGGCGAACAGCGCCGGTTGCGGAATCGCCGATAGCAGCGGCTGGTGCTGGTGCGAATGAAAGAACGGGTATTGGTAAAGCCGGTTGCCAAATCGCCCTTTGAAAAAATTAGCGTCGAAGAACAAGTTGAATCCCTGCGTATCGGCCGAAAGCGCCCAGCTATGCACCTGTCCCGGTGTTAGAAAATAAAGCTGGTTGGGTTCGATGGCGTACGTTTTGAAGTCGATGGTGTGCGTGCCGCTGCCCCGGCTGATCCACATGACCAGATAAAACGTGTGTGTGTGCGACTTGTCGATTCCTTTAAACTCCTGAACCAGCCGCTCCAGCCGGATCATGTAGAACGGCTTGTCGGGTTCGTGCCGCGGAAATGACCGAAGTTGATAAACCGGAACGGCAGAATCGGACGCGGGTTGTTTAGTTTTCATAGATCCCGGTTACCCGGCGGGTTCACCAATCCAGCCCTTAGAGTTTTGCGGAGGTAACACTTCGGATGCGTACCCTGGCCCCTTGCTCCCGGTTAGTCTGGCTGGCGGAGTTGGTCAGCGATATCTGAGAAATGACGCCGTTCCAGCCCGGAAGCTGGCTGGTGTTGATCTCGTAAGTCCGAAACTGCCCATCGCCCACAATCGGAAAATCGGTGTACCGATCCTGAAAGGGCATGAAGTCATATTCATCCGGCTTACGCCAGGAGAACCGCGCCGTTGAGCCCTGGGTTTTGAATGCCGCCTGAATATAGATTTTAGAGACATTCTCCGCGTACCAGAACGTCAGGGGCGCACAAATCCGAAAATCCTCGGGGTTAGTTTCGTTGCGGGACCACTTTACGTTCAACTCATTCTGAATCGGCCAGCCTTTATCCGTTGTATTCACGTAATACCAGCCCTGCCGATCTTTCACAAAATTATAATCCGGACCCGACGGGGGGCGGGGCTGGCTGTACACGTACTGCCGGATATCCGTCAGGGTACCCACAATGAGCGTGTATTCGAAGTCATAGACCCCATTATGATCGATGACCCAGAAATCTTCGCTGTTGATGTAGCCTGCCGATACGTCGAACTCCCCGCCAACGTGCGGGATGCCAAACCCCGCCGTTCTGAACCGTACTTCTCGGGCTTTGAAAAGGCCCACGCCCCGGCCTTTTTCGTTGAGCAGAGCCGCCCAGTTTTCTGTGCCGTAGCGGTTGATCACGTTCCGATCCGTAAATTCGGAGACGGCATCGTTGGTGAAAGGTTTCAGACCTGTGTAACAGAACATGCGGTCGTAGGGGCCATTCAGGTAAACGCAGGGTGTTTCCTGGGTGCGGGCGTCGTACTGCGTGGTATCGGCCCGGTTGACCGTTACCCGGCAACGGACGTTCACCCGGTTGTCCTTAATGTCGTACCAATGCTCGAACGTACATTCGGCGGGTTCGTCGAACAAAGGCCAGATGAGTGGTATCGTCTTAACGTAGATGAGGTTATCCGTCTGCTGGTAGCTAACGATACGGGCTGGGTGCAGGAAGTAATCACCCGCCTGAACGGGGTTCCAGCCGAGGTATTTCCAGGCTTCGACCGGATTTTTGCCATTCTGGCTGTACGGATACGGACCAGCATAAATGGATGTCTGAATCTGACGGCCCAAATCGGGGTTGTTAACCATATTCTCGCTGCTGCCCGCTTCGGCCAGATACGTAATGGCGCCACCCATGTTGAGGTCGATGCCAAACCGGATTTTATCGTTAGCCAGAAAAAGTCGTTTCTGGGCCGACGGTTGCTGCTGGCCCGGCAGGCCGCCTGATGGGGGCGGGGCTACCGGCGGGGCATAAGGCGAAGTGGACGGGTAATCACGAACACAGGTAACGGCCAGACAACTGATCAGTACACAAAAAAGTAGAACGTAAGGACGTACCATGAAGAGTGAAGTGAGAAAGCCAACCCGTCAAAATTAAAATATGCCTACCCCTTTTGCAACAATGGCTATCCAGTGGTACCATTAATATGGGTTGTTGATTACTTTTTAGTTAAAAGTGTAAAAAAATGATGAATACTCTGTTCCTTTCCCCGCTATGCGCTACTTTTGCAGGATTTTTGGGTATCCGTCAGCGGTCTACCAACAATCGTTGTCTTGTTCATTAAAGAATAAAAAGCCAGTGTTCCTATGGGATCGCCCGAGTATCGGGTAACCGGAATACCGAAGCGGTCCATTCTCCCACTGAAAAATGCCAAAAAACTCCAACATTCGTTCCGTTCTGATCATTGGCTCAGGTCCTATTGTGATCGGCCAGGCTTGTGAATTTGATTATGCCGGTTCGCAGGCTGCCCGTTCCATCCGCGACGAAGGCATCGAAGTGTCGTTGATCAACTCCAATCCGGCCACGATCATGACCGATCCGATCAATGCCGATTACGTGTACCTGCTGCCGCTGGAGAAGAAGTCCATTGTCGATATCCTGAAAAAACATCAGGAGATGGGCAAACCGATTGATGCAGTATTGCCTACAATGGGTGGACAAACGGCATTGAACCTGGCTATCGACTGCGATAAGGCGGGCATCTGGAAAAAATACGATGTTCAGATTATCGGGGTTGACATCAAAGCCATTGAAACGACCGAAGACCGGGAGAAATTCCGGCTGCTGATGCTGCAATTGGGCGCGGGCGTTTGTAAAGGCCGCACGGCTCGCTCGTTTCTGGAAGGGAAAGAAATAGCGCAGGAAATTGGCTTCCCGCTCGTGATCCGGCCGTCGTTTACGCTCGGCGGAACGGGGGGCGGCTTCGTCAACCGTCCCGAAGATTTCGACAAGGCACTCACCGCTGGTTTGCATGCATCGCCCGTTCATGAAGTGCTGGTGGAACAAAGCGTGATGGGCTGGAAAGAATATGAGCTGGAGCTGCTGCGCGATAACAACGGCAACTTCGTGATCATCTGCTCCATCGAGAACTTCGATCCGATGGGGATTCATACCGGCGACAGCATCACCGTGGCCCCGGCCATGACCCTGCCCGACACGCTGTACCAGAAAATGCGCGACCTGGCCATTACCGTAATGGGCGGCATCGGGCAGTTTGCCGGTGGCTGTAACATCCAGTTCTCGGTCAATCCGCAAACGGACGATATCATCGTTATTGAAGTAAACCCACGGGTAAGCCGTTCGTCGGCGCTGGCGTCGAAAGCAACGGGCTATCCCATTGCCAAGATTGCCGCTAAAATGGCCATCGGCTACAACCTCGATGAGCTGATGAACCCCATTACGGGAACGACTTCGGCTTTCTTTGAGCCTGCTATCGACTACGTGATCGTGAAAGTGCCCCGCTGGAACTTCGACAAGTTTCCGGGTGCCGACCGCTCGCTGGGTCTGCAAATGAAGTCCGTTGGCGAAACGATGGGCATTGGCCGTAATTTCCAGGAAGCGCTGCAAAAAGCCTGTCAGTCGCTCGAAATCCGGCGCAACGGGCTTGGCGCAGACGGGCACGAACTCACCGACCGCAACGCCCTGACCGAAAGCCTGCAACACCCAAGCTGGAACCGGCTGTTCCATATCTACGATGCCTTTAAGGCGGGTATGTCGTTCCGCACCATCCAGCAGTTGACCAAAATTGATCCCTGGTTCCTGCACCAGATCGAAGAACTGATCGAGCTGGAGCGCGAAATCCAGCAGTACGATCTGGACGACCTTCCGCCCGAACTGCTGCGCATTGCCAAGCAGAAAGGATATGCCGACCGACAACTGGCGCACCTGTTGCAGGTAAAAGAAAGTAAAATCTATCAGTACCGTCAGGCGCACAACATTCGTCGGGTGTATAAATGCGTGGATACCTGCGCGGCCGAATTTGAGGCCAAAACGCCGTACTATTATTCGACGTTCAACAACCAGGTACCCATCACGACGGATCATGCCGAGCCGGTTTCCGACCTCCCCGGCAACGAATCGATTCGGAGCAACCGCAAGAAGATCGTCGTGCTGGGTTCCGGCCCGAACCGCATTGGGCAGGGTATCGAGTTCGACTACTCCTGCGTACACGGCGTGTTGGCCGCCAAAGAGGCCGGGTACGAAACTATCATGATTAACTGCAATCCTGAAACCGTTTCGACCGACCCCGATATTGCCGATAAACTGTACTTCGAACCGGTTTTCTGGGAGCACGTTCACGCCATCATCATGCACGAGCAGCCGGAAGGTGTGATTGTGCAGCTGGGCGGGCAGACGGCCCTGAAAATGGCCGAAAAACTGACGCGCTACGGCATTAAAATCATCGGCACCAGTTGGGAAGCCCTCGACCTGGCCGAAGACCGGGGCCAGTTTTCGAGCCTGCTGCGCGACCTTGGGATTCCTTACCCCAAATTCGGAACGGTACGGGAGTCGGAAGGGGCGCTGGAACTCTCGCGTGAGTTAGGGTTCCCGCTGCTGGTTCGCCCGAGCTACGTGCTGGGCGGTCAGAACATGAAGATTGTGATCAACGAGAACGAGCTGGAACAGCATGTCATGAAAATCCTTCAGGATATTCCGGACAATAATATCCTGCTCGACCACTTCCTCGAAAACGCCATCGAAGCCGAAGCCGATGCCATCTGCGATGGCGAAGACGTGTACATCATCGGGATCATGGAGCACATCGAACCGGCGGGTATCCACTCCGGCGACTCGTATGCCGTGCTGCCCACCTTCGATCTGAGCGAAAACGTGATTCGGCAAATTGAAGAGCACACGAAAAAGATTGCCGTTGCCCTCAAGACGGTCGGGCTGATCAACATTCAGTTCGCCATCAAAAACGAGGTGGTCTACATTATCGAAGCCAACCCCCGCGCCAGCCGCACGGTACCGTTTATCTGCAAAGCCTACCAGGAGCCGTATGTAAACTACGCCACCAAGGTGATGCTGGGCGATAAGAAGGTGAAGGATTTTGATTTCAAGCCCGTTAAAAAGGGGTACGCCATCAAGATTCCGGTGTTCTCGTTTAGCAAGTTCCCCAACGTAAACAAGGAACTCGGCCCGGAAATGAAATCGACCGGCGAAGGCATCTATTTCATCGACGACCTGACGGACGATTATTTCCAGAAAGTCTACTCCGAGCGGAATCTGTACCTGAGCCGGTAGGGGGAAGGGTTACTTTATGGAATTGCCAGTTGAGCCACATCTAAACAGGTGTGGCTCAATTAGTTTAAGAACTCAGTGTTTTCTTGCGATTCGCGGTTATAAGAGGGCTATTTATGATATACTCTTAAAACAGATTAGTTATAACAGTTGTGCCTGTTGAACTGGATGATAAATTGGCCGAAGAGTTGAAGCAGATAGCTGAGTCACTACAGACCAGTGAAGTTGACCAGATAAAAAAGGCTGTTGACAATTTTCTGCGTCAGCAGCGGATGGATCGCATTCGGACAGAAATAAAACCCTACGCTGAAGAGGCCGGCTTTTTAACTGAAGAAGATACCTATCGGGAAATATCCAATGTACCCGCGTAGAAGAATCGTCTATGACAGCCTGGACGGAGCCACGCCGTACGTTTTCTTGAAGGCGAACGAAAAGTGCGACAGGTCTTCGAACCCCAGGTCCAGATAGACCTCCGACGGGGCTTTGCCTTTTTCTTTGATCAGATAGTACGCTTCCTGCAGACGTCGGTGAACGAGCCAGTTACTCGGCGACTGATGGAATATTTTTTCAAAGTCCCGTTTGAACGTGGCCAGACTCCGACCGGTGAGGTAGGCGAACCGTTTTAGCTCCACGTTAAAGTGAAAATTTTTATTCATGAAGGCCTCCAGGTCGATCTTGCCCGGTTCGGTAAAATCGAACAGCACATCGGCCAGCTCGGGGTTCGTCTTTAGCAGGATGAAGATCGCTTCCCGTAATTTCAGGGAAAGCAGGTTTTCGTTCCCCGGCTGCTGTAGTTGATGATATGGCCTCAACGACTCGATGTAACTGGTAAAGAGTTCGTTTGAGGGTAGGCGCACAATGGGCGAACTGTGGTGCGGCTTTTCCGATTTGTAGCCGTACTCGATACTGAACTGCCGGAGGGTATGCTGATCGAGGTAAACGGACAGCGACTTGTACTCGCCGTGTTGGGGAGGCTGCTTGCTGAATTTAACGAGCTGATTTCGTTGACTGAGCCTGAAATCCCCTTCGTTAAAGATGTATGTGTTTTCCCCATCGTTCATGGTTACGGACCCCGCCATCTGGTAGCTGAATACATGCTCTGGTACAAACTGCTCACCTTCACGACTGCGGGCGAAATAGCAGGAATACAGAATTTGAGGAAGTTTAGTATCGTCGCGTTCGGGCATCGTTCTGGCCGTTATAAAGAATCGGGTGAAACTAGTGCGGGTTCCGGGAATACTGATTGTTATCCTTATCGTGGCCTCAATTTCTTAAAACTGACGCCACGATAAGGATAACAATCACAAATTGAAAAGAGATCGCCTTTACTTCTTCCGGGTGAACAGTTTACCCAGTTCTGTTTCAAAGAAGTTGGCCGATTCGTCGTGATCGGTGGAAATCGTGACGGGCAGCCACGTATCGAATTCGGCTTTTCGGGCGGTATCGGCCTGCTGAAGCAGACTGGCTGCTTCGCTGCCGAGGATCAGGTGGGCGGGCGGTTCCGGGTGGTCCACCAGATCGACCATCACTTTCGCGGCTTTTTCCGGATCGCCAACGGGCACAAAGCTGCCGCTCCTGAAGTAGCTGGCCCGCTGGTCTACGGTACTTTCATACCCTTCGATGTGCGGAGCGTAGGTCATGGATTCGCCACTCCAGTCGGTGCGGAAGCCACCGGGCTCTACGCTGGTGACGTGTATGCCAAGGGGAGCAACTTCTTCGCGCAGCGCTTCACTGAATCCACTCAGGCCAAATTTAGCGGCCTGATAGACGGAAACACTCGCCCGCCCAACTCGTCCGCCTATCGAACTAATTTGCAGAATTCGCCCCGCCCGCTGCCGACGCATGTGGGGCAATACGGCGCGGGTTATTTCGATGGGCGCATACAGGTTCGTTTTCAATTGACTGCGTACCTGCTCGTCTGTAAAAGCCTCTGCAGCACCGGTTATGCCAAAACCGGCGTTGTTGACCAGTACGTCGATGCGCCCGAAGTGGGCTATTGTCTGTTCTACCGCAGCATGGATCTGCACGTTATCCGTTACATCCAGCTGGATAGGATAGATCTGATCCGGATAGCGGGACACTAAATCCGCTAACTGGTTTGGGTTGCGGGCTGTAGCCGCTACGGCATCGCCTTTGGCCAGCACAGCCTCCGTAAGATTACGTCCCAGTCCTCTGGAACTGCCGGTGATAAACCAAATTTTTCTCATTGTCGTTGACGTTATTGTCTGACAAAATTCGGGTTTATCGGAGCGGCTCACTTTGCTGAAACGCTCAAAGTTGCTTTGTTGAACGGCTCACTACGTTACCGTCCCATAACCAGCCGGGTTTGGGCGGGGGCATTCTCCGCGTCTACCAACTGAACCCTGAGCGGCCCCTCTTTATAAACGCTCCGGTCAATCGCCAGCGTGATCGTATGCATGCCCTGGGTGAGGTCGGTAAGCAGGCCGCGGTCGGTTAGTTTGCCCGGTTTCTGGTCGACCCAGGCGGTGATACCGGCGGTGTTGTTCAGGGCCAGATTAACGTTGCCTTTGCTCACAACTTCCAGATCAAAGCGGACGATGCTGTAGGGTTTGCTGCCGTTTGTGACAACGGGTAATTCCTCGACCGGCAGTTCTCCGGACACTTTACTATACGTCGATTGCAGGGACAGTTTGGCATTCTCTTTGGCAACATACCCCAGCCCGTCTTCCCGGAGTTTTTTAGTGAGGTCTTTACTGGTTGAAACGGTATTCCAGCGACGCACGAACCGCTCCGTGGGTACCCTGAACTTGCCCGATTCGCCCATCTTCGACAGGAAGCCCACCAGATCGATGAACTCCTGCTTGTCCAGGCTGGCCGTCAGACCAGCCGGCATCAGCGATCCCGGCACCTTCTCGATCAGGCTCACCTGGCTTTTAGGAACGGACACTTCCTGCCCCGATACATCGCGGATCACCAGCTCGGCGGTGCCGTTACTAACCAGATAGCCCATGAGCTCGCTGCCGTCTTTTTTGGCGATGCGCTGTAATTCGTACCCTTCCTTGATGGACTGGTTCGGATAGAGAATGGAGCGGGTGATGGTTTCGATGGGTGAGCTGGTGCCCAGGCTGCTCAGATCCGGGCCGATGCGCCCGCCGGCCCCGCCAACGGCATGGCAGGTCTGGCAGGAAAGGGAGCTTCTTCGGAATATCATTTCTCCCTTCACCGGGTCGGCGGTTTCTTTGACAACACTCGCCAGACTGGTGATTTCCTGCGCTGACAGTTCCTGCGGCATTTTCTCGGCGGGCAGAACCCCGCCCGATGCCTCAAAGGCTTTTGCCAGCAGCTTCACATCGTCGTCGTTGCGCCGGTTGTACGGTACGCCACGCTGCATGAGCTGACGACCCGCCAGGGCGCGTTTTCCCGGTATTTTACGGGCGGCTAGTTCATCAGACAAGGCTTTGGTGCCTGCCTTACTGCGCAGAAACGCCTGGAAAAGTTCAGCCACATCGGTTTGCTCCGGGAGCGTCCGGAGCAGGTCGGCGCTGATGCGGGCGGCTTCGGTGGCATTAACCGACACTAGCTGAGCGGCTGCGGCCAGTCGCAGATCGGCCGGGCTTTTGGGACCGGTCAGCGTAATCAGGGACTTCCAGGCGTTGTCCTTATCCGTAATCGCCAGCGCACCGAGGGCGGCTTGCCGACGATTTTTGTCGCCCTTCTGAGCCAGTGTTACCAGCGTTCCGTTGAGTTCGGTTAACTGCCAGAGGCCAATTAGCCGGATGGCACTGGTGGCAACGGCGTCGTCTTCGCTATCGATGAAGTCCGTAATCCGATCCAGACTCCCGCCTGGTTTGACACCCCGACCGGCGGCTTCTTCCAGCGTACCGAGTACCATGGCAACCTGGTTCGCTGTACTGCCTTTAACTTGTATCTCTTTTGCGAACAGACCGCCTATATCTGCCGCACTGCCGAACTTGGCGATCGACCCGAGTACGTCTTTCTGGTAGTCTTCCGGTACTTTACCCTGCTGGTACAGTTGCCTTAGCTGCGTAATGGCTTCCGGACTGCTGGCCGATTTCAGGGCGAAGACTGTTTTTCGGGCATCACCCAAAAAGTTGGGGTCTTGCTTCAGTCGGGGTGCCCAGAGGGGTTCTGCTTCACGCACGGTTTGCCAAAGGGCATAATCCAGAAACTCATCCATCGGACTGTCCAGTACAGACAGGGCCGTTCGGGCGGCTTCGGGCGTTTTTATAGTTCGGAGGGCAATGACGGCTTCCATCCGTACCTGCGGATGCCTGTCGGCCACCGCTTTGGTGAGCAACGCGGGCATGTTGGCTATTTTCGTGTGCCACAGTTCCATAGCCCGCAAAGCAGCCGCCCGCGCTTTATGATTTTGGGCATTTAACAAACGCAGCAGCAGCGGCTCGTTAACTACTTCAAGAGTCTGGTAGACCCAGAGGGCTTCCAGCAGATGGTGTTCGTATTCGGCATCCGCTTTGTCCAGATTCTGCACCCATTTTTCGAGGGCCGGTACGACTTCTGTAGCACCGTGGGCTTTCAAAAGCTGTTTTGCCTGCGAACGGGTCCAGTCTTCAGGGAGTTTCAGCGCATCCAGCAGTTCGTTGACCGATGCTTTCGACAGTTGCTGACGTTTGACCAGCGGGCGGTTTTTCGCTACGATGCGCCAGATGCGGCCGTGCTGCTGGTCCCGGCGGGGGTCGTGGAAGTCGACTTCGCCGTGCTGAATAATGGGGTTGTACCAGTCGGCCACGTAAATAGCGCCATCCGGCCCAACGGAAATATCGACGGGTCGAAACGCGACGTTATCCGTCCATAGTAAATCCTCGACCTGTTTGGACGCGTAGCCGCTGCCCTGTTCTTCCAGTTTAAAGCGATTAATGCGGTTGGCCCGGAAGTCGTTGGTAATGACGCTTCCCTGCCAGGATTCCGGCAGGTGCCGACCCGAAATGACTTCCAGTCCGCTATGTTTTGGTTGCCCCGGATTCAGTCCACGAAGGATGCGGGCGGCTCCCGGCGAAGTAACAAACGTAGCCCCCGGAAACGCGTAGTTGATACCTTCGCCCCCGGCGCCATCCGTCAGGAAAGATTGCCCCCAACGGTCGAACTGTAATCCCCACGGATTGATGAGCCCTTTGGCGTACACGTCCAGTTCGAGGTGTTTGGGGTTGAGTTGCCAGACGCCACCGCCTTCCAGCCGTTTGATGCCCGAGGGCGTTTCGACGTGGCTGTAGATGTAGATGGACTGGTTGAAATATAATAACCCTTCGGGTCCCCATCGGAACGTATGAATGAGGTGGTGGGTATCGGCGGTGCCGAAGCCGTTCAGTATCCGGCGTTTTTTATCGGCTTTGCCATCGCCGTCCGTATCCATGAAGTGCAGGATTTCGGTGGAGTTCGCGACGTACACACCGCCATCGCCGGGCAGAATGCCGGTGGGAGTGAGCAGTCCTTCGGCAAAAATGGTCGATTTGTCGGCTTTGCCGTCGCCGTCGGTATCTTCCACCACAAAAATCTTGTCGTTGGCCTGTTCGCCCGTTTTCAGGTGCGGGTAAGCGGTGCTGCTCACCACCCACAGGCGGCCGTCGGCATCCCAGTTCATCTGAATGGGTTTGGCGACCAGCGGTTCGGCGGCAAACAGGGTTACTTCAAACCCATCGGCCACTTTAAAGGAGGCCAGTTCGCGTTTCGGGTCGGGGTCCGGAATATCACTTTGGTTGTCCTGGTTAGCGGCCGAGGTGACGAGCAGAACGGCGCTGATCATAAGAAACTTATGGAGGAAACGCAGGGGGCGGGAAGCGTTCAGAACGTTCATACTACTTTAATGGGCTAAGTTGGTATACGCTGGCAGCGGGCTTGCGGCTTACCGCAATCTGGCCCTCCAGCCACTTGATGAGAATACTTTGCTCTTCGAGCCCCTTCACATGCCGCCCTTGTTCGTAAGAGCGGAAACCCAGAATATAGGTGGTGTTCAGCGGTCGGTACTGAAAGAAAAACAGGTCGTTTTTCTTTAAAATCATCTGACGTAGTTCGCGAACCTGTTCATACGAATGCCCCTGGCGGAGTTCGACGCCGTTGGCCCAGTCGCTGGCCGAGGCCGTTATCAACGTTTCTTTATCGGCCGTAAGGGTATAAAACCCTTTCTTTAACCCCGTTATTTTCAGCACGGGCCCGTTGTTGACGATGCCCCGGTCGACGGCGGGGAGGGGCAGCGGCAAATGTGTTTCGTCGAGGGCGAAGGTCAGGGTAGTGGGGCTGTTTTCCGCGTTCAGGAGTTTGGCTGGTCCGGTGGTTACCGCTGGCTGTTTGCCCGCTGCCATCGTAACGGGGGTGAAGCGGGGCGGCAGGCCCAGACTTTTTTCGAGCGTCGTGATTAGGTAGTAATAGCCGGTTTCGTTGAGGTGAATGCCGTTGTCGGTAATGGTCGTTTGCTGGCCAATTGCCTGAATGGGTTTGAAGAGGTCAATGTACCGTTTGCCCCGTTGCGACGCCAGTCTGGCCATGGCAGCCGCGTAAGTTTCGAGCATGGCATTCCGGCTAGCCACGTTTTGGGTCAGATCGGTGGTCAGCACCGGAATCGGGGAAAGAAGAATGACGTTGGCTCCCAACTGGTCGACCTTATCGAGCAATTTGGTGAGTCCTTCGATGAACGTTGGCAGACCGGCCTCACCGTCCTGCGCTTCGACACCGCCGTAGCCCAGAAAGACCAGCGTAGGTTTGGCTTTGGTAAGGCTTTCCAGTAGCAGATCGTAGCCCGTGGGTGGGTTGGTAATGGTGCTTCGCGCAATGCCGTAGACGTTATCGCCCGTCCAGCCGAGGTTACGGAAAGTGATGTCGCGGTCGGGCCAGCGGGTGCTCAGCCCCAGTTCCAGATACCCATATTGAAAATCGTTCTCGAAGAGTGAATTTCCCAGAAAGACCACCCGCTCGCCATTCTTCAGTTCGAAGGGGGAGTTGGGTGATTCAACGGCCGGCCGGGGGGTATTCTGTGCAGTGGACAATCCGCAACCGGAAGAAAGCAGCACGAATAACATATACCCGAGCGCGGCTAATACCTTACGCTGTCTCATGCATTTTTAAATTAATGTGAACGAGGGATTAACCAGCAACAAAACTTGCTGATGTATTACCTGAAATAAGGTTAGACCGCTAAAGTCTTACTCTAACCCGATTGTAAAATTTGGGTAAAACAGGACTGGCGTATCATTTCGGAAACGGGTACAGGCAGACCCTGGCGGCTGCAGCGAACTAACCCAATCCGGCGGCCATAAAGCCAACAGGGGTTGAAAACCGCCCTTTTTCCGCTATTTTTAAGCCTTACACTAAATCAGGCAACTATGAAACGCTTTTTCGTGACCGCACTGCTCTTGAGTCCGTCGCTGCTCTGGGCACAGACCGGCACGTATACCCTCACTGCGAAACTTGCCGGGGTGAAAGCTCCCGCCAAAGCGTACCTGCGCTACATGGAGAGCGGCACGGCTAAAATGGACTCCGCCCAGATTCAGAACGGGGCGTTTTCCTTTAACGGAAAAGTTGGTACGCCCACGCAGGCAACGCTCTTTGTCGATAAACTCGGAACCGGATTTAGCAGGAACCGCCCTATCGCGGCCACCGCCGTGTACCTCGAACCGGGTACGATATCTGTAACCAGCCCCGACTCGCTCGACAATGCCGTCGTTAGCGGTACACCCCTGAACGCCGATAACCAGAAGTTGATGGCCCTGCTTAAACCGGTTTCGACCAAAATGGCGCTGTTGATGAAAGAATATCGGTCGGCTACCCCTGAGCAACGCAAATCGAAGGAGTTTGAAGAACGTATCGACAAACGTTACGAGGCCATTGAAGCGGATCAAAAGAAGCTGAAAAAACAATTTATTCTGGCCAATCCGAACTCGCTGGTGAGCCTGAATACCCTGCAGCAATACGATTACATACCGGATTATGCCGAAGTAGGGCCTATGTTCGATGGCCTGTCTGAGTCGCTGAAAACGAGTGAATCCGGGAAAGCGTATGCCAAAACCCTGGCCATTGCCAAAGTTACATCGGTAGGGGCAATGGCGCCCGAGTTTACCCAGGCCGATACGTCGGGCAAGTCGGTGTCGTTGAGCAGTTTCCAGGGCAAATACGTGCTGGTCGATTTCTGGGCGAGCTGGTGCGGTCCCTGCCGACAGGAGAACCCCAACGTGGTGAAGAACTTCCACCAGTATAAAGACAAAAATTTCACCGTGCTGGGCGTGTCGCTCGATCGGCCAACGGCGAAAGAAGCCTGGCTAAAAGCCATTCATAAAGACGGTCTGGACTGGACGCAGGTGTCGGACCTCAAATTCTGGGATAATGAAGTGGCTAAGCAGTACGGCGTGCGGTCCATTCCGCAAAATTTCCTGATTGGCCCCGATGGCCGGATTGTCGCCAAAAATGTCCGGGGCGAAGCGTTAGGGAAGAAATTGGAGGAAATCCTGGCGGCAAAACCCTAACCCGCTATCAACTTCTCATTGCCGTTCACATACAAGTTACCCGCAGGGACCAACACCTGATGCGGGTAACATTTTTTTTAGATCGTATGCTTTCATCAACTGAACCGATACTGAAACCCGCTATTCAGGAGAAATTTGAACACCTCTGGCATTTGGTTGGCAATACGCCGATGCTGGAGTTATTTTATACCTATCGGGGAGAACCACGTTCGCTCTATGTCAAGTGCGAATATTACAACCTGACGGGCAGCATGAAAGACCGGATGGCGCTGCACGTGCTGCACCAGGCGTATCGGGAGGGAAATATTAAACCCGGCGACCGGATTGTGGAAGCCACCAGCGGCAGTTCGGGTATCGCGTTTTCGGCGGTAGGTCGGGCACTGGGGCATCCGGTTACCATTATCATGCCCGCTGGCATCAGTCAGGAGCGGATCGACATTATCCGGAGCCTTGGTGCAGATATTGTACTGTTCACCAAAGAGGAGGGCGGATTTATGGGCGCTATTCGCCGGTCGGAGGAGTTGGCTGCCAGCGACCCCAACGTGTTTCTGCCCCGGCAGTTTGCCAATAAATACAACGCCGATGCCCACCGCCTGACGACGGGCAAAGAAATCTGGCTGCAGCTGCAAAGCGTCGACATTACGCCCGATGCCTTTGTGGCGGGGGTAGGCACCGGCGGCACGGTAATGGGTGTGGGGCGTTACCTCAAATCCCGCAAACCTGATATCCGCATTCACCCGCTCGAACCGGCCGAATCACCAACGTTGTCGGTGGGCCACAAGACCGGGAGCCATCGAATCCAGGGCTTTTTCGACGAGTTCATTCCCGATATTTTAAAGCTGAACGAACTGGATCACATCGTACAGGCCAACGACGGCGATTCGATTCTGGTGGCGCAGAAACTGGCCGTACAGCTTGGCGTGGCCGTAGGGATTTCGTCCGGGGCCAACCTGATCGGGGCGATCAACCTGCAAAACGAAATGGGGGCCGATGCTCGTGTAGTGACCATCCTTTGCGACAGCAACAAGAAGTATTTAAGCACCGATCTGGTTCGGGAAGAACCCATAAAGCCGGGCTACGTTGCCCCGCATATCGAGTTCACTGATTATCGTCCTATCAGTCGTCTGCTGGTTGGCCGGCCCGGTGTTTTCTAAAAAAGCGCTATACCAGCCATTTTCGGCTATTCATACCGTGTAATTTTCTCCGTAATTCGGCGCCATACGTGCTTGTCAGGTCCTCAGACCTGACAAGCAAGGAGACCACAAAAAACCTCGCCCATTCAGCAAAGGCGAGGTTTTATTAGGATCAAAGAGGAAGGTTTGTGGTTTATTTGACGGCAATCTGGCGGCTGGGTGCTTCGGGTTGCTGCGTAGAGATTGTAATGTTGTGTGATTTGGTGTCGACACCGTTGGTGATTTCGACCTGATAAACGCCATCGGGCAATTCACTTAGGTTCAGGCGGGTGCGGAACTTGCTTTCGTTTTTGCCGACATGCTGGGTGAACAACACTTTACCATCGGCGCTTTTCAGCATGATATCAACGGCACCACCCGTTTGTTTGTCGAGGGCAATGTTCAATTTACCATCTACCGAGGTGTACATGCCCGACTGATAGGCGGCAGCACGTGTTGGGCGGCCAATTGGTTTTGCTTCGCTAAAGGTGGCAGCTGACGTAGCAACAGCGAAAGAAAGAGCTAAGGCGAAAGATTTGATGAGCGTTTTCATGGTCTTTATGTTTTAGAGTTTTTGATTTAAAAGCGAGTCGGGTTATTCCCGATTGGTGAAACAAAGATATAGGCTACAGCTGGTACTATGTAATGCAAACTACTGGAGCGGTTGTCCGGCTGGATGAGTGGACGAAATAATAGTTGCCTGAGGGAATGGTACCAAAACGACCGTCCCGGTCGGGTAAGAACAGATATGCTATTCCTACCCGACCGGGACGGTCGTTGCGACATGTAAGAGTATTACGGCTTCGGTGCGTCGGCCGATTCACTGCCGCTTGCCGGAGCCAGGGAGTTGATCCAGGCGGCAATCTTCAGCGCGTCGTTTTTAGGCACCTGTGGCATAGGAGGCATCTCGGTAGCGTATTCGGGCCAGTGCTGGGGCTTGGGATTGTAAATCAGCTCCACAATCTGGTCGTTGGTGTATTTGCGTTTGGCTACATCGGCGAACGCGGGGCCAACCTGCCGCTTGTTGGCCTGGTGGCAGGCCGCGCAGGTGTGGCGGGTGAGCAGCCCTTTTACTTCGTCGTAGGTGGGCGCTTTCGCCATCGTCACCGCCTGCCCGCCAACTAGTTTCGGCTTGGCGCCTGTGGTGGTCTTGGCACCTTTCGCAGGAACGGCTTTTTTGTCCGCTGCGGCTGGTGCTGCTGGTGCGGTAGCGGGTGCCGCGGCTGAGTTCTTCGTGCTCACTTCGCTCATGGCCAGTTTCTCACCCGTTGGGATGTTATTCAGGGTGTAATACGCAATCGGGTGAACGAGTGAGTACGATCCTTCAACGCCACGAACGCCATCCAGCGTCAGCTGATGGATGTAGTACTTCCGTAAGTCGCTAACAATAAGCCGGGCTTTCAGGCCATCGGCCGACACTTTTACACCTTTAAGGGGTAACGCTTCCTTATTGATCGTCGGGCTGCCATAAACGGCGTGGTATTTATACAGGAAGCTCTCAACCCGGTACGAGGCCAGATCTTCGGCCGTTTTCCGGTCGACGGGTTTCGTGAATTCGATTTCGAATCCGTCGGGCATGGCTTTCACGGTGCGCATCTCGAAGGGCATGGCCCCATTCCAGGCTACCCGTTGCAAGCCGTCATTTGCTTCGCCGGCCGAACCCCAGCCCCGGTTGGTTTCGCCTACGAACAGCGAGCCGTCTTTGGCAAAGGCCATCCGCAGTACACCTGAACGGAAGCCGTTGCGGAATTCAATGGCACCACCCTGATACTCGCCGTTCACTTTTTCCATGAACACCCGCGAGATTTTGCTCATACCCTGGTCGCCTACCAGCAACTGCCCCGAAAACGGGCCGAAGGCACCGTCCGGAATTTGCAGGATTTCGGAGTTCGAAATACCCAGAATACCGTGCGGTAACCAAACGGCAGGCGTCTGAACGTCGACGCTCGGGAACATGTCTTTCAGGTTATACAGCAGGGTCGGGGTTTCGTTAACTACGTTCTCGGGTTTGATGGCCCGGCCGTTCTCATCCCGCCGACGCCGTTCGTCGATCTTGGCAACGAACTGTTCGTTGGTGAGTTTAACGGGCGAGTTAGCCAGACCGGTCCAGCGCAGACCCGCCGGGTGGCCCGTAAAGGCACCATTTTTGACGTGGAAGATCCCGCCGGAACCCATCCATTCACCCTGGTTGTCGCTGTAGAAGAGTTCACCTTCGTAGATGCCCAGTCCGCAGGGAGAGCGCATACCGGTTGCCCAGGGCTGCATGGTGCCATCTTCGCTGATCTTCATTGTCCAGCCGCGCCAGGGGACACGACTTTCGCCCCGCCACCACTCTTCGTCGCCGAAGGCTACGTTGCCCGTTACGAAAAACTTGCCATCGGGAGCAATCTTCGGCCCGAAGCTGTATTCGTGATAATGCCCCGACAAAGGCCAGGCATAAACCGTTTCGAAAATATCGGCCTTGCCATTTTTATCCGAGTCGATGAGTTTGGTCAGCTCCCCGCGCTGGGCACAAAAGAGGGCTCCGTCCTTGTAGGTAAGGCCCAGAATTTCGTGCAAACCCGACGCAAACTTGCGGAAAAAGGGTTTGCGGCTGGTTGGGTTTTCAATGATCCAGACATCACCCCGACGCGTGGCAACGCCCACACTACCATCGGGCAGCGTTGTTAAACCGCCCACTTCAAGGAGTGTTCCTTCCGGGGCAGTTACTTTCAGAATCTTGAAGAAATCCTCTTCCTTCGGCGATTCCTGAGCCACTGCTGCCGTGAGGGAAGCGGTGGCCAATAAGGAAATAAATAGCTTTTTCATCTGATGATGGATGGGAACACGGATCGAGCGGATTGAACTGATCAAAACGGATTTTATCTGTTTATATCCGTTCCAGCCGTATTCCTATACGTTTAGAACAGGATTGAGTAAATAACTTTGCCTTTGACCGGAACGATCAATTCCTGCCGACCATTGGCATCGCGAATGGTTGGCTTCGCGCCCGCTGCGTCGTTGATGCGCAGGTACTCCTGCCCATCAACGAGATACATGCCGTTTTCGACGGGTG
The DNA here is from genome assembly GCF_054781875.1 of Spirosoma pulveris. Taxonomy (NCBI): domain Bacteria; kingdom Pseudomonadati; phylum Bacteroidota; class Cytophagia; order Cytophagales; family Cytophagaceae; genus Spirosoma; species Spirosoma pulveris. The sequence goes on from NZ_BAAGTO010000004.1 coordinate 373,217, forward strand.
TAATGCTGGCACCGCTAATCAGCCGGGCGTAGAGGTCGCCCGCCGGATTGGCGATGGTCACTTCCCGCTGAACGCCTTTCCCGCCGGGCAGTACCCGAATTTTGTCATCGACCGATGAACCGTAGCTCTGGTAACGGAACGTTGGCCGGTCGCTTTCGTCCAGTACATAGCCTTTTGGCCGGTAGCCTGAGCCGGTGGTATCGGCCGTCCAGGCGGCTTGTGGGGAAGTTAGCTTGCTTAAGAAAAGCACAGGAGCCCCCAGCCGTTGTACCATACCCATGGGGCGGGAGGAGCCGTCGCCCCGGTCGTGCCACATGGGTGTAGCATCCAGGAACATACCCCGCCAAACCTGCACCAGTGCCCCTTTATCAAGGTCGTAGGTGTAATGTACCTGCTCGGGGCTACCTACCGAAATAGCATGAACCACACGGAGCGTACGGCCCAGCGTGTTTTTCTCTCCCGGCATATCCATGAAACTACGGAGAACGGTGTTGTTGGGCGCATCGACAATAATCGGGTCGACCTCCTCGCCGTTGCTGCCCGCGCCTTCGCTGATCACGAATTCACGAACACCCGGCCCGGCTACGGTGAGACCGAGGGCAGGCTGTGCCCAGTCGACAAATTTGGAGTAGAAGAGTTCAAAAGGCAGGTCACCTTTGGGGAGTGTAACTTTGCCGTTACCATTTCGGCCACCGGGTGCCACCACCACCTGGTTGTTGATCTTCAACATGCCCCCGCCCCCCGAAGCGCCCAGGTTAAAGCGGTATTCGCCGGGCTCTGAAACACGTAGCGTACCCGTATACCGAATGAGAAACTCATTGGGAATCCGGTTGACCGATGCCGACAGCACTTTCGTCGCTCCTTCCGACTCGGGCGCTGTTTTATCGTAGTCGGGTTCTTTTTCGTATTTGCCTTTATAGACAGCGTATTTCAGGTTGAGCAGTTCGGGGCGGGGTTTGTCATACGATACGTACCGAATGTTCCGGAACGCCACCGCGCCATGGTCTCCCTGAATGCGGAGTGGACCGAGGGGCTTTTCGTCGGCGAAGAGCGATCCGCGCGTTGGGCCGGTCAGTTCAACATCGTCCTGAATGGGTACGCCGTTCAGCTCGATCCGAATGACACGGCCATTTTCGGTCTTCTGACCAGCCGCGTTGAACCGGGGCGCCTGGAACGAAATTTTCATGTGCTGCCATAAACCGGGGGCACGGCTGGCATTCTGACGGGCGGCATGCCCTTCGTAGCCTTTCTGCCCTTCGGGCCGTTTGTCGTCCCAGCGTTCATAAACGCCACCGTTGTCGTGCACGTTCGGTGTTCGAATGTCCCAACTGTCACGCAGTTGAATTTCGTAACGACCCTGTAAATACACGCCTGAGTTGGACTGAGACGCCATCATGTAATCAAATTCGAGGTCTACATCGCCATGTTGCAGGGTCGTGAGCAGATCGTATTTGTAGGGCACCTTAGGATCGTCAGGCATTTTTGCCAGTGGAATATTGACCAAAACACCCGTGCCTTTATCGGTCGTCAGGGTGTTGGGTTTATTGAGGTCGGCGCGAACGGTGCCAACGATACGCCAGTTGGGGGCTGGCGACGAAAAGGCACTCAAATCGTTGAGCGGAAGCGGGATGCCGGGAGCCGGTGCGGGTTGGGCCATTGCCAATCCGAGACCAAGGGCCCAGCCAGCGCTCAGCAGCCAGGTGAAGCGGGCTGTTGGAGGTGGGGTTACCATGAGACTAAGAAAAGAAGTTTTGAAGGTCGAAATTACATTTTTTCCGTGTAAAAGACTGCTAATTGACATTTACCCTATCTTTGAACGTTAATTATGCAAAGGCATTAACCCGAAACATTTTTCATGAAAAACGTACATTTATCGCTGGCTGTCTGCGTTGGTATCGTTAGTCTTGCGTTGTCAAATCAGGCTCAGGCCCAGACTCAGCCCAGCAAGCAAACCCCCGAATCAACTGAAATCTGGGAGCCGGTTCCTCCTGTTGTTACACCCGGTACGGTTACCGCCAACACCAGCGGCATCACTCCGCCATCCGACGCAATTGTTCTATTCGACGGTAAAAATACCGACGAATGGGTAGCCATAAAAGGCTATTCGCCAGCTAGTTGGGAAAAGACGAACGAAGGCCCGCTGAAGTGGCCCGTTACCAACGGTGTTATGTATTCGACCAAAGGCTTCTCGGCCCGTTCGAAAAAGGAGTTCAATGATTTTCAGCTTCACCTGGAGTTTAAAACACCCGAAAAAGTTGAAGGAAACAGCCAGGGTCGGGGTAACAGTGGCGTCTTTTTACAGGGCCGTTACGAATTGCAGGTACTCGACAACTACAACAACCCTACCTACGTAGATGGTATGGTTGGCTCTATTTACAAGCAGGCAATTCCGCTGGCGAACCCCAGCCGTAAGCCCGGCGAGTGGCAGACCTACGACGTTATCTATCAGGCTCCCAAGTTCAATAAAGCCGGTATGATGACCGATTACGCCTATGTGACCGTATTGCTCAACGGCATCCTGGTACAAAACCATGCCGCCATTCGGGGCACAACGGAGTACATTGGTTATCCTAAAGTGCAGCCACACGGTGCCGGTCCAATCCTGCTGCAGGATCACGGCAACCCGGTTGGTTTCCGGAACATCTGGGTTCGTGAATTGTAAGCAGAACCACAGGAACTGACCAGTCAGTAAGAGCCCCCGGCATCACCGGGGGCTTTTTTGTATCATTGCCTTTCTGTACCTACGGGCCAAGCCGCGTTCGGCTTATAAATCAATATGCTATGCGCTTATTTACGCTTCTTATTCTTCTGATTATTGTCTCCGTGGCCTGTTCAACCACAACGGTTTACATCGTTCGTCATGCCGAAAAAGTGAACGAAACCGATACCACCGATCTGACGCCCGCCGGGTATGCACGGGCGGATGCACTCGCCGAAACGCTGGGCAACGCGGGCATCGACTCTATTTTCTCTACGCCTTACTACCGCACGCGCCAAACGGCTCAGGCGCTTGCCAAACGCATTGGCGTTCCCGTTGTCGATTACCCCGGCAAACCAACCGACGCTATCGTTGACCGGGTCAAAATGATACGCGGTAAAAAAGTACTGGTTGTTGGGCACAGCAACACCATTCTGGAAATTGCCCGTGGTCTCGGCGCGAAACCAACATTAGCCAAAATTGAGTCGGGTGATTTCGATAATCTGTTCCGGGTAATCATGCATCATGGCCCATTCCGCAGGTCGGTTACGTTCGTCCCTTCCACGTATGGGCAACCCACACTTCCCTGAGGTAGTGATTGGGCGAGGCTATTTACCGTCTTATCCCATGTTTGTGCCAACTCATACAAAAAGGCCGCGGATGAGGCTGGGCGAAGGCTTTATCTTTAGCTACTCAAACGACCTGGCATTACCGCATTACTCAATGAAACAGATAATTTTGATCGCTCTACTGGCTGCCTCAACAGCACTAACTCAGGGACGCCATCTTCGGGCTACGGGTGATAAAACTCCCCGCCAGTTGGTCAAAGCCGGTACACCGGCAACGTATACCGGTCGCCAGATTGCTGCGGGCAGCGGGGGCGGGTTTACCGGTTACTCAACCGCCTACTACCTGCTCGATAATGGTAAGCTCTTCGGAAAACGCAGCCGCGATACAACCTTTACTTTCATTGGGCAGCAAACCAGGGCCAATACAAAGCGGGTGTTCTCGATAGCCGAAGAAAAGTGCAGGATTAAAACCACCAGGTTCGATAACCCCGGCAATACCTACAAGTTTGTTCGATGGAAAAAAGCAAAGCAGGAATTTACTGTCACTTGGGGAAACGTCGGTAAGACCGTACCGGCCAATTACCCGAAATTCTATGACTCGTTCATGGCGATGATACCCGCTGCCTCGAAACTGAAGTAAACTGAATCGACCAACCCAACCGAAGCGTCGGCCCGGCCCTTATGAAACAACTTCTTCTATCTCTGACTCTCTTGACCGCCACCAGTGTGCTGGCTCAGCCGCCCGCAACAGGTTTCGGTTCCAAACAAAAAAGCAAGTCATCGTCGCCGGGGCTGGCTAACCGGCTCAAAGCGGTAATTGTGCCGTTGCCCGCCAATCGGGCAGGGCGTCAATCGCTAATGGCAACGGCGGGCACTGGCCGGGCTATGGATGCCTTGCGTTTGCGCGTGGTTAGTGACTCGGCAACGGGTTTGCCGGTGTTTATCGAACGTAAATTGCCGAAAACGGCCAGTTTGAATCAGGCTAAAACTAGTGGCGCACGGCTTTCGGCTACAGCGGCTGCCTCCGCCACTTTCGCCTTCATGACACAGGTGCGCGGGCTGTTGAAGCTGGAAAACCCCGAGTCGAACTTTGCCGTGGCTCGTACCGAAACGGACGACCTCGGACAAATGCACGTTCGTCTGACGCAAACACACCGGGGCGTTCCGGTGCTCGGTGCCGAGCTGGTGGCCCACCTGACGAATGGTGAGGTAACCTTGCTAAACGGACGTTATCAGGCGATTCCCAAAAACCTAAATACTACGCCTAAACTGGTGCTGGCCGACGCATCGGAGCGGGCCCTTGCCGACGTGCGGACCGTGTCGCCGGTGCGGTCGTTTGGCGATAACATTCTGAAGATGAAGTCGACCGAGGGCGAGTTGTGCATTTTTGCAGAAAACGGGCTGGCTAAACTCGCTTATCAGTTGACGGTCCGCCCGAATATGCTGGATCGTTGGGAGTATGTCATTGATGCCCAAACGGGCGAGGTTCTCGATAAATACAACCATACCTGCACGGTTGTGGGGCCTATTAAAACCTCCGGGAAGGATTTGAACGGTGTAACGCGTTCGGTTCAGACGTACCAGCAGAGTGCCGGTGCGTATTACCTGATTGACGCGTCGCGGTCGATGTTCAACGCCACCACATCCAAAATGCCCGGCGATCCGGTTGGGGCGCTCTGGACTGTCGATGCGAAGAACGTGAAGGGCGATAACCCGAAAATCTACCAGGTAACATCGAGCACCAATACCGATTGGACCCCAACGGCGATTTCTGCCCACTACAACGCGGGAGTGGCTTACGATTACTACAAGAACAATTTTAACCGGAATGCCCTGAATGGCAACGGGGCTACGATTGTTTCGCTTATCAACGTGGTGGACGACGACGGAAAAGGGCTCGATAATGCCTACTGGAATGGACAGGTCATGGCGTATGGCAACGGTCGACTGCTGAAACCACTGGCCGGTGCCCTGGATGTAGCGGGTCATGAAATGACCCATGGCGTGATTCAGAATACCGCTAATCTGCAATACAAAAGCCAGTCGGGAGCCATCAACGAATCCTTTGCTGATGTGTTCGGCGTTATGATCGACCGGGACGACTGGACCGTTGGCGAAGACATTGCCACCCCGGCGGTTCTGCCATCGGGAGCCGTTCGCAGCCTGTCGAACCCGAACCAGGGCGGAAAGAGCAAAGACCCGAACGGCTACCAGCCTGCCACCATGAGCCAGTACGAAACGACGACCGAAGACAATGGCGGGGTGCATATAAACAGTGGCATTGTCAACTTTGCGTTTTACAAATTCGCGACGGCTGTCGGCAAGGAAAAGGCTGAAAAAGTCTATTACCGCGCCTTAACAACGTATCTGGTTCGCACTTCGCAGTTTCTGGATCTGCGCCTGTCCATTATCAAAGCCGCCGGCGATTTGTACGGGGCCACCGGTACCGAAGTGGCCGCTGCCAAAAGTGCGTTCGATGCGGTCGGCATCACCGAAACAACCCAGTCGACGCCCGGCAAGCAGCCCGACGTGCCGGTAGCTTCGGGGCAGGATTTGCTCCTGCTGTCCGATGCGTCTACGTCGGAGCTCTATTCAACGACTATTGGTGCGGGGACGTCTAAATTTGACCTGAAATCGACGCTGGGGTTGCGCCACCGCCCGAGTGTTACCGACGATGGTAAAACAGCCTACTACGTCACAACCGATAAGCGCATTCGGGCCGTAAACCTGGCGGGAACGCCTACCGAGACGGTCATCTCCGACGAGACGATTTGGGATAACGTCGCCATTTCGAAGGATGGTACCAAACTGGCCGCCCTAACCGCCGATCAGGATGGCTCTATCTATGTGTACAGCTACGCCAAGAAGAAATGGGCCGAGTTCAAACTCTACAATCCGACTTATACCGAAGGGATTCAAACGGGCGAGGTCTTGTATGCCGATTCGTTCGAATGGGATTTTACCGGCGAGAACATCGTTTACGATGCCTACAATGAGCTTCAGAATAATGGTGGTGATGCTATTAATTACTGGGACGTTGGCTTCATCAATGTCTGGAACAATAAAACCGCTGACTTTGCCACGGGCGATATTCAGAAGCTCTTTTCTGATCTGGAAGAAGGCGAAAGCATCGGCAACCCGTCGTTTTCGAAAAACTCACCCGATGTTCTTGCGTTTGACTATGTGAATGAGAATGACGACACGTACTACGTGGTCGCTACAGACTTGAGCACGGGTAATTTACAGGCGGTATACAAAAACAATACGCTGGGCTTTCCGAGCTATTCGCGTCTGGACAACCGGCTGGTGTTCAGCACGGAGTCGTCGGGGGCGAGTGAGAACGTGTCGGCTATTAATTTGGGGGCCGATAAACTGTCGCCTTCGGGATCAGCATCTGTCTTGTATACCGGTGCAAAATGGCCGGTCTGGTATACGCAGGCCACCCGTACGCTGCCCGCCAAAAGTACACAGACTATAACGTTCAACGCCATCGCCGACCGCTACACGAATCAAGGCGATCTGACGTTAAGCGCCACTTGCTCATCCAGTTTACCTGTCAGTTTCGCCGTCAAAAGCGGCCCCGCTACCCTGACGGGCTCGACCCTGAAATTCACCGGGGCGGGTATGGTCACGATTCGGGCGTACCAGACGGGCAACGACCTGTATTACGCAGCTACCGATGTTGTGCAGTCCTTTAATGTGCTGACCGTTACGGGTGCCGAACCGCTCTGGTCTGATGCGCTGGTGGTTTATCCGAATCCGGTACAGTCGACGCTCACCCTTGAGTTACCCGGCACCGAAACCATCGAACGCGTATCAATTCAGAGCATCACCGGGGCAACGGTCGTTCAACCGGCCATCCATGCCCGCCAGCGAACGGCCACCGTTGACGTAAGCCGGTTACCCAAAGGGCTGTATTTCCTCCAGATTCAAACGCCTACGGGTACGGCGAACCGGAAGGTGGTGAAGGAGTAGCTAAATCACGTGAATAACGGACTACATAGAAGTTAAATTTAATACGGTTTCTATTATCCCGACGGGCAGGAGGGATCTTCGGTCGAGATTGAATTTTCCAGCCTACTGAGTATCCCTCCTGCCGTCGGGATGACAGAAAAGCTGTCTGTAAACATAACGGGGTGCCACGATTTTGAACCGTGGCACCCCGTTATGTTTACAGACAGCAAACTAATTTACCGTATTACTTCGCCTGATCCGTGAAGTCGACTACGGTCACATCAGCCAGCCAGGCACCAACGATGCCGCCAAAGGCTTTGTGGGCGGGGTGGGGCAGGTAGGCATCCCGGTCTTTCTCATTATCGAAAGTCAGGATGAAGGCGTGCGTTAGTCCTTTGTTCAGGTTCTCGGGACTGTTGTTGGTACCCCATTTGAACCCTTTGATTTCTTTGATCTGCGATGGCAGCGCTTCAAAAGCGGCTACGATCTCTTTCACTTTGGCCGCCGTTGTTTCGGGCTTGAACTTAAAGAGCACAATGTGCTGAACAGAAGAGCTTTTCATTGTTTTAACAGGTGGTTCCTCGGTTGGTGTATGTGCGTACGTTGTCAACGCGAACAACGATAGCAGGGCGATGGTTAGCAGGTATTTCATAAAGCGATTACAGGTTTGGATACAAAAGGTAAAAAAAGTGCCGCCCTACTTTGGAGCGGCACTTGTCTGAACCTGGATTTATTTGATTTTTTTGATGGCTATGATTTTTTAGATTCTGCGAATCTTCATAAGCAAACTATACATCTGTCATACAGAATCATAGCTATCAGAAAAATCAAATAAATCCCGCGGGGCCGCCCGTGCGGTCCGGATTAAGCTAGTTTCGCCTGTAGATTCTCGTTCAGCGCTTCGAGGAAATCTTCGGTGTTCATGTAATGCTCACCAGCCGTTAGCTTCGTGCCGACGGGATAGGCCGACAAGGCCAGATCTTTCGTCATTTTGCCGCTCTCTACTGTTTCTACGCAAACGGCTTCCAGCGCGTTGGCGAAGTCGATCAGGGGCTGGTTGCCGTCCAGTTGACCACGGAACGCCAGACCACGCGTCCAGGCGTAGATCGAAGCGATTGGGTTGGTCGATGTTTTGTTGCCTTTCTGATACTCGCGGTAGTGACGTGTAACGGTACCGTGAGCCGCTTCGGCTTCCATCGTCTTGCCATCGGGCGTAACCAGTACCGACGTCATCAGACCCAGCGAACCAAAGCCCTGCGCTACGGTATCCGACTGAACGTCGCCATCATAGTTTTTGCAGGCCCAAACGAAGTTACCTTCCCATTTCAGGGCCGAGGCTACCATGTCGTCGATCAGGCGGTGTTCGTAATGCACTTTACCGGCAAATTCGGCGTCGTAGATTTCCTGGAAAATATCCTTGAAACGACCGTCGTATTTTTTCAGGATCGTGTTTTTGGTCGACAGGTACAGTGGCCAGTTTTTCTGCAGGGCCATGTTGAAACAGGCTTTGGCAAACCCGCGAATTGACTCGTCGAGGTTGTACATACCCATAGCGACACCGGCGCCGGGGAAGTTGAATACGTCATATTCCAGAACGGTACCGTCTTCACCTTCAAATTTCATGGTCAGTTTCCCTTTGCCCGGTACTAGGAAATCCGTAGCGCGGTACTGATCACCAAAGGCGTGACGACCTACAATGATAGGGGCTTTCCAGTTGGTAACCAGACGGGGTACGTTGTTCATCACGATAGGCTCACGGAAAACCGTACCGTCCAGAATATTGCGGATCGTGCCGTTAGGCGACTTCCACATCTGCTTGAGGTTGAACTCTTTAACGCGATCTTCGTCGGGGGTAATGGTCGCACATTTGATACCTACACCATATTCTTTAATGGCATTAGCCGCATCAATCGTTACCTGGTCATTGGTTTCGTCGCGATACTCGATGCCCAGATCATAGTACTTGATGTCAAGGTCAAGGTAAGGAAGGATCAGCTTGTCTTTAATGAATTTCCAGATGATACGGGTCATTTCGTCGCCATCCAGTTCGACAACCGGATTTGCCACTTTAATTTTTTCCATCAGACTTGATTATAAACGATTGAAAACGATACGAAAACTTAGCCGCAAAAGTAGTGAATCTAGCCTAAACATGGGTACTTCTCGTCTATCAGCTTCTTGAATGGCCCTGCTTGTCAGGTTGAAAAATCCGAAGTTGGGCGGTGATACGTTTTGGTAATCATCAACTGTATTTACTGTCGGCCAACTTTTTCAGGGTAGGTTTTGCCCAGATCCAAGGTGCCCAAACTCGCTTACGTTATCTCGTGCATTGTGCTTGTTATACGCCAAGTCGGTTTTTCTGACAGGGGCTTTTCTTTTATATGGATCGATGATTACGCCTTATCATCTCCATTATGTGACGAGAAAGATAATAATCCCACATATTAATATGATTATTAGTAATCAAAAAATTGAATAAAATTTACTAATTAGTAATCTTTATTAAGGTATATATATATATTCGAGCGCTACTTTTAACGCTATCATAAACTTAGACAAGCAAATGAAGAAGATATTATTAATTTTAACCGGTATTGTACTACTAAGCATTGGCTCAGTTAAGGCAGGTAGTAATGTAAGCGCGAGTATAATGGCAGATAATATTCGCCAAATGAACACAAAGCCCCAAATCATTAATAATATTCTTAACGATTCAGAGATCCTAGCGTTATTTTTTGGTTGTGCATCGGCAACGTCCACGTCAATGGATATAAATGGAAATACTGTAACGGGCTCAGCAACCTGCTGTAGTAATATAGATGCTGTTGCTGCCATGTGTGCCCAAAGCAGAGCCGACGCAAATTTATCATTAAAGTTATACAGCCAATTGTAAGCAGTATTAACAACACCATTCGTTTCACCGATAGTTTTAAAAGTAGCTTTTCCCTATATCTGCAACCATGAAAAGAGAACGATCATTACTTCTTGTCACATTCTATATCCTCTGTTCAACAAGAATTTTTGGACAGGCCCCATCGGGCATATTAGCCTATCAGCAAATCACCGCTTTTGCTTTTGCCGATACTACCAAACGATATGCTATTCCGTTTGAACTACGATTCAATCAGCATCAATCTGTAACTGTTGCAACGGGTATGATTAAGAAATTAAACCCGATGGATTCTTCACGTATAGCCTATCGAAAATCCGGAAGCAACATAAGCCCATACTGGGTATATAAAGATTTACCCACCAATCGAATTATATCGCATCAGCAGGCTGATATGGAATTCGTATACGTCGACGACACAATAACGCCTATCGACTGGAAAATTATCAACCAATTTCGGATAATTGGGGGAATGAAATGCCAGAAAGCTGAAGCAACAACACGCGGGCGGTTTTATACGGCCTGGTTTACAACCGAGATACCCGTAAGCACTGGCCCCTGGAAATTACATGGGCTACCCGGACTGATTCTGGAAGCTTACGATAACAAAGGTGCGGTTACGTTTCAATTCGAATCCTTACGAATGCCGGCACCTTCAGGTACTATTATCGATGTTCCTGCCCTTACGCCCGGTAAAAAAATTTTAACGGAAAAGACGTTTTGGGAGCGTCATAAAGAAAACAACAGCAGGTTCGATAAGATGGCAAGTTCGCAACCGGGTATGGAAGGGTCACAAATAAAAACAGAAGTTAAAGGTATTGAAGTCCCTCCTAATCCCTAGTAAACTTTGCTTAGGCTCTATAGTAACTGGTTCATTCTCCTTGTCAGCTTTTTGCTGCTGAATAATTATGCATTTGGGCAGCTAACCATACAAATTAAAGGGCATGTAAGTCAAAAAATTACGGGCCAACCTATTCCATCCGTTAGTGCTACACTCTACCGGCTAAAACCTGATACAACGCTAATCGCTTTTGCCTCTACAGACATAGCGGGTAATTACTCGATCAAAACGAGTTCACTGTCAGATTCATACAAGCTGAGTATTCGAGGTTTAGGCTTCGAAACAATTGATACGCTGATTACACCCGAAAAAAACGCCCTGTCCATTCAACTGAATTTCAGTCTAACGACGAAAGCAATCGAGCTGAAAGAAGTATCTGTGAAAGCCATCATTCCAGTACGGAGCGAAAATGATACAACAACCTACGCTGTCAAGGCATTTGCAAATGGAACGGAACGTTCTGTTGAAGATTTATTGAAGAAACTTCCGGGTATACAAGTAAGCGAAGACGGGAAAATCAAAGTAAACGGTAAAATTGTTGATAAAGTACTGATTGAAGGTGAAGATTTATTCAGTAAAAAATACCAGCTTATCACCCGGAATATGGGTGCTGATGTTCTGGAAAAAGTACAGGCTATTAATAATTATTCGGAAAACAGTTTATTGCAGGGAATTGAGAAATCAGGGCGTCTGGTACTTAATTTGAAGATTAAAGATGATATAAAAGCAAAGGTCTTCGGAAATGGTGGTATTGCTGCTGGTACAGCCAAACGATATGAAGTCAATTTAAGCGTATTCTCTCTCATTAAACGATTAAAGATAGGCGTAATTGGGAATGCAAATAACATCGGTACAGATCCCATTGTCAATGCTCAGTACGAACTGGAGTCAGATCAGCAAAATGTAAGTTCGACAGAATCGGTTTCGACAAATCCTCTTGTCAATAATCAACTAACAACTGTACCGGATTTAGCCGTAGATCGCTATAATTTTAACCGGGTAAACCTGGTTGGTGCAACGGTAAGTAGCAAACTGACGGGAAACCTAAAAATTCGGGGCTTTTATTATTTCAGTAATGATAAGCAACATAGTCAGGCTAATAATAGGTTTAGTTATTTGTTAGATAACAAGACAATTAATGTATACGACTCACTAGATAATGTTCGTGCGCCAATCGTTTGGGCCGGGAATATCAGAATGGATTATAAAGTAGATGCAAAGACATTAATCACTTTTTCGTCAGATATAAAAAGAACATCAGCTTCTTTGAAATTTAATACAATTTCGAAAAATGAAGTTCTCTCAGAGGAAATTAGTAATGAGGGTTTTGAGAAATCTCTGCTAAGTAATCAGCACCTTAGTATTACACGAAGGCTACCTGGAAAAAACGCTTTACTAGTTGACTTAAATTACATTTATAACCAGCTACCACAACAAAATATATACAATAGCGCACGCTACAATTCTTTTTTTGGTGTGCCGCCGGATTACAACCTATATAATCAGGCTATTGCCCGTAGCAGCGCCGAAATGAGTGCAGGGCTACGGTGGAAAGGCTCATCGGATACCAGGAAATATTCAATAGGGTCAAGCCTGGTCGTTAGAAATGAAACAGCCTCTATTTCGGCGCAGTTACAAACACCGGATCAACGACAAATCGTGCCTGTGGTATCTGATAAAAACTTGACACGGTACGAAAGCGTGTATTTTACGACAGAAGGGCATTACTTTCAAAAGTGGGATCGTTGGGATTTATCCACAGATGTTGCTTTACAACATGTAAGGGCATCTGGTTATGACAGTACGGATGTGTTGACAAGTAAAAAATTATGGCTAAATCCATCCTTAACAGTTGGCTATGATTTGGGGAAAAGACAAAAAATGCGTTTTACGTATAGCCGGAACAATACGCTGCCAATAATAAACAACCTTATTAGTAACAGTATTCTGACTGACTACCGAACGTTTAGCCGATTTATTCCAGCTCTACCAGTTATTACATCCAACCGGTTGTCATTATCCTATCAATATGTTAATTGGCCTGGTCTACTCTCCTTTTTTACCACAGCATCATGGGCATCTAACAAACCGCCATACAGCACCCATTTACAAATTTCAAACACTATTAATCAACAAACAACCAGACCTATAGAAGGCACCCTCGGTCAATGGTTTGTTTTTGGGCAACTAGACAAACTTATTGCGCCTATTTCACTAAAAGTCAGATGGGAGGGAGAGGCATCGCGAGGTGAACAATTTAACCAGATAAACAGTACAGATCTACGGCGGTCTCAATTTACATCTATAAATAATACCCTCTATTTTATTACGTCTTTTGATCATCCATTCAATGCCGAATTAGGTTTCCGACGGTCTGATTTTACCGTCAGTACGGTGCAACCTGAAGGGTTACCTGCCTATCAGACAAGGCTTATCAAACCTCATGCTGTTTTTACGTTACGTCCCTCAGGTGGGTGGTTTTTTAAACTTTCGGCTGAGTGGTATGATTGGCGATTTAAGACAAGTACCAATGCAGCTCAATTTGTCGATGCGCTGGTCAGGTATGAGCCCAGTCAATCCAAATGGACTTTTGGCTTAGTCGGGTCAAACTTATTTAACAATCAATACCTGGTTTTCAATCAAGTCAGTAATTATTTTGTCAGCCAGCAAGCTTACACCTTATTACCCAGATTTATAATGATACGTGTCGAACGAAAAATTTGACCTTTAGAGTACTCCTTTTGTCAACTGCCAGTTTGTCATTTGAGCGAAGCTACTCTCCAGATTCCTATATCCAGGCCCATTCCTCAGCGCCGGGCTTTAATAATAACCAATCCCTTTCCATCCTCCGTAGCAGTTTTTATGGCGATGGCCGTTGGCGAGATGGTCCCAAGCTTCATGCCGTTATCGTACAGGAAAAACGAGTTTCCGATGGCAGGCCTTACTTCCAGCGTCTGCGGGTCTGAGGTCTCGCTGAAGATCTTGTCATTGCCTTTGGCTGTAACCGAGAAGGTCATATTGAGGTGTGTATGGTCCAGTTTGGTCATCCGGATGGAGCCGGAAAAGCCGGGCTCAGGCATGCGGGCTATGTCGCCGTCCCAGTTCATGTAGGCTATCGTGTAGACACCGGTGAGATTTGCCGTGTAATCGGGAGATCGGTTGGCGACACCGGAAAAAGCCATGAACGCGACTAGAGGGAAGCAGGAAAGCAGAATAGATTTCATTAAGAAGTATAGATTAGTGTGGATAGTAATTGCCTTTGGGGGCGTCTGTGCTGATAAAACTAGTCAGGAAAAGCCGGTTGCAAACGAGCCAGTTCACGAACGGTAGGTTCGGGTTTATGTTCGGAGTTGTTTTCGGTGGTGTAGTAGCCGGAGTCGGGTAGCAAGAACCCACCAGCGTTTAGGCGTGTCCCAACCAAATGCCTTCAAGCATTTGTAAAAGGAAGGAAACCGTGAAATTGGAAGGCGTATGTTCGTATAAATAGATGTATTTCCTTATTTTTAGATGATTATACCCTTCAATACCTCATAAAATTTTGCGATAACTATGAAATACTGTACAAATCTTCTATTTGCTCTTTTGTTGCTGCCTGCGCTGGTCGTTGGACAGTCGAAAAAAGCAGCGAAGGGCGGAGACAAAATTGACAAACTCAAGGCCGAAGCCGCAGCGGCTGTTGAAGCTAATGCCGTTCAGGCTCAGCAAATCAATGATATGCTCTTCAGTTTTGCCGAGCTGGGCTTCCAGGAAGAAGAGTCGTTCAAGTACTTAACCACGCTGTTGGAGAAAGAGGGCTTCACTGTCAAGAAAGGCATTGCTGGTATCCCCACCGCCTGGATCGCTACCTGGGGCTCTGGCAAACCCCTGATTGCCGTGGGCTCCGACATTGACTGTATCCCCAAAGCCAGCCAGAAGCCGGGCGTAGCTTATAAAGATCCTATCGTGGAAGGCGCACCGGGGCATGGTGAAGGCCACAACTCGGGGCAGGCGTTGAACATTGTAGCCGTGCTGGCCGTGAAGAAGCTCATGGAGCGGGAGAAAATCCCCGGTACGCTCATGCTCTGGCCGGGTGTTGCCGAAGAACTTGTGGGTACCAAAGCATTTTACGTTCGGGATGGCTACTTCAAGGATGTGGATGCCTGTATCTTCACCCACGTGGGCAACAACCTCGGTGTATCCTGGGGCGATAATGGCAATAACGGACTCGTTTCGGTTCGCTTTAACTTCGAAGGGCAGGCGGCCCACGCGGCTGGTGCGCCCTGGCGGGGACGGTCCGCTTTGGACGCTGTGGAGTTGATGAACATCGGCTGGAACTTCCGGCGCGAACATTTGGAGCTTACCCAACGCTCACACTACGTTATCTCCGACGGGGGCGACCAACCTAACGTCGTGCCCTCCAAAGCTGCCGTCTGGTATTACTTCCGCGAACGGACCTATCCGAAAATTAAGAAGTTGTTTGAGACGGGCGTGAAAATAGCGGAGGGTGCGGCCCTGATGACGGATACCAAGTTTACGTATGAGATTCTGGGATCAGCCTGGCCGGTACATACCAACCGGGTTATTGCAGCCGCAGCCTATGACAACATCAAGAAAGTAGGCTTGCCCACCTGGTCGGAGGAGGACCAACTGCTGGCCCGCGCTTCCCAACTGGAGCTACAGGCTCCGAAGGTGGAAGGTCTGGCGACGAAACTCGACTCGATGGGCATGCCCACCTCCTCGGCTCCGGTGGTCATGATGGGCGGACAGGCCATGACTCCCATGGGGGGCGGCTCGGACGACATCGCCGACATTTCCTGGTCACTGCCCACCATCGTGCTGCGCTACCCCAGCAACATCCCCGGTCTGCCGGGCCACCACTGGGCTAACGCCATCTCCATGGCCACGCCCATTGCCCATAAAGGAATCGTTTATGGGGCCAAAGCAGAGGCAATGACTCTGCTGGATCTGTTACTGAAGCCGGAGGTTCTAAAAGAAGCCTGGTCGTATTACAAAGACGAACAGACAAAAGACATCAAGTATGAGCCCCTGATTTCGCCCAAAGAGCAACCGGCCATTTATCTCAACAAGAAGATTATGACCGAGTTTAAGCCCAAGCTGGAGCCCTTTTACTACAATCCGGCTAAGTACAAGACGTATCTGGAGCAGTTGGGCATCAAGTACCCCACGGTACGGGACGATCAGCGCGAAGCGGTGAAGAAAGCCGTTGAAAAAGAGAAGTCCAGTGCGGCCAAGGCGGGCTCTTCCCGCTCGGAGTAATCTTTATGTAGTGCCGACCGTCTCGGTCGGCGCTACATAAAAGCGGCTGGTTGGTGGTGTCAATTTTGAGAAATTGACACCACCAACCAGCGTTTATTTTAATACTACCTTGACTACCACCGGCTGGTGATCGGAGGGGTAACGTTGTTCTTTTGCGTCGGTCAGAACGCCGTATTTCAAGACGTCAAATTGCTTACTGACAAATATGTAGTCGATACGGTTATCCATGGGCGCATCGAACTTAAAGCTATTAAACGTGCCTTCCGGACCATAGGGAGGCATTTTTGTTACATTATGCGCGTCGTTCAACAGCGTTTGGATCGTTTTCACCTGCTCCGTTTCGGGGGTTGAGTTAAGGTCACCCACGAGGATGACGGGGGTATTCTTCGCAATTTCCCGGATCTTCTCCACCATCAGCCTGCCCGACTGCCGACGGGCTTCTACGCCCTGGTGGTCGAAGTGAACACTAAAAAAGTAGAGGTCTTTCTTCGTTTTCAGGTCGTTGAATTTGGCCCAGGAACATATGCGGTTACAGCAGGTGGCGTCCCAGCCTTTACCGGGTTTATCGGGTGTTTCGCTCAGCCAGAAGTTGCCGGATTGTAAGGGCTTGAACCGATCTTTTTTATAGAAGATAGCGGAGTGCTCTCCGGCTTCTTTACCATCATCCCGACCGGCTCCCAGGAAAGCGAATTCAGTGAGTTCGGCTACATCATTTAACTGGTCGCGCAGAGCTTCCTGGGTTCCAAAGAGGTCAAATTCGTGAAACCGGATCAGAGCCTTTACATTTTCCTTTCGATTTGGCCACGCGTTAATGCCGTCGCCTTTATTGTTGTAGCGGAGGTTGTAGGTTGCCACATTGATCGGTGTATCTTTTTGAGCAAAGGTGGTCTGTGTAAGCAAAAGGCTGCACAGGAAAGAAAAAATCAGCACGCGCATTTCAGTCGAGTTTAAAAAGATGGGTACTTTTGATTTATACGGTAAGGAATATCCTTGGTAGTACTCCTCACTGTATAAATCAAAAATGAATTTAATTCTACCAGCCGGTTAACCTTCAAAATGCCTGTCGTAAAGCAAAATGCCCCTCAGACAGTTCAGGCTGAGGGGCATTCAAGTAGTAAGGGATAAATTTTATTTTTTGCTGTTCGTATGTGCGTGGCGTATTTCGCGAGCCATATTCATCAGCCGTTTCCAACACCGACTGATCGTCTTTTTCTCTTCGGTCTTTTTGGGTGCTGTTGCCGGCGCTGCAGGTTCTGCTTTGACCGAAGCATTGCGCACCAGCACAGCATCTTTTTCCGGTTTTATTGGTCTGGCCTGGGTATCAATCAGGGGCGCATTTGCGTTTATCGATGTACCGGTAAATGCATCCACGGACGGCATTGCCGTGGTCTGCAATGAGACAAATGGACAGGCTACCACCAAAAGGAGAGCTAAGCAGCCCGGTTTCATTGTCGTTAAGTAAGTTTTCATGAGGCAATAGGTTAGGAATTAGTAGAGCACCTTATTCGTAATCCCTGCAAATGATGATGCATTTATTACAAATATATGAAATAGTATTATTGCATCATATACTTGTACTAAGTTGTTTCAAAATAAACGTGCTTGTGTAATAAAGTCAAATACGATGCCAACTTTTCAGGGCTGGATCAACTAGTTGGCCAACTATAATTTTGTCCGTTGGTCAAACAGGCTGATCTTATGCACTCATAACTTTTTTTTTCGATTCTATGGACGCTTCAATAAGTTGGCTTCCAGAAAATAACGCATAAGTAAGGCTTGGTAGTATTTGTCTGTAAAAACGCCCACCAGAAACTGTTATCTTTGTACCGTTGTTTGTCATAGACTATGTTTGAGAATCTTCAGGATAAGCTAAATAAGGCCATCAAAACCCTAAAGGGGCAAGGCCGCATTACAGAAATTAACGTTGCTGCGACGATTAAGGAAGTTCGTCGCGCGCTCACCGATGCCGACGTTAACTATAAAGTAGCGAAAGAGATCACGGATCGCATCCGCGATAAGGCCCTTGACCGAAAGGTGCTTATTTCAGTTGAGCCCGGCCAACTGTTTGTCAAGATCGTTCAGGAAGAACTGACGGAACTGATGGGGGGCGAAGCGCAGGGAATCAATATCAAGGGCGATCCGGCTGTTATGCTGATTGCTGGCTTGCAGGGTTCCGGTAAAACGACTTTCTCGGGTAAACTGGCGGCCTATTTGAAGAAACAGGGCCGTAATGTGTTGCTGGTTGCTGCCGATATCTATCGTCCGGCGGCTATCGACCAGTTAAAAGTATTGGGTGAACAGGTTGGGGTAGAGGTGTATGCCGAGCCGGAAAATAAAAACGCCGTTGAGATTGCTCAGAACGGGATTGCGCTGGCACGTAAGACCGGTAAGAAGATTGTAATCGTCGATACTGCCGGACGTCTGGCCGTCGACGAAGCAATGATGCAGGAAATTGAAGCCCTCAAACGCGCTATTTCACCATCGGAAACGCTCTTTGTCGTTGACTCTATGACCGGACAGGATGCGGTCAACACGGCAAAGACGTTCAACGAACGCCTGAATTTTGACGGTGTTGTATTGACCAAACTTGATGGCGACGCCCGCGGTGGAGCGGCTCTTTCGATCAAAACGGTGGTTAACAAGCCGATCAAGTTTATCAGTACGGGCGAGAAGATGGAAGCACTCGATGTGTTCTATCCCGATCGTATGGCCAGCCGTATTTTGGGCATGGGCGATGTGATTTCGCTGGTTGAGCGGGCGCAGCAGGCCTTTGACGAAGACGAATCCAAGCGCATCAATGCGAAGATGCGTAAGAATCAGTTCGACTTCGACGACTTCCTGTCGCAGTTGCAGCAGATCAAGAAGATGGGTAACGTGAAAGACCTGCTTGGAATGATTCCCGGTATGGGCAAGATGATAAAAGACTTGGATATTGATAACGATTCATTCAAACCAATCGAAGCGATTATCAGCTCCATGACACCCAAAGAACGCAGCCGTCCCGACATCATTGACGGCAGCCGTAAAAAGCGTATTGCCAACGGTAGCGGCACCAGCATCACTCAGGTGAATAATTTGCTGAAGCAGTTTGACGAAATGCGCAAGATGATGAAGAAAATGAACACCATGCAGTCGTCAGGGAAGCTAAACAAAATGATGCGGTAAGAAATTGACCGGTCAGTAAAAGAGTCAGGTATTGTCAACAATAGTCGGGTTGTTTGCAACTCGCTCGTGACAGTACCTGACTCTTTGTTTTACAAGTCCAGATAATAACGCCGTCGTGCCGGGTCAAATCGTTCAATGGCGTAGCGGAGAGCGGTTCGGGGCAATTGCCGGACGTGGTCGTGCAGGAACTCCTCCAGCGCATCCGGGCTGCGCTTCCCGACTTCCCGGAGCATCCAGCCGATAGCTTTATGAATGAGGTCATGCTTATGTGCCAGAAGCAACTCTGCAATGGCGAAGGTATCGGCAAACTGCCCCCGCCTGATGAGCGATAAGGTTGACACAATAGCTATCCGCTGGCTCCATAAGTGGTCTTCATTTGCCAGATCATACAACAGGGAGCGGTCGCCTTTCAGCAGGTGTGGGCCAAGGATATGCGGGCAGGTCACATCAACCAGATCCCAGTTGTTAACATAGTGCCGATTAGCCAGATACCGTTCCAGTATAATTTCCTGTTGTATCGATGCTGCTCTTCGGTTCTGGTTAACCCAGATTAGCAACCCAACCATTCGACATTCATGAAACGAATCGCGTATCAATAGCTCCGTTTCATCCATAGAAAGATGCAGGAATTGCTTGGCAAGGGTATGCTGCTGCGGCATGGATAGTCCCATGAATTGGTCGCCTTCGCCGTATTGTCCCGGTCCGGTTTTGAAAAAACGAGCTACCTGTACAGCGCGATCAGGGTTGGCCAGGGCGAGCAGGGCGTTTTTTATGTTGGTGTAGGTCGGCTCCATAGGTGCAAAAGAAAAGGCAGAGACTCCGTTGAATCTCTGCCGAATTACAATACTTCGCTAACTACCAGTCAACTAATCGTTCAGTTTCGACCGTACAAATTCTTGCTCAGATAACAAGGGTAAGGTGTACAGCATAGTTTTGTTGCGCTCGAACGTAGGTCGGTCGAGATCAGCGGCCAGGTATTGACCCTTCACAAACGCGTCGACCGTCCGCTTGATTATATCGGCGTCACTGGGGCGCTCTTCGTCATCAAGCAGCAACACATCTGAATCATCGTGCGGAAGTGGACGAATAATGCCGGGTGTCTCCGGCCGAATTATTGTCGTTCCGTTATAACTGGTTGGCGTTTGTTTATCGTCTGTTTTGGCGCTCAAATTCACTGGGTTTGGATCGATTTCCTCCCCATCGTCAGCAATCAGTACAAGCTCATTCACGGGCTCAGGCTGTAAAAAGGGTTCCTGAGGCAATATTTCCGGTTCCGGCTCTAACTCAACCGGCGCTGGCGGGTTCTGAATCGACGTATCTTTAAGCTGCTCCATCAACGTGGTTGTTCCATCAAAACCAGCGGCAATGATGGTAACCCGCAAACTTTCTCCCAGCGCATCGTCCGTGATGGCGCCAAACTTAAACATTTTGGCTTCATTCTGGATTTTCTTCGCCACGTGTTCCGAGATGGCCATCTGTTCTTTCAGGCGCATCGCATGTTCCTTACTCGACGAAATGGTCAGCAGAATTCGTTTGGCACCCCGAATATCGTGGTCATTAAGCAACGGGGAATTCAGAGCCGCTTCGATAGCCCGTAAGGCCCGGTCTTCGCCTGATACTTCCGCCGATCCCATAACCGACTGACCAGCCTGTTCAAGTACCTTCTTTACGTCGGCAAAGTCAGCGTTGATATCGCCCTGCGTGGTAATGATCTCCGCAATACTTTTTACAGCATTGGCCAGCACATCATCTGCGTGTGCATAGGCTTCTGTCCAAGTCAGTTCACTGTATAGCTCAGCCAGTTTATCGTTGAGAACAACGAGAACGGTGTCGCAGCTCTTTTTTAGTTTTTCAATCCCTTCGCGAGCCTGCTCTTTCTTGTCGGTACCTTCATACCAGTACGGAGCAGTCACCACGGCTACGGTCAGCAAGCCCATTTCCCGGGCTACTTCCGCGACTACGGGAGCTGCTCCGGTACCGGTACCGCCACCCATACCCGCCGTAATGAAGACCATTTTGGTAGGTGGAGCCAGCAGATTACGGATTTCTTCGAGACTGGCCCGGGCAGCATCTTCGCCTGCTTTAGCTTCAGTACCCGCTCCCAGACCATCGCCTAACTGCAATTTTGTGGGCACAGGATTGCTCATAAGAGCTTGGCGATCAGTATTGCATACCGCAAAACTCACATCCTGCATCTTCAGTTTGTGCATGTGCTTGACGGCATTACCGCCCATGCCGCCCACACCGACAACCTTAATTATGATTGGGTTGTCATCTGGGAGTTCGAATCTATAGCCCTGACTATTCATCGTGTCGGTCTGTGGTGTCTGTTCGTTGTAAAAAGTCCCTTTTCGCGATCAAACCGGCATAAGGCTGGTTCGTTACGGTCATCAATACGTATCGGTCTCGTTTCCTCTCGTTGGCTGGAGAGCCTCCTTAAGTTTGTCAAACCAGCTTTTCTTAGGCTCCGGTTCGGGTTGCTTAACACCCACCGGCGGTTTGCTTACGCTGCTTCCGGACGGATACACCGGACGAGTTGGCCCCATAGGCTGGTCCTCCTCTTTATAGGCCCGGTTAGGATCACTGATGAACGAGATTCGGTTATCAATGGTCTTGTACCCTGCCCACACCAGGCCAACGGCTGTTGCATAGGCCGGGTCGCCAACAAGGTCGGCGCGACCATTGGGTTCCAGGTGTTCAGGATAACCCACCCGAACTTCTTCGACGCTGGTTACCCGCCCAAAAATAAGCTCAACACCCGGAATGAGCGCTGAACCACCCGTTAAGACGATACCGCCCAGCAGCTTGCCATCGTACCCCGAGCGAATAATTTCTGCCTGTACCAGAGCCGCAATTTCACGCAGTCGGTCTTCAATAATGACCGCTACATTTTTCAAAAGTACATCTTTCGGCTTACGATTACTCAAGCCCGGCACGGCGACAACCTCATTGAGGTTGTATTCGTTGGGGTTTGCGCTGCCAAATTTTTTCTTGAGAAGTTCGGCCTGATTCGGGAGGATTTTGCAGCCTGCCTGAATGTCAGAGGTCAGGCTGTTACCAGCCCAGGGGAAAACCGCTACATGCCGCAGGACATTTCGGTAATAAATGGCCATTTCGGTAGTGCCTCCACCGATGTCCACGAGGGCAACACCCGCATATTTCTCTTCATCCGTCAGTACCGCCAGCCCGGACGCCAGTGCAGACAGCATCATGGTATCCTGAGCCAGATTATTGCGTACAATACACTTGCGAATATTGCGTGCTGCATTGGCCTGGGCTGTAATGAGCTGAAAATCAGCGCCTAATTTAACGCCGTTTCGTCCAACGGGTTGGTTGACACTAGTTTCATTGTCAACTACAAAATCCATTGGCAGCACATGAATGATTTCCTTATCGGCTGGAATAGAGGTGCGGTACATATCATTGAGCAGATGATCAATGTCTTCCGTCTGCACTTCATCGCCCGACGATGAGCGGGTAATGCTGCCACTCGACTTGATCGAGGTGACATGAGAGCCGCTGAAACTGACATTCACCAGGTGAATGTTCAAATTGGATTGATTCGATGCGTCAGCTACAGCGCGTCTGATGGCATTAACTGTATTGTTGACATTAACGACAGAACCTTTCGCTACACCATCGGTCAAATTCGTTTCGCCCACACCCAGTACTTCGAGTGTTTCCTGCTCTTTATTATTTCGAATCAATCGGCCGGCTACGGCGCAAACTTTGGTACTGCCAATGTCCAGACCAACTACTATTTTCTCGTCCATGCCTGTTGATGTCATTCGCAAACTATTTGATTTCGGTACTGAACGCTCACCCGGCTATAGCGATTCCAGCCTTTAGCCGGTAAAACGTCCGTATACACTAACTTTAACTTCTTAAACTTTGCATCCAGTTCTGTTGGCGGGCCAAACTCGATTCTATGACTACCCAGTTGCGGCCACATCGTCACTTCACCCCGCTCGTCTACCGATATTTCGGTGATTTGCGCCCGCCAAAACGGATCATCCTGTATGCGCTTTAACAATTCCAGGAGCGGTTGGTTTCGTTTGTTCGATAACGAACGGTTATGAGCAAAAAAAATCCCCGTCAAAACTGGTACCCTTGCTGAGTAATTCATCGAAATCGGGAAGAAACGTCCCTCTTCGCTCACGTACTGTCCCGACACACTCCTGATCCCATCGCCAAAGGGCATCAGCCGTGCCAGAGGGCGAGGCTGTTCTATGTTGACGAGTAAGTCACCATTTAAGTCACGGGAGACCTGACAACTTTTTATTAGACCATGTTGCCGCAGTCTCACTTCCAACCGTCGGAGATCAACCTCATCGTAGTGTTCTCCGACCACCGGATCCGCTCCCTGGTTAGTCAGGTACCCGATTACATCCCTACGGGTCAGAAAACGGTGACCATCAACCTCATCCAGCCTGACAACAACGGATTTAACGCGTTTTTGTCCGTGCCGAACTTCAGTAAAAGCAATAAGCCCGAACAGAGTTAAAATGCCTCCTGCCGAGAGTAACCACTTTTTGGATGATTTAAAGGTAGAAAACATCTGTAAATAAGATAGGTTGTTTTTTAGATATTTTTATCTATTGGTCTTTTAGGAGGTTTTTTATTGTGTTTAGTTGTTGGTCAATATCCCCCGCACCAATAGTGACAAGCAATGTAGGCTTCAATTCCCGCAGAACGTTAACTAAATCGTCTTTGGTGCATTTTATTTTCGTTTTCGAGCGTAGGTTCCGGAAAATCAGATCCGATGTGACGCCTTCCATTGGTAGTTCACGCGCCGGGTAAATATCCAATAAAATAACGTGATCTGCCAGAGAAAGGCTTTCGGCAAAACCGTCGGCAAAATCACGCGTGCGGCTAAAGAGGTGAGGCTGAAAAATGGCCGTCACGTCACGATCCGGATAAAGTGCTTTTACCGACGATAAAAAGGCCTCGACTTCTGCCGGATGGTGGGCATAATCGTCGATGAAGACGGTCGAATCGGTTTTAAGAATGTACTCGAAACGACGGCGAACCCCCCGGTAACTCGTTAGCGCCGATCGGATAGCCTCCGGCGATACGCCGACTTCCAATGCTACCGCCCCCGCTGCTACCGCATTTTCTACATTATGAAAACCGGGAACCAGCAACTGAATATCGGTGATGACGCCACCCGGATGCACCAGGTCAAAGACGAAGGTGGCCTTTTCAATCCGAAGGTTCTGACTATAATAATCACCTTCTTTGAGCGAGTAAGGCCGAACGGTGGCCTTTGTCTTATCTGTCAGCGAGAGCCCTTGCTTCATAAACAAAACACCATCCGGCTCAATCTGGCTAACAAACTTACCAAACGATTCAAGGACGGCGTCGTGTGCTCCGTAAATATCCAGGTGGTCGGCATCCGTGGAGGTGACGATGGCGTATTTAGGAAAGAGTGTCAGGAAAGAGCGGTCGAACTCATCTGCTTCAACCACGCACACCACCGATTTAAGGTCGTCGGCGGGTTCGTTGAGCAGGAAGTTCGTGCCATAATTGTTAGTGATACCGCCCAGGAAAGCCGCGCAGTTAACCCCCGAATCCCGCAGAATATGGGCAACCATCGACGAGGTTGTTGTTTTTCCGTGCGTACCGGCTACGCCAATGGTTGTCATTTGACCAGCCAGTAATCCCAACACCTGCGACCGTTTCTGAAGCGTAAAACCTTGTTCGGTTAGGTAGATATATTCCGCGTGAGTTTTAGGAACCGCAGGTGTGTAAATAACCAGTGTTTCGGCTGGCTTGGCCCGAAATTCGGCCGGAATCTGGTCGACGTCTTCTGTAAAGTGAATGATCATCCCTTCCGACTCAAGCGCATTCGTCAGGGCGGTGGGCGTTTTATCGTATCCGGCTACGGCATAGCCATTTACCTGAAACCAGCGGGCCAGGGCGCTCATGCCGATACCGCCGATGCCGAGGAAATAAATGTATTTGAATTGAGCTAATGTCATGTCTGATTGTTGGTCGTTTCCGGCTCCGGCTGTTAGCTATACTGCTTTTTGCGTAGGCAACAGATGGAGCTTATTATGACCTCGTTAATTTAATTACTTCGTTGGCAATATCGCGGGCAGCATTGGGTTTACCCAGCGTTTTTATCTGCTGGCTTAACTGCTGCTGTTGGGCGGGGTTAGCCAGTAACTTCAGGGCCGCCGTAACCAGTTCTTCACGGGCATTCCGGTCATTGATGAGTAGGGCTGCGTTATGCTCTACCAGGCTCATCGCGTTTTTGGTCTGATGGTCTTCGGCCGCTGTAGGCAGAGGAACGAGAATAGCGGGACGACCAACCAGACATAACTCCGACACCGATAAAGCACCCGCCCGCGACACAACAGAGTTGGCAACAGCATAGGCTTTATCCATATCATAAATAAAGTCATACGCTTTGATGAGCGATGAGCCGGTTGCCGCCACGGCTGCTTTAGCCCGCTCAATGAAGGCTGGCCCAGTCTGCCAGATCACTTGAATACCAGCGTCGACAAACCGTTGCAAACCGCCTTCCAGGCTTTCATTGAGAGTACGGGCGCCCTGGCTACCGCCTATAATCAATAACGTTGGGTGATTACCGTCAATGCCGAACAGCGTTCGCCCCGCTTCAACCTGCTGGCTGGCAAACTGGATATCACTACGAACGGGGTTTCCTGTCAGTTTGATCTTATCGGCCGCAAAGAACGCGTCCATGCCGGGATAGGCCACACAAATACGCTTTGCCCATCGCGCCAGCACTTTATTGGTTAAGCCGGCATAGGAATTCTGTTCCTGAATAAGTGTAGGTATACCTTTCAGGGAGGCCGCCAAAAGCAGGGGTCCGCTGGCATAGCCACCTACCCCCACGGCGGCATCGGGTTTGAACTCGCGCACAATCTGCTGCGCTCGTACTAAACTCCGGCCCAGTTTGAATGGAAAGGCCAGATTTGCCAGGGTCAGCTCCCGCTTGATCCCTACCACGGGTAAGCCAACGATGGTATATCCAGCGCGGGGCACCTTTTCCATTTCCATCTTACCCTCAGCACCTACAAACAGAATTTCTGTTGCGGGGTCTATGGCCTTGAGCTCATTGGCAATGGCGATAGCGGGGTAAATATGTCCTCCCGTACCGCCACCGCTGATAATTATTTTCATTCAGATTACTGTTTAGAAGCTGGTTGAGTCAAATTTTACTTTCGTCGGCTTCGTCACGACTTACGCTCAATACAATGCCGATGGCTAAGCCGGTAAATATCAACGATGTACCGCCCATACTTAGCAATGGCAACGGCTGCCCGGTTACGGGAGCCAGGCCAATGGCTACACAAATACTGGCAAATGCCTGAAAAACAATGCTAAACGTTAAACCCGCCGATAACAGTCCTCCAAAAGGGCGGGTGGCCTTTTGGAGGGTTTTCATGCCTCGCCACAAAAACCAAAGATAGGCCAGTATAACTGGAATGCCACCCAGCAACAAGCCGTACTCTTCAACGATGATGGCGTAGATGAAGTCGGAAAACGGATTCGGCAGGGTATTTCGCTGGTGGCTGTTGCCCGGCCCCTGGCCCGTGAGGCCCCCGTTAGCCAGGGCAATGTAGGACTGCTCGACCTGATAAAAGATGGTATCTGAACTCATAAAGTTCTTCACTCGGTTAGAGGCCGTGCCAAAGCGCTGCCCGGCCGCCAAAGCTATACCGCCAAATACCACACAAACGGCAATCATATAGCCTAGGTAGCGAACCGGCACCCGGCCGATATACATCAGCAAAAAGCAGGTAGCCCCCAGCAGCAGTGCTGTTGAGGTATTGGACAGGATTATAAGCGAGCAAATGACACCAATCCACAGAATCAGGTTAAACAAGACGATGGGGTCGCTCATGAAGCGCTGTCGTTTTGCCAGCATGGCCGCCAGATTGGAAATGAGCGCGAGTTTGGCCAGATCGGAGGGTTGAAACGTCTGGTTAATAATGGGAATTGTTACCCAGCGCGAGGCATCGTTCAGGGTTGAGCCCTTAAAGAAGGCCCAAAGCAAAAGCGGAATAGAAAGCCACAAGCCAAATTTCGACAGCCGGGCATAATACACGTAGTTGATCTTGTGTGCAAAATAGGTACAGGCCAGCCCGATCAGCAGGAGGGAGCCGTGCTTGAGCAAAAAGATTTCGGTATTCCCGTCGAGCTCGCGAAAGGCCTTCGTCCCCGTCGCGCTATACACAACCAGAACGCTCATAATGGACAAATAAAGGACAATCCACCAAATCTGGCGATCTCCTTTAAGGTGTGTACGAATCCAATCGCGAAGAAACATGTTTTTTGATGTATGATATAGAGTGTAGGATGTAGGGTGTAGGATGTGTGATGTAGGATATACTGCTTTCGCGGCTAATTACAGTATACATCCTACATGTATCATACATCATGCATCTTTTGAACGGCTGCTTTAAATTGATTGCCTCGGTCTTCATAATTTTTGAATAGGTCGAAGCTGGCGCAGGCAGGGGATAGCAGGACAACATCACCAGGTTGCCCCAACTCAAGGCCTTTCCTGATGGCATCCGTTACATCCTGTGTTTCGTAAATTAACGGAATTTTACTGCCGAAATGATCGACTAATTTATGATTATCGACGCCCAGGCAAATCAGGGCTTTCACTTTTTGGCTCACCAGCTCGTCTAGCTGGCCGTAATCATTGCCTTTATCCTGCCCACCGGCTATCCAGATCGTGGGCGCATCCATACTCGACAAGGCGTAAAATACAGAATCGACATTGGTGGCTTTCGAGTCGTTGATAAACTGTATTCCGTTAATCGTGCCCGCTGGTTCGAGTCGGTGAGCGGCATTCTGAAACGTTTTTAAACCGGTTTCAATGGCCTCGCTGGTAACACCCACCGACTGAGCCGCCAGGATAGCCGCCAGCATGTTGAGGGCATTATGCGGGCCACGCAATGGCGTTTCGTTTTGCTGGATAAAGAAAGAATTCGTTTGAGCCCTCGCTGTTAACTGACCGTTGACCAGATAGCCACCCGGTGATGGAGTAGATTGAAGTGAAATCGGCAGTTTCTGTACGTCGGGCTGCCGCTTTTCCAACTCGTCCAAAATGGGCTGGTTCTCCGCAAAATAAATGAAACTATCGGACGGGCGGGCGTTCTGTAAAATACGAAACTTTGACGCTACGTAGTTTTGGAACTCGTAATTGTACCGGTCCAGATGGTCGGGCGTAATGTTCAGCAGCACCATTACATCGAGCTGCGTTTGGTACATATCATCCAGCTGAAAGCTGCTCAGTTCCAGTACATAATAGTCGTATGTATCGGCAATCACCTGTTCGGCGAAACTATCACCGATATTCCCGGCTAGCCCTACATTGAACCCGGCCGTTTTGAGCAGGTGGTAGGTGAGCAGCGTGGTGGTTGTTTTACCATTACTGCCGGTAATGCCAATGAGTTTTGCCTTTGTATAGCGGGCAGCAAATTCAATTTCCGAAATAACGGGTGTACCCTGTGCAATGAGTTTTTGTACCAGCGGAACCGTTGATGGAATGCCCGGACTTTTCACAACTTCGGTTGCGCCCAAGATCTGCGCTTCGGTATGCTGGCCTTCTTCAAAAGGGATGCCGGCCGTCTGAAGTGTAGTCCGGTAACTTTCTTTAAGGGTACCTCTATCGGACAGGAACACTGCAAAACCTTTAGCTTGTGCCAGCAGGGCCGCGCCTACACCACTTTCACCCCCGCCAAGGATAACTATTTTTTGAACTGCCATAAGTAAACAATACAACCGGCAAAATAACACATAAAAAAAGAGCCCCGGCCATATACCGGGGCTCTTTACGTAAAAATTTAACCTGACCGATTATTCTTTAGGTGCTAAAGAGTTTGATAGGCGAGCGCGGTTAGCTGCTTTAACGATCATAAAAATGACCCAGGCGATGAGTAGGAACTGAATAAACGTATTGAGGAAGTTACCATACCGGATGGCGACTTCCGGAACCTCTCCGACCGCTTCTTTCAACACTATTTTTAACTGACTAAAGTCAGTTCCTCCCATCACCAGGCCCAGAATTGGATTGATAATGTCTTCCACAAATGAGTTTACTAATTTACCGAAAGCTGCGCCGATGATGACACCAACGGCCAAATCCAATACACTGCCCTGAGCAATGAACGTACGAAACTCGCTTAACATGAGAACGACTTAGTTTAGGGTAGAAAATGAAGTTAGATTAAGATTACGGGGGTTGAGTAAGGTTTTCTATAGCTTAAACTCGTTACTTTTTGCGGAAAGAACTCAGGTTGTAGGAGAGGCCAATGGCCAGCGTTTGCTGAATCTGTAGCTCACTACTAAAATCTTTATTGTAGAGGGCAATCAGGCCAAATGTGGTATTCAGGTACCGACTTATTTTAGCCGTTAGAATCAGGTCGAGCCGGTGATTGATGTTGCCCAGCTGCGCATACTCTGTGAACAGTTGATAGCGGGCGTTTATGGATACGTTTTCGCTGAGTGGTTTAGTCAGAGCTGCCTGTAACTGGAAGGCCAGCCATTCGGTACGACTGCTTTTTCCAGGGTCAACACCATAAGCCTTTTGGCTGGGATCGCTGACGTACAGCCCTGTTTTGGCATCCTGCCGTACGCGAACACTCTGGTCGGCCAGGAAGGTGAAGCGGGGAGCTAACGGGCTAATCCGTAAGGCAAACCAGTCGTTGGGCTTATACGCCAAACCGGTGGAAAATGTCAGCTGAGCCGGGGCAAAAAAATTGGATACCTTCAGGCTGGTTTGATCAGTAGGGA
Source organism: Spirosoma pulveris (assembly GCF_054781875.1). Taxonomy (NCBI): domain Bacteria; kingdom Pseudomonadati; phylum Bacteroidota; class Cytophagia; order Cytophagales; family Cytophagaceae; genus Spirosoma; species Spirosoma pulveris. The sequence continues at coordinate 403,366 of NZ_BAAGTO010000004.1, forward strand.
GTTTGTCGTATCGATAACCGGCAGTGAAGAATGTGTTGAAGGTTCCGGAGACGAACAAATCCCACTTGGGCGCTATCTTATGACCCAGTACGGAAATGAGAATAATCTGATCGGCGGCTTTGCGGGTATTTCCTAACTGCGTTACGTACCCTAACTGAAGATCAGCGGTGTTGTCCCACGATGTTTTGCCTTTTTCGTAGAAAGCGCGGGCAGCTACAACACCCCCGATGGCAATGGAGTTGACCCCGCCCCCCGACCAGTTACTGAACGAAGCCTGGTTGAAGTTGACCCCGCCACTGAAGGAGCGCTGCCAGTATGAGGTGTCTGGTTTAACGGCTACTGTATCCTTGAAGTTTGTTGTAACCCGGCTAGAATCCTGTGCTTTTGCCGTCTGTATCCAGATTGAAGCGGTCAAACAGAGTAAAATTTGCTTCATTGATTGTATAAGTTGATTTTAGGCAGATGGCAGATCGGTCACTGATTATTCAGTCAATAGTTAAGCTATCAACTGGAAATCAGTACGTTGGCAGAAAGTCATTTTTCAGTTTAACTGAATACTTCCACGTTTTTAGACTGCAGCGTCTGCAGTGGTACAACGGTTGTTGTATCGCCGGTACGCAGCGTTATGGATAGTGTATCAATCTTTAGGATTTCCCCTTTCACATCGTCGATTTGAACGAGTTGCCCTTCTTTGTATTTATTTTTCGTGTAAAAGGACGACAGTACATTTGCCATGACGTCGCGCGAAGCAATACCATACCCGACGGCAAAGGCGAAGATGACCCCGCCTATGATGAGGTTAAAGCTTGATTCGAGTAATTCGGTGTTGATACCCGCCTGGCCCAGTGCACTGATGATGGTGACAATCAGGAAAAAGACAAAAACGATCATGCTGAGCAGACGACCGGCGGCAATATTGAACGACTGGCACAGGCTCACTACCGCTCCGCGCAGGGTATCGGCCAGTAGCACCCCTACCTGCAGCATGATGGCGGCTGCCAGGAGCTTGGGGATGAAGTTTACCAGCGAGGAGACCATTTCGGTGATAGCCGCTACGCCCAAGGTCTCGGTGGCGGCCATGATAAACACCAGGAGAATGAAGTAATAAAGGACTTTAGCGATAATTTCGCTGAGCTTGATTTCGGTATTCAGTTGCTTGATGACACTGATTTGGTTAAGCCGGTCGCCAATTTTGTCGAACCCTACCCGGCCCAAAACCCGCTGAACAACAAAAGCTGCCAGTCGGGCAACGCCAATACCGATCAGGAGAATGACAAGTGCGCCGATAATTCGCGGAACAAAGTCAATAAATTGGTCGATAAGTGTCTGAAAGGTGTTTTGTAAAATTTCAGCCAGGTTTGGGAGCTTCTTCATTCTATTGGATCGGATGTATCGTTGGGTGTCAGGGAGGGTGGGTTTGCCAGTACGGAAGCCAGACTGAATAAATCGCCGATATAGATTTCTATAATCGTGATTGTATTTCGGATAAGGTCAATTTCGGTGACCAGTTCATTTTGCAAATGAGGTGGGCATATGTCATCCGGTTCGAGTTCTTTAAAGGGATTTGCTGTTTCCATAACGTGTTAGTGACGAAAGGGCCAGCGGATGGAAAGTGCCAGTTTAGCCGCCACCAGTAGCCAGAATACAACCCCTTCGAGGTAATATTTACGTAGTTTATCACGCGCTCGCTTAAGTCGCATTTTCACCGCACTCTCGGTTATACCGGCAAAGTTGGCTATCTCCCGGATGCTAATATCATCCTGGTATTTCATCAGAAGCATGGTTTGTTCTTCGGGAAGCAACTGATGTAAAGCCTTTTCCAACTGTTGGGCTTCCATTTCTGCTATTTCGCCCAGCCCGTCATCCATACCCGTCTCCAGCCGATCCCAGCTATCATCCATGTATACTTCTTTCCGAAGATTGTGCGCTCTTAGCTGGTCAGTACAGTAATTGTACGTTATTGAGTACAGCCAGGTTGAGAACTTCGCCTGTTCACGAAAGCTGCTTAATTTGACGACCAGTTTTAAAAAAACGTCGTGTGTCAGGTCTTCTGCTCGAACAGGGTCTTTTGTGAAGGATAGGCATTTGCGGTACACCTTATTAGAATAGCGTTCATATAGACGCTCAAAATAGATGTTCCGCTGTGTCGTGATATACAGGCGAACCAACTCCTCATCAGAAATATGTTCCATTTTTTACAGTGGTGGTTAATGAGACATAAATCCGGGCTAAAAGTAACATTGTCTACTGCCCTCAGGCTGCTGTTAACGATACTATAGGGCGACAGCAAGTTGATTTTTGAGCTAATTGGGTACGGGCTGATTTTGCCCATAAAAAAACACCCGGCTTCTCAGCCGGGTGTTTTCACTAAAGGATATTCGTTGCAATTAGCCGATCGCTACCCGCTTGAACGCCGATACGGTCAGGCCTTTGCTGGTTTTTTCCAGTAACTGGCTAATCGTCAAAGAGGTGTCTTTCACAAATTCCTGGTTCAACAACGTATTGTCTTTGTAGAATTTGTTCAGTTTGCCCATAGCGATTTTTTCGAGCATCGCTTCGGGCTTGCCTTCCTGACGAGCCTGCTCTTTTCCGATTTCGATTTCGCGCTGAACGATGGTCGCATCGACGCCGTCTTTATCGAGCGCTACAGGTTTCATAGCTGCAATCTGCATGGCGATGTCTTTACCCACTTCGGTCACATCGGTACCGTTAGTGTTGTTCAAACCTACCAGTACGCCCAGTTTGCCGTTCGAGTGAATGTACGATACCACTTTATCGGCAGATACCGTTTCAAACGAAGCGACATCGATTTTTTCACCGATTTTACCCATCAGGTCCGTGATGTGGTCCTGAAGAGCCCGGCCATCCGCTTGTGGCGTGGCCAGTAAGGTTGCTTTGTCTGTAACATCGGAAGCAACGGCAGTGCTCATAATGGCCATCGCCAGATTCTGGAAATCGGCAACTTTCGATACAGGCTCCGTTTCACAGGCCAGAGCGATCACTTTACCTGTTGTGCCATCCGGGCTAACGTGTGCCAGTACAATACCTTCGGCAGTTGCGTTATCAGCCCGTTTGTCGGCTATTTTCTGACCCTGCTTACGCAGAATCTCTTTTGCTTTTTCAAAATCGCCATCGGCTTCGGTGAGGGCTTTTTTACAGTCCATCATGCCGGCTCCAGTCTCTTGCCGAAGTTTGTTTACGTCAGCAGCGGTAATTGCCATAGTAATAGGTGATTATCGATTTAAATTGCCAAAAAATGTTTGGTACTCAGTGAGTTGTATCCTGAAATGGAATAGCCCATAGCGGCTGGCTACGGGCTATTCCTATGAAGTTATAAAGCTGTTAAGCTGGTACATTCGTCAGTTAAAAAGCAGGTATACATAGAAAGACTCTATGGTATGTCAACTTATTAACGTATGGATTTACCAACTTACTGACTCTACTAGGCTTCCTGCTCGTCTTCAGCAACAGCGGCTGGGGCAGAAGCGGCTTCCGGCATCGACTCGCCTTCAGCTTTAGCCTGGGCTGCATCTTCGTTGCGTTTAGCTTCTTCTTCTTCCTGCACACGCTGATCGTCTTTATCCTGCTTCCGCTCCATCAGACCCTCTTCGATGGCCTTACCGATGGCAAGCGTGATCAGTGAAATCGACTTGTAGGCGTCATCATTGGCCGGGATAGCGAAATCCACCTCTTCGGGGTTCGAGTTCGTATCGCACATGGCAAATACGGGGATACCCAGACGGTGTGCTTCGGCAACGGCAATGTGTTCGCGTTTTACGTCAACCACGAACAGAGCAGCTGGCAAGCGAGTCAGGTCGGCAATACCGCCCAGTACACGCTCCAGTTTTTCTTTATCGCGGCTGCGGGTCAAACGCTCACGCTTGGCAATGCTCTTAACGGTCTCCTCGTCTTTCAGCATTTTGTCCAGCGTTTGCATTTTCTTCAGCGACTTCCGAATCGTAGCGAAGTTCGTTAACATACCGCCCTGCCAGCGATCGGTAACGTAAGGCATTTTCAGGCGACGTGCTTCTTCCGAAACGATTTCCTGTGCCTGCTTCTTCGTAGCGACGAACATCACTTTCCGGCCCGAGCGAACAATACCTTTGATGGCATTGCAGGCTTCGTCCAGTGCCGCAACCGTTTTGTTTAAGTCAATAATATGGATGCCGTTTTTCTCCATGAAGATGTACGGAGCCATCCGGGGGTCCCACTTACGCGTAAGGTGGCCAAAGTGCACACCAGCGTCGAGGAGGTCTTTATATTCAATTTGTGCCATTTCAGACTTTGAAAATGAATGTTATTGATAGATACGCAGCACCGCCCGTCGGCATCATCTAAGGGCAGTCTGGACAAATTTGCGTAGGGAGATGGGTACGAAGCATGGGGTAAACTCCACTGCCACTGGCCCAAAGCCCATGATTAACGTTTCGAGAACTGGAACCGACGACGGGCTTTCCGACGACCGTATTTTTTCCGTTCTACCATACGCGAATCCCGTGTCAGGAATCCTTCTTTCTTCAGGGCCGGACGGAACTCAGCGTTCATCTCGACCAGTGCCCGGGCAATCGCCATACGGGTAGCTTCGGCCTGTCCGGCCACACCGCCACCGCGAACGTTCACTTTCACGTCGTAACCACCAACACCGTTAACGGTAGCAAAGGGTTGGTTTAAAATGATTTGCAGGACTTCGGTAGGAAAATACTGTTTGTAATCTTTTCCGTTCACCGAGATGGCTCCGCTGCCCGCCGACATGTAAATGCGGGAGATGGCAGTTTTACGGCGGCCAATGGTATTAATACGATCCATTATGACTTAGAATTTAACTGCGGTTGGTTGCTGAGCCTCGTGCGGGTGTTGACCACCGGCGTAAACGTACAGGTTGGTATACAACCGCCGACCGAGCCGGTTTTTCGGCAACATACCTTTTACGGCGTGCTCGATGATACGCTCTGGATGCTTCTCAAGCAGCAACCGGGGCGATGCGAACCGTTGACCACCGGGATAACCCGTGTGGCGGACGTAGACTTTATCGGTCATCTTGGCACCGGTCAGGCGAACCTTGTCGGCATTGATGACAATCACGTTGTCTCCGCAGTCAACGTGTGGTGTGAAGTTGGTTTTGTGTTTGCCGCGAATCAGACGTGCGATGTTGCTGGCCAGCCGACCGAGCACCTCACCCTGAGCGTCAACCACAATCCACTCCTTCTGCACCGTTTCTTTGTTGGCAGAGATGGTTTTGTAACTGAGCGTATTCACTATTAAGGAGACTAATTGTTTGATTTATAAATACTTACCTGCGTAAAAAACAGGCCCGTCCTGAAACGGGAGTGCAAATATAGGAGATAGTAGGCTGAAAAACAAGGGGATAATAAGAAATCATACCTACCGCAGCTTCAGCGTGGCTAAAGCCAGTACCGCCAGAATAATACCAACGATCCAGAAGCGGGTGACGATTTTGGCTTCGTGATACCCCTTTTTCTGAAAATGGTGGTGCAAAGGCGACATCAGGAAAACTCGCCTGCCCTCCCCGTATTTTCGTTTCGTGTATTTAAAATAGCTGACCTGAATGATTACCGATATATTTTCGGCCAGAAAAATGCCGCAGATGATGGGAATCATTAACTCTTTACGGATCGCCAGGGCCAGTACCGCAATGACGCCCCCTAACATCAAACTGCCCGTATCACCCATGAATACCTGTGCCGGGTATGAATTATACCAGAGAAATCCGACGCAGGCACCCACAAAAGCGGCACAGAAAATAACCAGCTCCCCGGCGTTGGGGATATACATGATGTTCAGGTACTGCGAAAAAACTTTGTTACCCGATAAATAAGCCAGTACGCCGATCGTCAGGCCGATAATGACGGAGGTGCCGGCCGCCAATCCATCGATGCCATCGGTAATGTTGGCCCCGTTGGAAACGGCCGTAATGATGAAAATACAAATCAGCACATATACGATCCAGGTATAACTGTCGGGCAGAAATCCGAACAGTAACGAGCTGTAATCGAACTCATTGTTTTTTACGAAAGGCACCGTGGTGAGCGTCGATTTAATATCGGTATACACGTCCGGTACGTTCGATGTACTCAACAGGCGGGGGGCATATTTCCTGATTTTAACATAGTCGTTGAAATACAGGGTTAGTCCGACAATAAGGCCCAAGCCAACCTGCCCGACGACTTTGAACTTCCCTTCCAGTCCCTCTTTGTTCTTTTTGAATACTTTGATGTAATCGTCCAGAAAGCCAATCATGCCGGTCCATACGGTAGATACCAGCGCCAATACGACGTATACATTCGATAGTTTGGCGAACAGCAGTGCCGGAATCAGCAGGGAGGCCAGAATAATGAAGCCGCCCATGGTGGGAGTGCCTCGTTTCTGCATTTGCCCTTCCAGCCCTAAATCGCGGATCGACTCGCCAATCTGGAGGTTGCGCAACGTGTCGATGATGCGCCGACCAAAGATGGCTGCGATCAGAAGCGACGTGATTACGGCACCCAGCGCCCGGAAGGAGATGTACTGAAAAACCCCCGCGCCGGGAAAGTTATAGCGTTCGTCAAGAAACTGGAAGAGGTAATAGAGCATTTCTAAAGAGTGAAAGAGTGAAAGAGCAAAAGAGCGCAGGGAAGGAGCATTTATTAACGCTCTTTCGCTCTTTCACTCTTTCGCTCTTTAAGTCAGTTCAAAGTTACTGATTTCAACGGTCTGCGAAAGCGTCGCGCAGAACGACCCGGTCATCGAAGTCGTATTTGACCCCTTTTATCTCCTGATAGGTCTCATGGCCTTTGCCCGCTACCAGAATTATGTCGTGCGGCTTGGCCAGCTCAACGGCTTTGCGAATGGCTTCGTGTCGGTCCTCGATAGTGATCGTTTTCTTGAAATCAACCGGCGAGACTCCGGCCTGCATCTGTTCCAGAATAGCCATAGGGTCTTCGTTCCGCGGATTATCGGAGGTCAGGATAACGCGGTTGCTTAACCGGCAGGCTATATCGGCCATAATGGGGCGTTTGGACGTGTCGCGGTTACCGCCACAGCCTACAATCGTGATGATTTGGGGCATGTAGTCCTGCTCATCCGTACTGCGTAATTCATTGATAGTTTCCAACACGTTTTGCAAAGCATCGGGCGTGTGGGCGTAATCAACAATACCCACAATCATATCGTCGGAAACGACCTGCTCGAACCGACCGGGCGGGGGCGTAATGCCCGATAACATCGTCAGGATTTCGGTTGGATCTTCGCCCAGCAGAACAGCCGCACCGTATACACTCAGGAGATTGTAAGCATTGAACTGGCCGATGAGCTTGAACCACACCTCGCGTTCGTCGATGAGCATGTTCAGGCCGAACAGGCTGTCGGCCAGAATTTTCCCTTTGAAAGAGCCCAGCGTCTGGAGGGAGTAGGTTTCCTTACGGGCGGCTGTGTTCTGAAGCATGACCAGTCCGCGTTTATCGTCGACATTGGTCAGGGCAAAGGCCGATGCCGGGAGTTGGTCGAAGAATCCCTTTTTTGCCCGGATGTAGTTGTCGAAGGTGCCGTGAAAGTCGAGGTGATCGTGGGTGATGTTCGTGAAAATTCCGCCCACAAAACTCAATCCGGCAATCCGTTCCTGCACAACCGCGTGCGAGCTAACCTCCATGAATACGTGCGTACAGCCGTGCGCCAGCATTTTGGTCAGTAACTGGTTGGTCGTGATGACGTCGGGGGTTGTGTGGGTGGCCGGAATCACGTCGTCATCGATCTGATTTTGAACGGTAGACAGAAGGCCACAGCGGTAACCCAGGGCGCGGAAAAGCCGGAAGAGCAGCGTAGCAACCGACGTTTTGCCGTTGGTGCCCGTTACGCCAACGAGTTTGAGTTTTTTTGACGGCTGGTCGTAGAAATTAGCGGCCACCAGCCCCATTGTCCGGGCCGAATTCTGCACCCGGATATAAGCAACGTTCGGGTTGGTTTCGGTTGGAATCACTTCGCAGAGGATAGCGGCTGCTCCCTGTTGAATAGCCGTTTCGATGTACGCATGGCCGTCCGTAACGGTGCCGCGAACGGCGATGAACAGGCTGTCCGAACCGGCTTTGCGCGAGTCCATCGTCAGGCTGGTGACGTCGGTATTCATGCTGCCGGACGTAGCCAGCAGTGGAATTTTATAGAAGATATCTTTTAGTTGCATCCGTAGGGGCAACGAACCTGGCGTTCGTTTGTCGGCTGCAAAAAAAAGGGTTGATCCTGGGACTACCTAATTTTTGTGGTCCTGTTTACCCCAAGGTGAGCATAATGACTTTGTCTACCGCTTTCTCAATCCCGGTGCCCGGTTCAACGGACTGCTCTTTCACTTTGCCGTGTCCTTCGACCAGAACCCGGAATCCCCGGTTTTCGAGCAGGTAGAGCGCATCGCGGAGGGTCAGGCCGCGTACATTGGGGACATGGTCACTGCGGGTGGGCCGGGCTTTCCAGCCTCCCTTTGGTGTGGCTTCCACCCAGCCTTCGGTCGAGGGTTCGTTTCGCATATTCAGCGTGGACCCAATAACGTGCAGATCATCGGCATAACCGGCTACTACATCCGTTGTCGATTCAGGACGGGAAGCCCGAACCCGAATGGGTGCGTGCATCTGGTAATCGTAGGCAACAATCCGGTCGGCTACCGCCTTGAACACGGGAGCGGCTACGGCACCGGCATACAGCATGTCAATGTTGTCGCCCTCCGGGTTGTCAACCACGGTAATCATGCTGTACTTAGGATTATTAGCCGGGAAATAGCCAATAAATGAGGTGTAATAACGGCCAACCTGGTACTTGCCGTTGATAACCTTCTGGGCGGTTCCGGTCTTTCCCGCAATGGCATAGAAGGGGTTGTTGATGTGTTTGGCCGTTCCATGTTCCACCACGCCCCGCAGCAGTTCCTGGGCTTTGCGGGCCGTTTCTTTCGAACAGATTGGCTCCGAAGCTACGTACGGTTTGTTGTCTTCAATAAGCTCGTCGGCCAGTTTGATCTGCTTAACGAGTACCGGGCGCACCCATCGTCCGCCATTGGCAACGGCGTTATAAAAGGCCAGCATTTGCAGGGGCGTGATCTGCATTTCATAGCCATACGACATGGAGGTGAGCGATACTTTGCTCCAGCCTTTCATGTCGGGGTTGCGCACAACGGGAATGGCTTCGCCTTTCATGTGGATACCCGTTGGCTGGGTCAGGTGAAATTTGCGCAGGTACTGGCAGTACAAGTCGGGGCGTTTATAGAAATAGCTGCGCATCAGCATGTGAATACCCACATTGGATGATTTCTCGAAAACCTGCCGGGCCGTAATTGTCCCTTTGCCCGTTCGGCTGGCATCGCGAATGTCGATCCCGTTATAACGGGTCGATCCATCGCCCGTTGACACGAGTTGATTGAGCGATATGGCTTTTTCTTCCATCAGGGCCATCATCGTGGCCAGTTTGAAGGTCGAACCGGGGTCGGTGCGGCCGGCCAGTGCGTGGTTGAAGTTCTCGACGTACCGGTTTGGTCCTGTGGAGCTGCTAATGCGGGAGAGGTTAGCCATCGCCCGGATTTCGCCGGTGGCTACTTCCATCACCACAACGCATCCTTTAGCGGCATTGTATTTTTCGAGCGTCGAGCGGAGTGCCGATTCGGCCATATCCTGGTAGTTGACATCGATGGTCGTGTACAGATCCATGCCCGGCTCCGGCTTCATTTCGGGGCCATCATCGACCGGTTTGCGAACCCCGCCCGACAGCACTTCAACCAGTCCAACGGCATTTTTACCCGCCAGCGCCGGCTGGAAGCTGGCTTCGAGACCAATAAGGCCCCGGCCGGTCTTTGCGTCCAGGTTGCCAATGGTTCGTTCGGCCATCTGACCGTACGGATGGTAGCGTTCGTAGTAGGGGCGAAGCACACCGCCCCGCGCAGCCACTTTGGCGGATGACCGGAAAAAGGGCCAGGTGAGCATTTTCTGACGTTCCTGAAACGTAACCCGCCGTCGATTGAGCAACACATATCGGCGTTTACGTTTGCGGGCATCAACAATCATATCCGTATAATCCTGCCGCGAGCGATCCCGGTAAAGCTGGGACAGCAGCAGGCCAAGGGAGTCTACTTTCTTGCTGAAATACTCAGGCTTGGCCATGGTGGGGTCTAAACCAACCACATAGGTAGGCAGCGAGGTTGCCAGCAGGTAACCGTCATGGGCGTAAATATTGCCCCGCATAGCCCGGATGGTATCCCGCTGGATGAGCGTTGCCGCCACGCGCTCCCGCCAGAATCTCCCCTTTAAATCTTTCTTGAAATATTGAACCGACACAAGCCGAACCACGACGCAGACTGCCAGAAAGATGACAACGTAAAAGACGTGGTTCGCCCGCTGAATGATGTCCTGCTTAATGTTCATCGGTCTTAACAACTATTTTATGAGGTGGGGTCTGGCTATCGGCAAGGCCCAAAGCCGCCACTCGTTTGCTGATTTCGGATTGTTTGCCGCTTTTGTTGAAGTCGGCCTGAAGAACGGTAAACTGCGATCGTAGCTCATCGACCTGCGCTTTAGCCCGCTGCGTACGCCGAACGAGTCGTTCGGCATTGTGATTCAGGCCAATGTACAGGATGAGCAGAAACGTAACCCACAGAATGCGGTCGATGTGCTGAATGGGCCAGGCATTGTCTTCCCCGAACAGACGGTCCAGTCCAATGAAGTCGTTAAGCCAGGACGCCAGCCGAAGCTTACGGCGTTGTTTGTTCTGTTTGGCTATACGCTCGGGTTGCCGGAAGGTATTCTTAGCCATGATGGGTTAGGCGATGATCGTTCTACAAAGAAACGAAATCCTCGTCACGGGTTTTGCCCGTTAGCTGCTAATTTTCGAAAAACCGAGTTTGTCTCATTCTTTCCAGCGCCATTCGTTGGCTATCTGCAAGGGGGTACGCAAGCCCTGCGCCGTCAGATAATCGCGGGTTTGGTTGTCTGTTTGCCGATGGGTTGGAATGTCATCGGCATCGGCCAGCGCATAGAGCAGCATGGTCGAATAGCGAACGGTGTTTTTCAACTGACCGGCATCCACCAGGTTTATACGGTCGCAGTTGGCGTGGTAACAGTCAAGAACCTCGCGCGCGAGGTGGCCATTCATACCCGCCACCGGAACACCTTCCAGCATAAACGGCTGATGGTCGGAGTGGAGCCCGGCCTGATTCTCCATCTGGTTGGCAAAAGCCGGGTCAACTTCTTTCATCGTCTCGCCCACCATATTCAGGAAGGGAACCATATTGCTGTGGCCAAAGGCATTCAAGCCCGACGGGTCGTTGGTCATGTCGAGGTTCACCATGTACCGAACCTTATCCAGCTCTCCCGCTTTTTTGAGCTTGTCGACCATGGCTTTTGATCCCAGCAATCCCTGTTCTTCGCCCATAAACAGAACAAATTCGATCGTTCGTTTGGGTTTCAACTTCAGGGCTTTGAAAGTACGGGCCATATCCATGACGGCAAATGAGCCAATGCCGTTGTCGATCGCGCCGGTAGCCAGATCCCAGGAGTCCAGATGGCCGCCCACAATGATCTTCTCGTCGGGGAACTGTGAGCCTTTCAGCGTGGCGACCACATTGCGGGCCCTGATTTTTCGGCTCGTATTGGTCATGTTGATCTGGGCGTAGAGTTTTTCGTGTTCTTCCTGCATCCAGGCTCGCAAAGCCTGACCGCTTTCCAGTGAAATACATACCGACGGAATGGGAATTAGCTTTCCCGTTACCGAAGCTGTCCCCGTGAGCAGCACGTTGCCTGGTACAAGATTGACCATAATAACACCTTTCGCTCCGTACTGAATAGCCAGCGCGGTTTTTTCGGAACGGTGGAGGTTGCGGGCTCCTTTGGTGGGCGCGGCCAGACCAATGTTGACGAGGGCTACTTTGCCTTTCAGTTTGTCTTTCAAGGCTGCAAAATCGCCTTCCAGTCCGTTTCCCACATCCACAATTTCGCCGTTTACATGGGCTTCGATGGGCGAGTGGGCCAGCGCTACTACCGGCACATCCCGGAAATTATCGCTTTTATTAGGGACAATGGCTAGCGTAACGGTGTCACGCATCCAGGCTTCTACTTCGAAGGGCTCATAGCGAACGTCTTTATAGCCATAAGACGCCAGTAAATTGAAGGCATAGGTTTCGGCATGGGCACCGTTTGGGCTGCCCGTCAGGCGGTGTCCTACCCGTTGTGATGCATCGGCAAGTGTTTCGTAAGCGCGGCTGTGGGCACTTACCTCGTTATTGATACGGGCAAATGCCTTTCGAAAAGAAAGTTTGTCGGGGTAAAAAGCAGTTAACGTACCGGCCGTACCGATACAGAACAGCACGAGCCGAAAACGAGGCACGTAAAATGTGCGGGCCATGAGAAAATGGATGGTAGAATTCCTGGATAAAGATACGAAAATAACTGCTGATTTCAGACGCTGATTGATTAGACGCAAATGGCTGGTAAAGCGTTCGCCTAAGTTAGCAACGTATTAGATTATTTATCAGAAAAAGCGATTATTCTGATTTATTTATTGATAAAGTTCAATTCTTTAGCTCTGTCGGCACACGAATTTTCGCTAGCTAGCGGGCTGATGCCTCATTGGTTTTAACTGAACCGTCAGTCTTCCGGCAAGCCAGTCGGGATCAAGGCCGACAACTCCCAAAACCCGGTCCCAACTGCGCTCAAAACAGTGAGCCGCATCGGGGAAAGAAGTCGATACATCGAGCGCGCGGGTATAGAAGGATAAGGGCCGTTGATGCAAAATGTTTCGATGTACGGCAAACTGAGCGCCCAGCACAAACGTGTATAGGTCAGGCCCATCGGTATCAAATAAGGCGCGATGGAAACCCCGCAGATCGAGCCCACGCCCATCTTCATTTTTGCTCCAGGGGCGGAAAAGTCGATTTCCCTGATTATCGTCGGTGTCGATCAGGTGTCCCAGCCATTGAAATCCGGTCGAGCTAAAGCTGGTTGTCGGCTCATTTACAAAGCGGAGCAATGTCTTCTTGAAATCATAAGCATGATCGAAGGGTTTGCCCTGGCAGAAGACTGTCCACTCGGCCAGCGAATCGTACCGGCTCACAATATGGTGCAAATACGTGTGCGCTTCCCGACCGATGTTGGGCAACGGCACCGCATTGAAGGCCATCGGTACGTCGGGCCCTTTCGTATACACCGTTTTTTGGATGCCGGCGGGAATATTCCGCAGCCAGTTCAGGTTTTCGGTATAGTGAGCAACAACGAGTTCGAGCATGACAGATTTTAAACGGTTCGGCAATCCGGCGCAGGCGAAAGCGTAAAGGTCGTAAAGAATTAAATGACCTCTTTGCTTTACCCTGCGTCTTTGCGTTTAGATAACCCTTAATTTTACGAACATTCTTCTGAAACAAACTGAACCAACGTCCTCTTATGAAACGGACTTGTCAACTGTTCATTTTCTCCTTCACGCTCTACAGCATGACCCAGGCACAACCGATAACCCCGCCCAAAGCGGCTGTCAAACCCAAAGAACTGATTACGAACGGTCATAAACGGATCGACAAATACTACTACCTCAACGAACGCGAAAACCCGGAGGTGATCAAATACCTGACCGAGGAAAATGCTTATGTCGATCAGGTGCTGGCTCCCGTGAAAGACCTGCAAACCAAGTTGTTTGAGGAAATGAAAGGGCGCATCAAACAACAGGATGAATCGGTTCCTTACAAAGAAGGCAATTATTATTACTACACCCGTTTCATAACGGGGGGCGAGTACCCGATCTACTGTCGCAAAAAAGGGTCGTTGCAAGGTGCCGAGGAAATCATGTTTGACGGAAACGTGATGGCAAAAGGGCATAACTATTATCAGATGGGCGGCTTTGAAGTATCGGACAACGACGAGCTGGCCATTTTTGCCGAAGATACCGTCAGCCGTCGGCTCTATACCCTGCGGGTGAAAAACCTGAAAACGGGCAAACTATACCCCGAAGCCATCCCCAACACCGAAGGGGGCAGCTTTGCGTGGGCAACGGATAACAAGACGTTGTTTTACATTAAAAAAGACCCTCAGACACTACTCGGCTATCAGGTTTACCGGCATGTACTGGGCACCGATGCAAAACAGGATGTGCTCGTTTATGAGGAGAAAGACAACCAGTTCTACATGGGACTTGGCCGGTCGAAATCAAAGAAATACATTACCATCAGCTCCGACCACAACGGTGTCGCCACCGAATACCGGTTGCTGGAAGCCAGCAAACCACTGGGCGAGTTTGTTACCTTCCTTCCCCGCCAGAAAGGGCATGAATACGACATTGTGCATTACAAGGATAAATTCTATGTCCGCACGAACTGGAAAGCCGAAAACTTCCGCCTGATGGAGGTGCCGGAAGGAAAAACCACCGACCGGAATAACTGGAAAGAAGTGATCCCCCACCGGGCCGATGTGTACCTGGAGAACATGGACATCTTTGCCAATCACCTCGTATTAGGCGAACGCAAAGCCGGACTGACCAACATCCGGGTCATCAACCAGAAAACCGGGGCCGATGAGTACCTCGACTTTGGCGAAGCGGCCTACGTGGCGGGCATCAGTTACAACCCCGATTTCAATACCAATGTGCTGCGGTACGGCTATTCGTCGCTCACAACGCCCAGCTCCACCTTCGACTACAACATGGATACGAAGGAAAAAACGCTCAAAAAACAGCAGGAAGTGCTGGGTGGATTCGATAAGAACAACTACGTGTCGGAGCGGTTTTTTGCCACCGCCCGCGATGGTGCAAAAGTCCCCGTCTCGCTGGTGTACCGCAAAGGCACAAAGAAAGATGGCTCGGCACCGTTGCTTCAGTATTCCTACGGCTCGTACGGCTACTCCACCGATCCCGGCTTTAGTTCGACCCGCCTGAGCCTGCTCGACCGGGGCTTTATCTTTGCCATTGCCCACATTCGGGGTGGACAGGAGATGGGTCGGCATTGGTACGAAGACGGCAAGATGCTCAAGAAGAAAAACACCTTCAATGACTTCGTAGACGTGTCGGAATACCTCATCAAGAACAAATACACCAGCGCCGATAAGCTTTTTGCCATGGGCGGCAGCGCGGGTGGGTTGCTGATGGGTGCCGTGATCAACCAGGCCCCGCAGCTGTACCGGGGTGTGGTGGCGGCCGTGCCCTTCGTGGATGTAGTAACGACCATGCTCGACGAAAGTATTCCGCTCACTACGGGAGAGTTTGAAGAGTGGGGGAATCCGAAAAACAAGGAATATTACGACTACATGCTGTCGTACTCGCCCTACGATAACGTGACGAAAAAAGCGTATCCGAACCTGCTCGTTACGACTGGCTTACACGATTCGCAGGTGCAGTATTGGGAGCCCGCCAAATGGGTAGCTAAACTGCGAGAAATGAAGACGGATAATAATCAGCTTCTGCTCCATACGAACATGGAAGCGGGGCACGGTGGTGCCTCGGGCCGATTCCAGGCGTTAAAAGAAATTGCCCTGGAGTACGCGTTTATGCTCAATCTGGTCGGGGAGCGGCAGTGAGTTTCGTCTGGGCCAATCTCCAGATTGGCCCACTTTTGTTAATGATAGGACCAATCTGGAGATTGGTCCAGACAGTGAGCACTACGTGTAATGACTTCCCTTTCACACTATTACACCTCTTTTCTGGCACTTGCCACACTTACTATACTCATTGGTAGTTGCCAGTCAGGACAGGAAAACGACCCGCTTGTAGCGGAAGGGAAACGATTGGCCGGACAATATTGCGGAAATTGCCACCTCGTACCGGCGCCTGAGTTGCTCGACAAAGAGACCTGGACGAAGCATGTGTTGCCCGCCATGGCGTCCAATCTGGGCCTGGAAGTGTACCCGGACGGCTTGTATTATGCCGGGCCGAAAGCCGCTATTTCGTTTGATAACTGGCAGAAGCTGATTGCCTATTACCAGACACTGGCACCGGAAACGCTTAAGCCTGCCGATAAACCAGAGGCCGTTGTCGATGACTGGGCTATGTTTTCGCTCGAGAAGCCCCGGCCGGATACGACAAAAACGGCCATGACGACGCTGGTGGTGATGGATACTATCGGGCACCAGCTTTACACCAGCGATGCGCTTCGGAGTGATGTGACTCGCTGGGACGAGCATCTCAACCCAACGCTGTTCCGGCAGTTTAATTCGGCGGCTGTCGATGCGCAGTTTTTCCGCGATGAGCGAGGCCAGGAGCGGAGTATGTTCACGACGCTGGGCACCATGCAGGCGGCCGATATTGCCAGGGGAGAACTGGTTTCACTGGGGTTGACTGCCCCCCAGGGCACCGACTCGTCGACCATCGCGATGCAATTGCCCCGTCCATTAAAATCGTTGCCCGTTGATGTCGACAAAGATGGACTAATGGATTGGGTCGTCTGCGGATTTGGGCATAATGCGGGCGGGCTGTACTGGCTGAAACAGCAGCCGAACCATCAGTTCACGAAAGAGCCCATTAAAGAAGTGCCCGGCGCAAGTCAGGCCATCACGGGTGATTTTAATAGCGATGGCTGGCCCGACCTGATGGTGTTGTTTGCCCACGCCGACGAAGGAATCTGGCTGTTCCAGAATGACAAAAAAGGTGGGTTTACAGAGAAAAACCTGCTTCGCTTTCCGTCCGTCTACGGCTCTACCAGCTTTCAACTGGCTGATTTCAACAAAGACGGTCGGCTGGATATTCTGTACACCTGTGGCGACAACAGCGACTATTCTAAAATCATGAAGCCCTACCACGGGCTATATATTTACCTGAATCAGGGCAACTTTAGCTTCAGGCAGACGTATTTCTACCCCATCAACGGCTGTACCAAAGCCATTGCCACCGACCTCGATAAGGACGGCGACCTGGACATTGCCACCATCGCGTTTTTTGCTGATTTCAAAACCAATCCCGCCGAGAGTTTTCTGTTTTTTGAGCAGCAGAAAGCCCTCCAATTCAAACCTCATGCCGTTCCTGTCAGCACCTACGGTCGCTGGATTTGTATGGACGTGAACGACATTGACCGGGATGGCGACGTCGATATTGTGCTTGGCAATTTCTCGAAAACGTTTGTCATTCAGGAAGGGCTTAAGCCCACCTGGGGTACGCATTTGCCGTTTGTGGTGCTGAAGAACAAGACGCGGTAGGAGTCAAACCTATAAGGTTTTTGAAACCTTATAGGTTTATGGGAAATCGGCCGATTACACCAGATTCCACTCCTTCCGGTACTCTCTCGACAGCATGGCGTTGGCATCGGCGTTATGCCGGAACTTCTCTTTTTTGGCGTTCCACTCCAGCGGCTGGCCGAGCCGGTAGGAAATCAGGCCAAGGTGCATGGGCATTGTCATCATGCGGGCGTAAGCCAGATTGGATTCCGGCTGTTTCCGTGATTTAACCGCGTCGACAAAGTTCTGCTGGTGCCCCGGCGACCGCTGAATTGTGATGGGTATCTCGGGAATATCATTCATGAACACGCCGTTAATGGTTAGTTCGCGGGTGTTGTAGTCGCACAGGAGTGTCCCTTTGTCGCCTTCAAAATAGGCACCAATGCCCCGTTTTTCGGCACCGGGTACGTTGGGTGGGGTGCTGGTCCAGTGCAGGTTCAATCCTTCAAATTCGTAGTCGATGTCGATCCATTTGGGCGCATCGCCGATACCTTCCGGTGCTTCTCCTTTGGCACTGATTTTTTTGAGTCCCGTTGGGTTGATGGCCCACCAGACCACATCGGCAATGTGGCACCAGAAATCCTGAAACACCCCACCCGAGTAATCCAGAAAATAGCGGTAGGTGAAATGGCAGCGTTCGGGCGTGTAGAGCGAAACGGGGGCCGGTCCCTGCCACATATCCCAGTTGAGGGTCGATGGGGGCGTCTGGTACTGTGCCGGGCCAAGAACTGGCGGGAAGCCCGTTTTCCAGAGCCGGACGGTATGCACTTTGCCAATGGCCCCCGACTGAATTAGTTCGACAACCCGGTGGTAGTTGTCGCCTGCGTGAATCTGGGTGCCGAGCTGGAAAATTCGGTCGTAGCGTTTTTGGGCTTTCAGCATCTGCTGCCCTTCCCGCACGTTGTACGAAAGTGGTTTTTCGCCGTATACATCTTTCCCGGCCTGAAACGCCATGATGGCTACCTGCGCGTGCCAATGGTCGGGGGTAGCGCAGGTGATGGCGTCGATGTCTTTGCGGTCGAGGAGGTAACGGAAATCTGAATAGGTTTTCGCGGTCGTGTCCGGGTGAATTTTTTGTAAGGTGTTTAACGCTTTATCGAGGTGGGTCTGGTCCAGGTCGCAGAGGCCCACGACGTCGACTTCGGGCAGGTTGGCGAACCAGTTAAGGTGGTTGGTGCCCATCCCATTTACACCAATGTGGGCCACCCGGAGTTTATCACTGGGCGCGACTTTACGTTTAAAACTCGGAAACAGGGCTAAACTTAAGGCAGCCGCGCTACCTTGTTTAATAAAATCACGGCGGTTCGAGTGGAGCGTCATGGCAGTAAAAGCAGAATGGGTTAACAGGCTTGACTTGTTCTCTATTTCTAATGCCGAAGGCGCTGGTTATCTACTCAGCATGAGTGCTTTAATTCTGGTTGCCTCTGTGTGCTGCCTGATCCGGGTTACCATACCGAGTAAAGTATACATCCTACCAAAAACGGGGCCCACCAAATCAGTAAACTTAGGCTTGCCCATAAAGAATAACTCCGAATGACGATGTCGGCTTGAGGTCGTTGAAGTTGACTAGTTAGCTGGTTTAGCTGTAGAGAGTACATGGTTTGTTTTGACAAACCACTAGTAAATGCACTACGCATTTTCAAGCCAGCCTGAAAGGCGGTATAACTGTGCGCGGGGTAGAACATGACGCCTATAGCCATGCCCCAAAGTGTCAGCCACCAGGCAAAATATATGCTGCCCCACCCACCACTGGCAATCTCCCAACTAGTAACCGAACTTTCGCCTTTCCAGGTTGTATCGTACCCTGTTACAAGGTGGTTAATGTCGTGTAGATAAATATTCCTCCGTCGGGATTCCAAGTTGGGTAAGGGAAGGGCAATAGGGCCAAACTTAATCAGGTCCCATTTCTTGTTGATACCTCCCTCCTCACCGTACCCATGTTGACGGTAGAAATCGTTTAAAGCCTGTTCAACGTTCATGTGTCAAAATTTTTGCTCTATTAAGGCGTTTGTCCTGTCGTAAGTAGCTGTGAGTTAATTCTATAATTGGCATCGCGTCCATTTCTCCCCTGTCAGCGACAACTCGACAGGTACGTAAAAATAAGCATATTTAGTAAGCAATATTAAATTTTATGTATATAAGTATCGTATTGAAATGACCATTGTGATAGGTTCGCCTAAAGCCACAGCGCCACAGCCCCGTGCCACGGTTACCTCGTGAGTTATCGGGTAACCGTGGCACGGGGCTATGGCTTTGGGTCTCCTGTACAAACCGCTGCCAAGTTGGGCAGAACCTTGAGCCGCCGGTCTCACAAGTTGCCCTGTAAGTGAGTAGGCGAGTGGTGCGTTTGTTCGCATCGTATGGCTATACATCCCAAAAATATCGCCTAAAAGACGGTAGGTTTTACCGAAAAAATGCTTCAACTCTATGATCGGGCTAACAAGTCGGTTTACCTTCATTTGCCTGGGATCTAGTTGGTTTAGTAGTACATTGTTCATCTTGCATACTGCCTTTATGGGTAGTACGCAAGATGAAAGTCTAAACCGGGTAAGCCGCATTTCCAGTTTGCAAACTACCCCGTTTATGATCAAAACGATAGCTTTCGGCTTGCTAATAAGCCTGTTAGCAACCCTCTCCCAGGCGCAGGATTATCCCATCGTGCCGGTCCCGTTTACGAACGTTACCATCAATGGCGGGTTCTGGCAACCCCGGCTCGCTACCAACCGCACCGTCACCATTCCCTTCGATTTCAGGAAGTGTGAAGAAACCGGCCGTATTGCCAATTTCGCCGTAGCCGGTGGGCTGGCTAAAGGCACGTTTAAAGGAAGACGGTACGACGATTCCGATGTGTTTAAGGTTGTAGAAGGCGCGTCGTATTCGCTCCAAACGCACTATGACGCCAAGCTGGATCATTATCTGGATAGCCTCATCACCCTTTTTGCGGCCGCTCAGGAACCGGACGGCTATCTCTACACCATCCGGACCATCCTGAAAGACAGCGCGAATATCAAGGATGATCAGGCGGGCCCAACACGGTTCTCGTACGTGGCGGGTAGCCATGAACTCTACAACGTTGGGCATATGTACGAAGCCGCCGTGGCTCACTTTCAGGCTACCGGCAAACGTTCTTTTTTGAACATCGCTCTGAAAAATGCTGATTACCTCATGCGTACCATCGGCCCCGATAAGCTGATTGTGGTGCCGGGTCATCAGGAAATAGAGATCGGGCTTGTCAAACTCTATCGCGTTACCAACGACAAACGCTACCTCGATTTCACTCGATTTCTGCTCGATATGCGCGGACGTGCCGACAAACGCCCGCTCTTCCCCGACCCCGCCAAAACTGGTCAGGGAGCCAGTTATTTACAGGATCATCTGCCCGTGACGCAGCAGAAAACCGCCGTGGGGCATTCGGTTCGGGCGGGCTACATGTATGCGGCTATGAGCGACATTGCTGCTATTCAGAAAGACAAGGCTTACATGGATGCGCTGCTGGCCATCTGGAACGATGTGGTTGAGCGCAAACAGTACCTCACTGGTGGGCTGGGAGCCCGCGGCCACGGGGAAGCCTTCGGCGAAGCTTACGAACTGCCCAACGATGTGGCCTATGCCGAAACCTGCGCGGCTGTGGCCAACATGCTCTGGAATCACCGGATGTTTTTGCTGACGGGCGAATCCAAATACATGGATGTGTTTGAACGGGTCCTGTACAATGGGTTCCTGGCGGGTGTTTCGCTCGAAGGAGACCAGTTCTTTTACGTCAATCCGCTGGCTTCCGACGGGAAACGTAAATTCAACGTTGGGCAGGCGGCCACGCGGGCACCCTGGTTCGGAACGTCCTGCTGCCCAACTAATGTCGTGCGTTTTCTGCCCTCGCTGCCCGGTTATGTGTATGCCACAAAGGGTGATAATCTGTTCATCAACCTGTTCCTGACCAACCAGTCGACGGTATCCGTAAACGGAAAATCGGTGCAGCTCAGACAGGAAACGAATTATCCGTGGGATGGTAAGGTAGCCATAACGGTACAGCCGAAGCAGGCGCAGGCGTTCACTATGCAACTGCGCTTGCCCGGTTGGGCGTCGGGTAAACCCATGCCGGGATATTTGTATGAATACGTGAATACAGCGGCTAAAGCACCTGTTTTGTTGGTAAACGGGAAGCCGACGCCGTATATGACGGAGAATGGATACGCCCGCATCAAGCGTACCTGGAAACCCGGCGACCGGCTCGAATGGACGCTCGATATGCCCGTTCGGGAAGTAAAAGCCAATGAACAGGTGACCGACGACCGAAACAGGGTGGCTATTGAACGGGGACCGGTGGTATACTGCGCCGAGGGGGTCGATAATGGCGGACAGGCACTGTCGCTGGCGGTTCCGGCGGGTACCGCGTTCCGACCTCAGATGCAACCCGAAAAGCTGGGTGGTATTGTGTCGCTGGCCGGGCAGGAGGCCGGTAAGAGCGTGACGCTGATTCCCTATTACGCCTGGTCGCACCGGGGGGCGAACGAAATGGCGGTCTGGTTTGGGCAGGTAAAGCCAACGAAGTAATGCATCTCACCCAACCATAGCGCCATCCCTGTAAAATAATACGCCTTCGGCAACGCCGACGCGTATCTTTCAATCGCCGGACATTCGTGACTGACCATCAGCCGCGTACGTCCGGCGATTACTATTTACTCCGGATACCATGAAAAACAAGGGAACACAGACCAGCGCGAAAGCGGTCAAACCGAAAAAATCGGCATTGCGGGAATGGCTCGATTCGGTACTTTTTGCGGTCATAGCCGCCACATTGATTCGTTTTCTGACGTTCGAGGCTTACGCCATACCAACGCCATCGATGGAAAACAGCCTGATGGTCGGCGATTTTCTGTTCGTCAGCAAGCTTCATTATGGCATCCGGACGCCCAAAACGCCCTTGCAAGTGCCGCTGACCCATCAGAAAATCTGGGGTACGGAGATACCGTCGTACAGTACGGCTATTCAACTGCCCATCTACCGGTTGCCGGGCTTTACAACCGTCAAAAACGGGGATGTAGTGGTGTTCAATTACCCGCCCCCCAAGGTCGGCGAGCCGGCTTACCCAACGGATATGAAGACGAATTTCATTAAGCGGTGCATCGGTATTCCGGGCGATGTGCTAACCATTCGCCAGACGCAGGTATATGTAAATGGCAAGGCTTTTCCCACACCCGCACGCTCCGAAACGACCTACTTCGTCAAAACCAGCGAAGTGCTGGATGATCGGTTTTTTCGGAAATACGACATCGTCAATGACTTTAAGTCGGCTGAGGGGCCATTCATTAACTGGCAGCCGCTGGAAGCCTACAATGAACAGACCAAACAGTCGGTGCAGGTGGGTTATCGGGTAAACATGACGGAAAAAGTCATGCAGCAATTCAAGTCGTTCGACTGGGTGAAATCCGTAGAGCCGATGGTAGAGCAGGCCGGACAAACGGGCCCCGGTATTTACGGCAGTTCGGCCTATACCTGGAATCAGGACAATTTCGGGCCGCTCACCGTACCCAAAAAAGGAATGACTATTGCCATCAACCAACAAACGATTGCGGTCTATGGCGATATCATCAAACGCTACGAAGACAACAAAGCGGTGGACGTAACACCAACGGGCGTTCGGGTAGATGGTCAACCCATTACGACTTATACCTTTAAGCAGGATTACTATTTCATGATGGGCGATAACCGCCACAACTCAGAGGATTCCCGCTATTGGGGCTTTGTACCGGAAGACCATATTGTAGGCAAAGCTGTATTCGTCTGGATGTCGCTCGACCCGGTTCCTGCCGACATCTGGCACAAAATCCGCTGGAACCGGCTGTTTCGGTTGATCGGGTAACCGTGTAACGGCGACCGTCCCGGTCGGGTGTAAAACGGGTTGCGTCACACCCGACCGGGACGGTTGCCATTACACCAGCTCTACCACTTCCAACTGCTCATTGATAAACGCAATCTCGTCGGCAGAAAGCTGAATGTCAATGGCTTTGGCGTTCTGAATGGCTTGTTCGGCGTTTCGGGCACCTACCAGTGCGACGGTGATACCCGGACGCTCAATGGTCCAGCGGATGACCAACTGACTCAAGCTGGCATTTTTGCTGTCGGCCAGCGGCTTGATCTTCTGGAGAAGATCGTCCGTTTTTTTGATGTTTTCTTCTTTAAAGAACCGGTATCCTGCCCGGTGATCGCCGGGGGCAAACTGGTGGCCGGGCTTGATCTTACCAGTCAGTAGCCCACGTTCCATCGGGCTGTAGGCCAGAATGGCTTTCTTTTTTTCGAGGCAATACGGTACCACGTCGGCCTCGATGCCCCGGTTAATCATGCTGAACGGCACCTGATTGGATGCTAGTTTAAGCACCGTTTCGGCCCGTTTCATCTGCTCGACGTTGTAGTTGCTGACACCCGCCTGACGAACTTTCCCCTGCTCAATTAACCGAAGCACCGCTTCCATACTCTCTTCGATGGGCGTGGTCACGTCGGGCCAGTGCATCTGGTAGAGGTCGATGTAATCGGTACCGAGTCGTTTCAGGCTGTCTTCGCACTCTTTGATGATGCTTTCCTTTCCCGAATATTTGTAAACGTCGATGGGGTTGCCGTCGTTATCCTGGCTTTTGAAGCCGAAATCGCCCTTGGCCAAATCCCACCGCATGCCGTATTTGGTGAGGATCTGGACCTTGTCGCGGGGGATACCTTTGATGGCTTCGCCCACAATTTCCTCGCTGGTGCCTTGTCCGTAAACGGGTGCCGTGTCGATAGAGGTGACGCCCAGGTCATAAGCAGCCCTGATGGCCTCAATGGCCCCGCTTCGTTCGGTACCGCCCCACATCCAGCCACCAGCGGCCCATGCGCCAAATGTGATGACCGATACGCGTAAATCTGATTCACCCAGTGTTCTGTATTCCATGTGTATGTGCCCGGACTGGCGTCCGGGGTTAGCCATAGTCAACCCTTTCGGGGTTGAGGTTTGTGTTGTTATTTGTTGCTAAAAGCGACAGGGACAGTGTTTTGTTACGCTGGCCAGTCATATTGTGATCAACGCACACCGACAGGCTAGACAACTGCCCAACTAACCCCGAAGGGGTTGACTGTTGCTAACCCCGGACGCCAGTCCGGGGTATGGGTGGCACAGCCGGTGATGCATACAGAGCTACTCATAGTCAACCCCGTTGGGGTTGGGGCTTAGAGGGCTCTCTTGTCTGTAGCCCCGGGCTGACGCCCGGGGTTATCCACAGTCAACCCCTTCGGGGTTGGGGCTTAGAGGACTCTCTTGTCTGTAGCCCCGGACTGGCGTCCGGGGTTATCCACAGTCAACCCCGTTGGGGTTGGGACTTTGAGGGTGGTCGTTGCTGTAGCCCCGGACTGGCGTCCGGGGTTAGTCGCAGTCAACCCCGTTGGGGTTGGGTCGACTGTGGCAGTCTTGGTTAGACGACGGGCAGCTTCCAGCCGTTGTGGTAATGGGCAGCTATGAGGGCGTTGGCCTGCTGGTCGTTTTTAAAGCCTTTGGCGGCTGCATCCCAGTACACTTTTCGGCCGGTTTTATAGGCGATGTTGCCCATGTGCGCGTTAATGGCGGCAATACTGCCCGTCTCGATGCCGCACTTGAGCAGTTTCGGGTCGTTAGCTTTTATCGCCTGCACGAAATTTTTGGTGTGCTCGTTCAGGTATTCGCCGTTGCGGGCCTGATCGGGAATGTCTTCGACCTTGTAGACCTTAATACCGTTTTTTGTCTCCGTTTCGGGCAGGATCGACCAGCCGTCGCGGTTGAGGACCAGTGTGGCGTTGTTGCCGATAAAGGCAATGCCCTCCGTCCGGCCGTAGTTGCCGCCGTCGATGCCCGTGGCGTGTTCCCAGAGCATATTAAAGCCATCGTATTCGTAAACGGCCTGTAAGGTGTCGGGCGTTTCGGAGGCATCGTCGGGATAGGCGAGCTTGCCACCCGAGGCCATGACGGATTTGGGCGCTTTGGCGTTCATGGCATAGAGCGCAATGTCGATTTCGTGGACGCCCCAGTCGGTCATGAGCCCACCGGCATAATCCCAGAACCACCGGAAATTAAAGTGAAACCGGTTCGGGTTGAAGGGGCGTTTGGGGGCCGGACCCAGCCACATCGCGTAGTCGACGCCCGCCGGGGGCGCACTGTCGGGTCGAACGGGAACGGGATTCATCCAACCCTGATACGCCCAGACTTTCACCAGTCGGATGTTGCCCAGCTTGCCCGACCGGATGTACTCGATGGCTTTTTCGTAGTGCGAGCCGCTGCGCTGCCACTGACCCACCTGCACGATCTTGTTGTATTTTTTGGCCGCTGCCAGCATCAGATTACACTCTTCAATGCTGTTGGCCAGGGGCTTCTCGACGTACACATGTTTGCCCGCCGAAACCGAGTCGATCATGGCCATGCAGTGCCAGTGGTCGGGAGTGCCGATGATGACCGCGTCGATGTCCTTGTTCTCGAGTAGTTTGCGGTAGTCCTTGTAGAGCTGCGGTTTGGTGTGCTGCATCGCTTCCACATCGGCCGAGCGTTTGTCGAGCACACCCTGGTCTACATCGGCCAGGGCCACACACTGCACGTCGCTTTGCAGCAGATGCGAGCGTAAGTCCGACCAGCCCATGCCGTTGCAGCCAATCAGACCAACCTGTAGCTTATCATTTGCCGAAATGCGTTTCCGCTGGCTGGCAATGGCCTCGATTGTCGGTAAGCTAATGAGTCCGGCTCCCGTAGCCGCTAAAGCCGACTGGCGTAAGAAATGTCTGCGTGTTGGTTTCATATATGTATCGAGTTTAGGAGCTACACTACACTTGTTCCGGGTAGATTTTCGCCGTCGTTTTGTTACTTATAGACTACCAGCTTCCTTTCCCGTATTGTCGCTTATGAAAGAAATTTTGCTCCTTCTATTACTCATAACTGCCACCTTAACGCACGGGCAAACACCAGTCGATCTGTCTGGTTTCCAGAAGACAAGCGGAGCCACGGCCATTCATCAGGGTAATATGCTCACGGTAAGCTGGCCCGCTAATCCAAAGGAAACGGGGAGGCTGGTCATTGACCTCACCAGTGGGAAACCATTGTTCAGCAGTATGCAATTATCACAGAAGGGAAGGTTCAAAGAAATTGCCAAAGCCCTCGACCCCGCCTTTGTGCTGACCGTTGGCAAGCGGGATCTGGTGTCACAGAACGGCTGGAATATCTTTTTCGATAAGACCAACAAACTACCTCACAAAGCCTACGCCGTTGAACTCACCAAACGAACGGCCAGCGTCACCAGCCAGGGTTCCCGAACCGTTATCCGGGTGTCGGATGTGCAGGCCGCTACCTTTACCGGCGCTATTGAAATAACGGTCTATACCGGCAGTCCTTTGGTTAATATTGCCGCCGTAATGGCCACCGAAGTCGACTCGACGGCCATTCTCTACGATGCGGGGCTAACGAGTAAACAATCCGTCTGGAACACCATTGCCTGGTCGGATACCGATGGCAACCTACAACGAGTACCGGCTGATCTGAACCAACTCAACAAAGCACAGGGCGTAAAATACCGGACTATCATTGGTTCGGGATCTACCGGGAGCCTGGCCGTTTTTCCGGCTCCCCACCAGTATTTCTATCCGTTAGACGAAGCTTTCAACCTCGATTTTACCTGGTATGGTCGTGGGTATCGAAGCCTGGTGCCCGATTTTGGCATTGGCATCCGGCAGGACCTGATGGGCGACAAACGATGGGTGCCTTGGGTAAACGCCCCGCCGAAAACGAAGCAACGGCTTAACTTTTTCTGCCTGCTCAGCACCGATACGCCCGAAAAAGCGCTGAATGAAGTGAAGAAATTTACGCATACCGATAAATACCCCGCGCTGCCTGGCTACAAGACCCTGTCGAGCCACTTTCATAATGAATACGTGATGAGTGTGTTACTGGCCGGAAAGCCGGTGCCGGAGGTGCCTAACTTCGTGAAGGTCTTTAAAAACGCCGGCGTCGATATTGTCCATTTGGCTGAGTTTCACTACACGGCGCACCCTAAAGGCCCCGACGAGCAGCGGTTGCTGGAGTTGAAAACGCTGCACGACATGTGCCAACGCTGGTCAGATAATAAATTGTTGCTGCTGCCCGGCGAAGAACCGAACGAGTTTTTTGGCGGGCACTGGCTGGATTTCTTTCCGAAGCCGGTGTACTGGATCATGTCGCGCAAACCCGACATGCCGTTCGTAACGGACGACCCGAGGTACGGAAAAGTATATCGTATTGCCGACAAAACGGATATGCTGAAACTCCTCGAAGCAGAAAATGGCCTGGCCTGGACCGCCCACGCCCGTACCAAAGGCTCTACTGGCTTTCCGGATAAATACAAAGGCGAGGAATTCTATCGATCGGACCGGTTCTTCGGCGCTGCCTGGAAGAACATTCCCGCCGATCTGTCGGAGCCGAGGCTGAGCCGTCGGGTGCTGGATTTGATGGACGATATGGCTAACTGGGGGCTTAAAAAACACGTCATTGCCGAAGCCGATCTGTTTACCATCGAGCCGGAAAACGAGATGTACGCCCACCTCAATGTGAACTACCTGCAACTCGACAAACTACCCGACTACAACCGGGGCTGGCAACCGGTCTTGGACGCTATGCGGCAAGGGAAGTTCTTCGTCTCGACCGGCGAAGTGCTGCTGCCCAACTTCACCGTGAACGGAAAAGGCGCGGGCGATTCACTGGCGCTGAAGCCCGACGGTAAAGCCAGCCTTGTCGTTAGCATCGACTGGACGTTTCCGCTGACCTTTGCCGAGATCATCTCCGGCGATGGCAAACAGGTGTTCCGCGAGCGTATTGACCTGACCAACACCCGGCCTTTTGGCAACCGGACATTCACGTTCAATACCAACTTGAAAGGGAAAAAATGGGTGCGTCTGGAGGTGTGGGATGCTGCCGTGAACGGGGCGTTTACCCAACAGGTATGGCTTACCACTGACACCCGGCCGGGGACTTCCAACGCATCAAGATGACGAAAATAATCTCCGTTTGTCTGCTTATCCTGCTACTACCCCTCGCCGGGTGGGTGAACGTACGTACGGATAAAGACGCCGTTCGGAAAGCCGTTCGTCAGACGTTACGCGCGCAGGTGCTGAAACAGGCCGCCTGGGCCATGACGCAGGTGCCCCTTACTGTTACGGCGCAAACTAGCCCCCGCTCGGCGGGAAGCAGCCATGACTTTTTCTCGGAAGGGGACTACTGGTGGCCCGATTCCCTGAATCCGCAGGGACCGTATGTGCAGCGCGACGGGATGACCAACCCCGATAATTTTGTCGCGCACCGGCAGGCCATGATCCGGTTTAGCCGGGTGGTGGGCGCGCTGGCATCGGCCTATAAACTCACCGGCAACGAAGCCTATGTCCGACAGGCGTTCCGGCATCTGGATGCGTGGTTCGTGGACAGCACTACCCGTATGAATCCGTCGTTACAGTATGCCCAGGCGATTAAAGGACGCGCCACCGGGCGGGGTATTGGTATTATCGACACCATTCATTTTATGGAAGTGGCGCAGGGCATTCGGGCGATGGAACGGGCCAAGTCGGCAGACAAACGGGTGCTGGCGGGGGCTAAATCATGGTTCGGGGACTACCTGAACTGGCTCCTCACGCATCCGTACAGCAACGACGAAAAAGAGGCCAGGAACAACCACGGCACCTGCTGGGTGATGCAGGTAGCCTCTTTTGCCCGATTAACCGGCAATGAGAAAGTCCTGGAAGCCTGCCGGGAGCGGTATAAAACCGTTTTACTACCGAACCAGATGGCCGCCGACGGGAGCTTTCCGCTGGAACTGCGCCGAACGAAACCCTACGGCTATTCGATCTTCAACCTCGATGCGATGGTGATGATCTGCCAGATTCTTTCCGACAAAGGCCATGACTTGTGGACCTGCCAAACCCCCGACGGACGCAGCATTGAAAAAGGTATTGTGTACCTGTATCCCTATGTGGCAGACAAACGTAAATGGCCCTTAACACCCGATGTGATGTACTGGAACGACTGGCCCGTTGCACAGCCGTTTCTGGTCTTCGGCGCGGCTGCTTTCAAAAAGGCTGATTGGCTGGCCACCTGGAAAACCCTCGACCATGACCCGCAGGTGGAGGAGGTATTGCGCAACCTGCCTATCCGCAACCCGCTGATCTGGCTGGAATGATGCGTTAACACGTAAAATCACGTTATTAATGGTCGCGCGCCTACGGCCCTTAGCTGCTGACAATTAAATACTAATCGCCATTATTAACATTGATTTTAACGTTAATAATGGCGTTAATAATTGATGTATTTGTGTGTGAGTATTTGAATGTCAACGGATTTTTTGTCATCCCGACGAAAGGAGGGATCTTCGGTAGAAACGAAGTCCTCAAACTTAACGAAGATCCCTCCTTTCGTCGGGATGACAAAAATGAGCCTTGTTCAGTCGTTAAACCACCCATTATTAACGCTAAACCCCAATAAACTAAGATCGGTATCATGAATCCGACAACAACTAAAATGACCGAAATCCGTAAAGCCACTGCCGATGATCAGGAAGCAATCTGGCATATCATCAGACCCGTCATTGCCACGGGCGCTACTTATTGTTTTGCCCCGGATTCATCAAGAGAAAAGATGCTGAACTATTGGTGCAGCGACGATAAACATACGTATGTCGCTACGGTTAATGGACTCGTGGCGGGAACGTTTATCCTCAAAGACAATCAGGTCGACCTGGGCTCGCATATAGCGAATGCATCGTATATGGTTTCTGCCGGGTATGAGGGGCAGGGGATAGGCAAGCTAATGGGCGAGTATTCCATTCAGGAAGCCCGGCGGTTAGGCTACCGGGCCATGCAGTTCAACATCGTCGTCAAGAGCAACGAGCGGGCCGTCCGACTCTGGCAAAAACTCGGTTTTGACATTATCGGTGAGATTCCGGATGCGTTCAACCATGCGCAGCTTGGCTATACGAACGCCTACATCATGTATCGGAAGCTTTAATGTGAATTTGAAAGAAATGACATTCAGAAAACCCTACCTGATTAGCTGGCTGGCAATACCGATCCTTCTGTTGATTGGGCTTTTGTTTCGTCAGCATACGGTAAATGTCCAACTGTACGATACCTACTTCGTGATTGCCAATCGCCACGTTGCGCTGGCAGGATCAGCTTTGTTGCTTGTTCTTGGCTTCGGATACTGGTTGTTACAGCGAACCCGCAAAACGCCGAATGGTATCCTGACTGCGTTTCATCTGTGGCTAACGATAGGCGTGTTATTGCTCCTGGTCCTACCTATTTTTAGCAGGAATGATTTAATAAGCACCCAATGGCTATTTGAGAGTATAGTGGTTTTGCTGTTAGGCCAGTGTGCGTACGTTGCGAATATGCTGATTACATGGTTGCGGAGATAGAAAGAGATGAACATTCCCGCTATAACTTCTATCGTAGAGACGTTTACCGCTGATTACTCCGCGGACTCCGCTTCACTTTACGGCTTGTCCGTTCCTGACTTTTTACCGACGAGGCCTGTGCCGTGGTGCTCGACGGGATAGCCATTGGGCGACCACTCTGACCGCTGGCTCCGTCGTTGGTGGCCCCGGCATTGGATGCACTATCAATGACGATACTGCCGGGCGCGGTGCTTCTGGCTGATTTGGGTTTGCTGGTCTTTGTGGTTCCTGAAACGGTTTGCGCCTGTGTAGTTAGGGCCGCTGTCAACATCAGTAAACTCACGAGTATCCGCTTTTTCATAACGTAGTTGATTACTTCTCATGTTAGTAACTGCATTTGACAGCGATAAGCTGTCGGAAGCAGGAATATTGATTGTGTGGGAGAGAAAACTGTAGCACCGACCGGTCGGTCCGACGCATCGGTGCTACAGTTTTCTCTCCTGCGCAGCTTTGATATACTGCTCTCCATCTTCCGCCAGTAGAAATCGCTGTTTGATAAGCAACTGTACCGATTTTCGAACGGCGTTTACGTACCCCTCATGCGTCTGATAACGTTCCTGAATGGATAAGCGGGGATCATTGGTGGAGAGTCGTTCCGCTTTGGTGGCTTTAAATGGAATGTATTGACCAGCCCCTTCGCAGCCGTCATTTTCGCCATACTCCGCCCGGCGCAACGCCCAGCCGGTTGTCGTGGCGATAGGTGAGGCAACGGGCGGCAATCGAATCCCGGCGACTTCATTGCCATCTTTATCGACTTTCGATACAAAATTTACGTACGAAGGCCGGTCGGCTACGCTGGTTGGGAACGTCGCGATGACGCCCGTGTTGAGCGATGGCCCAAAGTCAAGCAGATAGCGGGTAGTGATGAGCCCCGTGTAGGTCACGCCCGGAATCGAGGGCCAGCCGAGAGCCGCTTGCGGAACCACGCCCGTTTGCGAACCCGGTTGTGGCAGGGCGGTAACGGCCGTTTTGTTGGACTGCCGGGGCACCTGACTGGCGGGTGGAGCAATGCCCTTCGTGACCCAGTCATCGAGCGCCATAAACAGTGCCCGCAAGGCTGGTTCGCCGTTGGTGGGGTTCTGAAACTGCTGGCAAGTGCCACGACTCGTTTCATTTCCGGTACCATGTTGTGCACCGGAAATGAGGTAGAATCGAACATTGTCCGGGTCGGGGAGGTCGTTGCCCCGGCTATCGGTATGCAACAGCGACGCAGCTTTTACCCAGTATTCGTTGGCTGAATTGATCTCGAATACCTTCGGGCAAGTGTTGCTGGCGGTGCAGCGGGCCAGCCGCCCGGCAGTTTTACCCGTAAGCGGATCGGTCAGAACGGGGTAGGCGAAGGGGAAAACACCCTCGGGGTAGAGGTGATTCTGGCGGTTACGTTCCGTGCGCGAGGGCTGAGCGAAGCGGTAATTCAGCGCAATGCCACTGGCCCCGCCCAGCCAGTTTTCGATGCCATCCAGCACCCGGTGGTTCTGCTCATCGGCATTGAACCCCAGCGTCTGGAAGTCATTGACGTACCGGGCCGGTTGCGAGAGTGAATACGAAAACGTGTACTGAATGTCGTTTGCCAGCGGATTCGGGTTGCCGAAATCATCGGCTTTCGCGTAGCGTAAAAAAGAGACAAAATCGCGGGTGGCGGCAAAACCGATCCCGGCTATAACGGGGTCTTTGGCTGTGTAGTTGAACTCATAAATGGCACTTTGCCGGAAGGCTGTTCCGGTGGGCAACAGCCGGATGGATTTATCGCTGGCATACTCCCAACCCCCGGCCGAAATCGTAGTTGGTTTATCCCCCAGCCGATCCCGCACGGTGAGCGTTGCCTTTGCTTTGTCCAGCGTGGCGGCCGGGTAAGCGAGCGAGTACGTCAGGGAAGTGGCATTGTCGAACGAGATATATTCGTAAGACGGCCCCGTAATGGACGACCCGTCGGCGTTTCGGGCAATGGGGACGCTAATCGTTAGATTATTGTTAACTGGTGCGGCCGAACAGTCCCAGCCGTTCCAGGCCAGGGCGTAGCCCATGTTCATCAAAAAGCCTTCGCCAGCCTGAGCCGCGGTGGTCGGGTCGTTGCCGCCACTGCTTTTGTTGAACCCGCCAATAAGCTTGCCGCCCCGGTTATTGATTTCAAGAAATAGCTTGTGGTTGCCGGTAGCAAGATTGATGGGCTTAAGAATGTAAATATCCATGGCGTATTCCACCATGCCTTTGGCATTCCGGGGAGCCAGGGCAATGTCCGTAATAAGCGCATTCTTCGGACTGTTAGGGTCAAGTTCGCCGTAGGCCTTACCCCGCAGTTTTTCATAAGCCCCCACCCGCCCAAACACTTTACCCTCGAACGTAGGCGACTGAACGCTGGTGATTTCAATACGGACAATCCGGGCCTGTGTTTGGGAACAGAGGCCGATCAGGAGAAGCAGCCCTAGCGGTATTCGGGTCAGTAGCGGTTGAGTTCTTTTTAGGCTGATTGGCATGAATGGATTGGGGCATTTCTTTGTGTGTTTTTGTCATGCTGAGAAGGAAGCCTCTTCGGTAATAGGATTGTCTTGTTCCCTACCGAAGATGCTTCCCTCGTCGGGATGACAAAAACACGCGTGTAACTTGCTTCTACAGGAAATGAAACACGGGCGAAGGACGCTGCAAGACATCCCTGCTAATTCACCACATTCATCGGCTTGCCGTCCAGAAACGCGGCCAGGTTATCGACGGTAATGGCCATGAGCCGGGCGCGGGCTTCGGTGGTGGCCCAGGCGATATGTGGGGTGATCAGGCAGTTTTTTGCCGTAAACAGCGGGTTGTCGGGCAGGGGTGGCTCTTTCGACAGCACGTCGATACCGGCTCCGGCAATGACGCCGTTGTTCAGCGCGTCGGCCAGATCCTGATCGACAATGATCGGTCCGCGTGACGTATTCAGCAGAAAGGCCGATGGCTTCATCAGGGCCAGGTTTTCTTTGTTGATAAGCCCCTGTGTTTCGGGTACCAAGGGCGTGTGGATGCTCACCACATCCGACTCCGCCAGCAGGTCGGGAATCTCCGCCCATTTGAAGTTTGACCGGTGCGACTGATCGGTGCGGTGCCGTTTGGAGCCGATGATGTTCATACCAAAAGCCGTGGCCACATCGGCTACTTTCTCGCCGATACTCCCGAAGCCAATGATGCCCATCGTTTTGCCCGCCAGTTCGATGAGCGGGTAATCCCAGAAACAGAAATCCACCGACCGTGCCCACTTGCCGTCTCGCACTGAATCGCTGTGCCGCTGCACGTGCAGAGTCAGCTCGAGCAGGAGAGCAAAGGTCAACTGAACAACGGAGGGCGTGCCATAACCGGGTACATTGCTGACCACGACCCCGTTCTTTTTCGCGGTGGCGATGTCGACAATGTTGAAGCCGGTAGCCAGAACGCTGATGAATTTTAGGTTGGGTAACTGGTTTAGCGTAGCCTCATCCAGGGGCGTTTTATTGGTAAAAACGATGTCGGCCTCTTTGGCCCGTTCCACGATCTGATCGGCGGGCGTTCGGTCATACACCGTTACGTCGGCCAGTTTTTCAATGCCTTCCCAGGATAAATCGCCCGGGTTCAGGGTGTAGCCATCTAATACGACAATCTTCATTAGTAAGTTTTCTTTTGTTCGTTTGGTAAGCAGGATATAGACGGGTTTGTTCGGGTCAGGCCGGAGCTTGGTCCAGACAGATGCCGGTCAACTCGCTACCGTTGTCGCCGGTTTTTCCTTCCCCGCCATTGTTTTGATCATGACCCCAATCGCTACCAAAACTACGGCTAATATGCCCAGATACAGATACCCTTTCGTCAGATCCGGCAGAACGGCGGCTTTCTTACCGTCGAGCATTTCATAGACCGGAATCATCCATTTCAGCACGTAGGCCTGTGCCAGTGTCAGAAAACTGATGAAGATCAGCATGAAAAAGCTGTGCTTCACCGTAAACCGAAACAGTTGCGACTCTTTGCCCACCAGATTACCGGCTGCGGCTGCTACGGCAATGGATTGGGGCGAGATCATTTTACCCACCACACCCCCCGACACGTTGGCCGCTACCGTCACCACCGGGTCGACACCGATGGACTGTGCCGTGGCATACTGAAGTTTGCTGAACAAGGCGTTGGCCGACGTATCGGAGCCCGTAATAAACACCCCCAGCCAGCCCAGCACGGGCGCAAAGAAGGGAAACAGGATGCCCGTACTGGCCAGCACAGCCGCCAGCGTGAGCGTAATGCCGGAGTCGTTCAGGATGTAGGCAAAAGCCAGCACCGAGGCCACCGACAGAATGGGAAACCGCAACTGAACCAGGGTTTCGCCAAATACCTTCGCACCTTGCCGGTAGGTCAGCCCGACCAGCGGAATGGCGATGAGAGCCGCCAGCAGAATTGCCGTTCCGGCCGCCGAGAGGTAGTTGACTTTGAAGAGCTTGGGGGTTGGATTGCCGTCGCTGCCCAGAATAGCATTGTGCAGACCAGGGAACTCGAACTGGAACAGACCGGCGGAGTTGAGCACGTCTTTGATTGGCTGCATGCCCCACGAAATAATGATGATCGTCAGCACGATAAACGGCGACCACGCCCGGATCACCTGCCCGGCGGTGTAGCTGATGCTGGTATCGACTGTGGCGGCTGGTTCGTTCTCAAAACGCCAGATGGTTTTAGGTTTCCAGTAGCGCAGGAAGGTCATCAGGCAGATAATCGACCCCAGGCCCGCGATAACATCGGGCAGGGCGGGGCCGAGGAAGTTGGACGAAAAATACTGGAGAAAGGCAAACGAAACGCCCGACACTACAACGGCGGGCCATATTTCGGACGCTTTTCGGAATCCGGCAATGATGCTAACCAGATAAAACGGCAGCATGACGGAGAGGATAGGCAGCGTTCGGCCCACCATCTGCGAAATGGGCAGCTCCGGAATACCCGACACCTGCGAGGCCACTGTAATAGGGATACCAATAGAGCCAAACGCCACCGGAGCGGTGTTGGCAATCAGACAAATACCCGACGCATAGAGCGGGTTAAATCCCAGCCCGACCAGCATAGCCGCCGTAATAGCCACGGGCGCGCCAAACCCGGCGGTACCTTCCAGAAACGAGCCGAACGAAAACGCAATCAACAGACCCTGCAGCCGTCGGTCAGCGGTGATAGACCCCATGAAGTACTTGATGATTTCGAACTGCCCGCTTTTCACGGTGAGATTGAACAGAAAAACCGCCATGATCACCAGCCAGCATATGGGAAACAGGCCATACAAGGCACCGTGTGCCGCCGACAGCAGCGCCAGCCCGACGGGCATGCCATACACCAGCGTAGCAATAAGCATGGCCAGCCCCGTAGCCACCAGGCTAGCCTGATACCCTTTCATTTTCCGGATGATGAGTGCCCAGAATATAAACAGGATGGGGATCAGTGCGACCAGTACGGATAACGTAATGTTGTTGAAGGGGTCAATAACTTGTTTCCAGGTCATGAGGGTGGGGGTTGGGGGTGGTAACTCACGCCAAATCCAGCGCTACGATTTCGTGGTCGAGAACTTTCGGCACGCTTAGCGATACCTTTCCATTTTTGATCTCAAACTTTGGCTTCTGTCCGCTCATGAGCAATGTCACACCCGTCACGGTGGCGCCCTTGGGAACCTGAACCGACACCTGCGCATCGACCGGAATCAACTCGCGGAAGGGGCCTTTCATCATCATGGGATTCGTCAGGTTGACCAGGTGAACCGTCATGGAATTGGCCTGCCGCCAAACGTTGACATCCATCACGCCCGGCCCCGTTACGGCGGCAATGGGCTCTTCATCAAGCGCCCAGTTAATGACGTTACTCAACAGTTGACCGTGATCCACGTTCAGCAACTGCCAGAACGAGCGGTCCAGATCGCCGGGGATGTACGCGACACGGCCTTTACCCACCTGCCGCAGGTACAGCTCCCGCGTATCGGTCTCAGCCACGCGTGGGTACACATCTTCCATCGGTAAATCAGGATAGGTCGGAATAAGGGTAACCGGGCTGGAGAAAGTCGCCGTGGGTTTCACGTCGACTTTATAAATGGCGTTGATGATCCGGGGGGTATCGTCCAGACCGTTTAGAATGGCCTGGCTCTGGCTGTTCTTCGCATCGTGGCGGAGGTGCAGATAGCTGTTCCGCATGGGGCCTTCCACCTTACCGGCATACGACACCCCCAGCAAACTCGCCAGACCAAAGTCCGGGCGCTGGTTGCCCTCTTCGTCGTACAGCGATGTTTCAAAGGTAGCCATCAGGCTCCCGCCCGCATTTACAAACGCCTGTAGCTGGGCACACTGCGCCTTAGAAAGAGCCGCAATATTGGGCAGAATCAGCAGCTTGAACCGCTTCAGGTCGCTGGGTGTGAGCAGCCGGTCGTTTACCATATCGAACGGAATCCGGCTTTCGACCAATGTCTGGTAGATACCGTCGAGGTGGTCGCTGCTTTTCTGCTGCCAGGGTTTGCCGCCGTAGTTGCGGTCGGTCTGCTCCGAATACACCACCCCCACCCGCGCCATCGAGGCCGTATTGCGGAGGTAGGTTTCGTTTTTGTGATAGCCCTCGTATACTTTCGCCACGGACTCCATCCAGCGTTTGTCGTAGATGTCGCCCCCGAACTTAACGAAGCACGGGCGCATTCCGTTGGCCGTTCCTTCGGCCACCCAGATCCGGATTTCGGCATCGCTCTGAACGGAGTCTTTCCAGCGGTATTCCTCTTCGATACCCACGCTGAAAATACCGATCAGGGGCTTCATGCCCAGCGTCGAACGCAGTTCTTTGGCGCCTTTGCCATTGGCCCAGGGCGCCATCAGTCCACGCCTGGCCTGCTGGTCGGCGAAGAACAGATCGGCTTCTTTGCCGGTTACGATTTTATCGGGAAAGCCGTTGGGAATGAACCGGGATGCGGGCCGCTGCTGCCGGATACCGGCATCCCACAAGGCCCACACCTCGCGCAACCGGTTCGTTCGCCATTCCGACCATTTGCGGTAAGTTGGGTCCAGCCGCTCTATTTTTTTCGGCAACTCCAGACCCGATGCCGCTTTGAAATTACGGGTACAGTGTTCGCAGTAGCAAATGTCGTGACCGGCCCAGCGATTCGAGAAAATGCCTTCGGGCTGAAACCGCTGCATGATCTCTTTGTTCACCTGGGGCATAAACTCGAAGTTATACGGTCCCAGCGAGCAGGTGACCCACAACTCCGGATTCGCCCAGTGACGACGTTTGGTGCCATCGACATTAACCGCAATCCAGTCGGGGTGGGCGTCGTACACATTCTGGCGGGCGGCATGGGGATCGGTCCGGAGCATGATTTTCATACCCTGTTTTTTACAACCTTCTACCAGATACCCCAGCGTATCAGCGTTGCCCAAATAATCGCTTCGGTGATGCAGCGGGATGTTGGTGGGGTAGAAAGCCACCACGCCACCGGCACTAAGCAGGGCGCCATCGGCATGAATCCGTTTGAAATAACTCAGCCAGAAATCGGGGTCGTAATGGCCGGGGTCACGCTCCACAAACGCCAGTTGTGCCCACCGCATCGGGCCATCCAGCCAGAGTGGTTCGGCTAGCGCAGGGATGTTGGCCATCGACCTCTGACCCGCCAGTGCATAAGCACCGCTCAGGAGGCCGGTTGTCTTGATAAACGCTCTACGTTCCATGAAGTAAGGGCAGGAGATGAACACAACAGGTTCTCAAAAAAACAGAGATTATTTTGGTCGTATTCTACTCTTACCCCGTCCGTGCTACAGAAATCCCGCCATTGCCAGGCCAGATGTAAACGCCCCCTCTACATTCCCCTCGCCGAAACCATCGCCCCCGAATAATAATGGCAGCGGGGCTTCTACGGCCAGAAACGGGGCCGGGTGCCGCTGGTCGGCCAGGCTGTAGCGCCAGCGGTGTACCTGAATGGTGCTGATGTTGTCGGCAGGAATTAAGTCGGCTAGTTGGCCGACCAGTAGTTGGCCAACGGCGTTCAGGTCGCCGTCAAAATGCGTTCGGCTGAAATCGGCGTTGGCGTGTATCGTTACGGACGGCTGACCGGGCGAGATGCCTTTCTGTCCGTTGTCGGCTACCCAGGCAATATTGCCGGTTTCGTAGCGGATGGCGTTGGGCATGGAAACCGGTTGGTGGAGCGCTAGCATCACGGCAATGCAGGGTTGATAACGGATGGCCGAGAGCGCCGACCGATCGGCCGTAGACAAGGCGAATTCGCTTCGGTCAGCGAGCGCCAGTGCCTGCGGAGCCGGTACGGTGATGAGCAGCGCATCGGCCCGGTAAGAGGTTCCGGACTCTGTTTCCACGAGCCACTGGCTCCCATCGACCCGAAACGATAAGACCGTCTGGGACGTCAGTACGGTCAGGTCGCGGCTCAGGGCTTTGGCAACGGCGTTCATCCCGTCGATACCCACATAGTGCGGCTGATCGACGGTGGTGTCGGCCGGACCGGGCTGTGCAGGTTCCCATTGGGCAATGACGTTTTCGGCCAGCAGTTCCTGAACGACCTCCCGAAGTTCGGGCGTGGTGGCTGAGAAATATTGCGCACCATGATCGGCGCGGGCCTGCTCGATGCGCCGGGTTGCCAGTCGACCACCTACCCCCCGACCTTTATCGAGCACGACAACATCCCAATCCTGTAAGCGTAAGGCGCGGGCAGCGGCCAGACCCGCCATACCTGCACCAATAATAAGAGAAGACGGCATGTAGTTGAAATGATGATTGGGGTGCAAGGTAGGGGGTTGGCGTGGAATCTACCCCACCCCAATCCCTTCCCTGAAAACAGGGGAGGGGCTAAAAGCCGGACGTTGGGGCTCTACGCTCCGTAAGTGGTGTCAGTTTCTTAAAACTGACAAGTTAGGTTACTCAAAACCTAACG
Source organism: Spirosoma pulveris (assembly GCF_054781875.1). Taxonomy (NCBI): domain Bacteria; kingdom Pseudomonadati; phylum Bacteroidota; class Cytophagia; order Cytophagales; family Cytophagaceae; genus Spirosoma; species Spirosoma pulveris. Next base: position 442,836 of record NZ_BAAGTO010000004.1, read on the forward strand.
GATATGCTATTCGCCTGACGAAATTTGAAGAATAATAACGGGTTCTGTCCGGGCCAAGCTCCGACTTGGCCCGGACAGAACTCACTCAAAGACTCCTCGCTTTCAACTGCGCTACGGCATAGCTGGCGGCTCGGGCGGTGAGCGCCATGTAGGTCAGCGATGGGTTTACGTTCGAGGCCGACGCCATTGCCGAGCCATCCGTAACAAATACGTTTTTGCAGGTATGTACCTGATTGTATTTGTTGAGCACCGACGTTTTGGGATCGCGTCCCATGCGGGCGGTCCCCATTTCGTGGATACCCAGTCCCATGTGTGCCGCCGGGTTATCGTACGGAACCACGTTTTTGAACCCGGCAGCTTCCAGCATTTCGGCGCCGTCGTTCATGATGTCTTTCCGCATGGCCCGGTCGTTAGCACTGAAATCAGCGTCGAACACCACCTGCGGCAGGCCCCATTTGTCGGTTTTATCGGGGCTGAGGTAGAACCGGTTGTTAGGATCGGGCAGCACCTCGCCAAAGCCGGTGAGGCTCATTTTCCAAGGGCCGGGCTGCGTCATTCTCTTCTTGAAGTCAGCACCGAAACCCGGTTCCGCACCACCCCTCGACCAGTCGGCGCGGGCTGCTCCGCCCTGGTAGCCAAATCCGCGCAGGTAGTCGCGTTTTTTGTCGTTGCCCCAGTTGCGGAAACGGGGGATGTACAGACTACCCGGACGAGCCCCGAAATAGTGATCGTCTTCGAACCCTTCGATATCGGCTCTGGCTCCAACGGCCAGGTGGTGGTCCATCAGGTTGCGGCCCAGCTGGTCGCTGTCGTTGCCCAGTCCATTGGGGAAACGGGCTGATTTCGAATTCATCAGAATGGACGTAGAGCCAATCGTTCCGGCGTTGAGGAACAGTACTTTGGCGTAAAATTCCCGCACCTCCATTGTGTTCTGGTCGATGACCCGCACCCCTTTGGCTTTCTGGGCGTGATCGTCCAGAATGATCTCTTTGACAATGGCGTTGTGGATAATTGTCAGCCGGTTAGTGCTTCGGGCGGCTGGCAATGTGGCTGCCAGCGAGCTGAAATACGCCCCGAACGGACACCCGCGTGTGCAGCGGTTCCGGAACTGGCAACTCGCCCGACCCACCGCCGTATGCCAGGGCTGCGGTTTGGTGAGGTGCGCCACCCGCCCTATGGTAATGGGCCGATTTAACTTCTGCGCGACCGATTTTTTAAAATGTACTTCCGGGGCGGTCATCGCCATGGGCGGCTGAAAGATGCTGTCGGGCAACACGGCTAAGCCCTCGGCCTGGCCGCTGACGCCTACGAATTTCTCGACGTAGTTGTACCAGGGCACCAGATCTTCGTAGCGAATGGGCCAGTCGATGCCGAGTCCCTCTTTGGCATTGGCCAGAAAATCTTCCCGATTCCAGCGGTAGGTATGTTTCCCCCAGATCAGCGATTTGCCGCCGGTATGGTACCCCCGAATCCAGTTAAACGGCCGTTTCTGGATATACGGATGCTCTTTGTCGTTGGTGAAATTGAACTGGCTGCCCTCTTTGGCCGAGAAGAACATGCTGGCGTAGTGCTCTTCGGCGGCCACCGTCGTGATCTTGCCCCGGTGCTCAAACTCCCAGGGGTCCTGCATGGCAGTTTTATAATCCTCCACGTGTTTGATTTCGTAGCCGCGTTCCAGCACGAGTACGTTCAGCCCTTTTTCGGTTAATTCTTTAGCGGCCCAGCCACCCGTCATACCGGAACCCACCACGATAGCGTCGTAGGTCTGGGCTTTTTGTGCATTTATATTCAGATTCATATGGAATAGACGTCGTGAATGGAATTAAACCTGGTTGCCGTACATGAAATCTTTCTGCCCCGGCCTGATCTTGATTGGCTCGAATTTTCCCGGAATGGGCTGGTAATCGAACGATGCCTTGATACCCGCTTCCGATGTAAAATACCCCCAGACGGTCAGCTCTTTGATCAGTTGCCAGAACGACACCGAACCGGCTTTGGCGTTGGCCAGTGCCTGGGCTTCGACCTGTTTGAGGAGCGATGTCTGCTGATCGGACGATGCGGTCAGGAAACGCTTGCCCGCCAGATCGCCGAGGCCCGCCAGAAACGTATCCTGCACAGGTTTGGCATAGCAATCGCGCAGGATGATCTCAATAAAATCAGGAACACCGGCATCGACGGCACCGGGCGTATCGGTTTTAGGAATAATGAGTTCGGCTACCCGCGCCATAATCTCCCGTTGCTCTTCGTTGAGTATCGACGCGCTCTTTCCCCGGCTTTCGGGATTCGTCTGGCTCCAGCGGTCAAAGGCCAGTAATGTCGGGGCCGAGAGGGTTCCGCCCAGCATGAGGCTAACCCGTGATAATGCTTCCCGTCTGTTCATCCGTTGTGTATAGCTAAGTACGTTTAGTAAAAGGCGATTGAGGTCAATTAATACCGCGTTGGGGAGGGATTTTATTGGTGTGGCGGGTTGGGGCGGTGTTACACACAGCTGTTGATAAAGATAGCAAATTTATAAGGCCGCATGTGTGGCTGGTACTGTGCTATATTTACCTGTTCAATTTTCGTTGACTTATGCCTCTTTTTGATCAGACACAGGTAGCCATCTACACCCGAAGATTTACGAAGCTTAAACAAGGGGATACCAAATACGGCAAAGCTCCCCACAAGCCTGTTTTTCTGCTCACGTTGCTTGAACTGTTGGAAAAGCGGCTCATCACCGAAAACCGGGTGACAATTACGCCCGAACTGGTGGCGATCTTCAAGGAAAACTTCTCGCTGCTGGTACAAACAGCGCATAAAGACGATTTCACACAACCATTTTATTACCTGCAAAACGATGGTTTCTGGTTTCTGAAGACCAAAACCGGGGAGAAGCTCGATGCGTATATCCGAAGCGTTCAAACCCTCAGCGACCGGCTCGACTTTGGCTACTTTGCCGACGATCTATTTAATCTACTGCTGGATGATTACGCTCGTCTGCACTTGAAAAACACCCTCCTCGACTACTATTTCCCCGAAACCAAAACCGGATTCCTCCGTATCAAAAACGCTGGACGTAGCTACCTGCATGATCTGGAGACCTACCTGTTGAACGAAAAAGAAGTGCCTTACGCACCTCTTTCGGCCACTGATGATGAAGAAACACGTTTTGTGCGTGGTGGCCTGTTCAAGAAGCTGGTACCTAAAGTCTATGATTTTACCTGCGCGATTTCGGGAATGAAAGTCATTTCGGTTGATGGGGCCTCATTGATCGAGGCTTGTCACATCGTACCCATCAGCGTATCGGGCGATGATAAAGTCACCAACGGCATTGCCCTGTGCCCGAACCTGCACACCGCTTTTGATCGGGGTATGATTGGCGTCGATGACCAGTTACGCGTAGTTGTCTCGCCCTCTTTAGCCGATAACATGGCCAGCCCTTATAATTTAAAGCAGTTTCATGGCCAACCCCTACGATTGCCATTCGGTGACGTACACAACCCAAAAATGGAGAGTTTCCGGTGGCACATGCGGGAGCGGTTCAGGCGGTAAATCAATACATCGCTGGCCCCACATGCAACTGTACAACGGGGAAAATTCAATCCCAGTCACGGCCCCAGACTACGTTGCCATGCTTAATCATCATGTACACGAAATGTACACGACCTCGGAGTCATGTACAAAAAAGGTGTGTCATTGTACATGATAAATCTTGGCCGACCAGCCAGCAGTTTTTGCCGTAACGACGGCCCGGCGATGCCTTCAGCTGTTATGTCCCTACGGGACAGTGGTAATGGGGTGAATAGGTTCTACCGTAACGACGGCCCGGCGACGCTACGCTGTTTGCCCCTACGGGGCAATGGCTTTGTGGCGGAATGACGGTGTTTCTACTGTAACGACGGCCTGGCGACGCCTTCGCTGTTGTGTCCCTACGGGACAGCGAATTTGAGGGTAATTGTTTATATTTCTACCGACGCTGGCGCTGTTATGTCCCTACGGGACGGGTGGTAAATGGGGTGCGTGTGTTCATTTATACCGACGCTATGCTTTTAGTGGCCTATTTGCCAGCACTTGATTTGGGCATGCTGTCCCGTAGGGACATACTAGCGTAGCGTCGGTAGGGATGAGAAAAGTCCCCTTGCTTGCTTTCGTCCCTTAGGGACGAGACATTATTCAAGCGGTTTGAATAGATACCGTTCATCGTACTCAATACCGAAAACGTCTAAAAATCGGCGATACTCTTCTAAAAATGTGCGCGTTCGGTGATGCTCTTCCTGATTCTCAATGTAGTTGATAACGGCTGGTAATTGGCTTTTACCATACGAGAATGCGCCGTATCCCTCCTGCCAGGCAAATCGACTACCAATGAACTGTTGTTCATTAATCCATTTGGACGAGCTTTGTTTTATATCCTGCATCAATTCAGAAAGGGATTGTGTAGGTCGCATACCGATCAGGATATGTACATGGTCAGGCATACCATTAATAGCGATCAGTTTATGGTTATGATTATGGATGATGCCTGTTATATAGTTGTAGAGATCATATTTCCAGATGGAAGAAATGACAGCAGTGCGGTGTTTGACGGCAAAAACGAGTTGGAGATGAATTTGGGTATAGGTGTTTGGCATTTTAGTAAGTCAGGAAATGAAGCAATTTGACGTTAGTGTTTTCGCTACGTCAACTCAATTTCTGACTATCTTTTTAGAAGAGGTTACACTAATGCCCGTAACTCCTCCACAACTCCCTTGATGGCGTCAACCGTCGCCACTACATCGGCTTCGGTGTTGAAGCGCCCCAGGCTGAACCGCAGGCAGGCAAAGGCTTCGGTTTCGGTCAGACCCATGGCCAGTAATACGTGCGAGGGATCAATGGAGGCCGCTGTACAGGCTGAGCCATTGGAAACGGCAATGCCTTCCAGACCCATAATGAGGGCGTCGCTGTCGCAGTTTTCAAAGTAGATATTCGTGGTGTTATAAAGCCGATGGTCACTGCTGCCATTGACCCGCGTACCGGCAATGGTGAGCAGGGCCGTTTCGAGCTGATCCCGTAGAGCCGCATTACATTTTGTTTCGTTTGTCATTTCCAGCCTAGCCAGTTCGGCAGCTTTGCCAATGTCCACAATACCCGGCACATTGAGCGTGCCACTGCGTAAGCCGCGTTCATGGCCACCCCCATGCAGGAGGGCTTCCAGCTTTACTTTATTCGGTCTACGCTGCCGCACAAATAGGCCGCCCACGCCTTTAGGGCCGTAAAACTTGTGGCCCGAGAAAGCAAGCAAATCTATATCGGACTTATCCACATCCAGCGGCAGTTTACCCACAGCCTGGGTAGCGTCGGTCATGAACAGAGCCCCGACTTCGTGGGCAAGTTCGGCGATTTGCTCGATGGGCTGAATAACGCCCGTTTCGTTATTGACCGCCATGACTGACACCAGAATCGTATCGGGGCGGAGGGCGGCTTTTACAACGTCCAGATCCAGCAACCCGTCAGGCAGAACGGGCAGATAAGTGACCTCATAGCCGCGCTTCTCCAGATACGCGCACACATCGAGTACGGCTTTGTGTTCGGTTTGTACCGTTACAATGTGTTTGCCTTTGCCGGCATAATTCTCAGCCACGCCTTTAATGGCCAGGTTGATGGCTTCCGTAGCACCCGAAGTAAAGACCAGTTCGTGGGTTTCGCAGTGGAGTAGATCGGCGATCTGCTGGCGGGCCTGCTTTACGGCTTCACTGGCCGAAACACCAAACGGGTGCGTACTGGCCGCATTGGCAAAGTTATCGGTCAGAAACGGCATCATGGCGTCCAGCACGCGCGGGTCCAGCTTCGTCGTAGCGTTGTTGTCTAGCCGGGCCGCCGATGCGGTAGATCATAGGGTAAAGATACACAGCCTTGAGAAAGAAGGGAAGGCGACTGGTTTGCCAGTGCCTTATTCGTTCCGGTATCCCGTTGAATATTATTTAATCCTATCGATATAATATTCTTGTGCTATTTTGGGCTAATGTATAAATTGGCGAAGTATGATTATTGCTTCACCTATTTCTTTCACTTTTCTAATCTCCAGTCAGTATGTTCAATCATTCCTTGAAAAGAGCCCTATGGTCGGCATTAGTGCCAGCCCTGCTAGCGGCCTGCCAGCCCGTAGATACCTTTCAGCGCCAGCCGGATGATGTAGTCCGTTACGGTAGCCAGGCATCGTCGGCACGGGCCGCTGCCGATGTGCAGAAATACATTGTCACTTTCAAAGCCGACCCACTCATCGCCCGTGCGCTGCCCGAAAACGCCGGTGCGTATGATGCGCGGGTTCAACAGATGCAGGGGTTGATTGCGCGATTGGTAGGGACCGATATTGCCGGGAAGACCCAGGAGGTCTACACCACGGCCATTCGTGGTTTTGCCGCCGAGCTTACTGCCGCCGAACTCGCCCGCTTGCAACGGTTACCTTTCATTGCCAGTATTGTGCCCGATCAGGTAGTTTCACTGGCCGTGCCAACGGGCACCGACATAACGATAGGGGCTCAGACGATACCCTGGGGTATCGAACGGGTGGGTGGCGTTCGGGCTTATACCGGTTCTAATAAGGCCTGGGTTCTCGACACAGGTATTGATTTCGATCATCCAGACCTGAATGTCGATGTGGCATTGTGCCGCAATTTTAATAACCCACGGCGCAATGCCGATGACGACAACGGGCATGGCTCACACGTGGCCGGTACCATTGGCGCTAAAAACAACGACTTTGGGGTAGTGGGTGTTGCGCCGGGTGTGCGCGTAATCGCGGTGAAAGTACTGGCAGCATCGGGGAGTGGTTCTTACTCGGGCGTCATTGCCGGCATCGACTATGTAGCCTCAGCGGGTGCGCCGGGCGATGTAGCAAACATGAGTCTGGGCGGACCCGTTTATGCACCGGTTGATGAAGCGGTGAAAGGGGCAGCCAGCAAAGGAATCTTATTCGCGCTGGCGGCAGGCAACGAGTCACAGAATGCGAATAACTCTTCTCCGGGTCGTACTGAAGCACAAAACGTCTATACCGTTTCGGCTCATGACTATAACGACAAATTTGCGTCGTTCTCCAACTTCGGAAATCCACCCATCGACTGGTGTGCGCCCGGTGTGAGCATTCTGTCGACCTGGCGTTCGGGCGGTTACCGAACCATTAGCGGCACCTCAATGGCAACACCCCACGTAGCGGGTATCCTGTTGTATGGCAAACCAGTTTCACGCGGGACAGTAATCGGTGACCGGGACAGCACTCCGGACCAGCTGGCAAAACTGCCTTCGTTAACGCAGTAAGGCCGGTATTTTCTTTAAAATGCAGAAGGCCGGAAGTAATTCCGGCCTTCTGCATTTTAAAGAAAATACCGGCTAGGGTAATACGGCTCCTGATGTTTGGTTAATGATGCTGGTGTTGCCATTGCCTGTTTGCTGAATCTGCAACAGGTTATTAATACCGGTTTGGGTCACAATAAGGGAATTGTTGTTACCCTGCTGCATAACAAAACCCGTCGATGTTTCATTGAGGATAACGTTACCGGTACCGCTCTGCTGAAAGATAGCCTGATTCTCCATGCCAGTCTGAATAACGCCTGATACGTTGGAATCGCCCGTTTGGGTAATCTGAGCGTTGTTGGAATAGGATATACCTTGTCCGGCCTGGCCCTGACCAATGTAAGCCTGGTTATCATCGCCCGTTTGTGTAATGCTGGCCTGACCGCCAATAGCCGCAAACTGCTCAATGGCAGCCTGGTTGTAAAGGCCAGTCTGCGCTATACTTGCTACGCTGCCGATTGTTGCAAAATCAGACTGATCAATGTAGCTGCTGTTGCCAAAGCCAGACTGGAAAATGGTAGCATTGTTATCCGGGCCAGCTCCATTTTCCTGGTAGATTTCAGCCATGTTTTGATCGCCCTCCTGGGTAATCTGGGCGGTCTGGGCAAATGTACTGGTCTGATTGATATACGCCTGATTACCACCAATTAAATACAGGGTCCCGTTCTGCAGGATGGTAGCCGTTTGATTTGCACCACTCTGCCGAATTTCGGCGGCATCCTGGTAGCTCACGTTGGTCTGCGTAATGGTAGCGGTGTTGCCCGCGCCGGTTCCACTTTGTTCAATGCCCGCCGAACTGCCAATGGCCGTAAGCTGACTCACGGTTGCCTTATGATTGGTACCAACTTGATTGATCGATACTTCGCTGCCGTAGGTGAGAAAGTCCGACTGATTGGCCAGGGCATCGTTGTTGGTGCCGTTTTGTAATATCTGGATAAATGTGCCGGGGCCGGAGCCGTTATCCTGAGTTGCAACGGCTTTGTTGCTACCGCCGGTTTGCGTAATGTTAATTTCCTGGGCGTAGGTGCTGGTTTGGGAAGTTGTCAGCTGGTTGTTGGTTCCGTCCTGTACCGCAAGGACTTTCTGGCCTTGTCCCTCCTGGTTGAGCGAGGCTTGGTTATCAGTGCCGGTCTGGATTAGGGTGGTAACGTTTGTTTGGGCATATGCAGCAGCCATGGTCAGGAGCATAGACCATGTAAGTAAGATTTTTTTCATGTTTTAAAAGGTAAGTTGAAATTAAAAAGAAACTGTTGAGGCACGGATAAATCATCTTCCATAAAGTCTGAATAAATCAGGTAAATATCCTGACCGACCCTACTACGAAGCTCACGGTAACACCCATCAGGCGATCAGTGTTTTGGCAGGCAAGGGTGTGGATAAGCGTCTTAGAACGAACCGGCAGGATAGTAATTGAATGGAAATGATTGGGTTGAGTGTCTTTGTCCTTTTCAGAAATTTCATCCGGGGGGCCGTTTCCCTTTCACGAAATACAGGTTCAGGTAGGATTAAGTCTAGATAAACCATGTGCTAAATGTATGTTGTTGTCGCGTAAGACTAGCGCCGTTAACTAAGTTAAGCAGGTCGGGTTGCTAAAAACATGAAAAGTTTTATGACCATGTCCGCATATGGCAGCTGTTTACTTAGCCAGGGATTTGATTGTGGCGCCAATGAACGCTCTATAGGACATTGATTGTCAGTAGTCTTATGCTGCGTTCGTACGTAATGCTGTTTCGTTCGCTAAGTTTCCGTTGCTGCCAGTTGGGTTTTAAGTATGTTTGGAACATATTAACTAACTATGTTCAGTCGTAAAATTATTCCGTTTGCTACGGCCTTTGGCCTCTCTGTCTTATTCACTAATGGCTTGTCGGGTTGCCAGTCAAAAGGCTCCGCAACGACCGAAACCTCAGCTGATTCAGTAGCCAGCGTAGCCAGTAACCCGTCGGTGGCCGAAAAACCGGCTGGTAAAAACGCCGAAGCCAATACGGCAGCAGCGCCCGACCCGTCCAGTATCCCGGCCAGCAAAATCGCCGATGCCGCCACCATTCTGGCCCGGCCGCAGGTACCTGTTTTATGTTATCATCAGATTCGCGACTGGCGCGCCAGCGACTCCAAATCAGCAAAAGATTATATCATTCCCGTTGCGGCTTTCCGCGAACAGATGAAAATGCTGGCCGATAGTGGTTACCACACCATCCTGCCCGATCAACTCTACGCGTATCTGGCAACGGGCGCACCGCTGCCGCCTAAACCAATCATGCTTACCTTCGATGATGGCGATCTCGACCAGTACACGGTAGCCGCTCCCGAACTCGAAAAGCATGGGTTCAAAGGCGCTTTCTTCATCATGACCGTCGCCATTGGCCGACATGGCAAACAGCCCTATATGGACAAGGCCCAGATTAAGGACCTGTCAGAACGGGGGCATGCCATTGGGGCGCATACCTGGGATCATCACAACGTGAAAAAATACCAGGGTGAAGATTGGAAGATTCAATTGGAAGAGCCGAAGGCCAAACTGGAAACGATCATCGGAAAACCTATCCATTATTTTGCTTATCCGTTTGGTTTGTGGAATAAGCAGGCGCTGCCCGAATTACAAAAACGTGGCTATGTAGCTGCGTTCACTCTGGCCGACAAACGGGACGACAGCATGCCGCTCTACACCGTCCGCCGGATCATTGCCGGAGGTCAGTGGAAAGCCACGACCATGTACCGCAATATGATTCAAAGCTTCGACTAAGCGTTTTAGGCTGGTAAGATCAAACGAGCGGGCTATTTCTGGCAGAAATAGCCCGCTCGCCTGTTTTAACCTAATCGATCAGGAGATTGATTCGTGATTGGCTTTTAGAGGTGGTACCGGTACGCCCGAGCAAACACACATTCAAATGCACTGCCTGATGAAATTCTGCATCTTCTTTCTCCTATCGGCTCTTCTTTCTGTTTCGGCGGCTGTGGCGCAACAGAAACCACCCCGCCTGATTATTCGGGGCGACGACATGGGCTATTCGCATGCCGGGAACGAAGCCCTTGTAAAATGTTACAAAGACGGTATCGAGAAGTCGATCGAAGTGCTGGTACCCTCGCCCTGGTTTCCCGAAGCGGTTGACATGCTGAAGCAGATTCCCTCGGCCGATGTAGGTATTCATTTAACCCTGACCAGCGAATGGGATAACGTAAAGTGGCGCCCACTGACCGACTGCCCCAGTCTGCGGGATGCCGATGGCTATTTCTTCCCGATGGTTCGCCCGAATAAGGATTATCCCAAACGCTCGGTCGTGGAAAACGACTGGAAACTCGCCGATATTGAAAAGGAGTTTCGGGCGCAGATCGAACTGGCGATGCGGAAGATACCACGTATAAGCCATATCTCCGGCCACATGGGTTGTACCAGTCTCAACGACGAGGTGAAGGCCATCGTTAACAAGCTGGCCAGCGAGTATCACCTGCTCAATCCTGGCGAAGCCGAAGTTACCAGAGCCGGCTATATCGGGGCGCACACTACCTCAGCCGAAAAACTTCAGAGCTTTATGAGCATGCTCGAAAGTCTGGAAGCTGGAAAAACGTACATGTTTGTCGATCACCCCGGACTCGATACGCCGGAAGTACAGGCCATTCACCACATTGGTTATGAGAACGTTGCCGCCGACCGGCAGGGAGTCACCGACATCTGGACGAACCCAAAAGTGAAGGAGTTGATCAAAAAGAAAGGCATTCAGTTGATCGGCTACAATGATTTGACGAAGTAATACTGTATTAAACGACCCGTGCCATGGTTTTGAACCATGGCACGGGTCGTTTACGTGGTGTCGGGTTTTAGAACCTGACATCACACGTATTTACCTCAATTACCTATTTACTATTTATCAGAACCGTCCGGCCCATTCGATACCGGCCACAATATGCGGCATGGCGTATTTGTCGGTGAAGGTTTCGTTGGTGTGTCCCATGCCTGTGTAGAACACACGCCCTTTCCCGATTACGTTAGTCCAGGAAATGGGGTGATCGCCTTCCATCGCCTTCGGGAAGGTAGCTATGTAAGTCGCTTCGTTCAGGGTTAGCAACACCTGAATGCTGTCTTTACCCCGAACGCTTTGCTTAAAATTATACCACTCGTCGGCCTTGTGGAATTTGGCCGGTAAGTGCTGCGTTGTCGGGTGATTTCTAACATCCGTAATGATTTCGGCATCGGGTGTATGCTCGGGGTAGAGCGGATGGTCGCGGAAGTGGGTGCCAAGCATATGATCGTACCAATCCCAGTCGTATTCGGTATCGGATGCGGCATGAATACCCACATAGCCACCGCCGTTCTCGATAAATTTCTCGAAGGCTTTTTCCTGCTCCGGTGTCAAGATATCTCCCGTGGTCGACAGGAAGACGACCGTTTTGAACCGGCGGAGGTAATCGTCGTTGAAGAAAGCCCCGTTTTCGGTGGTTCGAACATCCCAGCCTTTTTGGGCGCCCACTTTTTTAAGGGCCTCAATACCCGGCTCAATGGACTCGTGCCGGAAACCGTTGGTCTTGGAGAAAATCAGAACGCCTTTTGGGCCAACCAGTCCGGGGTCGGCGGGGCGAGTGGTTTCAAAGACCGGTTTTTGCCAGGGTAATTTACGGGTTACATACATCCCAAACGTAACAAAGCCGCCTATTAACAGAGCTAGAAAAAGGACGATGCCTAAGAGAATTTTTACAAGTCTACGGAGCATGGTAAGAGCCAGGATTTAAAAGAGTGTTAAAGAATCTACTAGTTTTATAAGCCTTTAGGCCGGGCCGCCGTTGCGGGATTGAGGGGTAATATTAACGTGAATAATGGATGTATTGAGAACTAAATATTTGGATATCAGTGACTCGTTTTTGTCATCCCGACGAAAGGAGGGATCTTCGGCAAGCTGGAACACTTCGTCTCTACCGAAGATCCCTCCTTTCGTCGGGATGACAAAAACGAGTCTTGTTCAATCGTTAAACTGTCCGTTATTCATGGTAATTTTATGCTAATTCCGTGCGAACCCGTTCGAGTAACGTTTTGGTGGCCTGAATGCCGGCATTTGTCGACAGATAGCCACCCGTTGGATTGTACAGGCTCATGATGCCGCCCTCGTATTCGACACCAACGTACCCGCTGAAACCCGCGTCTTTGATGATCTTAAACATCTTCCGGAAGTCGGTTTCGGTTTCGTTACCCTGCGCGTCGAACTTATGGGTTTTGGCACTGATCCCTTTGGCGTACGGCATCATTTTCTTCACACCTTCATACCGGTCGTACTCCTTCACACAGGTCGTACTCATAATCCCTTTTATGTCGTTCGTTTCGGGCTTGCTGCGTTGCCGGCAGAAATTCCCGAAGTCGGGCAGCAGACCCGCGTTGGGCATGTTCACCTGTTTCAGCACACCCACCAGCCAGTCGATGTCCGTCGAGTTACCGAAGTGGTTCTCCACAATCACGTTCATCTTTGATTTGGCGGCATATTCCAGCAGCTTGTGGTACCCGTCGGCGGCAGTTTTGGCGGCTTCGTCGGCGGGGTCGTCGGCCACGCCCGAAATGGCCCGGGAGGTATCGCCGAGGTTGACCCGAATGGCGCTGCAACCCAGAAACTTGGCCGCGTCGACCCAGGCGTAGTGCGATTCGACCGCCTGCTTACGTTTGGCCGCGTCCAGATCGGCAATATTCGCCCCATCGACCATGATGAGGTTGTTCTTCATACCCAGGTCGTCGCAGCGTTGTTTAAGCTCCTTCAAATACGTCTGATCAGTATGCTTGTTATTGAAGAACATCGATACGTATTCGAGCACGTTAATGCCGAAATCGTTTTTGGCCCGGGCCGGAAAGTCCATGTTGGTCATCTTACCCGACATAAGCTCGCCCGCAAAGGAGAACTCGGCCAGTGAAATGTCGAAACTGAACTTCTTAGCGCTCATTTCTGCGAAAAGTTGGTTGGGTAAGGATGATGCCAGGCCCACTCCGGCGGCCGTCAGGCCGAGTTGATTAAGAAAACTGCGACGCGATTGTGTCATAGTAATGTTGTACTCCGATTAGTTGGAAAATTGAACCGTACTGGGTACGAAAAGAGGGGCTTTCCCGGCCTTTTCGTTCTTGAAAACGAAGTACAGATCGTGTTGACCCGTTGTTGGAATAATAGCCGCTTTCACCATGGCCGGGGTAAACATCGCGGCCGGATCTTTACTTTCGTTGGGTGCCACCTCTTCCGTCTGCCCCAGTAATAGGCCCGTCGGGGAGTCAATCCGAACCTCAATCCGACCACCCATAGCACTCAACTGCGCCTTAGGGGCGGCTACGGCAAATTCCATGGCTCGAATGCCGGTCAGGTCGAGCTGGTTGAATTTTACATACGTGTCGGAACCCATCACCACTACGAGCGGGTAGGGCTGGATGCCCATTTTAAATAGCGTGATTCCTTTCGACTGGCTGTTGGATGCCCCCAGCGCTACCAGCGGATTCCGTAGCACCAGAGCCTGTTCGGCCAGTTGGGGAGGCAAGCCGTTGGCTCCTTTGTCTTTGTAAGACGCTTGTAGAACCAGATTTCCTTTCTCGTCTTTACCCGGCATGTAAGTTCCCTTCGTTGGGAGCGAGGGAGTCGTCCCTTTTTTGTCGGAAAGCGTCAGGATGTATTTGACAATTTCGCTCGCGTCGGGCTGCGTCAGTTGCGGATGAGCCGTCATGATGGCATCGCCCCAAACACCACCACCGCCTTTAATAATCTTGTTAGACAGGCTCGCTACGGCGTTTGCGTCGGCCTTATACCGCTTGGCTACGTCGACGAAAGCCGGTCCCACAGATTTTTTGTCGGTAAAATGACAGGCTTTGCAGTCACTTTTTTCCATAAGCGTCTGCCCGGCACCCAGGTAAGCGGCCTCGGAAAATTTATGGCCAGCGCCGGTTGTGCTCGCGGCCTGTGCATTGGAATCATCCTGATACGTAGCCCGAACCAGCACTTGTTTGGGCTGAATGCGTCCATTGGCCAGGCTGCCATCTTCCTTGTCGGTTACGTTTACCTGATAAGCCACCGCCTGGCCGGGGAAATAGAAGCTCTTGTTCCCGTTCACGACGTTCAGGGCGATCTGCGGAGGCTGATTCCCGGCTACAATGTCTATTTCGCGGGTGTCTTTCAGCCCTTTCGCATCCGTTACGGTCAAAATGGCTTTGTACTGACCCGGTTTCTGAAACGTAAACGTTGGGTTCGGTTCGTTAAGAATGGTTGGCTGTGCGCTCGTCCGGTTCACGATTTTCCACTGATAGGTCAGTGCGTCGCCGTCGAAATCTTTGGTCCCCTCCGACGATAAGGCTACTTTCAGCGGAACCGATCCGGCTTTTTCGCTGGCCGCCACCTGCACGCTGGGCTTGCGGTTACCGGCGTTGAACTCAATGCGCACCAGCCGGGAATCGTCGTTTTTGAGGAACCATCCCGTGCCGTATTCCAGCACGTATAAGTCGCCATTTGGCCCGAACGCCATGTCGATCGGGTGACTGAACCCCATGTTGGGCAGAAAGCGCTCCATGCTGGTCATGCCGCCCTTGCCATCAAAGTCAACGGCCATAATCATGTCGCGCATCCATTCATACAGAAATACTTTCCCGTTATAATAGTCGGGGAAAGGGCGTTTGGCGTTCTTGAAATCGTCTTTGTAATAGGTGGGGCCAGCCATAGCACTACGGCCACCGGTTCCCATGATCGGAAACTTTTTGGACTCGGCCGCCGGGTAAGAAATCAGCGCCGGTTGAGCGGGGGGCAAGTCACGAAGGCCCGTATTGTTGGGCGACTCATTGACCGGGTGCGCCGGATCGAATTTGGTGCCTCCTTTTCCGGTGGTAAAATCTTTATCGTAATACGCTTTGTTGTCACCTACAAAATACGGCCAGCCAAAATTGCCCGCTTTCCGCGCCTGGTTGTATTCGTCTTCGGCGGTTGGGCCAACCCCCACCGAATCTTCGCCCGCATCGGGGCCTACATCGCCCCAGTACACATCGCCCGTATGCTTATCCACCGAAATCCGGTAGGGGTTGCGGTGGCCCATGGTATAGATTTCAGGTCGGGTCTTTGCCGTTCCTTTCGGAAACAGGTTACCGTCGGGGATAGTGTAAGTGCCGTCGGCTTCGGGATGGATACGGAGAATTTTACCCCGCAGGTCGTTCGTATTTCCCGACGACTTTTGCGCATCCCACGGACCCCGGCCGGGCCGCTCGTCAATAGGCGCGTAGAGCGTGGCACGGGGACTGGTGTTGTCGCCGGTAGAGAGGTAGAGGTTGCCGTCGCGGTCCCAGTCAATGGAGCCGCCGGTATGGCAGCATTGTTCGCGCTGAACCGGCACGTCCAACAGCACTTTCTTAGAGGAGAGCACTAGCTCGTCGCCCCTCATTTCGTAACGGACCAGACTATTCTTGGATTCGCTGCCCGCTGGTGAGTAGTATAGGTATACCCAGTGGTTTTTCTCGAAGTTGGGGTCGATATTAATGCCCAGCAAACCATCTTCGGCTTCGGTCTCGTGTCCCTCAACGTCTTTATATTTCGTGCTGACCGGAATTGAAGCAATCGTTTTCACCTGTTTCGTAATGGGTGAATACAGTTGAACCTGCCCATACCGTTCGATAAACAGAACCCGTTCGTCGGGTAGAATGGCCATTTCGAGCGGCTCATTTAGTTTTTCGGCAAGTACTACCTTTGTGAACCGGTTTTCGTCGGGCTTATCGCCGGGAGCGGTGAACGGCCTCGTTGAGTAGGCCCACAAGCCAAGGGCCCCTATACTGAGCAGGGCTGCCGTTCGGAATGATTGAAGAGTATATCGTTTATATGTCATTTTTGACGCGTATTTTCAACACAATGATACGGATAATTCATCCATTGTGTACTAAAAACACACTACAAATAATTGAAGTTTTTCAAGATGGAGTACAAAAAGCAAATAGAGCGGCTAATCATCGATTTTAAAACCAACTACCTTTCTTCCGTATCCATCGACTTTGTCATATTCGGGTTTCATGATGGCCAGTTAAAAGTGCTTTTGCTGCGCTGGAAGGGGACCGACAGGTGGTGTCTGCCGGGCGGGCGGGTTCGTCATGATGAAAATCTGGAAGCGGCCGCCTATCGAAGCTTGCAGGAGCGGACGGGTCTGGGTGAGATTTTCCTGCAGCAGTTTCACACCTTTGGCGATGTGATGCGGTACACGCATTTCAGCAAAGAGGAAACGATGGGCAAGTTGGGGTTATCAACCGATGTGCTGAATGATTTTCCGGGCCGCGATGTGTCGGTTGGTTATTACGCGCTGGTCGAATTTGCCCGAGTGACGCCCACCCCCGATCTGTTTACGGATGAATGCCAGTGGTGTGACATTGACCAGATTCCGTTGCTGCTGTTCGATCATAATGCCATGATTACTTTGGCCCTGAAAACGCTGCGTCGGCAGTTGAGTTACCAGCCCATAGGCTATAGTTTGCTGCCGGAGAAGTTCACCATGCCCGATTTGCAGCAATTGTATGAAACAATTTTAGGGCAAACACTCGATCGACGTAATTTTCAAAAGCGTATTTTAGGGTACGATATCCTGGATCGGCTGGATGAACGCAAGACCGGAGGGGCGCATAAAGCACCGTATCTGTATCGATTTAATAAGGAAAAATACGAAAAAGCACTGGAAGATGAGGTGCTTTTTGTCGGATAGTAGCATTTACTTGGACATTTCTTACTTGTTGCCCGGTCAGTCACATCTGGCAAAACCTTAACTGAGCTAAGTTGTTAAGTATTGGCGCTACCGTAAGTTGCCGCCACTCAGCACGATTAGAGTTGTAGGTAGTTGATTAACACCTTTGTTGACAGTTAATTAGCGTACTCTTTGAACAACCTGAACTGAAATTAGTAGTCGATCTGTCTCGTTAGAGGCCGTAATTGTATCGTACAGTATGAGCACTCGTATTCGTTTAGCCCTCGATCGGACGCCAAACACCAATCACACAGGATTTTATGTTGCGCTGGCCAAAGGGGCTTATGCACAGGCCGGTCTCGATGTTGAACTCATTGCTCCTGATCAGGACGACTACCGGACAATGCCCGCCCGTCGTGTTTCGCAGGGGAGTGCCGAACTAGCCATCACACCTTCCGAAAGTGTTATCAGTTACCAAACCAACGGGGTTCCTCTGATTGCCGTAGCCGCCGTTCTGGCCCGCGACATCAGTGCGATCGTAACGCTGAAAGAAAGCGGTATCAGTCGTCCCAGAGAACTGGACGGAAAAGTATATGGCTCGTATGGGGCTCGGTACGAAGATGATATGATTCGGCAATTGATCCAGAATGACGACGGCCGCGGTCAGTTTATTTCGCACAAACTGGGTTGGTCGGGTATCTGGCGGGCTTTGCTCACGCGTGAAGTCGATGCCGCCTGGTGTTGGTTAACCTGGGAAGGCGTGCAAGCCGATATTCAGGGCGTTGATCTGAACCAGTTCTTGTTCGATGAATACGAAATCCCGTACGGGTACAACCCTGTCCTGACAGCCCATAGCCAGTGGACGGAGCAGAATGGCGATGCCTTACGTCGGTTTCTGGAAGCGACAGCCGCCGGTTACCGGTTTGCCATCAAAAACCCGGATGAGGCCGTTCGACTTATGATGAAAACGGCCAATCACCCAACCCTGACCAAACGTAATTTTCTGGAGCAGAGCCAGCAACTGGTGTCAGGCTATTACCTGGACGGGGAAGGACATTGGGGGTTCATGCACCGTAACGTCTGGGTGTCGTTCACAAACTGGATGATCCGCAACCACCTGCTCACCGACAAAAACGGCGAGATAATCCAACGGATGGACGTCGAGACGCTCTTCACCAATAAATTTCTGGAAGGTGTTCCCGCTATGATGCGGTAGGGGGACATTGCTGGCACGGGCAAATGCCCGCGCCAGCGTGCCCTGAGTCAATCACTGGCTAAGCAGTTTGCTTACCTGATAATCAACACTATTTTCTCCTTCTCCCTGCCCCATGTAACGTTTCACCAGCTTGTGATCCCGGTCAAAGAGGAGCCAGATGGGGATTGCGTTTAAGTTATATTGTTTGTCCAGTTGCGCAAACGAAGTAGTTTTATCCGTAGTCAGTTGAGGCCACATCATTTGCTCTTTCTCCATGGCTTTCTGCCACTTATCTTTCTGTTGATCTGTTGAAATACTAACAATGCTCAGCTTGTCTCTGTGTTTTGTGTAGAGCGCCTTAAGCTGGGGAATCTCCCGACGACAGGGAGCGCACCAACTGGCCCAGAATACCACCAGTGTATGTTTGTCGGACGACAGTACAGATGAGGTGAAACCACCATCGGGTTTCATTAATGAGATTGAATCCGGGAAACTGCTGCTTGGTTGATTTCGATAGGTAGTATAAGCGACCAGAGTTTTATAGGTCTCGGTTTCTTGTAAAGATGGATCAAAGAGGCTAAGTAACCGGCCAATCTCGGCTTCGCTCAGGAGGGATCGGCTATTGTATAGTTCGCCTAATAAATGGAACGAAGAAGGATATTGCCTGACTTGGCTTTCGTTATACTTCTGTTTGTCTGGTTGCTGGGTTCTGTCTGATAGAAAGGACACATGTTTAAAAGCAACTGTCGTTTGAGGCTTTACTTCGACAAACCGACATAAAACCGATTGTTTATGGCTCCTGGCAAAGCTGGCTAGCACGTGCCGGGCATAAGCCGTTGTGTCCGGCTCCAGTTGAGTAAGACCCGGCTCCAGGTAGAAATAAGACTCAACAACATTCTTTTTGAACGGATTCGGATACCCTACCATCGAATAGGGTAGGTTTGGTTCACTGGATTTATACACCAGCGCTACCTTAACGGGATATTTTGCTGACTGGTCAGGTAAGGCAAGCCTGAACTTACCGTTGGTGACCCTGGCCGAATCTTCAAAATCACGGGTGGCTGCATTCCCCAAATAAATCATTTTCCCTTCCAGAAAGGGATACGTGTTTTTGAGATCGCCTTCAACCGCATAGCCCTGCTCATCTGAGCGACTTTGGCAGGAAGCTAAAGTGATAACGGTTAACAGGATAACGGGTGTGAAATGGCTGAGTTTCATAAACGCGCTTTGTTGTTTCTGGGCGGATAAATAGTAGCCAATAAATGATTGACTATTAATGTACCGGAGGTAAAGCGGTTTGTACCTGTTATCTACTAGCCAGCTCTATGTGAGTGAGTTGGCGGCTGGCGCGGGCATTTTTGCCCGCGCCAGCATGTTCTGAATCAACCGCCAATGGTCGACATGGATTCGGTGACCGTGTCGCGTTGCTGTTCGGCTTCGAACCCGTTGGCGGGGCGGTGGGAAAAAGCTTTCAGGAAAGCGGTTGTGAGGTCGTCATCGCTGGCTCCGCTGCGCATCAACGCCCGTACATCCAGCACACCGTTATCATACAGACAGGTTTTGAGTGTACCCTGCGCCGTCATACGGATGCGGTTACAGGTGCCGCAGAATGTCCGGCTGAAAGCGGCAATAACGCCAATAGTACCCTGATGACCTGGAATCTGATAATTCGCCGAGGTCGAAAACGGCGGGTCGGGGAGTTTTTGCAGGTCGGGGAAGTGTGCCCGGATTTCGTCGACAATTCGCCGGTGCGTCCAATGCAGGACAGGATAGTGGCTACCCTCGCCGTTAAAGGGCATCTCTTCAATGAATCGTACATCCACGGGCATAGTACGGGTCATCCCGGCCAGCGGTACCAGGTCCTGCGTATTCTGTCCGTCCATGACGACCGCATTGATTTTTGTTTGAATACCCGCTTCCAGCAGCGCATCAAGGGTTTTCAGCACGGCGGGTAACTCATCGCGCCGGGTTATTTTGTGAAATCGAGCCCGGTCCAGCGTATCCATACTTAAATTGACCGACTTAACGCCCAGAGCCGCCAAGGCCGGTACGTGTGGAGCGGTAAGAACTCCGTTTGTCGTCAGCGAAATATCGTTGAGGCCGTCAATTTCGGCCAGTCGATGCAGGAAATCCATCAGGCCCGCCCGCACAAACGGCTCTCCTCCGGTAATGCGCACTTTTTGAACGCCCAGTCGGGCCAATACGCGCACCAATCGCTCCATCTCTTCATAAGTCAGCACCTGGTGTTTAGGCAGGTACTTGATTCCCTCTTCGGGCATGCAGTAAAAGCACCGCAGGTTACAGCGGTCCGTTACGGCCAGCCGAACGTAGGTGATGGGGCGATTGTGGTTGTCGTAAATCATGCAGTATGCTATTAACACAAATCTACAGCTTTTGATTGCACGCACCAATCTGAATCTAAGCTACGAACCCTATGCACCGAATGATGAGCCGGGTAAATTGAATAGTACGGGTATCCGCTTTTCGTACCAGTTTGTATAAATTTATATTTCTTCAAGATGACATGAAGAGAGCAGGGTATGAGGCAGCAATTAAGTAAAAATACTGACTTACTAGAGAATGTTGTTTTTGTTTAAGAATTAGTATTATTTTTGAGAAAAATTTCACTGATCACACTTGTGAAGAAAGTAGTTTCCATCGGTCTCTTTGCCTTGTTCCTCTACCACACGCTGGCGTATGTGCTGGTGTTTGTGGGTACGTGGTGGCAGGCAGAGCATGACCTGTCGGAACGGCTTCAGGTATACCGGTCAGTGGATAGCCTTGTTGAGTTTCAGATTCCGCTGAAGGATTCGCCGGATGCTGGTACGATTTCCCAGACCACATCGGATGGGTTTAGTTACCGGGGGCAATATTATAGTGTGGTTAGCCTTGAAATCAAAGGCGACACCCTGAACATTTCCGGTTTGCAGTCGGAAAGCCGCTCCTTCTGGCAAAGTGATTTATTGTCGTTTCTGAACGACCACATCGGCGGTGCTACCGATTCGAGCAAGAAAGCGAATCAACTGCTGAAATTCCTGTTGAAAGAATACTCGCCCAATCCACGAGCCATTTTCGACTTTCTCTCGCCCAATTGGCGCGAAGCGATCCGTATTCCAGACACGCTGTTTGTGATTTCGGCCCGCGCCCTGCCCGTTCATTCGCCCCCTCCCGAAGTCTGAGGTGACTTCTTCTCGCGTTCACAGGTGTATTTACGCTGCTTTGGCTGGCTGTTTAGCTGTGCGTTCCTGCATAACTATAGGTAGTTTTCGATGCTTACCGGCATTGTTAACGGGCCTGATCTGGCGATTGGCTAAGCCAAATACATTCCTGATCGGCTTCCTGTTTATGGATACCCCACGCGACCGTATGGTTAAATTCCACCTGATGGGTTGATTCAACGTACCTGTTTGTGTACCGCACGAACTGGCTACTGCGTCGACTTCTGTCAGAACGGACTTTACCGTAACTCATTTATTTTTTCCATCTCAGACATTTTTTTCCATGAAGTCGATTTATACAATCGTTCTGGTTTTTGCCTATATAGTACTTTTCAACGTAGCTGCATCGGCGCAGGGTTGCGTGGCCGTTCGGCATATGAGTTGCGCAGCTCCGGCTGGTTCTGCCGATTATTTCAAGCAGCGCAACGGCCACTGGCAGGTGTCGGCGGGGTATCGGTTCTTTCGTTCCTACAAGCACTTTGTGGGCGATGAAGAGCAAAAACAACGCGTTGAGCAGGGTACCAACGTAGTCAACGTGTCGCACGCACTCGATTTAGGGCTTACCTATCTGGTCAACCAGCGGCTTTCATTCTCCGTCAATTTGCCGGTTCAGTACAACGACCGGTCATCGCTCTATGAGCATTACGGCAATGCCATCGCGCAAAATCCCCAGCAGAAACGCTTTCATACTGGTTCACAGGGTATTGGTGATCTGCGCATTTCGGGTAGCTACTGGTTGGTGAATCCCGTTAAACTGCCCAAAGCCAATCTGGCGGCAGGACTGGGCGTAAAACTGCCAACCGGTAATTATGCAGCAACGGACAACTTCCATAAACTGACCAAAGAAGGGACCGACTATACCATTAATAAACCGGTTGATCAGTCCATTCAGCTGGGCGATGGGGGTGTTGGTGTTAGTGTTGAACTCCAGGGATATGCCTCCATTACGAAAACCCTGACGGCCTATGCCAATGGATTTTACCTGTTCAATCCCCGCGAAACCAACGGCGTCGTTCGTAGTCCGGAATCGACCACGATCGACCTCGTGACCGGTTCGTTCTCCGTCGCCGATCAGTTTGCCGCCCGTGTTGGCCTGAGCCAGTCCATCAAAGCTATTCCGGGGCTGGCCATCATGCTGGGTGGTCGGGTAGAGGGCGTTCCGGCTATCGACGCTTTCGGTGGCAGCAGTGGTTTTCGCCGTCCGGGCTATATCGTATCGGTAGAGCCGGGCCTATCGTACATGCGTCACAAAACATCGGTAGCCGCTACGGTGCCGGTGGCCGTTTACCGCAACCGCATCACCAGCTATGCCGACCGGCTCGATCCGCTGGGGCTTAAGCATGGCGATGCCGCTTTCGCCGATTATCTGGTATCGATCAACGTATCGCGCTGGTTCTAAGACCTGACTTTCTGTGTGGAATAGGAGGGATAAACAGTATGCACCGTTTATCCCTCAGCCGACCCTGCCGTCTGGTTAGGCGCTTCTGGGCCTTATTCCATAAAATCTACCGTAAAAAAATCGTAAGTGAACAAATGAAAACCTTGATCAACTACATCGCTCTCGTTGCACTGCTTATGCCCTTTATGGCGCAGGCGCAGATGCCACAGGACGCGATTTACATGAATAAGCGGCAGATCTGTGTAGCAGGTATGTACGGCTACAGCTCCTGGAACCAGTATTGGGAGGGAAGTCTGAAGCGCGAAAACCTGAACATTGGTACGCATACGACACAGAGCTTCATGCTAATGCCCGTTATCGGGATTAGTAAGCGGGTCAACGTCATTCTGAGTCTGCCCTATGTCTGGACAAGCACCAGTGCGGGCAACCTGATGGGGCAGCAGGGTATCCAGGACATATCGGCATGGCTGAAAGTGAAAGCGGTAAAACTGGGTGGTTTTTCGCTCAATGCTGTGGTAGGCGGCTCCCTTCCAATGGGAAATTACGTGCCCAGCTTTCTGCCGATGTCCATTGGGCTGCAATGCCGGACGTTTACAGGTCGGCTGCTGGCCAACTATAGAGAACCTGGAACGGGCATTTACCTGACAGCACATGGCAGTTACGGCTGGCGCGGTAACACGCGCATCGATCAGGACGCCTATCAGGCCAACGATCGGGTGTACAACACCAACGAAGTACAGGTGCCCAATACCTATGATGCGGCCGTTCGGCTGGGCGTACAACGCAAAGGCTTCCAAACGGAATTCTGGGCCGAGCGTACGGCCTGTCTGAATGGCGACAATATCCGCCGGAACGACATGCCGTTTCCGACAAACAACATGCAGGCCACCTCGGTGGGCTGGTATGCCAAAGTGCAGCCGCATAACATCGGTGTCAATGCCCGCGTCGGCTATGTGGTGGATGGGTTAAATGTGGGTCAAAGCACCAGCTATATGCTCGGGCTGCTGTATCAAATCAATTTTAAGAAATAAGCAAAACGCCGTAGCGTCATGAAAAAATATAGTCAATTAGTGAAACTCAGCTGCCTGCTGGTTGGTCTATCGGCCGCCATCATCTCCTGCGACAAAAGCATTACCGAACCGCTGCGGGTAGGGTACACACCGGCCAGCGTCGATGAAAAGGCCGGTACCTGGAAAACGTACGTGCTCACAGCGCCTACCGACGTAACAATAGCAGCTCCGTCGGCAGTTACCTCGGCTGAATACCTGGCGGAGGTGGCCGATCTTAAGTCTAAATCGGCGAGTTTAACCCAGGATCAGCAGGAAGCTGTGGTGTATTGGGGAGCCGGTGCGGTGTACCGCTGGAACGAAATTGCCCGCGAACTGGCCGCTAAGTATAACGTGCCGCCAGCCTCCACGCCTGATGGGAAGTACCCGGTGCCAGATGCCGCTAACCCGCTGGCCGACCCCCGGTTTCCGTTTGCCAACCCGCCCTATACCGCCCGTGCGTTTGCCTATCTGAGCGTGGCTCAATACGATGCGCTGGTGGCGGCCTGGAACTATAAATACACCTTCAAACGGTCGGCTCCATCAAAAGCGGATGCATCTGTACGGGTTGCGTTACCGGCTTCCACGTTGCCCTCGTACCCGTCGGAAGACGCGGTTGTGGCGGCTGCCTCCTACACCGTTTTGAAAGCTATGTTTCCGGGTGAAGTGCCTTTTCTGGACCAGAAACTGGCCGAACATCGCAACAGCCGCCTGTGGGCCGGTATGAACGTAATGAGCGACCTGAACGCCGGTGGCGATCTGGGTAATCAGGTAGCGGCTAAAGTGATGGCCCGCGCAAAAACCGATGGCATGAGTACCGCCAATAACCAGACGCTCACGGCCGGTATGATCGAAGCGGCCAAAGGCCGGGGTTTGACCGAAGTGTGGGTAAGTCAGGAGACACCCGCTCGTCCGCCGATGCTGCCTAACTACGGAGCCGTGATGAACTGGAATTTCGATGCCGCTACGAAGGTGAAACTGCGGCCCGGTCCACCACCGGCCATCAACAGCCCGGAGTTTAACACGGCGCTGGATGAGCTGAAAGCGATCAATAAAAACCAAACCCGCGAGCAGGCCCGTATTGCCAACTACTGGGCTGATGGGGCCGGTACCTACACGCCCCCCGGCCATTGGATGCGGACGGCCGCCAATGCTGCCAGTGACGCGAAATACAGTGAGGTACGTATGGCGCGAACCCTCGCGCTGGTCGCTACGGCCCTGATGGATGCGGGTGTTTGCTGCTGGGAAACGAAGATGTATTACTACTACCCTCGTCCGCAGCAATTTGGCGTGAAAACATCCGTAGGTCTACCAAACTTTCCGTCTTACACCTCGGGGCACTCGACCTTCTCGGCAGCTGCGGCTGTGGTGCTGAGCAGCATCTTCCCCGATCAGACCGACGATTTTTGGAAGAAAGCGCAGGAAGCGTCGGATTCGCGGGTGTATGGACTGATTCACTACCGCTTCGACTGCACCGTTGGACTGGCCTGTGGTAAAAACATTGGCTCCTACGCCGTAGCGCGGGGTAAGGCAGACGGGTCGAGACTTTAGTGCAGACTCAATAGCGCATCTTATGCCACATATACCACTGCCTGAGCAACTGCCCGGCATTACGGGTTTGCTCGAAAATCGACTGGATACGGCCCAGCCCATTCGTGAACTCACGCAACTTTTGCTGCGGGGTGAATCGACCCTGTCGCAGGGGGAGCGTGAACTGATAGCTGCGCTGGTGTCGTCGCGTAACTACACCAACTTCTGCGAAGCGGCCCATACCAAAGCCGCCGACCTGCTGCTGGGCGACGACGAAACCGCTCGGGCCGTAAAACAGGACATCGAAACGGCGCCCGTCAGCGAGAAATTGAAAGCCCTGCTTCAGATTGCGGCTCGCACCCAGCAAAGTGGCAAAGCGGTTACGCCCGAAGCTGTTGCCCGTGCCCGCGAAGCAGGGGCTACGGACCGCGAGATTCACGATACGGTGCTGATAGCCGCGCTGTTCTCGTTGTACAACAAGTATGTGGATGGTCTGGCAACGGTAGCCCCGGCCGACCCTGCATACTACCAGATGCTTGGCGAGCGGATCACCAGCCGGGGCTATGTTCGGCCACCGGGCGGCTATCCAACACAAACACACTAACGGATTGGAAGGGCTGTGGCCCATAAGCCGGGCGGTCATGTGTACCGCCCGGCAATCCTGAAAAACAAACCGACTCTACTCTTTTTCTGCCATTCATTCACCGCCCGGAAACAAGCTGTTTTTGGGCGGCATATCCCCTCATTTGCTTTTTTCTACTCAAAGAGATATGAACACAAGAGCTTTTATTACCCTGTTAGCCTTGCTGTGCAGCCTGTCGCAGGTGGCCTGGGCGCAACTTGCGCTGGATATCGGGTACGGTACTTGATGCCGATAACAACCAGCCAATGGTGGGTGCCAGTGTGGTTGTCAGAGGACAGCAGACAGGTGCCGTTGCCGATGCCTCGGGCCAGTTTTCACTGACGACTAATCAGCGTGGCCCTTTAACCCTGAAAATTTCGATGGTGGGCTACCAAAGTCGGACGGTTGCAGTGGCCGATGGTGATAAAGTCGTTTCGATAACGCTTCAACCCGCCACCAATGCCTTGCATGATGTGGTTGTGGCTGCATCGCGGGTGGAGGAAAGCCTGCTGCTGGCCCCCGTAACGGTCGAAAAAATTGCCTTCGGCGCCATCTGGATACGGAAGTAAACGAACCGCTATTAGTCGAACATTCTCTCATTCAAAATTCTACATTGATCATGCCACATATCCCACTTCCAGACGGCGTTCCGGGTATTCGGAGCCTTGTCATGTACCGGCCTGATACAGGGCACCATCTGTATGCACTGGCGCAGGCCCTGTTGCGGGCTGGTTCGCCCGATAGCACCCTGACGAGTGCCGAACGCGAGCTGATTGCGGCTTTCGTGTCGAAACAGAACCAGACTGATTTCTGCATGAAAAGCCATGCTGCGGCCTCCCGTCACCTGTATGCCGACCAGCGCGATCTTGTCGATCAGACATTAGCTGATACAGAGACGGCCCGTATCTCTACCAAACTCAAAGCTCTGTTAACTATTGCCGACCACGTTCGGGCCGATGCCCGTACCGTTTCGGCGGAGCTGGTTGCGGCAGCCCGGACAGAAGGCGCCACCGACGGCGATATCCATGACACAGTACTAATTGCGGCCTCCTTCTGCATGTACAATCGGTACGTAGACGGACTTGCTACCCTGACCCCCACCGACCCGGCTGCCTATGACGCCATGGGCGAGCGAATGGGAACAATGGGCTATCAATTGCCAGTACCGCAGGCCAGCCCAGCCACGAATTTATCATAGGTTGGTTATAGTCCCCGGCCATTCTGTGGCTGGGGCACTATTGTGTATTTGCTTTCCGCTATTTATCCGCATAAACACCTTAAATTGATAAACACCTTGTACCATTATGTCGACGGGCTGGCTATCTGGGCGCCCGAAGATCCGGCCCTGTATAAGTACCGCGCTCAGAAAGCAGCTGAACACGGTTATACACACGTGGATCACTATATGCCCACTACCGACTCACCAACTTAGCCTTTCTGATGAAGCGTTCCTTTTTGTTTTTTCTGGTATCCGTTCTTCTGCTCATTATCCTTGAGGTATTGAGTGTCTATTTCATCATGCCTTTCCCCGGTAGTCAGCTTGGTCTCGGCGAATCCGATCCGGCCAGCGCATCATTGGGGCGGGTTGAACTGGCCTACTGGCTACACCAAAATATAAACTGGCTACACGCGATAGGCTGGCTGCTGCTGGCCTGTTCTGCCCTTTTTGTCCTGCGAAACCCCCGCCGGGCGTGGCAACGCTATGCCGTGGGTGGCCTGGTGCTGCTTTATGGTGTTGTGTACTATGAAGTGAATCAGGAGATGATGGCCGATCAGATGTTCAAGCAGCCTGTCAACAAGCGAATAGTGCCCATGAGCCAGAACAAAATTCCGCTCAACAAACTGGTGCTGGGGTTCAGCGCGATGGGACAGGCAACGGCCTACCCGATTCAACAGATTGGCTACCATCATCAGGTGCGTGATACCGTGGGCGGTCAGCCGGTTATGATTACCTACTGTACCGTTTGCCGGACGGGGCGCGTATTCAGCCCGATCATTAAAGGACAGGCCGATGAGTTTCGGCTGGTGGGCATGGATCATTTCAACGCCATGTTCGAGGACAAACGGACGGGGTCGTGGTGGCGGCAAGCTACGGGCGAAGCTATTCTGGGGCCGCTGAAAGGGACCAGTCTCTCTGAGCTGGCAGGGCAGCACATGACCCTGGGCGAGTGGGCCGCCGAACACCCCAACACACGCGTGCTACAGCCCGATTCTACCTTTGCTGATGAGTTCGACAGCATGAAAAACTACGAAAGAGGCCTGTCGAAGGGAAAATTAACCCGGCGAGATTCGGCTTCGTGGCAACCGAAGTCGTGGGTCGTCGGGGTTGAAAAGGCCGGTTTTTCGAAGGCATACGACTGGAATAAACTGGTAGAAAAACGGATTCTGACCGATGTACTGGGTGGCGAGCCCCTGCTACTGGCCCTTGCGCCCGACAGTGTATCGTTCGGAGCCTGGAGTCGTCGGGTAGGGGTAAAAACGCTTACCTTTCACTACGCCAACCGGCAGCTCACCGATCAGGAAACAAAATCGGTCTGGACCTGGCGAGGGCACTGCGTGGCAGGTCCGCTACTTGGCAAACGACTGAATGCCATTCCCAACGCCTATCAGGAGTTCTGGCATTCGTGGCGCAGTTTCCACCCCGCTACCGAGCGGGATCGCAGTAATTGATGGAGCCCCATGAGCAAACCCGCATTTGTGGAGGTTAGTAGTGAAAAACGTTGTATACAAGAAAGAACCATGATTTTCCTTACTAGTATACTGAGTAGGAGAGTTTATGGAGTAAGTCGTTATTAAGTAAATAGGGTCACCATTCCTTGGGGTGTTTGCGCTAGTATGTTCACGAAGCCTGCTTAATTTTACGGCTCATTTTTGCCGTATATGTTTTTCCAACGATTTCTACAGTATTGGACCTTGCCTCGTTTATTGCGATTGTACATAGGTCTTTTCTGTTTTGCCGCCGTTAATCAATGCATGATTCTGCATCAGTACAACAATTACCTGATGTTTGCCCGGCCGTTTCACAACCTGTTGCTGGATAAAAGTATATACGGCTTTCACCCTGAACTGTACGACGATAATTATAAATACAGCCCAACCTTCGCCTGGTTGATGGGGCCGTTCTATTACATGCCCGATTGGCTGGGAACGCTTCTCTGGAATTTACTGAATACCGTGGTGCTGTTGCTGGGCGTGTGGCTGTACCTGTCCAACGAAAAAGACCCTACCCGCGCCAGGCGTGTTGCTCTGCTCATTATTGTTCTGGAAGCGCTCATTACAGCGCAGAATTTACAGAGCAACAACCTCATTGTGGGGTCTATGCTGCTGGGATTGTATTACCTGCGAAACGAGCGGGTTTGGCAGGCCGCTTTCTTCTTTGTACTGTGCGGCTTCATTAAATTCTACGGGATGGCGGCTGCGGGTTTCTTTTTGTTTTATCCCAAAAAGCCCCAGTTTATTCTGGCGATGATCGGCTGGATTGTGCTGCTGGGTATCGCCCCGGCAACCATCATCCCCTTCGATCATCTGATGGCCGAATACCAGGAGTGGTTTCGGGTTATTGTTGTCAGTAAATTAGGCTTGCAGGTGTCCACCATGGGTATTGCCGAGTCGTGGTTTGGTATGGCTAAAACGGACGCCAACTACCGGATTATCGAAATGGTGGGCGCAACCCTGTTTCTGCTGCCGTTTCTCCGCTTTAGCCTTTGGAAAAACGGACTCTTTCAACGACGGATGATCGCTTATTTCTTTCTATTTATCATCGTATTCAATAAAATGGCCGAGTCGCCAACGTACGTCATGGCGGTAACGGGTGTGGCGCTCTGGTGGCTAACCCTCTCCGAACCAACCCGGCTGGACAGAATTTTACTGGCACTGGTCATCATCTTTACCTCGCTGTCGCCAACGGATATTTTTCCACAGGTGGTGCAAAAGCAGTTCTTCCAACCCTACAACATCAAAGCCGTGGGTTGCTTGCTGGTGTGGGCGCGGGTGCAGTACCAGCTCTGGACCCAGCCAAAAGAGGAGGACCAGCGGGTGATGACCGCGCTCTAATGCCACATTAATGAAGTCGAACCCGCTTTTTTTGTAACATTGCCCAAGCGTTTACGATTAATAAATCAAACGATTGAGTGATGAGTCTACCAAATTCCCTTGCTGGCCAGCCAGACTTTGGCCAGTCACGCGTAGTTATCGAACGTGTAAGCCCCGAACTAGACGGTGGGCTGTTTCCTATAAAAGCCATTCCCGGTGATGTAATCGCGGTTGAAGCCGACATTTTTGCGGATGGACACGATTACCTGACGGCCGTTCTGCTGTATAAGCACATCGACGATACCACCTGGACAGAACTGGCAATGGCTCCCTCCTGGAATGATCGCTGGGGGGCTTCGTTCATTGTTGAAAAGCAGGGACGTTACCTGTACACCTTTGAAGGCTGGGTCAATCATCCGGCATCGTGGCAGCACGAGGTACATCTGAAAGTTGCTGACGGACAGCGAATCACGAGTGAGTTGCTGGCCGGTGCCAAATACATCGATGGCATGATCGGGCGGGCGGGTGGCCAGCCAACGGCCGTTTCCGTGAAAGGCAAGGCGAAAAAGAAAACTGAGCCGGTCGAAGAGTCGGCCGATGTGCGGGCACTGCGCGAAATGGCCGCCCTCTTTCGCGATGAGAGCCGGTACGATGAAGCTGTGTCCGTTGCCGAAAGCGACCAGTTCACCTTCTACGCGAACCGCTATCCCGAGCGCCAGTATCCAACTCGTTACGCACACGAACTTGGCGTCGAAGTAGACCGGGCGCGGGCGGGTTTCAGCACCTGGTACTGCCTCTTTCCCCGGTCGGCCTCCCGCGAGCTGGCGGGTGGCGCACCCGTTCATGGCACCTTCAGGGATGTAGAGGCTCTGCTGCCGCGCATCTCGAACATGGGTTTCGATGTGCTCTATCTGCCGCCTATTCACCCCATTGGCACAGCGCACCGCAAGGGAAAGAACAACTCGGTCATTTGCCAGCCGGGCGAACCGGGCGTTCCTTACGGCATCGGCTCCGAAGAAGGTGGTCACGATGCCATTCATGCCGAGCTGGGTACAGTCGAGGACTTCAAGCACCTCATTGCCATTGCCAAAAACTACGGGATGGAAGTTGCCATGGACCTGGCCATTCAGTGTTCGCCCGACCATCCGTGGGCGAAAGATCACCCGGAATGGTTCAAAAAACGGCCCGACGGTACCATTCAGTACGCCGAAAATCCGCCCAAAAAGTACCAGGATATTTACCCCGTTTATTTCGAAACGGAAGACTGGCAAAATCTCTGGGAAGAACTGAAGCGGGTGCTGCTGGTCTGGTGTTCGTGGGGTGTGCGTATCATTCGGGTCGACAACCCGCACACGAAGCCATTCGTTTTCTGGGAGTGGATCATTGCGGAGGTCAAGAAGGAGTTTCCGGATATGATCTTCCTGTCGGAAGCGTTCACGAAGCCGAGGGTAATGCAGGAGCTGGCCAAACGTGGGTTTGCCCATTCGTACACCTATTACACCTGGCGGAATACGAAAGCAGAGCTGGAGGAATACATGACCGAGCTGACGCAGGGCGAAATGAAGCATTATTTCCGCCCCAATTTCTGGCCCACGACGCACGATATCAATCCATACAGCTTACAGTCGGGCCACGAGCCCCAGTTTCTGATTCGCTATTTCATGGCGGCCACGCTGTCGAGTAACTACGGTATTTATGGCCCGTCGTTTGAGTTGATGGAGCACATCCCATTCCCGA
Source organism: Spirosoma pulveris (assembly GCF_054781875.1). NCBI lineage: Bacteria > Pseudomonadati > Bacteroidota > Cytophagia > Cytophagales > Cytophagaceae > Spirosoma > Spirosoma pulveris. The sequence goes on from NZ_BAAGTO010000004.1 coordinate 474,571, forward strand.
ACAAAGAAGAGTACCTGAACTCCGAAAAGTACGAGATCCGGCACTGGGATTGGGATAAGACCAACAAACTAACGTATCTGATCACGCTCGTTAACCGTATCCGGCGCGAAAACGCGGCCCTGCAAACCACCAACAATATCACATTCTGTTCCGTCAATGACGATGCCATCATGGCTTACCTGAAAGTTTCGGGTACAAATCGTCTGCTGGTCGTGGTTAATACCGATGCCTACCAGCGCCGGGCGGGTATGGTACAGGTGCCCATCTGGCAGCTGGGTATCGGGCATGACCAGACCTACAAAGTTCGCGATTTACTTACCGAGGCTTACTACACCTGGAAGGGCGAATCCAACTACGTCGAACTCGACCCCTACGTGCTCCCTATGCATTTGTTTAAGATAGAGGTGTAGGGGTAAATGTAGTGAACACAGAGACACGGAGCGCACAGAGTGTAAACTAGTAGTTTTTCAAACTCTGTGTGCTCCGTGTCTCTATGTTCAATAAACCCGATTAGCTTCTGACCACTACTGGAGAACCTTCAGCGTATTCTCGTACGAAAAAGTCGTTTCGTTGACGTCTGTGGTGCCGGTTACGGGGGCGGCATCGTCGGGATCGGGGGTGCAGGCGAGTGGAATATGCCCTTCTGTGGCCAACATGCCCGAGGTAGGGTCGAGACCGATCCAGCCGGCACCCGGTATGAACACTTCGGCCCAGGCGTGTAGCGCCAGCGAATTTTCTTTAGTTGGGTCGTTCTGTTTCGTCTCTTCCGTAATGACCTGCGCCAGATAACCCGAAACAAAGCGGGCCGCCAGCCCAACGTGCCGAAGTGCCTGCACGAGCAGCCACCCCGAATCGCGGCAGGAGCCAATAGCCAGCTCAAGCGTTTCGTCGGGCGTCTGAACCCCCGGCTGCATCCGAATGGTGTAGGCAATATCCTGGACTACTTTCTGATTCAGCTTGATCAGAAAATCGATCGTTCCCTGCGGGCTGCGGTCAATGCTTTGCAGCCACTGGTTAAAGTGAGGGCCGGGCTCCGTGACATCCAGATACGGCAGAAGCCCCTTTTTTAGCTGTGCATCGTAAGTAAACGGGAATGACTGGGCGTACGTGTCCAGGAAAAAATCGAACGGGTTAACGGGTTCCAGCCGGGCCGTGATATCGACATCAATCGACATCATCGACATGGATTCCCAAAAATCGACCCGGGCTATGAAGTTTCCGAACGGGTCCTGTTGCCAATGAACAACATGATTGGCCGGTTGGATGGTTAACGTGTACGATTCAATGATGGCTTTACTGTGTGCCACCGGCCGGAGCCGAATCAGGTGAGGTGACAAAAAAACTACCCGATCGTAATCATATCGGGTATGGTGGTGAATAGCGACACGGACAGACATGGCTGATGATGAGGTGGACACTTCCTGAACTATACTTTTTCGAAGACCAATCGGTAGTGCTCCATCGTTTCTCGCTGAAAGCACACCCGGTTCGGGCTTTTCCGGAATACGGCAATCAAATCCTGAAAGGGTTTATTTGTCAACAGTTTTGGCAGCAGCGAAGCATAGAGTACGTATTTTGTCAGGTTAAAAGCCCGGAAACGTTTACGCCACTGACCAATGGTTTCGATGTAGTCGAGTCGACCGCTGCTTTGAGAAACAAGTTTGAACAGGGGTTGAGCGTTGCGGATCACCTGCTCCGGTCCGTAGGGAAGCCACGAACCCGGAAACTGGGCAATCATCAGCGCCAGCATATACGAATCTGAATCCTTGGGCGCGTCGAGGCTGATTTCCTCGTAAGGAATCATGTTCTTCCCAAACACCATGGTTTGCATGTAGAACCGACCGCCTACGGGTAGCAATTCGTAAAGATTCTTAAAGAAATCGGCGTAGACTTTATCCTGATCTCCGGCCAGATATTGCTCAATGGAACAGAAATGCTCCATCCCGCCAATGCAGCTAACGGCACCGAAGGTGCCATAATCGGCGGGTGTTATCAGGCGGCAGTCCTTAATATCGACATCTAGTCCGTTGGCCCGGCAAGCTTCGGCCTGGCCTTTGGAAAGCGTAACCCCTTTACCGATTGCCCCCCGTTTTTGGGTGGCGTAGGTCAGATAAGGTCCCCAGCCACAACCCATATCCAGTATTTTGGACCCGGCTTTTACGTTGAGACTGTCGGCAATGAATTTGTGCTTTTGCTCCTGCGCCTGCTCAAGCGTCAGGGAGAAATCGCCGTTGTACATGGCACCACTGTAATCGCCGGTTTCGCCCATACTCAGGCGAAAAACTTTGTCAATCGTCGTGTACGTAAAGTCGAGGTCCTGCTGCGATGCCATGATGATATAGTTAAGGGTGAGTTACAGATGCATGGGTAAACGGGTCCTTACGTTACACGAAGGGAACAGGCTCCTGTTGCCTGACCAAAACGGGGGCAGGTACCACTACCGGTTCAGTACGGCCCAAAGTCCGTAATAACCTGAAGTGCGACAAAAGGGCTGAGCCAAAAGTCCGGTTCTCCAGGTAAGGCAAGCCGAACTCGTGGGCGGTATCTTTCACAATTCTGGAAATCACCGGATAGTGAATATGGCACACTTTCGGGAATAAGTGGTGCTCGATCTGCCGGTTCAGGCCACCGCAGAAAAACGCGGCTGTTGCCGAATCGGGAGCGAAATTGGCCGTCGTGCGCATCTGGTGAACGGCCCAGGCTTCCTGTATGTCGCCCCGCTCGTCGGGCATGGGGAAGTCGGTGCCTTCTACGGCGTGCGCCAGCTGAAAAACGAGTCCCAGTACCAGCCCTTCGGCAATGTGCATCATGATGAAGCCCACGGCCAGCTGCCACCAGGTCAGGTCCAGCACGATAACGGGCAGGATCAGAAAGAAGAAGTAATAAATGGCTTTGGAGGCAAACAGTTTTACATACTCCTGCCGGGGGTGCGATGAATTGTCGTGATGGCCGATCCGGCTCTTGAAGAACTTCACGAAGTCTTTCCGAAATACCCACGACAGCGACGCCAGGGCATAGAGCGGAAAGGTGTACCATTGCTGAAAACGGTGCCAGGGTTTGAGGTCTTCCTGGGGGTCCAGCCGTACCAGGCCCGGTGCCAGTTCAATGTCTTCGTCGTGACCTGGTATGTTGGTGTACGTATGGTGAACGATATTGTGCGTAATCTTCCAGATATACGGATTGGCTCCCAGCAGGTAAAAACTGTTGCCCATAATCCGGTTTACCCAGCCCTTCGACGAAAACGACCCGTGCAGGCCATCGTGCGAAACGTTGAAGCCAATGAAGGCGGCAAACATCCCCAGCACAATGGCCAGGCCCAACATGGCCCATAAACTAAACTGGTTCGATAGAATCAGGCCGTAAAGCGTTGCATAACCGATCAGGAAAAAGCTGGATTTCCGCCACATAGCCGCGTTGGCATTGGGCGAGACTCCATTTTCGACGAAGTGGGCATCGACTCGTTTACGGACTGTTGAAAAGAATTGTGAGCGGGTTTTGTCTTTAAATTTTAATTGAGCTGACATCAAGAATTTAGTTAAGGATTTGGCCGATCTCCTGGATCTGCCGTAAAATGGGCAGTGTTAACCGACCTCTTTCGGTGAGTGAATATTCGACTCGTGGCGGAATTTCTGCATAGACTTCCCGACTCAGGACGCCCAGGGTAACCAGTGCTTTTAATTCGCTGGCTAATATCTTCTGGCTGATTTCCGGCATTCTGCCGCTTAACTGGCTATACCGAAGGGTTTGCTCCCCAAGCGTCAAAATAATATACAGACGCCATTTGCCGGAGATAATGACCAGAGAATTTGTAATTAGCTGTAAATCGGGTTTGACTGACAACTCGGTTCGGCTACTTCCTGTCATGAGTGGTTAACGATTGGTCGAACCGAAACAGTAGCATAACTCACACTGAGGCTGCCGTGTAATGATTTCTATTCTGAATACCCGGCTCGATCTGCTGACGCGGGTTTACTGGTGGATAGGTAAATAATGTAAAAGGCGAATGAACTCAGGGTTACCTTAAAAATGTTGAATAGGATTTTCTGAAAAAAGTGATGAACGCAAAGCCAGGACGAAGAGTAAGATGACCGAACGGAACGTTTGCTGAGTAGAAAAGCAAGGAAAAGAAAAACAAGAATAAGAAGAAATCAGCAAACTATTGGCAAGCGTACGTTATGAGACTATTAAATAAGCGATAAATAGGGAAACTCACTTTCGTATAGGTAACTCTATTACGTAAGAGTAAGTTTCTTACTTATTTAAAATGGTAAACAAATAACAACGGTGCTGTAGTCATTAAAAGAACGACAGCGCCGTCAGTTACTGGTATAAATACGTATTCAGGAAGGATTTGGACTTCTCCGGGCCGGACAAACCGGCGAAATTATTTCGCCCGGATGGCAATGACGGGATCAAGACGGGCGGCCGAAAACGCCGGAACGATACCGGATATAATCCCGATTGCACTCGAGACGCCCAGGCCAAGGGCAACGTTACTGGCCGAAAGAACCAGCTCCAGACTGCCTAAACTCATGAACGACAGCAGGTAAACGAGAAAAATACCCGCCAGTCCGCCAACAAGACTCAGCAGAACAGCTTCGAAAAGAAATTGAAAGAGGATGACATAATTTTTGGCTCCCAGCGACTTCTGAATACCGATAATATTCGTACGTTCTTTAACACTGACGAACATAATATTGGCAATACCGAATCCACCGATCAAGATCGAGAAGCCGCCGATTACCCAGCCGGCGATTGTCAGCACCGCAAAGATTCCTCCAATGGCCTGAGCCGCTGCTTCCGGTCGGTTAATGGCAAAATTGTCGTCCTGTATGGGTCGTAAACCGCGTCGGGTGCGCAGCAATCCCCTGATCTCGCTCTCCAGCTCAAGGAGCCCTTCGTCCGTATCGTACCCTTTGATGGTGATGGTGAGGTTGGGGTTGATGGAGTTGAACATTTTGGCAAAGGCACCGTACGGAATCAGGCATTTGATATCGGGGTTGCCGCCTACATTGAGCAGACTTTCACCCTTTTTGCGCTGTACACCAATAACTGTGAAATTAAGTCCGCTGATCTTGAAGGTTTTGCCAACGGGGTCTTCGCCCGGAAACAGGTTTTCGGCTACATCGGAACCAATGATAGCCACGTTGCGGGCCACATCAATTTCCTGTTGGGTAAAGTAACGCCCGTTCTCAATCGGCACATCCGAAATAACATTGTAATCCAGCGTTGTTCCCTGAATCAGGGATGACATACTGTTATTCTCCCGCTTGATCGTGACGCGCCCTTTGAAACTCATAGCCACAACAGCCTTGGCGTTTTCCAGTCGTTCGCTCAGGAATTTGTATTCAGAATATTTTGGCTCAGGCCGCTGAAAGAATTTCCACCATTGATACTCTCCTCCAAAAGACCACGGCATCTTCTGCACATAAACGACTTTATCGCCAATGAACGACAGGCTGGTACGGATGCTCCCCTCCAGCGAATCGACCAGGGTGAAAACCGCAATAATGGCAAAAATGCCAATAGTTACGCCCAGTAGAGAAAGCAGTGTACGCAGCAGATTCGACCGCAGTGCCTGCCACGCAAACCGGAAACTTTCAAAAGTCTGACGAAGGAACTTCACCTGATTTAAAGAGCGATAGAGTGAAAGGGCGTTTTACCTGACTGATATTCTGTCAGTACAACTCCAGCTATGAAAGTACGATAATGACTCTGCTTCCCCAAACCATTTTGGACAAGTATAAGGTTCGGGCGGATAAGTGGCGGATTTGGGTATCGTCGGGATAACATTATTTTTGTAAATTAACGGAATACAACCGCAATCTGAAGCCCTATGACTAAACGTCTCGTTCCTTTCTACTGCCTGTTCGGTTTTGCGCTGGCGGTCGCTTCCTGCAAAACACAATCGCCTAAAACCGCTGCTGCCGATACGAAAGTTGAGCAGAGCCAGGGCGTTTACCAATACCGCGATGAGGACCCAACCATTAAGCCGTTCTTTTCGGACCGGGTTGGCGTAATCGGGCGAAACGGTATGGTGGCATCGGCCCATCCCGAGGCTTCGCAGGTGGGACTGGCTATTCTGAAAGCGGGTGGGAACGCGGTCGATGCGGCCGTTGCGGTTCAGTTTGCGCTGGCGGTGGTATACCCCGGCGCGGGCAACATTGGCGGGGGCGGTTTTATGGTGTACCGGGATAAGGCCGGGAAAGCGTATTCGCTCGATTACCGCGAAAAAGCCCCCGGACGCGCTACTCAGAATATGTACCTCGATTCGCTGGGGAACGTCCGGCCGGGACTGAGCATCAGCGGGCATCTGGCCAGTGGCGTGCCCGGTTCGGTGGATGGGATGGTCGAAGCCCACAAGCGGTTTGGCAAGCTGACCTGGGCGCAGGTGCTGCAACCAGCCATCGACCTCGCCAGCAAAGGCTTCCCACTAACAGAACGGGACGCGCTTGGACTCAACCGGATCAAAACGGACCTGAACACGATCAATCCCGGCAAAGCGTACTTTTTGAAAAGTGCGGCCCCAACCGACACGGTATCCTGGCACAAGGGTGATTTATTGATACAGGCCGATCTGGCCAAAACCCTTCAGCGCATTCAGGCGCAGGGGCGGGCGGGTTTCTACGAGGGCGAAACGGCGCGTTTGCTGGCCGAAGAAATGGTACGCGGCAAGGGCCTGATTACGCAGGAAGACCTGAAAAACTACCACTCCATCTGGCGCGACCCCATTCTGGCGGCTTACAAAAACTACAACGTAATAACGATGCCGCCCACCTCAAGCGGTGGTATTGCGCTGGTGCAGATGATGCGCTTTACAGAGCCCTACCCGCTGCGTAAATGGGGCTGGAATCGGGACAGCACCGTACAGGTCATGATCGAAGCCGAACGCCGGGTCTATGCCGACCGGGCCAAGTTTCTGGGCGATCCTGATTTTGTGAAGGTACCCGCCGGGCAACTGATGAGCCCCGAGTACCTGCGCACCCGCTGGACTGATTTCTCCTGGGCCAAAGCAACCGACAGCCGGGCGGTGCGGGGCGGTACCATTCCGGGTTACGAGAGCCTCGAAACAACCCACTTTTCGGTGGTCGATAAAGAAGGTAATGCTGTGAGTATTACCACTACCCTCAACGGTGGATACGGCAGCCGGGTGGTGATTGGTGGTGCCGGATTCTTCATGAACAACGAAATGGACGATTTTAGCATCAAACCTGGATCGCCCAATATGTATGGACTGATTGGCAACCAGGCAAACGCCATTGCGCCCCACAAACGCATGTTATCCTCCATGACGCCAACCATCCTCGAAAAAGACGGCAAACTATTCATGGTAGTCGGCACGCCGGGCGGATCAACCATTATGACATCGGTTTACCAGACGATCCTGAACGTAATAGAACACGGCATGACCATGCAGCAGTCGGTCAACGCGCTGAAGTTCCACCACCAGTGGCTGCCTGACAAAACGATTTTTGAAAACGGGGCTTTTTCCCCCACGACCATCGACGCGTTGAAAAGTCGGGGGTACATGCTGGAACAGCTCAGCAATACGCTTGGCCGTATGGACTGCGTGTTAGTACGCCCCGACGGCTCCTATGAAGGCGCATCCGACCCCCGAGCCGATAATACCGCGCGGGGTTATTGATGGCAACTAGAGCCGAGACACTCTTCGCTAACCGTGCGTCAGGTTCTTTACTTAAACTATCGCTGGCGGATGGCCCATACCTAGTCATCCGCCAGCACTGTATAATCAGGATCTTCCAAAATGTTGACGTCAATAAGGCTGTCGGCGTTTGTCAGCAGACGTCGGCAGTCGGCGCTTAAGTGTTTGAGGTGAATCGTTTTGCCCGCCTGCTGGTAGCTACTGGTCAATTTGCTGAGGGCTTCGATCCCCGACATATCCGCCACCCGGCTGTCTCTGAAGTCAATAATTACTTCCTTCGGGTCACCCGCCACGTCGAATTTTTCCCGGAAAGCCATCACGGAGCCAAAGAACAAGGGGCCGTACAGTTCGTAATGTTTTACCCCGGTTCGATCGACGTATTTCCGGGCACGAATCCGACGGGCGTTTTCCCACGCAAACACCAGCGCCGAAATAATAACGCCAACGAGCACGGCCAGCGCCAGATTGTGGAAAAGAACAGTGATGCCCGCTACCAGCACCATAACCAGTACATCATGCCAGGGCATTTTGCCAAAAGTTTTTAGGCTGGCCCACTCAAACGTGCCGATAGCGACCATAATCATTACGCCCGTGAGTGCCGCCATAGGCAGCTTCTCAATTATTGGCGCACCGACGATAATAAAAAACAGCAGCATAACCGAAGCCACTATGCCCGACAGTCGGGCCCGTGCACCGGACGAAATATTGATCAGGCTCTGGCCAATCATGGCGCAGCCGCCCATACCGGACAGAAAGCCGCTGGTTACGTTGGCCAGTCCCTGCGCTACGCACTCTTTATTGCCCCGGCCGCGGGTCTGGGTAATTTCATCGATCAGATTCAGGGTCAGTAAGCTTTCGATCAGGCCCACACCCGCTACAATGAGCGCATAGGGAAAAATGATCGACAGCGTTTCGAGCGTAAAGGGTACCGCCGGAATATGAAACGGCGGAAAGCCGCCCTGTATGGACGCAATGTCGCCAACGGTGCGGGTGTCGATGTTCAGGCCAATGGTTAACAGTGAAACCGTAATAATAGCCACCAGCGAAGCCGGAACGGCTTTGGTTAAGCGGGGCAATCCCCAGATGATGAGCATCGTCAGCGCGACCAGCCCCAGTAGCATAAAGAGCGGTGGCCCCGTCATCCAATGCAGTGTACCCGTGGCATCGACCACTTTAAACTGGTCCATCTGCGACAGGAAAATAACAATGGCCAGCCCGTTGACAAAGCCGAACATGACCGGATGCGGCACCAGACGAATGAATTTTTCCAGCCGGAAAACACCCGCCAGTATCTGGATGAGCCCCGCCAGCACTACCGTCGCAAAGATGTATTCGACACCGTGGCTCTTGACAAGCGCGACGATTACCACGGCGACGGCACCCGTTGCGCCGGAAATCATACCCGGCCGTCCGCCTAGTACAGACGTAACCAGGCCCATGACAAACGCAGCATATAAGCCCGTCAGGGGCGAAAGACCGGCAATTAAGGCAAAAGCGACAGCTTCAGGAATGAGGGCAAGAGCCACTGTTAAGCCGGAAAGCACTTCATTTTTGTAATCGACGCGTTGCTTGAAGTCGAATAAATTCAAATATTGATTCATGGAGATATAGCCTGATAGACAAAAAAGACCCACTGGCTGATGAAGATCGGCCAGCATAATACATGCACTACGAAAAGCAGGGGCTTTACATCAGGGGGGAGTAACCGGATAGAGCGAAGACGGGGCTATCATACCACAAAGGTAGACTTTTTGGTTAAAGGCCTGGTTGCTGAGAGAGCAGGAAAACGCGCCAATTCAATAATCCTTAAATGGATGCTAGTTAATAGACTAATAATTAAACAAAAGGCCCTACTCCGATTAACAGAATAGGGCCTTTTACTTTTGCGTGCAGGTCTACAACTCCCGAATCTTTACGTTCCGGTACCACACGCGCTCTTTAGGGCTGTGGTTTTGCAGGGCTATTTTGCCTTTCGCATGGGGTGTAGCATAGGGCCAGTTCGCAAATTTGCTCTTAGTTACCAGTGCTTTCCACTCGTCGGAGCCATATTGGTAATCGACCAGCTTTTTGCCGTTCAGGTAGTGCTCAACGTGGTTATTGTTGACCACAATGCGGCCTTTGTTCCACTCGCCGGGAGCCTTGGCCACGCTAAAGTCGGAGGGAGGGATCATATCGTAGTTGGCACCGGTCATTTGGGTGTCTTTCAGCTTGTAGGGCTTCCCGTCGCCATCCACATAGCCTTTGTCGTCGATCACCTGGTACTCAGGTCCCGACATGTACGTTGACTTGATGTCGGGGCTGTCGATGATCTTGTAAACGACACCGCTGTTGCTGCCTTTGGGAATTTTAAATTCGAACTCCAGGTCGAAATTTTCGTATTCTTTATCGGTCACGAGGTCGCCACCGGTGCCATCGGGCGTTAGGGCGCCATCTTCGATAGACCAGCCGACTACGCCGTCCTTGTGGTAGCTATGCCATCCTTTAATAGTCTTGCCGTCGAACAACATTGTCCACTTTGGAGGTGCTGTAAACGCGAAGGCGCTGAGCAAAAGGCAGGGAATAAGTAGCTTTTTCATGTAGTTTGGAATTTTAGGCTAAATGTAAAAAAAAGTAACGCGGCTGGAAAGCCGCGCCCGAAATGATTGTGACACCATGCTCGGGCGTAGCTTTCCAGCCGCGTTACGTTCATTTTATTCATCAACTCGCCATGTCGCGGGCGGCTTGCGGGTCGTTGTATTTGCGATCCAGTCCATCCGTCGATTTCTGGTCGGAGCGGTCCGAACCGGAGATCATATCCTGTGCCGTAACGCTGCTCTCGTCGGCCAGCTCGCGGGGGAGGTTCTGCGCTTCTTTGGCTTCCTCCGGCCGTTCGCCTGGCTGATTCGTATGCGTATCCTTGGCGTTGACATCGTACGGACGGGCCGAGTCACCTGTATCGGGCTTGTCTTCCATACCGGTATCGTCCGGACCGGCGGCTGCCCCCTGATACTCTGTTCCGGCCACGGGCTCGCTTGTTTCCAGGTCGTCCGGCGGCATTACGCTGGGCAAACCCGAGGTGAAAGTGCTTAACGTTACCGCGTTGATTTCATGCGACCGATCGGGCTGATCGGGCTCCTGAATCTCCGGGGTGACTGGATTTGGCGAACCGGGCAGATCCGGAATTTCAGGACCGGGAACCGGCGGTGCCGGTGGCGTTTCGGGAATGCCCGGAACGGGTTGCAAAGGGTCAGGCGTGCCGGGCGTAGACGGAATCATATCGGCAGACGGATAATTACCACCAATGAAATTCCATCCGTCGAATGAATTGGTCTTCGTTTCATTCTTTTCTGGTGCGTCTTCAGACGGCAAGCCTGTATTAACACCCGAACCGGCATCCGGATTACCCGTAATGTCGCCAACGGCAATTGGATCGTCGGGCATTACCGAGGGGTCGAACATGGTGCCGGCCCGCAGGGCAGCATCCGAGTTTTCGTATTTCTTTTTATCGTCGCCGGTCAGAGCGCGCTCTTCGTCGCTTCCCAGCCGGATACGGGGCATATCATCCGAGACATCATCTTCCGTGTCGCCCATTGAGACCAGTTTGCCATCAACCAGCTTCACCATATTGGTTTCAGCCTGATCGGCACTGAACATTGTTTCAGCGTGTTCGCTGGAGACTGTGTCGGCCTGTCTGGCTCCATCGGAGAGATTTGCGTTGTTTTCCATGACAATGTGAATGTTTTAGGTCTATGGAGAACCACCAGAAAGGCAAAAGGTTTTTTGCAGCTTGGGTATAAACCCGCGTAGCCGCAGGCTAACCATTGTAATTTTGATTTAGCCTACGGCTATGCAGTTTCCAACCACGCTGCAAAAAAACGCATTACAACAGCGCGTCGAACAGAATCTCGGCGGGGTGTTGGGCTTTGCGACCGGTACCGTCCTTAATCTGGTGCCGACAACTGGTGCCTGCCGCCGAAATAATGGCCGTTTCGGCTTGCCGGACAGCCGGAAACAGCACCATTTCACCAATTTGCATCGACAGTTCATAATGTTCGGCTTCGTACCCGAATGAGCCCGCCATGCCGCAGCAACCCGACGGAATCAGCTGAACCGTGTAGTTTTTAGGCAGCGACAGTACTTTCTTGACCGGAATCATGGACGACAGGGCTTTCTGATGACAGTGTCCGTGTACCTTCACCAATTGAACATCGGTCGTAAAGAGATTGCGGTCGACACGTCCGGCGTCGGCTTCACGGGCGAGCCACTCTTCGAACAGGAAAACGTTTTTCGCGATGCGTTCGGCGTCTTCTTTAAGTTCAGCCGGCACGAGGACCGGGTACTCGTCGCGGAAGGTTAAAATGGCGGAAGGCTCAAGGCCAACCAGCGGTTTCTGGTCCGTAACGAGGTCTTTGAGTAAGGTCACGTTTCGGATAGCGATGGTCCTGGCATCGTCTACCAGACCCTTCGACAGATACGTGCGGCCGCTTTCCACGTGTTCGGGAATGGTGACAGAATAGCCTAGACGCTGCATTAACAGAATTGCTTTCTGGCCGACTTCCACATCATTGTAATTCGTGAATTCGTCGATGAAAAGAAGAAGCTGGGAATTAGGCGCGAGGAGCGGGGAAGGTTTGGCATGAAGCGACGGCCAATAGTTGTTGCGCGTTTCACGGCCAATCCGTTCGTTCTCTTCTTTTTTCTGTTCCCACCACCATTTATTCAACGTCGTTTTCGCCAGCTCCGGCATGGTACGGTCGGGATGGAAACCAACGGCGCGGTTGGCTGCCTTCCGGAGTGTCGGGTTATTATAAATAGCGTTGTACGTCCAGGGTGCTTTACTGGCCAGTGACATAAGTCTCGTAAAGTTTCCTACCAGTCTTGCCCGGAGCGGAACACCTTTCTCGCGGTAGTGCTGCTGGGTGAATTCGGCCTTCATCCGGGTCATGTCTACGCTCGAGGGGCATTCGGCTTTACAGGCTTTGCACGACAGACACAGATCCAGTACATCTTTAACGGCTTCGTAGTCGCTCGCAAGGGGTTTTTCGGTATTGCTGTAGAAGTGCCGCAGGATATTGGCCCGTGCGCGTGTGGTGTCGTGTTCGCGTCGGGTGGCCATGTAACTCGGGCACATTGTGCCACCGGAGATTTCGGTTTTGCGGCAGTCGCCGGAGCCGGAGCATTTCTCGGCCAGTTCCAGCAAGCCGCCGTCTTTAGAGAAGTCGAACACGGTTTTGGGTTGCGGAATCACCACGTCGGCCTCCGACCGCAGCGACTCGTTCATGGGGGGCGTGTTCACAACCTTGCCGGGGTTGAAGGTGTTTTGCGGGTCCCAGAGCTCTTTGACGTCTTTGCACAGCTGGAAATTTTCGGGGCCAAGCATAAAGGCGATGCACTCGCCCCGCAACCGCCCGTCGCCGTGCTCGCCGGAGAGCGAACCGCCGTATTTTTTGACCAGCTGGGCCGTATCCATCAACAACGCCCGGAATTTGGCGCGTCCTTCCGATGACTTGAGGTTGATCAGCGGCAACACGTGAATCTCACCCGCCCCGGCATGGGCCGAATATTCGAGTTTGAGTCCGTGATTTTCCCAGGCCATGCGGTCCAGTTCGTCGATATAATCCGGTAGATCATGAACATCAACGGCCGTATCTTCAATGACATTCGCCGGTTTATCGTCGCCGGGAATATTGTACATGATACTCAGCCCGGCTTTGCGTAACGCCCAGGGCTTTTGGGTTTCGGTATCGAACAGGATTGGATAGGCGTATCCCAACCCTTTTTCCTGTAGGGCATCCACAAAATCCTGCGCTTTCTGGCCGACACCTGTCACGGTTTCGTCGAAAAACTCGACCATCAGAATGGCTTTTGGGTCACCTTCAACGAACGTCCGGTTTTTGGTTTGCTCGATGTTGGTTTTGGTGAGTTGCAGAATGTAGTCATCGACCAGTTCCGATGCCGAACAGTTGTGCGCCAGGGCCACCAGATTGGCTTCCAGCGATTGCCGAATGGTGTCGAAGTGCGCACATACCAGCGCCGATTCTTTGGGCGGCAGCGGTAGTAAGTTCAGCTTGGCCTCCGTAATGAAGCAGAGCGTCCCCTCCGAACCGGCAATGAGGTGCGCGAAGTTGAAGGTGGGTGCAGAGGGCAGAGGGCTTGGGGTATAAGGCAAAGGGTTTGAGGCATGGGGCATAGGAGGAAACCCAGATTTAGCTTCCTCTGTATTACCCTCTGCCCTGCTCCCTCTGCCCTCTGCCCAAAACATCACCATCGCATCCAGCGCGTAGCCGGTGTTTCTTCGGCTGACGGTGGGCTTGGGAAACCCTTCGCGGATGTGTTTCTGAACGTCTGGTTTTGACAGCCAGTCGCGGAATTGAACGTACAGGCGCTGTTCGAGCGGGCTCACGACGTTTTCGCCCCGGCATTTGGCATCGAATTGCGCCTGATTGAGCGGCCCGAACGTGACTTCTGCCCCGTCGCTGAGTACGGCTTTTACTTCGAGGAGGTGGTCGCGGGTGGTGCCCCAGATGATGGAGTGCAGCCCGCAGGAGTTATTCCCGATCATACCGCCGATCATGGCGCGGCTGGCGGTGGAGGTTTCGGGGCCGAAAAGCAGTCCGTGCGGTTTCAGGAAGGCGTTGAGATCATCGCGGATAACGCCCGGCTGGACCCGCACCCACCGTTCGGCCGCGTTGATGCCAACAATGCTGCCAAAGTGTTTCGAGATGTCGACAACGATGCCGCTGCCCACTACCTGACCGGCCAGCGATGTACCGGCCGCCCGTGGAATCAACCCCAGTTTATGCTGCTGCGCAAAGCGTAGTAACCGCTTTATATCGGCAACGGATTTCGGCAGCGCTACTGCAATGGGCATTTCCTGATACACGGAGGCATCGGTAGCGTACAAAATCCGTTGGGCCGTATGCTCGGGCGATTCATCGAAATAGAGTTCACCTTCGAACGAAGGCAACAGGCTGGCAAAAGCAGGATTCTGGGCAAGGCGAAACATAGCGGCAAAAAAGCGTCAAACGTTGTGTAAAGATACTAAAACGACGCGCGTTTGTGGAAAACGTATGCTACTGGAAAATCTAGTCAGAATCCAGTATGAATACGTATCTTAATGATTTGTTAGGCTATAAGAAAAAGAAAACTCGACACCTATTCCGCTGGAAGGTCGTCGAAGCCTATCGCGCCGA